>OZ240684.1:0-2069867 GCA_965199175.1 Alphaproteobacteria bacterium
ACATGTTGATTATTGTTGAAATTAACATCGGTTAATTCCAGCTTTCCCCCACGTTCAACATAGACCTGGTTGGGACCATTGACCATGATATCGGTGATCTTTTCATCATCGAGCAAGGGTTCTAAAGGACCCAGACCCAGCATATCATCAAGCAGCATTTCAATCAGCCCCTGCTGCTCAACTTTATTGAGCTGGATTTTTCTTTCCCGTAACACTTCCCGTAAAATGCCGCCGATTTGTTTGGAAATTTGGGCCCGTCCGAGTTTGCTGGCTGCCTTAACGTCGATACGTTCAATCAGCAATGGCTGTACTTTTTCTTTGGCCTCCATGAGTTCAGAGAGATTGACTGTGCTCAAACGTGAACTGCCTCGTGATGAGGTGACGCGGGCCTGGCGAATCCGTGAGCGGCGTGGTTCTTTTTCCCGTTCATCTGGTTCCGGTTCAGGCACCGGTGGTGTCGGTGCAGCCTGAGGAGGAGGCTGTTGAGGAGGGGCTGTTTGAACAGGCGGCATGTGAGCCGGTGCTGATTGAGGTATCATGACCGGGGGGAGTGTCCCGGGTTGGCCCATGCCTGCTGGTATTGGCGGATGAGGATAAGGTGTCGCTCCCGGCCCGGCTGCTGCTACGCCGGGATTGGGTGGGACCATAGAGGCCGGATTCCCGGCTGGAGGGGGGTAGGGTCCTGTTCCGGGCACCGGCGGGGCGGCCGCCCCGGCCGGTGGCGGCGGGGTCACTGACATTGCGGGGGCTGATGGTGGGGGTGTGGCGGTTGGAGCAGTGGTGGCCGGAGATATTTCGGGAGGCGTTGCCGAAGTCGCGGTGACTGATGGTGGCGGTGTCACTGACGTTGCCGGGGCTGATGATGGGGGTGTAGCTGCCGGAGGGGCTTCAGGAGCAGCGGCCATCACATTCTGTCCATCGGCCCAGAATGTGTTGAACAAATTCGTCAAAAGATAGTGGTGTTCGGCCGGGGTGAGGGTCATGGCAGCCCGGGTTAAGTAATCGTCAACGAAAGCCTGGATTCGTCCCTGGATATCCTGAATATCGGCAGCATTGGGCGCACTGGAGCGAATGGCACTCAGATGGGGGCTGAGAATTTGATACAGCTCACCAAGCTGGTCTTGTGGAGCCTGCGCCCCTGGATTGGGTGTCGCCGCAGAGTCCTGAGGCTGCATATGCAGGGAAGGCTGTCCGGCTTCCGGGGTCGGTGCTTCTCCCTGAGAGACTGCCGCAGTGGCATCCTGGGTATTATACATATCTCAATTAGTCCCCCATCAGCCAACGACTGGCTTTTTCTAAAATTGTCTCTGGTTTTTCGGCGACCTGATGGCCGATCATCCCTTCGAGAACAGGAAGAATTTTGGCATGTGGTGCGACCTGAGCCAGAGGTTTACCAACATTCAAAGCCCGGTTGACGGCGGTTGCTTCATGGGGCACAGAGAAATTGATTTTGGTCCCCAGAGTACGGGCAAACTGATCCTGCTCAACTTGTCCGGGGTTGCCGGTCGGGTCATTGGTCACGACCTGAATATTGGCTTTGCATCCCGAGCGTTCCAGGGCTGAACGCAACAAGATGGTGTCACGCAGACCGACCATGCTCAGATCACTGATAATAAACAGTTCATCAGCGGCGATAGCGGCTTCAGGAAAATCCAGTAAGCGATACCGTGGTAAATCACAAATAATATGGGTGAAGTGACTCCGCAGTTCTTTGATCAGGATCTCAACGGCATCTTCCACCAGATCAATATCTTCGCCGATTTGCATATCCGCAGACATGACCGATAAGGCATCGCTGTATTCGGAAAAAGCACCCAATAAAAAATGAGAATCGATTCTGTCCGGGTTTTCTAAAGCGGTTTTGAGGGCATCCCCCGAATCCACATTCAACTGTAAGGCAACACAGCCATATTCCAGATCAAAATCAATGATCAAAACATGTGCTTGTTTTTCTGATGTTTCATTATGAGCAATCGTAAAGGCGTAGTTGACCGCTAATGTGCTGGTTCCGACACCGCCTCGCCCGCCGATGAACGTGATCAGGGACGCTCCCTCCGGCCCGATCATGGTTTGAGGTTCGTCTCTGTTATCTGAAGGGTCATCGGTGGAATCCAATTCTAGGATCTCACTCAATTCTTCAGGATCAAGAGGTTTGGTGAGGTAGGCTTTTGCCCCGGCTTCACGCATCCGGTTTGTTAAGTCCGCATCACTATCCTGGCCAATGACGATGATCTGAGTATTGTCTCCATGTGCGGTATCCATATCACTGACCGCCTCAAGGGGATCAGGTTCATCACTCACATCGATAAAGGAAAATTCCGGCAATGCCTGTGACCACGCCAGAAAATCATTGACCCCACCATGATGGATACAGTCGGTCTTCAGGCCCTGTTGCTGGGCGATCTGTCTGATGCTGTCCAGACAATCACGATCTTGTGAGAAGGCAATAAAAATATCAGACATGGAATCAGACTCCAACCGGGATGATGACTGATCAGTGACATGCATCAACATGTGGATCCCTGCTTTCTTATTGTCCCGGGCTTTGGTTTTTGACTGGCGAGGTTTCCCCCTTGCGATAACTTTCCAATGATTTGCGGAAACGTTCGGCCTGAGCTGGTCCCAGAGTGCGCCCATGAATAAGATCACGGGGATGGGCAACCATCAGGCTGAGGTTGCGGGCGGTCGCACAGCCAAAATTACTGCCGGGGGCATTATTGACACTCTGTCTGGAAGAACCAGACCAGTCGGGACAAGATGGTGGAATGGCGACGTAGCGCACGGCCTCTACCATGATGCCGTGTTTCCCATCGCTGACAGCAGCCCGCGGTGGCAGAAGGTCTGACTGAAAACCCCGGGCGGCGGCATATTCAGCAACAACGGCTTGTCGCTGGGCCAAAAAATCATCATCGACTATGTTTTCATCTGTGGCCAATGGGGACACAGCATAAATCCTCAGGATTGGCCGCTGACCGCTTTTGATCTGACGCTGTAAAAATGCCTCAAGGGTCTCAATGGCCTGGGAATCAAGAGAGTGATATCCTTCTGAAAAAGGAATCATCTCAGTGATCAGAGAAAATTCAACCTCCGGTTCGTGCCATTTGAAATGACCGGCTGCGCTTGGTGGTTCCTGAACTGAGCAGGCGACCATCAACAAACTGAGAAAACTCACGCCGGTTGCTTTGAAAATTCCACGCATGCAAGAGCCACAGCAATGATAAAGAAAAAATTTCATCGATCTTCCTTTCACAGGCGTCAACATCGATTTACTCAATAATAAAGCCAGCCGCCCCGGTCAGTGCGCCTCCATCCGGGCCAATGGGGCGGCTGCGCCCATCGGCAATCCGGCTGCGATAGAGATGCCCCCCAAAGATGCGTTCGGAATCGCTGGCTGGCTGGAAGCCATCATTGGGTGTTGCCAGAGTGGCCACGCTGACCGGACGGACAATGTAAGGAGTGACGATGATGACCAGCTCGGTTTCCTGATTGCGGAACTGGTTGGAGCGGAACAATGGTCCCAAAATCGGCACGTTAGATAATCCGGGCAATTTATTGAAACTTTGATTGAGGTCGCGCTGTAACAAGCCGCCGATAGCAAAACTCTGACCAGATGCCAGTTCAATCGTGGTTTCAGCCCGCCTTGTTGTGATTGACGGGATATTGATATTGCCGATTGTGGTCGAGGAGTCTGTGACATTGCTGACTTCCGGATTTACCCGCAGGCTGATCCGGTTCCCATCCAGGACCACAGGCGTAAAAGACAGGCTGACCCCGTAATTTTTGAAATCAACACCCGGTGTTCCGGTGGCGCTGGGGGTTGGAATGGGAATTTCGCCACCGACCAGGAAGCTGGCGGTTTCTCCGGAAAGAGCGGTGAGGTTGGGTTCAGCCAGAACTGTGACCAACCCTTCAGTTTCCAATGCTTCTAAAACACCCTTGCCAGAGATTGCGCCATTGGGTGAATACGTTCCTGCCAGAACACCGGTCCCGCGGGTGACCGCCTCTTCGCTAAATGCACCGCCAAAACCCCAGATCAAAGAGCTGTTGCCGCTCTCAAAAACCTGTTCCCACTGGAGGCCGAATCGTTTGGTTGCCATACGGGAAACCTCGGCGACCTTAACCCGCAAATGGACTTGTTGGCCGCTGCTGAGATCCAGCTGGTTCATCACCGCGCCATTTTCGCCGGCATAACTCCTGGCGATGGTCCCGATATCCAGGGCTGTGGGAGCATCAGGGACTGTCCCTTGCAGGGTTAAGCCGCCTTCATAGGATGAAACCGTAGATGGCAGAGGTAAATTGGCTTGCTCTAATGCGCTGTCAAGACCGTCAATATCCCGGCTCACCACGATTTTACGGGCCAGAATGATCCGCTGTTCATTCCCCATGACGAACAAGCTGGTCTGGCCGTTCTTTTTTCCATACACATACAGCAGGCGGGGTGATTTTAGCTGGATATCGGCAATTTCCGGCTGAGCCACGAATACGCTGGTGGCTGAACTGTCCAGGCGCAGAGCCTGGCCCTGATCAATCTGTACGGTGATCGGGATGGGTTCGGCCAGGATGACTTCATTGGCATTGAGGCTGTGGCCGGGAAAGCCGGCCAACACCAGCGCGGCTATGCCCATAGACCCGAAACGTAAAATCAGTCTGGAAATGGTCTGTTTCATTGCCATTCCTTTGCTCTTTCTGTTGTGCTATCCTGTTTTTTCACGGTGTTTTTTTTACGATGTGTTTTTCACGGTATTTTTTACGGTGTTTTTTCATGATGTATTTCCGGCACGCATCAGAAACTTTGCATATTGGTTGCTGGTCCACGGGTTACTTCGACATTCCAGCTTTGCATGGTTGGTTGGGTGGCGTTGCCTCTTCTTAAGGCGGCTCCGGCTTGCAGGGCATCGCTGATTTCGTAATCCCAGATCGGTTGTCGGTTTTCGTCCATGATCAATTCTAAATCGGGATTATCTTCTTCCATATTCATGGCTTCAGCGATTCCGAATAAACTGCGCAAAGAGAGTGATAATTGGCCTAAAGAACCGGCAACCGATATGATTTTGGCCTCTTTTGGCGTGACTTGCAGAGTGACCGTACTGGCAATGATTGGGTCACGATCATCGGTATCTGAGCGCTGATCGACCGCCAGCACCCGGATATCCTCAAGCAGTAATTCGGTAACCTGACGGTTTTCAACCGAATGGGTGAGCAGAATATCCACACGGTCACCGGGAAAAACGAAACCGGAAATACCGGTGGTCGCGCTGACCGGAATCGAGACTGCCTGAGAACCGGGTTTGAGAACCGCCGCCATGAAACCACGTTCTCCCGGCAGAACCACCATATTGTGGGAAACCGGTTGTCCGGCATCAAGATTAACCCGAATGACTGCACCCACAAATTCGTCAATATTGGCATCACCCCTGGTCAGGAAGCTGCCGGGGATGTTCAGAGCCGGCCAATCCTGCCATTTCAGATCATTGCTCTTGATAAAAGAACCAACAGGTAAATTACGCCGGGCGACCAAAACCGAGCGGGTCTCGACGGATGGTGTGACATTGATTGCTTCTATAGCCTGCCGCTCGCTATCCAGCCAGCTGCGCGCCAGAAAAGCCGTGAACAAACCAGCTGCAATCGCTGCTGCACCGAGAATGAGCAAACGCTTATTCATGAGACACCCCCCATGATGGCAAGATTGTGTAAAAAGAGTTCGGTCGCCACCCAACCACCCCCGGCCGCAATCGCGATGCCGTAAGGCAGATCATCACAAGGAAGGCCCGCCCCTTGTTTTGTGTTTTGGCCAGGCCATGCTGTTGGCACCAGCCGCATGACCGGTGGCTTTGGATCAGTCCTGATACGTATTACGTAACTGACCAAAAGATACAGCAAGGCCAATACACCGCCAGTCAGGCAGACAACCAGGGCAAAAGTCACAGACATGTCAAAACCACACCACAAACCACATGCTGTCATCAGCTTGACGTCTCCGCCTCCCATCGCACCTCTGTAAAACAGAACAGCACCCAGGCCGAAAGCAAGAGCAGCCACGCTGAAACTCCCTGACCAATCGACCGGTTGAGGGGTAACCAAAGCATAAAGAAAAAAGCTCACCACAATGCCTGCGCATACAAGGTTGGGGATGCGGCGTTCAAATAAATCTTCTAAAGCCGCCCGAATGAGCAAGCCGGCAAAAGCCATAAGAGCCAGCATCGTGAGCATCATCGGGAAATGGGTGTCGGCAGTGATGGTCATCATGGCGATGTCACAATTCTTAAAAAAAATCCTCGAAAAACGCCTGAAAACTATTCGCTAAAAAATATCTGTATAAAATTGCGCTGACCGATGCTTGATTATGCAAGAACGCATCGGAAAGAGGGCATTGTTCCTGGGGTATTGTTCTGAATTCACGGGCTTATTGTATAAAAACACCTTGATTGATTAACTATAATAGATGAAATTTATTTAAATAAATTTAATCATACGGGATATTTTTTATTTTTTATTTGAAATAAGAAAATAAAATAGAAAAATAGGGTTAAATAAATAAGAAATGAGGATAAAAATTTATCATTAAAATAGTATTTATAAAAATATATTTTTTAATTAAATAAAAAATTTATTTGTAACAAATAAATGTATAAATAAAATAAATAATATTTTATTTATAATTAAAATTTAATTAAACAAAAACAAAGGCGATGCCACGCATCGCCCTTTGAAGTACCAGAAGTATTATTCTGGATGACCGAAATATGATCGGCTTTTGTTATTGTTTTACTGGCATTTGTTGGCTCTACACTGAATATTATGATCCGGTTTTCCCCAGCCCCATTGATTGAACGGGGCTGGGGCAGGGAATGTCGGGATCATTTCACCGGACATATCACCGGAAGTAAGATGCAACGCCAAAGACCTTATGAGCAAGACTCCCAGGGGGCATCCTTCAATCACCGGGATCAAGGTTGTTTCCTTATTTTGCGACGTTCTTTTGGGCAGCCGTCTGGGCTTTCCCGACTTCAGCACCGACATGGTCAAATGTCGCCTTGATTGAGTCTCCGACCGTGGTCATGGCTGCAATCGCCGCAATTGAGATCAAACCAGCCAGCAAAACATATTCGATTGCTGTGGCACCGTTTTCATTCTTCAGAAGTTTATTCACAAATTTTAACATCGACACTCTCCTTGAGGTTATTGGTTGCTGTGTTCAGTGCATAAGGTTCAACTCGCCATGCAACCTGACTGCTTGTTGTCCAAAGGGATCTGAGACACCAAACCCCTTATGATCAAAAAGATTTAAATGGATAATGTGAAAAATTCGTTTACATTCTGATCCCTCAAAAGGATTATCAGCAACGCTATGAAGTGGCATGCCGGTCATCCCTCTTAAGAGGTATCAGCTTTTTTTGAAGAGTGGTTTGGCTGTGGCAGTTATGGCGGTTTCATTTCCCCTGAAAAAAACCAGGACTATTGAAAAAAATCAGGTCTATCCTTTGGTTTTCTCCGATCCTGGAGTATCCTCAGGCCTGTTCCGGGCAGTCACACCGGGAAGGCTGTCATCCTGGACAACATTAAAAGTAGCCGGGACCCGTGGACGGTAAAAGGCACGGTGATACATACGCTCAGGGGAGCCAAAAATATCAGTCAGAAACCAGGGCTTGTATTCATAAAACACCTCCCCGGCGATCACGGTCTCCCAGGTTCCGGGGATAAAATTGGCCGGCAGTTTGGGGTTTTGTCTTTCCTGGCCCAGTTTACTTTGAACATTCAGGGTCCCGCCGCCAGTATTCTGTTTGATGATGGTTGGCTGAGCATCTGTCGGATTACGTCTTTGGATAATTGAAATAATAATGCGTCCGTCCGGTTGATTGCTGCGGAAACTAAACGGACTCATCAGACTTGGGGCAACGGCATAGATTGTCCGCAGCTGGCTGTCATCAATCAACGTTTCGCGGGCCGTCAGATCCGCAACCCGGTTGGCGAGATAGCTTAATTTCTGATTCAAAAACAGATAGAGGACCAATTCACTGCCGCCAAGGGCGAGTAAAATCAATAGCGGGATGACAACTGCAAATTCAATCAATACCGAACCGCGTTCACCATTCCGGCCTGATTGACCGGCCAGGATGTTTATCCATCGCATCATGATGCAACCCCGATTATGCTGTGTTCAGAAGGGTTCGTTACGTACGGCGATTCGGGCAGAAACCTTCGTGTTGCCCAGGAATGGCTCCATAATCGGGCTGATGGCATCCCATGGATGGCTGGCTTCATAGAGGACAACATCATTCCCGCTTCCTAAACCAGTGCTGCCCTGATCAGGATCCCAACGTCCATTGCCATTGGTATCGGTGTAGGTCTCACCAAAATCATAGCGACCATTGCGGTTGCTGTCATTGAACGGCTCCGGTTTGTCAATATTATCAAACGAGTCGTAGACCTTATATGTCAGGGTGAGTTGACTGCTTTCAAATAAGCCGTAGCTGTTTTCTAAAATGATCTGGCGGATTGTGTCTTCGCGTGAAGATCCTGCTAATTCCTTTCCGACTGCCCCGAAACGAGATGCCTCCTGGATACCCGACTGAAGAACAACATCGGCGAAAAAACGCAGGGAAAATTCCATAATACCCATGATCAAGAGCAAGAAAACCGGCAGAACATAGGCCATTTCAAGAATGGTCGCGCCGCACTGGTTGCTGGCCAGGTTACGCCGTGAAAAAAAACGCCGTAGAGAAAAACGCCGCAGAGAAATCCACAGAGAAAAACGCCGCAGAGAAAACCGCCAAGAAAAATGATGAGAATGAATTGGCATCATCAATCCAGATTAACAGAACAAGGTTAGGGATCACTTAATACGATTCTCAAAAGATCCATATTTTTCTGATGATGAATGATTGAGACGATTGCCTGAACAACCTGGTCCCCAAAATCAGATATTTTGGGCTGTTTTTATTGATACGCGGTTTTTTGCTCAATGGCAGAGCGGCAACCACCGGGTTTGAAATCATGACCGCTGTATGACACCGGTTAACTGGTCGCAGGACCAGAGTAGTCAGTTGACCACCCGCAATGTGGTGATTTGGTCGCCAATATTGGAAAAGGCTTGCTCTAAAGCCTTTGGGTTGGCTGATTGAAAAAAATGATCAGGTGAGCTTGCACAACTCATTAAAACATTCCGGGCCCGGCTCGTGTTCAGTTGTAAGCCGATGGTATAAATCACTATCCCGAGATTTTTCATCTGAGAGCATGCCGCAGTTTGCTGAGCATCGGCATGTGTATTAGCATTGGCGCCATCGGTGAGTAAAACAACGATTTTTTCAACACCCGGGACGTTATAATCGGCAATATCATGAAGACCCCAATCGGCGCGCCAGCGCGGCGATATACTGCGCCACCCCCATAAGATACCGTAGTCGCCACGTGTTGAGGATAACAAAGACGGCTGTAATGTCGAAATATAGTGGCGGGCTGTGTTTTTGTTATCCGTCAATGGCTGGATGACCTTGTTGCATCCTTGAAGAGCAAATGCGATCCGGAATTTTCCATGGCTTGGTGGGGCATCCCCCTTTTCACCATTGACCCGGTTGTTAATACATCCGTTCCAAAATATCCAGTCAAACCACTGTCCGTGTGCCCATCCTCTGCGATTGCCGCCGATATTGATTACTCCGGTATAGGGAATGAAAGACATCCAGACATTGGACACAGAATTCTGAGAACCAAACAGGGTGTTAATCAGCGTGTTTGCCCCTTGTTTGACACTCTGCATGCGGCTTCCCTGCATGCTGAAGCTGGTGTCAATAACCAGGGCTATTTCAACTCTGCCTGAGCTTCCCTGCTCAATGGCTGAATACACCCGGACCTTAATTGTGTTAAAGCCAAACAACCGTGCAAAAGCGGTTTCCACGTCTGCGGTTGCAGCCAGGGAGATTCGGTTGTCTTGTTCATCCATGTCCAATGTCATCGTGTTGACCACCTGTCCTCCCAGACCCAGGGTATTGGCAGAAAAATAGCTCTGGGCTACTTTTTGTCTTTCCGGGGATTCAACTTGCATGGCTGCCAGACCGGCAGAATCCAGGGCTGCCCGCATACCATTCTGGACGGTATAGATGGTGATTCCATCGATTGCTAACCCCATCAAACCCAGAATTGGCAAGATCATCAGGGCCAATGCCAGGGTGGTCGCACCGCGCTGATTGGTGTGGAATCGTTTTGATATATCAGCAATTTTGGCCCTGGTTATGGCAAGACCACTGTATTTCGGTTTCCCCATCATTACCGAACAGCCTCCAAATTATATCTCATTCGTCATATCTGTGGGTCGTTCAGAAAACCGATCAGATCACCAGATGCGGCGGATGCTTCTTTGCTTAAAGAGAGCATCCCTGCCGATGGCCATATTTTATGACCATGTATTGTGTACCCATGTTACGGGGCAGATATTTACGGTTTTATTAAACTGACGTATTATTTTTAATTGCTGATTGATATTCCTGATGATCTTTCCGACCAAAGGAGAGCATACCCGGCGCATGGAAAGCATTGCCGCCCCATCCTTAAAACCAGGGTCTGTTTTGATGTTTTTGTGAGACGTTTTTGTGGGACGTTTTTGTTTTGTGAGACGTTATGCGATCAACCGCCCGTAGAGGGCCTGTGCCACTGGGATATGTGACCATATGTGATCCGCCATTAAGCGTGCGGATATGGGTAATGCAGCAGCTTGATGACCGGATCAATCAGCTTGATGAGGCCGGGTCTGCCAGGAGAAATAACAGAGGGCCAAAACGGCCCCCAGAATTTGGGCGATGATAAAAAAGCCAATATCAGAAGCCGCGATACCGGCGAAGCTATCGGTCAGGGAACGAGCCACTGTCACCGCCGGATTGGCAAAAGAAGTTGAGGCCGTAAACCAGATCGCGGCTGTAATATAGCCCCCGACCGCATCAGCAACCGCCTGTGCACGCCACCGCCGGACAAACAAAATAACCGTCAGCAAACCAAAGGTCGCCACCATCTCAGCGATGAATTGTCCGGTCCCATGGCGGGCGGTTTGAGACAGTTGCCACAAAGATTGATCAAACATGGCATGAGCGATGAAAACACCCGAAATGCCGCCGATGACCTGAGCCACCATATAAGCAATCGCTGCATTGGGTTCGATTTCCCGTCGTAAAGCCATCACCAACGTCACCACCGGGTTGAAATGGGCCCCGGAAACCGGTCCCCAAATAACAATAAAGACCCGCAACGCCATGCCGGTGGCCAGGGCGTTGGCCATCAGGATCAGGGCCATTAGGCCGTCAGCCAACTGGCTGGCCATGATTCCCGAACCGACAACAGCGATCAACAAGGCCGCGGTTCCGCAATATTCAGCAACCAGGCGGCGGCCGAGTGTTGGGGTGTCATCCATGAGCGCAGTCTCCGTTTGACATGTTCCATAAACCGGAATCAAATTTTGCGATGATACAGCCTTGCCACCGCTTTCCGGTGAGGGTATCACCGGCCAGGATATCTTTTTGCAATAATTTCTCCAGAATGCGCAAAGATGGAATCCTCATCGATGAGGTCAATCATGACGTATTGGATGGATAACGTATTGGATGAATAACGTATTGAGCCAATGGCATATAAGATCAGTGATGACGTATTGGATCGATTATGACGTATAACGTTGCTGTTGTCGGTGCAACCGGTAATGTCGGGCGTGAAATTCTCCAGATTTTGGCTGAGCGTCACTTTCCGGTTGCCGATATTGTGGCGTTGGCTTCCGGTGCTTCAGCCGGGAAAGAAATTTCCTTTGGTGCTGATGATGTCCTGACGGTCAGAGCCCTGGACGGGTATGATTTTTCTCAGACTGATATTGTTCTTTCTTCACCCGGCAGTAAAGCGGCGGCGGCTTTTGTTCCGCATGCGGTTGCTGCCGGGGCGGTGGTGATTGATAACAGTTCCCATTTCCGCATGGAGCCGGACATTCCCCTGGTTGTTCCGGAAGTCAATCCACAGGATATTGCCCGGTACAAAAAGCGGAACATCATTGCCAACCCGAATTGCTCGACCATTCAGATGGTCGTTGCTCTTAAACCGCTCCATGATCTGGCACCGATTAAACGGGTGGTGGTCGCGACATATCAATCGGTTTCCGGGGCCGGGAAAGCGGCAATGGATGAGTTATTTGGACAGACCCGTAATATTTACGTCAATGACCCGATTGAAAAGGCTGCTTTCACCAAACAGATTGCCTTTAATGTTATTCCTCATATTGATGTGTTTATGGGTGGGGGTGAAACCAGGGAAGAATGGAAAATGAGTGTTGAGACTCGTAAGATTCTTGACCCATCGATTGATGTCATTGCTACATGTGTCCGGGTTCCTGCCTTTATCGGTCATGGTGAGGCCGTTCATGTTGAATTTGAATCACCGATTGATGAAGATGTGGCGCGTGATCGGCTCCGTGAGTCTCCCGGGGTGGTGGTGGTTGATCACCGTTTTGATGAGGGATATGTCACCCCGGTTGAATGCGTTGGTGAGGATGCGGTGTATGTGAGCCGCATCCGCACTGACCCAACGGTGGAAAATGGTCTGGCATTTTGGGTGGTTGCTGACAATCTGCGCAAGGGTGCGGCTTTGAATACCGTGCAAATTGCCGAGATTCTGGCCAAAAAATATCTGGCTGGTCGCAGATCATAATGCCATGGGAGGTGGTCAGTCCTTCTCAATTTTCTGATCAATATTTCCGGAAAATTTACCTTATGTAGCGAATAATGCGCTGGTCAATCATTGGTTGTTGATCCGGCAATCCGCTGTGGTTGCCTGATTGTCACAGTGATTTTTAGTCCATGCAGTATCAAACGCTCTGTGAGGTCCCGATGGCATCGAAAAAACCACACTTATGGGCATCGTTATGTCCATCTTTATGCAATGTCATCGTTTCTCATCTTGTTCGGCTGAGAAAAGCTGAGAATGGGGCAATCGCAATCTCGTTGTCTGTTGGTATTGTTGTCTTGATTGGTATTGCTGGTCTGGCTCTTGATGGTGCGCGGGTCTACGGCGTCAAGACACGGTTGCAGGAATCCCTTGATGCGGCTGCTTTGGCAACGGCTCAGGCGAATGAAAGCAACCGCGAAGAGACTGCTGTGCGCTATTTCAACTCCAATTACGGACGTTTTTTAGAGAGCACACTCCAGGAGCCAATAGTCCGCTACAGTGATCCCGAACGTACAATATATCTGGATGTTGCGGCCACTGTTCCGGTCACCTTTATGAAGCTGTTCGGCTTTGACGAAATCACGGTCCGTTCATCGACCACAATCAAGCGTGAGATCAGTGAACTGGAAGCTGCTTTGGTGCTTGATGTCAGCACCAGCATGGGACAATTTGGAAGAATCGGAAGTCTGCGCCAGGCAACCAGAGATTTTATCGATGTCCTCTACGGCAGCCAGCGCTCTATTCCTGAAATCAGGGTCTCTGTCGTGCCTTATACCGGTATCGTGAATATTGGACAGCCATTGAAGAGATGGACGACTCCGCAATGGCAAAACTGGAAAGGATGTGTTCACGACCGGGTGAATACGGCCTCTGGTGATGCACATCCATCAAGTGGACATTTTAAGAACGATTTTTATCATTCCCAGCATCCTTTTTTTAAATGGGAAGCCAACGCACAGCAAAAGGGATGGCGCAAGACCGGGCCACGGAATTGGTTACGGGATGCCACGCTTGCCGAAGCATTGCTGCTTGGGCTCAAATTCATGCAGGAAAACAATCCCCATCCGCATCCATCTGAAGAAAATCAATTCTGTAACAGCGGTGTGATCAAACCTTTGCGCGACAACCGGGATGCTTTGATCCGGGATTTGCAGGGGCTGCAAGCAACCACCGGGTATCAAAATTTGTCTTTCCCTGGTTCAAACGGAACCCGGTCTGATCTTGGTTTATTATGGGGATGGCGTACTCTTTCGCCGCATTGGCGTAATATATGGTCCGGGAGCCGGAGAATCGCCAACTACCACCAAAACGGGGTCACCAAGGCAGTGATTCTTATGACCGATGGAGCCAATAGCGCCAATATTACACGTAATCTTACATCAGCGCAAATTGATCAAAGAATGGATACAATTTGTTCTGATATGAAGCAAAGAAACGGTATCATTATTTATGTGCTTGCTCTTGAGGTTAAAAAAGACGCATTCAAGCGGCGCTTGCAGCAATGCGCTTCCTCAGCTGCTCATTATTTCGAATCTGTTTCCCGCGATGATCTGCGTCAGGCATTTCAGACTGTCGCCAATCAGCTGATTGGATTGCGGGTCATGCAGTAAGAAAATATCCCCAACCGATTCCAGAGCTTGTTCAGGAAGAACGAACAGGGCATGATCCTTGCCTTATTGTTACTCTGTGCTGTTTTGTGAATCTCTGTTTTTTGTTTCCCATGTCTGATTTACCTGAGCTTTCTGGTCCTTTTTTACCGCCACATGATGGTGGGCCAGCTAAACGTCTGGTGGTTTTATTGCATGGCTATGGTGCCGATGGCCATGACTTGATTGGGCTTGGGAAGCAATGGGGTCCCGATTTGCCGGGTACGGCCTTTGTTTCACCCCATGCGCCATCCCCCTGTATGATGGCACCGATGGGGCGACAATGGTTTCCTTTGCCGGAAATCAGTATTGAGGTGGCCCGCGATGGCGTGTGTTCTGCACTGCCGGTTCTTGAATCTTTTCTTGATACAGCATTGACTGAGCATCAGCTGAATGTTGGTGATGTTGCCCTGGTCGGCTTTTCTCAAGGTGGGATGATGGCGTTGGCGGCCGGTCTTAAACACTCCTATGCAGGGATTATTTCGTATTCCGGTATCCTGGGTGTGGATACTCCTCCTTCTCATCCCCGGCAAGGATACCCTCCGGTTTTGCTTGTGCATGGTGATGCTGATCCGGTTGTTCCGTCGTCTGCTTTGGGTTATTCACGTGGTCTTCTTGACAGTTGGGGGGTTGAGGTTTCGGCCCATCTTCGCCCTGGCCTTGGGCATGGAATCGATGGCCAGGGGTTGGGTTTGGGGCTTGATTTTCTAAGGAATATTGAAAATCCCGGGCCGTGATATTCCTGCTCAATCAGAGGGGTGGCCGTTTAAATTATACATATTGAGTTATGGTGCCGGTCAATCACAATACCTCTTTATGATCGTCTTTATATTCAATCATTTGTAAAACTATCCGGGTTTTGGCATTGTTACCCGATTGAAGCGATAGCCGCTCAACAAAGAGAGGGGAGTCAAACAGTGTCGGTTCCTGACCATTGTCCAGCACTGGTCCTGAATGCTGATTTTCAGCCACTGAGCTATTTTCCCTTGTCATTATGGTCATGGCAGGATGCGATCAAGGCAGTCTTTCTGCAGCGGGTCAATGTGGTCTCGGAATATGAATATCAGGCCCATTCACCCAATCTTTCGATTCGTCTGCCCAGTGTCATTAGTCTGAAACGTTATGTTTCTTTGCGCCGCCAGCCTGCTTTTACCCGTTTCAATGTCTTTTTGCGGGATCGTTTTTGCTGTCAATACTGTAATGGCCTGTTTCAGGCTGAGGAACTGACCTTTGATCATCTGATCCCACGTTCACGTGGTGGACGCACTACCTGGAATAATGTGGTGACGGCCTGTACTGCCTGTAATTTACGCAAAGGGAATCATGCTCTGGCTGAATGCGGCCTGGCTCTTAAAACGACCCCGGTTTGTCCGACAACCCGTGATTTACAAGAAAAAGGCCGCGCATTTCCGCCCAATTATCTCCATGAGAGCTGGGGTGATTTTCTCTATTGGGATTCCGAATTGGATCCTTAGCCTGGGCATCTTTCCCTGACTGATGTCTTTGGCCGGTAAATGTTGGGTGGTCTTTTTATTCTTTTGTGTGCTGAACCAGGCTGATAAAGGCTGCGTATGTGCAGATAATGGCCAGAAAGAGCGACACAATTCCGTTATAAGAAGCCATTGACAGGCCCAGAAACGACCACGCCACTTCATCGCAGCGCACCACCGGTGCTGCCAGGAGGCGGGCGCGTAAATCATCAATCGATTGTGCCCCCAACGGGGCTGAACAGGCTGCACTTCCTTGCCACCAGCCGTACTCAACCCCGACATGATATGCCGCCAACCCCATTCCGGTGAGAGCCATGATTGCGGCCAGAGCAAAGAGACCCGCGATTACATGATTTTGTATGGGTTCATTGTGAGCATTCCGCCGCCATGTCAAACCGGTGACTAACCCGGCAATGATGATGATTGCCAGATGTGGCCAGCGTTGATAGACGCATAATACGCAAGGCTGTAGGCCGCCCACATATTCTGACAGCATGGCAATGCCCAGAGCACTGGCGGATACACCACCAGCTACAATCGCCCAAAACAGCTGATAACGTGCCAATTCTTTGCCGGATAAAACCGCTTTTTTGAGGATGTTCAGTGTCATTATCGGAGCATCCTGGCCAGAGCATGCGCCAGCACATCAATGATCAGGGTCATGGTTTGCATGCTATTTTTCAGGTTCCGGTCAAAGGGCCAATCGCCATGATGCCGCCAATCAGAATAATGAAAAACAGGGTTGTTGCCCAGCCCAGATGTTGTTCCAGAAAGACTTGTATTGGTGGTCCAAATTTCCATACCAGCCCGGCAACAAGAAAAAACCGTGCGCCGCGTGATATCAGGGCAGCCAGGCAGAAAACCCCTAAACTGAGATCAATCGCCCCGCTGGCGATGGTCACGACCTTAAAGGGGATGGGTGTGAAGCCACCAACCGCGACAATCCAGGCTCCGTAACGGGTGTAAAGGTCCTGAAAGTTCTGAAATTCCTCGCTATAATGATAGAATACAAGCAGGGGGTGCGCCACAGTCTCAAAGAGAAAAAAACCGATTCCATATGCCACCAACGCCCCGGCGACGGAGGACAATGTACAAAGGGCAGCATAGCACCATGCCCGGTCCCGGTTGGCCAGAACCATCGGTACCAATAAGACGTCTGGCGGGATCGGGAAAACCGAACTTTCGGCAAAACTCACCCCGGATAAAGCCATCCCGGCCCGCCGGTGACCGGCCAGACGCATCGTCCAATCATAGAGTTTCCGGATCATGATAGCGGCATAACAGCCTTCACGGGGGGCGTCCAGCGATCAAAATTTCTTTTTATCAATCAGATGTTTTCATGAAGACGCTTGAGGACAAAAATACCATGCCTGAACGGGATCTCCAGAAGAGATATCCGGGAATATTCAAAGGGTGAAAGTTCCACAATCACCTGAACATCATTATTTTGAGAGATCATGATCTCTCAACCAGATCTGGACAACAGATCCTGGCCTGTTTAATCTGGCTTTCCTGGTTGAATGGGTTCATCCAGGGTTGAAATTTTCTGTGCGGATGTGGCGGAATTGGTAGACGCGCCAGACTCAAAATCTGGTGGGGGCAACTCCGTGAGAGTTCGAGTCTCTCCATCCGCACCATTGACCCTTTGTTATCTTTTCGGTTTTGAGATAAATAATCATAAAAAACAACAGATTAGACGAGTAACCCGCTGAGTGGTTTTATTTTATTGCGGCTTGTTTTTACGAATACTTGTTTTTACGAATTGATGACCAATCAGATGTTATAACGTTTTTTTGGGGGCAACGATCTTCTGGTTGTTGGCAGGCTCAGATAGCCCGGCGGGGTGATGGTTAATCTGGAGAATATTCTTTTTTTGCTCTCAAAATATTTTTTATGCGCTGCAAAGCTGGTCTGAATAATTATGCTAAGATCATTGCTTTTCGTGCTTTAAGAACTATATATTGTTTTGATAAAGCAATGGATATGGGGTGGATGCAATGCCTGATTTTGAACCGGCGGTGATAGCAAACCAATTCGTTGATCGATCCTATGAATATTTGTCGCAGCTCAAATTACAAAAGCTCACATATCTGGCCCATGGGTGGCATCTGGCAATCAAAGGGTCTCCCCTGGTTTCCGGAAATATTGAGGCATGGGATAACGGGCCGGTCTTTCGGTCTGTTTGGAATCGGATACGTGATTTTGGCCGTGATGAAGAAGGCCATATTCTGAACTCTGAAAAAAAGCCTTTCAAAGCAGAACTGGAAGAATTTGAACGAGAATTGATGGATCATGTCTGGGAGCGTTATGGTGACTATCCGGCGATGCGGCTTTCGCACATGACCCACCAGCCCAATACACCCTGGGCACAGGCTTATTTTGAACAGGGGCGCAATGCGATCATTGGCAATGACGTCACCAAAGAATATTTCTTAAAATTGGCCAATACCCCAAAGCAATAATGTCCAAAAACAATAAGGCAGAACTGGCGAGTGTATCGAATGCTTCCGACACTCTGCCTTCAGAAGACAGCGACGACCCCGGTAAGCTGGCCCAATACAGTAAAAGTTTTCATAAAATTTCAGATGAAAATTTTTCATTAAAAGAGAAAAACAGCCATCTGCGTCATCAACTAAGCACAAAAAAAGAATTTGATAAGCTTATTTGGCCATCGGCCAGGAATGCGTTTTGTTTTATGTGTGTTTACGCTTTTGGTGTTGCATTACTTCTCATATTGCAAGGGTTTCAACTTGGCGGTTTTTGTCTTCCTGAAAATGTGCTGGTTTTTTTAGTGGGAAGCACGGCGGCGACTGTCATTGGTCTTGTTGGCATGGTGCTCACGGGGGTATTTATTGGTGCACGGAAGTAACAATGGGGTTCTCTTATTCTTTCTGTCCAGCCAGTGAACCGAAAATAAGGTCATATCGCTGATGCGATCAGCCGATATAGGCATATGGTGAATACGGTGACAGACACCGTTTCATCCCTCAATGAGGGCTTTGCGGTATCCGCCAATTTTAGCCACAGTATTCAGGCGTTGGGAAACGCTCTCCCGGGGTAGAGAAAGCTGGGTATTGGTAATTTTCAGGGTTAACGTATTTTTTTTGATGACCAGGCGGCTCTGTTTTAAAAAAGCCTTCGTTCCTCCCGAAGCGGCATAGGCCAGACGCAAAGCGGTACCGCATAAAGCGGCCTCAGTGATCTCAGCACTGCTCAATAACGATGTTGCAACTTCAGCGACAGTATCGGATGTCCGGCCCCCATAGCGAATAAAAAGAGCCAGAGCAATATAGGCTCTTCCCGGATGGTCAAGCCCATAAAGCGGCATCCATAAGAGACGTTGCAAGGCTTGAGCAGCCCGATAATCAGAATATTCCTGCCAGGCCATGTCTGAAAAACGGCATGCCGCCAACCGCAGACGTTTTCTCTCTAAATCGGTTCTGCTGCTGAATAAAGGGGCAATCCATTGCGACAAGACCGAACCCAGGTGACCAAAACGGCCGCAGCGTTTTTCATATTCCAGAGCCACGCTTTCTAAAGGATCTTGTTGCATGGTTGCCGCCGGGAGGTTGTCCAGCAAGCAGCCTTCGCGTAATCCGGTAGACGCAAACACCACGCCAGCCGGTTTCATCCGTTTCAGGATGATACTGAAAATGCTGGCTGCATAGGGCAAAACCTCAACCCGACGGTTGGGAATCTCCCGGATGCTGGACAAGGATTGCTGACTTTGTTGGCTGACCAATTTGGCGAGGTGATGGATATCATCGGCAGGAGCCTGATATCCCTGTAACAACCGCAATGGATACTCTGTATGGGCCATATGGAGACGTGCAAAGACTCGCCAGGCTCCGCCAATGGCGTAAAAATTCTGTCCCTGACACTCTTTAAGAAAGTCGGCCCGTTTGAGTTCCTGAGTGATCAGGCGACGGATTTTATCCTGATGGGCATCTCCACGGTCCACCAGCCGGAGCGGCCCGATAGGCAAAGAGACAACCGGTCCGACCCGGTTTTTTTTCAAGACAGCCAGTTCCAGACTGCCGCCACCTAAATCGCCGACAACCCCGTGGGCGTCAGGAAGCGAAGCCAAAACTCCGGCAGCGGCTAACCGACCTTCTTCAGCCCCGGTCAGAACCCGCACCGGATGTGAGAAAATATCGCGTACCTGGTCAACGAATACAGAGCCATCTTTTGCCTCACGTACGGCAGCAGTGGCCAGAATATCCAACGTTTCAACCGCCATTGAGCGGATAAAAACCGCGAAACGTTGCAATGTTTCCAGGGCCGCAACAATGCCTTCGGGATTGAGAAGTCCGGTGCTTTGAAGGCCACGTCCCAGGCCGCAAATAGCGCGTTCATTGAATAAAATATCAGGAACCCGATACAAGCCACTGTAAATGACCAACCGAATCGAATTGGAGCCGATATCAATAATTCCAATCCGCTTTTGCGTTTTATGCTTTTTCTGTGGTTTCTTCTCAAAAAGAGAGAAAACAGGCGGACGTTTCTGAGAAAAAGAAGACGTTAACGTCATTGACAATGATACAGATGTAAAAGCGCAGAAGTTTTGCGGAATTTCAGATAAGAAATTCTTTTAGCTGAGAATTTCCGAAACAAAGCCCACCATAAACAAAGCCCACTGTGTGATAATCCCGGGATAAGGTTTCTGAATGATTAAACCTTAAGAGAGAGATGGGATACCGTGGTATCATTTTTAAGGGCACTGCCGCGTCCTGACAGGCTTGGGTTGGTCATGAAATACTGATGCGCTGAGAAATTTGTTTTTCCCGCATCAAAACGCCGATACTTTCCATCGGTCTGCAATGCCCAGCTTTGTTCGTTATCATTCAGGTTGGCGATCATGACTTGATTCATCACTTGTTGTTTTACTGTGATATTCTCGATGGGAACCATGACCTCGACCCGCCGGTTCAGGTTGCGTTTCATCCAGTCAGCAGACGAGATATAAACTGCTGCTTTGGGATTGGGTAACCCTTTGCCGTTTCCAAAGCAAAAGACCCGGCTATGTTCCAGGAAACGTCCGATAATGCTTTTCACACGGATTGTTTCTGAAAGACCGGGAATTCCCGGTCTCAGGCAGCATATCCCGCGGACAATCAGATCAATCTCTACCCCGGCCCGGGACGCGGTATAAAGAGCTTCGATGATATCCCGGTCAACAAGAGCATTCATTTTGGCCCAGATGGCGGCCGGGCGGCCAGCCTGGGCGTGATCAATCTCAGCGTGAATATGATTGAGAAGGTTGTCACGCAATGTAAATGGAGCAACAGCAATTTTCTCCATTTTTTCAGGTTTTGCATAGCCGGTCATAAAGTTGAAAATTTTACCGGCATCCCGGCAAAATGAAGGATCAGCAGTAAAAAAAGAGAGATCAGTATAAATCTTAGCGGTCAGTGGTTGGTAATTACCAGTGCCGAAATGAACATAAGAACGCAGATTATCGCCCTCACGACGTACCACCAGGGATATCTTGGCATGGGTCTTTAATTCAATGAAGCCATAAACCACCTGTACCCCGGCTCGTTCCAGATCCCGTGCCCAGCGGATATTGCGCTCTTCATCGAAACGGGCCTTTAGCTCCACCAGGGCGGTTACTGATTTTCCGGCCTCAGCAGCCTCAATCAGGGCTGCCACAATCGGAGAATTTTCACCGGTACGGTAGAGGGTTTGCTTAATGGCAACCACCGCCGGATCACGGGCTGCCTGACGTATAAACTGAACAACAACATCAAAACTTTCATAAGGATGATGAACAATAATATCCTTTGTGCGAATGGCCGCCAGGCAATCGCCGCCAAAATCGCGGATACGTTCGGGAAAACGGGCACTGTAAGGTGTGAATAAGAGATCATGGCGTTCATCGGTAATGAGATTCATGATATCAGTCAGACCGACAACGCCGCTGGTGTGATAGGCTGATTCTGCATCAACAGCCAATTCTTCAATCAAAAAATTTTGTAAGGATTCCGGCATTCCTTTATCAATACCCAGGCCAATGATGGTCCCGCGGCGCCGACGTTTCAGAGCACTCTCAAAAGAACTGGCCAAATCTTCGGCTTCTTCCTCAATCTCCAGATCACTATCGCGAATGACCCGAAAAACCCCATGCGATACCACACCCATGCCCGGAAACAGGCTGTCAAGAAACAAGCTGATTGCATCCTCAAGGAAGATCAGACGGCTCTTTTCTCCGGGCAGGCGGATAAAACGGTCAAGATAATTGGGCAGTGGAATGATGCCGTTGAAGGGGTCGGTTGCATCAGAGCGCACAAGCTGAACCGCCAGGCTGAGACCAAGGTTAGGAATAAAAGGAAAAGGATGCGCCGGATCAATGGCAATCGGAGTCAGAACAGGGAAAATATCATCACGATAACGTTTGTGCAGCCATTGCCGATCAGATGAATCCAGTTCTTCAGGCCCAAGAACAGCGATGCCCTGGTTCCGCATCTCTTTCCTGAGTTCCTCCCAACAGGCATCTTGCTGAGCCAGCAGATCATCAATTCCGGCATTAATTTTCTTTAATTGCTGAGCAGGAGTCCGGCCATCAATGCTGGCGTGGTTGATTCCTTTGCGGACCATCTCCTTAAGGCCGGCTACTCTGACCATGCGGAATTCATCGAGATTGCTGCCGGAGATGGAAAGGAAACGGATGCGCTCAAACAATGGATGAGCCGGGTTGGCTGCTTCCTCCATCACCCGGAGATTGAAGGCCAACCATGATATTTCACGATTGATATAACGTTCTTGCGGTCGTGACGGATCAATCACCGGTGGAGACTGAATTTCTGGTGACGTTTCGGGCGATTTTTTGGGCGACGTCCTCAGTGACGTTTTCGGTGACGTCTTGGGTGACGTCTTCGATGATGTCGGGGTCTGGGCAACAGCGCGCATGATCGTTTGAGCTTTCTGGTTATACTATGTTCAGGCATCAAAGGATTGACCGCTATCTGGATCTCTGAATAAGAAGATAAAGATTGTGTATAGAAACAAAGAGATAAAAGCAAAAATGAAAGAGCAATGATCCCGGTTGATCATGCCTGACCAATGATAGCCTCAGATGTTTTGAAATGAGATTATCAATCTGGTCAGGATAATCAGCGATCGGTGAAAAATCTATAGTATTGAAAATCTATGGTATTGGTTGTCCGTGATCATCCCCGGTCATAGTGTTTTGCTGTAAGATTGCGGGGAGAAGAGTAAACCATGATGATTCAAGACAGCACATATGGGCGCATCCTGTTTATTCTGCGTCATGCCAAATCCAGCTGGGAAGAGTCAACAATACCAGATAAAGACCGGCCCCTGGCTCCCCGGGGATGGGCGGCCACTGAGGTCATGGCTACTTATATGGCCCGGCACCACTCTTATCCTGATGGGGTTTTTTGCTCGACTGCCCGCCGGACAACCGAGACCTGGAATGGTCTTGAAAAGGCCTGGGGTGGCCTGAATAAAAAACAGCAGATATCTATGATGGATCGACTCTATCTGGCCTCAGCGGCGACTGCTTTGGCGGTGATCCGGGGCTGTGATGACTGTCATCATTCTCTTTTGGTTATTGGTCATAACCCCGGCTGGGGTGATCTTGCTCTTGGCTTGAGTGGTGGGGGTGATCGGGAAGATTTAAAATCACTCAGTCAAAAATTCCCCACAGCAGCTTTAGCGGTGATTGGGTTTGATCTGTCTTCCTGGTCCGGGGTTACCTGGGGGTCTGGTTATCTGTGTGATTATCAAACGCCCCGAGGTTTGATGACGGATTTTAAGTGATGACGGATTGTGAGTGATGATGGATTGTGACCAGAAAGATTTTTAAGAGAAATTCTTCTCAGGGGAAGGATATCCGGGAGCCGCATTCTTAAAAATTTTAAATCATGTTTTAAATCACGTTTTAAATCATATCTGGTTACATCACATCTGGTCCATTTTTACCTGGCCCGGGCATGGCGGCGGGCCAGGGCGGCATCGCGATCATCAAGGCCCAGCAAGCCGGTCACCCGCCGTATCAAAGCCGCTTCATAATCATGAACCGCACCATCGGCATCAACCACCCGCCACAATATTTCCAAAATCTTCAACCGTTCTTCTTCTGAAAGACTGCGGGTTAAAAGGCGTGTTTGCGCAAATAAATCAACAGCTTCCTGGGCTTTTTGTTCTGCGGCATCCAGTAAATCGGACAGCTCTGCTGGATCCAGTTCAAACAATTCCGTTAATGCGGCACTGATTTTCGCACGTTCATCATCACAAAAGGCGCCATCGGCAAGAGCCGCCTGAACCATCAATATGGCTGCAGAAGCGCGAACCCGCTCATCATGATCCGTATCGTCACTGTCCTGGTTCTGGTCCCCGGATAGTAAGCCCCGCAGCCGATCCCACATCATGCAATTCCCTTAAAAAAATAAATCAATGAAAGAACCCAAAAGAATACCCGTCATCACGGCGATCCGGAGATGATCTGAAAAACATCTGAGGACTATCGCGGGAGCGTGGATTCTCCCATCAGATAGATGTCAACCGACCGGGCGGCCTGGCGGCCTTCACGGATGGCCCAGACGACCAGAGATTGACCCCGCCGCATGTCGCCGGCAACAAAGACCTTATCAAGCGAACTGCGATAATCCTGATCATTGGCGGCAACATTTCCCCGCGAATCACGTTCAAGGCCAGGAGTTTCAATCAGACCCTCACCAACCGGCCCGGTAAACCCCATTGCCAGAAGAACCAAATCAGCGGGAATCTCGAAGGCACTTCCGGCAATTTTTTGCATGGTCATACGGTCCTGGGAATCTTTTTGCCAATGAACCCGATGGAGCTGTAAAGCACTCACCTGGCCATGATCGCCGATAAATCGGGTGGTGGCGACATTCCATTCCCGCTCTGCCCCTTCTTCCTGTGATGAGGATGTCCGCATTTTGAGCGGCCAATGGGGCCATGTCAGGCTTTTATTTTCTTTTTCCGGTGGTTGATCAAGAATCTCCAGCTGGGTCACCGATGCGGCTTTCTGGCGATTGGCGGTACCAATACAATCTGAACCGGTATCCCCGCCACCGATCACCACCACATGTTTCCCCTCAGCAAGGATAGGAGCATTCCCCGAAGCGGTTGCTTCATCATCGCCTTCACAACGTTTGTTTTGCTGGGTCAAAAAATCCATCGCAAAATGGATTCCAGTCAGATCACGCCCTGGAATCTCTAAATCCCTGGGTTGTTCAGCCCCGGCGGCCAGAACAACCGCATCATAGGTTGCCAGAATATCGGCTATCGGCATATCAGAACCAATATCATGACCGGTTTTGAATGCAACGCCTTCGGCGATTATTTGTTCAACCCGGCGGTCAATCGCCTGTTTTTCCATTTTGAAATTAGGGATGCCATAACGCAACAAGCCGCCGATACGGTCGGCTTTTTCATAAACCGTGACTGTATGGCCAACCCGTGCCAGCTGCTGAGCACAGGCCAGACCAGCCGGCCCGGAACCGATGATCCCAACCCGTTTACCGGTTTTATGCGGTGCTGGTTGTGGCTTGACCCAGCCTTCCTGCCAGCCACGATCAATAATTGCACGCTCAATCGTTTTGATCACCACCGGATTATCGGTGATATTCAGAGTACAGGCGGCTTCGCATGGGGCCGGACAAATACGCCCGGTGAATTCAGGAAAATTATTGGTTGAATGCAGAATATCCAAAGCATGTCGCCAATCGCCACGATAAACCAGATCATTCCAGTCGGGGATGATATTATCGACCGGGCAGCCCTGATGACAAAACGGGATGCCGCAATCCATGCAGCGTGCTCCTTGTGCTGCCATGTCGCGCTCATCAAGGGGGAGAATGAATTCATCAAAGTGACGCAGCCGCTCCTCAACCGGGGCGTATGATGTGTCCTGACGTTCAATCTCAAGAAAACCGGTTGCTTTACCCATGCGTGCAGTCCTTACCAAAACCGATCAGAATACATATTACTGAATACATATTACTGCAGAATGACGGATGCTGTTTTTTCGGATGTAACACCATCTTTCTGACTGAGGGCGCGCCGGTAATCGCGCGGTGTCACTTTGACAAACCGGGATAACGTATTCGGCCAGTCATCAAGAAAATGGCGGGCCCGGTCTGAATTGGTGTAATGCAGATGCCGTTCTAAAAGATGGCGTAAACGTGCCCCATCCTGGTACAATAAATGGCCCAGATCACCATTGCCCGGCGTTGTTGTCAACTCGGCTTCATCGCTCTGGTCGATTGATTCAAGATCTACCATGCCCGGATTGCAGCGATTTTGGAATTGACCATCTTCATCAAAAACATAGGCGATCCCGCCACTCATCCCGGCGGCAAAATTACGTCCGGTCGGGCCAAGACAAACCACCACCCCGCCGGTCATATATTCGCAACAATGATCCCCGACACCTTCAATGACCGCAACAGCACCGGAGTTACGCACCGCGAATCGTTCTCCGGCCATGCCCCGGAAATAGCATTCCCCGGCAATCGCCCCATACAACACCGTATTGCCAATAATGATATTGTCTTCGGCCTTAAACGCTGATTCCGCAGGGGGATAAATCACCAGCCGCCCCCCGGATAACCCTTTGCCCACATAATCATTGGCTTCACCAATCAGTTCCATCGCCACACCTTTGGCGAGAAAAGCACCAAAGCTCTGGCCTGCTGTCCCGCGGGCGCGAATGAGAATACAGTCATCAGGTAAACCGGCAAAACCATGGATTTTAGCAACTTCCCCCGACAGCATGGCCCCGGTGGTTCGGTCGCTGTTGCTGATTGTTGTTTCAATATGCACCGCCTTGCCATGATCAAGAGCGCCTCGCGCCTGTTCAATCAGATATCGGTCAAGAATGGTTTTGATATCGTGGACTTGCTGATCACAATGATGGATCGCAACACAATCATCGACCTGCGGTTTTTCGAGCAGGCGGCTGAAATCCAGCCCTTTGGCTTTCCAGTGATCAACCGCATCCCGGGTGTTCAGGCGATCCATCTGGCCGATCATGGCATCAAAGGTCCGGAACCCTAACTCAGCCATCAGTTGGCGGACTTCTTCGGCGACAAAGAAAAAATAATTGATCACATGCTCCGGGGTTCCGGTGAATCGCTTGCGCAATTCCGGATTCTGGGTAGCTACCCCGACCGGACAGGTATTGAGATGACATTTCCGCATCATAATACAGCCGGCAGCAATCAGAGGAGCACTGGAAAAGCCGAATTCATCGGCTCCTAATAACGCCCCAATGACCACATCACGGCCAGTGCGCAGCCCCCCATCCACCTGGATCGGGACCCGCCCCCGCAAATTGTTAAGAACAAGTGTTTGATGGGTTTCAGAAAGGCCAATTTCCCAGGGGCTGCCGGCATGACGGATTGAGGTCAGAGGCGAAGCTCCGGTCCCGCCATCATAGCCGGCGATTGTGATATGGTCTGCCCGGGCTTTAACAACCCCGGCGGCAACTGTTCCAACCCCGACTTCGGAGGCCAGCTTGACGCTGATCCGGGCATCTGGATTGACATTCTTAAGATCATAAATGAGCTGGGCCAGGTCTTCGATAGAATAAATATCATGATGAGGAGGTGGTGAAATCAGCCCAACCCCCGGTGTTGCATAACGGACCCGGGCAATCACTTCATTGACTTTATGCCCGGGGAGTTGCCCGCCTTCACCAGGTTTGGCGCCCTGGCAGATTTTGATCTGAATATCATCAGCATTGACCAGATATTCGGTGGTGACTCCGAAACGTCCTGATGCCACTTGTTTAATCGCCGAACGCATCGAATCGCCATTGGGCAGAGGCTGGTATCGTTCGGGTTCTTCTCCGCCTTCACCGGTATTCGATTTTCCACCGATGCGATTCATCGCCACCGCCAATGTGGTATGAGCTTCGCGTGAAATCGAACCAAAAGACATGGCTCCGGTAGCAAAGCGTTTCACAATATCTGTTGCCGGTTCAACCTCCTCAAGCGGTACCCGATCACCGGGTGTGAATGTCATCAGACCTCTCAGGGTCAGGAGTTGGGTATTCTGGACATTCACCCAATCGGCAAATTGACGGTATTTTTCGGGCAGAGAACCCCGGACCGCATGTTGCAGATCTGCAATCGAGCCAGGAGTCCAGACATGGGATTCGCCGCGCAAACGAAACGCATATTCGCCGCCAACATCCAGGGAGTCTCTGTGGTCAGATTCTTTCCCGTAAGCCAGGCGGTGACGATGCATTGATTCTTCGGCTACTTCAGCCAGGCCAATGCCTTCAATCATGGTCGCGGTGCCGGGAAAATAGCGGTCAATAAAGCTGCTGTTTAAGCCGACAGCATCAAAAATCTGGGCACCGCAATAGGATTGATAGGTTGATATTCCCATCTTGGACATAATTTTGAGAAGAGCTTTGCCACAGGCTTTGATATATTGGGTCTCCGCCTCTTCAGGGGACAAATCACCCCGCCTCAGGGCCAGGTCTCTGAGAGTCTCAAAGGCCAGATACGGATTGATTGCTTCGGCTCCATACCCTGCCAAAACAGCAAAATGATGCAGTTCCCGTGCTTCTCCGGTTTCGATAATCAGGCTGATTTTGGTCCGGGTTCCCTGGGCAACTAAATGATGATGCACGGCTGATGTTGCCAGCAAAGCCGGGATGGCAACGCGTTTTGGACCCATCTGCCGATCAGAGAGAATCAGAACAGGATCGCCATCAGCAAGGGCAGCGTCACATTCTTGCAATACCTGGTCAATTGCTGCTTTGAGACCGTCACATCCTGTGGTTGCCGGCCATGTGATATCAACGGTCCGGACACGAAAATACCCGTCATTTTGGGTCCCAAGGGAGCAGATTTTTGCCAGATCATCATTGGTTAAAACCGGCTGGGCAATTTCCAGACGTTGATACTCCTGGCTTTTTTCAAGATCAAACAGATTGGGTTTCGGACCGATGAATGAAGCCAGAGACATCACCAGTTCCTCACGGATGGGATCAATCGCCGGGTTGGTCACCTGAGCAAAACACTGCTTAAAATAGGAATAGAGCGTTTTTGGCTGATCAGAGAGCACCGAGAGAGGGATATCCACCCCCATTGAGCCGGTGGGTTCCTGACCAGATTGTGCCATTGGTTCAAGGAAAAATGTGATGTCTTCGCGGCTGTAGCCAAAGGCTTGTTGTTGCCTGAGCAAGGTTGCCGGATCAGGGCCTGGTATGCTTGTTTGTGTGGACGGCTTTCGGGTGGGGATATCGGCGAGCCGGATCTGGTTCACATCAAGCCATTTTTGATACGGGTGCTCAGCAACGATGCGGCTTTTAATCTCTGCATCATCAATGATCCGGCCTTCCTCAAGATCAATCAGCAACATTTTACCTGGCTGCAAACGCCATTTCCGGATGATTTTATCATCAGGGACGTGCAGAACCCCCATCTCAGAGGCCATCAGAACCATATCATCATCAGTGACCAGATAGCGGGCTGGTCGCAAACCATTGCGGTCCAGGGTTGCGCCGATCTGGCGGCCATCGGTAAACGCGATAGCGGCCGGACCATCCCAGGGTTCCATTAAGGTGGCGTGATGTTCGTAAAACGCCCGTCTTTGCGGGTCCATCAGTTTATTACCGGACCAGGCCTCGGGAATCATCAGCATCATGGCATGGGCCAGTGAGTAGCCTCCTGCCAGCAGAAATTCAAAAGCATGGTCCGCGCAGGCTGAATCCGACAATCCTTCCGGGATCAATGGCCAGAGTTTATCAATATCGGAACCCAGAATCTGAGAGGTCAAAGATCCCCGGCGGGCATTCATCCAGTTCAGATTACCCCGCAATGTATTGATCTCGCCGTTATGACACAGCAGCCGAAAGGGTTGGGCCAGGCTCCATGCCGGAAAGGTATTGGTGGAAAAACGCTGATGGACTAAGGCCAGGGCCGATTCAACCCGGTGATCCTGAAGATCGGTAAAATAATCGCCGACATCGCTCGCCAGGATCATGCCTTTATAGACCACAGTCCGGGATGATAAGGAGGAAATATAGAAATCATCCTGGCCAATGCCCTGGTTTAACGCCCAGTTTTCAGCCTGCTTACGGATTATATACAGCCTGCGTTCAAATTGACTTTGGTCGACCCAGTCATTCCCGGCGGCAACCATGATCTGACGGATGATCGGTGCTTTCTCTCTGGTCGTCTCGCTCAAAAATGATGGATCACATGGAACAGTCCGCCAGCCAAGGACATCCTGTCCTTCGGCAGCAATCAATTCTTCCAGACGGTTTTGGCATAAAGTGCGGAGATCCGGATCAACCGGCATATGAATCATGCCAAGCCCATAGTGGCCCGATGGGGGGAGTTGGAAACCCAGGGTCCCGGCCTCAGAACGTAAAAACTGATCCGGGAGTTGTAGCAGCATCCCGGCCCCGTCACCAGCCCTGGGGTCGGCCCCTACTGCACCGCGATGGGTCAAATTTTTCAGGATAGTAAGGCCATGGTTGATGATGGTATGGCTGCCCGCGTTTTTAATATTGGCCACAAAACCAATCCCGCAGGAATCCTTCTCATAGCGGGGATCATAAAGACCGCGCGCTTCAGGCAGACCAGCAGGATGTTTGATTGAGGATGTGTTTTGTGGCATGAATATATCCGGTCATGATCGCTGCAGACGCATCGGTTTATTGGGAAGCTCAGTTCCCATATGGGATGCGGGTCAGGCTCTGACAACTATTTTTGGGGCGTGAAAACTAACGGAAAAAGCCGGTTCAGGTAAAGCCCCGGATCACATAAAATGATTTTATACAGAAAAACTGAGGCGGTAACACCTTGTGGCCCCCCATGAAAATTTGACTAAACCCTGTTATATCTCCTGTTATGCTGTTTGTTCTGTATATTTTTGAATTACGATATTTTGAATCATACAGAAACCTGAATCATGCAAAAAACATAACCCGCAAGAACCTATCATGACTCAATGAGGAGGGCTTTTTAGCATGATTGTCTCAAAAAGTAATGCGGATTAAAAACCGGCGCTACGATGATTATGGACGCACCCTGAGGCATACTCAAAAACGCAAGTCAGTCAGAGACATTCAATCAGTGAGGGACATTCAATGAAAAAGATGATGATCGGTATTGGTCTGGTGGCCGTTGTGATTACCGGTGTGGTGGTTTATCTCTTCAGTAATCTTGGGCTGATCATCAAGTCTGCTATTGAGGAATATGGATCACAGGTTGCCGGGGTTCGGGTCACTGTTGGCAGTGTTGATATCGAATTTGACAAGGGTGTTGCCATGATTAACACATTTTCTCTCGGCAACCCTCCTGGCTTTAGCGCTCCGGGTGCTTTTGACATGGATCGTATCCGTGTGACTTTGGCCCCTGGCTGGGAGACAGGTGACAAGATCATCATTGATGAAATTTTGGTCAATCAGCCCAAAATCACTTACGAACTGGGATCAAATGGCAGTAATTTTGATGTCCTTAAAGCCAATTTGAAAAAGACTGCGGGTTCCAAAACCGAACCCAGCCAGGATTCCGGAACTGAACCTTCAATCATTATCAATCACCTCCGGATCCAGAATGGCGAAGTTGCTGCCACAGCCACCATATTGGGAGGGAAAACGCTCAGCGTATCTTTGCCGGATCTGCATTTGACCGATATCGGTAAGGATACAGGCGGGAGCAACCCGGATGAAATTGCCCGTAAGATTTTGCACGCCATAGAAAGCTCAGTTACCAGCGCTGTCACTCGTATCGATCTGGGTGTGGTTGGGGATGCCGCCAAAGCAGCAGAGAAAAAAATTGATGCGATCAGCAAAGATATTGGCAGTCGCACCGGCCAGGTCGTTGAGGATGCTGGCGCAGCCGCCGATACTCTGGGTGACACCCTCGGTAAGAATCTTGATGATGCCGGGGATGCGGTCAAATCTTTGTTCGGTAATTAAGCCTGATCTGTGGTGATGTTCCGGATTGTTATCAGGCCCGGGAATTGGCAAAAATCTTCGCAATAGCTGTGCATAATGGCGGATAATGGCAAACAATCAGCCATGCCGGTTCGGTCATGTTAGAACCAGGTGGTTTGATCTGATAAACAGGCTGGTGGGTTGGCTCTGTTGCTGCTTTCCCGGGTTTTTGTTGCCAGGTGAGCGCAAATGAAAAAGAGTTAATTGGTATCAGGTCTGGCCAGGCGACTGATTTTGACGGCGACCTTATCATTCACCACCACCACTTGACCATACGCGATCAGTCTTCCTGCTGCAAAGAGGGTTACATCTTCCTTGACTTTCTGGTCGAGTTCGATGATTGCACCACGCCCCAGCTTCAGAAGATTGCTGACTTCCATATTGGCTGATCCCAAAATAGCGCGCAATTCCAGAGTGACGTCATAGAGTGCATCATGCCGCGTGTCTTCGGGGCTTGCGCCGGCATTGGCTGAGGTGGTCCGGCTTGTACCTGTTGGCTGAGAATCCGTATTCTGTTGATCTGACATGATCGGTTCCATCATTTTCTGCCCCTGGCGGGGCTTGTCGGTTTTTTACTGTCAGTTTTTTACTGTCGGCTTTTCTCAGTGTTGACTGTTTTCATTGACCACTCCTAACCCTGAAACATCACATTTCTTAGACATTTCTCAGATACTTTTGCATGTTTTTTTAATGATATCTTTTTATCATGCAACAATACTATTCTGAATGGGATCAATTACACAACGTCAGGGTATCATAAAAAATAATGGACGAATATTGTGATGCGTTTTGGCTCATATATGAATCGACACGTATCAAAAAGCGGCTCGGTTTTTCGTTTCTGAAATCCAGGTTGGGGGGACCATGAATTTATTTTCCAAGGCTCGGAGCCGTCTTGATGAAGCGGCTCGTTACATCAAGACTCATCCCGATATTTTAGAGAAGTTGCGCTATCCCAAGGAAACGCTGGCGGCCAATCTTCTGGTGCGGATGGATGATGGCTCGCGTAAATCTTTTAAGGCCTGGCGTTGCCGGTATGACGACAGCTGTGGGCCGACCAAAGGAGGTATTCGCTATCATCGGGCAGTTACAATGGAAGAAGTCATGACATTGGCTTTTTGGATGACATTCAAATGCGCCGTAGCAGGGTTGCCATTTGGTGGAGGCAAGGGCGGTGTGCAGGTGGATACAAAGACTTTATCCAAAACAGAATTGGAGCGTTTGTCACGTGCATATGCCCATGCATTTAGCCGTTTTATTGGACCTGACCGTGATATTCCGGCCCCTGATGTGTCGACCAATGCCATTGTTATGGGCTGGATTGCTGATGAATACAGTTCGATTATCGGCAATCCGTCTCCGGCGGTGATCACCGGTAAACCGATTGCGCTTGGTGGCTCACTGGGCCGTGAGGATGCAACCGGGCGGGGAGGATATTTGTGTCTCCGCCGGATGCTTGATGATTTCGGGTTGCAACCACAGACCAGCCGCATTGCGCTGCAAGGTTTCGGGAATGCAGCGACCCATTGTGCCCGTCTTTTGTCCGGTGATGGGTTCAGGATTGTTGCGGCCTCTGATTCGCGTAGTGTTGTCGCTGCTAAAGGGGATCATCTCGACTTTGATGCGGTCCTGGCTCATAAGCAGCAAAGTGGCCGATTGGCCGGGGCACCGGGAACCCGCTCTATCAGTTCTGCAGATTTGATTGCTTGTGAATGCGATATTCTCATACCGGCGGCTTTGGAAAATCAAATTACCCAGGAGAATGCCGATACCGTGCAAGCGAAAGTCATCCTGGAATTGGCCAATGGTCCTGTAACTCCGGAGGCTGATACCATTCTGGAAAAAGCCGGGGTGATTGTGATTCCCGATATTCTGGCCAATGCTGGCGGTGTAACCGTCTCTTATTTTGAATGGGTACAGAACCGGGCTGGTTTTTACTGGCCGGAGAGTGACATCCACCGGCGTTTGAGCGACATGCTCGAACCCAATGTCGATGCCGTTCGTGATTTGGCGCGTCACCATGGCGTCAGCCTGCGTACAGCAGCCTATATCCTGGCCCTGGAACGTATTTCCACAGCGATTGCTGCCCAGGGGACACAAGATTTTTTCTCTCAAATCGAGCGTTGATTGCTCTCAAAGACCCATCAAAGCAGGAAATCTGCATAGGCAAGATCAGGCTGGCCGCTTTTAACCGGCATCATCATGTTTTGCCATTTTGGGGGTGAATATCCCTCTGTTGGATGATCAAAGATCAGAGCGGGTATGAGAGACCGAAGATCTGAACGCAAGGACCGGAGGCCCGACCAGATCGAAACAATTCAATTCCTGACTGGTTTTTGTATCCCGAATCGGTTGAATGCTCCGTATTTTCAGGCCCGGTATTTCCAACGTCTACAATGACCCCGGGAGCGACAAAACCCATCATATCCTCTGTGATTGTGATGTTGTGGAGCATTCAGATAGTGTCCATCAAGCACCGAAAACCATGTATCAATCTTGATCAATTTTCACTTTTGTATCGGTTATATCGATCATTTTTCTGATTGTTTTACCGGTCATTCCCGGCAATGAAACCAGCATGGGGTCTCAGAGCGGTTCAGGTTTTCTTCTCCGAACTCTTTTTACCCCTCTTCTTCTCCCTTTTTCCTTGCCGGGCCTCGACTTAAAGCAGCTTAATCAAAGCAGCCAGGACCGCCGTTTGGCCGAGCAAAGTCCCAAACATCCATTTCAGGATTTCAAATTTAGATTCCGCAATATCTTTTTTCAGCGTGGTCTCAAGTTCTTTCATATCCCGTTTGACTTCCGCAATATCCCGCTTGGTTTCGGCTCTCAATTCCGCAATATCTTTTTTGACTTCCTCAATATCTTTTTTGACTTCCGCAATATCCCGCTTGGTTTCGGCTCTCAATTCCGCAATATCTTTTTTGACTTCCTCAATATCCCGCCTGGTTTCGGCTCTCAGTTCCTCAATATCCAGCCTGGTTCCAGCTCTCAGTTCTTCAATATCTTTTTTGCTCGCCAGGCGTAGTTGTTCAATATCTCGTTTGACTTCCTCAATATCTTTTTTGCTTGCCAATTTATATTCCAGCAGGCGCGATTGTTCTTCAGCTAGAACCTCAGCCTGGGGTTCTGGCATTCCGGCTTTGGTCAGACGCTTAACAAAGCTATGGGTATCAAAAGCAACCGATTCCATCATGTTCTCATTTATGAGAGTGATTGACGAGATTCAATTTTATCGGAATTATGGACCAACCGCAAATCTCTCAATTTTCAAGGATTTTTTCAGAAATTTCTGGTGTTGATTAAGTTTTAGGAACAGCAGTGCCATTTTCCCGCATTCACCCCGTATCAACAGGACTATTCATCAGGCTTTTTTGAATGGTTCAAAGATTGGCAGACTCTGATTTTCCCGAACAAGGCTGCGCAGATAATGTGGCGGAACTGTTTGTCAGAAAGTGCAGTGACATGCGATCTTTATGGTGCCATCCAGGTCTCTATCATGCTGTCTATACGTAGCCGCCGACTAAATGATCAGGGCTGCCGCCCAGCCCGCGTTTGAAGGCGGTGACACCATCGGCTGTTTGTGGATTGAGGCCACCAAGATCAAACCATTCAACTCCGTTGTTGCGTAAGTGTTGCACGGCTTGCCATAATAGCCAGTGATGAGCGCGTGACCGGCGTCCGTGCACACCGCTCCAGGCGGCGACATAGGTTGCTGCCTGGCCATGTCGGGCGATGATAATGCCGGCGATGGGTGCGGTGTTATCACTCTGGTCTGGCTGTCGGGCCGCCAGCAGCCAGAGATCATTACAGCCTTGTGCCTGGCTCTTCAAATGGTGGAGAAAAGCTGGCCCTGGCCCTCGGTAGCCTTTGGTCTGTTTATCTGTATCATAAGCTGCAATCACCTGATCGAAGACCGGTCCGCTTTCGGGCATTTCGCAGGTGAGATTGGCCCGCTCCGCCTGTGTGAGGGCATGACGCCATTTCCCTTTCATCTGAGACCGTATGGTTTTGAGGGGAGGGCGGAGATCCAACCAAAGAGTCTGATATCCGGGAAAGCGCTGTCGGAATCCGCTTTCCCGGAGTTGTTGTCGATTGTTCTGTGTATCGCTGAGTTCCGGATGAAAAACAAAACCGCGCCCATGACGTAACCGATAGCGTTGCCGTAGAATCGACAGAACCAGTTGATGCATTCTGGGCGGAATGCTCTCATAAATCCATGCCGGACCCCGATACAGACGGCAGATTGATAACAGCTTCAATAATGGCTTAACCTGCACCTGTACCAGGCCGATGGGTTTGTTTTCAAAGTAAATCATTCCGCAATCAGCCCGCATGCCTTCGGTTGCTGCCAGGGCCAGAGCATAGGACGAGCTTTGAAGGATGCTGGGCCGATGACAATGGGCATATAGCGCATCCCACCGGGACCGGCTCGCGGTGTTCCAGTCAATGCGGAAAGGTTGGAAAACTGCGGGCATGAGAAATGTGCCAGTCGGGATGAATGCTGTAAAACCCAACACAACCCTCAACCCAACCAGATCACGGGTCTTTCAAACCGGGGCAACGATCTGTCATTTTTGGTGGAGCCGAAGTGACGACTAAAATACTAATTTATTCAATAAAATCAACGATAAACTGTTTCACGGCTGGATTTCAGTATGGAACATTTTCGGGTGAATGAATTGATTGACAGGATGTATTTTTGAGGGATGGTGGAGCCGAGGGGAGTCGAACCCCTGACCTCAGCAGTGCGATTGCTGCGCTCTCCCGACTGAGCTACGGCCCCGATGCCCAAATAAATTCCAACAATGCGTCGCCTGACCAGACTCTGTCAAGGAACAGGCAACCGGAGAAAGACGAACAATCTTGCCAAAGCCGCACCGGTATGGTTTTGTCCGGCATCAGGCAGATCAGGTTATCTTCGTTTAAGAATCTGGTATCTTCTGGAAATTTATTTTAGATAAAAATTGATTCAGGTCTGAAAAATCAGTTTTAAAATATTTGATGCGGTAACAAGCACCTATGCAATCTTTTTATATTCTTCTTCTGGATTGTATTTCCATTTATATGTGGTTGGTGATCGTCGGGGTCATTTTGAGTTGGTTGATCCAGTTTAATGTCATCAATAGCAGCAACCGCTTTGTTTATCTGGTGGCTACTTTCATCAACCGGGCCACAGAACCAGTTTTAACCCCGATCCGTAGTGTCCTTCCTGATATGGGTGGTCTTGATATCTCGCCGGTTATTCTGATTTTATTGTTGGTTTTTGTACGCAATCTTATTCAGGAATACGGTCTGGGCAGTCTACTCTACTCATCTTTGTGATACCCGGATGTTTCTGGTTCTTTGACGTTTATGCACAGTACTCCTATGGTCATGGTACCGGTGGGGTATTGGTGCGGTTTTTGAAGTATTGATGCGGTTTTTGAAAAGGTCGTTGGAAAAATGAGAAGAGAAGTAACGATTATCGACGGCAAGGCATTTGCGGCTAAACTGAGGGCGAATGTGGCTCGCCAGACGGCAATTTTGAATGAAAAGCATGGTGTGACACCGGGGTTGGCTGTGGTGTTGGTTGGGGATAATCCGGCCAGCGAGGTCTATGTTCGTAACAAGGTCAAGCAAACCAGGGAAGTGGGGTTTCAATCTTTCAAGCATGTTTTGCCTGCCGATAACTCAGAAGATGGATTGTTGAACCTGATCCAAGATTTGAATAACGACCGCCGGGTCGATGGGATTTTGGTACAGTTGCCGCTCCCTGGTCACATTGATGCCAGATTCGTTCTGGATTCGATTGATCCGGATAAAGATGTCGATGGGTTTCACGCTGTCAATATCGGACGTTTATGGTCGGGATTCGATGCTCTTGTTCCGTGTACGCCGCTGGGATGTAGCCTCATACTGAAACATGTATTGGGAGATCTTTCGGGGAAAAAAGCGGTGATCATCGGGCGTTCCAATATCGTTGGGAAACCGATGTCTGCTTTGTTGCTCAGGGAAAATTGCACAGTGAGCATTGCCCATTCACGCACCCGCAATTTACCCGAGATCTGTCGCGGTGCCGATATTCTGATTGCTTCGGTTGGCAGTCCGCAGATGGTTAAAGGTGATTGGATCAAGCCCGGTGCGGCCGTGATTGATGTGGGGATCAACCGGGTCGAAGCCCCGGAAAAAGGTCCGGGGAAGGTGAAGCTGGTTGGTGATGTCGATTTTGCTGAGGCGGTTGTCGTTGCCGGTGCGATTACTCCGGTGCCTGGTGGCGTTGGTCCGATGACGATTGGCTGTTTATTGGTTAATACATTGCGTGCTGCTTGTCGTCGCCGGGGTTTTGCTGAATATGATGATCTGAAAAATTTAACCGTTTAAACCGTTTAAACGGTGCTGGTAAGATTCCGGCGGTATCTGATTGCTGTGCCCGGCATCTCAGGGGCGGGGCTTGGTGAAGGCTGGTTTTGTCGGTGATGGCCTAAGCGGCCTGGATGATTTGATCGATGACATCCAGGCTGACAGAATTCTCATATTTTTTGAAATTTTCAGCAAGCTGCCTGATCATAGGCGTGGGGGTCAGGCCAGGCTTTCCTGGGGTCAAGAAGCCCGGCCGGGATATTGGGGCAGTGTTGAGGAACCGCCATCCCGAAATGGGGGTGTGGCACGGTGGGCACACAGTCCAAAGTTCCGTTTAAGGCGGCCTGAATCATCGCCTGGGTATGGGCAATTTGTACCCGGCTTCCGCTCCCGTAAGCACTGCCGCTCCAGCCGGTATTGACCAGCCAGCATTGTGCCTGATATTTTTTAATGTATTGATTGAACAATTCAGCATAAACAGATGGTTTAATAGGAAGAAATGGAGAGCCAAAGCATGTTGAGAAAGTGGCTTGTGGCTCATTCCCGACTCCTTTTTCGGTCCCGGCGACCCGGGCCGCCGGAGAGAAAATGATAGAGGGCTTGTTGCGGGGTCAGGCGGCTGATCGGCGGGAGCACACCAAAGGCATCAGCGGTCAGCATAATGATGGTTTTAGGGTGCCTGGCCGGTTTTGCTGGCGTTTGGGATGAATTCCAACGGATAGGATCCCCGGCTGTTTTGGGTAAAACGAGCATCATTGAGATCAATCACCCGGCTGTGTTCATCCATCACCACATTTTCGAGGATTGTTCCAAAGCGGCTGGTGGTGGCATAAATTTGTGGCTCGGCGGTAGGGGAAAGATTGATCAGCTTGGCATAGCAGCCGCCTTCAAAATTAAAGATTCCATTTGGCCCCCAGCCATGTTCATCATCGCCGATGAATGTGCGGGTTAAATCGGCTGATAACGTGGTTTTTCCGGTTCCTGACAGACCGAAGAAAATGGCAACATCATTGTCTTTCCCGATATTGGCTGAGCAATGCATCGGCAAGATCCCTTTTTGGGGAAGCAGATCATTCATGACCGAGAAGACAGATTTTTTGATTTCACCTGCATACGCGGTGCCGCCGATTAAGGCCAGCTTCTGGGCCATATTGATCAGGATGAAGGTCTCAGAACGGGTCCCGTGAATGGCCGGATCGGCGTGACATTCCGGCGCATGAATCACTGTAAAACCGGGGGTAAAATCCTCTCAATCCGCCGCAGAAGGCTGAATGAACATATTATTGGCAAACATGCCATGCGGTTTGGGTGATGATTCGCACCGGCAGGCGCAGATTTGGATCCGCTCCACAATAGCAATCCTGGATAAAAATTTCCCTTCCTTTGAGGTAATCCCGGATTCTGGCATGCAGGGCGTCAAAATGGGCTGGTGCAATGGGCTGATTGACTTTTCCCCAACATAGGGCATTGGTGCTGGAGGGTTCATCGACAAAAAATTTATCTTCACTGGCGCGTCCGGTATGCTGGCTGGTATTGGCGACAATGGCACCCCCATGGGCTAACCTGACCTCACCCCGGGCCAGGGCTGCCTCGCACAGAGCTGTTGCGGTGTCATTCCAATGGGCGGTTTTGACGGTCTCAAATCCATGATGTTTGAGCGCATCATGATGAACAGAGTGTTGATGATCGGTCATATCGTGATTCCAAATGATTGTGATGGCGGTGGTGACTGGTCAGGGGATTGTGAGGGAGTGTCCTGATTTTGGCTCTATTTTGGCTACACAACGGTTGGCTAAAGAACGGTTGGTGATATTTGGTTATCTGTTGGCTTTGGCAACGTCTCAGCCAGACGTCACCATGGGTTGGGGATTATAGACCGGGTTTATGTGCCAGCAGAATAATCTTCTGGTCAACTCTGTTTTCAGGATTTTTTTATGGTGAATCTGTTTTTTTTAATAGCCAGCCATTCCTGACGTCAGTTTTCGGATTGGGGAGAGATTGTTTTGTCAGGGGAATTTTTCAGGGGGTGGGGAAAGCGGCATGTGACGCATCATCCAGATGGCCATGATAACCCCAGGCAGAGCGGCTAAAACAGTGAAGGCAAAAAACTGTGACCAGCCAACAGAATCAACCAAAAAGCCGCTGGGGGTGGCAAGAAGAGTCCGTCCCAGAGCCATGATTGAACTTAAAAGGGCATATTGCGTGCCGGCAAATTTCTTTGCGCAGAGCAGAGATAAATAAGCGACAAAAGCCGCCGACCCCATACCGCCCGAGAGATTTTCAATACCAATCGTCACAAACAGCAAACCAATCTGGGCACCAGCTTCGGCTTGCAGGATGAACATGATGTTTGAAAACATCTGAAGGAAGCCGGCAAAAACCAGGGCCGGCAAGACACCCCGGCGGAACACCATTGCACCGCCGATAAAGACACCAGACAAGGTTGCAAAGACCCCGAAAATTTTACTGGCTGTGGCAATTTCGCTCTTGGTAAAGCCGATTGTGACATAGAACGGGTTGGCCATCACTCCGGCAAAAGAGTCCCCGAATTTATAAAGCACAATAAAAACCAGAATGATGATGGTTTCCCGTACACCATGGCGGTTGATGAATGCGACAAACGGAGTGGTCACAGCCTCATGCAGGCGATCCTGAAAAGGGGCGGTATTGGGTGTGGCTGCCTGGTCACTTTCCGGGACCGGAGCCAGCAAAGCAGCGATAACCCCGACCAGAAGTGTCCCGGCCATGATCAGGAAAGTTATTCCCCAGGAGAAGGACTCAGCCAGAAAGAGTGCCCCGGCTCCGGAGATGAGTCCGCCCAGACGATATCCGGTCTGAGTTGCGGCTGCCCCGGCCCCTTGTTCCTGAGGCTCCAGAATGGCGATACGGTACGCATCAATAACGATATCCTGGCTGGCTGAAAAAAAGGCAATAGCCAGGGCTGCGACACCCGCCAGCCAGATATCACCAACCGGATCCAGCGTTGCCAGGGTTGCAATCGCACCGATCAGCCCCAGCTGGGTCAGCAGCATCCAGGATTTCCGGCGACCCAATAATCGCTCCAGGCCGGGCAGAGCGTAAGAATCCATCACCGGTGCCCAGATGAATTTGAGATTCCAGGGAACCCCGACCACGGTAAATAAACCAATGGCCTGGATATCAACCCCGGCCTCGGTCAACCAGATTGAGACGGTTGAGACCACCAAATAAAGCGGAATCCCGCTGGCAAAACCCATTGCCAGCACAAACAGCATCCGCCGGTTCCCATAAACCCGGAAGGCATCCACGAACCAGGACCTGTTGAAAGATTGTACAAACATCACATCATTGATCAAAAGGGGCCAAAGGTTTCGGGCATATTTGTTGGGTGTCTGGACATATCTCTTACATTTGTCGCCCGGCCTATGACCGATACCTGAACGGATCAGGGCCTGAAAAATTTCTCCTTAAAAATTTTTCTTTGAGAATTTCCGCGATGGGATCAGCCAGGGAATATGATCAGCAAAACAGCATCAATACCTGCTGGTGCCCGGAAGGTCACTGAGACGTCACGGCATGATTGAGAATACAGGCATGTTCAATCATAATCATGTTTTGTTACTGAATGAACGTCTTTTCAAAAGAAGGATCCTCTCTATGAGTCGTTTTGTTTCTCGACCGGTTTTGGTTATTGGATGTATTGGTCTTGCCCTCATTGGTTTGGGGGGATTTTTTTTCAGCGGTATGGGTGTCCGGATGATGGGGGGGATGACGATTGACCATGGCTGGACGATCCCCAGTCTTGGTGAAGCCCCGACGGCGGCGGTTTATGTCACTATTGGCAATGGTGGCCGGGCAGATCGTCTGATCAGTGCCCGGACGCCGGTGGCCGGGCGCGCCGATTTACACAGCCATCGTCTGGAAAATGGCATCATAATGATGCAGCAACTTGAGGCGATTGATATTCCTGCTGATACGGTTGTTTCCATGCAGCCCGGGGCGTTGCATATCATGCTGTTTGACCTCACAAGCCCGCTTGAGGATGGGCAGACATTCCCGCTGACACTGATGTTTGAACAAGGCGGAACCCGTGAAACCACAATCCATGTGCATTGGCCTGAGGATTCTCACTCCGGCCATGCCCATTAGCCAGCTGGAAAAAACCGACCATTCGGTGTATTTTCCTCATTGGGTTTGGGTATCAAGCAGACGGTCCACCAGGGCATCAATCTCCTGGCTGAGGCCGGAATCTTTCAGGGCTTCCCGTACGGCTTTGCGGGCGGTGATGAAATGGGTGTTATCGGGTATTTCCAGTTTGGCGGCCTGTTTTTCTGCTTCCCGTCCGGTTGCCGCCAGATCCTGATGAAGCGGCTGGGCAGAATCATAGAGGGCAATCGGCTGGGTAAACATGAGTTTATGGATGTCTCTGGCTCCCCATTGGCCGCGACTCTGCATTCCGGCGATGCGGCGGCGCAGGCTGTCGGCATTCAGGATGGCGGTGAGGTAAAAGGCTTCGCTGAGTGTCCGGCACTGGGCCCAATACAGCTTGCAATCAATCACTGCTTCCCGGTCCCGGATGATGCAGGAAGCCGGCAGAGTTCCGGAGGCTGTGTAAACAACCCGCAGCCGGGGAATCGGAAACTGGCTGGAGAGTTTGCCGTAATAGTCGATCTGTCCGACAAAAGAAAGTGCACTTTTCCCGTGATGGTTCCAGAGGGCTTCGGCCTGTTTCATCCAATCGCGCAGATACATGAAGCCCCGCTTCATGGCTCCTTCTTCGGATAAAATGGTCCGGCTGCCTTTCCCGTCATCATGATAGGGGATGATTCCTTCCAGCGGGCTGAAGGCCCGGTGGGGCAGAATCGACTCACCCAGATAAACCGGGCGCAGAAACTGTTTCTCAATCCGGTCGGACAGGGAGGGCAAGTCTTTCCAGGGAAATTTTTCCTGGCGGGAACGATAACTTTGCACCGGTGGTGCGTTTTTGGAAATGCCTAATGGCCCCACAGGCGGTCGCTCGACCAGACACAGGAGCCGGGGCACCAGAGTAGCCCCTTGGCGAAACCGCTCCCGATAAGGAGACCCGGCCTCATAGACTGCCGGGGTCGGGGCGGGAGTTTGGCATTCCCGAAGCACCTGCCGGGCTTGTTCGGGGGTGGCGTTGCGGGTCGGCAGCTGGCCGCGCAAGGCCCGGATTTTTTCAGGGGTTGGGCTGGCCAGGGCACAACGTTGGGCAATCAGCACACAGCTGGGCACCGGAAAGAGGGGAGCCAGATCATCATCCATCACCCAGGCCTCCCGGAAGGCCACATTGCCACCCGTATAGCGGCCACTGCGAAAGGGCTGGAATTGTCCACGAGTAAGGGCCGCCAGCGGCATGACAAAGGCAATGATCCCGTCGCGTTTAAGATATAAGGCGGCTGATTTAGCAAAGAACAGGGCCGAGAGATCTTGTTGCGTTGCCAGTTTGCCGCCGACCCAGAGATGATGCCCCCGGGCATCATCACGGAAACGGTTCTGCATTTCCTCAGACATATAGCGATAGGCCAGCCAGGGCGGATTACCGACCAGAATATCGGCCTGGTTTTTAGCATGCCAGAGGGGGCTGGCCAGGTTGCGGGCCACATAGCCCCAGATATTGTTGCGTCCGGCTTCCCGCAAGCGTTGCAGCCGTTCGTAAGTCCCGCCGATTTCCCTGACATGGGAGTCTTCAAACCCCCCATAAGCGGTCAGGCTGGCCCGCAAGACAGCCGATGAATCGCGATGTTCCCCGTGTCGTTCCAGGGCCTGATTGACAAAATCAAAAGAAGAAGGGTCTTCGCATAAACCGGCCGGATAGCTGAGCGTCACCGGGTCCTGGCCGGTTTTTCCCGGCGGTACCGCAATTTCCAGGCGTTCCTCATTCATGAAGGCGCGAACATTCCACTGCATGGCATCACAGAGATACACCGGCAGGGAAAGATCACCTTTCCGGTTGACAAGCGCATTCCCCAAAGCCAGCAGATACGTTACCCGGGCAATAATGACAGCAACCGGATGAATATCGAACCCATCAATATGGCGGCAACATTTTTGTGCCACCTGGTTTTCTGTTATGCCCTGATCCTGTGCGGACCGGCGGAAGTGACGTATGGCATGGAACAGAAAGCTGCCCGAACCACAGGCCGGATCAAGGACTGTTTGATTGACCGGATCATTGATCACATGGCGGCAGATTTTTTCAGCCAGCCAGTCCGGGGTATAATATTCCCCAAGATCATGGCGTTGGCGCGGATCAATCAGGGATTCATACAGCCCTTTGAGGGTATCGCTGCTGATTTCATGGAAATCAAACCGCCAGACTTCACGGGCGATCACTCTGGTTAGGGATGCTCCGTTGGCGGCATTCAGCAGCCAGTCGAAAAAATCACTTTCCACCGCCCCGCGTATCCCGGTTTTATGGAGTATGTGGCCAGAAAGAAAATCATCGGTTTCCGGCAATTCGATTGTCAAAACCCGGTGCGCCACCGCCTTGGCTAAAATCACCAGATACGTATGCTGCAACCATAATTCATCTTCATCAACTGATTTGCCATAGACAATCCGCAGGAATTGCGCCCATAGCTGGCGTTTGAGCAAGACTTCCGGATCATCACAGCAAGCCTGCCAGGCTTGTGAAAGACCGTTGATGGCCCGGATACAGGCGGGGCTATCACGGCCCAGGCGGGCGGTGATCGTCACCGCATCGGCGGGCAATTCCTGTGATAAGGCGGTGAATGAATCAAGCCATATCAATAAGTGCTCAGATTGTTCGGGATCAGGTTTATGATGGCCGAGTTCAGCCAGATCATTTTCCCCCGATTCATTTTGACGCAATTCATAAGCCCGAAAGCTGGCGCCATCGGTGGCAATCCCGATATGGCGGGGGCCGGAATCGGCTTCCCGGTCACTCAGATATCGGTGTAATTGCCGTTTGGCATCTTCAGATTCGCGCTCCAGATTGCTTTTGAATTCAAATACGGTGTTGCCCAGTAAGGCATCCATACGGCCACGGGCATGGATCAGATTGGATTCAAAATCGATATCGACACTCTGAGCACCCAGACCCTGGGTTAAGAGTGTGTGCAGCAATGCCGATAGCTTGGTGTGGCCGGGGCGGCTTACCAGCTCAGTCACCACAGCTTTCAGGTCGTCTTCACACAGAGAGCGGGATGCCATGATGCCGATTCTTAAAGGAGGTTGCAAAGACGGTCATAAAACAGTCAGGATAGAAACAAGATAGTAACCAGCATCATTCATCAATCAAGTGATTGCTGCAATCAACCAGGCGGGGAGTCCGGTTACAAAGATCAACCGGTCCCCGGATCAGGGAGGAAAGCGACCATCATGACGTCTTTAAATTCTGATACTGCCACCAATACCGGGTTTCGGATCGGCATCATCGGCGGCAGTGGTTTATACGATATCCCCGGATTGACTGATCAGCATTGGCAGGCTGTCGAATCATCTTTTGGCGATCCGTCTGATTCGATTTTGCTGGGAACCCTGAACGGGGTTGATCTGGCTTTTCTGCCCCGTCACGGGCGCGGGCATCACTTGCCGCCAAACGCGATCAATTACCGGGCCAATATCGATGCCTTGAAACGTCTCAATGTCGGCATGATCCTTTCAATCAGTGCCGCCGGCAGCTTGCGGGAAGATCTGCCGCCGGGGACATTTGTGATTATTGATCAATTCATTGATCGCAGCATGGCCCGGGAAAAAAGTTTTTTTGGTCCCGGCTGTGTGGCCCATGTCTCTATGGCTCATCCGGTGAGTGCGGCAATGGGGGATCATACCGAGGATGTTCTGGAATCAATGGGGATTGCCCATCATCGCGGTGGTACGTATCTGGTGATCGATGGGCCGCAATTTTCTTCACGGGCTGAGTCGGAACTCTATCGTTCCTGGGGTTGTGATGTCATTGGTATGACCAATATGCCGGAGGCTAAACTGGCCCGTGAGGCCGAGATTGCTTATGCCACTGTGGCAATGGTGACTGATTATGATTGCTGGCATCCGGATCATGATGCGGTGACGGTCGAGGCGGTGGTTGCTATTTTGCAAAACAATGCCCAACAGGCCCGGGACATGATCAGTCATCTGGTGCCGCGTCTTGCTAAGGATGTTGAGGCTTGTCGCCGTGAGGTCGAGCGGGTTCTGGATGTGGCGATCATTACCCCTCCCCAGGACCGTGATCCGGCCCTGGTCGCCCGGCTCAGTGCGGTGGCCGGACGGGTTCTGGATCAGGGGAGGACGGATGAAAGTCGGTGATCAATCCATGCGCACCATCTGGCGTCAAAAAGGCCAGGGTGTCGGGATCATTGATCAGACCGCATTGCCGCATATTCTGGAAACCCGGAGCCTGAATTCTGCTCAGGAAGCTGCCGAGGCTATCACCACCATGCGGGTGCGTGGTGCACCATTGATCGGGGCATGTGCTGCTTATGGGATGGCGCTGGGTCTGGAGAGTGACCCTGATGATAGCGGGATACAGAGGGTTGCTGACCTTTTGCGGGCGACCCGGCCGACTGCCAGTAATCTGAACTGGGCAGTTGACCGGGTTTGTCAGGCCGTGAAGAGGTTGCCGTCCCCCCAACGCGCTGAGGCAGCCTGGGCAGTTGCCGATGAGATCTGTGAGGAGGATATCAGGATCAATCAGGCCATCGGTATGCATGGGCAGGCTTTGATTGCTGAGATTGCCGATAGCCGGGCCGGGCCGGTCAATATTTTAACCCATTGCAATGCCGGTTGGTTGGCGACAGTGGATATGGGGACCGCTTTGGCACCTGTCTATCTGGCTCATGATGCCGGGATTGATCTGCATGTCTGGGTCAGTGAAACCCGCCCCCGCAATCAGGGGTCCCGCCTGACCGCCTGGGAACTGGCTCAGCACGGTGTTCCGTATACTCTGATTGCTGACAATGCTGCCGGCCATTTGATGCGGCAAGGCCGGGTTGATCTGTGTATTGTCGGGGCGGACCGGGTAACATCTGATGGCGATGTATGCAACAAAATTGGCACATATCTTAAGGCATTGGCAGCCCGGGATTGCGGGGTACCGTTTTATAGTGCCGTTCCCGGACCAACCATTGACTGGTCGATGACCGGTGACGAGATACCGATTGAAGAACGTCACAGCGATGAGGTGGCGGTGATTGAGGGATGCGATGATACAGGTGCGGTGCACAGGGTCGCCATTGGGCCGCATGATGTGGTTTGTGCGAATCCTGCTTTTGATGTGACGCCGGCTGGTTTGGTGACCAGCCTGATTACCGAGCGTGGAATCTGTGCTGCAACATCTCAGGCTTTGCACCGTCTTTACTCGGATGGTCCGGGGACCGGAACGGATAGATCCCGGCGCATGAATGATGTCGATTGAAACTTGCGAGCAAACGGCCCGTCGGTCTCTGGTCGGGGCGGCCCGCCAGTTGGCTGAACAGGGGTATAACCTCAACGCAGAAGGCAATCTCAGCATGCGCCAGGGGGCATCATTGCTGGTGACACCGGGTGGAATCGCAGCTGTAGATCTGAGGCCGGAAGATATCGTTATTCTGGATACAGACGGTCATGTGGTTGGTTCCGGTAAGCCATCCAGTGAGTGGCGGCTGCATGCAGAACTCCTGAACAACCGGCCCGAGAGCAACGCCGTTGTTCACACCCATGCCCTTTTTTGCAGTGTTCTGGCCTGTCAGCGCCGGGATATTCCGGCTTTTCATTATATGGTGGCGGCATTTGGCGGCCCGACTATTCGCTGTGCTGAGTATGCCACCTTCGGCAGCCGGGAACTGGCGACCCACGCATTGGCGGCATTACGCAATCGTTGGGCCTGTTTGCTGGCCAATCATGGTGCGGTCAGTCTGGGCTATGATCTTGAACAGGCGGTTTCCCGGATGGCTGCTTTAGAGAAACTGGCCCATCAATATTGGCTCAGCCTGGCTCATGGAGGACCGGTTCTTCTCGATCCGGGGCAAATGGAACAGGTAGAGTCCCGATTCCGCCATTATGGTGATTCTTCAAAGGCTTTGAAGGCTGGCCAGGATAAAGAGCCTGTTGGTTAAAAAATCTGAATGACTGAAACAGTCTGATCAGACTGTCTGATTTAGACGGCCTGACTCAGACATTGAACCGAAACAACGCCACATCGCCATCCTGGATTGGATAATCACGTCCCTCCCGGCGCATCAATCCTTTGTCACGGGCGGCATTTTCACCACCAGCAGTGATATAATCCTGGTAGGCAATGATCTCAGCACAGATGAATCCCCGCTCAAAGTCACCATGAATTTTTCCCGCAGCTGCCGGGGCCAATGTATGGCGCCGGCAGGTCCAGGCCCGGGTTTCCTTAGGCCCACATGTAAAGAACGTAATCAGGTCAAGCAGCCCGTACCCACAGCGAATAACCCGGTCCAGGCCGGTTTCCTGAAGACCCATTGATTCCAGAAAGGCCTGTTGTTCTTCCTGATCAGCCAGCATGGCAATTTCTGATTCTACCGATGCTGATACGCTGACGCAGGCAGCATTTTCGGCCTGTGCCCGTTCCATCACCTCAGTTGATAAAGCATTGCCTTGGGCAGCATCGGCTTCATCGATATTGCAGATATATAAAACCGGCTTGGCACTGAGCAGACGGAGTTGGTCAAAAAGCAGCTGATCTCCCTCAGCAACCGGGACATTCCGGGCCGGACGACCCTCCCGCAAGGCAGCCAGAACCGGGTCAATCAGTGCGAGAAGTTGTTTCGATTCCGATTCTCCGCCCCGTGCTTTTTTGGTCAGGGTATCATGGCGTTTCTCCAGGGTATCCAGATCGGCCAGCATCATTTCAGTTTCAACCGTATCAATATCACGGACCGGGCTGACATGGCCATCGACATGGGTGACGTCATCGCCCTCAAAGCAGCGGACCACATGGGCAATAGCATCCATTTGGCGGATATGGGACAAAAAGCGATTCCCCAGACCTTCTCCCTGGCTGGCCCCGCGAACCAGACCGGCGATATCAACAAAATCAAGATAGGTCGGGATAATACGTTGCGATTGTGCCAACTGGCTCAAAGATATCAGGCGCTGATCAGGTACGGCAACCCGCCCGGTATTGGGTTCGATGGTGCAAAACGGAAAATTGGCCGCCTGCGCATCAGCCGAAGCGGTCAGCGCATTAAACAGAGTTGATTTTCCGACATTCGGCAGGCCGACAATCCCACAGGCAAATCCCATAAATTCACCGCACCGGGTTGGGGGTTGGGCTCCCGGGACGGCTTTCAGCCAGGCGGGTCATAAAAAGACTGCAATCACCACCAATCAGCAGGGGAAAATGTTCAGCAACCGCGTCAATAACCGGGTCAAGACAGGTGTTCTCAGAGGCTGTAAAATCGCTGAGGACATGGGGATTAACGGCATCTTTGTCGCCGGGATGACCAATACCGATACGCAGCCGCAGATAATCAGGTCCGATATGGGCATCAATATTACGCAGACCATTATGACCGGCATGGCCGCCGCCGCATTTGATCCGTAACTGACCACAGGCCAGATCAAGATCATCATGAATGACAATGACATCCCGGGGGGACAATTTATAAAACCCCACCGCCGCCGCCACTGCCTGGCCGGATCGATTCATATAGGTCATGGGTTTGAGAGCGAGAATTTTCTCGCCATTCACGTTTCCTTGGGCGACTGTTGCCGAAAATTTCTCCCGGCAACCAGAAAAACCGTGCTGCCGGATGATCGCATCCACCACCACAAAGCCGATGTTATGCCGGTTTCTGGCATATTGCTTTCCAGGATTACCGAGCCCGGCCAGCACAAACATGAGCGCAATCAGCTTCCTTCGTTATCGCTTCCGTCTTCACTCTCCTGGTCTTCCGGTTCCCCTTCTGTTGCATCATCATCTTCCGCCATGACCGAAGGTGCGGCAATCGTGGCGATGGTGAAATCACGATCAGTGATGGTCAAAACCACGTCTTCGGGCAGTTTAACCGCACTGATATGGATTGAAGCACCGATATCCAGCCCGGTCAGATCAACCTCAAACTGGTCGGGAATATTGGCAACCGATGTGTTCACCTCAATCTCATGGCGCACCACATTCAGGACGCCGCCGCGCTTTAACCCCGGTGATTCAGATTCATTCAGGAAGACCACACCAACCTGGATCGTCACCCGGGTTTTTTCAGTGACCCGCAGAAAATCCACATGTAAGGGGGCATCATTGACCGGGTGGCGTTGAACATCCCGCGCCAGAACCCGATGCTTTTTACCCTCAATATCCAGTTCAAGCTGGCGGGAAAACAGACCACGGGTCATCAATTCTTTCTTAAAAGGCCCGGACTCAATGGCAATCATATGCGGGGGCTGGTTGCCGCCATAAATCACTGCCGGGATCAGGCCCTGCTTACGAACGGAACGTGCGCCTCCTTTACCGGGGTGTTCACGCAGCCGGGCGTTCAAAGTTGAAATACTGCTCATAGAGTGGGCTCCGTTTGGTCGATAGATTCAGAATATATCCTTAAGATGGGCGGATTTAGTTAAACAGGCTGGAGACTGATTCTTCATCACTGATCCGGCGGATGGCTTCACCCAGCAAGGGGGCAATGGTCAGTTGCTCAATCGTCTCTGACTCCCGAACCGCCTGGGTGGCCATGATGCTGTCGGTGATGACCAACCGCTCCAAAGGAGAGGCCCCGACCCGGGCGATGGATCCTCCGGATAAGACGCCATGGGTGACATAGGCCCCGACACTGGCGGCTCCGGCTTTTACCAGGGCCTCGGCGGCGTTGCATAAAGTCCCGGCCGAATCAACGATATCATCGACCAGAAGGCAATGATACCCCCGGACATCCCCGATAATATTCATGACTTCGGAAACACCAGCCTGTTCACGGCGTTTATCAATGATTGCCAGATCAACGTCAAGCCGTTTGGCAATCGAGCGGGCCCGCAAGACCCCGCCGACATCCGGAGAGATAATCATCAGCTTTTTATTGGCATAACGCTCCTGAATGTCTTTTACAAAGACCGGGGCTGCAAACAGGTTATCGGTTGGAACCTCAAAGAATCCTTGAATTTGACCGGCATGTAAATCCAGCATCAAACAGCGATTGGCTCCGGCAACAGTGATCAAATTAGCGACAAGTTTGGCTGAAATCGGGGTACGTGGTCCTGATTTCCGGTCTTGCCGGGCATAGCCATAGTAAGGGATGATTGCGGTGATGCGTTGGGCTGAGCCACGCTTTAAGGCATCCATCGCCACCAACAGCTCCATCAAATGGTCATTGGCCGGATAAGAGATTGACTGAATAAAAAAGACATCCTCGCCGCGAACATTTTCCAGAATTTCAGCAAAAACCTCCATATCCGCAAAACGGCGGACAGTGGCTTTGGTCAGGTCTTCATTTAAATAACTGCAAATCGCCTCAGCAAGGGGGCGATTGCTGTTGCCGGTGACAATTTTCATGATCAATAAAAATGAATGAGGGGGAACTGGTATGCGAAAGAAAGAGGTGATCAGTATCGGAGTACAGCAGGCAGTCAACGCATCACAACACTGTAACACTTAATGTAAAATTTAATGTAACATGACAAACCACGTAACACGTCAAACCATGTAACACGTAATGTGCACGACAAACCGGCAACCATATTTCTCATGTTATCAATCCGGTCTGGTGATTGTAAACGCCTGCGTATATTTTTATGATGGCTCTGATCTTATGACCGATCAATCATCACAGCAGAAAGCATGCGGCCATAATCGCTTTCGTTATTCCGGCAGCAACGCCGGTAGCTGAAAAAACGTTTTTCCTGGTCAAAGGTATCATCGATCAGGCGGTGTTGATGTTCCAGACCGGCCTGCTCCAGACGTCTGGTAATATAGCCACCAAGATCAAATAAGAGCCGGTCTGAGGATGGTACAGCGATAAACCATTCTTGATTTTTGGGGTCCTGGTCCAGAAAATTGAGGCTGAATTCTGCCGAAACCTCATAAGATTTTTGACCAATACAAGGACCTATAGCAGCATGAATCCGGTCAGTTTTTGCCTCCAGACGACACAGGGCCTGGATGGTTGATTCGATGATTCCACCCAGGGCACCGCGCCATCCGGCATGGGCAATACCAATGACCGGGACATGATCATCAGCAAAAATCACCGGGGCACAATCGGCGGTTACAATGCCGATGGCCAGGCCAGGCTGGTTGGTAACCAGAGCATCCGCGCGGGGAAATGTGTCATGACTCTGAGCATGTGTGATGGTGAGAACGGTTGTGCTATGGGTCTGGTGAGGGGTTAGCAGGCAATCTGGCTGTGCTCCCAGCCGGTGCATGGCAAGGCTTCGGTTGGTGTGTATGGTTGCGGATTCATCTCCTGATCCCAGGCCGCAATTCAGGGATTCATAGATACCCTGGCTGATACCGCCCTGGCGGGTAAAAAAACCGTGCCGCAGACCGTTCAGCTTCAGTAAAGATTCCGATTGAAGCATCGGGATTGATGAAGGGGAAGGGTCGGTCATTGCTCAGCCAGGGATACAATCCGGTCTTATCAGAGATATAATCAAAAACCGTAATTCAGTGCTCAAAGCCATCTGGTGACGGCAATCCGGGGCTGGAAAACGCCATAACCCGGAAGGCCAGCCCCATTCCTGAGGATGCCATAAGCCGATGCAGAGCTGATTGAAGGCATTCTTGTTGTTTCTGGTTGGCCTGAGCCAACAGAGATAGTGCGCGTCTGGCCAGGCCGAGGGCGGTTAAGAAACGTCTCTGGCTGATTGGGCCGTAAACCGTGGCACCATTGTTCCGGACATGATCGCAGAGTCTGGTAAAATCAACATGGGCCGCAAGATCGGTTTCCCCGGGCTTGCTGAGAGGATCCACATATTCATGATGACGAATGGCTTCAATGGTTTCACAATCAGGTGGTTCTGTGTAGCCATAATCAATAACCAGACCATACCCGCCGCCGGTGGCTGCCCGTTTCAGGAGGGCAGAAAGGAGACCAGCGGCAGCAGGACGGATTTCACGTATGCGTATCGTATCAGAAGGTATCGTGTCCGAATGCGTTGTGTCCGAAGGCACCGTATCAGAAGGCAGCGTGTCAGAGTGATCAGGATGTGATTCCAGCACTGGCCCCAATGCGTGATCGGTTTTGTCGGGAAACGGCGGTTGGGGCATGGCCTGGGTTGTGACGAAACTGTTTTCCCGCCAATCAACATAGCGTTCCCGCCAGCCTTGTTTGGTCAATCTGAGGATACGCACCGGCAGGGCATCGAAAAATTCATTGGCAATGACGATCAGCGGTCCTGTGGAAGGCAGAGAATCAACAGTTTTATGCCAATATGTGGTGACTTTTCCAAGAATGCGTTTTTGAACAGCCATCAGATCTGTATTGGTTTCAACCAGATGAATTTCAGCCGCAGCACCGAAAGCCGGACGTAAGGCAGCAGCCCGTAAGGCATCTTGCATCAGCAGGCCATTTCCTGGCCCCAGTTCAATCAACCGGAATCGGTCAGGACAGTTGAGTTTTTCCCAACAATCAACCATCCATAACCCGATGAGTTCACCGAAAATCTGACTGGTTTCCGGGGCGGTTATAAAATCCCCTCTCCGGCCAATGCGGCATCCTTTAACCGAATATCCATGAACCGGATGGGTGAGGCAGGAAGCCATGAAGTCGATAAAAGGCAGCGGCCCCTGGTCAAGGATGCGCTGACGTAACAGAGCCGCAAGCGGGGTCACAATGCGCCAGGACGTTTGAGAGCACGAAGAATAAAGGCAATTCCCACCGGAATCATCGGGGCTGAAAGCCATTGCCCCAATGTCGTGTTGCCAACCAGTAAGCCGATATGGGCATCAGGCTGGCGGACAGACTCAACCAGGAGACGGCTCAGACCATAGCCAAGAAAAAAGACCCCCGTCAGCAATCCGGGTTTCAGTAAAGCCTTGCATTGGTTAATGAGGAAAACCAGAACAACAAAAAGAACCGCCCCTTCTAAGACTGCTTCATAAAGCTGACTGGGATGACGCGGCATCGGTCCGCCGCCTGGAAACACGATTCCCCACGGCAGATCAGTGGGTCGTCCGAACAATTCGCCATTGATAAAATTAGCAATCCGGCCCAGGAAAAGACCAATCGGGGCGGCGGCGGCCAGGAGGTCGGCTAAAGTCAGTAAACGGATATGACGGAGATGGGCAAACAAAAAAGCAGCCAGAATAACCCCCAGGAAGCCGCCATGAAATGACATACCACCCCGCCATAGCATTAGAATTTCCAACGGATGATCAATAAAGTAGCCAGGCATATAGAAAAAGACATAGCCCAGCCGGCCACCCAGGATAACCCCCACCGTGGCCCAGAGTAAAAAGTCATCCATATCCCGGTCCATCGGCATATCCCGGGTGCCTGGTCCGGGGACATAGCGATCATTCAGCAGGGAGGTCAGATGAACGCAATAGCGCCAGCCAACCAGCAAGCCAACAATATAAGCCAGGGAATACCAACGGATTGCCAGGGGGCCAATTTGCAGCAAAACAGGGTCAATATCAGGAAACGGCATGCGGGTATTGTATGAATGAAGCGGTTTTGTCTTGCAAGCTGTTTGACGCCATCAGGTTCCCGGCCATCTGGTGATGAAAGCTGGTACAGATAACAGCATTGATCTTTTCCGGGACGATCAACCCCCTGACGAAAGCCAGCAAAGATACCATCATTGATCTTTTCCGGGATGATCAACCCCCTGACGAAAGCCAGCACAGATACCATCATTGATCTTTTCCGGGATGATCAACCCCCCGGGTCATCAATTCCCTCTTGCCGGGACGGGTCCGCATATTTCCTATGCCGGCCTGGTTGGTGGCTGAGTGAGTGGCTGACCAAACGGCGATTTGGATTGTTCGGTTGGATTTTTCCGGATATCTGCATCCAGGTGGGGCATGGGGCAAAAGGGAGGGGAAAGAAGGGCTGAGGATTATGCAGTGATCTGTGTGCTGACCCCATATGCTGAACAGTCACAGATCAAGACATATGTGAACCAGACCATATGTGAACCAGACCATATGTGAACTACATATAGTGAGGACCGATACTTTTTTGACTAGATATTATGAATAATTTTGCTAAAATGCGAATAATTTACTAAAAATAGTGGTGTCATTTGTGTTATTATACGCTATGTTGATTTTCTGTGTTATGTAATTTCTGTGTAATTTCGTCCTTGGTAAGGGTTTGTCTGATGGGTGGGTCTGGTTCATGTGTTGAATGTATCGGCGGATTGCCGGGGATGTGTCAGCCAGCCACCAGATCATCACAATTATCGCATATGTATTATTCGTATATTTTTTGGGCACGTCATTTTTGAAGACAATGCAACACAACCCATATGAATTTTTGATCCGTTGACGGGGTCAATCTGCCGTATTTGAGGAGCGATCATGTCTCTTATTACTGAAGACCACAACGCCGATTTTACCAACCCGTTGGATTTGGTCGAAGAATTGATTGGGACCCACAGATGGAGCTTTGAACGACCCAGTGCTGATGATTTATATGCTGAATTTGATGGTCACTGGGGTGATTACCAACTGTATTTTGGTTGGGTTGGAAATGTGGGTTCGATGCAGTTTGCCTGCCATTTTGATATTAAGGTTCCCAGGGATAAGATCGCAGCGGTTGCGGCGTTGTTATCTGTTGCCAATGAGCAGCTTTGGCTGGGTCATTTCGGCTATAACCGTGATAATGCGGTTTTGTATTTCCGTCATACTGTGCTCCTGCGCGGCTCGAAAGGGACGAGTGTCGAACAGCTTGAAGATCTGGTTGATATTGCCATTGAAGTCTGTGAGCGGTTCTACCCTGCTTTTCAGCATGTGATTTGGGGCGGAAAAGCCCCGGATGAAGCTCTGGCTTTGGCGATGCTGGAGACAGCCGGGCAGGCGTGAGGACTCCTGTGCCGCCGGTCTTATTGGTCGGCGGTGGAAAGATGGGGGAAGCTCTTGCCAGGGCTTGGCAGAAATTTTCGGTACTAACCATTATTGAGCCAGATCGCGCCCGCGCTGATTTTCTGCGCCAGCATTTGACGATCGATGTTTGGGAACACCCCCCGGACCGTCTGACCGATGGGCCGTGGGTTGTGGTTTTAGCGGTCAAGCCGGGCATCATGAAGTCTGTTCTGGCTGCATACCGACATTTGGCATCTTCGGGTCAATCTGTCTTTGTTTCGGTTGCGGCCGGATATCCTTTGGCATCCTTAAAAGCCGGTTTGGGGGACCAGGTGCGGATTGTCCGGGTGATGCCCAATACCCCGGTTGCGGTTGGCCGTGGAATGTCGGTAGGGTGTACGGATCCGGGTATCCATGCGACCGATTCTCCCTGGATTGAGGCTCTCTTCGGGGCTGTCGGTGATTTTATGTGGGTTCAGGATGAAGAGGCCCTGCATGCGGTGACCGCTTTGTCAGGGAGTGGTCCGGCATATCTGTTTTTATTGGCTGAAATCTTAACGAAAGCCGGTGTGAATTTGGGTATTGATGCGGTTCTTTCTGAGAAGCTGGCCCGGGTCACGCTGAGTGGAGCCGGTGAACTTTTGCATCGCCACAAAGAATCAGCACATATATTGCGGCGCAATGTCACCAGCCCTGGCGGGGTCACGGAAGCTGCTTTAGACTGCCTGATGACTGAGGATCGTCTGGCGTCTTTATTTACCCAAGCGGTGCGTAAAGCTGCACAGCATTCGCGCAATATGGAGCAAAAATTTCTCTGAATGTCTATAATATCAATCGATTAAACCATAAATTCATGAATATGATAGGGTTTTTCCCTGTAATAAGGGCCTGAGAAGGGCGATTTCCGGGGTATTGATGAAAACATTCAATAAATTTGTGCTTTGCACAAAAATAAGTCTTGACAGCGAGATCACAACCAACTATATCAAGGTCAAATGTTGCGGTGCACAATACACATAAACAACCGTAAACAAGTAACAGTTATAACCAGGCAACAAAACGTACCGCCTTGTAAGGAACCAAAAAGGGGATAGCCCCGGAGGACAAGACAATGCCAATGAATGCAAACAATTTTTTCGATACAGATATGACAAAAGCCATGCGTGTGCCATCAGTTGATGTACAGGCAATCTATGCCACCCAGCGCAAAAACCTGGAGGCATGGACTGAGGCTGGAAAAATGGCTTTCGGTGGAAGCCAGGAATTGGCCAAAAAGCAGGCTGAAATTTTCCACAAAAGCTTCGAAGAACTTTCAGAAGCCGGAAGCAGCGCCACCAGCTATGCCAGTTTTGAAGATGCAACAGTCAGCAACGCCAAAGCCTTCAAAGGCGTGTATCAGGCCGCTCTTTCCAATATTTGGGACCTGAGTGACCTTGCTTCTAAATCTTCTACCCGCAGCCTGGGAATCATCAATAAACGGGTTGCTGAGGCTTTTGACGAAGTTCAGGGGTATTTCAAGCCAACATCGACCAAAGCAGCCAGCTAGGCTGCATTGCCAGAAGCCTCTCTCCCAGGGTTTTCTGGCACAAAGACGGGTCTTTTCCCGCTCTTTGTGGTTATTAAGGGTCGCCCTTCCTCCCAGGGGCGACCCTTTTTTATTGCAGGTTCTGTTTCAGGTTACGACAACCGTGAAGCAATAACCGGAAGAGGATGCCAGTCTCTCTTTTCGGGTCAGAGGGAATTAACCAGAGAAAACCAGATAAGGCCCCTGACTGTCATGATGCTTTTTCCGGCCTTGAATGAAAACCGTGAGACGGCGGTTCGCCGGATTTAAGGGGGTGCTGGGGTGACAGTGGTCAGAGCACATTCAGCTGTTGGTGTCTGGTAAAGAGTTGTTTTGATCTCCGACATGTTCTCAATTCCGTAAAAATGCTCAATTCCGTAAAAATGACGTCGAATCAAAAATGACGTTGAACTGAAATATACCGCTCCATTTTCTCCCGAAAACAGCATGATTGGGGTGCATTTTGCCCGGTGTGGGGTCCCGGCTCTCATGGATGGTGCTGGCCAGGGTTTCGGGTGCTGATGTGCCGGATCTGTTCAATTCTGAATCTGTCCAATTCTGAATCTGTTCAATTCTTATGACCCATCGACAAGGGGGTGGAGAACTGGCTGATTGGGTCACGGAGCATCACCAGGGTCGCCTTCATTATGGCCGAAAATCCCGGTCTTTTGTATTTAATATGAGTCTGTTTATATGGGATTTATATGGGATGCTCTCTCCTGTCATGAAAATGTAATAAAAAAGATGTCACGGAAAAAGAAATGTTATGAAAATTCTTGTCGTTGAAGATGATGCCGGAATCGGGCGTTTGATCACCAATGGGCTCTATGCTGAGGGATATGAGGTCGAGTGGCTGCGGGAAGGGGGTCAGGTGATCGGGTGTCTCCAGGATGGTATGTATGACGCTATGATCCTTGACTTGATGCTGCCGGATATTGATGGATACGATATCTGTAAGGAGGCCCGGGCCATGCGTATCAAAACACCGATTTGCATGCTGACTGCCCGTGATGAACTGGAAGATAAACTGGAGGGATTTCAGTCCGGGGCCGATGATTATCTGACCAAACCGTTTGCCTTTGAAGAATTGCTCGCTCGTCTCAAAGTGATGACCAGCCGTCATACCACTCAATCTGGTCAAAATATGATTGAGATTGGTGGGTTACAGATTGATCTTGATGGTCGGACGGTCAGGATGGCGGGGGAATCCTTGACATTGACCCGCCGGGAATTTGACATTTTGCTCTTTCTTGCCCGCAATGTCGGCCATGCTGTCACCCGGGAGCAAATTTTGCAGGGGGCCTGGGACCTGAGAGCAGAAGTAACCCTCAACAATGTTGATGTTTATATCGGCTATCTCAGACGTAAATTGGCCAAAGCAGGGCGTAAGCCTTCGATCCAGACCGTTTATGGGGTCGGGTTTCGGCTCAGTTGAACATCGGCTCAGTGCTTCTTTATCTGATGTCATCTGACGTATTTGACCCGGGTTCCCGGTGGTGCTACTCAGAAAGGGGTGACGAAAATGCCAAAATTTGAAGGTCTTTTGAACCAGGAGGCAATCCGGGCTATTGGTTCCTGTATCGATTTTGTATCCGAAGATGACTGATCACTCTGTTCCATATTCCAGATTGAGCCGGACCACGATTGTGCTGCATTGGCTTACCGCGCTGGCTATTTTAGGGATGCTGGGCCTTGGTCTTTATTCTTCACAGCTGCCACGTGGTCTGGAAAAAATCGAGATGATCCAGATTCATAAATCTTGTGGCATCATTGTGTTTTTTATTCTGCTGGCCCGGCTTTCCTGGCGTCTGAAGGAAGGGTGGCCGTCTCCTGCATCATCTCTGCAAGCCTGGGAAGTCCGGCTTTCCCGGTCCATTCAGTGGTTTTTCTTGCTGGTCCCTTTCATTATGGTGGCCAGTGGCATTGCTAAGTCAATCACCTATGCCCGGCCGGTCAATGTTTTTGGGGTACCGTTCATTCCTCAGCTTTTAGAAGAAAAGAACAGTGCGCTGAATGATGCATTGGGATGGGTGCATATCACAGGTGCAATTTTGATCACTGTGGCCATTGTTCTGCATATCATGGTTGCTCTCAGACATCATTTTATCAAACGTGACGGAACACTCAGACGTATGTTGGGTTTTTCAATCCCCCGATTAGAAGACCCTCCGGAGAAACAGAAAAATCCGGGCAGCGTGTCTCAATAATCGTTCATATGCCTCAATAACATTGTGGTGTTTTTTCCTGAACCAGCGCAATCTCAGGGTCAGGAACCATAGCGGTTGCGGGCAATTTAAAACAGAGGCCGCAGAGCAGATACCCCGGTATCGGTCAGGCAAGGGTTGTTTATATTGGTCGTTTGTATCGATAGAGTTTTTTGATTTTCTCTCTGGTTCGTTATGGCCCGGCATGTTCCCGGCCAAGGGGAAAGGTATCGGATGGTGTTGATCAGATTGATTCGTTTTCACGCATTGATCTGTTTGTTTAATTGATCTGTTTGTTTAAAAGTCCCAAATCATACAATCGGTTGCCTTGATTGTTTTCAAAAACAACCAGAACAAAAAAGGTTTAAGTACAAACTGCACTCCGGTCAGAAAGGGAGTCGGACAATGGCCCGCAGCCCGCCAAGCGGGCTTTCACTCAGATCGATATCTCCACCATGAGCATGGGCGCTATCGCGGGCGATGGTCAGTCCCAAACCGACATTGACGCTATCCAGATTGCGGGACTGATCGATTCGATAGAAAGGCTTGAAGACGTCCGCACGTTTTTCAGGATCAATCCCCGGACCATCATCATCAATTATGATTGATACAGTATCTTTTGATGTTTTTAACCGAATTTCGATGTTCTGTGCGTAGTGCCCGGCATTGTCAACCAGGTTACCGATGGCGCGTTTGATGCTTTTTTCTTTGAGAGGGAGAAGGATATCGGCCCATTCAACGACCCGGATATTCAGGTTGCGACGTTGGGCATCCTGAGTGATTTTGGTGATGAGATTTTTCACAGACACCGGGGTTGTTTCTTCGTCACCTTCACCGCGCGCGAAAGCCAGATAGCCATCAATCATCTGGGTCATTTCGGTGACATCACCTTTGAGGTCACGGATACGGGCATTTTCCTCAAGCATCGCCAGGGCCAGTTTCATCCGGGTGAGAATCGTTCCCAGATCGTGGGAGACCCCGGCCAGCATATCGGTACGTTGTTGAATTTGTCTCTTAATGCGCTGGCGCATTTGTTTGAAGGCCCGGGATGCGATGCGGATTTCGGTTGCTCCGCTTTCCGGGATATGCGGGCTGTCAATTCCCTTTCCGAAACGATCAGCGGCCTGGGATAAACGGCGGATTGAGCGAATCTGGCCATTCATGAATACTGTGGCGATTGTGAATAAAATCAGTGATGATCCGACCATCCAGAGGATGAAGATATCGGTGGTTACACTACGCAGGCGCTTTTTGTGAATGATGACTTTCCAGATCCCGTCATCAACATTTAACTGGATTTCAATATCATTATCGCGTCCTTTGGCATTGACCCAGCAGGTGCGGTTGATGCGCTCACAGCCACGTATCAGCAGATCAATAATATTTTGATCCCCGACCGAAGGGGAGTGAGGAAGAGTAGCAGAGGGCAGTTGGATCACCTGCATGCGCAGCGAATCGCGGGCAAGATCAAGCCAACCGGCTGTTTCCAGGTTGCCTGATGGTTGGGCATGGGCATGGAGAAGCAGCTGAATATCGGCAATCGCCGAATCAGCAAAACGGCGGCTGATGGTATTCCAATGGCGGTCATAAAAAATGATTGCTGAGACGATTTGCAGAAGAACCAGAGGCAATCCCAAAATCAATAAGGCCCGGCCGAGCAAGGATTGGGGAAGCAATTTCCGTGATACGGATGTTTTGGGGCGGTTGGGGGTGGTTTGTGGTTCTGTCATGGGTGATCACAGAAACCATTGAGAAAATACCCCTGGCTGCGTCGGGTGCAGATGTAATGGGGGGTTTTGGTATTTTCTTCGATTTTACGGCGTAAACGGGCAATTTGTACATCAATACTCCGGCCTGATTTGTGTAATCCCATAGAGCGTTGCAAAACCCTGCGTCCGACCGGCGTTCCGACATGATGGGCAAGAACGCTTAGCAGTGCGGTTTCACTTTCAGTCAGATGAATTTTTTCCTGGTTTTTCAGCAGTTCGCCGTTGGAGGTATTGAAACGATACTCTCCGAAATAAATCAATGTCGGGGGATCATCATGAGCCGGTTGTTGTTGTGTTGAGGCGGTCCGTTTAAGGATTGCCTGGACACGCATGACCAATTCCCGGGGTTCAAATGGTTTACAGAGATAGTCATCAATGCCGCTGCGAAAACCATTGATGCGATCTTCAGGCTGGCTCATCGCTGAGAGCATCAGGATCGGTGTATCGTCATTGATACGCAGAGTTTTGGCAAACGTAATTCCCGATTCCTGAGGCATCATGACATCAAGAATAATCGCATCAAAGCGCAATCCCTGTAGTGTGGCCCGGGCGGTTTCAGCACTCTCAGCCATCGTGACCCGGAAGCCCTGATCATGCAGATAATCACGTAACAAGGCCCTGAGCCGGGCATCATCATCAATGATCAGGAGATGCGGCGGTTCCATGTTTCAATTCCATGTTTCAGTTCCATGTTTCAATTCCATTTTTTAATTCTATTTTTCAATACTCAGGCCAGGTCACTCATTTTATCAGGACCATTGAGAAAAGTCGGGCCTGAAAAGGGCTGATTGTTGATGGGAATAAAACAGCCATTGATTAGGGAGCATGTCCGGGGACCATTCTGGTGACGGTTCAGGGCAGGTGATTTTTGATTATCTTATGGGGGTATGTCATGGGTTATTCAGTCAGTGATATTGACTTAAAATATCGCCGAATGCTAGAAGCAACAAGATTGAGGCATTGGTCACATGCGTTCTTAATCAATGATTTTTGCCCAAACCTGTTCCTGATATGATGGTTGTGCGCCACAGGCAATCGCCTGAACCTGGGAACAGGATGTTTTTTGTGACGGGGTGTTTTTTGTGACGGTGTTTTTTGTGACGGTGTTTTTGTACAAAGTATTTTGCTGTGGCTGACTTCTGGAATTTTCTTTTTTGATTTCCGGTCTGGTTGATCATGATGTGGCTGGAAATGCCTGCCTGGTGAGATGAACAGCATTCTGCCTTTTGATAATCGAGATGGTGATATCTGGCTTGATGGCTGTTTTGTGCCCTGGCCGGATGCTCAGCTGCATGTTCTCAGCCACGGCTTGCATTATGCCAGCTGTGTTTTTGAGGGGGAACGGGTTTATGATGGTCGTATCTTTGCCCTGCATCAGCATAGCCAACGCTTGATTCACTCTGCCGGGCGGTTGGGTTTCAGCCTGCCTTATGATGTTGAGACGATTGATGCGGCATGCCGGGATGTGGTTGCGCGGCAGAATATTGTTGATGGTTATGTGCGGCCGGTCGCCTGGCGGGGGAGTGAAATGATGGCGATTTCGGCCCAGAATTCGAGCATTCATGTGGCGATTGCTGCCTGGCCATGGCCCTCTTATTTTGTCCCGGAAGCTCAGCTACAGGGCATTCGCCTGACCATATCGCAATGGGTTCGCCCAGCCCCTGATGCGGCCCCGACCGATAGCAAAGCGGCTGGTTTATATATGATTTGCACATTGAGCAAACATGCCGCTGAGGCCCAGGGCTATGATGATGCCTTGATGCTTGATTACCGGGGGCAGGTTGCTGAGGCCACCGGGGCCAATTTTTTTATGCTGCGTGATGGGGTTCTGGAAACGCCGCCTGCTGACTGTTTTCTGGATGGGATCACCCGGCAGACGGTGATTGCTCTGGCACGTGACATGGGAATTGATGTGGTTGAAAAAGCCATTTTACCTGATGATCTGGCTTTTGCTCAGGAGGCTTTTCTGACCGGAACAGCAGTGGAGATCACGCCAATCCGCGAGATTGATCAATACCGCCTGACGGTCGGGCCGGTTACCCGGCGTTTGATTGAGGCCTATAGTGCTTTGACCCGGTCCGGTCATTCCCGGGGCGACCAGGATCAGGAATCTTCGCCAGCCCATAGTTCAGCGGCCTGATACCGGCTTTGCTCATTGTGACCGTTTCATGCGCCGGTTTCCGTATCGGTTTTTCGGGACCGGTTTTTTTCAGGGCTGAATGTGAGGATGTTCAGGAATATGAGGATGTTCAAAGGTGGAGGGCATGGCTCTTTAAGAGGGTTATTTTATTTTTAGGTTTTTTACGTTTTTTACGTTTTTTTATGTCTTTTGTGTCTGCCGGTGTGGTTCTTCCCAATATTGGGCGGCATCTTCATCCTCCTGGCGTGCCTCGACCCAACGGCAGCCCTCAGGGGTATCTTCCTGTTTCCAGAAGGGTGCTTTGGTTTTGAGCCAATCAATCAGGAAATGACAGGCATTCAGGGCCGCCTTACGATGGGCAGAAGCGGTCACCACCAAAACGATGGGATCGTCCGGGTGTAACCTACCGTACCGATGAATGATCAGGCTGGCTTGCAGGGGCCAGCGTTTATGGGCCTCTGATTCAATTTCCCCACACAGGCGTTCGGTCATTCCGGGGTAATGCTCCAATGTGAGGGCGGAGATGGATTCCTGATCATTCATATCGCGGACAAAACCGGTAAAAGAGGCCAGAGCACCCAGACCCGGCACCGCTTCCCGAAAGCGATTGATCTCATCGCCCGGATTGAAAGAATGGCGTTGAATGCGGATCATGAGAGTCCTCCATCCATCCGGGTTATCCGCCTGTTACCGGCGGGAATAAGGCGATTTCATCCCCTTCCTGAACGGGGTGGTCGAATTCGGCATAGGCCTGATTGACCGCAGCTTTGATCGCTTCTGGTTTAGACAATGCCTCGGCATGGCCAGGACTCTGGGTGGCCAGCCATGTGATCATATCACGGAGCGTGGCAATATCTTCAGGCAGGTGAACCGATTCTTCAGCCATGCCAATTTTGACTCGTAACCATGAAAAATAAAGAATTTTCACCATAAAAGCTCGCTGAAAGGGATGAAGTTGACAGAGTCGCCGATGGTTATTCTGGTGCTTGCTTCGTCAAGTTCAATCAACCCATCGCTGTTGACGATTGAGGAGAGAATACCGGCCCCGTCACGCTCAAATTTGAAAACCCGGGTGGTTTTTTCAGGGTCGGTTTCCAAACCTCCCCGAAGCCATTCTCGCCGTCCTTTTTTCTTATGATAGTCAAAACCGGCCTCAACCGGAAAGCTGTTGACTGGGTGCGGTCTGGCTCCGGAAAGAATATGGATTGCTGGTCGCGCAAAAATCATCAATGTGACCGCTGCTGCAACAGGGTTTCCGGGCAGACCAATGAACGGAACCCGGCCCACCTGCCCCATGGCCAGAGGTCGCCCGGGCCTGACTGCCAATCGCCAGAAATACAAATTTCCAAGACTGCTGACCACATGGCGCACATGATCTTCTTCACCGGCTGAGACTCCTCCCGAACTAACGATAAGGTCATGATCCCGGCTTGCTGATTCCAGGCAATTTTTGATGGCTGCCGGATCATCACTGATGATTCCCAGATCATGAACCTGACAGCCCAGGGCTTGCAAGAGACCGGTTATGGTTGCTGTATTGGCGTCATAGACTTGTCCTGGTTGCGGAGATTGAGGAGGCCGGCATATTTCATCACCCGTAGAGAATACAGCAACCCGTAATGTTTTATGTACGGTTATTCTGCTCATTCCAACCGAGGCAGCAAGACCAAGATCAGCCGGACGCATGCGTTTTGCCTGGGGCAGGATCACGGTTCCTTCCCGGATATCTTCGCCGGCTAAGCGGCGATTGGCTCCCTGGCTGAGACCAGGGGGAATACACACCGTCTTTCCGCCATCACGGTTGGTGGTGAGGGTACAATCCTCTTCCATCACCACAGTATCGGGTCCCGATCCATCACTATCTTTGGGCATGGGCGCGCCGGTAAAGATGCGGATGGCGGCACCAGGGCATGGTGGGGTAGTCAGCGGATGACCAGCAGCAACTCGTCCCGTGATGGGTAAAACGGTTTCTCCGGTTCCAAGGTCAGAAAAATAAACAGCAAACCCATCAACAGCAGCATTGTCATGGGGGGGGACGTGACAAGTCGCCCGCACATCCTGAGCTAAAACGCGTCCTAAACCCAGCTTGAGCGGAATATCTTCGGTTCCGGTTACCGGATGGAGCCGTGATTCAATCAGGGACAAAGCCTGTGCCGATTGCATCAAATCACCACCAAAAGCAAAACAATCATCACGCAGCTGAGTCATGGTGTCCTGGTTTTCACCTATGTTTTAGACCCGGCGTGTTCCCGGGTCCCAAGGTCGCAATAGGAGACAATGAAATCAGCAATGTCTATGATTGCATCTAAAGAAAACTGCGGAATCTGAAGATCAGCAACTTGAGTATCACTGGCCAGAGCAACGATATTGGGGTCATGGCGGCAGAGTAAGGGACTCCCGGTTTCATGACGATAAACCTCCATCTTGACATGGGGCAGAGTCTTAAAACCTTCAACCAAAATCAGATCCACCGGGGCCATCCGGGAGACCAGATCATCCAGGCTGTCTTCTGGTTCACCACGGTTTTCATGGATCAAAGCCCAACGTTGCGGGCATCCAACCAATACTTCAGTCGCACCGTAATAACGATGGGTATGGCTATCTTTACCGGGTTGATCAATCTCAAAATCATGGTGGCTGTGCTTGATGGTCGAGATACGCAGATTGCGAACCACCAATTCAGGGATCAGGCGGGAAAGAAGTGTGGTTTTCCCGCTCCCGCTCCAGCCGGCGATTCCAAACCGCTTTACAGGCATTTTTTTATCCGGGACCGGAGGGAAAGACACTGTTTCAATGGCGGGATCCTCAATCCTCTTCCTTCATATGATGCAGGCCGGCGCACAGATAATCGTATCCGGTTGCCAGAGTGAGAAAAGCAGCAATCCAAAGGCCGCTTAAGCCGATATCAACGGCCGGAATAGCCTCAGGGCTGGCATCGCCGACAATGAGGAATCCTAAAGAGAACATCTGAATAACGGTTTTCCATTTGGCCAGCATGGAAACCGGAACCTTGACTTTCAGGTCGGCTAAGAATTCCCGCAACCCCGATACCGTGATTTCCCGCATGACGATGATTAAAGCCGGGATAATATGCATATCAGTGATCCGCTCGGTCGCAACCAGCATGACCACAACCGCACCGACCAATAATTTGTCAGCAATCGGATCCAAAAAGCTGCCGATGCGGCTATATTGCCCGGTTATCCGGGCAATATAGCCATCAAAATAATCAGTAATCGCAGCGGCTGCAAACAGGGCCATTGCTCCCCAGCGCGCTGCTTCCCCGGGATAAAACAGTAAGGCAATCACCACCGGAATGGCGGCAATACGCGATAAGGTCAAAATATTGGGCAGGTTCGTGGTCATCATATTTTACGGGCATTTGATGGTATCGGAATCATATGAGATCTGAAAAGGCCAAAAGAGCATCAATGTTAATGAGAATTCGGTTTTTTTAGAAGCCCTGATACATCCGGATTATTTTGGTGACTGTTTTTTCCCGGCCTCTGGTTTGTTGGGTTGTGGGGAGTCATCTGTTGGTGGGTCGGTTTCATGAAAATGATCATAGATGATTCGGGCCAGAGTATCGTTAATCCCGGGAATTTTTTTGAGTTCCGCAATCGGAGTCTGGCTGATTTTTTGTGCGGACCCTAAATGCAGAATCAAGCTACGTTTGCGTCCTGGCCCGACACCTGGAATATCTTCCAGAAGAGAGCGCCGGATTGCCCCGGCCCGCCGGTTGCGGTGGCCGGTAATCGCAAAACGATGGACTTCATCACGCAGGCGTTGAGTATAATGAAGCACAGGATCACGGGCATCAAGGGTTAAGGGCGGGCTACCGGGTCTGTAAAAGCGTTCTTTTCCTGCCCGGCGTTGCGGACCTTTGGCGATGGCGATGACCGGTATTTTTTCTAAACCCAGATCGGCCAGAGTTGCCTGTGCGGTCGAGAGCTGTCCTGATCCCCCATCAATGAGCAGCAAATCAGGCCAGATTGCCTCACCGGATTCCTGATCTTCCCTGAGCAGCCGCCGGAAACGGCGGGTCAGGACTTCACGCAGCAAGGCATGGTCATCCCCGGGCTTATGGAGGCTATCGCGGGCATTGAATTTCCGGTAAGCGGTTCGCTCAAATCCTTCCGGTCCGGCAACTACCATTGCTCCTAAAGCGTGGCGTCCCTGAATATGGCTGTTATCGTAAACCTCAATCCGCTGAGGCGGAGATTCAAGACCAAAGCGGGCGGCAACCTGTTCCAGTAACCGGGTGCCGGCCTGATTGTCTGAGAGCTTACGGATCAGGGCTTCACGGGCATTATCAACCGCGTTTTGAGCCGCTTCTTTTTTGCCTCCCCTTTGTGGAATCACAATCTGAACCCGATGCCCGGAACGGGTTGTCAATGCCTCAGAAATGAGGGGTGCTTCCTTGACTTTATGGCTGAGAATGAGCGTTTTGGGAGCTGGTCGGGCAGCATAAAATTGGCCAATAAAAGCCGACAAAACCGCTTCAGCCGTAGCCGTTCCTTCATGGCGGGGGAAATAGGCCCGGTTGCCATAGTTGCGGCCGGCACGGTAGAAAAAAATCTGAACACAGCTGTGGCCTTTTTCCTGATAGAGGCCAATCACATCGCCATCACCCATGACCGGGTTGTTGGCCTCTTGCCGGACTTGTAACCGCCGTAAGGCCCGGATGCGATCACGATAAATCACCGCCCGTTCGTATTCTTGTCTGGTGCTGGCCTCCTGCATACGCTGGGTCAGGGAATCGAGGACTTTATGGTCGCGTCCTTCCAGAAAAGCACATGTCTCAGTGACCAGGCGGCTGTAATCGGCGGCACTGATACGCCCGACGCAAGGCGCGCAGCAACGTTTGATCTGATAGAGCAGGCACGGACGGGTTCTGTTCGCAAAGACCGTATCAGAACAACTCCTGATCAGAAAAGCCCGCTCAATGGTTGCCAGAGTTTCATTGACCGCATTGATGGCGGCAAAAGGTCCGTAATAATCGCCGGGTTGATTACGGGGGCCACGATGCTTGCGAATTTGTGGCCACGGATGATTGGTCCGCAACAGAATATAGGGGAATGATTTATCATCACGCAGAAGAATATTGTAATGCGGCTGTAAACGTTTGATCAGATTGCTTTCCAGTAACAAGGCTTCGGCTTCGGTGCTGGTGGTGGTGATCTCCACTTGTGCGGTCTGAGAGATCATCCGCTGAATACGTTTTACGTGACCATGAAGCCGGGTATATGCGGTCAGACGTTTGCGGAGGTTTTTTGCCTTACCCACATAAATGACCGTACCCTGGATATTGAGCATCCGGTAAACGCCCGGCTGATCGGGCATGGTTTCCAGATGCTGGCGGATCTTTTCATGTCCCTGGGCCATTGGATTATCCGGACCGGGGTTTGTTTAAGCCGGCCCTGTCATTCAGACAGCCAGGGTGACGCATGATCCGGCCATGATCTGGCTGATGATTGGCACCGATTCCAGCATGGTCATGCCAACCGGGCTGAAGGGGCCGAAGGGAGTGAAGATATCGGTGATGGTATCCCATTTTGGCACCATGATCTTTTATCATTGGCCATCATCTCTGGTTTTATTGCGCCGGATTGAGATAATCCACGAAATATGGGGATAAGTTTGTTGGTATCTTTTGGTCTTTGTCTCCGGACAAGCGATTTCCCCGCAAGATAGCAGGGTTGCTCAAAAAACAGGCACAATCTCTAACCATATGTTTTTTATACATTATTTTTCTTTTAATAGAAAGAAAAATGTTTTACGCCAAATTTTTGCCATCATTCCTTTCTCATTCAGGGCTTTATTTGAGACTGTGTACAACTCGTGAGGTCCAGACTCAGAAGAGAGATAGAAAAGGGAAAGACTTCGGAGGCCGGATCATTCATGATAAACCAATGGGTGATCTTTGATCTTCTAAAGAAGACCAAGTATTGAGAGTGTTTTTCTTCAGTCTCTGATTGATCTGGCTTTACCATTTCAATTCGCAGCCATAGCAGTAAATTTTATTTCGGTTTGTTTGAATGACAGTCTGTTATACTTTTGGTGTAATACGGCCAGCTGTCTTAAGGGAGGTGATCTCAGTGCCCTGTTGTAACAGGCTCTGGCGCATTTCGTTGAAAACTGGTTTTTCGTTTTCGGGATCTTTAATCGTCAGGATTGCTGTAAAAGGAATACCCTCATGTGGCATTGGTTGCTCCGAACGAGTGAGATATTTGATGAATAATCGCCACTGAGAGGATTTTCCAACACCCTCCGGGAAGATGTTAGAATATTTCTTCACGGGGCTCCATTTCATTTCGTATTTAATACGGTCTGCTTCGATAGATTGTGAAGATTGAGGGCGAGGAGGCAGATAAAGTGGCTTGAGATATCCTTTCCAATTACCTTTGTCCGTTTTCTGTTGCAGAGCTGCATCCAAATTGATCCGCACGAATTCAGAACCGAATCGTTTATCAAGTGGTGGTGTATATACAAGCGTCAGTTTGGCTTCTCCCCGGCACTTCCCACCTGACCCGACCAGTGAACTTGGCCAATCGAAGGCAAAATGAATCTCCTGATTGCTTTGAATATGGGAGCAAAATACCAGCGTGATTGTGTGATCTTCGGTTTCCAGTATATCTCTGGCTGGTGGTGGCAACCCGAAGCCAATAAAATCTTTTATAACCCCAGTAAAAGATTCGTGACGAAGCGATTCTGGAATTTGGGCGTGATGAATAAGAAGAGCAATTAATGTTTCCCGCGAGGTTTCACCCTCAATACTATGATCAAGTACTGCTGCGGTTTTGGCCACAAGCGGCGACGCATAGCTGGTTCCCACACCTTTCGTCTCCATTCCATCAGGCGTCAGTGAGGTTAGTCCAAGACGAACTGCTTCGTCTGTTGTTCCCGTGCCGCCGACATGAGCAAGATCGGGTTTTACACCTGAGCGCAATCCCGGTCCTCGACGGCTGTAACAAGCGGGCACGAATGGCAGATACGGACCATCATTATTATTCAATGCCGCAACAGAGACATTACGAGCACTTTCCGATGGTTCCAGGAGTGTATCATTACGTGCTGTTATAAGGTTGGAAAGAGTAGTGATCGGTTGATCTGACCATTCAGGACGGGAATCCTGAGGATCGGTATTTCCTGCGGAAACAAACAGAATGACATCGTTTTCCTCTGCAATCCGGTCAAGCTGTGTAGCGTGGAAGCTGTAACGATCAAGGGATACGGGGTTTTTGACATTCGGGTCTTACTTTGGGATTGATCCAATCTTACAGATAATGTTGGTGCCGGATCGGCATAGTGCAATGTGGGTTTAACCGATAGACCGGGTCCAAAGAATTCGATTCCCTGGATGAACGACTCGACCAAACGACGATATGTTGGATCTATTTGATCCCATTGTGAGCGCGGGTATAAAATATCGAAGAGCCGAACGTGATAAGCACTACCGGTTATCGGGTTGGCAAGCCAGTCCACAGCCTCTTTATCAGAGAAGCTTCTTTTATCGGCGGGACCGTAAAGTTCAATGCGTTCAATCGCCCCAACTTCACTTTTTTCGACTGAGGGATTTGGAATATCTTTCTTTTTCGTTTCATCATAGCGCATCTTAGTTATTGTTTCAGCTTTGCTGATTTCCTGATTTACCTAGCGTAAATTGGTTGGGTTGCCTTTTATAATCATGACACCAATATCCCCGCCCCCAACCACGGGCGTTCGGTCGGGGCGAAACAGTTTCCGGGTGGGCCTGTGGCTTTTTGCCCAGGCTTCGCGTTTTAAGGAGACTTTGATGTAGCCTATTTCTCCCTGGCTTTGCTGTGAAAGATTGTCTGAGATTGTTTTAATTTGTTGCATGACCTCCTGTTTATGGAGGGCAAATTGCTTATCGCGGTGGGCAAAAAAATCCTTGCGGTTGCCACCGCCGGGGGCTTTCCGAGATTCATGAAATTTCTCGGGATTAAGAACCACCTGAATAGGGTTAGGCATTCATTTTCTCAGTTTTTTTGGGGATTTCGGTTCAACTGGTTTAATCGGCGGCTAATGCTTGATTTATCCCGACCAACAATCTTTCCAATTTCTTCGTAGGATAATTCCAGATCAGAGTCTTCATGCATCATCCGTAAAAATCGTCTGGAATCTCCATGTAATAAATCACGGCGACAATCACCAATGCGCGCCGCATTCAGAATAGCAAACCGTCGAAGGGTATCCTGGAGCGTATTTCCGTCACTTTTCCTGATAATGCTGTCTTTTTTATAAGTTTGAACCAATGCCTCAATTTCGGCACCTGTCGCTTCTTCGGTAAACCAGGCAATGAGGCGCAAATAACTGTCGGGAACCTCAACCGGTAACATAAAATAAGCAGCAAGTGCCTTACGCACACCAAAATCAGGTTTTGGAATTTCGATTTGAATCTCAAAACGACGCCAAACCGCAGGATCAAGGAGTTTTGAATGATTGGTAATTCCTATGGTCAGTCCGATGTTCCGCCGACCATCAAGATTTTGAAGCAGAGCGTTGACAACACGCTTGATTTCTCCGATTTCCTGCTGATCATCACGTATCTTCGCAATGGCATCAAATTCATCAAGCAACAATACACAACGATAGCGATTGGCAAATGTAAACAAGTTTCCGATATTACGTGCTGTTGTTCCAAGAAAAGAGGAAACCAGGCCATCAAGTTTGATCAGAAGAACCGGAAGACCAAGTTGCCGTGCGATCCAGAATGCCAGACGTGTTTTCCCAACTCCAGGTGCTCCGTAGATGACAAAGCTGTTAGAAGGCGTTACTCCGATATCCTGAAGCCCTTCAGAGTTAGCCCATTCCTCAATGATCGTTTCGATAGCCTGGAAAACATCTTTGTCAAAGAGAGGTGGTTCTTCCTGAATATCGGAAGGAAAAATGACTTCTGCTAAAGGAGTGGATGTTTCCCGATCAACAGGCAAATGTATGTCGGGGCTTAATATTTCTCCGGCCATTGGAATTTTGGAACGCACAATTCGGCTTGGCGCAATTTCCTTCGGGCGATCTGCAGCTGTTAGAATACGCTCTAATGAGATGGCTTGTTTTTTTTCTCCGTCCTCGGCCAGTGCGTCCCTCAACCGCTCAATCTGTTTGCGCAATGCTGGAGTGGGATGAGCAATCGCTGCACGGCACAGGGCTTTGATGATTGCGAAATGCTCCATGGATAAAACCTCCAATTCAGTGCAATAAAAACCATTATCATTGCTTTAGCAAGATATTTTGTTGCGATATAAACATTATTTGTTGCGCATTATCCTTTTTTCTCAGTTTGTTTTCCCGTCTCAAGTTGCATCTGAAGTTGATTTTGGCCTGTTCAGGTGAAGGTACTGGGAGTTCGGGAAGGGGTAAAGAGAGAGGGACACCGAATCCCATCTCGATTTCGGTGTGGTAAGCCGGCTTTTTCACGGATCGTCTGTTTTGACCTGGCTCTTTTTGGGGAGCCTCAAATCCAGGTCCGGGGTTCCTGCTGGTTGCTCGTCGGGGATACTTTTCCGATGTTTCTACAAAGTGGTAATGCAGTTACTGGTGGTTTTTGAAGAGTGTTTTTCTTCAGTCTTCACCCTGTTCATCCTGGGGTGTTTGACTCCATCCTAAATGTTGTCCTCCATCCAGGGCGATCATTTGTCCGGTCATTGATGGAGAGGCGAGAATGAATTGAATGGCCTGGCAAATTTCTACAGGTGATGTGCCGCGCTGTAACGGGAGCTTTTGGCATTGTTGTCGGAAACGCCCGGCAGTTTGAAAGCGGCTGGGTAATGTTGGGCCAGGGCCGATGGCATTGACCCGAAAACGCGGCGCCAGAGCAAGGGCCATGGTCTGTGTGAGGGTCCAAAGACCGGATTTACTCAAGGTGTAGGTAGTGAAAAAAGGGGTCAAATTCCAGACTCGCTGATCAATGATATTGATGATATTTCCGCCCTGGCCGGAGGGTAACTGAGAGATGAATTGCTGGCTCAGGACGAAAGCAGCCCGCAAATTGACCTCCATATGGATATCCCAGCTTTTCCGGGTCGTGGTTTCCACATCATCATGCTCAAATGAAGAGGCATTGTTAATCAGGCAGCCGACAGGTCCTAACTCCTGGCATGCCTGGTCAAGCAGGGTGCTGTATGCTGCTTCATCATGGAGGTTGCTGCTGATAGCAACCGCCTGACCGCCATTGCGGGTAATTTCAGCGACTGTTTCGGATGCTTCCCGGGTTGATTGATGATAATGCAGAGCGACTTTCCAGCCCCGGGTGGCAAAATCAAGACAAATGGCCCGGCCAATGCGTTGCCCTCCACCGGTTACCAGAACCGTATGTGGTGGTTGTTCAAACAGGGATTCTTCAATTCCCCCCTCATTCAGCTGATCATTCAGGTTTTTGGGTGACATGGATTATTTTCACCGATTATTTTCACCGATCATTTTTACCGATATGAACAGATATAAAGAGGATGCGAGATACAGGAAACAGTGAACAGGAAACAGGAAACAGGGTAAATAGAGTACAGAGTGAATAGAGAGGGTTCTCATATGCAAGGCCTGCCAACCGGGGTATTCAGGAGGTCTCTCCTAAACCGGTTGTCTGTGCCCAGGGTTGGTTTTGCGCCAATGGTTGCGGGACCGGGCAGAGTCAGGCTCACGGATATCCAGTTCCCGGTTGCGCAGATCACTGATCTCATCACGGATACGGGCGGCTTCCTCAAATTCCAGATCATTGGCAGCCATGCGCATCTTTTCTTCAAGGGCAGCAATATGGGTGGCCAGATTATGGCCGTTTTTGTGATTGATGTCATCAGAGGGTTTGTCGCCGCTGCGGTGGTTATGTTGCTTCTGATCCCCGAACCGGGAATTGTCCTGAAGATCAGACAGCGTGTCATTTAAGGCTTTGCGGATCGAGCGTGGGGTGATGCCGTTGGTGTTGTTATGATCTTGCTGTTTTTGGCGCCGCCGGGCGGTTTCCTGAAGGGCATATTCAATCGAATCAGTGACCGTATCAGCATAGAGAATAACCCGTCCATCAATGTTACGGGCGGCCCGTCCGATGGTTTGGACCAGCGACGTACGAGAGCGTAAAAATCCTTCCTTATCGGCATCCAGAATGGCAACCAGAGCACATTCAGGAATATCCAGACCTTCGCGTAACAGATTGATCCCGATCAGAACATCAAACACCCCGGCCCGGAGATCCCGGATGATTTCAATACGCTCAATCGTATCAATATCCGAATGCATATAGCGTGATCGAACCCCCATTTCATGGGTATATTCAGCCAGATCTTCGGCCATTCTTTTGGTCAGACAGGTCACCAGGATACGGTGTCCCTGCTTTGCAACCGCTTTACATTCGCCAATCAGATCATCAATCTGGGTTTCGACCGGACGCACCAGACAGACCGGATCAACCAAACCGGTCGGTCGTACCACTTGTTCGATAAAAACCCCGCCTGTGCGTTCCAGTTCCCAGGGTCCGGGGGTGGCTGAGACAAAGATGCTTTCCGGGCGCAGGGCATCCCATTCCTCGAATTTTAAAGGTCGGTTGTCAACGCAGGAAGGCAGGCGAAACCCATAAGATGCCAGGGTTGATTTGCGCTGAAAATCGCCGCGATACATCCCGCGTAGCTGGGGAATTGAGACATGGGATTCATCAACCATCAACAAGGCATTTTTGGGCAGATATTCAAACAAGGTTGGGGGTGGCTGCCCGGCCGGACGTCCGGTGAGATGTCGTGAATAATTTTCAATCCCGGCACAGCTGCCGGTGGTTTCAATCATCTCCAGATCAAAATTGGTGCGTTGTTCCAGCCGCTCGGCTTCCAGGGGTTGGTTGGCGGCCCGAAATTCCTCCAGCCGCGATTTGAGTTCAGCCCGGATGGATGTCAGGGCACGTTGCAGGGTTGGTCTGGGGGTTACATGGTGGCTGTTGGGATAGACGCGGATAGACTCCAGCATGGCTGATTTTTGGCCGGTTAATGGATCGAATTCACTGATCGTTTCGATTTCTTCGCCAAAGAAAGAAAGACGCCAGGCCTGATCATCGTAATGGGATGGAAAAATATCAACACAATCGCCGCGTACCCGGAACGTCCCCCGCCGGAAATCCATATCATTGCGTTTATACTGGCGTTCGACCAGCTGGCGCAGCAGGTCATCGCGGGCGATTCTGTCACCTTTGCGCAGGGGAAGAGTCATAGAAGAATAGGTTTCGGCATCACCGATGCCGTAAATGCAGGAAACACTGGCCACAATCACCACGTCACTGCGTTCAAACAAGGCGCGGGTGGCACCGTGGCGCATCCGGTCAATCTGTTCATTGATTGAGGATTCTTTTTCGATATAGGTGTCGGTGCGCGGGACGTAGGCTTCTGGCTGATAGTAATCGTAATAAGAGACGAAATAATTGACTGAATTCTCGCTGAAAAAACCTTTCATCTCGCTATAAAGCTGGGCGGCAAGGGTTTTATTGGGGGCAAGAACCAGGGTTGGCCGTTGCATGGTTTCAATCACATTGGCCATGGTGAAGGTTTTTCCGGATCCGGTGACACCAAGAAGAACCTGATTGCGTTCGCCATTGCGCAATCCGGCAATCAATTCCCTGATGGCCTGTGGTTGATCACCGGCTGGCTTCATAGGGCAGGTCAGGCCAAAAGGCTGGTCTTCAGGGGTGGTCGGGTCGCATCCTGACGGAGGACCTGACTGATCTTTGGGGACCGGTTTCATTGATCTGCTGTCATGACGGCTGTTATTCTTTGTTATCTTTTGTATGGTATTTTTTGTATGATGGTATCTCTCACAGAGAAAATCCAAAACCAAAATCCGAAAAATTCCAAATAAATGAACATCCGCAATAGAAATAAATGGACATCTAAAAAAAACCGGCATCAAAACACCCGGCCTTGCCCCTGGGATAAAGAATCAGGATTGGTCAATTTTCCGGCGTTGCGATGCGCTTTATGACCACAGACCCGACAAGGTGACAGACCCCGCGAGATGTAGACCCCGCAAGATGTAACGTAAAATTTACAAAAAGACCTGAAAAAAAGGGCTACAGAATATGCTGAAAAAAATATTTTTGGTGTTGCGTGTGCTCTGATAGATCCAATGATACACCGGGGGTGTCTTTTGGCTGAAAGACCTCTGGTTGATTGAGAAACCGGTTCACAATTCGGTTATAGACGTTATAGACGATGCGAAATAGATAATTCGAAATAAACGATGTGAACAGATCAGGGAGAAGACCATGACGATATTGGCCAACCGGTTATCGCTTATCAAACCATCCCCGACCATTGCGGTTACTCAGAAGGCAGCTGAGCTTCGGGCTGCCGGGCGTGATGTGATTGGTCTTGGTGCCGGGGAGCCTGATTTTGACACTCCTGACCCTATTAAGGCTGCGGCGATTGCGGCGATTGAAGCTGGTCAGACCAAATATACCCCGGTTGGCGGTATCCCCGAACTGAAAGCAGCCATCCAGGCGAAATTCAAACGTGACAATGCTCTGAGCTATACCCCGGATCAGATCATCGTCGGGGTTGGTGGCAAGCAGGTTCTGTATAATGCTCTCATGGCCAGCCTTGATCCAGGCGATGAGGTGATTATTCCGGCCCCGTATTGGGTGTCGTATCCTGATATGGTTCTGCTCTGTGGTGGGAAGCCGGTCATTGTGCCGACCCGGGAAGAAAATGGGTTTAAACTCACGCCTGCTGAGTTGAAGGCAGCCTGCACATCCAGGACCAAATGGTTGATTCTCAATTCCCCCGGCAACCCGACCGGGGTCGGGTATGGTCATGATGATCTTAAGAGTCTGGCTGATTTTCTTCTGGGTGTTGAATCTGTCTGGGTGATGACGGATGACATGTATGAGCATCTGGTTTATGACGATTTTTCCTTTGCCACGATTGCTTCGGTTGAGCCACGTCTTTATCCACGGGTTCTTACAGTCAACGGGGTTTCCAAAAGTTATGCCATGACGGGTTGGCGGATTGGCTATGCCGGAGGGGCGGTCGATTTAATCCGGGCGATGGCTAAGATTCAGTCTCAAAGTACATCCAACCCAACCTCAATCAGCCAGGCGGCGGCGGTTGAGGCCCTGAATGGACGCCAGGACTTCATCGCTGAGCGCAATGCGACCTTTAAGATGCGCCGTGATCTGGTGGTCCGGAAGCTCAACGACATTCCTGGCCTGTCCTGTCCACGGCCACAAGGGGCGTTTTATGTCTATCCGTCTTGCGCCGGGGTAATCGGGAAGACAACCCCGGAGGGTAAAGTGATCAGGAGTGATTCTGATTATATTGCGTATCTCCTGGAGTCTGAAGGGGTTGCTGCCGTACAAGGGGAGGCGTTTGGCATGTCGCCTTATTTCCGGATTTCTTATGCCACCGCGACCGATTTGCTTGAGGAAGCCTGTCGCCGGATTGCCCGGGCAACCACAGCATTGTCCTGATCAACCGGGTGCAAAGCTGTCATGGGGTCGGGTAAAAAAATTTTGGTTTTCGGCAGTGGTGGAGTGGGTGGCTATTTCGGTGGCCGTCTGGCGGCAGCCGGTTATAGGGTTGGTTTTGTTGCCCGTGGTGACCATTTGGCTGTCTTGCGTGACCAGGGGTTGCGGATTGAGAGTGCTGAAGGGGATTTGCATCTGCCGACGATTCAGGTAGGGGACGATCCGGCTGCTTTCGGGACGCCGGATTTTGTTTTGTTTTGTGTCAAGCTCTATGATGTTGAGGAGGCCGGGCGCGCATTGGCTCCGGTTTTGGGTCCGCACTCCCTGGTGATTTCTCTTCAAAACGGTGTTGATGCACGCAAACGGCTGGCGGCGATTGTCGGAGAAGCAAACGCAGTCAGTGGTGTGGCTCATATCTCGGCGCGCATCCGCCAGCCCGGTGTTATTGCCCATAATGGTCGTCTGGCCCGGTTTTTCTTCGGGTCTGACCAGCCGGCCCAGGATACCAGGCTGAAGGCTTTGGCGGCACTATGTGCTGAGGCCGCTGTTGCCGGCCGGATGGTTGATGACATTCAGTCTTTGATATGGGACAAATTTATTTTTCTTTCTGCATTGAGTGGTTTGACCGCATTGACCCGGTTACCGATTGGTCCGATCCGTGATGATCCGGCGTCCTGGGCTTTATTTGTCGGTGCGATGCAGGAAGCCTATGATGTGGCGGTTGCTCAGGGGGTTGTTTTTTCTCAAGACCCGGTCAGGACATGGCTGGACCGTATCCCGGATATGCCGGCCAGCTATCGGGCGTCCATGGCTGAGGATCTGGCTCAGGGCAAGCGTCTGGAACTTCCCCATCTCTCCGGGGCGGTTTCGCTTCTGGGGGAGGCTCTGGGGACACCAACCCCGATCCATGATGTGATTCTACGGGCTCTTTCCCCTTACGTCGGCGGCCCGCCTCAACCCCTTTGATATAGGGTCGATATGCCGGCTCTTTCTCCTTACACCGGTGGCCCGCCTCAGCCCCTTTGATATAGGGTCGATATGCCGGCTCTTTCCCCTTACGCCGGCGGTCCGCCTCAACCCCTTTGATATGGGTCGATATGCCGGCTCTTTCCCCTTACGCCGGCGGTCCGCCTCAGCCCCTTTGATATGGGTCGGTATCCGGGATTATCCGGAGGTGGCCTGGCGGTGGTAGTTGTGTGATGTTATGGCTTTCCTGATGACTGGTTTTCAGCCATTTGTTTCAGCCATTTTCAGAGAGGAATTTTTCTGCTTCAAGGGCACTCATACAGCCCATTCCGGCTGCCGTGATGGCTTGGCGGAAAACCTTGTCCTGAACGTCTCCGGCGGCATAGACCCCGGGAATACTGGTTTGTGTACGGTCAGGGATGGTGCGGATATAGCCGCCATCATCCATATCAAGCTGTCCCTTAAATAAATCGGTTGCCGGATCATGGCCGATAGCCACAAACACGCCCTGAACCGCCAATTCCTGGTTATTGCTGTTTTGGGTGTCGCGCAGGCGGATGGCGGTGACGCCGGGAGGGTCTTCCTGGCCGAGAATTTCCTCAACAACATTGTTCCAGATCACCTGAATCTGAGGATGGGAAAGCACGCGCTGCTGGAGAATTTTTTCGGCCCGTAATTGGTCGCGGCGGTGGACCAGATAGACCTTTGTGGCGTGATTGGTTAAATAAAGGGCTTCTTCCACCGCTGTGTTGCCACCACCAATGACCGCCACTGTTTTTCCACGATAAAAAAAGCCATCGCAGGTCGCACAAGCGGAAACACCATTTCCCATAAATTGTTCTTCCCCCGGCAGACCAAGCCAGCGTGCTTTGGCTCCGGTGGCGATAATCAGGCAGTCGGCGTGATACAGGCGTCCGCAATCGCCGGTGGCCTGAAAAGGACGTTGGCTGAGATCAACCGACACAACAACATCTTCTATCAGCTTTGTTCCGACCTTTTCGGCTTGTTGGCGCATTTGCTCCATCAACCAGGGACCCTGGATAATCTCCGCAAAGCCCGGATAATTTTCCACATCCGTGGTGATGGTCAGCTGGCCACCTGGTTGCAGGCCGGTGATCAGGCATGGCGATAAATTGGCCCGGGCCGCATAAATTGCCGCTGTATAACCAGCCGGGCCAGCACCGATAATCATCACCGGGGTATGAAGGGGATCAACAGTCATCAAATTATACAGTCATTGAAATTATATCGTTATTGAAACCGTATATGTATTGAAACCACAGAAAGAACCGGGGCACTGTTATGGGGATGTTCCCTTGTCATCAGGGATAGGGAACCATCCATACATAAGCGGGTTATGCAGTGGCTGCAAGCGGTGGTTATGGGGATAAGAAACGATTATTTTCCTTCTTTTTGAAATACCACGCTGTTTGGGTCAGCTTGCCAAAAACAACACCCCTTTGTCAGAGTGTAACCCCCCCCCATCATACTGACCGGTTGCTTTCTCAAGCCCGGATTTTAATCGTTTTTTCTCAAGATGGTCTTTTCTCAAGATTAACGATATCAGGGGCCGGCAGAGAGAGAAAAACGAAGATATCCACACCCCCCGGCTTGATAGGATTGATTGGCGAATTTCTGGTCTTTTACAGGAAAACCGATGAATGCCTCTCTGGTCTGGCGGGTTGGGATGTCATCACCACCTTGTTTGCGGCGGTGACGGGTCCCGATTTTCAGGCTAAAGCCGGTCTCAAAGCATTTGAAGAGCGGGTCTGCCATGAGCCAGAGATGCGCAAATGGCCGCATATTGGCTGGTGCTGCTGATTTTTTGCTGAAAATTGTTGTGGTCGATTGGGATTGCTATCGGCAACTGGTTGCCCGGACTTTGACGGCTGCCCCCAATGGAGCATATGTCACATCAGCCCTGGCAATCGGTGCGTCAAAACGGGTATCAGAGCCGTATATCGGTATCGGCACTGAGGAATCCGATGATGGTTACTGAAACGTAACCGATATAATTTCGTAAGATTTTGAGCCGCCTGGCGTGGTGACTTCGACCGAATCGCCGACTGTTTTACTCAGCAAGGCCCGGGCCAGAGGGGCGGTGATGGAGAGTCGCCCATGCTCAATCTCGGCTTCGTCAGCCCCGACAATCCGATAGGTTGATTCCGCATCCGTATCTTCATCGGCAAGAACGACTGTGGCCCCGAATTTCACCGTGTCACCGGAAAGGGATGCAACATCAATAACCTGTGCCCGGCTGACCTTGGCCTCCAGCTCCATTACCCGGCCTTCAATAAAGCTCTGGCGTTCACGTGCGGCGTGATATTCGGCATTCTCAGAGAGGTCGCCATGCTCGCGGGCTTCGGCGATGGCCCGGATAACAGCCGGTCGTTCAACCGTCTTTAGACGTTCGAGTTCGCGTTTGAGGTTGTCATATCCCTCGGCCGTCATGGGAACTTTTTCGACGGTGGTCATGGTTTTCGTCCTCACGGATGATTGAAAAACAGGAGGCCCTGAGAGCACTCCAAAATCGGGTCTGGCTTCAATGCCGATCCATCATGCCTGAATTTTGCCATCAGGCCAAGCCGAAGCCACCTCTTTGTTTTGATAATGATAGTGATAGCCTGTGGTTTCTTTTGATACTGTATCTGATTGGTTGGGTCGGTTTCTTTGATGTTAAAAATCTGAATTGATCCAGACCAAAAACAAAAATCATTTTTCAAAATATGATTGTAGTGATGCAACCGCCAGATCATCTTCCCGCAGGGCTTTGATGGCTTCGACTGCCGCCAGAGCACCACCGACAGTGGTATAATAGGGAATTTTATTCAATAAAGCGGCCCGCCGCAGAGAAAAACTATCAGCAATCGCCCGGGCACCCTCAGTGGTATTGATGACAACATCAATCTGGCCATTTTCGATGGCATCAACGATATGAGGGGCGCCTTGTTGGAATTTATTGATTGTCCGGACCTTCAGCCCGTTGGTTTCAAGAAAGCGGGCTGTCCCCTGAGTGGCGATCAGAGAAAAATCCATCGCGGTGAGTGCTTTGCCCGCAGCAATCATGGCCTTTTTATCGGCATCACGCACCGAGATAAAGGCTGTTCCCTGTTTGGGCAAAGTAATGCCGGCCCCAAGCTGGGCTTTGGCAAAGGCATGCGCGAAGTCACGGCCAAGCCCGGCAACTTCGCCGGTTGATTTCATCTCCGGCCCCAGGATGACATCAACCCCGGGAAAGCGGGCAAATGGAAAAACCGATTCTTTGACCGCCACATGCTGAGGCCGGTTTTTGGGAAGGCTGAATGCGCAAAGTTTTTCCCCGATCATCAGCCGGGTGGCAATTTTGGTCACCGGCAGACCAGTCACTTTGGCAACAAAAGGGACCGTACGGCTGGCCCGTGGATTGACCTCAAGCACATAAACCACCCCGTCCTTAACCGCGAATTGCACATTGATCAGACCAACCACCCCCAAAGCCAGAGCCAGTTTTTCGGTTTGAGACTCAAGCTCAGTAATCAGGGCCGCAGACAGAGAAAAGGGCGGCAATGAACAAGCCGAATCACCGGAATGAATCCCGGCTTCTTCAATATGCTCCATAACCCCGGCTATATAGACCTGTTCCCGGTCACACAGGGCATCAACATCAATCTCCACAGCCCCGGAAAGATAGCTGTCAATCAAGACCGGGCTATCGCCTGAGACCTGGGTTGCCTCACCCATATACCGGCGGAGCTGGGTCTCATCATGGACAATTTCCATTGCCCGGCCACCCAGGACATAAGAGGGGCGAATGACCAGCGGATACCCGACTGTTTCTGCCGCATGCACCGCATCTTCCAGGCTGTTGGCGATTGCATTTCGCGGTTGTTGCAGACCCAGACTTTTCAGCAATTCCTGGAAACGTTCCCGGTCTTCAGCCCGGTCAATCGCCTCAGGGCTGGTGCCAAGAATGGGAATACCCGCAGCTTCTAAATAATGGGCTAATTTAAGAGGTGTCTGGCCACCAAGCTGCACAATGACCCCGGCCACATCGCCCGATGATTGCTCAACCGCAATCAATTCCATGACGTTTTCTTCGGTCAGAGGCTCAAAATAAAGCCGGTCAGATGTATCGCAATCAGTCGAGACGGTTTCAGGGTTACAATTCACCATGATGGCTTCGTAGCCTGCTTCTTTAAGGGCATAGGCAGCATGAACACAGCAATAATCGAATTCGATTCCCTGGCCGATCCGGTTGGGGCCACCGCCAAGAATAATGGCTTTCTGTCGCTGGCTGGGCTCGGCTTCGCATTCTGGCTGCTGGCCCCATGGGGCGGTCTCATAGGTTGAATACATATATGGGGTACGGGATGGGAATTCAGCTGCACAGGTGTCGATTCGCTTGAAGACCGGACGGATATTCTGCTGGTGACGAGCCTTCGTGATCTGGTCTGGTGTCTGGCCGGTGAGCGTGGCAATGCGGCTGTCTGAAAACCCAAGAGACTTGATCATCTGCCACCCGATTGCATCCTGAGGCGGGCCGTTGCGATGGAGTGTTGCCTCGGCATCGATAATCCGGGCAATCTGGCCCAGGAACCACGGATCATAATGGGTGATTGCGTTGATTTCATCGATGGTCATGCCCTGTCTCAGGGCCTGGGCAATCACCAGAAGACGCTCGGCAGTGGCTTTGGAAAGAGCGGTGCGCAGACAAGCCTGAGGATCACCATTCTCATCAATCGCCACCCAATCAAGGCCATCAAGACCGATTTCCATTGAGCGCAGGGCCTTTTGCAGAGCTTCAGGAAAATTGCGGCCAATAGCCATGGCTTCGCCGACCGATTTCATACTGGATGTCAGTTCAGGATCACTGCCTTTAAATTTCTCAAAGGCAAAACGCGGTACTTTGACGACCACATAATCAATCGAAGGCTCAAAAGAGGCCGGGGTGACACCCGTAATATCGTTATCGAGTTCATCCAGGCTATAGCCGACTGCCAGCTTGGCGGCAATTTTGGCAATCGGAAACCCGGTCGCTTTGGATGCCAAAGCCGAAGAGCGCGAAACCCGGGGGTTGGTCTCAATAACCAGCATCCGTCCATCCTTTGGATTGATGGCAAACTGGACATTGGAACCACCGGTTTCAACGCCGATTTCCCGCAAGACGGCGATGGAGGCATCCCGCATGATCTGATATTCTTTATCGGTCAGGGTCAGGGCCGGTGCCACCGTGATCGAATCGCCGGTATGCACACCCATTGGGTCGATATTTTCAATGGCACAGATGATGATACAGTTGTCGTTACAATCGCGAACGACTTCCATTTCATATTCTTTCCATCCCAGGACGGATTCCTCAATCAAGGCCTCGCCGGTCGGTGAGGCTTCAAGACCGGCGGCAACAACGGCATCAAATGTTGCATCGCTATAGGCGATTCCGCCACCGGTCCCGCCAAGCGTGAAGCTGGGGCGGATAATGGCCGGTAACCCGACACGCTGGCGCAACTCCCGGGCTTCCTCAAGCGACCGGGCGACTCCGCCACGTGCGGTTTCAAGACCGATACGGGCCATGGCCTGGTTGAATAATTCACGGTCTTCGGCTTTATCAATGGCGCTCCGGTTGGCACCGATCATCAAAACCCCGTATGCAGCCAGAATTCCATCGCGATCAAGGGAAAGAGCAGTATTGAGACCAGTCTGACCGCCCATTGTCGGCAAAATAGCATCCGGGCGTTCTTTCTCAATGATCTGAGCCACCATCTCAGGAGTGACCGGTTCAATATATGTGGCATCAGCCAGCTCCGGATCCGTCATGATGGTTGCCGGGTTGGAGTTGACCAGAATCACCCGGTATCCTTCCTCGCGCAAAGCCCGGCAAGCCTGGGTCCCCGAATAATCAAACTCACAGGCCTGGCCGATGATAATCGGCCCGGCCCCTATCACCAGAATTGACTCGATGTCGGTTCTTTTTGGCATTGATCAGCAGCTTTCGTCTGGGGAGGAGTGTGTTCCTGATGCCATTGTTGTGGCCGTTATCCTGATGAATCCATGGCTGTGATAAAGCGGTCAAATAAGTAGCGTGAATCATGAGGCCCCGGAGAGGCTTCCGGATGATATTGTACCGAGAAAATCGGTTTTTCACAGACCGCCAGGCCGGCGATTGTGTGATCGAACAGTGAGATATGGGTTGCTTCGACCCCGGGGGGAAGAGACTCTCCGGTAACCACAAAGCCATGGTTTTGGCTGGTGATTTCTACCTGGCCGGTGGCAAGATTTTTAATCGGATGATTGGCCCCATGATGGCCGTGATGCATTTTTTCGGTTCGTGCACCCAAAACCAGGGCAAGAATCTGATGGCCAAGGCAAATCCCAAAAAGCGGCAATTCTGCTGTGATCAAATCCCTGATGACGGGCCGGGCATGAATCGCCGTAGCAGCCGGGTCTCCCGGTCCGTTAGACAGCACCACGCCATCAGGGCGCAGAGAAAGGATATCCGAAGCTGACGTTCGGGCCGCAACAACGCTGACCCGGCACCCACGGGTGGCCAGTGATCTGAGAATATTCTGTTTAATTCCATAATCAATCACCACCACATGCGGATGATCAGATGTGTTCTGGCCATATCCTTTGTCTGGATTCCATTCGGTTTCATGCCATTCATGGGACTGTTTTTGGCCGTGATCACAGGTCATATCCAGGCCGGCGATACCCGGATAATCAGCCGCCTGATCCTGTAATCTTTTTGGCGAAAATTTTTCTGTGAAACCGCCATCAGGGGCATGGGCAACCACGCAGCTGACGGCACCATTTTCCCGCAGATGCCGGGTGATGCTCCGGGTATCAACACCGCAGACAGCAACCAAATCATGCCGTTTGAGCCATTCATCAAAATGAGTATCATTGCGGAAGTTGGATGGTTGGGTAATCGGTTCGCGCAAAACCGCACCGCATGCGCGCGCATCGGTGCTTTCCACATCTTCATGATTGGCCCCGACATTCCCGATATGCGGGAACGTAAAAGTGATGATCTGGCCGGCATAAGAGGGATCAGAAAGAATTTCCTGATAACCGGTCATGGCGGTGTTAAAACACAGCTCACCGGTTTTTATCCCTGTAGCCCCGGCCCCAATTCCCCAATAGATCGAGCCATCGGCCAGAACCAAAGCTCCTGTCGCCCCCTCAGGGAGGGCATCCGGTTTTTGATCAGGATCCGAAGAAGTCAACGAATTCAACACTTCCTGGCAAAAAATCCACTTTTCATTTTATACCTGTTTTTTTGTTCATAAAGAATGATATTGATAAAAGATATCTTATGACTGGTATAAAGATATTTTTATAAAGATATTTTATGCAGGTTAGCTGTCAACAAAAGTGGTGAAGCAAACATCATGGTGAAGTTGACGTCACCCAATCAGGATCATTATCCAATCAGGATCACCGAATTAACCATGAACGAATTTTTAAAAATATTCCGTTAAAAATTAAAAAATAAAAATTAAAAAGATTAAAAAATTAAGTCTGAAATTGACGGGGTTTTTAGGGGAAAGTTCCCGTGCGGTCAAGACTCAGAAATATAAAAAATTCCTTCTAAATCAATTCATTATAAAAAACGAAAATAAAAAACGAAAATCTGGTGAGTGTTTTACCTGGTTTCTTGATCTTACCTGGTTGCTTAACGTCGTATCTGGTTGCATATGCTCAGATTACGTCATGGTTCGGTTATGATCCCGGTTATTGATAGTATGATCCCGGTTATTGATAGAAAGTGGTCTTTTTATGTCCCTTAGAGATCAGTTGAGCATATCTCTGAAATCAGCACTCAAGGCGCGTTCTTCTCAACGGGTTGCGACTGTGCGGCTGGTCCTGGCGGCGGTGAAAGACCGCGATATTGCAGCCCGGGAGGACGGCAATTCCTTAGGAATTACCGACGAAGAGATTATGGCTCTCTTACAAAGCATGATCAAACAACGCCGGGAAAGCATTGCTCTTTATCAACAAGGCGGGCGTGATGAACTGGCGCGCCAGGAAGAGGCAGAAATTGAGATTATTCAGTCTTTTTTGCCGGCTCAGATGACCGGGGAAGAGATTGAAAAGGCGGTTGATGAAGTGATTACGGAGACGGGGGCTGAAAATTTGCGTGATATGGGGCGGGTGATGACGGCCTTGCGGGAGCGTTACGCCGGACGTCTTGATTTTTCTGCTGCCGGTACTGTTGCAAAAGCGCGGCTGAATTGATGCGGGTTCCGGTTCTGGTGCGGCCAGGCAACAGAGCGCGTTTTTTCTGTCTTATCGTTCAGTAGGGGAAACTGAGCCATGGCGTGGTCGGATGGCATATTGGATGATATTCGTCGTCGGGTCGGTCTTGTTGATGTTGTTGCCCGACGGGTGAAACTCGAAAAACGAGGACGCGAATATATCGGTCTTTGCCCGTTTCATCATGAAAAAACACCCTCTTTTACGGTCAATGAACATAAGGGATTTTACCATTGCTTTGGATGTGGTGCTCATGGGGATTCCTTTAATTTTGTTATGCAAACCCAGGGGGTTGATTTTTCGCAAGCGGTCAAAATTCTCGCCCGGGATGCCGGGGTTACCCTTCCTTCTCGTTCCCATTTTGACCCGGATTATGCTCAAAATGCCCGCAAGAAAGCGGGTCTTTATGAGGTTCTTGCCGCCGCTCAGGCCTGGTTTCAGGCCCGGCTGAAGGATGCCGGCGGTCAGGTTGCCCGTGACTACCTCACCCAACGTGGAGTAACCACCCCGACGATTGAGCATTTTCGCATCGGTTGGGCCCCTCAGGACCGTAACGCCTTACGGGACCAGTTGCGCAATCAGGGATTTTCAGAAGAATTGATGATTGAGGCTGGCCTGTTGATCAGACCGGACGGAGGAGGTGCGGCTTATGATCGTTTCCGCAACCGGGTCATGTTTCCGATCACCGATGCTCAGGGGAAGACGATTGCTTTTGGTGGTCGTGCCTTAGGGGACGAAAAAGCCAAATATATCAATTCACCCGAAACCCCGCTTTTTCATAAAGGTCACGTATTATACGCCTGGTCTCAATCCCGTCCTCAGATGTATGAAGCCCGGCAGGGTTTGGTGGTTGAGGGGTATATGGATGTTTTGGCCCTGCATCAGGCCGGTCTGACCACGGCTGTTGCTCCTTTGGGAACCGCATTGAGTGAAGATCAGATCCGTCTTTTATGGAAAGTGATTGATGAGCCGGTGGTTTGTTTTGATGGGGATGCCGCCGGGATGCGGGCGGCTGGCCGGGCGGCTGAGCGGGCTTTGCCTCTTTTGAGGCCAGGTCAGTCATTGCGTTTTGCGATGTTGCCATCCGGGGTTGATCCTGACAGCCTGATCGCTGGCCAGGGTGTAGAAGCGATGCGCGAATGTATTGCGCGGGCTGTTCCGATGATTGACTGGGTTTGGCGGGGGGTGGTTGGTGATGGGAGCTTAGAGACACCGGAGCAATGGGCTTCCCTCAGGAACCGTCTTCAAAAAACAGCCGGGCGGATCTCGGATTCCGGGGTTCGTGATGAATATCGCCGGGCTTTGATGGATCGTTTTTGGCGTCTCCGCAAGCCTTCGGGGAGTCAAAAAAACCGACAACAGTTGCCTCGGGGGGCAGCAGCGGCTGGTCTGGACCGACTTGACCCGCATTTGAGGGTTAAAATTTTATTGGCTCTGGTGATTTCCCATCCCTGGTTGGCAACTGAAATAATCGAAGAACTGGGGTTTCTGGATATTTCTGACCCGGGTTTAGATCGTTTGCGCCAGGAGATCATTCAATGTTCTGATTTTGGTCAGCTTGACAAAGCTGGCTTGATCAGCCAACTGATAGAAAATGGGCATGCTGCAGCCATCAAAGCACTGGATGCGACGATTATACAGATTTCCCTGATATGGCCGGATATCAGCCGCCAGGATGTGCGGCGGCTCTGGCAGGAACCTATGAATTTTCTCCGCCAGGCCGCTTTACAGACTGAACTGCGGACCGCCGGTGCTGAGATTGGGTATCATCCCGATGATTTGGCTAAAGGCCGACGTTTCTGGGCTTTGAAACGCCGCGCACAAGAAGAGAAAGAAAAATTAACCAACCCGGATGATCCTGGTGATCCAGAGCATTAGGGTGACCTTAGATACTGATTTTTACCTGTTTTTTACCTGTTCGATCTGTTGTTCTGCTTCGTTTTTGTGATTTTGATCCCGATTGAACCCTTCCAGGAATCTTTTTTATGACAACCACTAAATCTGCTCATACGCCCAATTCTGCCAACGAAAAAGACGGTCCCCTGATGGATGGTGACGATATCAAAAGTCTTGTCGCTAAGGGTAAGGAAAAGGGATATGTGACATATGATGAAATCAGCCAGTCTCTGTCCTCTGATCAGGTTTCCTCTGAGCAGATTGAGGATACTCTGGCCATGCTGTCGGAGATGGGCATCAATGTTGTCGATGGCGAAGAAAGCGATGAGCCTGCCTCCGGGGATCATGATGACAACAAGCCATCGGCGGTACAACGTGAGACAACCGGGCGCAATGATGACGATTTAGGCCGTACCGATGATCCGGTCCGGATGTATCTGCGTGAAATGGGCAGCGTTGAACTCTTATCACGCAAGGGTGAAATCGATATCGCCAAGCGAATCGAAGCCGGACGTATCAAGGTGATTGATGCCATTTGCGATAGTCCTTTGACGTTTCGGGCGGTTGTTCAGTGGCATGAGGCGTTGTTGGAAGGGCGGATGTTGCTACGTGATATTGTCGATCTGGATACGACCCTGACCGGCGGCGTTATGCCTGATCATTCTCTTGCTATTCAACAGGCTGAAGAAGCAGGGGAACCAACATCCGAATTCGAGATACTGGCGGACTCAGTGGGTGCAGAAAAAACCGATTCTGATGATGAATCGTCCGATGACGTTGATCTGGATGAAAATGAGGATGACGATGAGGATGAAGACGAGGATGCTCAGGTCAATATGTCTCTGGCGGCTCTGGAACAAAAATTGATGCCGGAAGTTCTGGAAATTCTGGAGGCTATTTCCAAGGATTACAAACCATTTTACCGGCTCCAGGATCGGCGTATTGAGGCCCTTAAGGAAGGAGGTGGGTTGCCCAAAGGCCAGGAGACCCGCTATCGCAATTTGAGAAAACGCCTCACCGGGCGGTTGCGTGATCTCCATTTGCATCATGCCCGGATTGAACAGCTGGTGGATCAGCTGCTTGATCTCAATCGGCGTTTGGTTGCGGCCGAAGGACGGCTGTTACGTCTGGCAACCGATTGTGGGGTTAAGCGGGCGGTTTTTTTAGAGCATTATTTTGGCCATGAGGTGGATCCCGGCTGGCTTAAGACAGTTTCTAAGCTACCTGGAGCCGGCTGGAAGCGTCTGATCTCCAAAAAATCTGAAGAAGTCACAGCCCAGCGAGAGGATATTGCTCAGATTCCCTCAGCATGCGGGCTCAGCATCCCTGAGTTCCGGACTTTCTTTTCGACAGTACAGGAAGGACAACACCAGGCCAGCCAGGCTAAAAAAGAAATGGTCGAGGCCAATTTGCGGCTGGTGATCTCGATTGCCAAGAAATACACCAATCGTGGGCTACAGTTTCTTGACCTGATTCAGGAAGGCAATATCGGTCTGATGAAGGCCGTTGATAAATTTGAGTACCGCCGCGGGTATAAATTTTCGACCTATGCGACATGGTGGATTCGTCAGGCCATCACCCGTTCAATCGCTGACCAGGCGCGTACCATCCGCATCCCTGTTCATATGATTGAGACCATCAGTAAGCTGGTACGGACTTCACGCCAAATTCTTCATGAAATTGGCCGCGAACCACAACCTGAGGAACTGGCTGAAAAATTGGGAATGCCGTTAGAAAAAGTACGTAAAGTTCTGAAAATAGCCAAAGAACCAGTCAGCCTGGAGACCCCTGTCGGTGATGAGGAAGACAGCCATCTTGGCGACTTCATTGAGGATAAAAATGCTATCCTGCCGATTGATTCGGCCATTCAGGGCAATCTCAGCAAAACCACCACCCGGGTTCTTTCCACTTTAACCGCACGCGAAGAACGGGTATTGCGGATGCGTTTTGGGATCGGGGTCAATACCGACCATACCCTTGAAGAGGTTGGGCAACAATTCTCGGTTACCCGGGAACGTATTCGCCAGATTGAGGCCAAAGCACTCCGCAAGCTCAAGCATCCCAGTCGCTCACGTAAGTTACGCAGCTTCCTTGATACCTGACTGAGGGTGTTTCGGGTGCGGGCTGGTGAACCAGAGGCTGGTGAACCAGAAATGACGCATGTGCATGGATCATTTAACCACAGGGGTGATTGTTGCCCCGGGATCACTTGATAAAAAACCTGGTAAAAAAACCGGTAAAAACCCGGAAAACCGGATACATATCGTCTCAGGGGAATAATGCTGGCTTTTTTTTTGAAAACACCTCTCCTTGAAAATACCTCTCTTTGAGAACACCATGGCTGGCATCTAAAATGCTGGTTATTTGCTTGATCCCCTGACAAGGGCCAGACTAAAATAAACCGTTCCTGATCATCGGGTGTTTTTCATTTTTGTCTCAGGAATGCTCGTTTGGGCCTGTAGTTCAGTTGGTTAGAACGCGCCACTCATAATGGCGTTGTCGCAGGTTCGAGTCCTGCCGGGCCCACCACTGTTTTTTGATCTTTTATGATTCTGATTTGTGACTGTGAGCATATCTGTTCAGGCTGTGTCCAACCAAAGCGGTTTTTGATTCTGAATATGCCCGGTATTGACTATGGTCGCCAACGCGTCTGACTTGATTGCAAACGGAAACGCACTCTGTGACCTGTTCCCGGCCTGGTTGGGGTGACACTGGGTCGGGTCCCGAAATGCTCTGCGGGATCGTTTTTTATTCCGATGACTATTGCCTGAACGCCTGCAATCTGCCGACAGGGCCACAATACGGCTGATTGGGCTGAACAGGATGTTAAATTATTCGGCGATTTTTTTACGCAGGGCCGCGATCAATCCTTCAATGCCGCCCTGATTTTTGATGACTGATGCAAACTCTGAGCGTTGAGAGATTGCCATACTGACTCCTTCGACAGTGATGTCATAAAACTTAAAGGCGTCATTCTTTTTTCCGACCCGCCATTCAACCGCGATGGATGGGGAGTCCTGGTCCCTGCGTACGGCACCATTAACGACAAAAATACCGTTTTTTTGTGGCCGCACACCAGTGATCTCAAAGGTTTCACCGTTATAATAGCGGAATCTCTCCGAATATGTTTTGATGATGAATTTTTCAAACAGATCAACAAATTCAATTTTTTGATTATCTGACATGCGCCGCCAATACCGTCCCATGACGAAGGCGGCAATGGCTGGTGAGTCAAAACTCAGTTGATAGAGTTCCTTAAAACGTTGCTTGAGTTCCTCTTCTGATACGTTCTTATCGGTTAGCTTTTCGATCGAGAGATCCCCGAATCGCTGGACAAAGGCATGCGCGCCATCAGCATCAGACTGGGCCAAACCCGGCCGGATTGTTACTAAGCAGATCAGGGTTGCCCAAAGGGATACAACAAAAAAAAGACGGCCCGCAGAGACCAGACTGCTGTGTTTAGAAAAAGTCAAAAACATCGGTGAAGGTACCCAGTTCGTGAGTGAGAATATCAGTGATTGCTGGAATCCCTGATGTCAACTTTGCTCATGTTGCCGAGCCCAGGCAGATCATCAACATCGATGGGTTCCGGGCTGTCGCCGGGAAATGTTTCCCCGTTGTGGATTTGATTCTCACGCCGTTGGCGTGAAAGGCTGCGAATGGTGGCGTAGAAGTCAAGAGAATTGGCCTGAATATCGTCAAGGACCTCCATAACTTCGGCCCGTTGATCGGTTCCTGTCACGCCACTGCGTATAATTGAGGCCTGAGTCCCGAAATTTTGCCCGTTAAAGATATAGGTCAGGGGGTCCAGAAACACGTCAACGCCGCGCCCGAACAGATCACGCGGGTTTGAAGGACCAAAAACCGGTGCGACAATATAGGGTCCCGATTCAACGCCCCATGTGGCCAGTGTTTGTCCAAAATCTTCACTGACTTTCGGGATGCCAAGATACCCTGCCGGATCGAATATCCCGCCAATACCAATGATTGAATTGAGCAAAAAGCGACCCAGAATATCCCCACTGCGTTCTTGTTGGCCCTGCAGAATGGCATTGGCCAGATCTACCGGAGACTGATAATGATCAATCAGATTACCGATTGAATCCCGCCCATCTTCGGGAATTTTCAAATAAGCCTGTGCAAGGGGTCTGAAAAGAGCTTTATCCAGTTGATTGTTTAACTCAAAAGAGGCCCGGTTAAAATTTTCAAAAGGATCATTGGTCGTGGGATCGTCATAGTTACTCTCATCGTCGTTACTCTCGTCATAGTCACTCTTATCATGGTGTGAGTGTGCTTCTTGCGCATTTTTTGACGCACACCCAACCAGAAAAACAGCAATCATCAGGGACAATAAGGGGCGCCAAATACCGGGAAAAAGGGGAGTATTCATGGTTTTCTGCCGATCACTTTCTGGCCAGTCAATAAACGAATTTTTTCAGGTAAATCTCAAGTTACAGCCAATTTAAAATACAGTAAAGTCCCGGAGACCAATCTCCAAAAAACCACAGATATCCGGGGACTTATTCTGCATTCATTCAGGCTCAGATATTTGGTTGCGCATTTAGTTTTGGTTACTTCAGTCTTTTGGTCATATATATTTCTTTTGGTCATATATATTTTGGTTATATATCCAGCACCCGTTATGCCGTTCAGTGAACCGGGTTCAGTCTTTCCAGTACATTTTGAGCACATAATCCTCAGTGCGTACCCTACCCGGTTGCGTATCTGATGCGATGATACCCGATATTCTGATCTGTATATTTATAATTCTGTATGTTTAATTCTGTATATTTAATCCCGCATATTTATCATATTTATTACGTACGTTTAACATCTTGGTATCTCTTGTGAAATTCCTCAAATTCCATTTTATACGCAACAATTTTCTCTATCAAGACTCTTCGGGAGGGATTATTCCCCGCTGCTGTCGTGTCATTTCACAAGGCCATCATCATGCCTGTTGTCAGGCTTTGTCCTGAGTTTAGCGCAGCAGTTGGCTCCTGTATCATGGGTTGAGGGCAGGGGTGCCGGATCAGAGTATGCGATACAATCCTGTGTTTTGGCAAAACATGGTTCAAAAATGCTGTGATTTTCTCTTGCGATTCCCCCTTGTGATTTTCTTTATGGTCTCTTAAGCCATTGCAAAAGAGATTGCTCCATGGTCGGGTGATCAGATAATGAGTATTTGAATGATGCGTTTTTTATCCTCTTTTCCTTCCGGGGGGGCCGGGTTAAAGGTTTCCTTCGAGTTTTTTCCGCCCCGGACGCCGGGGATGGAAGAAACGTTGTGGCGGTCTGTACGGCGTTTAGAGCCTTTGGGTCCGCAATTTATTTCGGTGACGTACGGGGCTGGTGGCTCAACGCGGGAGCGGACCCATGCAACATTGCGCCGGATTGTGCAGGAAACAAGCCTCAGTCCGGCGGCTCATCTGACATGTGTCGGGGCCACCCGTGAGGAGGTTGATGACATTGCCCGCACCTATTGGCGCAACGGTGTGCGCCATGTTGTTGCTTTGCGGGGGGACCCGCCCAGGGACGAGAAGGGCTATCGGCCATCACCGGGAGGCTATGCTTTTGCCGTTGATTTGGTGCGGGGATTGCGGGATGTGGCCGATTTTGAGATCTCCGTAGCGGCCTATCCCGAAACCCATCCCGAAGCAGAAAGTTTGCACAGTGACCTTGATCATTTGAAACAGAAAATTGATGCCGGAGCAACCCGGGCCATTACTCAGTTTTTCTTTGATCCTGATACATTTTTTCGTTTCCTTGACCGGGCCCGGGCGGCCGGGATTACAGCACCGGTTATCCCGGGAATTTTGCCGGTCACCAACTGTGCCAAGGTTCTTGAATTCAGCAAAATGAGCGGTGCATCGGTTCCTGCCTGGATGGTGAAGATGTTTGAAGGTCTGGATGAAGATCCGGGGACCCGGAAACTGGTGGCTGCGGCTATTGCGGCCCAGCAATGCCGGATTCTCCAGGCACATGGGATCAATGAATTTCATTTTTATACGCTCAACCGGGCTGATCTTTCTTATGCTATTTGCCATATTCTGGGTATGCGCCCGGTTGGGGACCATCAGGATGATGACGATGAGGACAGGGAACAACAAGGCAATGGGATGGCTCTTGATGCCCAGATGGAGCAGGGTATCTCGTGAGCCGGTTCCTTGATCATATTGCCAACCGGGTGGTTTTGCTTGATGGGGCGATGGGGACCCAGATCCAGGCGCTTGATCTCAGCGTTGAGAAGGATTTTCTGGGATGTGAGAATTGCTCGGAGATTTTGAACACCAGCCGCCCTGATTTAATTCGCGATATCCATATTGGTTATTTTCGCGCCGGGGCGGATGCTGTTGAGACCAATACGTTTGGCGGATCGGCGACAACGTTGGGCGAATTTGATCTGCAAGATCAGACGTTCGAGATCAATAAAAGGGCTGCTGAACTGGCTCATGAAGCCAAGGCACACTGTGCGGCTGATGGGCGGGAACGTTTTATTTTGGGTTCAATCGGGCCTGGAACCAAGCTCCCGAGCCTTGGTCATATTGACTATCAAAGTTTAGAGAAATCCTTCACCACCCAATGTCGGGGGCTGGTGGCCGGGGCGGTGGATGCCTTTTTGATTGAGACATGCCAGGATAGCTTACAAATCAAGGCCGCTGTGAATGCGGCCCGCCGCGCCCGGGATGAGAAAAAGGTCGATATACCGATTATTGTGCAAGTCACTGTAGAAACCACCGGGACGTTGTTGGTGGGGTCTGATATTGCCGCTGCTGCCACTGTTGTGCGTTCCCTTGATGTACCGATGATCGGCCTCAACTGTGCGACCGGACCACGGGAAATGGCTGAGCATATTGGTTGGCTGTCCGGGAACTGGCCGGGTTTTATTTCGGTTGTCCCCAATGCCGGTTTACCGGAGGTGGTGGATGGTGCGCCGTATTATCCTCTGACCCCGGAGGATTTATCCCTGTGGCTGGACCGTTTTCTGACCGAAAACGGAGTCAATATGATCGGTGGTTGTTGCGGCACCGGGACGGCTCATATTGAGGCTCTGGATCGCATGTTGGCTGACCGGTCTGATGACGGGTACCGGCCTGCACCGGTTAACAGACAGGTTGATTGGACTCCTGGTGTTGCCTCGCTGTATGGCCAGCGGTTTTATCGTCAGGAAAATGCGTATTTTGATATTGGGGAGCGATGCAACGCCAATGGCAGCCGGCGCTGGCGGGAGTTTCAACAGGCCGCCGATTGGGATGGCTGTATCGCGATGGGCAAAGAACAGCTGCGTGAAGGGGCACATGCCCTGGATATCTGTACGGCTTTCGTTGGTCGTGATGAAGAAAAGGAAATGGTTGAGGTCGTGACCCGGATGCGCGGTGCTCTTGATGCGCCGCTGGTTTTCGATTCAACAGAGATCAATGTTCTCGAAAAGTCCCTTGAACTCTATGGCGGTAAACCGATTATCAATTCGATTAACTTTGAAGATGGCGAGGAACCTGCGGCTCAGCGTCTTGCTTTGGCACGCAAATTCGGGGCCGGGGTGATTGCGCTGACCATTGATGAAGAAGGCATGGCCAAAGATGTTGAGCGTAAATGTGCTGTGGCGCGCCGTCTTTTTGATTTTGCCTGCAAACGCCATGGTCTCGAGCCCAGTGATTTATTGTTTGATCCTCTGACATTCACCATCTGCACCGGCAATGAGGATGACCGTAAACTCGGTTTATGGACTCTGGAAGCCATTGAGACGATTGCCCGTGATATGCCGGAATGCCAGATTATTCTTGGTCTTTCCAATATTTCTTTTGGGATCAGCCCGGCTGCCCGTCATGTTCTTAATTCGGTCTTTCTTGATGAGGCACTCAAGCGCGGATTGACCGGGGCTATTCTGCATTCCAGCCGTATTGTGCCGCTTCATAAGATTCCTGAAAATGAGATTAAGGCGGCTCAGGATCTTATTTTTGATCGCCGCCGGCCGGATCATGATCCTCTGCATGTTTTCATTGATCTGTTCAGTGGTCGTGTGGCCGCCAAAAAGGAAGTGGCGGCCCCGCCTGCTGATGTCAATGAGCGTCTTAAGCTGAGAATTATTGATGGTGACAAGCAAGGCTTAGAGGAAGATTTACAAGAAGCTCTGAGGGAGCGTCCGCCTCTTGATATTGTCAATGATACCTTGCTGGGGGGGATGAAGGTGGTCGGGGATCTGTTCGGGGCCGGTAAGATGCAGCTTCCTTTTGTTTTGCGCTCGGCTGAAACCATGAAACAGGCGGTTGCGTATCTTGAGCCGCATATGGAGCGTATTGAAGGCAGCCATAAAGGAACGATGGTTCTGGCCACCGTTAAGGGGGATGTTCATGATATCGGTAAGAATTTGGTTGATATCATTTTGAGCAATAACGGCTTCAAAGTGGTCAATCTGGGAATTAAGCAACCAATCTCTGACATTCTTTCAGCAGTGCGTGACCATGATGCTGATGCGGTGGGGCTATCCGGCCTTTTGGTGAAATCAACAGTGATCATGCGTGAAAATCTTCAGGAAATGACCCGCCAGGGCCTGGATATGCCGGTTATTCTCGGCGGGGCGGCACTCAATCGCAAATATGTCGTCGAAGAATGTGTTCCTGCTTACGGTGCCGGGCGGGTCGCCTATGCCCGGGATGCTTTCGATGGTCTTGATTTGATGAATCAGGTTGTTGACGGTGACTTTGATCAGGCTGTTCGTGCGCAGATGGATACGGTTACTGAGCGCGCCAAAGCGACCGAAAAACGGATTAAACGCGAACAGACTAAGAGCGAACAGACCAAGAGCGAACAGACTAAAAGTAAACAGAGTGAAACAGGCGGGGTGTCGGCATCTCCCTCTTCCGATTCTGCTGCTGATACGGATTCTCCCGATGGGGTCGATTCTCCGGGCAAGACAGATTCTCCGGGTAAGACAGACTCTCCCGATAAAGAGGTGTCGCAGGATGCGGCTTCTCTTTCTGCTGCCGGGATGGAGAGCCGGCCGGTTGGCTATTCTGAATCCAGGACTTCCCGCAGGGATGTGCGGCGGGATGGGGTGGTTCCTCAACCACCTTTTTTCGGTCCCCGGATGATTGAGCATGTACCGATCAAGACTCTCCTGCCGTATCTCAGCCAAACCATGTTGTTTCAGTTCCATTGGGGTTTCAGGAAAGCGGGGAAATCCCGACGGGAGTATGAGTCTTGGGCGCGGCGCGAACTCCGGCCGATTTTACAAGACCTGGCCAAACGTTGTCATGATGAGGCGATTATTTCTCCGGCTGCATGTTATGGCTATTGGCATTGTGCTGCTGACGGGGATGATGTGATTTTATTTGCTGAAGAGTCAGATACCCAGGTTGCCCGTTTTTCCTTTCCCCGCCAGGTGCGTGCCGATGGTTTGTGTATTGCTGATTTTTTTCGCTCAGTTGAGGATGATCAGCGGGATGTTATCGGGTTACAGGTGGTTACAGCCGGGGAACAGGCCTCAGAGGTTGCCCGTCAATGGTTTGCTGATGATCGCTACCAGGAATATCTTTATTTGCATGGCTTTGGTGTTGAGATTGCCGAGGCCATGGCCGAATATGTCCATGAACGTATCCGCCGTGAATGGGGTTTTGGCGATGAAGATGCACGTGATATGGCCGCAATGCTTAAGCAGGCGTATCGCGGCGCGCGCTATTCTTTTGGGTATCCGGCCTGTCCCAATCTGGAGGATCAGGCTCATATTTTGCGGTTGCTGGGGGCCGGGCGGATCGGTGTACGGATGAGTGAGGAGGACCAGCTTCATCCTGAGCAATCGACTTCGGCGATTGTTCTGCATCATCCTCAGGCAGGGTATTTTACCGTTTAAATCGGATTAAATTTAAATCGGATTAAATCGGATTCAAATTTAAGCTGGATTCAAATTTAAGCTGGTCCGTGTTATTGGATTGAGCCTCATGTTTTCGAATCTTTACTTTTAGCTTTTTATTTTTAAGTATTTGTGGCAGTTCTGTTCTGTTATTCCTTTTTTTCGGGGAAAATTGTTTCACAAGGTTTAATCAAATTTATAAGGTTAGACCAAAGAAGGGGGGCTTGATAATGCCTGTAAATTCTGTGCGTTTAAATTCTGTGCGTTCTGTTTTCGGTGTGTTGTTTGCTGCGGTTTTTCTGGTTGCGTGCGGTCAGCATAAAGATGACATGATGATGTCTGATGACTGGACAGTCAGCGAGAGTATTTATGTGAATGCTGCACCCGATCAGGTGTGGGATTTCATCGGCAATTATTACGATGTCCATAGCTGGCATCCCGGAATCCATTCGACCCAGAAAAGCGGGGCTAAAGATGCTGAAATCCGTTTTTTGATCCTGGGAGATGGTGCTCTTGTTTATGAGGAGCTGTTATCGGATAGTGACACTGAGCGGATGTATTCCTATAAAATTCTTGAGGCTCCGTTGCCGGTGGTTGATTATGTTGCCCAACTGCAAGTCGATTCTGAAGGCAGGGGTTCCCGGGTGACATGGTCATCCAGATTCGGTGTCGATGGCGATGAGCAAGCGATCCGCGAAGCAATCCGGGGTATTTTCACCGGTGGTTTGCAATCGATTGCTGATTATTTCTCCGGCTAATATCTGATTTTTCTGCTGGCGGCCTTCCGGGGTCAGGGGCCTGGTCCCATATGGGGGCTTTGTTGGCTTCTTTCTCCGGAAGGACCGTGAGCAGGACCAACCGACCAAAACAGACCAACCGGTCAGAAGATCAACTGACCAGAAAAGCCAGTCGGAAAAAACAGGTCAGTCGGCACAAGCAGATCGACCAGCTAAAAGATCAATCGGCAAAAACAAAAGAATGATCAGGGTCAATCTTCAGACTGACCTTTGAGCCTTCCCGCATCGTAAACATGCCGCGAATCAAGGCCCGGACTTCGAAACAGTGGCCGGTGCCGTCATCGGCGGCGACCCGGACCTGATTGTCGCGACCCAGCGGGCGTACCGAGAGGATATGGCCGGTTGGCAGATGATCCGGCCCGGCGGCCAGGAGAGTGATTCCTTCCTGACGGATCAGCAATCTCCCCGAAGTTCCGGCCGGGGTGGCTCCGTTCAGGGGAAAATCTCCCAGAGCTGTACAGAGATGCCTTCCCTTAATGCGGCCCTGGAGTCGGTTGACCGGACCAAACAAGGTCGCGACATAATCATTGACCGGACGATGGTAAATTTGGGTCGGTGAACCATCCTGGACGATTGTGCCTTCATGCATCACCAGCATATCATCGGCCATATACATGGCTTCTTCCGGATCATGGGTGACCATCAAAGTCGCGACACCTGAATCTTTGAGAACCCGCAAGGTATCCTCACGTATCTGTGCCCGCAGATCGGCATCCAGGCCGGAAAATGGTTCATCAAGCAGCATGATTTGTGGTCCCGGAGCCAAAGCACGAAGCAAAGCCACCCGCTGTTGCTGGCCCCCTGAGAGCATATGGGGGTATTTGGAGGCGAGAGTATCGACCCCCATAAGGGCCATGCGCCGTTTGATCATACCAATATGGCGATGATCCGGTTTGCGCAGGCCGAAAAGAATATTATCCATAATACTCAGATGCGGGAATAAGGCAAAATCCTGAAACACCAGCCCGGTATTGCGGTGCTCTGGCGGTGACTGGGTTGCGGTTTGGGCATCCGCCATGACTGTGCCATTGATGATGATCCGGCCTTTTTCAAGCATTTCAAGCCCGGCGGCCAGCCGGAGTACAGTGGTTTTGCCGCATCCAGAGGGACCGAGCAAACAAACCACATCCCCGGCAGTCACCTGGAAAGTGATATCCGAGATGGAACTGGCTGATCCGTAGCGGTGTTCAACCCCAATAAATTCAAGGCCGGGATGGGGACGAGTCATCACGCATTATCACAGGTCATTTACAAAACGATCAATCATAGCGACCAGGAAGATGTGGTTCCGGGACGTGAAAGACGCAGGCTACGGCAAAGCCCGATCACCGGCAAGATAGTGATAAGGACAATCGTCAGCGCACCCAGGGCGGCATGTTCGATCAATTCATCGCTGGCATAGGCGTGGACATGGGTGGCCAGTGTCTCAAAATTAAAGGGACGTAAGATCATGGTCATCGGCAATTCTTTGACACAATCGACAAAAACCAACAAAACCGCACTGACCATGCTGCCTCGAAGCAACGGCAGGTGAATTTTTTCCAGACTTTCTAAGGGAGAGGCCCCAAGGCTCCGGGCCACAGCATCAATATTGGGGGTTATTTTACTCAACCCGGATTCGATGGCCCCATAGGATAGCGAGACGAAGCGGCACGCATACCCATACAGTAAGCCGAACACCGTGCCGCTGAAAATCAGACCAACCTGCCAGTTGAAGCCAGCATTGAGGCTGTCGGCAACCAGGGCATCAAAGGTGGCCATTGGTATGATGACTCCGATGGCCAGAACCGCCCCCGGGAGCGTATAACCGATACTGGCAAGGCGTGCCACACCACGCATCAGGGGATTGCGGTCAATATGAGCAGCATATGCCAGGAAAAGACCAATACATAAGGTGAGAAAAGCAGCAGACATTCCCAGCCCTAAGCTGTTGGCCAGACGTTCAATCAAACCACTTTGAAGATCAATGACAAAATGATCAACCGCATAATCAGTCAGCACCACACATGGTAAGAAAAAACCAAGCAAGACCGGCACAACGCAATATATATGCGCTAAGATGCCTTTTCCGAACGGTAATGACTGAATAGTTAAGGAGCGATATTTGGTTGATGTCTGGTGATAGCGTTGTCCGTGTCGGGTCCAGCGCTCACCGATCAGGAGAAGAGCCACCAGAGCCAGCATAGAGCAGGATAGCTGAGCCGCCCCGGCAATGCTGCTCATATTAGTCCAGATATCATAGATTCCCACGGTCAGAGTGGGGACGGCGAAGTAATCGACTGTCCCAAAATCATTCAAGGTTTCCATCAGGACCAGGCTGAGCCCGACAGCGATAGCTGGCCGGGCCAGAGGGATGGAAATACGCAGAAAACAGGACCAGGGCCGGTATCCCAATGTCCGCCCAACCTCATAAGCACAGACCGATTGATTGAGAAAAGCAGCCCGGGCCAGTAAATAGACATAAGGATACAAAGTCACAGTCATGACTGTGATAGCACCGCCCAAAGAACGTATTTCCGGGAACCAATAGCCGCCGACCGACCAGCCAAAACCGGACCGTAAGGCTGATTGTAGCGGTCCGGAAACCTCCAAAAGATCGGTATAGACATAGGCCGCGATATAGGCTGGCATGGCCATCGGCAGGACCAAAGCCCATTGCAGCAAACGACTTGCCGGGAAATCATACATCGTGACCAGCCAGGCGGTTGGAACCCCGATGAGGGTCGAACCCAGAGCCACCCCCCCCATCAGCAGGAGGGTGACGCTGATATAGCGGACAAAGACGCCATCCATTAAATGGCCCCAGATCCCATCGGGAAATCCGGGAACAGGGCTGGAAGTGGTGGCCAGCCATACAACGCTTAAGATTGGAACCGCCAACAGAAGAGCCAGAATCCCGGCTGCTGCCGTGAGCATCCCAACCCGGCCAGAGGGAAAAAACCGTTTCCGGACCGGGATGGTTGTATGATGGCTGATTATGGTACCGGACATGAGATTAACACAGGAAAATCCGGGATATTTTTTTCAGTAATCAGACTTTTCGGGTAATCAGGCTTTTTCAATAATCAGATTTTTTCGGCAATCAGGACTTTTTCGGGTAATCAGAACGTCTTTTAATGATCAAAACCGACCCGGTCGACCAGTCGTGATGCCTGTGGTCTCTGCAGGGCAACAATGGCCAGAGGGGTGTCTTCGCTCTTGAATTCTCCCCAGCTTTCGACAATCGGATGCAGGGCTATTCCTTTTTTAACCGGATACTCAAAATTCTGCTCTGCGTAGATTTTCTGGGCTTCATCGCTGACCATAAATTCAATAAAACGCATGGCATTATCAGTATTTTTAGCATTTTTAGCCAGGGCTGCGCCGCTGATATTGATATAGGTACCAGGGCCATTTTGATCAGGGAAGATCATCTCAATGGAATTGGCCCAGGATTGTTGCTCTGGTTTGCTCTGATTGGTGAGCATTTTCCCTAAATAGTAAGTGTTGACCAGGCTGACATCGCACACAGCTTGCTTAATTGCTTTGACCTGAGCGCGGTCATTGCCTTGTGGTTTACGGGCTAAATTGGCCTTAACATTGCGGAGCCATTCTTCGGCTGCTTGTTCTCCCTGGCCGGCAATCATGGCGGCGATCAGGGATATATTATAGACATGTTTGCCTGAGCGCATGCAGATGCGACCACGCCATTGCGGTCTGGCCAGGTCGGCATATGTGGTGATGGCACCGGAGGGGACCCGCTCCTTGCTGACGAACAAGGCACGCCCGCGGATGGTGAGGCCAAACCATTTGCCCTCCGGGTGGCGCAGATGAGGCGGGATGGCATTTTCCAGAACCGATGACTTTACCGGGGCGACCACATCGGCAACTGTCAGATCATGGAGTGCCCCGACATCTGATGCCAGGATGACATCGGCGGGGCTATGTGCGCCTTCTGCCTTGAGTTTTTCCGCCAACCCTTTTTTTGCGTATACGGTGTTGACGGCAATACCGGTTCTGGCTGTAAAAGCATCTGTGAGGGGTTTGAGGAGAAAGGGTTGACGATAGGAATAGATATTGACCACGTCTCCGGGGGCCGGACCTGTATTGATCAAGGTCACAATCACACCAACAGCGATCCCGGCCGCGACAATAACTAAGCGTTTCATGGATTTTTCCAGTCCAGATTGATCAGGCTAAAATGCAGGTAAAAATAATACAAAACAGAGCAAAGATCGCTACAGTAATGATACGCAATCGCAATTAAAAGGGGTTTTTGTTGTTACAGGTTCCAAAAGAGCGTTTTTCTCCTGAAATATCCGGGTCAGGCAGGGTGCCGGAAAGAGAATTTAATGCGTGATGTGTATCATTGATGGACGTATTGTTGATGGGGTATGAGCCATGGCTGGCGTGGTATGATCAGAAAGCCGATACTCAGTGATATCATCAAAAGACTGTGTCAACAGAACCGACACCGGAAAACAGATAAACCAGAAAGCCGATACTCAGTGGTATGATCAAAAAACTGTGTCAACAGAACCGACACTGGAAAACACATACCAGAGAACGCATAACAGAAATATATGTCTGATCTTTTTCCTGATTCCACCTGGCCTGTTCCGGCTCCCGGTTCTCAGTCATCGTCCCTGTCGGGGTCTTATCTCGATTCCCTGAACCCGGATCAGCGTCAGGCTGTGACGTATCTGGATGGTCCTTTATTGGTTTTGGCGGGGGCTGGTACCGGAAAAACCCGGGTTCTGACCACGCGTCTGGCCCATCTGGTGGCTGCGCATAACGTCCCGTTGCGGCATATTCTGGCGGTGACCTTCACCAATAAGGCGGCCCGTGAAATGGAAGAGCGGATTGCCAGCCTGATCGGAGAGAGAGGCGGGTGGATCGGCACCTATCATGCTTTATGTGTGCGTATTATCCGGCGTCATGCTGAGTTGGCCGGGCTGAAATCTGATTTTACTATTCTGGATACCGACGACCAGCTACGTTTGGTTAAGCAGGTTCTCGAAGCGGCCAATATCGATCCTAAACGCTGGCCACCCCGGGGGGTGCTGGCTTTGATCCAACGCTGGAAAGACAAAGGCCAGGAACCCGGTCACGTGTCGGAAGATGAAGCAACCGGCTATGTCATGGGTCAGGCTCCGCGATTATATGCAGCCTATCAGCAGCGTTTACGCGATCTCAATGCGGTTGATTTTGGGGATATCATTCTCCATTGCGTGGGGATTTTTCGCCGCAATCATGATGTCTTAACCGAATATCGCCAACGTTTTAGCTATATCCTGGTCGATGAATATCAGGATACCAATGTTGCACAATATCTTTGGTTACGTTTGCTGGCTCAGGAGCATTGTCATATTTGCTGTGTCGGTGACGATGACCAGTCTATCTATGGGTGGCGTGGTGCAGAGGTGGGAAATATTTTGCGGTTTGAGAAGGATTTCCCCGGGGCCAAAATTGTCCGGCTGGAACAAAATTATCGCTCAACGCCCCATATTCTGGCGGCGGCTTCCTCGGTTATTTCGTATAACAAGAACCGGCTCGGTAAGACCTTGTGGACGGATGAGAAAGAAGGCGAAAAAATTCGGTTGCTGGGTGTTCTTGACGGCGGTGAAGAGGCGCGGGTCATTGGTGATGAAATCGAAACTCTGCAACGGCGTGGAGTGAATCTCTCAGAGATTGCGGTTTTGGTGCGTGCGGGGTTCCAGACCCGTGAATTTGAGGATCGTTTTTTGGTCCTTGGTTTGCCGTATCGGGTTATTGGCGGTCCACGTTTCTATGAGCGTCGGGAGATTCGGGATGCTCTGGCGTATTTCCGGCTGGTGTTATCGCCTGGCCATGATCTGGCTTTTGAGCGAATCATCAATACCCCGCGCCGGGGTATTGGCGATTCCTCCTTGCAAACAATCAGCCGGTTGGCGCGGGCCAAAGCCATTTCCATGACCGCAGCGGCGGCCGAATTGGTGGAAACAGAAGATCTTCCGGCCCGTGCGCGCCAGGTTCTCAGGACGTTTTTGGCTGATATGGATCGTTGGCGGAGTCTGCTTGACGAGACACCCCATGCCCGGGTTGCTGAGATGATTCTTGATGAATCCGGGTATACCGGAATGTGGCAAAAAGATCGCTCTCCTGATGCGCCGGGGCGGCTGGAAAATCTCAAGGAGCTGGTTGCGACATTGGGGGGCGAATTTGAAACATTACCGGCGTTGCTGGATCATGTCGGGTTGGTGATGGATAATGCCCGGGCCGCTGACGGAGAACTGGTCAGCCTCATGACTCTTCACAGTGCCAAAGGGCTGGAATTTGACACCGTTTTTTTACCGGGCTGGGAAGAGGAAATTTTTCCCAACCGCCGTTCTCTTGATGAGGGGGGCGGGAAAGCATTAGAGGAAGAGCGACGCCTGGCTTATGTTGGTCTGACCCGGGCCCGGCGCCGGGCATTTATCTCATTTGCCTATAACCGCCGTATTTTTAATAAATGGGTTCATTCTCTGCCTTCTCGTTTCGTTGATGAATTGCCGGATTCGCATCTGGAGCGTCACTTTACGCCAGGTTCCGATGGTGGTCTGGGGCGGGCTGGTGGATTGAGTGAAGATCCGTTCCCACAGCGTATGCGTGGTTACCGGAATGGCCCGGATCAGACTCAATCTGTACAGCCCGGTCGAATCCACAACAACCGGCTGGAATCCACCCGGACCTCTATGCGGTCTGCGACCTCAGAAAAATCCCGGAAACCGGCATTGCGGTTTTCTGTCGGCCAGGAGGTATTCCACGAAAAATTCGGATACGGAACAGTCCGGATGGTTGATGGCGACAAGCTGGAAATTGCTTTTGAAACCGGGGTCAAGAAGGTGATGAGCGGATTTGTACGTCAGGCATCGGCGTGATTGGTCCGGGCATGTCAATGGCGGTTCATTGGCAGGCCATTCTTGAGGTTGGTCCTGATGAGTGTCAACGTGCTGAGGCGGCTCTTGATGCATTATGTGCGGCCATTGCTGTTTTACCGACTGCTTCAGGATGGCGACTGGAGGGGTTGCTGCGCCCGGATCTTGACCCTGTGGATGTATCGCGTGACTGGCCGTGCGTGACAGTGGAAAATGATGGGTGGTGTCCTCCGGCTCTCCGGGTGGTCCCGCTCCCTGATTGCGATTGGGTGGCGGCCAGCCAACGGCACTTATCTCCGGTTAAGCTGGGTCGTTTCATCATTCATGGAACACATGATTGCTCACGTATTCGGCCGCGGCGTTACAGCATTGTGATCGATGCCGGACAAGCATTTGGGACTGGCCACCATGCCAGCAGCCGGGGCTGCTTGCTGGCTTTGGAACATGTGTTGCCGTGGCGTCCGGTGGATGTTTTTGATTTTGGCTGTGGTTCTGGTTTGCTGGCGATTGCTGCGGTTCGTTCTGGTTGTGCCCGGGTTGTGGCGATGGATCATGATCCTCTGGCTCTGGCTGAGACCCGCCGCAATGCTGTGCGCAATCATGTCACACAGCATATCCGGGTTTTATCGGGCCATCGGCCTGTGATGGCTGTTTCGGGTCAAAGCACATCAAGAGCCAGGCGGGCTGGTCGCGCCGGGTCTGGATTGTTTGATCTCACTCTGGCAAATATTCTGGCCGATCCGTTGGTGGAGATGGCCGCCGATTTAACGCAATCGATCAAGCCAGGTGGTTTTTTGATTCTCTCCGGCTTTCTGGACAGCGACCATCGGCGCATTCAGAATACGTATCATGCTCAGGGATTGCATATGTTCAGACGGGTGGTCATTGAGGATTGGATCACGCTGATTATGCGGCGGGGGCGCAAAAGATAGATGACTCATCCTTTAGAAGCCTTGCGGGCTGAGCTGAAAAAACGTGATCTTGATGGCTTGATCATTCCTCATGCGGATTGCTATGGGGATGAATTTCTTCCTCCCTCTGCTGAGCGGCTGGCCTGGCTAAGCGGGTTTACCGGATCGGCTGGCCTGGCGGTGGTTTTGGCCGATCAGGCGGCCTTATTTGTTGATGGGCGGTACTGGTTGCAAGCCCGTGATGAGGTTGATGCCCGGCTGTTTTCCATCCATCATCTGGGCGCACAGTCTCTCGCATCCTGGGTGGCTGAAATGTTACCGGCTGGGGGGCATCTGGGCTATGATTGGTGGCTGCATACCTCAAGGGAGGTCGCGGTCTGGCAAGAGATTTGTGCTGCTGCTGGCGGCATATTGGTTGGGTTAGAGGATAATCCGCTTGATGCGGTTTGGCAGGAACGTCCAGCCGCATCATATCAGGCAATCCAGCCCCATGGTCTTGCCTATAGTGGCCAGGAACATTCGCAAAAAATTGCTGCTTTAGCGGCTGATATGCAGCGGGTTGGTTGTCGGGCCTGTGTTTTGACCCGTCCGGATTCGATTGCGTGGTTGTTCAATATCCGTGGCAGTGACACGCCGTATACGCCGTTGCCTCTGGTGTTTGCGGTGGTTTTTGCGCATTCCGGTCTGAGCGATTCGGTGGATCAGGCAACTGTTTTCTTTACCGACCCCAATCAGGTGAGCCCGGCTCTGAGCACCCATCTTAAGCCGGGGGTTGCCTTGCGTCCGATGGATGATCTGGCCGGGATGCTGAAGACATGGGGTCAGGAAGGGTATACAATCTGGGTTGATCCGGCCCGGAGCCCGCATGCCATATCTGAGCAGATCAGCCAGGCCGGAGGCCAACTGTATCATGCTGATGATCCCTGTCTGCTCCCGAAGGCATGCAAGAATGCGGTTGAAGTTGCCGGTGCCCGGAGTGCTCATCACCGTGATGGGGTGGCGTTGTGTCGGTTTTTGCATTGGCTGGAAACGACAGAGCCTGAGCAGGGCGTTGATGAAAAGATGGCTTGTGCAAAATTACACGATATGCGGGCTGCTGATCCCTTATTTCGTGGCCCAAGTTTTGAGACCATTTCAGCCAGCGGATCTCATGGGGCGATTGTTCATTATCGGGTGACTCCGCATACCAATCAGCCTTTGCGGCCGGGGGATCTCTATTTGCTTGATTCCGGCGGCCATTATCCTGACGGGACCACCGATGTCACCCGTACGGTTCTGATTGCTCAACCTGGCCAGACACCAGATAAGGACTATCAGGATTCTTTTACAGTCGTTCTCAAGGGGCATATTGCCTTGTCTTTGGCCCGGTTTCCCCAGGGCACTGACGGGGCACGTCTTGACCCTTTGGCCCGTGCAGCATTATGGCGGTTTGGGATGGATTATGATCATGGGACCGGCCATGGGGTCGGCAGTTATCTCGGTGTTCATGAAGGCCCTCAGCGCATTGCCAAAACCGGCGGTGATACCCCTTTACAGCCGGGTATGATCCTCTCCAATGAGCCGGGATATTACCGCGAGGGTGCCTACGGGATCCGGATTGAGAATTTGCTTTGTGTCCGGGGTCCGGAAGATGGGCTTGGGGAGCCGCATATGCCGGATCACAGGCTGTCCGGGGCAACCGATGAGCGGGTGATGCTTTCTTTTGAGGTTTTGACTTTGGTCCCGATTGATCGCCGCCTGATCAATCTCTCTTTACTCAATGCTGAAGAACGCAGCTGGATTGATGCCTATCATCACCGGGTCAAAGACGCATTGACTCCCCTGCTGGATCAGGCAACCGCAGCCTGGCTGGATCAGGCAACCCGACCTTTGGCCGAAGATGGTTAAGGTGGTCAATCTTTAAGGATATGGTTTTAAGGTTTGGGTGATGGCTCGCCAAAGAGCGGCAGAGTCTGTGTTGTTCTGTCAGATGTTTCTTCTGTTATCGTTTTGTCATCTGTTTCTTTTGCTGTTCCATCGGGTGTTTCACCGGCTTTTGTTGTTGAAATCAGGTGCTGCCATTCCAGTTCGTTTAAGATTGTGACCCCGAGCTCTTTGGCTTTGCTGATTTTTGAACCGGATTTGACGCCGGCGATCACCCAATCGGTTTTTGCGGAGACTGTCGTAACGACTTTGGCACCCAAAGATTCAGCGCGTAGCTTGGCCTCAGTCCGTGACATTGATTTCAGAATACCGGTAAAAACGATTGTTTTATCGGCCAGAGGCATATTGGATGATGCGGCAACACAATCACGGATCCGGAGCTGGGATGCCAGATCATCCAGCAGAGCCTGATTCTTCGGTTCGTTGAAGAAGAGGGCCAGACTCTCAACCAGGGACGGACCAATGCCATCAATCGCCAGCAGGTCATCTCTGGCCTGATTTTCCGGGGTACCAAGTGTCGTCATTGTCCTGCGCCAATCTGTGAAGCTGCCATAGATTTTGGCCAACAATCTGGCGGTGGTCTGCCCGACCCGGGGAATGCCCAGCGCATAAATCAGCCGGTCAAGATCAATCTCCCGGCGGGCCGCAATAGCGGCGTAGAGATTATCAGCCGAGAGGCGGGACCATCCTTCTTGCTGAAGGATGGTGGCGTCTTCTTCCTGTAAACGAAAGAGATCGCCAGGGGTCCCAATCAGGCCGTTTTCCCAAAAAGTTCTGATATGGATTTCCCCTAAGCCGGCGATATCAAAGGCATTGCGGGAGACGAAATGTTTCAAACGCTCAACCGTCTGGGCCGGACAGGCAAAGCCACCGCTACAGCGGCGGGCTGCCTCACCTTCCAGGCGTACCGCCGGATGATGACAAGCCGGGCAGGTATCCGGCATCCGGTATGGGGAAGTCCCGGCGCGGCGATCCTTAAGAATCACCTCAACCACCTGGGGAATAACATCCCCGGCCCGTTGGACAATCACCCGATCCCCGCACCGGATATCCTTGCGGGCAATTTCATCCTCATTATGCAAGGTGGCGTTGGTGATGGTCGCACCCCCCACCAGCACCGGTTCCAAACGGGCCACCGGGGTGAGAATACCGGTCCGGCCAACCTGGATATCAATCTCCCTGATGGTGGTTTGTGCCTGTTCAGCAGAAAATTTATGGGCAATCGCCCAGCGCGGTGCTCGTCCCACTGCGCCCATACGTTCCTGCCAATCCCAGCGGTCGATTTTATAGACCACCCCATCAATATCAAAATCAAGTTGAGAACGTTGTTGATCTATATGCCGGTAAAAATCCAGCATTTCTGAGGCCGAACGGCATAATCTGGCCGGTTCATAAGGCGCAAACCCAAAGGCAGCCAGACGTTCCGATAACGCCGATTGGCTGGCGGCAAAACCGGGATCAATCCTGCCAGTGCCATAGGGAAAAAACTGTAAAGGTCGCCTTGCAGTAATGGTCGGGTCGATCTGGCGCACACTGCCGGCTGCTGCATTGCGGGCATTGGCAAACGGTTTTTCTCCCTCAGCAATCCGTCTTTCATTCAGGGTCAGAAAATCGGTTTTTTTCATGTAAATCTCGCCGCGAATCTCCATGTTATCGGGCATATCACGGCCATCAAGATAACCAGGAATACTGTTGAGGCTGCGGATATTGGCCGTGATATTTTCACCGGTCATTCCATCCCCCCGGGTGGCGGCCAGAGCCAGCCGACCCTTTTCATAGCGCAAAGAAATGGCCAGACCATCAATCTTCGGCCCGGCCCATACGGCAATTTCGTCTTCAGTATCCAGTCTGAGGAAGCGCCGTGTTCTGGCCAGAAAATCATCAAGATCTTGTTGGGTGAACGCATTCTCAAGCGAGAGCATCGGGGTTTGATGGGTGACCTTGGCAAAGGTCGGTAATGGGGCTGCCCCGATGCGTTGTGAGGGCGAATCCGGGCCTATGAGATCAGGAAAGCGACTTTCAAGAATCCGGTTACGCTGCCATAAAGCATCATAAACAGCATCGCTGACCAGAGGATCATCATGGCCGTGATAGGCTTGATCAAGCCGGGCAATCTCAGTAGCCAGCCGTGCCAGTTCATCGATGGCTTGCCGGCGGTCCAGGCTCTCGACAGGCGGCAATGCCGCAAGATCAATATTGGCAACGTCAATATTGGTAAGATCAATGTCGGGAACAACAATGTCGGGAACAGTGTCTGGGGTCGGGCTGTTCTTATGATCGGTCATGGCAGGGGAGACCCCCTCATGAGTCGGGCTGCGGCTGCCCGGGCTTCCTGGGTGATTTCAGAAGCCGATAACATGCGGGCAATTTCCTCCTGCCGTTCAGCATCTGACAGGGGCTGAATCTCAGTGACACTGCGTTCACCGCGTTGATCTTTGCGCACCCGCCAATGATGATCTCCGGCAGCGGCTACTTGCGGCGAATGAGTGACCACCAGAACCTGACGATGACGCCCAAGCCGGGCCAGACGTTGACCGACCGCTGCTGCCACTGCCCCGCCGATACCGCTATCCACTTCGTCAAAGACCAGGGTTGGTGTCTGGCCGATTTTGGCGGCAACCAGTTTCAACGCCAACATAAAACGGGACAACTCTCCCCCTGAGGCGATCCGGTCAAGGGGGGCCGGGGATGTCCCCGGATTGGTCGAGACCATGAAGGTGACTGTCTCCCCGCCGTTGGCGTTCCAGTTCTCTTCGGGTATTGGGGTGAGGGTGGTGGTGATCCGGGCATGTTCCAGCTTCAGGGCCGGGAGTTCCGCCATAACCGCCGCATCAAGAGAATGAGCAGCTTTGATCCGGGCAGCCGAAAGCTGTCCAATATCCTGATGACATTGTTGGCGCGCCGTATTTGCAGCTTCGCGCAAATGATGCAGATGATTTTCGGTTGTGTCGCATTGTTGCAGACGCATGGAGAGTTCAGCCTGCAGATTGGGTAAGGCATCGGCATCCACGCCATGTTTGCGGGCAATCCGCCGTAAATCATGGATCCGGTCATCAGTCGTTTCCAGATCTGTGGGGTTGTGGAGGCAATCGTCCTGTATTGTCTGCAAGCCATCCAATGCTTCTGTGATCTCGATTCCGGCCCGTTCCAAAGCCGCCAGAATGGGGTCAAAACGCCCGGCAGCCAGCCCGGCCACCCGTTCAAGTTCACGATAGGCTGTTTGTATGGTGGCATCGATTCCGCTGCCTGAATCATTACCGCTCAGTCGTTGGCGGGCCTGGTCCAGGGACTGTGAGAGTTTTTCACTGTTTTTGAGAATTTGGCGGCGTTGTTCAAGAGAGTCGATTTCCCCGGCCTGTGGATTAAGGATCGCCAATTCATCCAGATCAGCTTGCAAAACGGCGGCCTGTTGGCGCATTTCCCCGGCAGATTTTTCTGCCTTTTCCAGATCATGTGCAGCTTGTTGCCAGGCATTCCAGGAATCTGCACTACGTGTGGCGATGGTTTCCAGAGTCCCATACCCATCCAGGACACCCCGGTGGGAAGCTGGATTCATCAGGCCCTGTTCGGCAAACTGGCCTTCAATTTCAATCAGGCTATCTCCCAGATTTCTTAAGAGACCGGCACTGACGGGTTGATCATCAATATAAGCGCGGCTGCGTCCATCCCCCGAGAGGATGCGCCGTAAAACCAACCCGTTTTCTTTTTCTGGCTCCAGGCCCTGTTCATGCAGCATGGCATGGGCGGGGTGATCTTCCGGCAGGGTGAATACCGCCGTAACACTGGCCTGGTCATTGTATCCTCCCAGCAACCCGCTATCAGCACGGAAGCCAAGGGCAAGGCCAAGCGCATCCAGAAAAATCGATTTTCCCGCCCCGGTCTCACCGGTGATGACGCACAGGCCGGGAGCCAGATCAATATCAAGACGGTCAATGAGGACAATATTACGAATACTCAAACGTTGCAGCATGGCTCTCGTCTGGTTTTTCCGGGCCGCACAGATATTTTTTCCCCCGGGCTTTTTCCCCAGGGTCCCGCAGGAGGCGGATCATTATCATACCGTGATTACCTGGTTTCTCTTATGCTCTCAAAGGCCTTAAATGATGCGGTATCATGGCGCATTTAAATCAGTTTCAACAGGCGAATCATTCTCAGTGATGGGTTGATCAGACAGTGCTTCGCCATCCTCAGGCAGCGATACCGGAAGGCCAGAGTCTTCTTGCGGGGATTCTTCATCAGAGTCGTCACTCAGGAAACTCCAGGCGCGATCTGGCACCCCCTTTTTATCACGATATTCAAGATATCCTTCGTCATCGAAACGAGCCCGATGTTGCTGGCGATAGATGTCATCACTGTGTTCACCCAGGAGATTGTTTTCCTCAATCAAACGATAGGCATCGAGATACCATTCATTGCCCGGGTGATTATAGCCCAGAATAGCAGCCATCTTACGGGCCTCCGGGACCATCCCAAGCGAGAGATAATTTTCGACCAGACGATACAGTGCTTCAGGGACATGGATGGTGCGGTCATATTCCTCAATGACAGTGCGGTAGCGGGTAATCGCGGCCAGATGGTAGTTACGTTTCTGATAATAACGTCCCACCTCCATGTTTTTTCCGGCCAGATGATCAATCAGAAGATCAATTTTTTGTCTTGAGTCTTTGGCATAGGTGCTTTCCGGAAACTGACGGGTGAGTTCCTGAAATGCTTTGAGGGCCTGGGCTGAATTACTCTGGTCGCGCGATACATCCCGCACTTGTTCAAAATAGCTCATCGCTTTGAGATACTGAGCATAGGGAACATCCGGATTACTGGGATTGAGACTAATGAAGCGGTCAATGCCAATCACTGCCTCGTCATAATCATTCACCTGATAATAGCAGAAAGCTGCCATGATTTGTCCTCTGACGGCCCAGTTTGAATAGGGGTGTTGGCGTTCAATTTCATTAAAGGATTCAGCCGCAGAGCGATACTCTTCCTGATACATTTGGTCCATGGCGTCGTTGTAGAGCAGGTAATCGGCTTTCTCGATTTGCAACTCCGGATCAGATGACCCACAGGCGCATAAAAACCCTGCCATCAGGCATATACTCACAAGACGCAATCCCATCAATTCACGGGGCCGGATAGAGTTACCGATCATCTTGACTATCACCTCTTGTCATTGATTCATTCTGTCATCAGTCTCTGGCACTCGATGAGCAGCACGTGATTATTACGTCTTACACTTGATTATGCGTTTTATACGTCTGCCTGTTTGATTATCCCGGAACCTCAGAACAGATTATTCACAACAGATTATATAGCCTAATTTGCCGATCAGGGCAGATTAAAATCACCGGAGTACACAGAATTACCCAGAATTACCCAGAATACCGATTTGATCAGCCCTGCATAGTATTGACCAGGACAGGACGATTGTCCAATCCGGTCATGAAGCCATAAAGAGGCCAAAACGTCAGGAAAAGAACGGGAAAATGCCCGGCAATGAAACCAGTGATGGGGTTTTAAGCGGTTGCAGCTAAGGCTGTCTGGGGAGCATCGGCTATAGGGGGGGTAACCGGCACCGGTGATTTTGGCTGTGTTTCCTCAACCGGCATCGGGCAGAGCGACCATGCATTATTGTCCGCCAGAAGGATGCGCAAAATACGGTTGTTCAATTCGTGACCACAGCGATAGCCGTAAAATTCACCAATGAAGGGATGTCCGGCCAGGTATAGATCCCCCAGAGCATCCAGTGCTTTGTGTCGCACAAATTCATCACTAAAGCGGAGCCCTCCCGCATTGAGGATATCTCCGCCATTGACCAGAACAGCATTGGAAAAAGAGCCTCCCTGAGCCAGCCCCATCTGCCGCAGATGGTCAATTTCAGACAACTGACCAAAGGTGCGTGCCCGGCTCAGCTCTGTTTTGAAGGCACCGTTACGCAGGCAAAAACGATATTCCTGATGGGCAATCGCCTCGGCGGAAAAATCAATCTCGGAATGAATGATGGTTCCCTCTGCCGGGCGAAAACGTGCCCAGCGATCTCCCTCTTTGAGGATGACTTCTTTCTCAATACGGATGGCCTGGCGTGGGGCTTCCTGCTCTTGCAATCCGGCGCATTCGATTAAAAACTGAAACGGTGCGGCACTGCCATCCATGATCGGGGTTTCATCCGAGTCAATATCCACCAAAGCATTATCAATCTCACAGCCGGCAAACGCAGCCATGAGATGTTCCACTGTGCCGATGGTGATGCCTTTGGTATCACCGATGGTGGTGCGCAGCTGGGTATTGGTGACCCAATCCCAGCGGGCCGGAATACAGGCTCCCTGACCAGCGGGATCTGTCCGTCGGAATACAATTCCCTGATTTGGCTCAGCCGGGTGAAGCACCAGCGAGACCTGTTTACCGGAATGCAGACCAACGCCGCTGCAATGGATCGAATTTTTCAAGGTTTTTTGGCGTTGATATTTCTGAGATTGATATTTCATGAAAAAAATCCGTTGGAGACCCATTCAATTACGTGGATACAAAACCTGGACAAAGATTTCAGCGCAATGATGGTTTATTGAGTAAAGATTTATTCAGTAAAGATTTATTCGGTGGGGAAGGTCCTTATTTATTGGGATTTATTTTTTATTGGGATTTATATTGTCGCATCATCACTTCAGAAGTGCGGGGATGGATGTTCCATATGAGAATTTCACCATCAGCTCACAATTCGTAAACAGAAACAAATAATTAACAATTATAAATTGTTTACCGGTCCCGGATTGCATAAACAAGTCAAAGATTGTTACCAGATGTTACAATTCTCCCCGGTTTTAGCAGGGGGCAGGAATTTTTTCATGCTATCCTCATCGTATCTGCTCTCCTTCTGGTCGCAGGGTTTTAGTTGGCCTGACGGCGCAAAAAGGCAGGGATTTCCAGCAAATCCTCTTCCCCTGGCTTATTTTCCCGACTATGCCTGAGATAATGATCCTGAAAATCGGCATGCTGATGATCCGGTTGGTCAGTCACGATTCCGGCATTTTGCTGAGCGGTTGTTTTCCTTTGTCCGGTCCTCGATCCGGTAATCCTCCTGAATAAGCTGACCGATGCTTTTTTGGGTATGTTTTCTCCGGCAGGGGAGGGCTCCGGGTTGATATTTTTGGCGGTGATCTGCTCCCCGGACGGAGAATTGAGCGCATGGTTATGATGCGGCTTTTCTTCCTTGAGAGGCTCCCCGGTCTGCATATTCTGGTAACCATCAGAGGGTTGCTCAGGGGAGGCAGGAGAACCATTCCCCTGCATCGTGAGGGGTGACTGGTCAGGCTGGTTTTCCGGCATTTGAGACGATGAATACCCCCCTGGCAGAGCCGGATGCTCCGGCCTATCTTTGTTCTCAGAGGCCAGAGGGAAAATGGAACCAATGGCTGCCTGACGTGGTTTTTCACGTTGCAGGGTATCACTTTGAGAACTGGCTGCTAAAGCCGGCGGGACCGAAAAGCGACGTATATTTTCTTCCCGGTCATGTGGGTGAACGGCCATTTCGGCATCAATACCTGTTGCCACCATGGAAACCCGTATACGGCCCGACAGAGAATCATCAATGGCTGCACCAAAAATAATATTGGCCTGGCTATCGACTTCCTCCTTAATTCTGTTGGCCGCTTCATCCACTTCAAACATGGTCATATCACTGCCGCCGGTGATATTGATCAGCACACCATGCGCTCCTTTCATGGAAGAATCTTCCAGGATGGGGTTGGAAATGGCTGCTTCGGCAGCATTGACAGCGCGATGATCGCCTTCACATTCACCGGTTCCCATCTGGGCTTTCCCCATCTCAGCCATGACTGCCCGGATATCGGCAAAATCCAGATTGATCAGCCCGGGCTTGAGCATCAGATCAGTGATGCCGCGTACCCCGGTCTGCAAAACGTCATCAGCCATCGAAAAAGCCTCAGCAAAGGTTGTTTTTTCATTGGCAACCCGAAATAGATTCTGATTGGGAATAACGATCAGGGTATCGACAAATTGTTGTAATTCCTCGATTCCCTGCTCCGCGACACGCATACGGGTGACGCCCTCAAAATCGAAAGGCTTGGTGACGACACCCACAGTGAGGATATCCTGTTCTTTAGCAGCCCGGGCAATCACCGGTGCTGCCCCGGTTCCGGTTCCTCCCCCCATGCCGGCGGCGAGAAAAACCATATTGGCTCCGGCCAGCTGCTCAAGCAGTGAGTCAATGACTTCCTCAGCAGCCGCGCGTCCGATATCCGGGCGCGACCCGGCTCCCAGACCCTGGGTCAGGCTGGGTCCCAGTTGAATTTTGCGCTGGGCGATTGATTGCTCCAGAGACTGAGCATCGGTGTTGCTGGCCACGAATTCGACCCCTTCAAGGCCGCATTCAATCATGTTATTCACCGCATTGTTGCCGCCGCCGCCAATGCCGATGACTGTGATGCGTGGTTTAAGATGGTTTTCCTGAACCGGAAGATTGAAATTAATACCCATAGTATCCTCCATTTTTTGTTCTGTCGGGGATGTGAAACGATAACAACTGAAATGATGAAACCCGGGCCAACCCTGTCCGGGGATGGTCCGCTAAGCGGTGTTCGGGATAGAGTTTGCTTAAAAGCATTGTTCAGAAACTTTCCTTTAGCCAAAGACCCATCCGGTTGAGCAGCCCGCTATTGAGGCGGTGACCGAATTTGGTGACAGGGGCGTATATCGCGCCTGCCCCCAGGAGGGCTAACCCGATATTGGTGGCAAAACCCGGCCCGGTGGCCGGTTCTGGCAGTGACGCCAATCCACGCGGTGTGCCGATCCGGACACGGCGATTAAAAATGGCTTCGGCCATTTCTTTGGTTCCATGAAGCAAGGTCCCCCCACCGGTCAGAACGACCCGGTCTCCGATCATGCTGTTGTAGCCGCTGGTTTCGATGCGGTCGCGGACCAGTTCAAAAATTTCCTCCATGCGGGGACGAATAATGCCATTGAGCAGCGAACGCGAAATATGTTGTGAGTCCCCGCCCAGCAACGGCACTTCGATGGCATCCTGATCCCCGGCTGTGTGAGGGAGGATGCTGCCATATACGGTTTTCAATCGCTCAGCAGTCGCCAGGCTAACTCCAAGCCCCCGCGCAATATCATGGGTAATATGGGCTCCGCCCACAGGCAGCGTATCAACATGGACCAGACAGTCCTCGACCATGACCGCAATGCCGGTGGTTCCTCCACCCAGATCAATACAGGCGACACCCAGACGACGTTCGTCTTGTTCACAGCAAGCCCAGGCAGCCGCATAAGAAGATATGGTGACCGATTCAACATCCAGGTCACAGAGATTGACGCACCGAATAAGACTCCGTAAAGCCCCGGATTTGACCATAATATGAAGAATTTCAGTCGAGAGCGTTTGCCCATACATACCCCGGGGATCCCGAATGGCCGCACTGCCATCAATCGAAAAACGTAAGGTCACGCTGTGCAGAATACTTTCACCAGCACGTCGGCTTTGCAGAGCGGTTTCAGAACGCAGACGCTCAATGTCATGGTCATTGATCTCATGGGCCGAGACATCGACCGCCGCATGGCGGATCGCACAGTTGGGATCACCGACCGTCAAATTGATCGCCAGAGAACCAATCCGCCGTTCAGCCATTTCTTCAGCAGCATGAACAGTCGAACGGATACATTCAGCTGCTTCGCGTATATCGACAATCAGGCCGTTGCGCATCCCTTCAGAGCGGCGATGCCCAAAGCCAATGACTTTTGCTGTATCACCGCGCGATACTTCAGTGATCAGACAGCTCATCTTTGTGGTCCCGATATCCAGGGCCGCACAATGATTATGCCGGATCCTGGGCGCAAACACTCTCATGTCCGGGTCTCCTCATGCCCTGATTGTGTATGGTCCGGGGAAAGGTGATTGCCCAACGCCGCATCCGGATCAACCGGGGTTCCATCGGGTACGACGTGATCAACCGGATTGCCTGCAATTCCTTTCATGATCCTGATGCGCTCAGGCTGGCGCAGATCAATCAGCTGTATATCCCGTTTGAGAAGGTCATGATGTTGATTGAGGGCCTGAATCTGTTGCAGATATGCGGTGATATCGGTCCCCGGGAGATGGAGAATGGTTCCGTTGCGCAGATGAAGATCCCAACGCCGCCCATGATGATTGATTGCTTGGGCGGTCATGGTGCCAATCTCTGATACGGCTCTGAAGGCTGCAAAGAGATCACCGGCCTGTTCTGCTGCCTGTTGTCCGATCAAAACCGGGAGCTGGGCATGAACGGATGCTGTATGAGTCGGCACAGGAGTCACACCAAAGACGGTCCCATCGCTATCCACCAGATAATGATGATCCGCATGACGCCACAAAGCATGCGGGCTACGTTCTTCTAAATGCAGGAGGATCGAACCATCCAGACGTCGTTCGACCCGGGCTGCTTTGACCGCACCAATATTCTCAATCGCCTGGCGCATGGCTTCTGGTTCCACCCGGAACAGCGGTTCACCGATTTGAATATCAATCGCTGCAAGAATGTCGTCCCGGGTCGTTTTCTGGCGGCCAATGACATAGACGGCGCGGATCTCAAAGCCGGCCCAATGAGTGAGAGTCAGCCAGATCTTGCGCGGGGCATCAGGAATAATGATCCCCGATAAAACAAGACCCAGCATCCCGACCAGAAGGACCCCGACACCCCAGCCAGCCAGACGTTGCCGCCATTCCCGGGCAGCAGAAAATTGTCTCTTTTTCAACTGACGGCGATATGTGGCAGTATTTTTCATGACAAAGATGGTGACAAAGACGGTTGAAACGGATGGGAACGTAGCGAGGCGGTCTTGAGAAGACGTTCGACCAGATCGTCGTATTCAATCCCCCGCCAGGCGGCAATTTCAGGCAACAGGGATGCTGAGGTCATGCCGGGCTGGGTGTTGATTTCAAGCATCAAAAGGCTGCCGGTTGTGTCATCGTAACGGAAGTCGGCCCGGCTGACTCCGTGACACCCCAAAATATTATGACCTTTGAGAGCATAATCGAGAGCGCGTTCGGTTATGTCATCAGGGATAAGAGCCGGGACACTATGCCTGGCAACAGTTTGATATTTGGCCTGATAGTCGTAAAACCCCTCCTGGGGGTGAATCTCCAGAACGCCTAAGGCTTCGCCGTCGAGAATGGCGACGGTTAATTCGCGTCCTGGTACGTAGGTTTCAACCATGAGAGGGCCGCTCTCAGGCCAGTCTGTTACCGTCAGTGGTTGGGCCGGGGCCTCAGTATTGATGATCCGGATACCGATGCTTGAACCTTCATCAGGGGGCTTGATGACATAAGGCCGGGGCATCGGATCGCCATCGGTGCAATCAGCCTGACTGATCAGAATATGGTCGGGGCATGGAATTCCGGCCTGGGTGAATAATGCCTTGGCGATGGGTTTATTCATCGCCACGGCCGAGGCGAGCACGCCTGAATGGGTATAGGGAATATCCATCCATTCGAGCAGACCCTGGATACATCCATCCTCACCATAACGGCCATGGAGAGCGTTAAAAGCAATATCCGGGCGCGGATTGAGTTTTTCGATCAGAGCAGCGGTCTGATCATTCACATCAATCATGCTGACATGGTGGCCGCGTCGTTCCAGTGCCCTTGCCACATTGACCCCGGTTTCGAGAGAAACAGCCCTTTCAGCCGAACGCCCGCCCGCCAGAACAGCTACATGGTATCGAGTGGACTGATTCATTTCCGGCTTCCCGTTACTCTGTCGGTATGATTTGGAATCCCGACCCGGAGAATTTCCCAATCAAGGGTGACTCCACAAACTTCCAGGACTCGTTGCCGGACATCTTCCCCCAGATATTCCAGATCTTCTGCGGTCGCATCACCGGTATTGATGAGAAAATTACAATGCTGTTGTGAAACTTGTGCGCCGCCGCGAGTCATGCCCCGACAACGGGCTTGTTCAATCAGCTGCCAGGCTTTCATCCCGGGAGGGTTGGTAAAGGTGCTCCCGCCGGTGCGCAGACGGATGGGTTGTGTCGCCTGCCGTTGATCCTGGATCATCCGCATGCGTTTTGAAATTGCTTCGGCTGATCCTTTTTGACCACGGAATGTCGCCGAAAGGAAAATCGAGTTTTCCGGGATTGTACAGCCTCGATAATGGAAACCAAGGGCCTGATTTTTCCGGATATGAACAGTGCCTGATGAATCAATGATCTCTGCTGATACCGTTATATCCCGGATCTCACGACCATAGGCACCGGCATTCATCCGTAATGCTCCGCCGATCAGGCCAGGAATCCCAATCAGAAATTCCAACCCGGACAGACAGGCACGCTGACAGGCTTTGGCAACCGCATGGGCGAATGCACCGGCTTCGGCAATAATCTGTTCACCTTCAACCACCACATGGCTCAGTCTGCGCCCCAGCTGAGCCACGACACCTGGTATTCCGCCATCACGCACCAACAGATTTGATCCCACACCAATCACTGTGAGCGGAATATCTTTGGGTTTGGCCCGGAGAAATTCTAACAAGTCCTCCCGATCTGCCGGGGTGAATAAAACCTCAGCCGGCCCCCCGACACGAAACCATGTCTTTTGAGCCAGGGATGCGTTTCCGATATAACGGCCCCGCATTTTCGGGAGGCGATCAATCAGGCCAGGTGCAAACGTCATCACGCCCCCCCGGCTGCTGAAGAAAGGGCCACCACATCTAAATCCCCGGCGGTGTGTTCCTCAAGGAGCTGATGGGCCCATTGGGTAATGTCGCCGGCCCCCATGCAGACGACCATATCGCCCGGTCTGGCATTCTCTTGCACCAATGCGGCTAAATCATCACTGCTCTCAAGAGGCACAACCGCACGGTGGCCACGGGCGCGCAGACCTTCGATTAAGGTATCGCGATCAATGCCTTCGAGAGGGGGTTCACCTGCCGGGTAAATATCACTGATGATGACGGTGTTGGCATCATTGAAACACAGGCAAAATTCCTCAAATAAATCGGCGACCCGACTATAGCGATGGGGCTGGCATACAGCGATAATTTTGCCTTTTTGCATGCTTTTGGCTGCTTTGAGAGTCGCGGCAATCTCAACGGGATGATGGGCATAATCATCAATGATGGTGACGCCATTGACCTGCCCGATGATTGTGAAACGTCTTTTCACTCCCCGAAAAGCTGCCAGACCCTTTTTTAAGGTTTTGTCGTCGATCCCCATTTCCAGACCGACAGTCACCGCCGCCAGAGCATTCTGGACATTATGAGACCCGGCAATAGGGAGATGGATCTCTTCGATTCGCCGGTTGGTGCTGTTGGAAATGACAACATCAAACAGAGTGGTTGCTGATTGTGTGCGGATATTGACCCCGCGAATCTCGGCTTGCCGCGATAAGCCATAGGTGATGATGCGGCGGTCAGAGAGTTTCGATATCAGGTTTTGCACCTCCGGATGATCAATACATAGCGGGGCAAAACCGTAAAAAGGAATATTCTGGACAAAGGACTGAAAGGCATCACGCAATGCGCCGAAGCTGCCGTAAAAATCCAGATGTTCCGGGTCAATATTGGTGACAACTGCAATGGTTGAGGGCAGTTTGAAAAAACTGCCATCCGATTCATCGGCCTCGACCACCATCCAGTCGCTTTTCCCCAAACGGGCATTGGTTCCATAGGTGTTGATGATCCCGCCATTGATGACGGTGGGATCAAAACCGGCCGCTTCCAATACTGTGGCGATCATAGATGTGGTGGTTGTTTTGCCGTGGGTTCCTCCAACCGCAATACTCCATTTGAGCCGCATCAATTCAGCCAGCATCTCAGCACGCCGAACCACCGGAATCAGATGATCCCGGGCGGCCTTGATTTCCGGGTTATCGGCAGGAACAGCACTTGAGGTAACGACCACGGCTGCCTGGGCAATATTTTCAGCCCGGTGACCAATCATCACCTGGGCCCCCAGGCTTTCAAGACGGCGGGTGTTGGCGTTAGCACATAGGTCACTTCCCTGTACATCATAGCCAAGATTGATCAATATCTCGGCAATGCCGCTCATACCGATCCCACCGATCCCGATGAAATGGAGAGAGCCAATGGATAGGGGAAGTGACCTCATTTGGGTTTCCTGGGTGCGATTGTCTGGAAGTCAATGCCTTCAATGATGGCCAGAGCCATCTGAGCCAGACGCCGGGAAGCATCCGGGACACCATTGGCGCGTGCGGCCCGGGCCATTTTGGTCAATATCTTGGGTCTGGATAAACAATTACGCAGTAAGAAAGCCAATTTTTCCGGCTTTAAATCCTGTTCAGGGAACAGCAAGGCTCCGCCTGTCTGGGCAATGAGTTTGGCATTGATATTTTGATGATCATCGGTTGCGTGGGGATACGGGACCAGAATAGCCGGCCGCCCGGCGGTGGATAACTCAGCAATCGTTGATGCTCCTGCCCGGGCAATCACCAAATGGGCTAAATTGATCCGCTCACTGATGTCATCAAAAAATCCGCTCAGATCATGCTCCAGCCCTAATTTATTATAGGTCACGGAAAGGCTGTAGTTGTCTTCAAGCCGGCATTGTTGACTGAGGCGTAGTCTTTGCCGCTCTTTGTTTGTGAGGAAATTGATTGCTTCTGGCAGAACTTTACTGAAGATTGCCGCACCCTGGCTGCCACCAATACACAAAATGGCCATTTCGCCACCGGGTGATGGAGCACGATACGCAAGTGACCGCGTATCAATAATGGCCGAACGCACCGGGGTCCCGGTATACAGGACTTTCGCATTATGTTTGCTTTTGAGGCCGCCAACTGTTTTGAAGGAGGTTGCAATCCCGGCTGCTGCTCCGGCCATCAGACGATTCACCCGGCCCAATACGGCGTTTTGCTCATGAAGCAAAATGGGTAACTTCATCTTCTTGGCCGCCATCAGGGTGGGGAGTGCCGGATGACCACCGAAACCGACCACCAGATCAGGAATGACGACTTTCAGAAGATGCCGGCATTTTCTGCGCGCAATCATCAAACCAATGAAAGAGGGAATTTTCCCCAAAATACCGGATGTCGGTTCCCAGGAGACGGTATATACCCGATAAAAATCTTTGGTTTTTTTATAAATTTGACCGCGCTCGTCGGTGATCAATGTCACCTGGCAACCTTGCTTGGTCAGCTCAGCCGATAAGGCCTGGGCCGGATACATATGGCCACCGGTTCCTCCCGCAGCCAGAACAATTTGTAAGTTACGTGTTTTCATGACTAATCCACCATGTCAAATCGCCGGCGTGTGAAGGCAATCACCATTCCCAGGGTGATTGCTGTTGCCAGCAGGGAAGAGCCACCATAAGAAATGAGGGGTAGAGTCATTCCTTTGGAGGGGATGAGCCGCAAGGCTGAGCTCATATTGATGAGCGCTTGGAGACCGATTTGAGTTAACAGTCCGGCTGCTGCCAGCATAGCCAGCGAATCGGCCTGACGCATTGCGCCACTGAAACCGCGCATGATGATGGTCACGTACAGCACAATAATGATGAGGCAGAAAAAAAAGCCAAATTCCTCTCCGGCAACCGCAAAGATAAAATCGGTATGGGCATCAGGCAGATGCTGTTTGATCAAACCTTCTCCAGGGCCGCGTCCGAAGAAACCACCATTGATGAAGGATTCAACCGAGGTTTGAATCTGATAGGTATCGCCAAGGCTGGGGTCAAAGAAAACATGAATACGTGCAACCACATGCGGTAAGGCGTGATAGGCGGCAATCACCCCCAGAAGACTCATGATTGATAAAATCGTCAACCCGACCCATGTGGCTCCGGCAATAAAAAACTGAGCCGTCCATCCGGCAAGCACAACCAAAGACATCCCAAAATCAGGTTGCGAAATCAGGACTGCCAATACCAGAAACAGCAGGAACAAACTCATCGGTCCAAGGGGACGTCCCCGGGTTTTGAGGTTGTACTGGAAAGCCCAGGCAGTGATGACTGCAAAGGATGGTTTGAGAAATTCTGAGGGTTGAACCGATACCCCATTGAGGAATAACCAGCGTTGTGCCCCTTTGATTTCTGGTCCCCAGATACTGGCTGCACCGCTGGCAATCAGGCATATAAAGAACAGACCCCCGCCACATATTTTGAGATATTTAAGCGGAAGCATTGAGACAATGCCCAGAATGATGACCGCCAGAGGGATCAGCATCAAATGGCGGGAACTGAAATACAGGTGACTGAGTTTTAATCGCTCGGCGACAGGGGGTGTCGCGGTGAGGATCAACAGGATACCACAGACGATCAGCCCGCTTATGGCGAGCAAAGATACCCTGTCGGCGGTGCACCACCAACGGGCCACCATGCTGGCATTGCCACGATCAAGACCAAGTTTCATATTTCGGACCTCATGATCCTGTTTCCTGAATATTCTCTCGGGTCTGGGTGGTCCGGGAAAGCTGCCAGACCAGTTCCCGGAAGGCATCCCCGCGTTCCTCAAAATTTTTCCATTGGTCAAATGAAGCACAGGCCGGAGATAACAGGACGACCGGTTCTATGGCGGGATCGGAACGTCGAATTTCCCGGGAGTCAATAAAAGCGCGCTTTGTGGCGGTGGCAAGATCACCGCAGATCTCCGTGGCAATTTTTCCTTCCAGAACCCCGGCCAGGGATGCAGAGGCTTCTCCGATCAGATAGGCTTTGTGCACATGCTCACGATATTTTTTTAAATGCTTTTCCAGCATGCTCAGGCTGTTTTTCTTGGCACGCCCCCCAACAATCCAATGAATATGATGATGGGCTGAAAGAGCCTGGAATGCTGATTCCAGATTGGTTGCTTTGCTGTCATTGATAAAGCTGATTCCAGCCACAGTGGTGATATTTTCCTGCCGATGCGCGAGGCCGGGAAACCCATTCAGCCCATCTGTAATCTGCTGATCGGTCAGGCCAATGATCCGGCATGCCGCAAAAGCAGCCGCAGCATTTTGTCCGTTATGATGCCCTTTGAGAGCCAGGCTCTGGTTAAGGTTACACAGCGGCTTTTGGGTCCCTGATTGATCATCAATCAGCCATCCATCCTGGCGACGATACATTCCTCCGGGGCATCGAACCCGTCCCGAAACCGGGATAACATATTGATGATTGAGGGCTTTGATGCTGCGATAAATCTTTCGCCCTGAGGGTTCATCAATCCCGATAATCGCTGCTGCTGAGGCGGTCTGACCACGGAAAATTTTCTGTTTGGCGGCGATATATCCTTTCATACCGCCATGCCGGTCCAGATGATCGGCTGAAAGATTGAGCAAAAGAGCAATATCGAAAACCAGCTTTTCCAGTAAATCAAGCTGGTACGAAGACATTTCCAGGACATAAACCCCGTCCTCAGGCAGGGATGGTAGCTGGCAGGTCGGTGTACCAAAATTGCCACCAGCTGCCGCGTCAATTCCGCTGGCTTTGAGAATATGGGTGATCAGGGCGGTGGTGGTTGATTTTCCATTGGTCCCGGTGATGCCGACAATGCGGGCCTGGCTATCCGAACGGGCCAGCAATTCGGTTTCACCGATGATCCGGCACCGGGCCTGGCGGGCCTTTGTGACGGCAGGATGGGGAGCCGGATAATGCAGTGGAATACCCGGGCTGAGAATGAGATCCGTGATGCCGGAAAAATCATACTGGCTTAAATCGGTGATCATTGCATCCGGGCAATGCGCATTGTGGCGCTGATCCGGATCATCGTCCCAGGCCAGAACCTGTGCTCCATTGGCGGCCAATGTCCGGGCGGCTGCCACGCCGGATTTACCTAAACCAAGCACGGCAATGCGCTTATTTTCTACTGGAGGCAAACGTAGCATTTTCCCGGACCCACCCTTACCTGAGCTTCAGGGTTGCAAGACCGATCAAAGCCAGAATAGAGGCAATGATCCAGAAACGTATGACAATCGTTGATTCTGCCCACCCTTTCTTTTCAAAATGGTGATGCAGCGGGGCCATGCGGAAAATCCGCCGCCCGGTGAGTTTAAAAGAAGCCACCTGAACAATCACCGAAACGGTTTCGAGAACAAATAAGCCGCCGATGATTGCCAACACCAATTCATGCTTGGTGATGACGCTCAGCATTCCCAGTGCTGCTCCGGCGGCCAGGGATCCGGTGTCCCCCATGAAAACCATTGCCGGGGGGGCATTGAACCACAGGAACCCCAGGCTGGCACCGATCATGGCTCCGCAAAAAATTGCCAGTTCCCCGGTCCCTGGAACATAGATGATCCGCAGATAATCAGCAAATACGGTATTGCCAACCAGATAGGCAATGATCAGGAAACAGGCCGCAGCGATCATGGTCGGGACAATAGCCAGACCATCCAGACCATCGGTAAGGTTGACCGCATTCGATGCACCCACGATAACCAGAATGGCAAAGATGGTGAAGAAGTCACCAAAATCAATCAGAACATCTTTGAGAAACGGGACCGCCAAAGTGTTGGTATGCTCTGGTGCTCCCAGCATGCTGACCCACCAGACCAGGCCCAGAGCGACAAGAATTTGTAAGGGAAATTTATGTCGGGCCGGCATGCCGCGAGAGGAATTTCGCGATAATTTGAGGCCATCATCAATCGCCCCAATCAAGCCAAACCCCACTGCGGTTGCCAACAAAACCCAAATATAAGAATTGTTGAGATCAGCCCATAAAAGGGTGCTCAGGACCAGAGCACTCAAGATCAAAACCCCACCCATCGTTGGCGTTCCTACCTTAGTAATCAGATGGTCCCCCGGACCGTCATCACGTATTGGCTGGCCGTTTTTTTGCTTTTTTTTCAGCCAATCGATCATCGGCGGGCCGAGCCAGAAAGAGATCACCAGCGCAGTCAGGATCGCGCCACCAGTACGAAAGGTAATGTAGCGGAACAGGTTGAACAGGCCGAAATCTTCTGCCAACGGATAGAAGAGATGGTAAAGGATAGCCGGTCTCCTTAGGGGTGCGGGGGTTGAGAATATGGGGCTTGAGGAAGAGCTTTTTGCCCTTTGATACGCAGGGCATCAACAATCAGAGACATATGGCTGCCATGCGATCCTTTAACCGTGACCACATCACCGACCTCAACTGTTGCGGCAATCTTTGTGGCCAGATGATCGGCTGTCTTTGCGTGTCCTCCGCGCAGGCGTGGCGGCAATGTCTTATAGAGGGCATGCATCTGGTCTCCGACTGTAAAGACCAGATCAACCCCGGCCTGAATCAGGCAGTCACTGAGGATGGTATGATGGGTCTGCGCTGAGGAACCCAGTTCGAGCATATCCCCCAGCGCAGCAATACGTCGTCCCCGGGGAGCCGGGCGCATATGACCCAGAACCGCTATGGCGGCGCGCATAGAAGATGGGTTGGCATTGTAGGATTCATCAATCAGGGTGAATGTGCCATCATCAAGAGTGATCTGCTGGTAGTCACCGCGTCCTTTGCGTGGTGTAAAATGACTCAATGTATCAGCAGCCTGCACCGGATCATCACCGGCGGCCATCGCTGCTGACAAAACGGCCAGGGAGTTAATGGCCCAATGCCGCCCCAGTGTCAGGAGGCGGTACCGCAGATGGATGCCTTCTATGATGGCTTCTACCGATGTGCCTTTTTTGTCGATATGGCAGGTTAAAAGCCGTGATTGTGCCTCAGGATGGGCACCGAAAGATATGATCCGGCCGGCCCCATGATCGAGCGCGGCATCACGCAACAATGCAAATAAGGGATTATCGCGCGGCAGGATTGCGACACCCCCGGCAATACCGGTGAAGATTGCTGCCTTTTCCAGGGCAATATCGATCAGGCCGGGGAAATGTTCTGCATGGGCATAGCCGACCGAAATAATGGCGGCAGTATGGGGGCGCACCAGCCGTGCCAGCGGGGCAATATCACCGGGGCGTCCGGCTCCTAATTCCAGGACTGTTCGTTTGGCGGTTGCCGGGGTCCGCGCCAGGGTCAGAGGGACACCAATCTGATTGTTGAGATTCCCTCTGGTTGCGTGGGTGGCATGGTGATGGTGAAAGATATGATGCAAGGCGTCTTTGGCGCCGGTCTTGCCCACACTACCGGTGATTGCGGTGATATGGCCACCCAACCGGTGTCGGCGATGGCGGGCCAGTTTATCCAGGGCTTTATATCCATCGGCAACCCGCAACAAGGGTTTATCAAGACCGGCTGGTGGCTGGGAGACCATCGCAGCAGCAGCACCTTTGGTCAGTGCATCCCTGACAAAATCATGGCCGTCATAGCGGTCGCCACGCAAGGCGATAAAGAGGTCTCCGGGGCGAAGATCACGGGTATCAATAGAGATGCCGGATGCCTGCCAATGACCGAGAATCTCTCCCTCAGTCGCCTGAGCGGCTTGCGCCGATGTCCATAACGGCTCTGTCATGGCTGGCGGTGCTGGTGAATGGGGCGAATGATTCATCATCGGATGCTCAGATATGTTTCCGGGGTTCAGATGTTTCCCGGGCCAGGGCATTTCTTATCTGTTCGGCATCATCGAAATATTGGTGCTGATTGCCGATGATTTGCCGGGTCTCGTGTCCTTTGCCGGCAATCAAAGCAACATCACCGGTTTTGAGTTGATCAATCATCCAGGCGATGGCGTGTGCGCGGTCATCAATGACATGCAGGGTATCGGAATGTGTTTTCCCGTATCCTTCAACAATCGCTTGCCGGATTACAGCCGGTTCTTCAGTACGTGGATTGTCATCGGTGATGACGGTTCGATCAGCGTATTGGCGCGCTGTTTGTCCCATCAAAGGCCGTTTGCCGCTGTCGCGATCACCGCCACAACCAAACAGAACCCAGAGCGTGCCGGTGGTGTAAGGACGCAAAGCCCGGAGAGCCGAGGCCAGACCGTCAGGGGTATGGGCATAATCAAGATATACATCCGCACCACCGGGATGTTCGCCGATATGTTGCATCCGTCCCGGGACACCGCGCAAAGCCGCCAGAGCGTCAATCACCGCATCTTTTTCTCCCCCGCATGCCAGCGCAAGACCAAGAGCACACAGAATATTTCCAGCCTGAAATTCTCCTGTTAAGGACATTTCGACGTCAATCTTCCGGCCCAGAATATCGGCGCGCACCCGCAAGCCATTGGGCTGGTTTTGGCTCAGCCGTTCAACCCCTGACAGGCGGAGCGCATGACCGGCGAACCCATAGGAAAGAACGTCAATCTTGCGGTCTGTGCAAAATGTTTGCAGATGATCAAATTCCGGCGAATCGGCATTCAGAACCGCCGTCCGGCCAGGGGGAAGCAACGCATTGAACAGACGGGCTTTGGCAGCCAGATAATCGGCCTGGTTGGCGTGATAATCCATATGATCACGGCTCAGATGGGTAAAAGCAGCCGCATGTAACGCCACGCCATCCAGACGGTATTGATGGAGGCCGTGGCTGGATGCTTCAAGCGCAACATGATTGATTCCACGTTGTGCCAGGTCGCTGAGATCAGCATGCAGGCTGGCGGCATCAGGGGTTGTCAGACTCCCCTGAGTACTGTGGTTTACAGAGCGCAGCCCCAACGTCCCTAAACTGGCGGCCTGGTGACCAGTCGTGTCCCAGATCTGCCTTAAAAATTCGACCACAGATGTTTTCCCGTTGGTCCCGGTAACCGCAGCAATATGAGAGGGTTGGCGACCATAAAAACGGGCCGCCAGTTGAGCATAATCACGCCGCGGATTGTCTGAACGCAGAATGACCGGTGCGTGATCGCTGAGCGCAGAGTGCTGAGAAGAGTTCCTCGAAGAGCCTTCGGAATGGATGACCCGGTCATTGCCAACCAGTAAGGCAGTTGCTCCGTTGGCGGTTGCCTGATCAATGAAGTCCCCGCCATGAGCCTGCAGACCAGGCAAAGCCGCAAACAGCCAGCCTGGCTGTACCTGTCGCGAATCACAGGTCAGGCCGCAAATTGCCGCATGATGGGGCAATAAGGGTGCTGTTTCGGCACGAATATCAGTTTGCGTCAGCATATCAGAAAGAGGCAAGAATGGTGTCTTCATCACGGGTTGTCAGATGGGTTGGCGGGAGGGTGCTTTCCCCATGATCAGGGAGAGCCTCAACATTCAGCATTGGTCCGATGCGGGCGATGATCCGGCCAGCTGTTGGTGCCGCGATCCATCCGCCGGTTACCTGATTGAAGGTATCCTGGGTCCCTGTAGGTTCATCAAAAAGGGTCAGGACCAGATAATGCGGGTCGTTATATGGGAAAACACCCACAAAGGAAGAAACCACGGCATTCTTCTGATATCCGCTGGTATGGGGTTTTTCGGCTGTGCCGGTCTTTCCGGCAACGCCATAGCCTGGAACATCGGCTTTCTTTGCGGTTCCCTGCTCGACCACTGCCCGCAGAAGGGCGCGAATGGTTCGTGAGGTTTTTTCCGAAATCAGACGTTTCAGAGGTGCCTGAGGGGGTTGGTTTGTAAAGGCTGTCTGAGCCGGCTGATCGAGCTCAGACAGGGTATTCTCAAAATCGGCTGCCGGAGCATCGCCGACATTGAGGTGATGGGGTTGGTGAAGCAAGGTTGCAGAGTGCATCATGCCGCCATTGGTCAGGGCGGCAATCCCGGAGGCCAGCTGGACCGCATTGATCGCAAGACCATGACCGAAGCCCACAGTCATGACGCTGATATCACGCCACGGATCCGGTGCAATAGGCTTCCCAATCTCAATAATCTCAAGATCAGACCGCCGTAATAACCCGGCCTTGTCTAAGAATTGTCGTTGGCGCTCTTCTCCGGTATCCCGGGCGATTTTCGCAGCCCCTATATTGGACGAATGGATCAGAATTTCCGGTACGCTGAGCCATTTTTTCATGGAGTGATAATCTTCAATCGAAAAGCGTGAAATCTGTATCGGTTGACGGGTATCGTACTGGTCTGTCAGATCAATGACTCCCTTATCGAGAGCACTGGCCAGGGTAAAAGGTTTCAGGGTTGATCCCATTTCATAAACCGCCAGGGTGGCCCGGTTGAACAAACGATCCGGATTCATGCTCTGGCGGTTGTTGGGATCAAAATCGGGTAAAGAGACCAACCCCAGAAGAGCACCGTTGCGTATATCAAGAATTAACCCGGCGGCTCCCTTTGCGGTATGTTTTTCCAGCGTTGCCGCCATTTCCTGACGCAGGATATGCTGTACACGAATATCAAGCGAGAGGGCTAAAGGCTCAGAATCGGCCTTGAGGCGATGATCCAGGCCGGCTTCGATTCCGGCCAAACCCGATTGATCAATATCGGTAAAGCCGGTCACATGGGCGGTCAGACGCCCCTGAGGATACAGACGTCTTTGCTCATTTTTGAAGTATAATCCGGGGATTCCCAACCGATTAACCGAATCAGCCTGGCGTGGGGTGAGACCTCTTTTAATCCAGGCAAAGCGGCCCCTGTTTTTTAGAATTTTACGCAAATATTGCGGTTCCATATCCGGAAAAACCGACCGGATTCTGGTAATGGTCTGCTCAGGGTCAATCACCTGGCTGGGGTCGGCGTAGAGGGATCTTACCGGCAGGCTGGTTGCGAGAAGAACCCCGTTGCGATCCGTGATATCAGCGCGCTGTTGCCCGGTGGGTGTGGCCGGGATTGTCCGGGTCAGGCCGGATATGTTTTGTGGTTGCAGCAAAGCAAGTTCAGCCAGCCGCCATCCGACGACTGCAAAGCCACAAAAAAAGATAATGGCCCCGAATAACAAACGGGTTCTGGCTTTCTCTGAAGCCTGGCGGGCCTGATCTGGTCTCCCGATATCGTCAGCCTCAAGCAAAGGGAGACGAATCATCCCGGGCTTTGGATTACCTGGTGATGCAACGTGATACGGGAAAAAAGACGGAGGTTTCCTGATCATGGTATTTCCTCCATCGGTGTCACTGCGGAAATTCTGCGGTGGTCTTTTTCCTCCGGGCTCAGTTGGTTGGCCCCATGATTGGGCACAGACGACAGGGCCGGATTGGGTGTACTGTGTTCCGATACCATGGGGAAGAGGGTTGCGAATGTTGTCCAGGATAGAATTTGATGCGGTTGCAGGGGTTCCAGATCGAGATGTTTTTCCGCCAGCCCGGCCAGACGGTCTGGTTGGTTGAGATGGCTCCATTCAGCCTGCAATACCTGTAAGGCTTCCTGTTGCACGGCAATATCCCGCCTCAGATGATCCAGCCGGTTCCAGCCATCCTGGACAGCATGTTTGAATTCAAACAGCAGGCTGCTCAAAACAGTGATGGTGACAACCCAGATGAAGATGGCCGGTTTCATGATGCTTCTCGCTTGAGGGCAGAGCGATATTGTCCGTGAAGGGTCCGGTCAACCGGCCAGGCTGGTGCGGATGTACGTTCAGCCCAGCGCAAACGTGCCGAGCGTGCCCGTCGATTTTCTTTTAATTCACCTGCACCTGGTTTTATGGCCCGCCGGGTATGGAGGGAAAAACTCGGATCCGGATACATGCGTTGTGGTCTGTGACGTGTCCCTTGTGTATTCAGGCCAGCCCGTTGTCTCAGGAATGTTTTGACTGTGCGGTCCTCAAGGGAATGAAAGGAAACAACAGCCAGCCGACCACCGGGCAGGAGCAGAGTTTCAGCGGCCCGTAAGCCGTCATCCAATGCGGTTATTTCGTCATTGACATGGATACGCAGAGCCTGAAATGTCCTGGTTGCCGGATCAATCTTGTTGATTCGTCTGCTGTGGGTTTCTGGTTTTCTGACCGCATGCCGAATGATGGTTGCCAGTTGCCTGGTTGAGTGAATGGGGTGCTGTTTCCGGGCCGTAATAATTGCCGCAGCGATCCGGTTGGCCATCCGCTCTTCGCCATACATGCGGATAATCGAACTCAATTCTTCACGTTCAACCGTATTGATGAGGTCAGCTGCCGAGGGACCATCACAGCTCATACGCATATCTAAAGGACCATCATGGCGAAATGAAAAACCACGCTCCGGATCATCCAGCTGTCTGGAGGAGACCCCCAAATCAAACACCACACCATTGATGCCTGTGATTCCAAGGCGGCTGAGCAAATGGGGCATCTGAGAAAAACAGCCCTGAATGGCAACCAGCCGCCCGTTATGGCGAGCCGTCAGGGTATCAGCAATCGCAATCGCTTCAGGATCACGATCAATCCCGATGACCCGTGTCCCCTCAACCGCCAGAAGGCGGCGGCTGTATCCACCATCACCAAAGGTTCCGTCCACATACAGACCGCCACTCTTTGGTTGCAGAGCGGTAATCGCTTCCCGGGCTAAAACCGGGCAATGACGCTCCCTGCTGTGGTTGGCCGGGGTAATGCCGTTTAATGGAGTGTCTGTGCTCATCAGGCACCACCATCGGTTGCAGAATATGCCCTGGGAATAGGGCGCAAGCGGGGGGAAATACCCTGATTGCCGGCCCGCTCCAGGATGGTTTTTTTATAATTGTGATAATCGGAAGGTCGCCACATCTGGAAAATGACTCCCTTTCCGACAAAAAGAACTTCGTCCTCAAGCCCGGCATGCTGACACAGATGATGAGGGAGCAGGATGCGGCCATTGGAATCAAACGCCAGCTGGGCCGCTTCTCCGAAACTCATGGCTGCGAGATTCCATTCGTCCGGGCTGTACTGACCCGGTTGATCCAGGCTGGCGGCTAAACCTTCCATACGGTCCATGCCACACGCATCCAGGGCGGCAACCTCATAGCTTGGGAAAGCAACCACCCCTTTGAATGTTTGCTCCAATAACGGCGCACGAAAGGCTGCGGGAACCGAAACTCTTCCCTTGGCATCTATTCGCATGACTGCTGAAGACAAAAACAGCGCCATTTTCCGATCCTCTCCGCATCACCCTGGACTGTTCTCCCCGCGAATTTTCAGAAAAAAGAACAGTCACCAGGCCGTATCCCTGAAATAGGGATAGCATGGGATAACATGGGATGATATGGGAAAATGTCTTCAACAACAACAAAAAAATGCCATTTTTTAAAGAAAAGGCAAATTATACTCAAGATCAGGAGGTTTTTTCAGATGAATGAAAAGAATGATAGATTTCTGAATGCCTGAGTATTGGGTCATTTCTCGGTTATCACAGACAAAGTTTTTTCTTTTCTTTGTTATCTTTAATCTTTCTGTATCGAGATACCTTCTCCTGATCCGGAGCTATAGGAGGCCAGGACCAGCCAGAGAGACCAAAATCAGCGATACCGGGAAGGGGCGGAAGGCTCAGAAAGGAAAGAAATATGAAAACAGAAAGAGGGTAGCCGGGCTTTGGGTCTTTGATTTTCCGGTTTTTAACTTTCTGGTTTCGGATTCTTTCCGATTGCGGTTTTGTTGATGCTGACTCCGGTTGGGATGTCAGTGTTTAAGAATTATTTCTTTGCTTTTGTGTGGTTGCAAAGCTGGGGTCCGCTTTATGCTATTTTGAACCGGATGATGCTGAATGATGCTGAGTCTGATATGACGGCGGTTGCTGATATGGGGGCCACCCAGGGTATCAGCATGGTTGCTCAGGCTGGTATTCGGGCTGTGGAAGCCGATATTGCGGTATCAGCTGGTTATATGAGTGCTTCTATCCCGTTTATTGCTTTGCTGCTGATTAAAGGCGGCATTCATTATGCCACTCATCTGGCCAGTTCTTATCTGGCGGTTGGCCAGAGTGCAGCTGGTGAAGCGGCCCGGGAGGGGACAACCGGGAATATCAGTCTGGGCAATACAACCCAGGATGCACATAGTTTTTTCAATACCAGTGGTTTTCAGAATAACCAGTCATTGGTCAATGATGGTGGTACGGGGATGACCCGGATGGCAGATGGTTCGGTTCTGCGTAGCAATGCGGATGGGAGTATGACTTCTGATGCAGCGTTTGCTCGTCAGAATACTTTGACGACGATGAATGCTGCTGAGGCGCGTTCTGGTCAGTTACGGGAATCAGCATCAGAAGCACAGCGGTTATCTGAAAACCAGTCTGTTGAAGCCTCCAGCCATCTGGGGACTGCTGTGGATAATGGAACCGCTTTTCATGAAAATCTGCGCAATGAGGATAGCAGCTCAAAAGTCTGGAGCACTGGTATGAATGCGGATCAACGGAAATCTTACCAGGATTTTATACAACATGCCAAAGATTACGCAGACAGAAACAGTCTGAGTGAGGAAGGAGCTGTGCAGGCGTTTGGTGCTGCAAGTGTGGGTCTGAGTTGGGGCGATAATGGCTTCAAAGGTGAGACTTCATTAAAAGGTGGTGTGACATCCCAGGAGCAATATGAGGAAGCACAAAAATATGTTGAGCAACATGGATTAGCTGAGGATTACGCCAAGTCTCTTTCAGCCGGTAAGACCCTGTCATCGATGACCGGGGATTCATCTTACGAAGCCTTATCTGAGAGTTATAGTGCCAATATGACTGAGGGGCATCAACTGCGTGAGAGTGCCCAGGCCAATTATGAGCGATCACAAGCCCTTACTCGTGAGGCTGATTATGTTGAGTCCAATGCCGCGACAATCAATCAGGATATTACAGGGAAGATTTTTGAACATGGTCTGCAACAACCATCATCAACACCGGGGGTATCCCTGACCGCAGGTGAGGTCGCGCGGATTATGAATTCTTCTGATCTGTCGGATCAGAAGATAGTCAAGGGCTGGACAGATGCAGTGATGGACCAGCAGTTCCCGTCTGGGTTGAATACCATGGTTGATCCGTCAGGCAATAAGGATGCGGCCTTTGCCGGGGTTGGTTCTTCTGGTCCGGATATAGGGGGGGCATTTACCACGAGCCAGAATGATGTCCGCAGTCGGGGTGATGGATTGGTTCAGCCTGACGGGGCGGTGATTAAAGAGGATGCAGACACCATCATTGACAATACGGGTGCTGCGATCAGCCAGGGTCAGCAGAATGCGGAAAGCTGGACTAATGATATGAAGGAGATTGAGCAAAGATCTCAGGAGTCTGCCCGGAGTGTAGGCGCGGAGAAGCTTGAGGATCTTTCTGATGAGGCTGTGCAGTATGCCAGGGATAATGGTCCTGTTGCGGTAGATTATGCCAAAGATAAGGCTTCTGATGTGGTGGATAATATCAAAGATAAGGCTTCTGATGTGGTGGATAATGCCAAAGATAAGGCTTCTGATGTGGTGGATAATATCAAAGATAAGGCTTCTGATTTGGTGGATAATGCCAAAGATAAGGCTTCTGATTTGGTGGATTATGCCAGGGATTTTGTGGGGGGAGAAAAGCCGGTCTCATCCGGGGGCGGGGTGAGCCAAACACAAAGTGATGATGGTTCCAGACAGGTCCAGGGAGAAGTTGAGACAGTGCGGAATAATCTGGAAGATATGCGTTCCGATATTAACCGGGTCGCCGCAGCCAGTGAATCCAGACCAGATATGGGGAAGGCTGCTCAGAAAATGGGTCCTGAACCCGGTAAACCGGGTGGAAAACGATAATGATTACCGGGAAGAATTATATCAGGCAGGGTGTTTCTGTTTTACCGGGACCCATAATAATAGATATTTCCCACGAAAGAACTGTATGCTGGATTAGTTGCAAAATCATCAGAATACCGATTTTTTCTGGATGCTTCCTTCCATTTTTCCATAAATCGGTGGTCGCCTTTGATTTTGCGATAAAAGGCATAGCCCAGGGCCAGGGGCATTTTAATCAGCACACTGGCCAGAAGAAAAGAAATGACAGGACCCAATATAATAGCGACTCCCATTTCTTTTTCCCCACTGATTTCCGCCCAGAAGAAAACAAAAGTAATCAGGCTGGGCGGCAAATAAGTGGTCCAGTTAATCCATGCAGGCCATCCAGGGGGTGGTTCGGTGGTCTCAGTTACTCCTGGGGTTGCCTGGGGCACTATACCCTTATTTTTCAATTTCCGCAAATTCCGGCTGGAAAGATCCTTGACTATCCATTGCTGCATGGTCGGGTAATAGACGGCTCCCCGGGCCTCCAAAGCATCCGCCTGCTCTCTGGTCCTGGCGGAAAAAGCATAAATGGTCGTCATTTTTCTCATCCTTCTGGTTGTTTGATGAATGATACCGGGTATTCAAATCAGGACAGGGCATTTTTCTATGGTCAGAAAACTTTTTGGACAAAGCTAAATATAAAGAACCTTGTAAGACAGGATCATCAATATAAGGCACATGCTCGCGAAACTGATTATGTAAAACGCTATCCGTATTATGCGTTTCAGCAACAAAACCCAACCAGTATCATCAGAACTTATACGAAATACACTCATTTCCCTGGCTCCTCTACTACTGGTTGTTCAGATTATCTTCAGTTTTTCATCCCAACACAAGTCTCAAAACGCGAGTCCGGACTCTCTTTTTCCAACTCATTTACCCCCTTCTTCCTTTCTTTTCCTTTTTCCATAAAAAACTCAAAACAGCTTAATCAAGGCGGCCAGGACCGCTGTTTGGCCCAGCAAAGTCCCAAACATCCATTTCAGGATTTCAATTTTAGATTCCGCAATATCTTTTTTCAGCGTGGTCTCAAGTTGCTTCAAATCCTGCTTGCTCGCCAGTTTATATTCCAGCAGGCGCGATTGTTCTTCAGCCAGAACCTCAGCCTGGGGTTCCGGCATTCCGGCTTTGGTCAGACGCTTGACAAAGCTGTGGGTATCAAAAGCAATAGCTTCCATAAAGTTCTCACTCTTCAAACAGCAAAATTAGACCGATTTAATCAGTCTATCCATAATAATGATCGATTCTTTCATCAGATACAACATGATCAAAGTGGTCACGATAAGGACTGGATATCTTGCAAAGCGAATCCACTTCTCCTGTCTGGAAGGCGGTTCTTTTCTTGCCCAGCTTATTATGTGAGGAACCAGACCTTTTTCTTTCAGTTGGTGCAAATCCTCGGAAGACAAACTCTCAGCTGTCCATATCTCATAATCCGGGTTTATCCCTTTGGCTTTCAGGATTATCTCCTGCTCTTTGGTTTTGCTGTTAAAGTTGTAAATTTTTGTCTCAGTGGGAGAGGTTTCTTTTTTCCCACAGGCCATCATTACAGGGACCAGGCCCTGGCGTTTCAGTTGACGCAAGTCCCTGGAAGACAAATTTTGAACTGTCCATTGTTGGTAATATTGGTTTCCTCCTTTAATTTTCAGGGCCGCGATCTGCTCTTCGGTTTCGGGACTGAATTCATAAATTTTTTTCATATCCGTCCTGATCTTGGTTCTGCTATCAACCAGGACCGGGATATATTCTCCGGTTTCGCCAATAAATTCATAAATTTCTTTCATCTTTGTCATCCTTCCGGTTTTGTGGTCAATGCATACCGGTCTCTGAACCAGAATGGTGCAAAACGAGAGTGCAGACTCTCTTCCCTGAACCTTTTTGTTCCTCTACCCCTCTTCTTTTTCTTTTCCCCGGGTTCCTTTTCCCTGCGGGCACGCAACTTACACCAATTTAATCAAGGTCGCCAGAAGTGCCACGGTAATAGCAAGCATTCCACCCAACCGAATGGTCATACGCTGCTCAGATTCCCTGATATCCCGTTTCAGCGTGGTCTCAAGTTCTTTAATATCCCGTTTGGTTTCGGCCCTCAGTTCCTCAATATCTTTTTTGCTCGCCAATTTATATTCCAGCAGGCGCGATTGTTCTTCGGCCAGAACCTCAGCCTGGGGTTCTGGCATTCCGGCTTTGGTCAGACGCTTAACAAAGCTGTGGGTATCAAAAGCAATCGATTCCATAGTGTCCTCAGTATTCAAACATCATATTCACACCAACTTAATCAAAGCAGCTATGGCAGTAACTGCAACTGCTATCACTGTTCCCAGCCGGATTGTTATACGCTGTTCAGATTCCCTGATATCCCGTTTGATTTCGGTTCTCAGTTCCTCAATATCTCGTTTAACTTCCTCAATATCTCTTTTGCTCGCCAGGCGCAGTTCTTCAATATTTCTATTGACATCCTCAATATCTTTTTTGCTTGCCAATTTATATTCCAGCAGGCGCGATTGTTCTTCGGCCAGAACCTCAGCCTGGGGTTCCGGCATTCCGGCTTTGGTCAGACGCTTAACAAAGCTGTGGGTATCAAAAGCAATCGATTCCATAGTGTCCTCAGTATTCAAACATCATATTCACACCAACTTAATCAAAGCAGCCAGGACCGCCACAGTCACGGCAAGCATTCCACCCAATCGAATGGTTATACGCTGCTCAGATTCCCTGATATCCCGTTTGATTTCTGCCCTCAGTTCCTCAATATCTTTCTTGCTCGCCAGGCGTAGTTGTTCAATATCTCGTTTGACTTCTTCGATATCTCTCTTGCTCGCCAGTTTATATTCCAGCAGGCGCGATTGTTCTTCGGCCAGAACCTCAGCCTGGGGTTCCGGCATTCCGGCTTTGGTCAGACGCTTAACAAAGCTGTGAGTATCAAAAGCAATCGATTCCATAGTGTCCTCAGTATGATTGAATTGATGAAAAGGTCAATCAATGGCCCTGGGAGAGCCTTCTCCCGTCATCATTTCTGCCCTCCCTTTCCCTTCTTTTTCTTTGGAATTACAGATGAAAAGAATTGTGTCATATTTTGGGGGTAAAGACAGTACAGCACTCTGTCTTTGGATGTTGGAGCGCGGGAAGGACTTTTCCCCGGTTTGCGCGGATACTGGTGCAAACACTACGCGTCACAAGGCTCTTTCTGTTCTGGTGACGGGGTCACTTGCGACCCGTAAAAGATCAAAAGTGATCGGATCAGGTGGCCTGTAAGCCGGATTCTGTCCTCATGATTGATGAGGGATGGCCATTCATCTGGGATATCGGTTACCCGATACCTCTTGCGCCTGACCCGGGCGGTCATGCGGAAACACATGCGCCATGTGGCTCCCGCCCCTATTGGGCTTGCTCCTGGTGGGGTTTACCATGCCGCCAATGTTGCCATTGGCGCGGTGCGCTCTTACCGCACCCTTTCACCCTTACCCGGCTCAGCCGGGCGGTTTGCTTTCTGCGGCACTTTCCCTGGGGTTTCCCCCGCCGGGTGTTACCCGGCACCATGTTTCCGTGGAGTCCGGACTTTCCTCCCCTGTATGGGGCGGCCATCTGGCCACCTGATCCAGAATCAATCTCATACAGGACGGCTTTTTGGTCAAGAGCTTGATCAGGGAGCCCCTCAGGTTGTTTGGGTGGTCTCAACCTGGTCCAGCAGCCAATCGATTCGCTGCTGGTTTTCTGCATCGGCGTTCCCGCTTAGTTTCCAGGGACGAAAATGGCGTTCAAAAGCGATGATGGCTGCGGTGTCATTATGCTCCGGGATTTCGTAGCCATAAGCGGCGAGTTTGTCCAGAAAGGCTGCCCGGTCAACCGGGCGTCTGGCGGCATCATCATCGGGTGTCATATTGCTAGGCCATAAGCCAATTCCGGATGCGGCCAATCGTTGCCAATCGAATAATTCACCAGGGTCACATTTACGGGTTGGGGCAATATCGGAATGCCCCAGAATATGCCGGGGCATGATGCGATGCCGGGTGAGAATATCTTTGAGCAATATCTCCAGGGATTCCATTTGCGGTTCGGGAAATGGCCGGTAGCCATGGCTGTGGCCGGGATTAACCAGTTCAATTCCGATCGATCGATCATTGATTGTATCTGTTCTGCTCCAACAGGCCCGGCCGGCATGCCAGGCCCGGCGGTTTTCCCGGACCAAACCCAGGATTGTTCCATCTTCCCTGATGAGATAATGGGCACTCACAGCGGCCTGGGGATCACAGAGACGCACCAAAGCCTCCTGATCACTGACCATACCGGTATAATGCAGAATAACCATATCGACTTCCTGGCCACCGGGTCGCGGCTGGTGGTTGGGAGACGGGGTATCAATGATCATAGGGAGGGGAAAATCTGGCATGGGCTTGTTCCCTGATTGATCGTGTTGTAACCGGCATGATCATCCACATCATCGGCTATACTGAGTTCCTGATCATGCCCCTTTATGTTTCTTTCCTCGTATCTTTATCTCAGTCTTTGTTTTAAACGTAGAAGACGTCTTTGTGGAATGTTTGACGCAGACAAGGAAGACTCTTGCAACCGGGTCTGGTTTGGGGCTTATTATCTGGGGCTTATTGGTCGTCTGTCTGTGATTATATGTTTTCAACCTGAGGGATTTTTAACTCAGGGGTTTTTTAAGGAAACTCCTGAAACCATTGCGGTTGTTCCTGATTGATTGTTGCGCTGAGTGTTGATGCTATCGTCACAAGGTGATGTGACTGTCTTAAGTCATTGTGAGGATATCTCAGGCTCATACGCAACATGTTTTATAAAGGGATCATATCTTGTTTATGAAGAAATCACATAACGTTACAAAGGAATCAGATAACCTAACCAGGGCATGGCAGATTGGTGATTATTCGCGTGCTTTATTGATGGCCTTGGCGTCTTGTATGGGACGTATCCGGGCGTTTGGTTTTGTTCTGCTGGTTATCGGGGGTGTGGGCTTTGGTCCGGGCTTTGGTTTCCCGGTCCGGGCCGATTCGGATAGTCCGCTTTATGCGGTTGAAAGCGGCGGGTCTCTTCATGTTGCTCCTGATGTCCGTTCCCCGGCTATATTTCCTCTTGATATTGGCCGTAAACTGATTGTGCTGGAGCATCGAGGTGAGTGGATCCGGGCGCGTGATGGTTTGACGGGTCTGATTGGCTGGGTCATTCCGCAGTTCCTTGGTCCTGATTTGCCCGCTGAGGTGGCGGAACTGACCACCCATAACCGTACAATCGAGTTTGAGGCTTTTAAGGAACGTTTTAATCAGCTCAGTCAATCGATATCCGATGTGACCGGGTATACGCCGTTTCGCCGGGTTGAGCATATGGGCGGTGGAGCGGCGCGTGTTTTTGCTGATCCTGGTTGGTATCAGTCCCGGCGTAGTGAGCAACAAGCCTTTCGCATTTTCAATATGTGGAAAGCTGCCAATGCTGGCCAGCCGGTTGTTCTGAGCTTTTCTGATGATCAGGGCACGGAGCGTTTTATTGTTCTCGATGGCCCGAACCGGCCCCGTTTACTGACCGCACAGACTGAATAACCAGACGGAATAAATCAGACTGAATAATCAGCGATCCTGTGGATTACATGATCCCCAACCATTGCGACGGTTTTTGATCTGACGGAGGGAGGATATCCTGAAAAAAAAGCTTCTCTATGGAGGAACTGGTCTGCTGGGTGCTTTGCTCAGCATGTTTTTCATTGCTCCTTATGTCATTGACTGGAATGATTATAAAGCCAGCCTGGTCCGGGTGATTGAGAAACAGACCGGACGCTCAGCCCGTGTGGATGGCGATATACGGATTACTTTTCTGCCCATCCCGACGATCCATGTTGAGGATGTTTCTCTGGGCAATCTGCCGCATGCTACAGAACCAACAATGGTCACATTCAGCCTGTTGAGTGCGCGGCTGGCTTTGGGTTCTTTGTTGCGCGGTACCATTGAGGCGCATGCGTTACAGCTTGAAGAACCGGTGATTCATTTACAGCGTTTTCCTGACGGTTCTGATAACTGGACATTCACCCCTCATCCTACCTTGTCCGATCAGGGTATACAGGATCCGGAATCAGGAAAGGACGATGGTTCAGCCGGTGATACGGTTGCACCGGCTCGTGATATTGATCATCCTGACACCGATCATCCTGACACCGATCACCCTGACACCGCATCCCCGGCACTTGATCCGATGATCCCTCTGGCGATTTCTGACATTCATATCAGAGATGGGCGTATTTTTTATCATGATCCGGCAGGTGGTGTTTTCGCTCTCAAAGATATTGATGTGGATATGGCGGCGCACTCTATACGTGGTCCGTTTACAGGGGATGCAACATGGAGCATTCATACGGTTCCTGTGGCCCTGAATTTTGAGGTTGATGCGGTCACGCTGGATCAGCCATTTGCCATTGATCTGACCATGGGGTTGCCTGATGCCGGTGGACAGGCACAGCTGCGCGGCAGTGTTGATCTTTCAGGCAGCCGGAGCACAGGTCCACAGGCTCCTGCGTATTTAAAGTTTTCCGGGCGTACTGAACTCACCGGACCCTCGCTCAGCAGCACTGTGACGACACTGATGGTTGTATCAGGTTTCTCAGGCCAGAACCGCCCGGCATTCACCCCTTATGCCGACCATATGTATGAGATTACAGGGGATCTGGCGGTTGATGGTGATGATCTCACACTCAATGATATGATGATTCGGTTTGCTGACTTCCGGGCCAGTGGTGGCGTGAATGCCCGGCTGGGGGATGCGCCGGAGATTGATCTGGCGGTGGCGTTTGGACGCCTTGACCTGGATTCCTTCCTGGAAATGATATCCTTACCGGATGATCCCGTTGAGGTTTCGGCCACCCGGGACAATCAGCAGACGCAATCGGGTGGTGGTGATGCGGTCGATGATAAAGTGGTTGATGATGGGGTTATTGTACGGGCCAATCTGATTTCACCGGCAGTTCTCTATCGTGGCAAACCGATACGTGATGTTGTTGCTGATGTGGTGTTTTCGGGTCGTTTGGTGCGCTTAGGAGGATTGCAGGCGCATTTTCCCGGTGGCGGCCGGTTTGATCTTTCCGGTGCGCTTGATGTATCGGCAACCCCGGCAACCCTGGAGGGGGATATTGCTTTCCGGTCCGATAATCTACGCCCTGACCTCCAATGGCTTGGTCTGGATGTTGACGCAATCCCCGGGGATCGACTGCGCAATTTTTCGATTGAGGCGCATCTGAAAGGGGATAGAGAAAATCTGGAATTTTCGGATATTAACTTCAGGTTTGACCAAAGCAAAGGCAGGGCAGCAGCTGTCATTGCGGCAGGCGAACGTCCTGGCCTGGGGCTGAGTTTCAATATTGACGGCATTGATATGGATGCGTACCGGTCTCAGAAATCCCATGATAAGAAACCGGCGGTCGGGGATCGATTGTCGGGGTCTGGACTGTCGGGGGATGGATTGCCTGGGTCTGGATTGTCTCTTTCCGGGAATTGGCTTGATGTTGGTTTTGATGCCAATATGCGCGGGCGCATCGGTTCAATCAGGCTGGGAGGATTCCCGGCCCGGGAACTCTCCCTGGATGTGTCTTTTGATCGTGAATCTCTCACTTTCAGGGAGGTTTCTTTCGATGATTTTGCCGGTCTTAAGACGGTGATCAATGGCCGGATCGATGGCTCAGATTTGTTGCCGAAGCTGAATTTATCTCTCAATGCGATCAGCACTGATTTTGGTGATTCCTTCAAGCGTTTGGGGGGTATGCCTTCATCTTTGATGCAGCGGCTTGGTGCGGTGACGGTCAATGCGGATCTGGCAGGGGGGGTCAATGAGCTCCGGTATGACGGGACCATCCAGGCTGGTGGTGGTCAGCTGGCCCTTGATGGTGTTGTGCGTTCATTGATCCTTTCGCCAAAGATTGAGGCGAGCCTTAAGGCGCATTTCCCCTCTTTTGTGGAGTCTGCAGGGTTATTATTCCCCGGCTATCGTCCGGCTGGCGGTGATCTGGGTTCGCTGAGGGTGGCTGGCCAGTTAGCCGGTGATTTTGAGACTCTGAATTTCTCGAAGGTCAAGGCTCAGCTGGGTTCTGTCGCTTTGCGCGGCCAGGGGTCTCTTGACCTTACTCAGGATACGCCGCATATGCGTGCTGAAATTGATGCCGATGAAATCATTCTGGATCCTTTTTTCCCGGATTCTCCGGCGACCCGGCGGCAGGGATCCCTGGACTCGCCTTCGCCATTATTGATCAAAACCGGGACTGGTGGGGCGGCCCGGAATACCGGATCCCGATGGTCCCGCACGCCCTATAATTTTTCGGCCCTGCGTGATTTGCGGATGGATATTGTCCTGAGTGGCCAATCCCTGGGGTATGGTTCTTATCATGTTGCCTCACCGAAGGTGAACGTGACCAGCGATGGGCGTTTGTTCCGTTTGGCTCCGGTTTCTGGTTCGCTATTTGGGGGTGCTATCGGGTTAGAGGTTGATCTGGCTGTTGATTCGGTCCCGCATATTCAGGCGATGCTGTCCTGGCAGGGGGCGGATATTGGCACGGCCCTGAAACATTTCGGCCATGCTGATTCGGCAACCGGGGCACTGGACCTGACTCTTGATCTTTCCGGAAAAGGGGAAAACACAGCCGCATTGATTTCCTCACTAAAGGGTCAGGCTCAGACCATCATCCGGGACCCTGTTTTACGGGGGGTTGATCTTGCTGCGATTGGCCAACGTTTGAATGATTCCCGCGGGGTCACGGGTCTTCTTGATGTTCTGAGGGCAGCATCGGCGGGTGGACACACTTCTTTTGAGACGATTGAGGGCAATTTTGTCATCAATAACGGTGTCATCACCGGGCAGCCGATTGAGCTGATTTCCGATGCCGGGACAGGAATCATCCGGTCAAATGTTCATTTACCGCGCTATGTTCTTGATATTGATGGCCAGTTTTCCCTGGCTTCGCCGGCAAATGCACCGCCGCTTGCGGCAAAGATGAGGGGGCCTCTGGATCGTCCAACCTATCAATTCGTCACCAAAGGGATCGAAGAATATTTGCTCAAGCGTGGGGTTGATTCCTTATTGGATCAATTTTTACCTGGTTTTTCTGGTCAGCCAAAATCACAATCAGAACCGGTCAAGGGGGGTGCAACCGGCCAGCCACCGCCGCCCCAGGGGGCATCAGCGCCCCCTTCGGAAGAAAATGAGCCGGCTTTGCCGCCAGCCGGCAGGCCTTCCCTCCCGGATATCAAGGATGAATTGCTGAATGTTCTTGATCAATTACTGCCCTGAACAGCAGTTGCGCGATGGGTGGTTTGGGGGTGCAGGTTCCTGAGCGCTCATGGGTGTTTGTGGTGCCTTGTCTGGGGGAGAACAGACGGGCCGGGGTTTTCAGGATATTTCAGGGGCGTGGTCCGGTCATTTCTTCCGGGCGCACCCATTGGTCAAATTGCTGGCTGGTTAAAAAACCCAGGGCCAGAGCGGCTTCCTTTAAGGTCAGGCCCTCCTGATGGGCTTTTTTAGCAATCTGGGCTGCATGATCATACCCAATATGAGGGTTGAGGGCGGTTACCAACATAAGGGAACGATTCATGAGGTCTTTGATTCGTTCCTCATTGGCGCTGATCCCGGTGATGCACCGGTCAACGAAGCTGATGGTTGCATCGGCCAGCAGGCGAATCGATTGCAGGACATTATGAATGATGACTGGCTTAAACACGTTGAGTTCAAAATGACCCTGAGAACCGCCAACTGTAACCGCGACATGGTTGCCCATAACCTGGGCACAGACCTGAGTCATTGCTTCGCATTGGGTCGGGTTGACTTTACCGGGCATGATCGAAGAACCAGGTTCATTGGCGGGCAAAATCAGTTCACCTAAGCCGCTGCGCGGCCCGGAGGCAAGAAAACGGATATCATTGGCGATTTTCATACAGGAGACAGCCATGCTGTTGAGGGCACCGGAAAGCTCGACCAGGGCATCATGGGCCGCTAAGGCTTCAAATTTATTATCAGCAGTCACGAAGGGTAATCCGGTGATTTCAGCCACCTGGGCGGCGAAGGCTTCGGCGAAGCCTGTTTTGGCATTGAGGCCGGTCCCCACAGCGGTTCCGCCCTGGGCAAGTTCTAAGATCCGGGGCAGGGTCTGCTCAATACGCAGACGGCTGTATTCGATCTGTTTGGCGTAGCCGGAAAATTCCTGTCCCAGGGTAAGCGGGGTGGCGTCCTGGGTATGGGTCCGGCCAATTTTAATCACAGTGGCAAATGTGCGGCTTTTTTCGGCCAGAGCATCATGGAACTGGCCCAAAGCCGGGAGCAGGCGGTGATGAATTTGTTCGGCTGCTGCAATATGCATCGCGGTTGGAAACGTATCATTGGAGGATTGACCGCGATTGCAGTGATCATTGGGGTGGACCGGGGTTTTGGAACCGATTTTTCCGCCCAGCATTTCGATGGCCCGGTTGGCAATCACCTCATTGGCATTCATATTTGATTGGGTTCCTGAGCCGGTTTGCCAGACCACGAGGGGAAAATGATCATCCAGTTTCCCATCGATGACTTCCTGGGCTGCATCAATCATAGCCTGGGCCAGAGGGGGGTCCAGCTCCCCAAGCATTTGATTGGCGCAGGCGGCGGCTTTTTTCTGGATTCCTAAGGCTCTGATCAGTGGTTGTGGCATCCGCTCATGGCTGATTTTAAAATTTTCCAGGCTGCGTTGGGTCTGGGCACCCCAATAACGATCAGCAGGGACCGCAATATCTCCCATGCTGTCTGTTTCAGTCCGGCTGGGTTGGGTTGAATTGGCTGCAGATGTCATTGCGTCATCCTCATGGGGCTGGAGAGATTGAAGGCAGTAACAAGGGTTTTTGCCGGACTCAGGCGGTTTCTTTTGGATTGCGGAAGGCATCCAGGGAGATTACCTCAGCGTCCCGGGTATTTTGGGGGGCTTTGGGGCCAGGGGCCGGGACCGATTCGGGGAAAGGTGAAAGAGGATCAGTGATGTTATGATCAACAGCTTTACCGGGGGTATTGGTCCCGAACTGAAGATTGAATTGCGCTGGTGGATCGGCAAATAAGGTGACGCTGCTGAATGGGATTTCCAGAGTTTCGGGGATTTTGTTGAAATGAAGGGTGACCTGGAATTTTTTTTCTTCAACGATTAAATCCCAGAACTGATGTTGGAGGGCGATTGTCATCTCAGCGGTATGAGTGGCCCGCAAATATTCGGGAAGTATGACCCCCGGATCACCAGTCCGGAAGGTGATGTAAAAATAATGTCCCCCCGGTAACCCGTTTTTGGCAACCTGCGCCAGGGCGGTTTTCATAACGTTGCGCAAGGCATCCCCAATGAGAAAATCATAATCTAACCCGTCCCCTGACACCTCTCATCATCCTTCTTTTTTGGTTGTTTGTGGCGTTGTATTTGGCCTTACATGTCTGTGATTTTACGTGTCCGTGGTCTTCATAAAGTTATGTGGTCTTCATAGGGTGACCTGGTTGTCCGGCCACAGCCCCGGATAGGGTGGGGGGCTTCTGTTGCCCGGCGCCCCCCGGGCCGCGCTTGCTTTATATCACCAAAGGATTAAGCAGCGAGAGCCAATTCATTATCGTTGGCATCTATAAGATGAGCCGTTGACGGCGGCATCCCACCGGGTGAAAGTCAAGTCCTTTCCACGTGCGTCGATCCTGTTTCGCCCCCATTTTTGAACATGGTTATGATCACAAGTATGATAACCGGGAAAGCCAGTGATTAAAAATCAATGGATTAAAAATCGCTGTCATGCCAGAGATACCAAATACGCAAGAACTACCAAACGTAGAGATACCAAATGTTAAAGACACTCCATAGAGATGGTGGAGGCGCCGGGTACTGCCCCCGGGTCCGCCACGGGTCCTGAAATGACGTTTATCACCATAGCCGGAATGACCATTTCTGGCCATTTTCCGACCCTGGGAGTATAAACTGTTGGTCCCAACTTGCAAAGGGCCTGCGATACGATTGTTGAAAAAGCGGTAAAAAGTTGGAAAAGCCGTAAAAAGGACTGGTCTGTCGACAATACAGATGGTTTATTCCGGCAGGTTGGTGAGAGAGAATCAAGTCGGTGAAAGACAGTTCGTGGTGAAAGACAATTATCGTGAAAAATAAAGGCGCATATTATGCTGTGGTATCTTGTACTGTGGTATCTTGTACTGCGGTATCATGGTGTGGGATATATGGCCTGATGGCATGTGATGATGACCGGGGTTGTTGGTTCATAGCCGCACCATCTTTCATGATGATTATTTCTGACGATTATTCCCAAAAATTGAGTCGAGGGACCCTTGGCTGAGACGTTGCATACCCCAACCACTGGTCATCCCCCAACCACGGGTCCTGAGACAGATCAGGAAGATACCGGGCCGGAACAAAAAATCTCTGACCAGAGGATGTCTGCGCGGTTTTCGGCCGCACAAGAGGCCGAAGCCGCCGCCCAGAGAAAAGAGGAAAATCAGACATTTCGTGTCTGTGCCCCGGATATAGAAGACCAGCTTTATCGCTATATCCCGGTGCTTGATCACGGTTTTATCCGGGTGATTGATTATATGGGGACCGATGCTTCGATCGTACAGGCGGCCCGGGTTTCCTATGGTCAGGGGACCAAAACACCAAGCCAGGACGACCGGTTGATTGATTATTTGATGGGTCACCAGCACTCAACCCCGTTTGAGATGTGTGAGATCAAGCTGCATGTCAAATTGCCGATTTTTGTGGCCCGCCAATGGGTCCGCCATCGTACGGCGAGTATTAACGAATATTCGGCCCGTTATTCGATTCTGGACCGGGAATTTTATGTCCCTGATCGCTCTCATAAGGAAAGATTGAAAGAGATCCTACAGCCTGATGAGAATGAGCAACTTGAGAATGAGCAACAAGAGGAGATGTTTTCTAAAGAGTCCAAAAAAACCGTCCTTGCCAGACAATCTCTTACCAATAAGCAAGGTCGCGGTGATGCCGTTAAGCGTGAAACCTTCAATCAGGCTGTGGATTCTCTGCAAAAAGAATCCAACCGGGCTTACACGACCTATGAAAAACTCCTGAATGAACGTGCAGGCCAACCGATTGATACCGACCATCACGGTCTGGCCCGGGAATTGGCCCGGATGGTTTTGCCAACCAATTTTTATACCCAGTGGTACTGGAAAATTAATCTTCACAACCTGATGCATTTTTTGGCATTGCGGGCAGATCCTCATGCTCAATATGAGATTCGTGTTTATGCCGAGGCGATCATGGAGATTTTTCGTTGCTGGACCCCGTTGGCTTATGCTGCTTTTATGCGTCATCGGCGTGGTGGTGTGCGTTTGTCGGCACCCGCTTTGGAGGTTGTGCGGCGGTTGCTGGCTGGTGAGAAAGTGTCCTGTGAGGCAAGTGGCTTATCTTCGCGTGAATGGCGGGAATTGATAACCGTATTGGATTTGCCGGAAGGACAAACCGGCTGATACGTATTTTAACAATGCCGTATTGTTCATATGGTCGTATCGGCAAGGCCGGGTTGCAATGCAGCATTTTTATCAGCATGATATGTTTATATTGGCTGTGGTTTGAGATTGACCTTGATGTCGAGATTGTGACTAAAATCGCCTGATTCATCGGTTTATCGGATCGGCAAAATGGGAGAATATCGATCTGGGAAGTGTTTGTTTGGGGAGTGTTCAGCAATGAGAAGGATTGAGATGCGCAGTGCCGGGTTGGTCGGATTGGTCAGACGGGTTGGGCTGTTGGTTATGCTTGGGGTGATGCTGGTGCATCCCCGGGTTGAGGCTGCACCTCCTTCGTGTCCTGGCTGGTACAGGGTTGATTTTTTTGAGCAGATCAGCCCGAAAAACGTATCGACCTGCCTGAAAGATGGGGCGGAGCTTGAGGGTCGCAATGAGGCCGGATTGACTCCTCTGCATCGTGCGGTTGGGTTGAGCCAGGATCCGGCGGTGATCAAGGTTTTTCTGGACGCCGGCGCAGACCTTGAGGCGCGCAGTGAAAATGGGTGGACTCCCCTGCATACAGCAGCCCGATACAATCAAAACCCCCAAATTATCACGGTTTTGCTGGATGCCGGGGCGGATCTTGAGGCCAGGAATGAGGATGGGGAGACTCCTCTGCATTATGCGGCTTATAATAACAAAACTCCATTAGTGGCCGGGACCTTGCTGTTGGCTGGTGCCGATTTTAGCGTTCAGGATAATAATGGGTGGACGCCCCTGCATTCTGCGGCCTGGAGCAACAATAATCCGGATGTTGTCGAAGCCTTGCTGGCGACCGGGATGGATGTTGAGGCCCGCAGCGATATTGGGTGGACGCCTTTGCATTACGCGGCCCGGAACAATCAAAGCCCGGCGGTGGTGCAGGCTTTTCTGGGTGCCGGGGCGGATCTTGAGGCCAAAAATGAGGACGGGGAGACCGCATTGCATATTGCGGCTTTTGGCAATCAAAACCCGGATGTGATTGAGGCTCTGCTGGAGGCCGGGGCGGATATTGAAGCCCAGACCAGTGGCGGGTTGAGGCCCTTGCATTATGCGAACCGTAACAACGGCAATCGGGAGGTGGTTAAGGTTCTGGTGGAAGCCGGGGCGAATACCGCAGGGATTGATGGTTTGTCTCCAGATGAGAGCGGCGAAAGTGATGACGGGAACGTTTACCGGGTTTTGCTTGAGGAATCTCCCCTTTCCTGTCCTGACTGGAATACGGTTGATTTTTTCACCCAAGCCAGCCCGCAGGATATATCGGCTTGTCTGGAGGGCGGGTCGGATGTTCAGGAACGCAACGCAGAGGGGTGGACTCCTCTGCATGTTGCGGCCCGATACAATGATGATCCGGCGGTGGTGACGGCTTTGGTGAGAGCCGGGGCCGATCTGAAGGCCCGTAATAAAGATGGGTCGACTCCTTTGCATCGTGCGGCTGCAGAGAATACCAATCCGGCGGTGATGGAGGCTTTACTGGTCGCCGGGGCAGATCCGGGATCCCGCAGTGAGATTGGCGGTACGCCTTTGCATTATGCGGCTTACAATAATAAAAATCCCGACACAGTGACGGCTTTGGTGAGAGCCGGGGCCGACCTTGAGGCACAGACCAAAGATGGCTGGACTCCCCTGCATGCTGCGGCGGCCAATAACAAAAACCCGTTAGTGGTCAACGCCTTGCTGAAGGCCGGGGCCGACCCTCAGGCCAGGGACAGCAAAGGTCGCCAGCCCTGGGAATTGATCCCTGATGATTCGCCCCTGCATGGGAGTGACCCTTACTGGGTGTTACGCGACGCCGGCTCCTGATAAGCAAAGGCATCTGATGCCGGGATGATGGGTGCTGCCATAGCAGACTATGCTTGTGGTGAAGCCGGGTTCATCCCATGTTAATCATAACATACTGGTCGTGCTGTATGGGGACTGCCGGATTGCGATGAGGCGTTTCCGGCGGCATCATCGGCCTGGTTCATTTTTAATTGATCATCTGTTGGTCATGTGTCTGATTATTCTCTGATCCTTGTGGGGGATAGGGGCCAGAGTTCTGATAAATATGGGGAAGGTATCGAGATGAAAAGTTCCGGTTTGGTCAGATGGGTTGGCGTTCTGTCAGGGGTGATGCTGTTGGTGCAGTCGCCGGCTGAGGCAGCCCGGCTTTCTTGTTCTGATTGGGATAGGGTTGATTTTTTTAAGCAGGCGAGCCCTCAGGATGTGGTGGCGTGTCTCAGGGCCGGGTCCGACCCCAGGCGGCAAACTGAGGATGGATGGACTCCTTTGCATGATGCGGCTCAGTTCAATCAAAATCCGGCAGTCGTGACGGCTTTGCTGGAAGCTGGAGCCGATCTTGATGCTCAGGATAAGAATGATTGGACTCCTCTGCATGCTGCGGCTGCGTATACGCAAAACCCGGCGGTTGTCACGGTCTTTCTGGAGGCCGGTTCCAATCTTGAGGCCCTGGCTATCGATAAGGGAACGCCCTTGCATTATGCGGCGGCATTGAATCAAAACCCGGCGGTGACGAAGACCTTGCTGGCGGCTGGGGCAGCGATTGATGCCGTGGCCAAAGATGGGAGTACTCCTTTATATCTTGCATCCGGATCCAATCAAAACCCGGCGGTGGTGGTGGCATTGCTGAAGGCCGGGGCGGATCTGAAAGCCCGGAATGAAAAAGGGTCGACTCCTCTGCATGCTGCGGCTGGATCAAACCAAAACCCTGAGATTATTGATCTCTTACTGGCAGCCGGATCTGACCCCGGAGCCAGGGCTGAGGATGGGCGAACCCCCTTGCATTATGCGGCTACATCGAATGAAAACCGGGACATTATTGATACCTTATTGGCGGCCGGGGTTGATCCTGATATCCGAACTGAGAATGATTTTACGCCTCTGCATGGTGCGGCAGGTGGCAATAATAATCCGGCGGTGATCGATGCCTTTCTGGAGGCTGGGGCAGATCCAAATGCCCGGGGTCTGGCTGGAGTCACCCCGCTTTATTTTGCGGCTCTGTTCAGTAAAAATCCGGCGGTGATTAGTACTCTGCTGGAGGCTGGAGCAGATCTTAACGCTGAGGCCGGGGATGGGTCGACTCTTCTGGATGCGGCGGCGGCTAATGAAAATCCTGAAATTATTGACATTTTACGGGCGGCGATGAGTAAAGCGGCTCCGCTTTCCTGTTCTGGTTGGAATACGGCTGATTTTTTTGAACAGGCGACCCTTCAGGATGTTGCGGCGTGTCTTGAGGCCGGGGCGGATCTGAAGGCCCGCAGTGAGAATGGCGGCACGCCTCTGCATTATGCGGTTGGCTTCAGTCAAAACCCTGAGATGATCACGGCCTTACTGAAGGCTGGGGCCGATCTGAAGGCCCGCAGTGAGAATGGATGGACTCCTCTGCATACTGCGGTTGGATTCAATCAAAACACTGGCATGATCACGGCCTTACTGAAGGCCGGGGCTGACCTGAAAGCCCGCGACAAATATGGATGGACTCCTTTGCATACTGCGGCTGCATGGAACAAAAACCCGGCGATGATTGATGTTTTGCTCAAGGCCGGGGCAGATCTTGAGGCCCGGGATGAGCGTGATCGGACTCCTCTGCATTCTGGGTCAGGGTTGAGCCAAACCCCGGCAGTGATCACGGCTTTACTGGAGGCCGGGGCTGACCTGAAAGCCCGGGACGAAGAGGGGTGGACTCCTTTGCATCATGCGGCGGATAATGACAGTTTTGAGATTATGATGACTCTGCTGGCAGCCGGGGCGGATATCAAAGCCCGGACCAGAGGTGGATGGACTCCTTTGCATCATGCGGCTGTAGGGAACAAAAATCCGGCGGCGATTACGATCTTGCTGGAGGCTGGGGCAGATCTTGAGGCTGAAGGGGAGGATGGATTGACTCCCCTGGATGCGGCGGCGGCCAATGAAAATCCTGAAATTATCGACGTTTTACGGGCGGCGATGATTGATCCCGGGGGCCGTAAGACAGATTTCGGGATTGAGGGTAAGGACGGGGGTGAGGCGGCTCTGCTTTCCTGCTCTGATTGGAATACGTCTGATTTTTTTGAACAGGCCAGTCCTCAGGATGTTGCGGCCTGTCTTGAGGCCGGGGCGGATCTTGAGGCCCGGAATAAATATGGGTTGACTCCCCTGCATTCTGCGGCTGCATATAATCAAAACTCTGAGGTGATTACCTCTTTGCTTGCGTCTGGGGCAGATCTTAAGGCCAGGGATAACAATCAGCTGATCCCCCTGCATTTTGCAGCGGCGAGAAACAACAACCCGGCGGTGACAGAGGCCTTACTGGCAGCCGGGGCGGATCTGGCGTCCCGCAGTGAGATTGGCGGCACACCCCTGCATTATGCGGTTATCAATAATCAAAACCCGGAGATCACCACCAGATTGCTGGCAGCCGGAGCCAATCTTGAGGCCCGGGATAACAATGGGTTGAATCCCCTGCATTTTGCGGCCGGATTGAGTCAAAACCCGGAGATGATCACCACATTGTTGGAAGCCGGAGCCAATCTTGAGGCCCGGGATCATGACGGATTGACTCCTCTGCATGCTGCGGCGACAGGAAATAACAACCCGGCGATAACGGAGGTTTTGCTGAAGGCCGGGGCAGATATAAAGACCCGGAGTGAGGTTGGCAATACCCCCCTGCATTCTGCGGTTGCACATATTCAAAACCTCGAGGTGGTCACCTCTTTACTCACATCCGGGGCGGATCTTGAGGCCCGGAATAAATATGGATTGACTCCCCTGCATTCTGCGGCCGGATACAGCCAGAACCCATCAGTGATCGCAGCTTTGTTAAAAGCCGGGGCCGACCCTATGGCTCTGGATAACAATAAGGTGACTCCCCTGCATGAGGCGGTCCGATACAATCAGAACCCGGAGATCATCACCAGTTTAGTGAAAGCCGGGATTGATCTGAATGCCCTGGATAAAGATGGATTGACCCCCCTGCATCTTGCGGCTGAGTATAATCAAAACCCGGCGGTGATGGTGGCTTTGCTGGATGCCGGGGCGGATCCCACGGCCCGGTCTGAGCATGACAGCACGCCCCTGCATTCTGCGGCTGAAGGGAATAAAAACCCGGCAGTAATCACCGCTTTACTCAAGGCCGGGGCGGATATTAAGGCCCGCAATGAGATTGGCGGTACGCCCCTGCATTATGCGGCTGGATTCAATAAAAACCCTGAGATGGTCATAACTTTACTGAAGGCCGGGGCGGATCTGAAGGCCCGCAGTGAGAATGGCAGCACGCCCCTGCATTATGCGGCTTTATTCAATGAAAACCCGGCAGTAATCACCACCTTACTCAAGGCCGGGGCCAATCTTGATGCCAGGGATAAAGATGGATGGGCTCCTCTGCATGCTGCGGCTGCGTATACTAAAAACCCGGCGGCGGTGACGGCCTTACTGAAAGCAGGTGCCAACCCCAAGGCCCGGACCAAGGATGGTACACAGCCCTGGGAAGTGGTCCCGGAGGACTCCCCCTTGCGTGATAGTGAGGTATATTGGATTTTGCATGAGGCCCAATTCCAATAGCCAGAGGATGGTTGGGCCGATGGACAGATGATGACTGATTCAATCCATCCGCCCATTCATGTGTTGTTTTTATGCACCGGCAACTCTGCCCGTTCCATTCTGGCTGAGGCATTGCTGAATATGCTTGGCCGGGGTCGTTTCAGGGCCTGTTCAGCCGGGTCCCATCCTCAGGGACAGGTCCATCCCCAGGCAATCCGGCTGCTCACGGAGTTGGGTTTTGCAACCGGTGATCTACGCTCCAAAAGCTGGCAGGAATTTCAGGATCCAGCCACCCCCTCCATGGATATCATCATCACGGTCTGTGACGGGGCGGCTGAACACTGCCCGGTCTGGCCCGGCCATCCCATGACCGCCCATTGGGGAATTCCGGATCCCGCTGCGGTGACCGGAACCGCACCAGAGATTGAACAGGCATTTCGTGATGCCTATCAGGCTCTTAAGGAGCGAATCACCGCTTTTGTATCCCTGCCCTGGCTGGAAAGTGATCCGCCAACCCGCCAGCGGGATCTCAATGCGATTGGTTGCGGGGATTTTTCACGGTGATTTTTTTAAGTCAACCAACCCCAATGCCGGTGACAAGCCCTTCGCCAATTTCCCCCCCCGGGGTTTTGCTGGTTTTTTTGAGTCAATCGGCCCCGATGCAGACGATCAGCCGGGATTATTCACACCGGGATTATTGACACTGGTCTCATTGACAATGATGCGTGGTGTGGTGGCGGTTGTGCTGAGCAGGGTCAGTTTTTCCCAGATTTTTTTACTGATATCAAGATAGCGACTGGCATGCTCACCATCGGGTTCAGCAATCAGGATCGGCTGCCCGCCATCTGAGGTATCGCGGATACTGATATCCAGAGGGATTTCACCCAAAAAGTCAGCCCCGATACGGGCGGCCTCAGCCCGCACCCCGCCATGACCGAAAATCTCGCTGCGTTCCCCGCAATGGGGACAGGCAAAATAACTCATATTCTCAATCAGACCGACCACCGGAACCGCAACTTTACGGAACATATTCAGCCCCTTACGGGCGTCAATCAGAGCAATATCCTGTGGGGTTGAGACAATGACCGCCCCGGTCAGCGGAACCCGCTGAGACAAAGTAAGCTGAGCATCCCCGGTCCCCGGCGGCAGGTCAATCACCAGAACATCAAGGCGACCCCAATCAACATCACGCAGCATTTGCTCGATGGCTCCCATCACCATCGGGCCGCGCCAGATCATCGGTGTATCTTCGGCCACCAGCATCCCCATCGACATACAGGCCAGGCCATGCGCCTGCATCGGCATCAGTTTTTTTCCTCCCGAAGCCGTTTCTGGCTGACCACGAAGACCGAGCATACGGGGAATCGAAGGGCCATAAATATCGCCATCCATCAGGCCGGTTTGCAATCCCATCATTGAGAAAGCCGCCGCCAGATTAACCGATGTGGTTGATTTACCGACCCCGCCTTTACCCGAAGCCACCGCAAGGATGGTCCCAACCCCTTCCAGGACCATTTTGCTCTGCCCGCCTCCTTTGCTCTGCCCACCTCCCGGTGATGGCGCAGCCGGGCCGGATTGTGGCGGGCGTTCAGCCGTCATGACGGCGGTGACCGACAACACTCCTTCTATCTGGGCAACCGCTTCTTCGGCGGCTTTGCGGATGGCCTCAAAACGCTGGCTATGTTGGGGATCAATCTCCAGAGTAAAGCCGACATTGCCATCACGGATAATAATCCCGGAGACCATTTTAAGGCTGACGATATCATCATCACGATCCAGATCACGTATCTGGCGTAAGGCATCAAGGACAGCCGATTGATCAGGGCAGGAAGAAGTCATACTTTTTGGTATCCGTTGTCTTCGAAGAGGGGGCTTTGCTGACGAAGCTGTTAAAATTTTTCTGTTAAAATTTTTTGGATTATTTCTTAAGTTTTTGGATTATTGCAGCCGCGAATCTTTTGTCATATAAAACAGGATGCGTAAGATGAAAAGCGATGCTTTTGGCGTGGTTTGGAATTTTCTGGTCCCTGTATCAATTTTCTGGTCTCTTTCATCATTGATGGATCATCCGTGATGATCGATTCAAGATATTGATGATCCTTGTAAGGGGATGACCTTCGTGAAGAAATAACCTCTTGTAAAGAGATCATCTGTTGTAAAGAAATAATCTCTTGTAAAGAGATCATCTAAAGTGAGGGTTGCTCAGAACAATCAACCGTACTGATGCCCAGTGTTTTTACAGGCGGTGTTTTTATAGGCACTGTTTTTACAGGCGGTGGTTTTATCGGTTGGGTTTGTTGTTTTACCCTTATAGCGGATCTTGTTTGCGCACATGTAATCATGCACAACTGTCATTGTGCAACTGTCATTGTGGAATGTGTATTTTTAGTGGAGAGAACCGGAAATGCCTTGGTCTAATCGCGGAAATGGCCCTCAAAATGCTCCTGGCCCCTGGGGTGGGGGTGGTGGCTCCAATGGTGGCGGTCAACCGCCTGATATTGATGATATGATACGTGACAGCAAGGAGAAATTTCGCTCTTTGTTTTCCGGCGATGGTCAGGGAAAAGTGATATGGTTGCTGTTGATTATTGCCCTGAGTTTATGGGGTCTGAGCGGGTTTTACCGGGTTAATACCACTGAACAAGGGGTGGTTTTGCGTTTTGGGGCCTGGGTGAAAACAACCCAGCCTGGCCTTCATTACCATCTCCCGCGACCCATTGAGTCTGTTTTTACACCCGATGTCACCACAGTAAACAGGGTGGAGATTGGGTTTCGCTCAGCCGGCAAAATCAGAGGGGCTGAAACCTCACGCAATATCCCCGAAGAGGCATTGATGCTGACCGGGGATGAGAATATTGTCGATATCAGCTTTACCGTTTTCTGGGTGATTAAAGATGCGGGGGAATATTTGTTTAATGTCCGCAACCCTCAGCAGACGGTCAAAAGTGTCTCAGAAAGCGCCATGCGTGATGTGATTGGCCGGACCCCGATCAATCCTATTCTTTCTGAGGGCAAGACCGCCATTACCGAACAGGCCAAAACGCTGATCCAGAATATTCTGGACGGGTATCAATCTGGTATCAGCATCCAGCAGGTGCGGTTGAATCGAACAGATCCGCCTGAACAAGTGATTGAGGCTTTTCGAGATGTTCAGCGAGCCAAGACCGATCAGGAAAGATTGCGCAACCAGGCCGAAGCCTACCGGAATGATATCCTGCCACGTGCCCGCGGGAATGCCGAAAAAATCATCCAGGCCGGAAAAGCCTATAAAGATAAGGTGATTGCTATTGCTGAGGGGGGTGCTCAACGATTTTTATCGATCTATAATGCCTATAAAACCGATAAGGATGTGATTAAGCGGCGGATTTATCTGGAAACCATGGAAGAGGTTTTCTCCCGGATCGATAAGGTCATTATTGATGATTCGGATCAGGGTGGTGACGGGGTTGTGACCTATCTTCCGTTACCGGAAATCCGTAAGAGATCGGCGAAAACGCCAGAGCAGGAGCAATAGTCATGCTGAATCAAGGCAAAATTTTTGGTGGGATTTTTCTGTTGCTCCTGGCGGTTGTCGCTTACGGGAGCTTGTTCACGGTGAGCCAGATTCGCCAGGTGATTGTCCTGCAATTCGGCGAACCCAAGCGGGTTATCCAGGATCCGGGGCTGCATGTGAAGATGCCTTTTATCCAGAATGTGGTCGGATATGATAAACGCATTCTGGATTATGATCACCCGGTTCAGGAAGTGATTGCCCTTGATAAAAAGCGGCTGTTGGTTGATGCCTTTGCCCGTTATCGCATTGTCAACCCGTTGGAGGTTTATAAGCGTGCTTCAACCGAACCCCAGATTTTGCGTTTATTGGGACCGATTCTTGATGCTGACTTGCGCAGCGTTGTCGGGCTGGTGCCTTTGAGTTCCCTGCTGAGTGATGAGCGTGAGGAAATCATGGCCCGTATTCGTGAGCGGGTGAATACCAAGCTCAACCCTATCGGTCTTGAGGTTCTGGATGTGCGTATTCGTCGGGCCGATCTGCCGACCCAGAATAGCCAGGCGATTTATGAGCGTATGAAGAGCGAGCGTGAACGCGAAGCCAAAGATCTGCGGGCTAAAGGTGAGGAAATTGCCCAAAAAATTCGCTCTGAGGCTGATCGTGAACGCACAGTCATTCTGGCTCAGGCTGATAAGCAGAGTGAAATTTTACGCGGTCAGGGTGATGGAAAAGCCAATGATATTTATGCTGATGCTTTTGGCCGTGATCCGGAATTTTTTAAATTTTACCGCTCAATGCAGGCGTATCAAAAATCTCTCACCTCCGGTGATACATTGGTTCTCAGCCCGGATAGTGATTTTTTCGACTATTTTAATGACACGGATCGCTCCCGGCCATAGCAGACCCATTCCCCGGACAGGGCTGGTGGTTGCTGTATTGCCGGATGCCGGATGACGGTTATAAAATGCGGTCATAAATACAATGCGGTAACAGGGTTCTGTTGTTCAGATATGGATGATTTTTTAACCGCTTTAGCACTGGTTCTGGTCATTGAAGGCAGTGCGTATGCTCTGTTCCCGTTGGCGGTTAAACGTATGGCGGCCTATGCTTCTAAAATGCCGGATCATTTTCTCAGGCTCAGTGGCTTGGGGGCGGTTGTTTTGGGGGTTGTGTCAGTCTGGGTCATTCGCGGATGGTAGAGACCTTTTCCCGTGATGTTACGGTTATCCGGGAATATCGTGACGTTAGCATTATTGTGACAGTATTATTATGACGTTAGCATTGTCGCTACATTGACATGATGCTGTCTTTTTTTTTTGAGCAGGCTTCATTTTGAGCAGGTATCAGGATTGCCCGGGAAGGAATCCGGGTTGACTGTGATTCAGCCGGGAGAGGGTGCCTCCTGATAGGAGAGGTTTTCCGGGCTATTGAAGGATTGAGGGGATGATCATATTTATACCATATTGGTGTTTCATATCCTGATTGATAGCATGATTTCCCAATATTGGAGGGTGGATTGAGATGTTTTTGCCGCATGTCATGAATATACGTCCGGGGGTTGTTTTGTTGACTCTTCGAAAGATGCTGAAGAATACCAGGCTGAAGAGCAACACGCCGCAGATATCCTGGTTTACCGGCTGGGCTATGGTTTGGTTTCCCCGGTCTGCTCCGGTTACGGCGGTGGTTATTCTGGGTCTTTCTCTGTTGTGGAGTTCTGGCGGCGCGGCCCGCTCAGCACCGGATAGTTTTGCGGATCTTGCGGAAAAATTGTTGCCGGCGGTGGTGAATGTCTCGACCACTCAGGAAGTCAAAAAAAGCGATATGGATCCCAATTTTCCGATTCCCAAATTGCCGCCAGGCTCGCCTTTTGAGGATTTTTTCCGGGATTTCATGGAACGTGGTCGCCCCAACCCTCATCGCAACAATCACTCGCTGGGTTCTGGATTCATCATTGATTCCAGTGGCTATATTGTCACCAACCATCACGTTATTGCTGAGGCAACTGAGGTACGGGTGATTCTGCATGACGGGAAGCGGCTTGAGGCCGAAGTCATTGGTCGTGATGATAAGACGGATTTGGCACTTCTCAAGGTGGAAAGTGACTCTCCGCTTGTTGCGGTTTCCTTTGCTGATTCTGATGAGGCCCGGGTCGGCGACTGGGTTGTTGCCATTGGCAATCCCTTTGGTCTTGGCGGTACGGTCACTGCCGGGATCATTTCGGCGCGGGCCCGGGATATCAATTCCGGTCCGTATGATGATTACATCCAGACCGATGCCTCGATTAACCGGGGAAATTCCGGGGGACCCCTTTTCAATCTGAAAGGCGAAGTGGTTGGGGTCAATACGGCAATTTTTTCACCCACTGGCGGCAGTGTCGGAATCGGTTTTTCCATTCCGTCCAATCTGGCTAAGCCGGTATTGGCTCAACTGCGCGAATTTGGGCAAACCCGCCGCGGCTGGCTGGGTGTCCGGATTCAGCAGGTCACCGATGAAATCGCCGATAGCCTGGGAATGAAAGAAGGAACAGGTGCCCTGGTGGCCAAGGTTAATCCCGGTGAACCGGCGGCTCAAGCCGGAATAAAACCGGGCGATGTGATCATTGAGTTTGACGGTAAGCCGGTCCCCGGTGTGCGTAAGCTCCAGCGTATTGTTGCTGAAACCGATATCAACCAGCCTGTGCGTATCAAGGTATGGCGGGATGAACGCGAGAAAATGCTGACCGTTACAATCGGTGAACTTGAATCATTTGAACAGGCAGCACGCCCACAAGGCGGGGAGAGTGGAATTCAAAAGACCACTCAATTTGACGCTATGGGGCTGAAGCTATCCTCTTTGACGCCCAATCTGCGCCGCCAATTTGATCTCACCAATATTGATCGTGGTGTGGTCATCACCGATGTTGATAAGGATGGCCAGGCTGCTGAGCGCGGGTTGCGCCAGGGGGACGTGATTGTTGAGGTGGGGCAAGAAGAGGTCGATACCCCTGACCAGGTTAGTGAAAAGCTGAAAGAAGCCGCCAAAAAAGACAAAAAATCGGTGTTGTTTCTGGTTGAGCGCGATGGTGATTTGCGTTTTATTCCCATGAAATTACGCTCAGGCTAGAATGCGTATCGCTTTGTTGGCACGCCAGTAAACTTGTTGGCACGCCAGTAAAAAGGTCAACAGCGCGTGAGAAAGCCGTCGTTTCGGGTAAAACAGCAGCTGAGCGGCTGATTGTTCCGGATGTGACGTTTCCGGGCATGAGGTTTTCCAGACGTGACGTTTCCGGACACGGGGGATTCCCGGACACGGGGTTTTTCCAGGCATAAGGGATGAACAGGGTGACCGGTCCTCTTTTGGTGATTGCCGGGCCAACGGCGAGCGGTAAATCGCTTTTAGCCAGAGATATTGCCACAGCAGTCGGCGGTGTGGTCATCAATGCCGACAGCATGCAGCTGTATGCTGATTTACCCATCTTAACTGACCAGCCATCCCCGGCTGAAAAGGCCCGGATTGCCCATCGGCTTTATGGGATTCTTGATGCCTCTCAGCCCTGTTCAGCCGGGCGTTGGCGGGAACTGGCCCGCCGTGAAGTTGAAGCGGTCTGGGCCGGGGGGGGTGTGCCGGTTCTGACTGGTGGCTCTGGTTTATATCTGCGGGGATTTTTTGGTGGCCTGGCGACCATCCCTGCGATTCCACAAGCAATCCGGAGCCAGGCCATTGCATTACGGGATCATCTGGGGCCGGAAGAATTTCACCGCCGGCTGGCTGAACGTGACCGGCAATCAGCCGCCCGGCTGCATGTCCATGATACCCAAAGAGTGACCCGGGCCTGGGAAGTGGTTGAAGCAACCGGAATTCCGCTTTCTCAGTGGCAATGTCAAACAGAGTTGCCGGATGCTCCCCCGGCTTTGGCGATCATCCTGGCCCCGGAAAAAGAGTCTCTGGATGCGGCGATTGCGGAGCGTTTTTCGTCTATGCTTGAGCGTGGGGTCCTGACCGAAGTCAAACAGTTTTTAGACCGTGATCTTTCGTCTTCTCTGCCGATTATGAAAGCCCTTGGTTTACGGCAGCTGGCCTGCCATATCCGCCAAGAATGCGGCCTGGAGACAGCCCTTGAGGAGGCCATCACAGCAACCCGGCGCTATGCCAAACGCCAGAAGACATGGTTCCGCAATCAGTCTTTTGGTCTTCATGTAACGATAAGAGAGTTGAAAAAGAAATATTCTGAAAAAGAAAAGGCCGAAATTTGTTCATTGATTACAAAAAAGCTGTTGACCCCTCAGCCTGGGTTTGTTTAAAGCGACTTTTGTGATGTTGCTGCCGGAGGCGGCATGATCTTTGCTTTTTTTGCTGTTAAGTTCTTTTAACCAGTTGGCATTGTTATGGTTCGGGGGCAGGACCACAGTATCGGGGCATCCCGGATATATCAGGATATGGGATGTGCCGGGACGTAACATATCGGCACGTATGATATGGTACATTCTATGTAATATATTATGTAATACGTTACGTAACACGTTGTGATCCGATGCGTTGTGCCTGCTATGATGCACACTCATCATTCAAAAAAGATCATCATTCAAAAAAAGAGATGAAGATACAGGCAAAGATAAGACAAAGATAAGATACAGGGAAAGACACGCCAGGAAATGAGCCGACAACAAAGCATCACCAGGAAAACCACTGTCCGCCCGAAGACCATGACCGGCGGCAAAATTGTCCTGGAAGCCTTGCGGGAGCAGGGGGTTGACGTGGTTTTCGGATATCCGGGCGGGGCCGTTTTGCCGATTTATGATGAGATGTTTCAGCAATCGGCGGTCCGGCATATTTTGGTGCGTCATGAGCAAGGCGCGGTGCATGCGGCGGAAGGATATGCCCGTTCAAGCGGCAAGGTGGGATGTGTTCTTGTCACTTCGGGTCCCGGGGCAACCAATACAGTCACTGGCTTAACCGATGCGATGATGGATAGCGTTCCCCTGGTTTGCCTGACCGGTCAGGTGCCGACCCATATGATTGGCAATGATGCGTTTCAGGAAGCCGACACGGTGGGGATTACCCGTCCTTGTACCAAGCATAATTATCTGGTCAAAGATGTCGGGGATTTAGCGCGGATCATTCATGAGGCTTTTCATGTTGCCCGGAATGGTCGGCCGGGGCCGGTATTAGTTGATATTCCCAAGGATGTTCAATTTGCCAGCGGCCCTTATATTCCCCGTTCTCAGGCATCTCATAAAAGCTATCGTCCGCGCACCCGCCCGTCTCAGGGGGCGATTGCCCGGGCGGTGCAGATGATGGCTGATGCCCAGAGGCCGATTTTTTATGTCGGGGGTGGGGTCATCAATTCCGGGCCACGTGCATCCCGCTTATTGGTTGAATTGGTGCGTGAGACCGGTTTTCCCTGTTGCCAGACTTTGATGGCTCTGGGAGCGTTTCCGGTTTCAGATCCGCTGGCGTTGGGAATGTTGGGCATGCATGGCTCCTATGAGGCTAATTTGGCCATGCATGGCTGTGATCTGATGATCAATATCGGGGCGCGTTTCGATGATCGGGTGACCGGTAATCTGGCGCAATTTTCACCGGATAGTCAGAAAATTCATATCGATATTGATCCATCTTCCTTTAATAAGAGTGTTCAGGTTGACCTCCCGGTTCAGGGGGATGCGGCGGCGGTTTTGGCTGCGATGCTCAGGATATGGAGGCAAGAAGGTCACCGGCCCAGACAGGCGGGGCTGAAGAAGTGGTGGAAACAGATTGAGACATGGCGGGCCAGGGATTGCTTTGCTTATAAAAATGATGCCCTGACCATCAAGCCGCAATATGCCTTACAACGTCTTGATGCCCTGACCCGGGACCGGCATCCTTTCTTTACCAGCGAAGTCGGGCAGCATCAGATGTGGGCGGCGCAGTATTTATCTTTTGAGCATCCGAATCACTGGATGACGTCAGGCGGTCTGGGGACGATGGGCTATGGGTTACCGGCAGCCATGGGGGTGCAGATTGCTCATCCTGAGGGATTGGTCATCGATGTGGCCGGAGAAGCATCCATTCTGATGAATATTCAGGAACTTTCGACCATTATCCAATATCGCTTGCCGGTTAAAGTCTTTATCCTCAATAATGAATATATGGGGATGGTGCGGCAATGGCAGGAATTGCTGCATGGGAATCGTCTTTCGGAGTCTTATATGGATGCGTTGCCGGATTTTGTGAAACTCGCCGAGGCATTTGGAGCGGTTGGTCTGCGGGCCACCAAACCGGATCAGCTGGATGATGTCATTGGTGAAATGATTGCGGTTAATCGTCCGGTTATCGCGGATATTGCGGTGGATAAGATGGAAAATTGTTTTCCGATGATTCCATCGGGTTCTGCCCATAATGAGATGTTATTGGGTCCTGAGGATGAGGCTGAAAAACCGGTGAGCGAAGAGGGGATGGTGCTTGTCTAAGCGTCAGGCAGTGGCCCCCCCGGCCCGCAAAGAAGCGGTGAGCCAGCATATTATCGCGGTTTTGGTGGATAATGAGCCGGGTGTTCTGGCCCGGGTAATTGGTTTATTTTCCGGGCGGGGCTATAACATAGAATGTCTGACTGTTTCGGAAGTCAACACCAAAGACGTGTTGTCCCGGATCACGATTGTAACTTCCGGAACCGAGATGATTATTGATCAGATCAAAGCCCAGCTTAACCGTCTGGTGCCGGTGCATCGGGTTGCTGACCTCACCGATGAGCGTACCAATATACGCCGGGAACTGGCCCTTGTTAAGCTGAAGGGGAAAGGGGAAAAACGAGTCGAAGCACTGAGAATTGCTGATATCTTCCGGGCCCGGGCAGTGGATAGTACAACCCGGTCTTTTGTGTTTGAAATGACTGGCAGCCCGGGGAAAATTGATGCTTTTATTGAATTGATGCGTCCTTTGGGTTTGGTTGATGCCTGCCGTACGGGTGTTGTTGCCATTGTGCGGGGGCCTGAGCCACTGTAGAACCGCCTTTTGGTGTTTAGGATCTGGTATTGATGTTGGTCTGACAATCAACGGGCAATCAATCAGGCTTGTTGACCGATCAAACAAATCTGATAACCAGAACAGATCCGATAACCAGAACAGATCTGATAAACAAACCCAATAACCAGAACAGATCCGATAACCAGATTGATTCATTTATATAACGGGGAATGATTGTATGATGCGTGTCTATTATGACCGGGATGCCGATATCGGCCTGATTAAAAAGAAGAAAGTTGCCATTATTGGCTATGGCAGCCAGGGGCATGCCCATGCCAATAACTTGCGTGACAGCGGCGTTAAACATGTTTGTGTTGCTTTGCGCGAAGGCTCAGCGTCGGCGGCCAAGGCCCGCAAGGCCGGGTTGAAGGTTATGACACCCGCGCAAGCAGCGGCCTGGGCTGATGTGGTGATGGTTTTGGCCCCTGATGAATGTCAGGCAGATCTCTACCGGGATGAGATTGCCAGCCATCTTAAAAAAGGTGCAGCTATTGCCTTTGCGCATGGGTTGGCGATTCATTTTCAGCTGATTGAACCGCGTGATGATCTGGATGTTTTCATGGTGGCTCCCAAAGGGCCAGGTCATACGGTGCGGGCCCAATACGAAGCCGGGGGAGGGGTTCCCTGTTTATTGGCGGTTGAACGCAATGTCTCGGGCAAAGCCCAGGAAATTGGTCTTTCTTATGCGGCGGCGATTGGGGGAGGCCGGGCCGGTATTATTGAGACCACTTTCCGCGAGGAATGTGAAACAGATTTATTTGGCGAACAAGCGGTCCTTTGCGGTGGATTATCGGCTTTAATCAAGGCTGGTTTTGAGACCCTGGTTGAGGCTGGCTATGCTCCGGAAATGGCTTATTTTGAGTGTTTGCATGAGGTTAAGCTGATTGTTGATCTGATTTATGAGGGCGGCATTGCCAATATGCGTTACTCAATTTCCAATACGGCTGAATATGGGGATTATACCCGTGGCCAGCGAATTGTTTCGGATGCGGTTAAGCAGGAAATGAAACAGGTGCTTGAAGAGATTCAAAGCGGTGCATTTACCCGCGAATGGGTTTTGGAAAATAAGGCTCTGCAAACCGGTTTTAAGACCATGCGCCGTCGGGCTGCTGAACATCCGATTGAGGATGTCGGCGAACGTTTGCGCTCAATGATGCCGTGGATATCGGCCCATCGACTGGTTGACAAAAGCCGCAACTGACCTCACCTGGGACCATCGAAAGAAAGGGTGTCCTGATGGATGTCTGATGGGGGCAGGTTCTGAAACGCTGGCTTGTCTGGAGGATGCACCAGGCTGTTTTGTGAGACAAACAGGGGGCACAAAGAGGGTCGCTTGAGCTTTGTCCCGGATGGTTTTAACCTGCTTACAATTTGGTTGGGGCTATGATGGGGTATCGTCAAAAAGATGGATCTGGGGGTGGATGCTTTGAGTTGGTTTTCCAGGTGTTTTAAGGGGGGTACAAGGGGTTTTTCCCAAAAATTTTAAGGCAGGAGCTTTGAGAATCATCCCATTATTGAGTCATCCCATTATTGAGAACGTATCCGGTTGTTGAGAAGTTGTTGAGAATACATGTTGTTGAAAATATGTCTCCTTGAGAATATGTGCGTCCCCAGAGAATGATATGTCTTAAGAGAATGACACCATGATCCAGTCGCCACAAAAGCCGCCACAAAAACGCAGCAGTTCCCGGGGTCCGAAAAAAAACAACACCGGCCGTATCGTGATTTTCGATACCACCTTGCGGGATGGGGAACAATCGCCGGGCGCATCGATGAATCTTGATGAGAAATTGCGGATTGCACTGGCACTTGAAGATATGGGGGTTGATGTTATTGAGGCCGGGTTTCCCATTGCTTCAAAGGGTGACTTCGATGCTGTGCAACGGATTTGTGAGGCGGTTTGTGAACCGATTATTTGCGGATTGGCCCGTGCGAGTGCTCAGGATATTGAACAGGCTGCTGAGGCGTTGGCTCCGGCCCGTCGCAAACGTCTGCATACCTTTATCTCTACAAGCCCGTTGCATATGCGCCATAAATTGCGCATGAAACCGGATCAGGTGTATGAGGCTATTATTGAGAGCGTCACATTGGCGCGGAATTTTACCGATGATGTGGAATGGTCGCCGGAGGATGGATCACGCAGCGAACATGATTTTTTATGCCGATGTGTCGAAGCGGCCATTGCCAGCGGTGCCCGGACGATTAATATCCCTGATACGGTTGGCTATGCCATGCCCGCCGAATTTTCCCGATTGATTGCGATGTTGCGTAACCGGGTGCCGAATATTGATCAGGCCGTGATCTCGGTGCATTGCCACAATGATCTGGGTCTGGCTGTGGCCAATTCACTGGCGGCTGTTGATGCGGGGGCACGACAGATTGAATGCACAATGAACGGAATTGGTGAACGAGCCGGCAATGCGGCTTTGGAAGAGGTGGTTATGGCCTTGCGGACCCGTCATGATCTGATGCCCTATGAAACCGGCATCAATACGTGTAAAATCAGTCGCTTATCGCATATGGTCTCGACGATTACAGGTTTTGCGGTGCAACCCAATAAGGCGATTGTTGGTAAGAATGCTTTTGCCCATGAATCCGGTATTCATCAGGATGGTATGTTAAAAAATGCGGGGACTTATGAAATCATGACTCCTGAATCGATTGGTTTAAGCACGTCTCATATTGTCCTGGGCAAGCATTCGGGGCGCCATGCTTTTAGCAGTAAGCTGGAGTCTTTGGGGTATAGCCTGGATGATGCGGCTTTGAACGGTGCTTTTATTCGTTTCAAAGATTTGGCTGACCGCAAAAAAGAAATCTTTGAAGAAGATATTATTGCTCTGGTTGATGATACGGTTGTTCGGGTGAATGATCATATTCGTTTTATTTCTTTGCGTGTTGTTTGTGGTTCGCAGGGTCCGCAGACGGCTGAGCTTGAGCTGGAGGTTGATGGGGTTGCTCAGAGGGGGCATGCTGATGGTCATGGCCCGGTGGATGCGGTGTTTAACGCTATTGGCAAGATTTTCCCCCATGATGCCCGGCTGTTGCTCTATCAGGTCAATGCGGTTACTGAAGGAACAGATGCGCAAGCTGAGGTTACGGTCCGCCTGGAAGAGAAAGATCATTCCGTGATTGGCCAGGGGGCTGATAGCGATACGATGGTTGCCTCGGCGCGTGCGTATGTTCATGCTCTGAATAAATTGGTCATCAAGCGTCAATATGGGGCACCAGCAGCCGTGTTGGTCGGGGCACAACGCAGCGCGGTTTGATGGATACGGGGATCATGCAAGAGACGATGCGATGCCGATGAAGTTGCTCAAAAGGCTGGGGGATGCCCATAATATGATGATGCCCCGATGCACAATCGGTCTGAGTGTGCAGACAAAGCTCAGGAGACAGGGTATTGTCGGCGATCTTTCGGTTTTTTGTTCCTGATGCTTTAAACTGAATGCTCTTACAAAAACTAAAATACTCTCAAAAGAATTGAACGCTCTAAAAAGGTTGGAATTTTATGTTTTCGGGGATTCTTGGGTTGCTATCCGCTGATATGGCGATTGATCTGGGTACAGCCAATACTCTGGTTTATGTCAAGGATAAAGGCATTGTTCTCAATGAGCCTTCGGTGGTGGCGATTGTTGATTCCAAAGGGCGCAAGAAAGTTTTAGCAGTTGGTGATGAAGCCAAAATGATGCTGGGGCGCACTCCGGGTAATATTCAGGCTATCCGGCCGTTGCGTGATGGCGTGATTGCTGATTTTGAGGTTGCCGAGGATATGATCAAGCATTTTATCCGCAAAGTGCATAATCGGCGCAGCTTCATTAGTCCTCAGGTGATTGTCTGTGTTCCTTCTGGTTCGACAGCAGTTGAGCGGCGCGCCATTCAGGAATCGGCTGAAGCGGCGGGCGCACGGCGTGTTTACCTGATTGAAGAACCGATGGCGGCAGCCATTGGTGCCGGGTTACCGGTCACAGAACCGACCGGTTCGATGGTGGTTGATATTGGTGGTGGCACGACGGAGGTGGCTGTCTTGTCTCTGGGTGGGATTGTCTATGCCCGGTCGGTCCGGGTTGGCGGCGATAAGATGGATGAAGCCCTCATTGCTCATATTCGCCGCAACCATAATTTATTGGTTGGTGAGAGCAGTGCTGAACGGGTCAAAAAGGATATTGGGACTGCTTCGGTCCCTGAACAAGGGGAAGGGGAAAGTATTGAGATCAAGGGGCGTGATTTGATGAATGGTGTCCCCAAAGAGTTGATTTTCAGTCAACGTCAAGTCGCCGAAGCCCTGGCTGAGCCGGTTAGTGCGATTATTGAGGCGGTCAAAACAGCTCTTGAGCATACAGCCCCTGAACTGGCCGCAGATATCGTTGATAAAGGGATTGTTCTGACCGGTGGTGGTGCGTTACTGGGCGATCTTGATGCGGTTTTACGGGATGCGACCGGATTACCGGTTTCGATTGCTGAGGAACCTTTGTCTTGTGTTGCTCAGGGGACCGGGCGTTGCCTGGAGGAGATGAAGGCTCTCAAGGGAGTTCTGATAAGCATGTATTAGCCCCGGTTCTCTATGGGGTATTCTTTATTGTTTTGTGGTATGTTGGATGCTTATTTTATAGTATTGATTGATCTGTTTTGACTTATCATATTGATTGATCTATATTGTCCCCTTGGTTTGTAGTGTGTTCGGCCATCAGGAAGCGTTAATTCCTGATTTGTTCTTGATGTCACGAGGGCTTCACCATGTATCGCGGGCGATTTCGGGCGGTATTATGGGCTGTACCGGTTCGCAGCTTTTTCGATCACCGCAGTTTTTATCTGTGTCTGGTTTTGGCTTCGGTTGGTCTTTTGGTTTTTGCCAAAATCAATCCGGTACTGACTGAAAAATTCAATGCGGCGGCTCTGGATGCCGTGGTTCCTGTTCTTGACGGGCTTTCGCAGCCGGTGGCGACCGTCACCGGGGTCATTGCTGATATTCGTTCTTATATCCATGTTCACGAAGATAATGCCCGGCTACGTCTTGAAAATGCCCGCCTGGAAGGCTGGCGTCAGACGGCATTACGTTATGAGATTGAAAATGCCGGGTTGCGGTCTCTCTTAAATGTTCCGTCCCGGGGGGCAGTCAGCTACGTTTCCGCGCATGTGGTCGGTCATTCAGGGGGGCCTTTTGTCCGGAGCATTGTCGCCAATGCGGGTCATCGTGACGGCATTCGTAAGGGTCAGGTGGCTCTGGTTTCGGGTGGTTTGGTCGGACGTGTTGGCATCACCGGTGATCAGTCGGCCCGTATTCTCCTTTTGACCGATTTAAACTCCCGGGTTCCTGTCCTGGTGGTTGGTTCGGATACCCGGGCAATTCTGGCCGGTGACAACACGGTCTGGCCGAAACTGATTCATATGCCGGCTGGCCATGAGATAGAGGTTGGTCAGGAAGTGATCACATCGGGAGATGGGGGAGGATTCCCGCCTGGTCTGATGGTTGGCACAGTGATTGGTATTGACGAAGAGGGTATTCAGGTTCAAACATCGGTGGATTTTGACCGCGTGGAATTTGTTCAGATTGCCGAATATGGTTTATCGGGAATTCTGCAGGAGGTTGAATAAGACTCTCAAATATTGTCGGCACAGTTCATGATGAATATTTGGCAACAGGTTCATGCTATGGTGCGTGATACCGTGCCCTTTGCGGTTGCGGTATTTCTCAGCGTGATCAGTGCTCTTCCGTTTCAGGTTTCTGGTGGTGCGATGGTTATGCCGGCGTTATCTCTGGTCGCATTTTTTTATTGGCGGTTGGTGTCTCCTGGTCTGATGCCGGTTATGGCCGGATTTGTTCTTGGGTTACTTCAGGACATTTTGAGTGGTACGCCTGTGGGTCTCCATGCTTTGGCCTATCTTCTGGTTGCCGGGGTGGTGGCCAGTCGCTGGTTTGGTCTGTTCCGGGAGAGTTTTAAGTTAATGTGGTTGGGTTTTGCGGTCATTGCTTCGGGATTGGGACTGACCCTGTGGATTTTTTACAGCTTGTTTAATCTGCACCCTATCAGCCCGGATATATATGTTATACGTCTCTTGATTACATTGTTTGCTTTTCCGCCATTGGTCTGGACATTTTCTATGATGCGCCGTTATATCCCTGGTTAGGTGATGATGCGGCGCGAACATAACCGCCATAAATTACTCACACGGCGTACTGTCCTGCTCGGCGGTGGCCAGCTCTTGCTGGCGGCTGGTTTGGTTGGGCGGATGTATCAGCTCCAGATTTTGCAAGCGGATCGGTATGCTGTTCTCTCGGATAAAAACCGGGTCAGCCTACGGCTCATTCCGCCATCCCGGGGGCGTATTCTGGACCGCTATGGCAGCTTGATTGCCGAGAATATTTTCAATTATCAGGTGATTCTTGTCCCCGAACAGACCCCGGACATTGCTAAAACGCTTGATCTTCTGGGGCAAATTTTATCATTCAGCAATCGTGAGCGACAGCATATTCTGGGCGATATTCGACGTAAGCGCGATTTTGTTCCGGTTGTTTTGAAAGAAAACCTGACATGGCAGGAAGTGGCACGTATCGAAGTCAATGCCCAGGATCTTCCGGGCATTTCGATTGATGTTGGCCAGAGCCGCTATTACCCGTCCGGCAAAGCTCATTGCCATGTTGTCGGGTATGTGGCGGCGGTTTCCCGGGATGATTATGAGGAAGGACCTCTTTTTGAGTTGCCCGGTTTCCGGGTTGGTAAAAGCGGTATTGAGAAGCAATACGATCCGGAATTGCGCGGTGAAGCCGGGACCCGGCAAATAGAGGTCAATGCTTTGGGGCGGGTTATTCGTGAACTCAACCGCGATGAAAGTCATCCGGGCCAGGATATGTTTCTGACCATTGACGATCAGCTACAGAATTTCGTCTATGAACGGGTGCGTGCCTTGAATGCAGCAGCCGTGGTGATGGATGTGAATGATGGCCAGGTATTGGCTTTGGTCTCAACGCCCGGCTTTGATCCCAATGCCTTTAACAAAGGTCTCGATGTCCAGAGTTGGTCGGATTTAGAGTCTGATTCCCGTGCTCCTCTGACGAATAAGGTTATTTCCGGTCAATATGCGCCTGGCTCGACTTTCAAGATGATTGTTGCTTTGGCGGCTTTGGAGAGCGGCATTATTGATCCTGATCTCAGATTTTCTTGTGATGGTTTTTTGCATCTGGGTGATTCAAAGTTTCATTGCTGGCGGAAAGAGGGTCATGGTGCTGTTGATATGGAAGGCGCATTGCGGGAATCTTGCGATGTTTATTTTTATAAATTGTCTCAAAAGCTGGATATTGAGGCGATTGCTGATATGGCCCGCCGCTTTGGTTTTGGCGAATCTCTGGGAATCGATCTGCCCAGTGAGCAATCTGGTTTGGTCCCCTCTCCGGAATGGAAACAAGCGGTTATTGGTCATCCCTGGCAAAAAGGTGAGACGCTTTTGGCATCGATTGGTCAGGGATATATTCTGGCAACCCCATTACAGCTGGCGGTGATGACGTCTCGTCTGGTGAATGGGGGGCGGGCGACGGTTCCTTTTCTTGCCTTTGATCCCGGGACAAACGGGGCCAGGTCTTCGGTGGATGATCTTGAGTCCCTGGGGGTTTCTCAATCTTCGCTGGATGTGATGATCCGGGCGATGGCGGCGGTTGTTAATGAGCCTTCCGGGACGGCATTTTCGTCACGTATTCACCGTTCTGATTATATGATGGGTGGGAAAACCGGAACATCACAAGTCCGCCGTATCAGTGAGCGGGAACGCCGCCACGGTGTGATCAAAAATGAAAATTTACCCTGGATCAAACGTGATCATGCTTTGTTTGTCGGTTATGCACCATTGGATAAGCCGCGTTATGCCTGTGCGGTGATTGTCGAACATGGCGGGAGTGGGGCCAAGGTCGCCGCACCGATTGCCCGCGATATCCTGACCGAAGCACAAAAACGGATGGTGGCGCATCCGGCTTTTGAGGGGGCACACGGCCCGCATTCTCATGCTGGATGATTCTGTTCGTATGAGCATGCGTGAGAAGCTGTCCAATTTTAGCTTCTCGATGCTTTTTTTCATTACTCTGGCTGCTTGTGTCGGTTTTTTGATGTTGTATTCGGCTGCTGATGCCAGCCTTGATCCCTGGGCATCACGACAAATGATCCGCTTTGTCATTGGTCTTGTTTGTCTTGGCTTTTTTGCCCTTATGGATCTACGGATATGGTTGCATTATGCGTATATTATTTATGGTCTTGTGCTGATTTTGCTGATTGTGGTTGAGATTTTCGGCCATGTTGGTATGGGGGCACAGCGCTGGATTGATTTTGGTTTATTCAATCTCCAGCCCTCAGAATTGATGAAGGTGGCGTTGGTTTTGGCTTTGGCCCGCTATTTCAATAGCCTGGGGGGCGAAGATATTTCATCACTGTCCAGGCTTTTTATTCCGGTTATGATGATTATCGCACCGGTTGTTCTGGTGCTGCTTCAGCCTGATTTGGGGACCGCCTTGCTGATTTTATTCGGCGGGGCCGTGATGTTTTTTATTGCTGGGGTGCGTGGCTGGGTTTTCGGGGTTGCTGCAGCCGGAGCCCTGGCGATTTTGCCATTGGCGTGGTCTTTTTTGCATGAGTATCAGAAACAAAGGGTCCTGGTTTTTTTCAATCCTGATATTGATCCTTTGGGAGCGGGCTATCACATTACGCAGTCGAAAATTGCCTTGGGGTCCGGTGGTTTGTTTGGCAAGGGATTTCTTCAGGGGACGCAATCCCATCTTGATTTTTTACCCGAAAAACAAACCGATTTTATTTTCACCATGCTGGCTGAAGAATGGGGGTTTATTGGTGCTCTCACCTTATTGGTGATTTATCTGGTGATTACTGCCTGTGGTTTTGCGATTGCTTTGCGTTCGCGCAATGTCTTTGGTCGTTTGTTGGCGATTGGTCTGACCACGACATTTTTCTTTTATTACGCTTTTAATATGGCGATGGTCATGGGTTTGGTTCCGGTGGTTGGGTTGCCTTTGCCGTTGGTCTCTTATGGCGGGACAACCATGATTGTTTTGATGATATCTTTTGGTCTGACGATGTGTGTTTCTGTCCATCGCGATTTACGTATTGATCGCCATTGGCTGGATGCAGAGGATTGATGGTGTTGTTTGTTGTGCTGAAAGGGTTTGCTGATCTTTGTTTCGGAAAGACCGATAATTTGGGGAATCTCGACATGGCGGGTCGCTGGTGCTAAAAGCGGTTTTCTCGAATAATTTTGAGATATGGGCGCATAGCTCAGTTGGTAGAGCAGCTGACTCTTAATCAGCTTGTCCGGGGTTCGAGTCCCCGTGCGCCCTCCATTTTCTAAGATATATTATTATAAATCAATGCGCTAAATCGTTTAGCATGGCCTGTGTGATGCGCACTTACTTTGATTGAACGGGGATGTGCCGGGATAGGGCCGGGATCAGGGGGGATTGAAGCGGGATAATGCCGGCATATCAACGGGATAAGCTGGCATACAGGTGGGCCAAAATGGGACAGAAATCGGGCCGCCCGCGACAGTTAAAATGCGTAAATGCGACAGTTACTTTGAGTCTGCTTTTTTTGTGGATAGGACCCATTATGATTGGCTGATGTGATGATTCTCTTTGCATCAAAGTCACTGTCGTATCACAATCACAAATGGCTGAGCACATAGACGGAAAAGCTGTCATGCATCCGGATAAAAATCCATTGTCTTTCCGGCGACTTGACGAATGGGTGAAATACTATCTGGTGCCGGGTCGGCTCTATATTGCCAATCTGGTCCGTAGAAATATGCGCAAGGGTCAGCATGAATTGTCTTATATGCGTGATTATTTTGCCAATCCGGATAAGATTTTTGTCGATGTCGGGGCCAACAAGGGCTTATGGTCATGGGTGCTGGCGTCAAATTTTGCTGAGGTTCATGCCTTTGAGGCCAATCCGAAAAACTTTCGCTTGTTAACCAAGTGGCATCGGGCCAATGTTTTTCCCCATGCGGTCGCATTATCTGACCAGGACGCAGTGGCCCGGCTCGGTATTCCGTATGGGGAGCAGTCATTTTCTGATAATATGAGTTCACTTCAGCCTCTGGCCGGAATGAGAGAGTATGCCGAGATTGCAGTGACAACCCGTCGCCTTGATTCGTGCAATTTATCTCAGATCGGCCTGATAAAGATTGACGTTGAGGGCCATGAAGAGGCGGTTTTGCAGGGTGCATGGGGTGTTATCGAACGAGACTGGCCCGTACTTGTCATTGAAATGCTGGAAAGCCCACACCAACCCCCGTTAACACAGAGAATGGCACCGTTGTTCGACCGGGGGTATGTCTGCCATTATGTGCGAAAAGGTCAGCTCATACGTCTTGGTAACCGGCAGACCAGCCGCACAATATCGAACACCATTGATGGCCTGTATTGCAGAGATTTTATTTTTATCCATGAAAATCAGACCGATCACGATTTTCTCAAGACCTGATGCCGGGCCATCACTCCCGGATTATGGCATCCAACGCAGTGGCCAGCGTTGAAAAAAAGAAGGGAAAAGAAGAGGGTGAAATAAGGGCAGGAGAAGATTCTCCCGGGCCATTGATTGATCTTTTTTGTCAATTCAATCATAGTCAAAATATTACCGAATCTCCCGCCTTTGACTCCCACAGCTTTGTCAAGCGTCTGACCAAAGCTGAAATGCCCGAACCCCAGGCCAGGGTTCTGGATGAAGAACAATCGCGCCTGTTTGAATATAAATTGGCAGGCAAACAAGACATCGCGGAATTTCGGGCGGCAACCAAACCAGACATGAAACAGTTTAAACCCAGGCTAAAGCGCGATATTGAGGCATCGCGACTGGCAACAACGGCGTATATGACTGCGGGATATCTCAGAATCTGAGCAGACCATAACAATCCGGCCTGGCGGAATGCTTGCCGTGGCTGCTCTTGCCACCTTGATTAAGCTGCTCTGAGTTGTGGGGTTGAAAGGAAAAGGACAGGCGTAAAACAGTTCAGGAAAGTTGAGTGAATACTGTCCTGAAAGCCGAATTTGGCTTTTATTTTCAGCACAATAAAAATTTTCCTCAACACAGCCAAAAGGACATCTGTCATATACGCCGTTGTTGCCAGGACCAAAAGAGCAGCAAAGCAGGTCGGCTCATATTTCAAAAACGTCCCAGGCCGCATATTGATCAATACGAAACCAAGCTAAGTATGGTGACCCCAGCGGGATTCGAACCCGCGTTGCCAGAATGAAAATCTGGTGTCCTGGACCTGACTAGACGATGGGGTCATCGTATTTTGGCATTTTCCTACACGAAGATCAGACATACACCAAAATAACATCAGATCAAACGAAAGGTATTTCAAGCCGTGTTTTTCTGAAAATCTTGTCCTGTCGAAACCGTATTGCGTATATTTTTTAAGACCCAGTTTGAAAACTGAATATAAAATTGAACATACAGTATAAGGCTGATGTTCTGAGTTCTGTCCTCAATCCTGACTGTCAGATAATACAAGAAAAGTGATCATGCAAGTTCCCTGGTTACGTGTTCTTAAAAAAAAGAATCAGGGTGAATGCTATCGATTTTGGCAGTATGGGTCTGATCATACTATAGCGGCATCTTTGATATGGAATTCGGCATTCTCGCGGCCATTCCAGAAATTATTGCGGATGGTTCCGGCGACATGGAGGCGTTTTCCGGCGCAAGAGAGCAAAAAAGGACCCAGTGGATTACCGTCCAGGACCCGAAACGCGATGGCTTTGAGGCGGGTGGTTCCTTCTCCGGCCAAAATACATCGCAGATGACCATTGCCAACCGGACGCACATCAACCAGCCGGGGCGTATTCAGAGCAAAAACAGGGCGTGGATTACCGATTCCAAAGGGTGCAGCCCGTTCCAGAGTATGGGCCAGATCCGGTGTCACCGATTGTGGTGCCAGGACCCCATCAAGAGCCAGGGTTGGGGTGATGGTGTCGGAATGTTTGGCGACTCTGTTTCTTAAAAAATCCGCAAAATCGTCAAGATGACGGGCATCAATCGTTGCGCCGGCAGCTTCGCGATGCCCACCAGCCGATTGAGCAAGACCAGATTGTCGGGCCGCAATCACGGCTGCGCCAATATCAAATCGGTTGGCTGAGCGTCCTGAGCCACGCAGGTGGCCATCAGATGTATCATCATATCCGGCAAAGACGAAGCAGGGGCGGTGATACTGTTCAGCCAGACGTCCGGCAACGATGCCGATAATGCCGGGATGCCAGTTGGCTCCGGCAACAATAAGGGCGGGTTGACCGGCTTGCATTGCGGCCTGACTGCGGGCTTGAGTAAGGACGGCTTCCTGAGTCTGGCGGCGCTGTGTATTGAGATGGTCGAGTTCAGCAGCCAGATGACCAGCCTCAGCCGGGTCATCGGTGGTGAGCAGACGCAGGCCAAGGCTGGAATCGCCAAGACGCCCCCCGGCATTGATGCGGGGACCAAGGCTGAAACCAAGAGCTGTGGTATCAATGCTGCTGGTTTCGATTGCCGATTGGGTTGCCAAAGCAGCCAGACCAGGGTTGCGGTTGGCCCGCATGACTTTCAGTCCCTGAGCAACAAAGGTCCGGTTAAGGCCGGTCAGGGGAACGGCATCACAGACCGTGCCCAGAGCAACCAGATCAAGCCAACCCATCAAGTCAGGTTCGGGAATCGTTTCGGTAAAAAACCCCCGCCGGCGCAAGATGGTATTGAGTGCCACGGTTACCAGGAATGTAACCCCAACAGCGGCCATATGGCCAAGGGTCCCGTTTTCATCAAGACGGTTGGGATTGACCAGGGCTGCTGCTTTGGGCAGAGCCGGTTCGGCCTTGTGGTGGTCAATCACAATGACCGGAACCGTTGCCCCAGCCAGAGCATCATGAGCCGTGGTCCCGCAATCAAGCGTGATAATCAGGGCGGCTCCACGTTGCGTCAGATCAGCTAAAGCAGCCGGGTTGGGGCCGTATCCCTCCTTCTGGCGGTCCGGGACACGAAAAACCATCGGGCATCCCAGGGCATCGAGATAGCGAATCATAAGGCTTGCTGATGTTGCGCCATCGACATCGTAATCGGTCAAAAGACCAATAGGGGCTTTCTTCCCGATCATATCAGCGATGATGGTCGCTGCATTCTCCATATCGCATAAGCCGAAGGGATCAGGCAGGCTGTTGCGTAAGCGTGGTGTCAGATAATCCGGGGCCTGATCAAGGCCGATATGACGTCCGGCCAGAACGCGGGCCAAAAGTTCAGGAATGGTGTGGCGTTGACATAAGGCAAGGACAGTCCGTTCATCCTCATGGCGATGAATCCAGTGTTGGCCGGTTGCCGAATTGAGGACCCCTAAAAGGGTTTTTTCAGACATATCTTATTGTTCAGTCTCTGACATGTCTGAGTATCGCATATCTTTGTCATTGATCACATGCGTGGTGTTACAGAAGATGACCATCAATCAGGGCGCGGGGATTGTGGTGACAGGACGCAGTGTTTAGCTGGCAATGGCGGCTTTGAGTTCATGGTCAACGGCATCAAGAAATTGCCGGGTGGTCATCCAGTCCTGGTCAGGGCCAATGAGCAATGCCAGATCCTTGGTCATGCGGCCGCTTTCGACCGTGGAGATACAGACTTTTTCAAGGGTTTGAGCAAATTGTTCAACCGGCGGGGTTGCATCGAATCGGGACCGGAAAGCAAGAGCCCGGGTCCAGGCAAAAATCGAGGCAATCGGGTTGGTTGAGGTCTCACGTCCCTGGCAGTGATCATGAAAATGACGGGTGACGGTGCCATGAGCAGCCTCTGCTTCGACTGTCTTCCCATCAGGGGTGAGCAGAACTGACGTCATGAGTCCTAAGGAGCCGAAGCCCTGAGCAAGGGAATCTGACTGGACATCGCCATCATAATTCTTGCAGGCCCAGATGAAGCCGCCATTCCATTTCAGAGCCGAAGCCACCATATCATCAATCAGGCGATGCTGATAGAAAATCCCGGCTTTTTTGAAACGGTCAGCAAATTCGGCTTGATAGATTTCTTCAAACAGATCCTTAAATCGGCCATCATAGGCTTTCAGGATGGTATTTTTGGTGGAAAGAAACAATGGCCAGCCCCGGTCAAGAGCATAGAGAAAACACGCCCGGGCAAACCCGCGGATAGAATCATCCAGGTTATACATAGCCATGGCGACACCGCCGGAGGGAAATTCATACACCTCATGGCTTTCGGGCGGACCATCTTGTGGGGTATATGTCAGGGTGAGTGTGCCAGGTCCCGGGACCACGAAGTCACAGGCTTTGTATTGATCACCAAAAGCATGGCGGCCAATGACGATGGGTTGAGTCCAGCCCGGTACCATACGTGGGACGTTGCGGCAAATAATCGGTTCCCGGAAAACCGTACCGCCGAGAATGTTGCGGATGGTCCCGTTGGGGGACCGCCACATTTTTTTGAGATTGAATTCCTGCACCCGGTTTTCATCGGGGGTGATGGTGGCACATTTTACCCCAACACCGTATTGACGGATGGCCTGGGCGGCCTCAACCGTGACCTGGTCATCGGTGGCATCACGATTATTGATCCCAAGATCATAATAGATCAGATTCAGGTCAAGATAAGGCTGAATCAATTTTTCTTTGATGAATTGCCAGATGACCCGGGTCATCTCATCGCCATCAATTTCGACAATCGGATTTTTTACAGTGATTTTACGGGTTGGGGTCTGGGTCATGGGTGCTGGGGGTCCAATGCTCATATATCGGGGGAGGATGTATAAAAATGCTGAATATCGGGGATAATCGAGTCAATATTTGTGCTGACATGAACCAGCTGGCGGGGATGTTGATAGAGAAATTCTGCTTGTTGGAAATGATCAAGAAGCTCCGTCAGAGGCTGCCAAAAATTATCGATATTGGCCAGAATAACTGGTTTATTATGATGTCCGAGTGACTTCCAGGTGAGTATCTCAATCAATTCATCAAGGGTACCAAGACCTCCGGGAAGACTAACGCACGCATCGGCACGTTCATACATTTGTTTTTTGCGTGCATGCATGTCATCGGTGAGAATCATTTCATCAATGGTATCATGAACCCATTCAGGCTGGTTGAGACAGTGCGGCAGGATCCCGGTTACCGGCGATCCCCCGACTAAAGCCGCATCGGCCAGTATACCCATCAGACCGGTTTTACCCCCACCATAAACCAGGCGGTATCCGGCCTCAGCAATGCGCTGGCCCAGCTGAGCTGCTGCGGCACTCCAGCGTGGATCTTGACCGGTTTGGGAGCCGCAAAAGACACAAATTGTCAAACCATCCGACATGGCTATCCGATACCAAAGCCTCTGATACAAAACCAGGCTGATAGCAACAATTTTTAACCCGAAACTTTCAACAGCAAATTTTTAGTGTAGAGTACCGGATTATAAAATATATTCTTGCAGAGTTTAAACAGAGGTAAAAAACGCACGGTAAAAAACGCACGGTAAAAAACATCAGGTAAAAAACATCAGGTAAAAAATGCGCAGTGAAAAACATCAGGTAAAAAACATGAAGTGAAAAACATATTGAGTAAACAGTATTTTTGATAAAAAAGGTTTTTCACGAATAGCGTTTCCAGAGGCAGCATATTTGAAAACGGCATCTTGAAAGATAAGCGGTCTGATTATGATATATGATGCCCGGTTTTTAAGATCAGGACTCTTTGCTGTGATGTTTTTCTGTGATGGTGTTTTGAAAATCGGCACTTTCACAGCAGTGGGTGTTCCTGGTTAATGGACAGAGTATGCACATCATATTGAGGTTTTTTTTTAAGCTAAAAACGCGAAAGGTGACAGCATGACGCGTAACATTTGGATTGGGGTTTTCTCATTCCTGATTGTGATTGCTTTGGGTGTTATGACCTTCATCCGTGATCAGGAAGACCTGGAAAGCGGCCTGGCAGATTCCGGGCCTCCTGCTGATACAGCCGGACAGGAAACCAGGCCTTCCCCGCCTGTGGCCGATCAATCCACCCGGCCATCTGGTTCTGATCAATCTGATTCTGTTCAACCTGATTCTGCCAGGCCATCTGATTCTCTTAAAAAAGACAATCCAGTTGCTCAATCTTCGCGGGGTTCGGCTGTCAATCAGCCGCATTTTGATGTGGTGCGGATTGCCCCGGACGGGGCTGCTGTTTTGGCCGGGCGTGCTCCTCCGGGTATGGATGTGCATATCTACAGGGGTTCAGATGTTGTTGGTATGGTGAGAGCCGACAAACGTGGTGAATGGGTCTGGATTCCGGAGCGTCCATTTCCACCCGGCCAGCTGGAATTGACGTTGCGTGCCTATCAATCAGGGTCAAAAGATTTTATCGAATCATCTGAAGTTGTTTTGATGGTTCTTCCGGAAAGAAAGCCGGGAACTGACCGAGCGGCTCTGGTTGTCAAAGTTGACCGGGATGGCGAGGCTCCCAGCCAGTTGATCCAGCTTCCTTCGGGGCAATCGGCTGCGGTTGATCTCTCCCTGGATACAGTCGATTACGGTGGGGATGGGGCCCTGGTTTTATCCGGCCGGGCCATACCGGGTTCCCGTCTGCGGTTGCAGTTGGATGGTCAGAGATTGGGTGAGGCGGTGGCTGGTGAGGATTCCCGATGGACTCTTTCCCCTGACCGCAAAGTGACGGCTGGTGATTATCTGCTCAGGATTGAACGGCTGGATGCAGAGGGTCAGGTGATTGGCCATCTTGAATTACCATTTCACCGGGCTTCTCAGGAACAGATTGCGCGAGCCGTCATTGATCCGGGGAATTGGGTGGTTCAGCCAGGAAACAGCCTGTGGCGGATTGCCCGGAATTTGTACGGGAAAGGCACTCATTTCACAATTATTTATGAGGCTAATCGTTCAAAAATCAATCATCCGGATCTGATTTATCCCGGCCAGATTTTCGCAACACCCTCCGATGTTTCTGTACCACCGCGACAATAAACCCGGGTCATGATCTCCCGGCGGTGATTTTTGTGCCGATTGCGTTCACGGCTGTGCGGGAATGGATGGGGGATTGGATGGGTCGGGAAAAAAGTCGATATATTCGCGAAATAAAGAGAGATGGGGACGGCAATCAATCAGCAAACGCATTAAAGCGGAGAGAATCGATTGGTGTTGGGTTCCCTTAAAATCAATGGTTCCGGCCATGATGATGTGGTTTTTATCCTGAATATATAAGCGGCAATGATGCATCAGTTGTTCTTGCCGAATCACAGTCAGCAAACAACGGCGGAGCAAAGATGATTGTGCGGAATAAGGCATCATCCCTAAATCTCCGCTAATACGCAGATAGCTGCCAGTGGTTCCAAGGTCGGCCCGGGCGGCGAAAACGAACCCCATCGTGGTGAAGTAAAACCGGAGTGGTCCTGTTTTAACCTCAAGCGGTTCTTCTGCATTATCTGTTAACCGGACAATGGCCGGGATGCTTTCATCTTCCAGCAGTCCGGAAAGCATCTCAACGGCATCGCGTAAAGATGATTCTTCAGGAGATTTTTTTTGATTATGTGATGAAGACATGGTCACTAAAAAACGAGGTTACTGTAAAAACTAAAGAAACGATATCATATGTGCTGTATCATACGGATAGGGATTATACAGACACGTAATCATACAGACATGTCTCGTAAAGACACGTATTATGATCACTTTATAGATTTATGATCATTTTATGATCACTGTGCCGGGGGAGGAGGCATATTGACCCTTTTCAGGGCCGGGACCGGCAAGCAGTTTTCATCATCAATCTTATGATACCGTGCTGATACAAAACAATTTTTCATTGTATCATCGGTGTCATTTATATCTGGACAGTTCATATTCCTTTTTTATCATGGTTATGTATGTTTCTCTCCGGGTATTCCTGTTTTGGGGTGATCCTCAATCACTGTGATGATCCCTGACCCCCTGTTTAATATTGGCCGTATCGTGAGCCCTTGTGACCATAGATTCTGATCATTTTTCCATGCCCAGAGCCATTCCGGCGATTCATACGGCTGGCTGGCCATTTGTTATGGTTTTTGCTGGCGTATCGGTCGGTCTGGGATTTTTATTTGAGCCATTTTTTTATATCGGCCTCATTGTTACTTTATGGTGTGCGGCGTTTTTCCGGGATCCGGAACGTGTATCGCCAAAAGGGGAGGGTTTGATTGTTAGTCCGGCTGATGGGGTGATTTTGCCGCTTGTGGAATCACCGCCGCCGCAACCTGTCCCGGATGACTACGGACCTCTGCGCCGGATCAGTGTCTTTATGAATGTCTTTGATGTTCATGTGAACCGTATTCCCTGTGATGGCCAGATTGAGGAATTGTTATACCGGCCAGGGGCTTATTTGAACGCATCTTTTGATAAGGCGAGCCAGGATAATGAGCGGATGGTCGTACGTATGACCGCCAGAAATGGCCGGACGGTGATTTTTGCCCAGATTGCTGGTTTGATTGCCCGCCGTATCTTGTGTCACCTTAATAACCGGCAAAATGTGCGGGTCGGTGAGCGTTTCGGTATGATTCGTTTCGGCAGCCGGGTTGATATTTATGTGCCGGCAGATGCTGAGATTCGGGTCCAGCCTGGCCAGAGGGCTGTTGCTGGTGAGACTGTTCTGGCGGTCATGGAACCTCATCATCGACCACGTGGTGCCCGGCCCGGGAATAAAATCCGGTCTGAGAGCAAAACCCGGACCGGGAATACAGCCCGGTCTGAGAGCAAAACCCGGACCGGCAGGGGTAAAGAAGGGCGGGTTTCTTCTTCCAGGGGGCGGGGACCAGGCAATAAAAGAAAATCCCGGCCGAAGAGTTCTGAATGAAACCGATCCGATCTATGGGGCGTGGGCGCCGTCTTCGTGGGCGTGGTCTTAAGGTCCGTTCTTTGAGTCGGATTCTCCCGAATATGGTGACTTTGCTGGCTTTATGTGCGGGGTTGAGCAGCATCCGTTTTGCCTTGATGGATAATTTTTCCTGGGCGGCAGCAGCGATTGTGCTGGCGGCGTTTCTGGATAACCTTGATGGTCGGGTTGCCCGTTTGTTATCCGGAGACAGCCGTTTCGGGGTTGAGCTTGATTCTCTGAGCGATTTTGTCAGTTTCGGGGTTGCACCGGTTCTGGTTATTTATCTGTGGTCCTGGGATGGGCGGACCGGGTTTGCCTGGGCTTTGGTGACGTTTTATGTGATCTGTGCATCCTTGCGCCTGGCGCGTTTTAATACGCGGGCCGAAGAAGATATTCCGGCCTGGCCACGGATATATTTTATGGGTCTTTCATCTCCGGCTGCTGCCGGGGTGGTTCTGTTGCCTTTGATGATTGATATCGAATTTGGTCTTGAGATTGCGCAACTCCCGTTCATATCGGGGGGTGCTGCACTGTTTGCGGCGGTGATGATGGTTACCCGGGTTCCGACATATTCCCTTAAGGGGATTAAGGTCCCGCCAAGGGTGGTTGCATTGATTGTTTTGGCAATGAGTCTGTTTGTTGTGATGTTGGTGACTCAGTTTTGGCTGGCCATGATTATGCTTGTTGCCTGTTATATTACCAGTATTCCTCTGGCGATTTGGTCTCAGCACCGTTTGAGTGTGGTTTTATCAGATGCTGACCAGGGGTCTTAGTTAGGAATCAATGGCTGATCGGGTCAGGTTCCCGATGGTCTGGTGCTGTGCTGCTGTATCCGGATATTTTCCCGCAATTTGAGCGCACATGGTGTGACCACCAAAGTCAGGATGGTCGAAAACAGTAAGCCGAAAACAATGACGGTGGCTAATTGCGTCCACCATTGAGCCGAGGGCGCACCGAATGTTACTTCACGTGTCCAAAAATCAATATTAACCTGGGTGACCATGGGCAGTAAACCGAGGGTGCTGGTGACGGTTGTCAGCAAAACCGGCCGCATTCTCTGAGCACCTGTACGGATGATGGCATCCAGAAAATCATCGGTTTTTGTTTTGAGATGGTCAAATGTATCAATCAGGATGATGTTGTTATTGACCACAATGCCAGCCAGAGCAATAACACCGATGCCGCACATGACAATGCCGAAAGGCTGCCCGGTGACCAACAACCCGATCATGACCCCGGTAGTGGACATGATGACCGATGAGAGAATCAAAAAAGCGTTATAAAAGCTGTTAAATTGTGTGACCAGAATAATCATGATCAGGAATAATGCGGCCATGAAAGCCTTACTCAGAAAGGCTTTGGCTTCGTTTTGATCCGCATCTTCTCCCTTGAATGTTATGGTGACCTCCGGCGGGAAGGGTTGATCTGCTAACCAGGATTTGATTTCGTCAACTTTGTTATCGGCGAGCACAGTTTCGATAACATCGGCTTGTATGGTCACACTACGCCGTCCGTCAGTACGGCGCAGCGTATTCACTTTGGGCTGAGCCACCCGTTGCACAAAATTAGAAATCGGCACTGACCCGGCTGTTGTTTCAACACGGATCCGATCCAATGAATCCAGATTACGGAAAGATTTTGGAAAACGGGCGACAATATCCACTTCATCATCATTATCCTCAGGCCGATAATCATTGAATTTAAGACCACGGGTTACCAGCTTAATCGAATCACCGACCAGGCGGTTATCGACGCCAAATTTTGCCGCCTGGACCCGGTCAATATCAACCTGCCATTCAATCCCCGGTGAATCCAGACCATCTTCCAGATTGATCAGCTCCGGCATTGAGGCCAGTTTTTCATAAATATGGGTCGCGGTTGTTTTGATTGTATCGACCTGGCGTGAAGAAATTTGAATTTGGATGGCCTTCCCGACTGGTGGTCCGGCTTTCTCTTTGCGGATATCAACAATGATTCCAGGAATGTCTTTTACATGTTCTGCAACATCAGCCAGGATGGCGCTGGCCGGGCGGCGATACCGCCAGTCAACAAATTCCAGCCGGATAACACCAATGACATTTTCGGGTTCTTCCTGTTGATTGCGGCTGATATTGGTCTGGGCATAGACCGTACGCATTTCGGGCATTTTGAGGAGTTGTTTTTCAACCTGGCTTGTGAGGGTATCGGCTTCATAGGCTGATAAATTCCCCTCAGCCCGGATTTGAATAACCGCCTGATCTGGTTCAACATCAGGAAAGAAACGAATGCCTTGCCCGGCGGTTGCATAGAGAATCTGAACCCCGACCAGAGACAGGCCAGCCCCGGCCAGAACCCAGGCCGGTCGGTTCAACGCCGTGCGTAACATTCTGACATACCAGCCATTGATGCCGCTTAACTGGCTGAGATCACCGCTTTCCAAAATCCGGGCGGTTGTGCTGCCGGGTTTGGTTTTCAGACCGGGTTTGCCGATCCAGGTTCCGATAACCGGAATAAAGAGTAAAGCCATTGCCAATGAAGCACTGAGGGTCGCAATCAGAGTGAGCGGCAGGTAACGCATAAATTCACCGACCGTACCGGGCCAAAACAACAAAGGAAGGAAAGCCGCCAGAGTGGTGAGGGTTGAGGCGGTAATCGGCCAGCCCATCTTTTTTGAGGCTTCGAGATAAGCGGTTCTCCGATCTGTTCCTGCCATCATTTTACGGTCAGCATACTCAGTAACAACGATGGCCCCATCGACCAAAATACCAACTGCTAAAATCAGGCTGAATAAGACCACAATATTGATGGTCAGCCCCATCATTCCCAAAATCAAAATGCCGGTCAGAAAAGAGCCTGGAATCGCAACCCCGACCAGAAATGCCGGGCGAAGACCCAGAACCGCGACAATCAAAATCATCACCAGCAAAACAGCCAGGAGGACGCTGTTTTGCAGATCATTGAGCATCCGCTTTACATTCAGGGATTTATCCTGAGTATAGGCAACATCAATCATTGGCGGCCAGCTTGATTGCTCCTGTTTGACCACGGAGCGTATCTGGTCGATTGTTTCGATAATATTGCTGCCGGTGCGTTTGGAAATCTCAATTCCGATGGCTTGCTGGCCGCCGACCCGGGCAAATCCGTGAGCATCTTTGAACCCTTTACGGATGGTTGCCACATCACCCAGTGTCACCACCCCATCCCCGATACTGCTGACCGGTATGGAGAGAATATCGGCCAGGTCTTCAAAAAGGCTGGGGACTTTAATGGTGAAACGCCCAAGGCCCGTATCCATTGAACCAGCCGCAATCAGGGTGTTGCTGTCACGAATGGCCCGGATGACCTGAGAATTGGCAAGGCCGAAACTTTCCACAGAAGAAGGATCAATAATAATTTCGACCTGTTCTTCACGGTCACCGGAAATTTCTGCTTTGAGGACGCTGGAGATTGTTTCAATCCGGTCCTTCAGATTGCGGGCCAGCCTGATCAGGCTGCGCTCAGGTACCGGACCCGATAGCGTGACCACCAGAATGGGAAAAAGGCTGAGATTGATTTCCCGTACCCGTGGTTCATCAGCATCGGCGGGTAATTCATTTTGAGCAATATCCACTTTGGCTCTGACATCGGCCAGAGCGGTCTCAGGATCAAAACCAGCATCGAATTCGAGAATGACATACGCTCCGCCCTGATAGGCACTGGAGCGCATTTCATCAACCCCGGCGATGGTTTCCAATTCTTTTTCCATCGGCCGTACCAGCATACGCTCAGCATCTGTGGGGGAAATACCCTCATGATGGACCGAGACATAAATGGTCGGAATATCAATATCCGGCTCGGCTTCTTTGGGGATTGTCTGATAGGCTGATGCGCCGCTGATCAACAAAAAAATCAGGATCAACGCAACAGTTCGTGACCGGTTGATGGCCACATCAATGAGGCCCGGCATGCTTATCTCCCTGTACCAACAGGGGTTTTGTCCTCCTCAACCGGTATGACAACCTGACCTTTGGTCATAAATTCCTGGCCCACCGTGATCAGACGAGACGTCTCAGGAAGACCGGTCAGCCACATGCCATCTTCGGCTGAACCAACGATCCGGACCGGATGAAACTGAACGCTGTTATCATCCTCAACTGTTTTGACGCCGATGACGCCTGAATCGTCAAGGGTGAGGATAGAAGGCGAGATATGATGGGCCGCGATATGATCGGATGGAATGTTAATTTTAGCGGTCACACCCTCAGCAATTCTCAGATCAGGATTGGCGGCCTCAATCTCAATGCGGAATGTACGGGTCTGGGGATGGCTGATACTGGAAATATAGCTGACAACCCCGTTTAATTCTTCCCCGGTTGCCAATATAGCCTGAGCGATCATGCCGGTCCGCAAAGAACGAATCTCATTTTCCGGAACTTCTGCAACCACTAAGACGGGGTCAAGATCAATGATGACCCCAATGACGTCACCATCGCGGAGATAATCCCCGACCTCAACCCGGCGGTTGTTGAGGATGCCGTCAAAGGGGGCTTGAATCGTGGTAAAAGAGAGGTCGGCCTGATGACGTTCCAATTCAGCCTGAGCCAATGCGTAATCGGCTTGTGCTGCGGCCAGGTTATTCTCAGCACGGTGGCCTTTATCGGCCAGCTTGCGAGCCGCATCATATTCCAGCCGGCGTTGATTAAGCAGGGCCTGAGAGCGGGCAACCCGGGCCGAGCGATCCTCAATATCCAAAGACACAACCAGGTCATTTTTTGAAAGGACAGCACCTTTTTCAGCGTGAATCTCATTCACCCGGGCTTCTAACTGGCTTCGCAGCTCCACCTGCCGCGATGCTTGTGTACGTCCGGTAAGGATAATTGAGCGTTGAAAGGGTTCTGCCTTTTGGGTTTTCACCTGTACCCGTGGATGCTGAGCCGTGGCTGTGGTCTTTTGATCAGGCAATGTCCCATCGGCATCACCGATCAGGCCGGAAGAAACCCATAAACCGGCCAGAACAGCAATAATGAGGGCAATAATCGGCGGGGGGACTGAGGGCATCATCGGTTTTTTTAGATTATTTTGCTAAAGCCCTCAAAAAAAACGAGGACAAAATCACAAGGCCCGTATCCGGTGATTGATATTCTGCCAGATGGTGGCCTGTGGTCGCTTTGGGTAAGAAAAGGGCCAATGTACAGAACCCCTGCAGAAGTCGTGCAGAACAAGAATAGTGATGCGCAGATTTTCCTTCTATTCCCCTAATTGTGAGGCCAAATGGTGCTAAAAGCACACGTATCCGGAAAGTGGAATTTTCAGGCTATGAGGTCATGCCGCAGGAACCGGTACTTTCCGGATCAAACCGATTGTGGCTATCTGTTCTGGTCCTGGTTTGATGCACTGGTTACCAGCGCATTTCTGTTTTGGAGTTGGCGGATCTGTTTTCATGGAGCTTGGATAGTAAAATCCATTCATCTTCCGGCATGAAACGTGGTGCCAGAAAGCTATAAGTATCGCGCAGGAGGTTTTCATTATCACGGTGCCGCCGCACCTGGATTTCTCCCCAGCGAGAGAATATCTCGTCCCAGGCCATCAAACGGCAATACAGGTAATCACGGGTATGGCGGATATACTCAGTATGACGTTCAATATTGCGCATTACCGAAACGATTTCACAGATATTGGCATCCAGTTCATCGAAAACTTTTCTATATTCTTTGATTGCGATACCCAGCAAACGTATAACCGGGTTGATCTGTTCTGATACGCTCAATTCGTTCGTATAACATCCCAGAAGACCTTCTGTCTTTTTACGCATAGAGACGATTTTTTCAAATTCCTGACGCAATGCTTCAATATGGGCCAGCTCATCGGCCAGACTTTCCAACAGTTCCAGAACCCGTTCTCGATTTTGGTTGCCGCCACCCAGACGTGCGGCTGCTTCATCGAGGGCCTGATTGATTTTATTCTGGATTTTGGGGTCATCGATAATTTTCCGCAATTTTTCCAGGTCATTGACGATTTTTTCTTCGCCGCTGATCCAGGTAATCAACTGCACAGTCAGGCGATTGCGGGCAATCGTGACATGATGGGGCTCGATGGACCAGGATGCTTCACGCGTACTCAATTCCGGGGGTAATTTATCGCCAATACGCATGGTCTTGATGAATCTGAGGGCCTCCTGGATGAAATCAAGCATGCGGCTGTCGTCTGAATCTTCGAGGCTGAATTCTTTCTTAATGCCACTGAAACTCAGGACAATTTCCTGATTTTCTCCGCTGATTTTGAAGGCGAAAACCGGCAAGTCACCTTGCTCAGACATCCGGAAATGGCCATTTTCTGCCGATTGAAAAAATTTATGATCAAAGGCAATGCGGCTGGGAACAGTGTTGTTTTTTTTGATCATCATGGTCAGACCAATCTCCGGGCTACAGACGGCCAGCCAAAAGGCGCAATGACAATACAATGATACAATTTTCCGGGCATTTTCTGGATATTCTTTTAGATTTTCTGGATATTCTTTCAGATAGTATTTTAGGTATTATTGATAGGTATCTTACTTTGGAGTATTTTTCAGTATCCGGGCATTTTTCAGCCCCTTTTTTTGAGGTCCTTTGATCCGGCATTTTGACTGCCTCAGCCTCAGATGTAGGCGAAAGACAGAAGAAATTAAAGACATAAAACGGCTTTTGCATCAATAAAATATATCATGAACGCATCGGTTATGGATTCCTTGCTCAATCGCCATGGATACTTGTACATATAACGGTCACTATCAACCTTTGAGACATTCCCTTCCTGGTCAAAATTTTTCACTCAAAGAGGGTGTTTTTTGATTTTATTCCGGTTACAGGAGCCACAGGAAGCAAATTTCAGCTTTTTTTTGAGCACAGGGTTCTAGCACGGCTCAAACCAGTTAAAGGGTGCCGATTCTGGGTTTTCCTTTCTCAGGGGGGGATCCGGGACCAAAGGCTTTGTTGAGTGTTTTCGTGGAATCTTCAGCAAGCGCAATGGCATCCGTGATGATATTGAGAATCCGGATATTATTGCTGAGAACATGTTCGGCCTCGGGTCGTTTATCGCCGGTGATTTTCTGACTACGGGCCACAATATCCTTGCGGATGGTCCGCAGAATTTCTTCAAGAGTATACCCGTCCGGGTTGGCATCAGAGGCCAGAAAATGGGTCATGATTCTGAATTCCTCTCTTTTAGAACGGTTACCGGGGAACAGGATGATTGAATATCCTCAAAACGTTACTGATGATTTATTACTGATGATTTAATGCCATTTTTGATTGAACGTTCTGTTCGATATATTCGGTGTTACTCTGTGCCGGTTATGGGGCTGTCCCTGGTTGCAGGGTTCATGATAGCCCGGCCGGAGTTAAGATATTCATGAAATCAAACTATTCATGAAAAAGGTAAAATTTTTGATTCTCAGGAAAAATCAATCGGTGTCTTTTGTGGCAGGCCGGTCCGGGACTAAGCCGCCGGCCAGACGCACACCGGGTACGGTGATCTGTGCATCCGGGATCAGAAGACGCATAGTGTGATGGATGGGCACAATCCGTAATAAATAATTTTTTCCGTAAGTCTGTTCACCAATCAGACGCGCCCCGGCATGCTGTTTGAGCAGGGCTGCAAAAACCTCGGCACTGCTGGCTGTTTTCGGACCGATCAGAATATCTATTGGGACATGCAGGGAAAGAGAGGGTCTTTGGGCTGTATTGGCGGGGATATCGACATGGGTGACCTGACCGGTTTTGACCAGCTGTACGGCTCCCGGGATATGTCCGGTAAACAGAGAAGCAATCTGGAGCATGCGGTCAAAGCTGCCGCCGCTGTTCTCGCGCAGATCAATCGAAAGACGTTGTAAAGATGACCGGGATGGATGAGTCTCTGCCTGTATAATGTCTGTGATTTCATCAATCGCCTGCCGGCCAAAATGATCCAGATTCAGCGTTAAAACACCTGTATGGCTGAACTGATAGCCGGTGATCGATGGGGTTGATCTGACCCATCGTATGGTGTCTGTGGAAGTGGGCTGAACAGGTTCCAGCCACGCTTCGGGACCGATGGCTCGCGCCAGTATTTTTGCTGCACATAGGGTGTCTTCCCCGCAATGTTCCCGGATCACCGAAAGTGGGGGGATGTCAGCATCTGAAACTGCCTGCACCATTCTAAAGACCCGCTCGACGTCAGAATACTGTGGAGAATACTGTGGCTCATCATGTGGCTCATCGGCGCATACCGGTGACAGGGCTGTGATCAGGACAATGCTGATCAGGCAACTCTTTGAAAAGAAAGATGTTTGGGAAAAGAAGAACGTCCGGGAAAAGAAGAACGCCCAGACACTCTTTCCCCGAAGGATGCCGGTGCATCTTTCAGCTTTTTGAATAGCAAGCCCCATGAATTGCCTGTGATCTCATATATGATTGTCTGTGCGATATGATTATCTGTATGTGGGATCGACACAAATGAGACTAACAAAAACCGAAAAGACCCAAAACAAAACGCGGTCAGGCGAATGCCAGGTGAATACCGGGCAAATGGCACAGGAATACCGGGAAACAGTGTTCCCGGTATTCGCGATTCATGCCTGAACTCCCCTCAATCAACAGTCGGGGTTCATCAGGTTTTAGTGGCAATAATTCAATGCCCCGACCCGATGGGTTCCCCAGGGGTCTGTGCCCACGTCTTTTATCCGGGTCATGATCGTACCGGTGAAGGTATTAATGACCGCGACTTCGTTGGTCTCGCTCAGGGCCACATATAATTTGGCCCCGTCATTTGTGGTGACTCCGGTTTCTGGTGCTCCGCCGGGGACAGAAATGACACCAACCCGGCGCATGGCATCCAGATCAATCACGACGATTTCATCACTGCTCCGGCCGATGACGAACGCCATGCTCTCAAACCAGCCGGTATTCACACCGGTCATGCCCTGGGTTCCTTCAAAGCGGGCAATCTCCTGAAACGGGGCTTGCGTTGAAAAAACCGAAACTGTCTGATCCCCATTATTGGGGACCAGCATATAGAGACCATCGGCAGTGGAATAGGCCCGCCAGGGTGTATCACCCAAAGCTAGGGTGGCGATTTTTTGCTGAGTCTTCAGGTCGAGGACCGCCATGACATCACCGTCTCCAAAGGCGGCAAAACCAATCCGGCCATCCGGGGTCGGGGTGATATTGATGATTCCCTGACTTTCCGCCACACCGTGCCGGGAAGCCACAGCCTGACTCTCACCGATGGTGATTTCACCGATGACGGCTGCTTTTTCGACATCAATGACGCTGACAAAATGAGCCCCCAGATTACCAACATAGATGAGCGAACCATCCGGGCTGAATGTCATATTATGGGGTTCAAAAAGACCGGTCACCCGATGCAATTCCCGATGATCATCCAGGGAAACCAGTGAAACCGTTCCTTCGCCGATATTGCCAACCGCCAGCAGATCACCTTTGGGGCTGAGTTCCATATGTTCAGGTTCATGCCCGAGAGGAATATCGGCGACTGGTTGCAGGGTTTCTAAATCAATAACCGAGAGGGTGTTGCCGCCCATATTGCTGGTTACCAATGTATGATGCTGAGCAGAAACAACAACTTGATGGGGTGTTGTGCCCACAGCCACTTTTGCGACCACCTGATCAATTCTTGTATCAATAATGGCAACATCATCCGATGAGCGGTTGGGAACAAAAATATACTGATCAAGATCACCCTTTAAAATGCCGGCATAAGGGGCACTCGGCAGACCCAAAAAGACCAGGATAGCCAGAACAACCGGACCAGACATACGTATCCACCGGGTACGCATCCACCCGGTCCATTGAGCCAGGGTGATGACAAAATATGATAAAAACATGTCCAATACTCCTCCAAAATTACTTTTACCAACAACAGATGTACTCAGGGGGTGTCCAGGAGTGGGCAGAACAGCCCTAAACACAGCTGATATGAGAGCGACCAATATAAAATTGTGTTGCTTTATTCAGTAAGACTTTAACACAGTCTGGCTATTTTTTTGTGTTAAAAATTTGATAAATACGTGAAATATTTGTGGTAGGTCTGACATTATATTTATGTCTGTGTCCGCTCAGATGCGTTTTACAGCTTTCTTAACCGCTTTTCTCATGACCGGTCAGGGGTTCGTTCCGGATCATCAAGCAAGTCCAGCCAATTATTCATAACGTCACGGATTTTTTCGTCACTGGCTGCAACCGCATCATGCATCCAAAGCGGGGGCAGAAATATCATACGTGTTAAATGGGCGGTTTGCCGGACTGGCTTTAGAAACTCCTCAACAGAAAAATTGTTATACCCTGCTGGGGTGTAAGATTGCGCGGGGCCACCAACCGAGATGATCATTTGCAGTTCTTTGCCAGTCAGTTTGTCGCCTTTTGGCCCAAATGCAAAATCATACGCCAGGACATCATCCATCCATTTCTTAAAAAGTGGTGGTGCAGAATACCAATAAAACGGGTGTTGAATGATGACACGATCATGGGCGAGCAGGTCGGCTTGCTCTCTCCCGACATCGATCTGAAAATCAGGATAGTCGGCATAGAGATCCCGGGATATGGCGACCTTATCACTTGCGTCTATTTGTTGCTTCCAGGCTTTGTTGACCCGGGACTGAGACAGATCGGGGTGAAAGACTAAGTATAAAATCTTCATAGGAATGGTCTCATATACCGCATTGTTTGGTTCACTGCACTGTTTGACCAAACTGCCCGCAGACAGTTTCAATAGCCATTCAACCAAATGTCAGCCGGTTTTTCCATGACACGGTGTTGAACGGGTTAGCCTGTTCATTGTTTACGAAAAATCCTACAGGCATTTGATGAATGCCGGGCCTTATAAAGCCTGGCTGGGGGACCTGGATTCGAACCAGGGCTGCTCGGGTCAGAGCCGAGAGTTCTGCCGCTAAACTATCCCCCAGGAGCAAAGAATCCATGATCGCCTGGGACAGAATGCACCCAATACCGCGCATCTGGAATATATTGACTATACAGATATGACCATAGAATAGATATGACCACAGATATGACTACAAAATATATCAGTATTTTAAAAATGGGGTATATGATTAGATACTATATAACCAGATACTCTATGACCAGACGCTCTATGACCAGACAATGCGGCATCATTACCGGAGTTCAGAGGGCTGTTCGATGAGTCGCCGCTCACGGTCCCGTCCGGTTGCTGCGGCTAAGATGCGGGTCAAAACGGCCCGGGGCCGCAAAATTTCCTCGACCCGCTGGTTGCAGCGTCAGCTGAATGATCCCTATGTTGCCGAGGCCAGAAAGCAGGGGTATCGAAGCCGGGCGGCCTTTAAGTTGATTGAGCTTGATGATCAATTCAACCTTCTGGCTCCCGGGATGCGGGTGGTTGATTTAGGGGCAGCACCAGGTGGGTGGACTCAGGTGGTGGTAGAACGAGTCAGGCCAGGTCTGTGTGTTGACCAGCATCCTCCGGGTGCTGTGATTGCGGTTGATCTTCAGAAGATGGAGCCTCTGGCGGGTGCAACAGTTCTGGCCTGTGATATGACAACACCGGATGCACCGGGTTGTTTGCGCCGGATTCTTGACTCAGGGCCATCGGTTGATCAGCAAATGTCCGGTCAGCAAATGTCCGGTCAGCAAATGTCTGGTCAGCAGATATCTGGTCAACCGGGTTCTGGTGGTGGGGCTGATTGGGTGCTGAGTGATATGTCTCCTGCGACAACTGGTCATCCTAATACAGATCATGTGCGGATTATTGCTCTGGCCGAATCGGCGTATCACTGTGCACGGGGATTATTGGTGCCGGGCGGTGGCTTTGTGGTCAAGGTATTCCAGGGGGGATCACCGGATCATCTGCTCGGGTCGATGAAGGCTGATTTTTCTTCTGTGCGGCATTTTAAGCCTCCGGCCAGCCGCAAAGAATCCCCGGAAATGTATGTTGTTGCCCGGGGGTTTCGGGCCGGGAACGGCGGGAAATAACGTTTGGATGCTTGGCATTCCTGCGCAGTTCTCTATGATATGTTTTTCGATTTGGAGGGACTATGGAAATCAGGGAAGCTCTTACTTTTGATGATGTTTTGTTGGTGCCGGCCGCTTCCTCGATTGTGCCTGGACAAACCGATGTATCGACTCGTCTCACCCGGGATATTCGTCTGGCCGTTCCGATTCTCTCAGCAGCGATGGATACAGTGACCGAAACTGCCATGGCGATTGCGATGGCCCAGGTCGGCGGGATCGGGGTCATTCATAAGAATATGGACAGTGAGGATCAGGCGGCGGCGTTACGTAAGGTTAAGAAATTTGAGTCCGGAATTGTGGTTGATCCGATTACCATCCATCCGGATCAGAGCCTGGCTGAGGCGTTGGCAATCATGGATGATCACCGCATTTCCGGCATTCCGGTGGTTGAGCGCAGCAGCGGTAAACTGGTTGGTATTCTGACCAACCGTGATGTTCGCTTTGCCTCGGATACCCGCCAGTTGGTGAGCGAATTGATGACCCGGGATAATCTGGTCACAGTCACGGCGAATGTCGATCGTGAGGAAGCCAAACAGCTGTTACACAAACACCGGATTGAAAAATTACTGGTCGTTAATGACAACTATCAATGTGTTGGCTTGATTACGGTCAAGGATATTGAAAAAGCTCAGCAGCATCCTGATGCCTGCAAGGATGATCAGGAAAGATTGCGCGCTGCTGCTGCAATCGGTGTTGGTGCGCAAGGCGTATCACGTGCTGAGGCTCTTATCGAAGCCGGGGCCGATGTCATTGTTGTTGACACGGCTCACGGCCATTCGAATGCGGTTATCGGGACGGTCAGAGATGTTAAAAAACTCAATAGCCAGGTACAGATTATTGCCGGAAATATTGCCACCCCTGATGCGGCCCAGGATCTCATTGCTGCCGGGGCAGATGCGGTCAAGGTCGGGATTGGTCCTGGCTCTATTTGTACCACGCGCATCGTTGCCGGGGTAGGGGTTCCCCAGCTGGCCGCCATCATGGAGGTTGCTGCAGTGTGTCGCCAGCATGATGTCCCGGTGATTGCTGATGGAGGGATCAAATATTCCGGTGATCTGGCCAAGGCAATCGCTGCCGGGGGTGATTGCGCAATGATTGGGTCTCTGCTGGCCGGGACCGACGAAAGCCCCGGAGAAACCTTTCTGTATCAGGGACGCTCGTATAAATCCTATCGGGGGATGGGGTCGGTTGAGGCAATGTCACGGGGGTCAGCAGACCGTTATTTTCAGGACGAAATCCGCGATACTATGAAGCTGGTCCCCGAAGGAGTCGAAGGACGGGTTCCCCATAAAGGTGCTGCGCGCGCTGTCTTGTACCAGTTGGTCGGGGGATTACGGGCAGCGATGGGGTATGTTGGTGCGGCGACCATCAATGATTTTCACAACCGCGCGACATTCAGGCGAATCAGCGGTGCCGGGTTGCGGGAAAGCCATGTTCATGGCGTTGCCATCACCCGTGAATCCCCGAATTATCGGCCCGAACGTTAGGTTTGTCCATAATCAGCCATTGCCAATGTCTGGTTGATATGTCTGGTTATTGCCTGTCCCCTTTACAGAGGGCTTTTTCATAACAATATGAAAAACTGGGCCATTTGGCACTGAGTATGATGCTCATAGAGTATGATGCTCATAGAGTATGATGCTCATAAAGATGTTCATAAAAGTGACAATAAGAGCGAATGCCATCAACAGGCCAGGATGCTCATAAAGGGGAAGTGAATGTTTGCCGAGTTAATGGCCAGTTTGGCAGTTTGGATCAGTCTGAATACCCATTATGCGCCTCTTGATGAATTGCCTGATGTACACTCAGTCCCGCGCCTTGAATTGCAGCAACGCTACTGTGATGGCGATTGCCCCATTCGGGCCTATTATATCTGGGGAGGGGCTATTCATATTGCCGATGATCTTGATCCGGAAAATAATGTCTGTGACCGCTCGATCCTGCTCCATGAGCTGGTTCATTATTTTCAGTATACCAATGGCCGCTTTAGTGAATTTGGCTCTTATACCCGCCAGGAATTCATTGACGGGGAGGCTTTTGATGTACAAAATTACTATCTGGTTTCTGAGGCGGTTTATGAGGGGCTGAGTGGTGATGCCATGATGACCCGGTGTCATCTTGAACTGGATCGATCATTATCTCTCTCAGTTACCGGGGGGCGCAAGAGTGAACCCGATCAGCCATCCTCTGACCCGTCATCACTCCCTCAACCCCATAACCAATAGGCAGGATGTGTTTTCCGGTTGTCGTCTTGTCATTGGGTGGTGATACAATTCTTCCCGGGACTGAGTGACGAATGAGGACCGCGTGTTCTGTGGCTTTTGAACCGGTTTACAGGACCCTTTGGGGACTCACACCGATGATCCGATCATTGATGGTATACTATTTGTCTGATCAACAACCTGTTTGTCTGATCAACAACAAAGAGCAGCCTGGATCCAACCTATGCGGCCGATATGACTGAATCTGTCCTGATTCTCGATTTTGGGTCACAGGTGACTCAACTCATTGCCCGCCGGGTGCGTGAAAGTGGGGTGTATTGCGAGATTTACCCCTTTAATGCCCTGGATGATCAGGCGATTGGCGATTTTGGTGCCCGGGCGATCATTCTTTCAGGCGGACCGGCGTCTTTTCACCTGGATGCAGCACCCCGGGTCCCGCAGGCGGTCTTCACAGTTGGGGTCCCGGTTCTTGGGATTTGCTATGGGCAACAGGCTCTTTGTGCGCAGCTGGGGGGTGCTGTGGAATCAAGCCAGTCGCGCGAATTCGGACGGGCTGTGCTGGATATTCAGGCCCGGTGTCGTTTGTTTGATTCGATCTGGCAACCAGGCGACACCCCTCAGGTCTGGATGAGTCATGGCGACCGGATCATCGAATTGCCGGACGGATTCAAAGCGGTTGCGGCCAGCCATGGGGCCCCATATGCGATTATTGCCGATGAAACACGTCATTTTTACGGTGTACAATTCCATCCGGAGGTGGTTCACACCCCGGAAGGAGCCGCCTTGCTGGATCATTTTGTCCGGGATATTGCCGACTGTAGCGGTGATTGGTCGATGCGTGCGTTCCGGTCCCGGGCAACTGAGGAGATTCGATCCCGGGTTGGTGAGGGGCGGGTTATTTGCGGTCTTTCGGGGGGTGTTGATTCTTCGGTTGCCGCAGTGCTTCTTCATGAGGCAATCGGGGAACAGCTGGTGTGTGTCTTTGTGGATACCGGCTTGTTGCGCCATGGTGAGGCTGAAGATGTCGTCAGGATGTTTCGTGATCATTTTCAGATTCGTCTGATCCATAAGGAAAGCAGCGAAGTTTTTCTCTCTGGTCTGCGGGATATCACGGATCCTGAGCGCAAACGTAAGATCATTGGGGGTCTTTTTGTCGATATCTTCGAACAGGAAGCCGCGGCAATCGGTGGAGCAGATTTTCTGGCTCAGGGGACCTTATACCCGGATGTCATTGAATCCGTTTCGGTGGCTGGGGGTCCTTCGGCAACCATCAAATCCCATCATAATGTGGGGGGGTTGCCCGAACGTATGCAGATGGCGTTGGTCGAACCCTTGCGGGACTTATTCAAAGATGAGGTACGTATTCTGGGCCGTGAACTCGGTCTTCCTGAGGATATGCTGGGGCGGCACCCCTTCCCCGGCCCTGGTTTGGCCATTCGGATCCCCGGCGCGGTGACACCGGAAAAATTAGATATTCTCAGACATGCTGATGTGATTTATCTTGATGAAATCCGGCGGGCCGGTTTGTATGATCAGATATGGCAGGCATTTGCTGTTCTGTTACCGGTCAGGACAGTCGGCGTGATGGGGGATGCCCGGTCCTATGAGTATGTCTGTGCCTTACGGGCGGTGATGGCCATCGATGGCATGACGGCGGAAAGCTATCCTTTTTCCCATGAATTTCTCGCCCATACCGCAACCCGGATCATCAATGAGGTTAAGGGGATCAACCGGGTGGTTTATGATGTGACCTCTAAACCACCTGGCACCATCGAGTGGGAATGAAAATTGATCAAACAAAAAATCAGGGGGGTGATCTGATGAGAATGTTGTTTGCGTTTTTTATACTGGTTTTTTTGTTCCTTTATTTTAATGACGTCTCACTCAACACAATAGATATCAGAAGCGCACCAGCAGCCAAAGGGTTGTCAGTGCTTACGAATAAATGGAGCGGGAATTATTGTATTTTTGCTCCGATTCGGCAACAACTTGCCGAAGAAAAATACGCCGAAGAAACAATACCATGGTGTAAAGTTGATGAAAATGGGAAAGTGACATTCCCCTGAGCATTTCTTTTATCATCAAACAATAAAAGATATGTGTTTTGCCCTATCCGTCAAGATATCTTCCTATCGTAACCGGGTGTGATTGATCCGGGAAAAATCACCCAATTCAATCTATGATTGTTTGAGCAAAAAGGGCATTGCGTATATTCATGTTGTGCGACCCAATCAGCATCTTTTGATACCCTAAACCATTGTCGCCTGTGGAAATAGAAGAATTCTATGACGATGAACCGTACAAAATTCCAATTCAAAATTATTATAGTGAAATGAGAAGCATTGAACGCACCCAATACAATTGATCAGCACTCTTTATTCAGCGGGGAAACACCAACTGTTTACTCTGATCGCTGTTGCCCCTTCAATAAACTTGGGATGGAGACGATCATAGCTGATCTGATCATGAATTCAGAAGCGATCTTTGAGCAATTTTTGATGGAGTAGACTCTTTACCATTCACTTCATAAACCGGATTATATGCGGCAGTGACGTTAAGTAAGGAGACACTTAAAGACGGTACCTGCAAGTTGTCGTTAAAATTTTTCTGTATTTTCCATGACAAGATGTAAAAAATTCCCGAACCAGGGTTCAATCCTCAGTCTGTCTGAGAGTCATTCCTGAAAATCCTGAGTGATTATTTTGGTTCCCGGCGAAACCAGCCAACCCCTGTCAGACAACGCAGTATCACCCTGAGATTGATGGCCTGAGAGCCTTTGCTGTGCTCCTGGTGGTGGCCTTTCATGCTTTTCCGGACTGGTTAAAGGGTGGCTTCATCAGGGTGGATATTTTCTTTGTCATCAGTGGCTTTTTAATAACGCGTTATATTTTTGAAAAGCTGGATGAGGGGAAATTCAGCTTTGCCGACTTTTTTGGACGCCGTATCAGAAGGATTTTTCCAAAATGAGCCAAAAACAAGGAAATTGGCCGTCCGCAAAAGCCATCTCTATCAATGACAATAATCTTCATGATGACAATTTATTTTACGTAAGATTTTGAGTTCGATAAGGCTTTTTAAGCATGATTGAGAGATCAAAATCAGGCTCAGTGGTCAAAATACCGCAATGCTAAAATTTTCATCAAAAGTCCGATCTTATAACAGAGATACCGGAAAATGCTCTGGCAGAAGCTCAGAAAAAAATCAATAATATGAAAACAGCTTTACTGAAATTCGTTTTGTACTCGCATTTCTTGTCCTTGTCGGACACATCTCTGCTTTAGCAAGTGCTGATGCCTTATATTGGTTTACAAGGTATTTTGACCCGGATTTTGCGGTCAAAGGTTTTTTCGCTATCAGTGGATTCCTGGTCACGAAAAGTTATGACTCAAGTAAAAATTTCAAGGCGTATTGTGAGAAGCGGATACGTCGCATAGATCCGGCTTGTTTTGTTTTATTGTTTGTTTGTCGGTTTGCTGACAACACCCTATTCGGCGGTGCAATTTTTTACTGACTTTAAAACAGTACAATATTTTGCTGTCAATGCAGCTTTTCTCAATTTTTTACAGCCGGATTTGCCTGGATCACTCCATAACAATGCAATTCAGGCACTCAATGGTTCTTTATGGACGATTAAAGTCGAGTTGATGCTTTATTTTATCGTTCCCTTGCTTGTTGTTTTTTACGTAAAATTTGGAAAAATGATCACATATGGATGGGCACTCATTTGTGGGATCATTTGGTTTGTTTACTTTTCTGCTGTGTCCGATCACCCATTGGGAACGGCTCTGTCCCGTCAGTTTCCTGGGCAGTTACCGTTTTTCGTCCTTGGAAGTGTCCTGGGTTTTGTTCACTTTAAACCCTGGCAGTGCTGGCTGATTTTTTAACAGGCTTCTTTGGGGACGCCTTTTTTTCCGACGTTTCTGGCGTTTCTGTCTTCCCGGTCTTTGCTGTTTTCTCCGTCTGTGCTATTTTTTCTGGTGATCCGCCAGCAGCTTTTTGGCGGGCAGCCGTACCTCCCGTCGTAATATCAACAATCCTGAGCATGGTCAGACACTGACGATGACCGTATTTACGGCGATAGTTTTTGCGGCGTTTTTTCTTAAAAACAATGATCTTATCGGCCCAGGTCTGACCGGTAACTTCCGCCGTGACGCACGCCCCGGCAACCAGAGGAGAACCCAACGTCACCGCCCCATCACCACCAAGAGCCAAAACATCCCCCAAAGTCTCAGAACCCGGTACACACACATTTTGTGAGTGGCATTTGCCTGTTGCTGGTTGGCAGTGGGAACAGCCCAAAGGCGTTGACACCTGTGTCTGTCCGGGTATAGTCCCGGCTCTCCGGTTGCCCTGAGTGAGCGTACGAAGCTGAGCCAGCTAAGTTCATTCATTTCTTTGATTCATGAGATATTTTTGCGTTTGCTTATTTTAAGGATTGTCTGATGTACGCGATTGTCCGCACTGGCGGGAAGCAATATAAAGTTTCCAAAGACGATGTGATTGCTGTGGAAAAGATGGCGGCTGATCCGGGCCAGTCGGTCACTTTGGGGGATGTTTTGGCTCTTGGTGGTGATGGGGCGGTGACGTTGGGTTCTCCTCTGGTTGCCGGGGCGTGCGTCACGGCGGAAGTTACCGGTCAGACCCGGGCCGATAAGATCATTGTTTTTAAGAAAAAACGCCGCAAAAACTATCGCCGTAAATACGGTCATCGTCAGTGTCTGACCATGCTCAGGATTGTTGATATTACGACGGGAGGTACGGCTGCCCGCCAAAAAGCTGCTGGCGGATCACCAGAAAAAATAGCACAGACCGTAAAAACAGCAAAGACGGAGAAAACAGCAAAGACCGGGAAGACAGAAACGCCAGAAACGTCGGAAAAAAAGGCGTCCCCAAAGAAGCCTGTTAAAAAATCAGCATCCCCGAAGAAACCTGCCAAACAATCAGCATCTCAGTCGGCTCAGGATTCCGGTGATACTTCTGTTGCAGCAAAAGCCACTCAAAAGACCGGGCCTGAGAAGGAGTAATCACGTATGGCGCATAAGAAATCCGGCGGCAGTTCCCAGAATGGTCGTGACACCATTGGTCGTCGCCTTGGGGTTAAAAAATTTGGTGGTGAGCGTGTGGTACCGGGTAATATTCTGGTCCGCCAGCGCGGGTGTCGGTTCCATCCCGGGGATAATGTCGGTATGGGGCGTGACCATACCCTTTTTGCTCTGAAAGAGGGGTATGTTACCTTTCCCCGCAAGGCGGGAGGACGGGTTTTGGTTGCGGTGCAGCCATTGGCTGACTGAGTTCCTGCCTTTAGGCGTTGGCTTTTGGGGTATTTTCCCCTTTAATCTCCGTTGCGCGCGATCCGCATGATGATGCGCATAATGGGATGAAATTTCTTGACAGAGCCAAAATTTACGTAAAATCCGGTGATGGTGGCAATGGTTGTGTCAGTTTTCGCCGTGAGAAATACGTTGAATTTGGTGGTCCCAATGGTGGCGATGGTGGACGTGGCGGCGATGTGATTGCTGAGGCTGCTGATAATCTGAACACATTGATTGATTACCGTTATCGCCAGCATTTTAAGGCCAGGCGTGGCGGAGGTGGTGCCGGCGGCAACCGCTATGGTGCGGCAGCAGAGCCGGTTGTGTTGAAAGTACCGGTTGGTACCCAGATCCTGGATGCGGAAGAATGTGATCTGATTGCCGATCTCACACAGACCGGTCAGCAGGTGGTGCTGGCCAAAGGTGGTGCAGGTGGGCGTGGGAATACCCGTTTTAAGGGGTCGGTTAATCAGGCTCCCCGCTATGCTCAGACTGGCCGGCCCGGTGAGGAAAAATGGCTCTGGTTGCGGCTTAAACTGATTGCCGATATTGGCTTGATTGGTCTTCCCAATGCCGGAAAATCGACCTTATTGGCCTCTGTATCCCAGGCCCGTCCGAAGATTGCTGATTACCCGTTTACCACATTACATCCTCATTTGGGGGTGATCCGGCATGGTGAGGATGGGGTGGTCATGGCTGATTTACCTGGTTTGGTTGCCGGAGCCAGCGATGGTATCGGGTTGGGGCACCGCTTTTTGGGTCATGCCGAGCGTTGTGGGGTTTTGTTGCATCTGATTGATATCACCCATGATGACATTGAACAGGCCTATGATACTGTACAAAATGAGCTTGCCAGCTATGGAGTTTCTCTGGCCGATAAACCGCAGATTGTTGCTTTGAACAAAATTGATGCCGTTGATGCCCGGACGACAGAGCATCGCCGGGCTCTTCTGGCCAGACGATGCGGGAGGGTTCATCTGTTATCCGGGGTTTCCGGGTCTGGTATAACCGAGGTCATGACAGAGGCAATGCGGATTGCACAAAGTGAGAAAAAAAATCTCAAAGTGACGGCATGGACGCCATAACCCGACGGCATGGAAACGATAAACCAAGGTAACGGCATGGATGCCACCAATAAAGATATCACCAAATCGGCTGGAAAGAGTACCCCCAAAGAAACAGGCAGAGCCAAAGAGTCAGGCAGAGCCAAAGAGTCGGGTCGTCAAAGTCGTATGTTATGTGATGGACACAGGCTTGTTCTCAAGATCGGATCATCTTTACTGGTCGGATCCGATGGCTGTCTTCGCCATGCATGGTTGCAGGCTTTGGCAAGTGATGTGGCGGCCTGTCGGGCCGCTGGTCAGGAGGTGGTTGTGGTGTCCTCAGGGGCGGTTGCTCTGGGGCGCCGGCATCTTGGTTTGCCATCTGGCCGGTTGCGGTTGGAAGAAAGTCAGGCTGCTGCGGCAGCCGGACAGGGTCTGTTGATCCAGGCGTATCAGAGTCTGTTTGCCGGTCATGGTATCCGGATTGGCCAGATTTTGTTGACCACCCGTGATACCGAAGGCCGCCGCAGCTATTTGAATCTGCGTGAGACCATGGAAACGCTTTTGTCATTTGGGGCGGTTCCGGTGGTTAATGAAAATGATTCGATGGCTACCGAAGAAATTCGTTTCGGTGATAATGATCGTTTGGCTGCGCGGGTTGCTCAGATGATTCAAGCCGATACGCTTATTTTATTTTCTGACGTCAAGGGTCTTTATACGGCTGACCCATCCCGGGATCCGGACGCTGTTCTGATTCCTGAGATTCATGAGATCACAGCTGAGATTGAGGCAATGGCTGGTTCGGCGCGACCAGGTGGTGGTTCCGGGGGGATGGAGACGAAAGTGATGGCTGCTAAGATTGCTTTGGCAGCCGGGTGTCGGGTGGGGATTGCCTGTGGATATGCAGATCATGCTCTGGCGGCGATTGACCATGATTTAGTGGGGACCTGGTTTTTTCCTGGTACTGCTCCGAAGAATGCGCATCTGGGCTGGATTGCGTCGACTCTGAACCCGGCTGGTTTTCTGGTGATTGATGAGGGGGCGGTGCAGGCTTTGGGTGATGGTAAAAGTCTCTTGCCGCCGGGAGTCGTTGCGGTTGGGGGTTCTTTTGAGCGCGGTGATGTTGTCAATATCCGTGATCAGTCAGGGCGTATTCTTGGGCGTGGTCTGGTTGCTTATGATTGTGATGATGCCCGTCGTATTGCTGGCCATAAAACGGATGAAATTGAAACCATTTTAGGATACTGTGGACGGGTATCAATGATCCATCGTAATGATCTGGCTCTGGATTGAGAGTTGTTTTTCTTCAGGGTTGTTTTTCTTTACTGAGATTGGTGCAGTCAGGGGCAGTTGATCATGGCGTTTGGTTGGTCATGATCGTGAGCTGATGGTCGTATTTGATATAAATCGTATTTGATATAACCTGTATCATTTATCCGGGGTGATTGTTATGGGTGATTGTTATGACAGTTTCTGAGGTTCCCGGTTTGTTGACCGATCATGCTTCTCAGGATGTTTCGCCTGACCATTGCGTGATTGAGGCTATGGAAGCGATGGGGCGGCGTGCGCGTTCTGCGGCCCGTGTTTTGGCGGTTGCGCAAACGGCGCAAAAAAATGATGCTCTGCACAAAGCTGCGGATTCTTTGCGTGATCAATCGGCTTTTATTCTCGAGGCCAATGCTGCTGATATGGCGGCGGCTCAACAGCGGGATTTGTCTTCGGCCATGTTGGACCGGTTGCTGCTGGATCCACAGCGTGTTGAGGCGATGGCACGCGGACTTGAAGATGTGGCCGCACTGGATGATCCGGTTGGGGTGGTGATGTCAGAATGGACCCGGCCCAATGGTTTGCGCATTGCCCGGGTTCGGATTCCTCTGGGGGTTATCGGTATCATTTATGAATCGCGTCCCAATGTGACGGCTGATGCGGGGGGGTTATGTCTCAAATCCGGTAATGCGGCGATTTTGCGTGGCGGCAGTGAGAGTTTTCAATCATCGGCTCTTATTACCGGGTGTCTGCAATCGGGCTTAGAGGCGGCCGGGTTGCCGCGTGATGCTGTTCAGGCAGTTCCGACCCGGGAGCGGTCTGCGGTTGGCTCTATGCTCGCATTATCTGACTGGATTGATGTTTTGATTCCGCGTGGGGGGCGTTCTTTGATTGAGCGGGTTTCGCGCGAGAGTCGCATTCCGGTTTTGAAGCATCTTGATGGTATTTGTCATATTTATATTCATGAGCGGGCAGACCCGGATCATGCCCGTGCGGTGACTGTGAATGCCAAGATGCGCCGTCCGGGAATTTGTGGTGCGGCTGAAACCTTATTGATTGACCGTGCTGCGGTATCTTTGCTGCCGGCTATTGTTGATGACTTAATCAAGGCAGGATGCGCCATGCGGGGTGATGCTGAAGCATGTGGGGTTGACTCCCGTCTTGTTCCGGCGACTAAAGAGGATTGGGATACCGAATATCTCGATGCGATTTTCTCGGTGCGGGTGGTTGAGGGTCCTGAGCAGGCGATTGCCCATATCAATCATCATGGTTCCGGGCATACTGATTCGATTTTGACTGAAGATGCGGCGGTTGCGGAGATATTTTTGGCTGAGGTGGATAGCGCAATCGTTATGCATAACACCTCTACCCAGTTTGCTGACGGGGGTGAGTTTGGTATGGGGGCGGAGATTGGTATTTCGACTGGTCGCATTCATGCCCGTGGCCCGGTGGGGGCTGAACAGCTGACGATTTATAAATATCTCGTGCGCGGTCATGGGCAGATTCGTCCTTAAGATTTCTCCGATCTGTTTTTCATGTATGTTTATTGCGTGTATTGGTGAATGGCTGCCCTTTTGAGGCCGGTTCGGGTCAGTGCCAGACTGGCTGTATCGGGGCGGCGGATTGGTTTATTGGGTGGTTCGTTTAACCCGGCTCATGCCGGTCATGTCCGGATCAGCTTGCTGGCTTTGTCGCGTCTGGGTCTTGATGAATTGTGGTGGCTGGTTTCGCCCCATAATCCGTTGAAGGCTTATGATGATCTGGCTGATTTTTCGGTGCGTTTTGCTGAGGCCAGGCATTGGGCACGTCATCGGCGCCTCCATGTGAGTGATCTGGAATACCGTAGCGGCAGTTCTTTTACCGCCGATACTCTGGCTATGATGCGGCAGCATTATCCGCATGCCCGTTTTGTATGGATCATGGGTGCGGATAACCTGGTGCAGATTCCCCGTTGGCGTGGTTGGAACCGGATCTTTGAATCTGTTCCGGTTGCTGTTTTTGACCGACCTTCTTATTTTCTTCCGGCCTTGTTTGGCCAGGCTGCTACCCGGTATCGCCGGTGGCGATTGCCGGCCCGGAAAGCCGGTATTCTGGCCACAATCAAGCCGCCGGCATGGGTTTTTCTTCATGATTGGCTGCATCCGGCTTCGGCTTCCTCTATCCGGGCCGACTGGGCCAATGACGGGAAGGGTTGGCAGAATGGTTGACGATGATCCGAAAAAGCGGCAGGTTTGAAAAAAGCCGAAACGTTCAACCTGTACCATTCTCTGGCAACGTAATATCTTCTTAGACGTGACGTAATATCTTTTTAGACGTAACGTAATATTCCCTTAGACGTAACGTGACATCGCTTAAATTGCCCCGACCTCATCTTGAATATTCTGACGATCGCTCTGATGCGGATGCTTTATTATCCGTTATCAAGCGCGTTTTGGAGGATCAGAAAGTCCTTGATCCGGTGGTGATTGATCTGGTTGGTCGTTCTCATTTTGCTGATTATATGTATGTTGCCTCGGGGCGTTCTTCGCGTCATGTTGCTGCGATGGCTGGAAATCTGCTGCGCGCCCTGAAGAAGAGCGGATATGATCGTCTGCCGGTGGAAGGATTGCCTCAGGGGGATTGGGTCTTGATTGATGCCGGAGATGTGGTTGTTCACTTGTTCCGGCCGGAAGTGCGGGCTTTTTATAAGCTCGAAAAAATCTGGGGTGCTGATGCGCCGGTTGAGCCCGCCAGCCCGGTTGACTCTCTTGTATCGGTTGAACAAAGTCCTTCCTGAAGCGGTTTCCATTGATCATATGACTGGGTCGAGGGAATTTTCACCGGGAAAAAGGCTGGGGAGTAACACAATGGTGGCCATCAATATGCGACCAGGATGGTACTCTGGTTGGTGGGTGTGACGATCTGGTTGATTTTGGCCTGGGGTGGTTTTGCGACCGCTGTTGCCGCGATTCTTTTTTTGGTTTTTCCGGAAATTGATTTGGCGGTGGCGTCTCTTTTCGTTGTTGCCGGTGATGAGTACCGGGTCTTTCTGCTCCAGCATCGCGGGTGGGTGACCTGGCTCCGTGAGGGGTTGCAGAACCTCTTCCGGCTTGGTTGTGTGGCTCTTGTGGTATCTTTGGGTGCCAATATTCTTCGGGGCTGGAATCTTTTGGGTCTTGATTCACGGCGGGCCTCTTATCTTATTATATGTTTTGCATTGGGGCCTGGTTTACTGGTCAATTATATTCTCAAGAATCATTGGGGGCGGGCCCGTCCTGCTCAGATCACGGCGTTTGGGGGTGAGCAGGAATTCACCCCGGCTTTGGTTATTGCTGATCAGTGTGAGCGTAATTGTTCCTTTGTTTCCGGGGAGGCAGCGATGGGTTTTTCCATTTTGGCCATCGCTCTTCTGGTATCATCCCGTTACCGTCATCTCTGTATCTGGGCTTCTCTGGGGCTTGGGTGTTTTATTGGGTTTTTACGCATTGGGGCAGGCGGACATTTTTTGAGTGATGTTGTCTTTGCTGGTTTATGGGTATCGCTTTTGGTTGTGGTTTTGCATCATGTCATGATTGGTCGTTATGCTCTTTCCGGTCAGCATGGGTCTGAAAACAACAGAGCACAGACATAAGCGGTGAGAATCCGGAGGTGAGGATCCAAATCTGTGCAGTTGGCCGGTTGCGCTCCGGGCCTTTGCGGGATCTCTATGATGAGTATATCAAGCGGTTGCCCTGGCCGGTTGATGAATATACGGTTGCTGAATCGTCACGCTATCGGGTTCAGGAACGCCGAAAGCGGTCAGCAGATATGCTGTTATCAAAAGCCCGGGGATGTCTTGTCGCATTGGATAAAACCGGACAAGTCACCGATAGCCGTGCCTTTGCCGGGTCGATGGAGAAATGGTTTGCGCGTGGGCGTGGCCGGATTTCTTTTCTGATTGGCGGGGCAGATGGCCTGAGCACAGATGTTCTGGAACAGGCCGATGCCGTTTTGTCGTTTGGTGCCATGACCTGGCCGCATTTACTGGCCCGGATCATGCTGGTTGAGCAATTATGCCGGGCTGATGCTATCCATCGTGGTCATCCCTATCATCGGGATGTTTCTTAACCCCGAACAGAGTTGATTGATCAGATTATGTTTGTCGGGTTGGTTTACGACTGGCCTGGGAAGATGATGGCGAAGGCTGATTGGTCTTGTCGATGGTGGCCCGGATGTTTGGTCCATGCTGATCAAGCTCCGGGGAGGGGGGACGTTTTTCCGGGTCTGGTCGGCTGGCCAGCTTGATCGGGTTTCCGGCCATCCGGATTGATCCGGTTTCGGGATCATCGGGAGTGACAATCATGTTGCGGGCCCGGACCTGGGGGTCATCCAGAACGTCTTTTGCATCCTGGATCGGCCCGCATGGAACACCAACGGCAAGACATTGACTGAGCCAATGGTCACGTGGCCGGGTCAACAGGGTGGCTTCAATATCTTTTTTTAACTGATCGGCATGGCGGGTCCGCGCGGCATTATCCCGATAGCGGGGGTCGGTTGCTAATTCAGGTCGCTCCAGAACCTGGCACAGCAGAGCAAACAGCTTATCATTGCCGCAGGCGATGACCAAATAACCATCACAAGCAGCAAAGCAATCAAAAGGAGTGATGGAAGGATGTCGTGCCCCCAAAGGCTGAGGGGGGGATTCCCCGGCCCCCAGACGGACCAGGGCATTTTCCAGAAGCGCAACCTGACAATCCAGCATCGCCACATCGACCATATCACCGCATCCGGTTTCTTCGCGCCGGTACAATGTGCTGAGGATACCGATGGTTGCGAATAACCCAGCAGCCATATCGCCGATGGAGACACCGGCCCGGGTCGGCGGTGTGCCGGGATGTCCGGTCAGGCTCATCAAGCCGCCCATAGCCTGAGCAATCAGGTCATAGGCTGGCCGGTCCCGGTACGGGCCGTTTTGTCCAAACCCGCTGATTGCTGCATAAATCAGGCGCGGATAGCGTTGGTGCAGACAATCCCATCCATATCCCAGACGCTGCATGACACCGGGGCGGAAATTTTCGACAAGGATATCGCTTTGGTCGAGCAACCCTTCGAAAATGATCCGGTCATCATGTTTCCTGAGGTCTAAAGCGATGCTCTCTTTCCCACGATTCAGCGACATAAAATAAGCAGACCGGCCTTTGATAAACGGGCCGATGTTTCGGGCATCATCCCCGCCATCTGGTTTCTCGACTTTGATGACCCGTGCCCCTAAATCGGCCAGAATCATGGTGCAATATGGCCCGGCCAAAACCCGGGTCATATCCAGGACCGTGATCCCGGCAAGGGGAGAAGACGCCGAAGGTGATACAGGCATGGGAGATGGGTCAGATACAGGGAAAGAGGGGATGAAAAACAAAAGGAGATGGTCAGGAAAAAATCAAGAAACCAGGACCTTTAAAAAGGATGGTTGTGCCAATCAGCCGGCTCAGGAAAGGGTGTCTCTCCGGGGTCTGGAAGGCAGGGTGGCTGACACAGAAAATGTATAAAAGGATCAGGTGTTTTGTTCGGATAACCACAAGGCTGTTTCGAGGGCTGAATAGGTAAAAATGGCGGTTGCTCCGGCCCGTTTGAGAGCACTCAGAGCTTCTATCTGGGCATGATGAAAATCAAGCCAGCCCCGGGCTGCAGCAGCTTGCAAGGATGCGTATTCTCCCGAAACCTGATAAGCAAGAACCGGAACCGATGTGTGTTGTGCAACAGAATGGAGAATATCCAGATACGGTAATCCTGGTTTAACCATCACCATATCAGCACCCTCAGCGATATCCAGAGCGACTTCCCGCAAGGCTTCCCGGGGGGAGCGGTTTGGATCCATTTGATAGGTTTTTTTATCATGAACACCCAGAGCCTTTTTTGACCCCACCGCATCACGGAAAGGTCCATAGTAAGCCGAGGCATATTTGGCCGCATAGGACAAAATGGCTGTCTGGGTATGACCGGCTGTATCAAGCTGGCGGCGGATTGCCCCGATTCGTCCATCCATCATATCGCTGGGTGCGACAATATCGCATCCGGCCTGGGCAAGAACAGCGGCTTGTTTGCATAACACCGCAATGGTCGGATCATTATCCGGGGATCCATCATCGGCCAAAAGTCCGTCCTGGCCATGGGTCGTATACGGATCAAGAGCCACATCACCGATGATACCAATTCCCGGTACTTCTTTTTTAATTGCCCGGATTGCCCGACAGATCAGATTATCGGGATTGAGGGCTTCATCAGCATCCGGGGATTTATGCCGATCATCAATGACCGGAAACAAAGCCAGGGCCGGGATGCCGATCTGGGCGGCTCGATGCGATTGTTCAACCAGTTGGTCAATCGTCAGACGTTTGACCCCGGGCATAGAAGCAACCGGTTCGTTGCCACCTTCCTGTACGAAAACCGGCCATACCAGATCTTCTGTGGATATCCGGGAATCACTCACCAGACGGCGCAGCCAGCCCGAACGCCGCAAACGCCGGAGCCGTGTTGTTGGATATGCTCCTAAAAATGGTGGTTCATTCATGACCAATCGATCAGGAAAGAGGATACGGAGAAAGGATTATTCAAAGACTGGCCGGAAAATTGACCCGAACCAATGATTGGGTTTATATAAACAGGTAGAATTTATTTTAAATTCTATTTTTCAGAGGAATGTGCTTTCTTAATACTGATTTTTCAATATTTTTAATCTTGATTCAAGATGGGTTCACGATCAGATGGCATCAAATAACGACCAACCAGGTGATTCGGTATCTCTCCATCCAACCCGGAGAGATTTTGGGGATCATTCTGACAGTGAAAGCAGGAATCCCGACACTGAGATGGCACCACAGCTTTATCTTGGTGTCATCAACCAGATTGAACGTTTGCACCGACAGTTTCTTGAAGTCATTAAAAACGAGATTGAGCAGAGCGGTATTCAGGATATCAACAATATTCAGACCATCATCCTCTATAATATCGGTGATCAGGAGGTTACAGTTGGTGAATTGACCAATCGGGGATATTATCTGGGATCGAATGTTTCCTATAATCTGAAAAAGATGGTTGAAAATGGTTATCTGATTCAGGAACGCTCATCGCATGATCGCCGTTCTATGCATGTTCATGTGTCAGAAAAGGGACGTTTATTATGCCGGAAAGTGGATACGATTTTTAACCGGCATATTGATTTTCTCAGGCAACGCCAATTTGTCTCTGAAAATCTGGTTGGCTTGAACGAAGCTCTGACCCGGCTGGGAAGTTTTTATACCGATATCCTGACCCGTTTTGGGGGTGGTGTTGCGGGTCCTCCGGGCGGAATTGAGCGCCGCCGTACCCTGAACATCCCCTGTGACTGACATTATGTGACTGATACTATGTGACTGACAACGTATCCAGGGCATCAAGAGACTGAGCACAGGCCGGTGATACGGCCATGCGCCATGCCAGCCAGCATTGATGACTTCGTGCCGGATGGTGATTGAGGGATGGAATCCGGGTTGGTTCCCGGATTGCTCAGGCTTCTGGGTTACGCAAGGATATCATCATGTCTGATCATACCGGAAACCGCATCACTGAGCATTTTCGACACGATGTTGCCGGGGCTGAAAACCAGCGTCACCTGCGCCCGATGCGGGCTGCATCAGGTGGCCGGGCTTTGCCCCCGGGACGTATCGAAGTAGCCGGCCGTGTTCTGTGTAATTTCAGCTCCAATGATTATCTGGCTTTGTCACGGGACCAACGTCTGATTGACCGGGCTGTTGAATGGACGTCTTTATATGGCTGTGGTTCGGGGGGGTCGCGTCTGGTTTGCGGTGATCTGGAGCCGTTTGCCCGGGTTGAGGAGAAAATCACCCGTCTTGGAGGTGCATCCGCCAGCCTTATTTTCAGTTCTGGTTATCAGGCCAATGCGACTATTCTTCCGGCTCTTTTGCAAAAATATGGTTATGTGCAAAGACAGGGTCATGCTGGTTCCCCCCTGATATTTACCGATCGCCTCAATCACGCCAGTTTGCATGCCGGTATCCAGGCCGCCGGATTGCGGCAAATTCGCTATCGTCATAACGATATGGATCATTTGGCAGAGTTGCTCAGGCGTCACATGGATCCGGCATCCGGGCAGGGAATGACACAACCGAAAGAGGAGTGTTCCCCGGCCTGTTTTATCATCAGCGAGACAGTTTTCAGCATGGATGGAGACCTGGCGGATATTGATGCCCTGCGGGAACTGGCTGACCAGTATGATGGTTTTTTGTATCTTGATGAAGCCCATGCTATCGGTGTTTTTGGTTCCAATGGGTTGGGGGTTGCACAAGACCGTATCACGGCTGATCTGGTCCTGGGGACGTTTGGAAAAGCCCTGGGGTCTTTTGGTGCGTATATGACCGGCAGCCTGGACTTGCGCCAGTTTTTGATCAATCGGTGCGCTGGTTTTATCTATACCACTGCCTTACCGCCGGCTGTTCTTGGTGCGGTTGATGCGGCCCTTGATCTGCTTCCGGAAATGGCAGACACCCGGGTGCGTATTGCCAGGAATGCTGACATATTGCGGGCCGGATTGCGGAATGCCGGTTATGATTGTGGGCGTTCTGAGAGCCAGATTGTGCCGGTTATGATAGGGGATTGTGCGGCTGCATTGAGATATGCAGCAGCCCTGGAAGAAGCCGGTTTTCTGGTTGTTGCAATGCGTCCCCCGACCGTTCCCAAGGGCACGGCCCGCCTCCGGCTTTCGGTTACCGCGGCGCATGATGAACAGGATATCGCCGATATCATCACGGTATTGGGGGATATGGCCAGAAGCACCGATGCGCCCCGCCGCTTTGCGGTGTCCTGAACCGGTTTTTGAAAGGTGATGAGATCTGATGCGGTTGATTTTGGCGCATGGTTGGGGCTATGGCCCATCTTTCTGGCAAAAACTCTGTGATGCGTTGCCTGATTATGATCCTCTGTTGCTTGATTTTGGGTATAGCGGTGATCCGGTTTTTGATGATCCGTCACTCCCCGGTCAGCAGGTTGGGGTGGCGATTGGGCATTCTCTTGGGGTGGCCCGTCTTCTTGATTGGTCGGCGGCATGGATGGCTTCTGGCCGGGTGTTGCCGTGGCGGGCTTTCATTGCTTGTTGTGGGCTCAGTCGGTTTTGCCGGGATGATGCCTTCCCCCAGGGGATTGATGGGATGGTGATTGAGGCGATGCAGGCCCGGATGAGGGCGGGCCAGGGTGCCAGAATACTGGCTGGTTTTCATGCTGGTTGCGGAGAAGATGATCCGCCGGATGGTCCCTGGGATGCTCAGCGTCTTGATGATGATTTATCTTATTTGGCATTCTGTGATACGCGTCAGGCATTGGCGGCTTTGCCTTGTCCGGTTTTGGTCTTAGCGGCCCGGGATGATCAGATTATCACCCCGCCGATGATTGAAGCTGGCTTTTCTGCGGTTTCTGTTGTCTGGAGTGATCATGGTGGCCACAGCCTTCCCCGGTCGAGGCCACGATGGTGCGCCGATCAGATCAAAACATTTATCCATCATCAGGGGGGTGTATGATTCATACTCCCGGCCCCTGGGAGAAGGATCATGACGATGCCTGATCATCAATCCCAACGTGATGATTCCCAACATGGTGATCCCCAACGTGATGATACCCAACGTGATGATATCCGGCATCAGATTGCCACAGCATTTTCCCGGGCTGCACCCTGTTATGATCAATATGCTCATCTTCAGCGGGCGGTTGCCGACCATTTAGCGGCCCGGCTGGCTGAGCTTCCCCGGCCATCGGGGCAGTTTGTTCTTGAAATCGGTTGTGGAACCGGTCTTGTGACCCGCTCTTTGATGGTGCTGCAACCGTCATGGTTATCGGAATTTCAATGGGTGTTGACCGATATTGCACCACCGATGCTCAGACAATCAGCCGACCGGCTGGCCGGGTATCCGGCTGGGGTGTCTTTTGTGGCCTGTGATGCTGAAAGGCTGCCGTTTTACGAAAACTGTTTTGGTTTGATTTATGCCAGCCTGGTTTTGCAATGGGTTTCTGATTTGCCGGCTACTCTGGCCCGTCTCTCGGCATGTTTGGTTCCTGGCGGTGTCTTATTGGTGACACTTTTTGCAGCCGGGAGTTTTCGTGAATGGTCTGCCGCCCGGCGCGCTCATGGTCTGCCTGATACAATGCCAATCAATCCTGACCCGGCTGATTTGGGCGCAGTATGGCCAACCGGCAGACAGGGTCGTGTATTGGCCGACCAATATTATCATCATCACTATCCGGATGCTTTGACATTTTTGCGCGAATTGCGGGGCCTTGGGGCAACAACCCCGCCTGGCGGTTATGTGCCGTCAAATGCCGGGGCCTTGCGGTCTTTGTTGCGTGATCTGCCGATCCCCTTCACTGTTACGTATCGGGTTGTTACCTTATGTTGTTATCGCGCATCTGATTGAGAGGAGTCCCTGTCACCTGATGACTGTCTCCCGGCCTGCCGGCCTTTTTGTAACCGGGACCGATACCGGTGTTGGCAAAACCATTGTTTCTGCATGGTTGGCGCGTTGCCTGGCGGCTTCCTATTGGAAACCGATTCAGTGTGGTGCTGATGAAAAGGGTCGGACCGACAGCCATTGTGTTGCTGAGCTGGCTGGTCTTTCTCCGGACCGGATCTTTCCTGAACAGTATCTTCTGGCTGACCCGGTTTCTCCCCACGAAGCGGCCCGCCGGGAGGGGGTATCGATTGATTGGCAGACTCTGGTCATGCCATCACATCTCCACTCCCCCGACCGACCAGTGATTGTTGAGGGGGCCGGCGGTGCCCTGGTTCCGGTTACATCAAGCCATACCATGATTGATGTTATGGCTATCCTGGGCTTGCCGGTTGTTGTGGTTGCCCGGACAGCCTTAGGGACAATCAATCACAGTTTGTTGACTCTGGAGGCCCTGAAGATGCGTCAACAAACCGTAGCCGGGATTGTTTTTTCCGGTCTGCCGGAGCCACATGTCCGGGATGCTGTGATCGGTTTTGGGGATGTTCCTCTGATTGCTGAACTCCCGTATTTGTCGCCTTGCACAGCGCAAACAATGGACCAGATGGCATCGACAATCCGACCACATCTGGAACAAACTCTCGCAGAGTTGGCACTGTCTGCACAATCAGATTTCCCGGAGAAGGCATGAACCCCGACACCATCGCCCTGGATCGCCGTCATGTCTGGCACCCGTTTACCCAAAGTAAGACGGCTCCTGATCCGGTGGTGATTACGCGCGGTGAGGGAGCGTATCTGATTGCTGAGGATGGAGCACGCTATCTTGATCTGATTTCTTCCTGGTGGGTCAATATTCATGGTCATGCCTGCCCGGAGATTGCCTCGGCGATTTCTGACCAGGCTTATCGGTTGGAACAGGTTGCTTTTGCCGGCTTGACTCACCGGCCCGGCGTAGAGCTGGCGTCCCGTCTGGCCGGGTTGCTGCCCGGTGATCTGGATCGGGTGTTTTTTTCCGATAATGGTTCAACCGCTGTTGAGATTGCTCTTAAGATTGCCTGGCAGTATTGGCACAACCGGGGAGATAAACAGCGTTGTCTGTTTGCTGCTTTTGGTGGCGGGTATCATGGCGATACTCTTGGTGCGATGTCGGTGGGGTTTTCTTCGGGTTTTTATGCTCCCTTTGCTGATATGGTGCGTGAAACCGCCTTTGTGCCTTTTGCTGATACCTGGATGGGTGATAATTCGATGGGTCATAAAGAAGCCGAAGCCCTGCATGCGGTTGAGACTCTTTTATCTGAAAAAGCCGGGCAGTTAGCGGCGGTTATCCTTGAGCCTTTGATACAAGCTGCCGGTGGTATGCGTATGGGACGTCCGGAATTTTTGCGCGATGTCGTTGCACGTTTCCAAAAAGCCGGAGTGATCGTTATTTTTGATGAAGTCATGACCGGATTTGGGCGCACCGGTGCCATGTTCGGCTGTGATAAAGCGGCGGTTGTCCCGGATATTATGTGTGTGGCCAAGAGCCTGACCGGTGGATTTTTGCCTCTTGCCGCAACAATCTGCCGTGAGGAGATTCACCAGAGCTTTTTATCCGGCTCTTTCGATACTGCGTTGGCTCATGGCCATAGTTTTACCGCCAATCCTCTCGGTTGTGCGGCTGCTCTTGCTTCTCTTGATCTGTTAGAGAAGGGAAACTGTCTGGAAAAAATTGCTGAGATTGAACGCATTCACCAGGTGCGTCTTGGCGATCTTGCCGCTTGCCCGACCATGACCCATCCCCGGGTTATGGGTTCAGTGGCTGCTTTTGATTTGCATGGCGGTGACAAAGGATATGGGGCGCAAGTGGGTCGTCGTTTATCCCAACGCATGCGCAAGCGTGGTTTTATTTTACGTCCCCTGGGAGAAGTGGTTTACCTGATGCCGCCTTACTGTATTGATGCCAATGCTCTGCATTCTGCCTATGATGCTTTGGCGGCTGAATTGCCGATCCTTCTTAATTGACCGCCTGATGACATGAAAAACAGATGATTTGGTGCAAACAGAGGCGTAAACAGAATTGCAAACAGAATTGCAAACAGCACTGATCAATCCGTATGATGAGCGTTCTGAAACCGGTATGATGAAAGCATGGTTATGGGACCCGAATGCCTTAAAAAGAGCCGCAATCATAAAACAGGGAGCGTAAGATTGCCGTGATCTCGATGCGGATTCCACCTTCGCAGCGTGCCCGGCGGTTGCGGGATGATGATATTATCATCGAATTTATCAGTCTGGGACAGGTTGTGCGGGTTTCGGCAATCGACCAAACAACCGGGACCGAAGTTTCCATGGTCGGTGATCCCAAAGTCGGAAAAAATATATTATCGCGTTTGGCTGCCCGTAAGCTGCGTTATGTTCTGGCACGGCGCAAAAAACACCCCATGATGTAAAGATGTCTGAGGTCATATGAGCAACATGCCAGAGACTGAAAATCCCTAAAAAAGAGCCGGTATTTTTGAGCAGTAGAGCTGAACAGACAGGACTGAACGGATACTGAATAGACTTTGAATAGACACTGAATAAACTCTGTGTCGTTGTGCCGGGCTGGAATTTGATGGTTCTATGGGGCATGCTCATGAAGTCTTGACGCATGGGTCCGGGATTTTGTAGGTGCTTTTCCATCCGGGTATTTTTCTCCATCCTTTTTAGGGTATCTTCATGGCTGGTTCCCGTTCTTTTTTGGCATTTTTCGGCTTGTTGTTGTGTTTTGGCCTGTTCCTGGCTGATCCTGCCTGGTCCCGGGGTGATGACGGGTCTCAATCCGGATCCGGCCCATCCGGGGCAGTTGTTTCGGATTCTCTTACCCGGGATCAGCCAGCAACAGAGCCATTTTCCTTTGATCTCTGGATCAATGAACATATTCGCCCGGTTTCTCAGGCAGTAACGGCTATCATATTCTACAGCATTGAATGGCAGGATGCCGATGGTGTCGACCAGAAGGTTCCGTTGATTGTTATCCTATTGATTGGCAGTGGCCTTTTTTTAACCATTTTGTTGCGTGGTGTTAATTTCTGGGGATTGAGCCGGGCGGTTAAAATTGCCCTTGGACGTGACAAAGAACCCGGTGCACCGGGGCAAATAACTCATTTTCAGGCATTGACCGCGGCTTTGTCGGGTACGGTGGGGCTTGGTAATATTGCCGGGGTTGCCGCAGCGATATCTGTTGGTGGTCCCGGGGCGCTGGTATGGATGATTGCGGCGGCATTTCTCGGTATGGCGACCAAATTTAGCGAATGCAGCCTTGGCGTGAAATACCGCCATATGCGCTCTGATGGGGATGTGTCTGGCGGGGCCATGTATTATTTGTCCCGGGGTCTTGCTGAGCGCGGCTGGTCGGGAACCGGGAAATGTCTGGCTGTTTTTTTCGCCATTTGTTGCATCGGGGCCTCTCTGGGTGCAGGCAATATGTTTCAGTCCAACCAGGCCTATCAGGCTTTTGTTGTGATTACCGGTGGTGAGACAGGTTTTCTGATTGGCTATGGATGGGCTTTTGGTTTGTTCATAGCAGCGGTGGTCAGTCTGGTGATTATCGGAGGAATTACGAGCATCACCCGTGTGACTGAAAAAATTGTTCCCATGATGGGGGGACTCTATCTTACTGCTGGCCTGATTATTATTCTGTCTCATATCCATGCACTTCCGGCGGCTATTGTGACGATTATCACCAATGCTTTTACCCCGGAAGCTGGTTATGGTGGTGTGATTGGTGTGATGATCTGGGGGATTCAGCGGGCCACATTCTCCAATGAGGCCGGTGTTGGCTCAGCACCGATTGCGTATGCGGCAATTAAGACCCATCAGCCGCTTTCGGCTGGTTTTATTGCTCTTTTGGAGCCTTTGATCGACACCGTCATCATTTGCTCAGTCACCGCGCTGGTGATTGTTATTTCAGGGACTTATATCGATTCAACCGGTCTTCAGGGGGTTGAGTTGACTTCCAGGGCTTTTGCAACAGTGTTTGATTGGTTCCCCTATGTTCTGGCGATAGCGATTTTCCTCTTTGCTTTTTCCACTTTAATTACATGGTCTTATTACGGCCTGAAGTCCTGGACGTATATCTTCGGGAAAAGCCAGCGTTCGGAAATTATGTTTAAGGTTTTATTTTTGTCTTTCATCGTTCTGGGAGCATCGGCGCAATTACAGGAAGTCATTCATTTTTCTGACGCTATGCTGTTTGCCATGGTTATTCCCAATTTGATCGGCATCTTCTTTTTATCCGGGGGTGTGCGGAAAGACTTGCAGGCGTATTGCCGCCGGGAAAGACGGTAACGTTTGAAGACGATTTTTTTTAAGAAAGTTTTCGGGAAGGACCTGTTTGTACAAGGGTTTGCACAAGGCCCTTTTTATAGAAGGGTCCAGACATAGGAAGGCAGAGGCTCCCTGGCCACACTCAGGGTATCAGGCAACCTGCCAGCACCCTTGATCAGTCACAGAACGCACAGCAATCAGCAGGATGGGCTGTTGGTCAAATCAAACGCTTACGGAGTACTGCCAGTCATACAAGGCGGCCCAGATCTGGCGATTGTGTTCCCAACCCGCACCAAGCCATCATCAAAGGTTTAAGCAACCAACAAAATATCAGAGGCCGCAATATAACGGTACAACGCTACCCTCATCCGAAATATCCGGTTTGCAACAGGTTTGTGTACCGGGATGTTTTTGTCCCAGGATACACAACGCCCGCCATGTCGATGCTTTTTTGTCAGGAATCGTCTTTGTCAGGAATCGTCAACGCATTGAGCAGTTCACGTGAACTCTGTACGGGTCTTATCTGTCGCTGACAGACGAAACCTTAAGACGCTTTTTTGTCAGGAATCGTCAACGCATTGAGCAGTTCATGTGAACTCTGCACGGATATCATCTGTCGCTGACAGATGAAACCTTAAGCAGCGTACTGTTTGCTGTGATTAAAATTTGCGTCCCAGGCCGATTTTTTTAGCAAATTCTGAGCGTTGCTTGGCATAATTAGGGGCAACCATCGGATAATCCGATGGCAGGTTCCATTTTGCCCGATATTCTTCCGGGGACAGGTTATAGGTTGTGCGCAGATGCCGCTTGAGCATCTTGAGTTTTTTCCCGTCTTCCAGGCATACGACGTAATCGGGAGTAATCGACCGACGGATGGACACAGCTGGTTTTTGTGTTTCCTGGGTCGGTTCTTTTTTATCCTGAGATGAAATATTCGACAGGCTATGACGAATGTTTTCCACAACTTCGGGAATTTGGGAAATATCAACCCGGTTATTACTGACATAGGCAGCAACAACATCGGCAATCAATTTGACCATTTCCATATCATTGATTTTATTTTTTGGCTCATGGAGCATTGTGTTTCTCCGGCATTGATAATTCAGACGAGTTGGTGAATAAGCGCATTCATCGGCTTTTAGTCTGTGTTCTGGTATTTTTGGTATTGATCTTTCGCTAAAGATTGCACTCGAAATTTGGTGAGAATTGGTTGATCATTGTCATAACGCTGATCTTTATTATCATCACGTTAATCCTGTTTTAATCCCGTTTTGATTGTGCTCTTTCGTGTTATATTTTGATATTATATTCAGGGTTATGTTCTTTTACCCGGAGCATTTGTATAAAATTTTCTGCAAAACAATATTCGAAAAACAGCATAATGTGAAAAACAGTACAAAAGACAATGTATAAAAAGACAATGTGTAAGTATAAAAAGAAATGTATAAAATTTTTTATAAATAAAAGTATAAAATTTTCTATAAATAAAATTTTTGAAAAATCATTACGTTAACAATAAATCATAACAACAAACTATAACAATAAATCACAACAACAAATCATTACTTTACAACAAACCATTACCTTAACAGTGATCAGCAAAGAATGATTTATTTCACTCTTCAGTGATCATTTTTCATATGTATTCTTTCTTTCCGGGAATTGCAATATAATCTTTTCAGGATTTATACTTCTGTGTGAATTGATTACGGAAGCAGTTTGATAAGCATATGGAACGTAGCAAAGAAAAAAATCCTCAAAACAGTGTTGTCATCGCGGCTGATCATGGTGGATATGGATTGAAAAAGATTGTGAAAGATGAATTGCACATTCTTGGATACGATATTCTTGATCTGGGGGTTGATGATGGTGAGGCCCGGGTTGATTATCCTGACTATGCCCATGCTTTGGCCCGATGCATTGCGGCAGGCCAGGCGGTTCTCGGTGTGCTCACATGCGGCAGTGGGCTGGGGATGAGTATGGTGGCCAACCGCCATGCCGATATTCGGGCTGCTTTATGCTATGATGGTTTAACTGCCCGACTTGCGCGGCAGCATAATGATGCCAACGTATTGGTTATGGGCGGGCGTCTGATCGGTCCGGAGACGGCAAGGGATTGCCTGCGGTCTTTTATGTCTGCTCGTTTTGAAGGGGGACGTCATGCCCGCAGAGTCGCCCGGTTTAACCTTGACCCGGAGTGACCGGCCCTTCATGTAGTTCCTTACCCTTCATGTAGTTCCTTAATGATGTGTCCTGGCTTTGGTGAGATGTCCGGGGTTACAATCAAAAAACCCACCACAATGAACCAACCCACCCCATCAGGACACCCACCCCCTGAGAGAGCCGGAAAACAACCGGGAGTGAAAGACAATCCAGTTCCCATGAAAAAAACAGACAATCAAATGTAGTTCCTTAATGATGTGTCCTGGCTTTGGTGAGATGTCCGGGGTTACAATCAAAAAACCCACCACAATGAACCAACCCACCCCATCAAGACACCCACCCCGTGAGAGAGCCGGAAAACAACCGGGAGTGAAAGATAATCCAGTTCCCATGAAAAAAACAGGTCATGAAAAAACAGGTCATGAAAAAACAGGAAAAAAACAGACAGTGAAAAACAGACAATGACAGCGCAAACCGGCTTGTTATGTTATGTATCCGTTTATGTATCGGTCTTTTATGTTCCGGACCGGTTCTCTTTCATCATGGGTTGTGATCATTGTATTTTGTGATCATTGTATTCTGATCGTCTGATGATGCAGTATCACAGCATCATTGCCGGTGATTTCCGGTCATTCCGGGGTGGTATCAGGAAACAATGTTGGTATCAGGGAACAAGAGTGGTATCGGGAAACAATAAAGTACGCAGCAACGTTCAAGTATTGAAAATACAATGACGTATCGGGGAATAATGAAAACGTTTATGAAAAAACATATATGAAAATACGGGCAAAAACGAAAATGCGAAAAACAATGGTCATAATGCAGGATAAAAATAATGCAGGACAAGGTCACAAAATAAAAACACAGAACAAAAACGCGACCGTATAAAACGCGACCGTATAAAACGCGATAAAACGCGACCGTATAAAACTGTATAAAACGCGACCATATAAAAACGTAACCATCAATCTCATCCCAGACCGACTTCAGTTGAGGAGTACAGAGGAGCACATATGTTACAACAAGGTTTTTTTCAGACCCATCTTTCCCAGGCCGATGACGCTGTTTGTGCGGCGATTGAGGATGAATATCGCCGCCAGAGCAACCAGATTGAGTTGATTGCATCTGAAAATATTGTCTCGCGGGCGGTGATGGGGGCGCAAGGGACATTGCTGACCAATAAATACGCCGAGGGGTACCCGGGAAAGCGGTATTATGGCGGGTGTGAATTTGTTGATGTGATTGAGCAGCTGGCGATTGACCGTGCCAAAAAATTATTCGGTTGTGCCCATATCAATGTCCAGCTTCATTCTGGCTCCCAGGCCAATCAGGCGGTGTTTCTTTCTTTATTGAAACCCGGTGATACCATTCTTGGGATGTCATTGGCTGCCGGGGGACATTTGACTCATGGTGCACCTCCCAATCAATCGGGCAAATGGTTTCATCCGGTGCAATATGGGGTCCGTAAGGAGGATGGTCTTCTGGATTTTGACGAGATTGAGTCCCTGGCACGGGAGCATCGGCCCCAGCTGATTATTGCCGGTGGCTCGGCGTATTCCCGGGTGATTGATTTTTCCCGGTTTCGCAAGATTGCTGACGAAGTTGGGGCCTATCTTTTGGTTGATATGGCTCATTTTGCCGGTTTGGTGGCTGCTGGTTGCCATCCTTCACCCATTCCCCATGCCGATGTTGTGACGACCACCACCCATAAAACATTGCGTGGGCCGCGCGGCGGGTTGGTGATGACCAATAATCCCGACATTGCCAAAAAAATCAATTCCGCTGTGTTTCCGGGCTTACAGGGCGGGCCGTTGATGCATGTCATTGCCGCCAAGGCGGTGGCTTTTGGGGAAGCATTGGAACCGGGTTTCAAGACATATATTCAGGCCGTGACCGACAATGCGAAGGCTTTGGCATCGGTGATGGTAGAAGGCGGTGTGGATATTGTGTCCGGGGGGACCGATACCCATCTGATGCTGGTTGATTTACGCCCGAAAAATCTGACGGGTAAGGATGCTGAGGCCAGCCTTGAGAGAGCCGGTATCACCTGTAATAAAAATGGTGTTCCGTTTGATCCTCAAAAACCGTTCGTGACATCTGGCATTCGCCTGGGCACACCGGCGGCAACCAGCCGTGGATTCGGTGTTGATGAATTCCGCCAGGTTGGTCATTTGATCTGTGCGGTTTTGGATGGCCTGGTTGCGGACCGGGAAAACAACCATCTGGTTGAAGATAACATTCGTGCCGAAGTCGAATCGCTGTGTGCCCGGTTTCCGATTTATCCGTCATTCCTTTAGGGCGGATTGTGATCCGGAGTGACGTTTAAGGGCGCATAAAGAGGGGATTGATATGCGTTGCCCGTTTTGCGGTTTTAAGGACACCCAGGTGAAGGATTCACGTCCGACTGAAGATGATTCGGCAATCCGCCGCCGGCGTATGTGTCAGGCTTGTGGGGCACGTTTTACGACTTTTGAGAGGATTCAGCTCCGTGAACTTAACGTAATCAAACGCAATGGTCGCCAAACCCTGTTTGATCGTGAAAAGCTCATTCGTTCGATCGGAATTGCCTGCCGCAAGCGTCCGGTCAACAATGATCAGATTGAGCGGTTGGTCAACGGTATCCAGCGTCGTCTGGAAAGCAGTGGCGAAAGTGACGTCCAGTCTGCCTATATCGGTGAGATGGTTATGGATGCTTTGGGTGAACTTGATCAGGTTGCCTATGTGCGGTTTGCTTCGGTTTACCGGAATTTTCGCGAAGCCAGGGATTTTGAAAAATTTATCGAAGTCGAGAATCTGGGAGAAGAGCAGGAGGTTTGACTGCTCAGCTACAGAGTGAGGATTCCCGCTTTATGCGGGTGGCCATCGGTCTGGCCCGCCGGTCACTGGGGCGGGTATGGCCCAATCCGGCGGTTGGATGTGTTCTCACCGCTCCGGGGTCTGATTCTGGCCCGTCTCAGATCATCGGCTGTGGCTGGACTCAACCAGGAGGACGTCCCCATGCCGAGACTCAGGCTTTGCACCAGGCGGGTCCGGCAGCCCGGGGCGGATCGGCGTATATTTCCCTTGAACCTTGCGCCCATCAGGGAAAGACCCCACCATGTAGCGTTGCTTTGGTGAAGGCCGGGATTGTCCGGGCTGTGATTGCCTGCCGTGATCCTGACAGCCGTGTTGCCGGGCAGGGCGTTGAAATATTGAGAGAGGCCGGGGTTGAATGCGTCATGGGGGTGGAGTGTGACGATGCTGAAGCATTGAATCGGGGTTTTTTTCAGCGCATATGCCAGGGGCGGCCTTTGATTACCCTTAAGCTGGCAGCATCTCAGGATGGTCGGATGACCGATTCCAACCAGATCAGTCAATGGATCAGCGGTGATCAGTCCCGGGCCTGGACTCATGGATTACGGGCCCGTTATGACGCTGTTTTAATCGGCGCGGGTGTTGCCGTGAGTGATGATCCCAGGCTCACTTGCCGGTTGCCTGGGATGGCCGGATATTCTCCTGTGCGTCTTCTGCTCGATTCTCATTTACGCACTCCGCCCACGGCCCGGTTTTTTTCTGAGCCTTCGGCGGTTTCGCCCTGGCTGATCACGGGTGACGATATAGCTCCGGAGCGTCTGGTTGTCTATGAACGTTCCGGAGCCGTGATCATCCGGTCTCAGCGCTGTTCTGACCGCTTTCTTGATCTGAACGCTGTTATGCTGGAACTTGGGCATCGTGGATTAACCCGGATTTTGGTCGAAGGCGGGGGGCTGGCAACGGCTTTGCTGGAGGCTGATCTGGTGGATCGGGTGATTTGGTTTTCAGCACCACGGTTGTTTGGTGATCAGGCCAAACCAGCGATTGGTTCTTTTTGTGGCGATGGTCTTGATACTCTGCCACGGTTTCGCCGGGTGTCTGTGTGGGAAACTGGCCCGGATCTGTGCGCTGTTTATGTCCGTCAGGAGCATGATCTGCATGCGCGTCCGGGCTGTCTTCTGTAAGAGTGCTGTCTGGCTGGTATATCTGGCTGGTATAAGACGTTCTGTAAGTCGTTTGTTCTGGTCCAGGTGGCACAGGCCGTATTGCAAAATTGGGTGAAACAGGAAAGTGTGTCTTTGATGTTTACCGGGATCATTGGCGAGGTTGGTCATTTGCAGACATGCCAGCATGTTGAGGGAGCTGATGCGCGTTTTGAGATCAATGCGCCGCGAACCTCTGAGGGGTTATCGGTGGGGGCTTCGGTGGCTTGTCATGGCATTTGCCTGACAGCTACAGATGTCTGGGAAGACGGATTTGCGGTCAATGTATCTGCTGCGACGATGGCCTGTACGACCTGTGGTGACTGGTCGGTTGGGCAAGCGGTTCATCTCGAACGGGCTTTGCGGGTTGGTGATGAGCTGGGTGGTCATTTTGTCTTCGGCCATGTTGATGCGGTTGGTCTTGTTCGTGATATTCAGCCGGTTGGAGAGTCACTATGTGTTTCTTTTACGATTGATTCGGCTCTGTCGGTTTATATTGCCGCCAAAGGGTCTGTTACTGTTGATGGAGTGTCCTTAACGGTTAATCAGGCCGGGGCGGGAAATTTTGCTCTGAATATTGTTCCCCATACCCGAAAGGTTACACATTTTGCTTTTCTCAAACCGGGTGATCGCGTGAATGTTGAGGTCGATATGTTGGCGCGTTATGTCATAGGCTCTGTGGCTGGGTTGCGGGAACCTGATACGCAATGACGACTCCTTTTTCTGACATTGCCGATATCCTCAGTGAGGTCAGGGCCGGGCGGATGGTCATTCTGGTCGATGACGAAGACCGGGAAAATGAGGGAGATCTGGTTATTCCGGCGGTTATGGCTGACCCTGAGGCCATCAATTTTATGGCTAAATACGGACGTGGTCTCATTTGTCTTGCTCTGACCTCGAAACGGGTTGCGGAGCTTGAGCTTCCTCTGATGGCGGCCCGCAATGAATCCCGGCATCAGACTGCTTTTACCACCTCTATTGAGGCCCGCGAAGGAGTGACCACCGGCATTTCAGCGGCCGATCGTGCTCATACCATTGCTGTTGCGATTGATCCTGATACATCGCGCCGGGATATTTCTTCGCCGGGCCATGTTTTTCCTTTGGTTGCCCGGGATGGTGGGGTTTTGGTGCGGGCCGGCCATACCGAGGCAGCGGTTGATATTGCTCGTTTGGCTGGACTCAATCCTTCTGGCGTGATCTGCGAGATTATGAATGATGACGGGGGGATGGCCCGGGTTGATGACCTGATACCCTTTGCTGAGCAGCATGGGCTGAAGATTGCTGCAATCTCTGATCTGATTGCCTATCGGCGGCGTGCGGAAAAAATTGTTAAACCGATTTTTCGCTCCCGCATTGATACCTGGAAAGGGGGGAGCTTTGATCTTTTTCTTTATGTCAACACGGTTGCGTATGCAGAACATATTGCGCTGGTCAAAGGCCCGGTCAGGGCGGATGAACCGATTTTGGTCCGGGTTCATGCTTTGAATATTCTTGAAGATGTTCTGGGTGATCGCCGACGTGCTCATGGTGGTGAACTTCAGGCTGCTATGAAGATGATTGATGACGCCGGACGTGGGATCATCGTGCTGATCCGTGAGACCACTCAGAGTGCTTTATCGCAACGCCTGAACAATGCACATAATGCTGATGAAGATCCGGTTTTTGAGGGTAGAGAGACCGCATCACCGGCCAGCCAACTCCGCGATTACGGGGTTGGTGCCCAGATTTTGCTCGATTTAGGTGTCCGGGATATGATCCTGCTGACCAATACCCGGCCAACATTGATCGGTTTGGAAGGCTATGGTCTGCGTGTTGTTGGTCACCATGCTCTTACTCCTGATTGTGGTGATTAGACTGTGGTGATTAGACTGTGGTGATTAAATGTCCTGGGGCTGTATTCTTTGGTTAGATATGTTTTCAGACATTTTCAAATATTTTCAAACAGCAATGGGTTATGATGACCATTGACGATACCGGTACAATTTTATACCGGTACAGTTTTATACCGGTACAGTTTGCTGCCCCTGCCCCATCCCTTTCGTGTTTGTGAACCGCCATGACTGACTCTCCTGATGATGATAGGCCTGATGATGAGATGTCGGGGCGTATCCTGATTATTGAGGCCCGTTTTTACACCGATATTGCCGACATGCTTCTTGAGGGAGCCCGCCGGGTGATTGAGGAGCGTCCTGTTGCCTTCGATATGGTCACGGTTCCGGGGGCTTTGGAGATTCCGACTGCTCTGCATTATGCGGTCCGCGGGGCTGTATCTGGTCGTTCGAATCCGCATTATGATGGCTATGTTGTTCTGGGTTGTGTCATTCGCGGGGAAACCAGCCATTATGATTTGGTGTGCCGGGAATGCAGTCATGGTGTGATGACGTTGTCGGCGGATCATTTCCTGGCGCTGGGATTTGGTGTGCTGACTGTTGAGAATAAGGGCCAGGCTCTGGCCCGTGCTGATTGTGAGCGCGGTGATCAGGGAGGACGGGCTGCGCGGGCTTGTCTGAGTATGATGGATCTCAAGCATCGCTTTTCTGTCTGTCGGGAATGACTCTCTGGCTTGTTGTTGTTAGACTGACACATAAGCCGTAACGCAAAGCCGTTCCTCCGCTTTGTCGGGATCGGCCTGAACGTGATCGTGAGCCGGGCAGATGCTGTGTTGCCGAAAATCTTTGAGTGGAAAAAGTGATGATTGACGCTCGACGTTTTTCCCAACGTGCCGCCCTGCGCATCGCCCGTGTTTTGGCGGTGCAAGCGGTTTATCAGGCAGCTGTTGCTCAGACGGCCCTAAATGATGTTGTCGATGAATTTATGCATCACCGGATGTCGGTTCTGGGCGAATCTGTTTCTCCTGTTTCCCCTGTCTCTCCTGGCGGGTCTGCAGGGAAGAATTTTTTGCCGGCTCCCGAATATGATTTTTTTTATCACCTGATGACCGGGCTTGAAGACCATTTTTCCAATATTGACGAGATGATCAGAGCACATCTGTCTGATGACCGGCCCATTGAGCGTCAACTGCCTCTCCTTGTGGCTATTCTTCGTTGTGGTGTTGCCGAATTTTTAGTGTGTCCCCAAACCCCTGTTCCGGTGATTATTGACGAATATATTGACATTGCCCAGGGGTTTTTTTCTGAACGTGAACCGACATTCGTCAATGCTGCTCTGGATCATCTGGCCAGGGTGGCGCGTCCTGTCCAGGATGATGCGTCCTGTCCAGGATGATGTGAGGATGCGTGGTTAGAGTTCCATCTGCCTCGGGTCTGGATGAATTTGCCCGTATTCGCCGGTATCTTTCTCCCCTTGCCGGGAAGGTTCCCGGGGCCTGGAATCTCACCGATGATGCAGCCTGGATTGGGTCAACAGACGAACAAGGCTGGCTGATTGCTGCTGATGCTATTGTGGCGGGGGTTCATTTTCTGCCTGATGACCATCCCGGTGATATCGCGCGGCGTCTCTTACGGGTTAATCTTTCTGATATGGCGGCTATGGGGGCATGGCCACAGCTTTATTTTATGACTCTGGCCTTACCGCCGGGTTATGACGAGACATGGTTGGCTGGCTTTACCGCCGGATTAAAGGCCGACCAGCAACGCTTTACTGTCGATTTAGCCGGGGGCGATTGTGTGACGACAGAGGGTCCGGCGGTTTTTTCGCTCACCATGTTGGGGCGTCCATCCGGGACGTCTCCGTTGCGCCGTGCCGGGGCCCGGCCTGGCGATCATCTGGTTGTCAGCGGTCAGTTAGGAGATGCGGCTTTAGCCTTGCATCTGCGTCAGGCTGGTTTTGAGGTTCCTGCTGATGATGATGCTTTTTTTGAGGCCCGGCGTCTTGCTCCTGAACCCCGGATTGGGCTGGGGGCGGCGTTGACGGATCTGGCCCATGCTGCGATTGATATTTCCGATGGCCTGGTGGCTGACCTTAGGCATCTGTGTCGGGAATCCGGGGTTGGAGCGGATGTCTGGGCTGCGCGCATTCCGCTCTCTGATCCGGCCCGTCGGGCTCTGAATGCCGATCCTGGCTTGCTGGAAATTATTCTAACCGGTGGTGATGATTATGAGCTTTTGTTCGCATGCGGACCGGATGACTGGCCGACGATTCGTGATCATGCGGCGCACTCTGATGTGCCTGTGACCCGTATCGGCGTTTTTCGATCCGATCAGGAGATTGTCGTCATGGATCTTGCTGGTCGACCAATGGTATTGGGTCATGGCGGCTATCGCCATGTCTGAGGAGTGTTGTCATATCCATTGATTCTTTTTGTCATCTCGGATATGTGGTCGCTGATTGCGCAACCGGTTGCTGTTTGGCATAGTGTTTCGATCTTTCTGGCTTTATGTTATCGGGATGTTATCTGGGCAGGAAAAAGCCAGGATCAACAAAAGACACCGGAATAGGCAAATACCGGAATAGGCAAATACCGGAATAGGCAAATACCGGAATAGGCAAAAAAAGAGGGATAAAACAACGCAGAATGATACAAACGCAGGACGATACAACAGGATGATGCAATCGTCAGGGACGTTAAGACGTTAATGTTTAGAAACGTTAGAATGTTCAGAAACGTTAGACCAGGTTTAGAAACGTCAGACTGTCCTCGAAACACAAGTATCAAAGTCAATCAAGTATCAAAGTAAATAACACATGTATCGAAGTAAATCAGGTATCAAAGTAAATCAAAGACATAGTGATAAGGATTAGGTTAATGATGACAACGATTTATTGGCTGACGATTGTTTGTGGTGTTTTGGCCCTCCTTTACGGGGTTCAGGCCGGCAAGCTGGTGATGGCCGCTCGTACGGGTAACAAAAAAATGCAATCGATTGCCGAGGCGATTCAAGAAGGCGCACAGGCATACTTAAACCGGCAATACACAACGGTTGCGATTGTCGGTCTTGTGATTGGTGTGGTGCTTGGTTCCTTCCTGGGGATTCATGTTGCCATTGGTTATTTTATTGGCGCGATCCTTTCCGGGGCGGCTGGATATATCGGCATGTATGTCTCGGTCCGGGCCAATGTCCGTACTGCTGAAGCGGCCCGCAAAGGTCTCCAGCCAGCACTTGATGTGGCGTTTCGTTCCGGGGCTATCACCGGTTTGTTGGTTGTTGGCCTGGGGTTGCTGGGTGTGACAATTTATTATGGTTTGTTGTTCCAGGAATTTGGTCAGGAGAATATTCGCGATATTATTGAGGCTCTGGTTGCCCTGGGTTTTGGGGCGTCTTTGATTTCTATTTTCGCACGTCTGGGCGGCGGGATTTTCACGAAAGGAGCCGATGTCGGGGCCGATCTGGTTGGTAAAATCGAAGCCGGCATTCCTGAAGATGATCCGCGTAATCCGGCTGTGATTGCTGACAATGTCGGTGACAATGTGGGTGATTGTGCGGGGATGGCGGCCGATTTGTTTGAGACATATGCGGTTACTGTTGTCGCCACGATGTTGCTGGCTTCTTTGTTTTTTTCAGGAGAGGCTCAGGCGATTTTCATGCTGTATCCTCTGGTTTTAGGTGGTGTCTGCATTGCTGCTTCGGTTATCGGAACATTCTTTGTCAAGCTCGGCAAGAGCCAGAATGTCATGGCGGCCCTGTATAAAGGATTCCTTGTCACAGCCCTGGTTTCTGCTGTTCTGATTGCCATTGTAACCCAGTATATGCTGGGTTTTGGTACGCTGTTTTACGCGACCTCCCATACATTTCATGGTCTGGATATTTTTATATGTGCTGTTGTCGGCCTTGTGGTTACCGGCTTGATTGTCTGGATCACCGAATATTACACCGGGACCGATCATCGCCCGGTTCAATCGGTTGCTGAGGCATCCAATACCGGTCATGCCACCAATATTATTCAGGGTCTGGCGATCTCAATGGAGGCAACCGCATTGCCGGTTATTGTTATTTCCGGGGGTATTTTGGTTGCCTTTATTTCAGCAGGTCTCTTTGGTATCGCTATTGCCGCGACCACCATGTTGTCTTTGGCCGGTATTGTGGTTGCTCTGGATGCGTATGGACCGGTGACTGATAATGCTGGCGGGATTGCCGAGATGTCTAAACTCCCGGAAAAAGTCAGAGTGACCACCGATGCCCTGGATGCGGTTGGCAACACCACCAAGGCGGTGACCAAAGGGTATGCAATCGGTTCGGCGGGTTTGGCTGCCCTGGTCCTGTTTGCTGCTTATACTGAAGATCTCAAGCATTATTTTCCTGATATAGATGTCCAGTTCCGGTTACAGGATCCTTATGTTGTGGTCGGGTTATTTATTGGCGGGATGCTGCCGTATTTATTTGGTGCCCTGGGCATGATGGCTGTGGGTCGGGCTGCCAGTGCGGTGGTGATTGAGGTCCGTCGTCAATTCAAGGAGATTAAGGGCATTATGACCGGCCGGGCCAAGCCGGAATATGGCCGGGCGGTCGATTTACTGACCAAGGCGGCCATTCGGGAAATGATTGTGCCGTCTATGCTGCCGGTTCTGGCACCTTTTGTTGTTTATTTTACGGTTGATCTGGTTGCCGGTCAGTCTGCGGCATTGACAACGTTGGGGGCTTTGTTATTGGGGACTATTGTCACCGGCATCTTTGTCGCCATTTCCATGACATCAGGTGGTGGAGCCTGGGATAATGCCAAAAAATTCATTGAAGATGGTGCTCATGGAGGAAAGGGGTCAGAAGCCCATAAAGCGGCTGTTACCGGTGACACGGTTGGTGATCCCTATAAGGATACAGCCGGCCCGGCGGTCAATCCGATGATCAAAATCATCAATATCGTTGCATTATTGCTTTTGGCGATTCTGGCTGGTTAATCTGTGTGAGTCCTGCCGGAAGGCAGTCAACCGAAAAAGACCGCCGGGTTTTTCCCGGCGGTCTTTTCATTGAGCGATGATTGATTGAGCGATGATCTTTGATGATGCAACGCATTGGGCAGAGGAGTCTGTTTTTGACCTTCTTTTGACCAATGCCTCCTGGTTGTTGCCCCTTGATGTGTGTCTGACACCCCGTCTGACTGCTTTGGGTACGCTCAGGGCAGTGACCGGTCAGGGGTTGTTCTTGCTGGCGGTTCCTCCCCCGGCAGTGGCAATATTCCCGTAGTTGCTGAGAATTTGTTCCCAGATCGTGAGTGTACGCCCCTGGGTCGGGGTGATACGTTCGACCATGGCAATTTCTTTGCCGTCTTCCAGGGTGTGTAGCAGGATGTCTTCCACGATTCCCTCATCATCAAAGACAATGGTGAGAATATTTTGTTCCAGCACGAAGGGCTCAAAAAAAGCGACTGTATGGCTGATTTTGCGAATATAATACCAATAATCATCATCAAAGGGCGGCCGGGTCGATGGTGCTCCCAGTAATTCCAGGATATCATCGCGGCTGCTCACCCCTGGTTCAATCATGGCGATACGTTCAGGGGAGGGCAGCTGACCATTAACCTGTTCATCAGATGCGCAGGCAAACAAAAAAAACGCGATATTGATCACAGCCAGGGCCTTAAATAATCCTGGGCCGGGCATGGTATTGATGGATGTGGTCATTGTGAAACCTTGAAAAATGATTGTTCTGATCCGGCCTTATAGCTGAATAATGGGGGTATGATTGATTGAACCGGCATAATTGATGATGATTGTACAGGGTTTTTCTCTGATTTTGTTTTCATCATTATATTTTCATCATTATATACGTGTTATCTCAAAAACAGTGATTGTCAAAACATTGGTGATCACAGTACCCTGAGAAATTGTTACGTGTTGTTGCTTACCTCACGTATTGTTACTTACCTCACGTATTATTGCTTACTACGTATGTTGTTTTACTACATATGGGTAGTTCTAACCGATGGGTCTATGATCAGTCATCATACCCTATCCAATGATGTCGCAATCAGGAATCAGAACCAATGGCATGATGCCGGAGGATTCCAGGAAAGCCACTGAGGACAGCATGCCATCTATTCGTACACAGGCTACGGCCTATCGATGCGGGGCGCGTGATCTTTACGCCCTGATTGTTGAGCATGCGCGCCAGCAGGAATTGTATCGCGATTTTGGCGTTCCTGATACATTTGAGGGTCGCTTTGAAATGATTGCCTTGCATGCTTTTTTGGTCTTTTTTCGTCTCAAAGGCCAGGAAGGAGATGCTGAAGACATGGCTCAGGCTCTGATGGATATGGTGATTGCGGATCTTGACGAGAATCTGCGTCAGGCCGGGGTTGGTGATTTGTCTGTTGGTCAATATGTTAAGACGCTTGCCCGCCGTCTGCTTGGGCGCATTGCTGCTTATGATGCGGCGATCAGTAAATCCGGGGATGATGATGATCTGCTCTGTGCAGCTTTGCGCCGTAATATTTATGATTCCGGATCAGTTGACCAGGATAGAGTGGCCCGGTTGGCTGTTTATGTCGGGCATCAGATTGATCACCTGGCCACTCAATCTCTTGGGGATATTTTGAATGGGCGCTGTTCTTTCAATCCAGCGATACGATGATTGAGTGTAATCATAGATTGAGTGTAATCATAGATTCGGCGTGATCATAGATTGAGTGTAATCATAGATTCGGCGTGATCATAGATTGAGTGTAATCATAGATTCGGCGTGATCATAGATTCGGTGTGATCATACTGTCATGTTTTCAGTGTAACTCCTTAAAATGATAGAATGCCTTAAAATGATGCCGGGTAATTGTTCCAGAGAATTGTCTCGTCTTTATGGTTGGGCGGATATCCCGGCACCGGGTCAGGATCTGCGGATTGATACAAGCCCTGAAGAGCGGTTGGCTTTGGCGGGTCGTTTTTCTCTTCTTGTGCTGGATTCCCTGACGGCTCTTGTTCGTCTCACCGCTGTTGGCTCCCGGCTGCGTTTGGAGGTGGAGTATCACTGTAGCGGTGACCAGCAATGCGTTGTTTCTCTGGCCCCGGTCCCTTTTACAATGACCAGACGGTTCCGGGTTGATTTTGATGACAGAAATCGATCATACACAGATGATACAGCGGTTTCTGATAACCGGGATTCTGGTGATGACGGAATGGAACGCGAATCAGCCAACGATTTTACAGATGTTTTTCGAAACGGGCTGATTGATGTTGGTGAATGTATTGTCCAGCATTTTGGCTCTGAACTTGACCCTTATCCGCGTGTTCCCGGCGCATATTTAACCCGTGCTGATTTACCTCCCGGGGTTGGGCTGGGCGATGAGTCATCCCGGTTGGCTGATCACTCTTCCCACTCACCGTTCCAGGTTCTGGAGACTTTAAAAAATGGTGATTCCTGAAACCAATACGCCGGTGTGACTTGCTCTGAGGCGTGAATTTGTTTATGAAACTTCTCCCGGACATGATATGTGGAAAAATGACAGACATATGTGGAAAAATGACAGACATATGTCAAAGAATGAGAGACGTAACGGACAGGAAATTTGGCAGACGAAGGATACATTATGGCAGTTCCGAGGAAAAAAGTAACCCAATCTAAGCGTGATATGCGCCGTGCTCATGACGCTTTGCGGGTGCCTCAATATGGCGAATGTCCCAACTGTGGTGAGAATACCCGGCCGCATCATGTTTGCCCTTCTTGTGGTCATTATGGCAAACGTGAGGTTTTTCGCCCTGTTGAGGCAGATGAGGCAGAGGAAGATTCCTGATCATCCTGTGGCTGGGGTGGTGACTCTGGCAGGAGATGTGTAGAATTCACCACAGCCTGTTGACAGAATACACAGCACGATATTTTCAGATACAGATTTTTCAGATACAGAAAAGGATAAGTATTTGACGTCTAGCCTGGTCCTGGCGGTTGACGCAATGGGGGGGGATGGGGCACCGGAAATGGTGCTTGAGGGTGTTCGTATTGCTCTTGAACGCTCTCCTGACCTCCTTTTTTTGATCTATGGGGATCGTGATCTTCTGGTGACTTTTAAGGCCTGGGAGGCTTTGAAAGATCGTTGCCAGCTTTGCCATAGTGATCAAGTCGTTGCCAATGATGATAAGCCTTCTGTAGCGTTACGCAAAGCGCGTCGTTCCAGCATGCGTCTGGCGGTTGATGCGGTGCGTGATGGCCTGGCTCAGGGCGTGATTTCAGCCGGGAATACCGGTGCTTTGATGGCGATTGCCAAATTTGTTCTCAAAACATTACCAGGGATTGACCGTCCGGCCATTGCCACGTTTCATCCGACGATGCGTGGTGAAAGTTTGATGCTTGATCTTGGTGCCAATATTGATTGCGATGCCAATAACCTGGTTCAGTTTGCGGTGATGGGGGAGGTTTTTGCCCGTACGGTGCTTGGTTTGGAGAAACCGACCATTGGGTTGCTCAATGTTGGCAGTGAAGAGGTCAAGGGGCATGAGGCGGTGCGGGAAGCCGCCCGGTTTCTGCGTAAGGTGAGTTTGCCGATTCACTTTCATGGCTTTATTGAGGGCAATGATATTGGTGCCGGGACGGTCGATGTTGTGGTAACAGATGGTTTTACCGGCAATATTGCCCTGAAGACCGCCGAAGGGATCACGGCTCTTTACGGTCGTTTCCTGCGTGAGGCTTTTGCCAGCAGCTGGAGTGGTAAGCTGGGATATATGTTGGCTCAGTCAGCTTTGGGGCGTTTGCGGGAGCGCATTGATCCGCGTAAATATAATGGGGCGATGCTTTTGGGTCTCAATGGTATTGTTGTCAAAAGTCATGGCGGAACCGATGCGCTGGGTTTTGCCAGCGCTGTTGATGTTGCTGCTGATTTAGCAAAAAATGGCTTCAATGATCATATCAAAGCGGAATTTGATCAGTTATTTCAAGGTCGTTCAGGTAAAAAACTCGTGGATATTTAGATGCGTATCCAGGCCCGTGTCATTGGTAGCGGGGCGTATCTCCCCGAACGGGTGATGAGCAATGATGAGATTGCTCAGCTGGTCGCTACATCTGATGAATGGATTCGTCCCCGTACCGGTATTACCCAACGCCATCTGGCGGCCCAGGGTGAGGTAACCTCCGATTTGGCGGTTGCTGCTGCACAGGCGGCTCTCCTGGATGCCGGAATTGGTGCCGATGAGATTGATCTCATCATTGTGGCGACCACGACTCCCGATCGTACCTTTCCGGCAACAGCGGTCAGGGTACAGCATTGTCTTGGTGCACCTAATGGTCCGGCTTTTGATATTCAGGCCGCCTGCACCGGTTTTCTCTATAGCCTGTCATTGGCGGACAAATTTATTGCCAGCGGTGAATGCCGGACAGTTCTGTTGATTGGGGCTGAGACATTGTCGCGGATCCTCGATTGGCAGGATCGTGCGACATGCGTTTTATTCGGCGATGGGGCAGGGGCTTTGCTGGTGCAAGCTCAGGAAGAAGATGCCCAACCACCCGGACAACCGGCCAGTGGTATTCTGGCAACCTGCCTGCATGCCGATGGTGTTGGTCTTGAGAGCCTGTGTGCTGATGGAGGGCCGTCTCTCAGCCAGACTGTCGGGTATATTCGTATGGATGGCCAGGATGTTTATCGTCAGGCGGTTGAGCGTCTTACTGCAGTAAGCCGGGAGGTTCTTGCTTCTGCCAATATGGATATCCATGCGGTTGACTGGTTTGTACCCCATCAGGCCAATCGGCGTATTATGGAATCAACAGCCCGTCGTCTGGGGCTGGAGCCTGAAAAGCTGGTTTCCACCATTGGCCTTCATGCCAATACTTCTGCGGCATCGATTCCGCTGGCTCTCAATACCCAATACCAGGCCGGTCATATCAAAAGCGGAGATCTGATTTTGTTGGCGGCGATTGGTGGTGGTCTCACCTGGGGGGGGGCTTTATTGCGCTGGTAAAATGACGTTGGCAAAATGACGTTGGTAAAATGATGTTGGTCAATTTTCTCCCATCTTTCTGACCAGGTATCAGATTTTATGGGTATTGCTCCTACCCATCCGGGACCAGGATTTTTTTTGGTTATTTCTGCGGATTGACGAAGGGGTAAGCGAGCGGTAGGGTGAACAGGTATTTTATACCTGAAGCCATGATTTTTTCCGGGGCTATGACATGTCAGGAAGAACCATCACCCGCTCTGACCTTACCGAAGCTGTTTACCAGGAAGTTGGTTTGTCACGCAATGAATCGGCTGAGCTTGTCGAATCTGTTCTGGAGCGGATGATCTGTGTATTGGAAAAGGGCGAAAGCGTGAAGATTTCTTCTTTCGGCAGCTTTGGTATTCGCGATAAAAGGGCACGTATTGGCCGCAACCCTAAAACCGGGGAAGAAGTCATGATTACGCCCCGCCGGGTTCTTGTCTTCCGGCCATCCCATGTTCTTAAGAAAAAAATCAATGGCGTCCTGAGCCAGGGTGTTAAGAGCGTTCTTTGATCAATCGTTGTGGGTTGTGGCGGTGGCGGGAACAGATCAAAGTGCCAATTCTGGCTCTGTAGGCAAATCTGCAGGTGCGTTTCGCACCATTGGCGAGGTGGCAACCGAATTGGGTGTACCGCGACATGTTTTGCGGTTCTGGGAATCGAAATTCAGCCAGATCCGCCCTATGAAGCGTGGCGGCGGGCGGCGGTATTATCGTCCTGAGGATATTGATCTGATCCGGGCCATTCGCAGGCTTCTTTATGATGAGGGCTATACCATCAAGGGAGCACAACGATTTTTGCGCGAGTCGGGTCCCGGGGCTTTGTTAGCGGATTCCTCTCTCCAGCCTAAGACGGGTAATGCTGAGAAAAGTAGCCAGACGGCTTCTCCGATTGATGACAAGAACAGGGTCGATACCGGGAAGGCTGATGATCCCTCTTCTGGTGTTCAGCCGGCCTTTTCTGTTCAACCCCATCTGAAATCATCACAGGCAGATGGTCACACAGTCGCGCAAGCAGAATTGCGGGTTCTTCTTGATGAATTGGTTGCTATCCGTTGTTTGCTGGATGATCAGGAATCTTAAAAATGGCGGGATGTTCCGGATCATGACAGGGGGTGACGGATCTGAATGGTTGGGGGTATCAATGGGTCTGGTGCTCATCCCTGGCTCTCATGCGATGTGATGCGCATTTTGATGAATTGGTTGCTATTTGTTGTTTGCTGGATGATCAGGAATCTTAAAAATCGGGGATGTTCCGGATCATGACAGGGGGTGACGGATCTGAATGGTTGGGGATATCAATGGGTCTGGTGCTCATCCCTGGCTCTCATGTAATGCGCATTGATTGCAGTGACTGAAGAACATTCTGTTGAATGTGCTGTATCTGGTACAATAAGGGGGGTTGATTGTCGGGGCGTAGCGCAGTCTGGTTAGCGCGTCCGTCTGGGGGACGGGAGGTCGGCGGTTCAAATCCGCCCGCCCCGACCATATCACGGCATTGTCACGGGTTGCGGTGTCATTGATGAGACACATCATTCCGTATGCCCAAATGGTTTCATTTCGTGTTGGCTCTCTTATCGTCAGGAGACTGCTTAGCCATTTTCGGAGAAAATGACAGAATATCGTGTTAGACATCAAAACCATATTAAAGAGAATGCGTAACCTGGGTTGTGGTTATGGTATGAGCAGATCACAGGAGGAGTATGAGTCGCGGTAGGCTCTTTCTATCATTTGGTTTTGGAACATTTTTGCTGGTGCATTTTTTCCTGATGCTATTTTCTTTTCGGCTCATGTTGAGGCAATAGGCACCACCGCTATCGGGTCTTTATCCTGGGTTATTTTGGGCGATTAAATACTATTTTGCCAAAGGCTCGCGTGATGAACTTTTAAGAAAGTGGTTCAAAAGGAAATGAGATTATTTTTCTACAACTCTCGCTTTTTTATTTAGGATCAGCTAGTTCAGCATCACCAGCGCGCAGCCTGGGGTTAGCCACTCATAGTCTCAGTCATTGATTGACCGGAGAGGCAGGCGGATTTTATCCGGTGAGGGCTTTCCTGGCGAATACAATAATCCACATGAATAAGAGTAATGGTGACGATGATGAACCAGGATTTGCCGCCTGAACTTCCGGAGACTGTGACCGGCGCAATCGAATGCGGTGATATCGGGCTGGTTCGTGATTGTCTGGCCCCGATGTATCCGGCTGAGCTGGCGGCTGTGATTCAGCAACTCACCCCTGAGCAACGGGTCTGTGTCATTGATGCTCTGGGTGAGGATTTGGTCCCCGAAGTTCTGGCCGAGCTGGATCATGCGGTGGTGGAACAAGTCACCCGACATATGGATGCCAAACGGGTTGCTGCGGCTTTGGGGGGACTCGATTCCGATGATGTCGTTGACGTCATTGAAGAATTAAAGGGCGACCTTCAACAACAGGTTCTTCAGGAAATGCCGGCCACTGAGCGGGTTTTGATTGAAGATAGTCTCTCATATCCTGACGAGAGTGCCGGACGCCTGATGCAGCGGGAAACAGTATGCGTTCCGGTTGACTGGAATGTCGGGACAATTATCGATCATTTACGTGATCAGCAGGATCTTCCCAATGATTTCTATGATATTTTTGTGATTGACGAGAAGCATCGTTTGGTCGGGAGCACACCGCTCAGCCGGGTTTTGCGGGCCAGGCGGGTGGTTGCGGTTTCCGATATTATGGATAGTGATCTGCAACCAATCCCGGTTTCAATGGATCAGGAGGAAGTCGCTTTTCTTTTCCGTCGCCGTGATCTGACCTCAACGGCGGTGGTTGATGACGGGGGGCGTCTGGTTGGTGTGATCACCATTGATGACATTGTCGATGTGATTGATGAAGAGGCCGGCGAAGATATCATGCGTCTTGGCGGGGTTTCTAAGGAAAGTTTCTATGATGCGGTGATTGATACGTCCCGTGCCCGTTTTTCCTGGCTTGCTTTGAACCTGGTTGCTGTTTTTATCGCTGCGAGCGTCATTGCTCATTTTGAATATGCGATTGAGGGATTGGTTGCTTTGGCGGTTTTGATGCCGATTGTTGCCTCGATGGGGGGGAATGCAGGGACCCAATCCTTAACCACCACTGTGCGCGCCCTGGCGATGCGGGAATTGACATGGTCTAATACTCTGCGTGCTGTGGGCAAGGAGATTGCTGTGGCTGGTCTCAATGGCTGTGTTTTTGCTCTTTTTTCCGGCGGGATGGTCTGGTGGTGGTATGGGGATCCGGGGTTGGCCGGGATTCTCGCCCTGGCGATGCTGTTGACATTGCCGGTCGGGAGCCTGGTTGGCACATTGGCTCCGCTTGCGCTTTTACGTCTTGGGGTTGATCCGGCGGTGGCCTCCGGGACTTTTGTTGCGATGGCTGCTGATGTGGTCGGATTTTTTTCTTTTCTTGGCCTGGCGGCGTGGTGGCTGCTTTAGCAAAGCAACCGTATGAGGGGCCGCCTGTGAAGACAGACGGGTTTCACCAGTCAATCCGGTTGAGGGGATGTTCTCTTTATAATGGATTTTTTACAGCATTATGCCGATAATGCTCTTAAGTAAAACCTCAAACAGGAGGAATTACCCAATGTCCAGCCAAAACCCATCAAAGACTCTGGACAACTCACCAGAGAAGCCTCGCCGCTATCCGGGCCAACAGGGACCAGGAACGACTCCTTGACGCCGGAGACCGGGGAACCCCAACAGGCAGAAGCCGCACCAGCCAGCCCACCAGAGAGCAACCCTCTCAGCATGAAGTTGGTGGCCGAGAGCCTGATCGCAGTGGGCAGGAAGAACGGGAATCAGCACATGGTGAGAGTGGGCGAAGCAATGCTTCAAAAGCTGAGGGCAAACAGCCAGACCTGACGCCGGACGACCCGGTCCGGATTCCCCGCAGTGACTTTGCGCAAGCCAGCTTTACCAGCAAGAGGGCGGTTGATGAACAAGCCTTTGTGGGCGCCGGGTATGACCCGGATGCTGCACAGGTCTTAACACCGCAAAGGAAAAAGGCGGCCCTCACCAAGCTGTTTAAGGACATGTTTGGAATCCCGGTTAATTTTGGACAAGGCAAAAAACGAATCCAGGCATTAGATGCTATTGATCAACTCCTTGACGGATATCGTGGCATTCGGTTTATAGCCCATGTATTGGAACGACCCACAAATGGGATCGGACTTGGGGGCAGGCTCTCGCTGGTTCTTGAAAAACATCATAATGATCCCGACATGGCAGATGATCCCGAAAGAGCACAACCGGTTGATATTCGGTCAGGCGGCCTGATCCAGGAGATGACGCAAGACATAAGGTAAGATGCCCCCATGGATGTAATAATCAACTTCATTTGCAGTATCAATGCGGCAGATGGCTTCAAAAGCCTCGGTTTTGCCATTTGAGCGATGGACCGTCACCCTGACCGGCATATGCGCAGTGATGCCGTTGGTAAGGCCATTGATATCGAATGTCTCATCGCCCTTGAGATCCAATGTGTGGCGATTGAGATTTGACGGGAACTGAAGCGGCAAAACCCCCATACCAATCAGGTTGGAGCGGTGGATACGTTCAAAACTTTCCACCAAAACTGCCTTCACTCCCAACAGCTGCGTTCCCTTGGCGGCCCAGTCACGCGATGATCCGGTGCCGTATTCCTGACCGGCAATCACAATCAGGGGGACATTCTCCTGCTTATAGCGCATGGCTGCCTCAAAGATGCTCATCTGGGTATTGCCGGGATAATGGATGGTCACACCGCCCTGGGTATCCGGAGTCATTTCATTGCGGATCCGGATATTGCCAAAGGTGCCCCGCATCATCACTTCATGATTGCCGCGCCGTGCTCCAAACGAATTAAAATCCAAGGTTGCCACGCCATGTTCGGTCAGATATGTCCCGGCGGGGCTGGCTTTTTTGATGGCTCCGGCCGGGGAGATATGATCGGTGGTAACGGAGTCGGCTAAAATGGCCAGAGGGCGGGCTGCCGTAATATCGCTGATTGGCTGGGGTGCCGGGGCCATATCTTCAAAGAAAGGAGGGTGTTTGACATAAGTCGACGGACCGGACCAGTGATAGGTTGTGCCCTGACGGACCGGGATATCCTGCCATTGCCGGGGTCCTTTGAAGACATCGGCATAGCGATTTTGATACATTTCCGGGGTTACGACCGTATCTACGGCTTCCCGGATGGCCTGATTGGATGGCCAGATATCTTTGAGATAAACCGCCTGGCCGGCTTTATCCAGACCAAGGGGATCATTGCGAAGATCAAGGGTCATGGTGCCTGCCAGGGCGTAGGCAACCACCAAAGGAGGGGATGCCAGATAATTGGCGGTGGTGAGAGGATGAACCCGCCCTTCAAAATTGCGGTTGCCTGATAGCACCGAACAGACCGAGAGTTGATGATCCTGAATAGCTGTTTCAATTTCAGCATCCAGTGGGCCGGAATTCCCGATACAGGTCGTACAGCCATAGCCGACCAGGCAAAAGCCCAGAGAATCAAGGCTTTCTTTGACTCCGGCTGCGTCAAGATAATCAGTCACAACCTGGCTGCCCGGGGCAAGAGAGGTTTTGACCCAGGGTTTGGTTTTCAGACCTTTTGCAACCGCATTGCGGGCCAGCAGGCCAGCCGCCAACATCACTGAAGGATTGGAAGTGTTGGTACAGCTGGTAATCGCGGCAATCACCACATCCCCATGGGAGAGGGAAAATCTGTTTCCATCCACCGGGATGCCGGGGTGGGGATTGTCCACCCCTTGTTCGGTTAAGAGACGCTTATGGGCGGTCGCCGCCTGGGAGAGCCGGATTTTATCCTGAGGGCGTTTTGGTCCGGCCAGGCTGGGTTCGACAGTCTCCAGATCCAGCGCAAGGGTATCGGTAAAGACTGGTTGGGTATCTCCGTCTTCTGACCACAGGCCCTGGGCTTTGGCATAGGCTGTAACCAGAGCCACCCGGTCAGGGTCGCGACCCGTAAAGGTGAGATAACGACATGTTTCCGCATCAATGGGGAAAAAGCCGCAGGTTGCACCGTATTCCGGGGCCATATTGGCGATTGTTGCACGGTCAGCCAGAGAAATTGCTGCCAGGCCAGGTCCGTAAAATTCAACGAATTTACCGACCACCCCTTTGGTGCGCAGCATCTGGGTGATGGTTAAGACCAGATCCGTTGCGGTTGTTCCTTCAGGAAGCTGGCCGGATAACTTAAAGCCAATTACTTCGGGAATCAGCATTGAGACCGGCTGACCAAGCATCGCTGCTTCTGCTTCGACTCCTCCCACACCCCAGCCAAGAACCCCCAGGCCATTGATCATGGTGGTGTGGCTGTCGGTCCCGATGAGGGTATCGGGAAAGGCCCAGACGCCATCGGAAGTTTCCTTAGTCCAGACCGCCTGGGCCAGATATTCTAAATTGACCTGGTGGCAGATTCCGGTCCCTGGCGGGACAACACGAAAATTTTCAAAGCTCTGCTGGCCCCAGCGTAGGAAAGCATAGCGTTCGGCATTACGGGAAAATTCATGCTCAACATTGGCATCAAACGCCCCGGGGGTGGCGTATTCATCCACCATCACCGAATGGTCAATCACCAGATCAACCGGTGATAAAGGGTTAATCCGTTCCGGATTGCCCCCCATCACATCCATTGCCTGGCGCATGGCGGCAAGATCCACCACAGCCGGAACACCTGTAAAATCCTGCATGAGGATGCGGGCCGGGCGAAAGGCAATCTCGTGCTTTGACCGGCCATTTTCCAGCCATTGGGCAAGGCTGTGGATATCCTGCGCGCATACGCTGTTTCCATCTTCATGGCGGATCAGGTTTTCCAACAGAATTTTGAGAGATTTGGGAAGCCTCTCCACATTTCCCAGACCATGATGTGAGGCATCCTCCAGGCTGGCATACCGAAAGGAATTGTCGCCAACAGTCAGGGTTTTTAAGGATTGAAAGCTATCAAGAGGGGCTAGGGTCATTCCTGATCTCCGTAGTGTCCGGGTTTGAATTCATACATCATCTTTGTGTGCATTGTTTTGATCTGTAACAACATTTTTATCATCTGCTCATTGTGATCTGTTTATATATTTTGCATCCTGTGACAGGTTATTTTTGTCACCGGCATTCTTTATGATGAGGAGAATCGGTGATGGGTTGTTTGAGTATCTGAGGATTTCAGGAAATATTTCCTTAACAACCGGTGACAGATTTTCTTATCCTCAATGCGATAGGCGTAACATTTTTTGCAAAGACCTCTATACTATTCCATGATAGCGGCGGTCATGATAGTGGCGATCATAATAGTGGCGATCATAAAGGAAATATGATGGTTCCTAAAGGCGGATTAAGTGGTCAGAACATTGCCTGTCAGCGTGGCGAACGATTGGTATTCCGGGGTCTTGATTTTTCACTTGGGCCTGGAGGGGCTCTCGTTCTTTTGGGTCCCAATGGTTCGGGAAAAACCAGCTTATTACGTATTATGGCCGGGTTGATTGCCCCGGCAAGCGGTGTTTTACAGCGTGATGATGCCCCGGTTTCTGATGATCCGGATGCTCATCAGGCTACTCTCCATTATCTGGATCATCATGATGGGACCAAACCAGCATTGACGGTGATGGAAAATCTTGCTTTTACGGCGTCTTTGCGGGGTGGGGCACAAAACGGGGTTTTGCGTTCTGCCCTTGCCCAGTTTGGGTTGGCGAACCTGGCTGATGATCCGGCCCGGATTCTGTCCTCTGGCCAGAGACGTCGGCTTTGCCTGGCCCGGTTGCTGGTTACGCCGGCTGATTTATGGTTGCTGGATGAGCCAACCGTGGCTTTGGATATTGAAACTATCCGGCTGGTTGAAACCCTGATTGCCCGTCATCGTCATCGTGGAGGATGTGTGGTTGTTGCCACCCATGCTCAAATGCGGATTGGTCAGGCGGTTCCGCTTTATCTTGACCGCTATGTTCCTGGCGGGGAAGCGGTGCCATGAAGCTGTTTTGGGGTATTGTCAAACGTGATGTGCGACTCTCCTGGCGCCAGGGCGGTGGTGCTGTGGTCGGGGTGGCTTTTTTCATGATTTCGGTTTGTTTGTTTCCGTTTGGTGTTGGTTCGGGGGCTGATATTCTGGCTCAGATTGGTCCGGGGATTATCTGGGTTTGCGCTTTGTTGTCTGCTTTGTTGTCGCTGGAGCAACTCTTTCAGGATGATTTTCAGGATGGTGGTCTTGACTTACTCTTACTCGCCGATACGTCTCTGGAAGGAGTGGTTTTGGCCAAATGTATTGCCAACTGGTTATGTTCCGGGGTTCCGATTTTGATTATTGCGCCGTTTTTAGGGATCATGCTCCAGATGGAGTCGAGTGCTTTGCCTGGCTTGGTTGCCGCCTTAATGCTGGGGACTCCGAGCCTGAGCCTGATCGGTGCGGTTGGGGCTGCCCTGACATTAGGGGCACGGCGCGGTGGTGCGTTGTTGGCGTTACTGGTTTTGCCTTTGCAAATTCCGGTTTTGGTTTTTGGAACCGGGGCTGTTGAGGCGTCTTTGAGTGCTGAGCCGATGGGAATTCATCTTGCGGTTCTGACTGCTTTACTGGTGGGGCTTACTCCTTTGTGTCTGTGGGCCAGTGCGGCGGCCTTGCGTGCGGCGGGTGAATGAACTAGATCCTTCATAAAGAGGGATACATCATGCATCGATACGCAAATCCGAACCGTTTTCTGACATTGAGTAGCCGCATTTTACCCTGGCTGAGCGGGCTGGCGGTTGCTTTGTTCGCCGTTGGATTGCCATGGGCGCTGGTGGTGGCTCCCCCGGATTATCAGCAGGGCGAAACGGTGCGTATCATGTATGTCCATGTTCCGGCTGCCTGGCTGGCTGTTTTTTGCTATGCCGGGCTGGCGGCACTGAGTGCCGCCAGTTTAATCTGGCGGCATATGCTCGCAGACCTTGCTGCCCGGGCGATTGCCCCGATTGGGGCATGCTTTACGTTTCTGGCATTGGCCAGCGGCGCGTTATGGGGAAAACCGATGTGGGGCACATGGTGGGTCTGGGATGCCCGGTTGACGTCGGTTTTGATCTTATTTTTTTTCTATCTCGGCCATATTGCGTTGAGCCGCGCGTTTGAAGAGCCAACACGCGGTGCCCGGGCAGCCGCTATTCTGGCTTTGGTGGGGGTGGTCAATTTGCCGATTGTCAAATGGTCGGTTGATTGGTGGAGCAGCCTCCATCAGCCAGCTTCCATCAGCCGTTTTGGGGAGCCAGCCATTCACCCGGATATTCTGATACCTCTTTTGATTATGGCGGCGGCCTATTTTGCTTTGTTTGCGGTGTTGGCCCTGATACGTACCCGCACCGAGATTTGGCGCCAACGTTTGCGTGCGCTGCGTTTGACCCGGGTTGAACGTCAGGAACCACTAACCGGACCGTCCCGTCCTCCGGAGGAAGAGACATATAATGCGCTTTGATGGCTTTGATATCAGCCAATTTCTGGCTATGGGTGGCTATGCCCTTTATGTGTGGCCGGCTTATGTTCTGGCCGGGATTGTCCTGGGTGGTCTGGTTTTGCAATCCTTACGGGCGGCCTGGGTTGCCCATCGGCGTCTGGCTGCCGAATCCAACCCCGGCAGTTCAGCCAATGACCCGGGTCTGCCTGGGAATTCGCCTGCGCCATGACCCGCAAGCAACGGCGTATTCGCGCTTTGGTGATTGGCGGTATTGTGGTTGCTGGTGCGGCTGTGTGGTTGGTTTCGAGTTTGGAATCTCATTTGGTTTTTTTCCGTTCTCCGGGTGAATTGGCTGTTCTTTCGGTTCCACCGGATGAAAAAATTCGCATCGGTGGTTTGGTGGTTGAGGGCAGTTTGATCCATCAGACCAACTCTCCGGGTGTTCGGTTTGTTGTGACTGATTTTGAACATATGCTTGATGTTCTTTATAGCGGCAGAGCTCCTTTGCCGGATTTATTCCGCGAAGGCCAGGGCGTGGTTGCTGAGGGTTATCTGGGCGAGGATGGAGTCTTCAGAGCCGATCGGGTTCTGGCCAAACATGATGAAAATTACATGCCGCCAGAAGTCGCCGATATCCTGAAAAAGAATGTGACCGGGGAAACATATAATCCGTGATTGCTGAAATTGGACATATTGCTCTGATCACAGCGTTTGTGCTGGCTCTCATTCAGGGCAGCTTGCCGATTGTCGGGGCAGCCCGCCTTGATCAGGGACACAGCGATTTCGGCTGGTCGGCTTTGGCTGCACCTGCTGCATTGGCCCAGGCATTTTGTGTGGTGCTGTCCTTTGGGTCCCTCATGTGGCTGTTTATGGTTTCGGATTTCACGGTTGCCCTGGTTGCGGCCCATTCCAATGCCCATATGCCTGACCTGTATCGTGTGTCTGCGACCTGGGGAAACCACGAAGGATCCATGGTGCTCTGGGTGCTTATTCTGGCACTGTATGGTGCCGGTCTTGCTGTTTTGGGTGGCCGGTTGCCCGATGGTTTGCGGGTACGGGCTTTAGCGGTTCAGGGTCTTATCGGGGCTGGTTTTCTGGCCTTTATCCTCTGGACGTCTAATCCTTTTATGCGTCTCGATCCGGCACCGTTTGACGGGGCTGATCTCAATCCGTTGTTACAGCATCCGGCTTTGGCTTTTCATCCCCCTTTTCTCTATCTGGGGTATGTCGGGCTTTCGATGGCGTATGCTTTTGCTGTTGCTGCTTTGATTGAGGGGCGGGTCGATCCGGCCTGGGCACGTTGGGTGCGTCCCTGGACGTTGGTTGCCTGGTGCGCCTTGACCACCGGTATCGCTATGGGAAGCTGGTGGGCGTATTATGAATTGGGCTGGGGAGGCTTTTGGTTTTGGGATCCGGTCGAAAATGCGTCTTTGGCTCCCTGGTTGCTGGCGACTGCTTTGCTCCATTCCTGTGCGGTATCCGAAAAGCGGGGTGCTTTGGGGCGCTGGACCGTTCTTCTGGCGATTCTGGCGTTTTGCCTCAGTATTATTGGTGCTTTTTTAGTCCGCTCCGGCGTTTTGACTTCTGTCCATGCGTTTGCCAATGATCCCGAACGCGGGGTCTTTATTCTGGCTTTTTTGCTGATTGCCGGTGGTGCGGCCCTGGCATTGTATGCGTGGCGGGCCCCTGGTCTGGCTGAGGGTGGTTTATTTGCCCCAATCAGCCGGGAAGGGGCCTTACTGCTCAATAATCTCTTCATGGCTACGGCGGCTGGTGCTGTTTTGTTGGGGACTTTATATCCTCTGCTTCTTGATGCCCTTGGGGCAGATAAAATCTCGGTGGGGCCACCCTATTTCAATGCCGTCTTTGCGCCTTTGTTATTTGTCATGGCTGTGGCGATGGCGGTAGGGCCGCTTTTGGCCTGGAAGAGAGGCAATTTAGCAGTTGCGTTGCGGCGGCTTGGTTGGGTCTGTGGTGTGAGTCTGGCTGTTGTCTGGGTTGTCTGGTGGCTGGCTGATGGTGGTTCTGTTATGGCGCTGAGTGTGGGTGCGGCCGGATTTTGGCTGGTGGCTTCGGCAATCAGTCAATGGCTGAGGCGGGTCTGGTATCCGGGCAGTGGTTGGCGGCAGAGCATACGTCGCGCCTGGGGGATGCCGGGTTCTGCCCATGGAATGACGTTGGCGCATGCCGGTCTGGGCGTGGTGGTGCTGGGGATTGCCGGAACCGGGGTTGAGAGTCAGGAAAGCGTCCAGCATCAGGCCCTGGGCGAAACGGTGATTGTGGCTGACTATGCGGTAACATTGCGTGATGTCGAGCCACGTATGGGTCCCAATTACCGTTCGATGACCGCCTTGATGGATGTGCATCATGACGGGGTTTTGGTTTCCCGTCTGGAGCCGGAAAAACGTATTTATGTGGTTTCTGGCCGGCCAACCACCGAATCTGCAGTATTCTCAAGCCTGGTTGGTGATCTGTATGTTTCTCTCGGTGAACCAGACCCACAAAACGAGGGGGCCTGGACCACCCGGATCCGTTATAATCCTTTGGCTGGCTGGTTATGGATCGGGGCGACCATCATGGCTGTCGGGGGCTTGATTTCGCTTGGGGATCGGCGTCATCGTGTTGGTGCCCCGGCCCGTCGTCCTGCGGCAATCGCCTGAGTGATGCCGGTTTTTGTGTCAGCATCTGGGGTATGAATGTCTCACTCATGGGCTATCGGTTTTTCATTCCTTTATTGATTTTTCTGGTCATGGGCGGGTTTCTGATTGCCGGTCTGGAGCGTGACCCGGAGCGATTACCCAGTGCTTTGATTGACCAGGCAGCCCCTGATTTTGCGTTACCGCCGATTGCTGGCCGGGAGGATGGTTTGCGCCGTTCTGATCTCAGCGGCCAGCTCTCGGTTGTCAATATTTTTGCTTCCTGGTGCGTTCCATGCCGGGTCGAGCATCCCCAGCTGGTTGAATTGTCCCGCCAACCGGATGTGATGCTTTTTGGAATCAATAAAAAAGATAAACCGGATGATGTTCTAGCCTGGCTGGAGTCCCAGGGGGATCCGTTTGTGCGTATCGGGGCTGATATGGATGGCCGGACCAGCCTGGAATGGGGAGTCTACGGGGTTCCTGAGACATTTATCCTTGATCGGCAAGGACGCATTCGCTATCGCCATGTCGGGCCGGTTATGCCTGATGATCTGGAGAAAACGCTGTTGCCTTTAATCAATTCATTGAAGTCATGAGAAGCCCTGAATTGCGTTATGTTGCCCTGCTTTTAGCGGTGTTGACGGGATTTATTGTCCTTGAAGCCGACCCGGCGGTTGGGGTTGAGCCGGATGAAATTCTGGCTGATCGGATGCTGGAAGCCCGGGCGAGAGATATTTCATCCCAACTCCGCTGTTTGGTGTGTCGTAACGAAAGCATTGATGAATCCGATGCTGATCTGGCCCGTGATTTACGTCTTTTGGTGCGTGAGAGAATCCAGCTTGGGGAAAGTGATGATGATGTCATTGCGTATATCCGTGATCGGTATGGCGATTATGTGCTGTTGAAACCACCCTTAAAGCTGGCCACTCTGTTGCTTTGGGGCGGACCTTTTGTGCTCTTTATGATCGGTGTCTGGCTTGGATGGTACCGGTTGCGCCGTTCGTTGCCACCACCGGCTGTAGATCTGGGTCCCGATGAGCAGAGCCGGGTTCATGCTTTGCTGAAGACAGCACCGGAAGATGATCAGAAGCAACCATCTGATGATTTGTCCCCCAGGTGATCCTCCGGAATGATGACCGGATCATGACGATGGCATTGATTGGTGGTGGGTTTATGGCGACAGTATTGATCGCGGTGATCTTTATCGGCGCAATCGTGGCTTTATTGGTGAGCAGCCTGTCTCCGCATAGCCGTTGGTTGGCCCGCCGGGGCCGTCATGATCATGATGTTGCGATTGCCCAGGCCCAGATTTCTGAACTATACTCTGATCGGGAACAGGGCCTTATCGGTGAGGATGAATATCAGGCAGCCCGTCTGGAAATTGAACGGCGGTTGTTGGTGGCCGATCAGCAAAATCAGCCGGGCAGAGAGACTCTCCATCATGATCACCGGCAGCGATTTTGGACCAGGATTGCTTTGGTTGTGTTGATCCCATTGGCGGCAGGAGGTCTCTATCTCACTTTGGGAGCACCGGGTTTACCGGGCCTGGTTTATGCTGAGCGTGTGCAGCTTTTGGCAGAGGGAAGACGCGTTTTAGCCGAAGGTGGAGAAGACCTTAGCCTGGGCCAGCTTGATGCTCTGATTGCCGATTTGGCGGTGCGTCTGGCGGCTGGTGATGGTGATGGTGATGCCTGGCGATTTCTGGCCCGGGGGTATCAAAGTCTGGCCAGCCCGTTGGCTGCCCGCCGTGCTCTGGAAGAAGGCCTGGCTCGTTTCCCCGATCATGACGGTTTACAAGCTGATTATGCGGCGATGCTGATTGCTGTCAATTCTGTTGCTGCCCGTCTTGATCAATTATTCTCTGTTGATGGTGAGGTTGGCTTTTCTTTATGGCGCCAGGGCCTGGTAGCAGCCGGCCTTGGGCAACAGGAAGCTGCTGCTGATTATTGGCAGCAGTTGCTGGCAATTCTTCCGGCCGAAGACGGGGACCGGCGCCAATTTTTAGAAAAAGCCCTTACCGCTCTCAGGCTTAGCAATGATGCGGTACCCGGGAATTGAGGCAAATGGTCAGATAACCAATCATCCCCAAACAGATCCGTTAAGAAAAGAAAAAGGGCTGGGTTATCGATGGGGATTGTTCATTCATGCGGTCATTCATGCCACCTCCGGTGATCAGGACATGCGTCCTATGAGCAATCCGGGATGTGTCATATTGAGATGACGTACCGCCTGATACGGGTTGTTGGGCTTGGAGAGAGGTCCCCCCGTGTTCTTTGCCGGCTATGACACTGGCTGTTACTCTCATGTGAGAGTACGTCAGAAGATGACATGTGAGAAGATAACGTAAGAAAACGAGCGGTACGCTCAGAAGATGAGCAATCGTCATCAGGTTGTCAGAATCAATCCTTTTTCGCTGGCTTGTTGACGGATGGAATCGATTTCATCCAGAGCCTGATTGATGAATTTATCAGGGATATGGGGTTTATATTTTTTGAGCAGCCCGGCCCGGATTTGTTTATCTGAGGGTTTTTCCCCATCTTCCAATTCACAAGTGACATAGAAGGCCGTGCACACTCGCTCCAACCACTGGATTCCTTTGCTGCCAAAGGTTTCGGCAATAAATTCAATGTGACCAGCATATTTTTCAGTTTCTTCCCGGAAATCTTCCATCAGGTTTCGTCCCTGTTCATCAACCGCGTATTTGGGACCGTAATGGGAGCCGTCACGGCGCAACCGCACCAATTCATCGGCCCGTAATCCATTCAACTCACCCATGAGTTCGCGCGAATAGGGGCCGTAATGGTAGAGAAAAAATTTAAAATGCAGCGGCACCCCCATCATGGATTGCAGCATATAGGTGCTTTTCTGAACCTCTGTAACCCCTCCCCAGCTTTTTTTGTCCCGCAGCTGGTCAATCAACTTAAGCAGGATACTGAGCCGTTTGGCATGTTCAACGGCATTCATTTGATGGGCATCCATTGAAGATCAACCTTTCATGTGATGCGAATTTTTTTCAGATTGATGTTTCGGTCAGAAACAATGGCGCAAACATACAGGGGCGGCCCCTATTCGAAACTGTCCACATATCCACAGAGTGATAAACATAAAAAAGTCTCATTTTTATCGATTTGTCAAGCTGTCAAGCCGGATGGTGATTTTTTTCGCTGGTTCAAAAAGTTACGGGCTTGTTCTGTGATGGATGGTGCGACATAAAGCCGGTCAAATTTGATAACAGGCGGATTAGTGAAAATTTGTGAATACTCGGAGGCCGAGACAATTTCTCCATTGCGCTTTCTTATGAAGAAAGAGTCGGTCTGCGTTTTGGAAGAAAGGCGTGTATCGTATTTGCAGTTTTCTTTCCCGAATCTGTTACACAGATCCTGAAACATGTTTTCGATAGATCCCTTTTGATAGCCGGTGTCAGCCCAGCCATGCTCATGGACCAGACGATAATGGCCACGGGCGGTAATGATTTGAGCCGGTTGATGACCGGATTGTGTTTCATCAAGGGCGGCGGTAGCCAGGGCAGCCATGATCTCATTATCAGTCAGGGAGAGAATGGTATCGAGACTGGAAGGGTATTGCCCATTTTCGAGATAATTCTTCATAAATTCACGTAAATGGATTTCATAGATCCGGCAAATCGGATGCATATAGACTTGGGAATACATGAAATGGCGGGCCAGGCTCATTCCTTCTGTGGCTCCCAGGCCACCCTCTTCAATTCCTAAATTCGTCAGGAGGCTGTATTTTTCTTCTTGTTCTTCTTCGGAGGGTGTGACCAGTTCGGAGGGTGTGACCAGCAATCGCAATGACTGGATGACCCGGTTATGATCAAACTGCCCGTATTTGACCCCAAGATGATAAGAATCCCGCAACAAATAATCCATCCGGTCAACACCAAAAAAGTCACCGGTAATGATCTCCGAAAGGATCATTTCCCACCGTGTGAAGCGTGCTTTTTCCAGTTTCTCCGGGCCGATTGCCAGCTTGGCAATTTCGTCACCGTCAATTCTTAAGTCTTTCCAGAGATTCTTGAGGTCGTCATGAAAAATAATTTTATCGGTCAGGTCTTCATGGTTTTCACCTTCCGGCAGAAATGTTTCGGTAGCATGGGAAAACGGCATATGACCCATGTCATGGCATAAGGCAGCCATCCGGAGCGTTTTTCGCCAATGTTCCTTCTCTTGCAACTCTCCAAAAGCATCCCGGATATCATCGCTCAGATTCTCATCATCGGTGATCACATCAAAGACCCGGCTGGCCAATTCCATGACACCTAAAGAATGCTCAAACCGGCGATGAGTCGCCCCGGGATAAACCAGATAGGATAAGCCCAGCTGGTGAATATGGCGCAGGCGTTGAAACGGGCGGGAATTAACAACCATGCGTTCTGGAGAACTCAGATGGATAAAGCCATGAATCGGATCAAGAATTTCGTGGATATGTTTGGTCTTTCGGGCCATGGAGACTAAAAACCGTGATGAGGTGAGGAATAGATTGAAAAAACACTGACCAAAAAAATACCACCATGTCACCACCGGATCCGGTGATGAAACCTTCTGTCAATGGGGTTATTTTAAAAATTATCCACAGATTGATCCACAAATTTATCCATAGACTGTTCCTCTACGCGTTTTTTTGCTAACGCCGTTTGCAGATCTGTGATGGTCGGGTGAAGGGGGAGCGGATATGCGGCAATGTTTCGCACCGGCCATATGCCGATGATGCTGTTGGTGAGAAACAATCCCTCGGCTTTTTGGAGTTCTGCCTGATCAATGTTGCGGATGACCATCGGTATGCCGCATTCCTGAGCCAGATCAAGAACAACCTGGCGCATGACTCCGGCAACTCCACAGCTTTCCAGGTCCGGGGTTGCCCATATCCCGCCACGCAGAAGAAAAAGATTGCTCATCACCCCTTCAATCAGGTGATCATGATGATCACAGAGCAACCCTTCGGCAATCTCGCTATCCTGCCATTCGGCCCGTGCCAGAATATTTTCCAGCCGGTTGAGATGTTTGATTCCGGCAAAGGCTGGTTGTTGGCTGAGACGAATCTGACACAGCCGTATTGTCACTCCGTTGCTGGCCCATTCAACCGGGTAAGACGGCCATTCATGGCGGGAAAGGACAATGGTTGGGGTTGACTGTGGTGGTGGGGCATAGCCACGTCCTCCCGAACCCCGGGTGACGATGATTTTAATAATGGCCTGTGACGGGGGATCCTGGATGGGCATATCTTGGCACAAGGTGGCGATTTGCCGTGCCAGGTCGCCAGGGTCCGGAGGAGGAATATTCAGAATATGACAGCCATGATGCAGACGATCCATATGCTGTGACCAGAATTCAGGTCGCTGGTTGGCAATCGCGATGGTCTCAAAAACCCCATCACCATAAGCAAGGCCCCGATCCGCGCAATCAATGCTCCGGCATCTGCGTCCATTGACCAGAACCCCTGGAGGGTCTGTCTCAATATGATCCGGTTGGCGCGTGTTTTGGCTGGTATTTTTACTCATGATCCGGCCTCTAACGCCCGGACCATCCCGCGGGCCTTGGCCCGGGTTTCGGATAATTCGCGCTCAGGCAGCGAATCAGCGACCAACCCACCACCGGCCCGGAATAAAGCGGTTTGATTTTCCCGGAAGATGGTACGGATCAGAATATTGAGATCACAATCACCATCCCGGTTGACATACCCCATTGAGCCGGTATAGGCACCGCGCCCGGTTTTTTCTTGTTCAGCCAGAATCTCCATACAGCGGAGCTTGGGGCAGCCAGTGATGGTACCGCCAGGAAAAACCGCCCGGAACACATCCCCCGGAGCACAATCCTCAGTCAGGTATCCGCATATATTAGAGACAATATGATGAACATGGGCATAAGATTCGATGGTCATCATTTCACTGACCTTGACCGAACCAGGCCTGCATACCCGTGAGAGATCATTGCGTTCAAGATCAACCAGCATGATATGTTCGGCTCTTTCCTTGGGATGGGCCAGCAATTCCTCAGAAAGAGCAATATCAACAAGACCCGAAGAGCCTCGTGGTCGCGTACCGGCAATCGGGCGAGTCTGAATGATCCCATTGCGTGACTGGACCAAACGCTCCGGAGAAGACGAAATAACCGCCGTTTCTCCCCGGGTCATCAAGCCGGCAAAAGGTGCAGGGTTGCGTTGACGCAGGCGGTCATAAAGATCCCCATGACTCCAGCCCGGAGACAACGCCGCCCGCCAGGCTCGTGAGAGATTGACCTGAAAAACATCACCGGCATGAATATACTCAATGCAATGCCGGGCGGCATTGAGGTAAGGCTCCGGATCATCTTCGGCTAACGGTTCCTGAAGGCAGCTTACGTTAAAATCAGCAAATGCCGGAGAAACTGTATCGGTCCGGGTAATATCGTCCGCCATCATATCAATCAGATCCTGATGCGTATTTTCCGCCACCAGTAAGAGTTCACGGGTCGCATGATCAAGGATAACGGCGGCCGGAATACGAATGGCCCAGGCGATGGGCCAGTCTCCTTCTGCTTGTGGTAATCTCAGGACTGGTTCAATCTGAGCAGTCAGCTCATAGCCGAGGAACAAAACCCAACCACCGGTAAATGGTGGTGCATTGGGTGGTGTCACGGCATTGGGTAAACTGTGATATTCGCGCCGCCACCAATCATCAAAGGCAGACAGAAAATCCACCCTATCGGTTGTTATGCCGTATAATTTTCCATCCCGGTTGAGCTGTAATTCTTCACCAGGAAATGCAAAGGCAAAGCTGTAGCGTGCCTGAGCATTACCGGTGGCGGTACTCTCCAGCAAATGCGGATAGCGCTCAGGATTGAGGCTATGCAATTTAAGAAGATCGAATTTCCCTTGCCTTAAGGGGATACGTTTGCATACCCAGGGCAAATCGGGAGAGGGATGAGAATTTTCCTGAGGCGGGTAGAATGTGGTCACGCAGATAGTCTCTTTATACAAAACCCGGGGCCTGGGTTGGGGATGCAGTATTTGTGTGGGTTTTTGCCTGGGATGGGGGTTTCCGGTGTGGGTGTGCTGTATGGTCAGATGGGTGATGATACGTATGGATGGTCAGAAATATCTGATCAGATCAAGACGTATGAAATCATCGGCGGCAATTCCAGAGATGATATCGGCATCCGGAGCATTAAAAAACAGCCGGGCCGTTGCTTCGATTCCGTAATGGGCACCCATGCGGCGGCCTGCTTCAATCGTGACCAATATTGTTTCATATTCCCAGTCTACAAGAGTTCCGGCGATCATTTCGGTATCATTTTCATCATTAAAGGCCAGACGGGTGCCGATAAAAATATCATGATTCCCGACAGTCTGAGGAGCGGTATTGGTGTTGCGTCCATCCAGATGAATCTCCATCAGTAAGCCAAGATCAACCGCGGTGTCATTCAGTCCAAACAGGCTGTATTCAAACCCGCCGACCATCGCTGCGAATCGGTCCCCGTGGCCACTGCGGGTGATTGCCTCCAGTTTCCAGAGCCAGGAACCCATGGTATATTGCAGATCAAGGCCGGTCTGATTGATCAGATGGTATACAGGTCTCAGGCGGAATCGATCAGGGCTGAGAGAATCGGGAACCGCACGTATCAGAGGTTCGCGGCTGACCCCATAAAAATGGGACAGACCAATATCCCAGCTCCCCCAGTATCGGGCCCACCGGACCGCGATATCAACAGGGTGCTCACTGGCCCCGTTTTCAAAAAGAGCATCCCGCCACTCAACCGGTTGGCGTCCGCGCAATCGTGCTGTTGAATCCGGGAAAGGTCGTTTGCGAAAACCGGGCAGGATGAACAGGCTATAGGTTCCGCTATCGCGTTCCAGATTAAGATTGATCATCGGTTGCCCGAACGTGTCTTCGCCATCGATATCTTCTACCTGGTCAATCTGGTTGATGATATTCACCAAATGCGCTGATTCGGTCACCCCCCAGAATACTTGTTCGATTCCTAAAACAAAATCCCAGTCAGACCCGATATGGAGCCAGTTGGCTTGTCTGAGGTCAATATGGCTGCGATGGGTATCGTCATGATCCCAGCGTAACAGCGGTGTCAGGGTCAGGCGATCATTCCCGGCATTCCATTCATAATATATATGCGGTTCCAGACGCAAAGAGGGTGAAACAGAGTTTCCTTTTTGTCCGGGAAAAGCCGGAGATCCGGGAAACACACGTGTTTCAAATGCGGCCTCACCAGCGATATCCCATATCCCGTCCTCAAACCAGGAGATGCCGGAAAGGGCCGGGACATCCTGTGACGATGGATCAGCCGCCATTGATTGCGGTAGACCGGTGGTCAATCCGGTGATCAGACCAAGCATCAGGCCAATCCAACCTCCGGCCCAAAAGACAGGCAGGACCCAACGCCACCGGCTGACCGGGAGCATTACCGGGACCGTTTGAGGCGGCTGGCGGTGAAGTCCTTTTCTGAGAGACCGGTCTTAAATGTATAAGGGGAAAATGTCAGCATAGTACTGCGACCGGTTTGATGATTATCCATCTGTAATGTCCCGGCCCGCCAATAGCGATCAAGATAGTGTTGATAATCACTCAGAACGAGAGTCTTCAGCAGGTCGCCTTTGCGATCATAAAATTCTATTTTCTGAACCCGGTATTCATCCTGATCCAACCAGACAATACGTTTGGTATAGCCGGAATTTTCATAAAGCGGCTCTTGCTCATTCACAAAACAGACCATATCCGGATTACCCGGACAGGCTTCATCACGTAGCCATCGGTGAATATATTTACCAATCTCAGCACTGGAGAGGTCTTCATAAGCAAATTCACTGCCTACAAAGGGACCCGATTTATTGGCTGACGACACCCGTTTGACCCGTTTTAAGGCCGGGAGATACAACCATTGATCATCGGGATCGAGAATTTTGGTATGAGAGAGCAATGCTGTGCCGGCAATATCGCGGGGGAGATCAAAGACAGTCAGACCTTTATCCCCCAAAGCCGGATCAGGATTTTCCAATGCCTGACTGCGGAAACGCCGTTCACTGGTTTGCCCCTGGCGATTTTTGAGGACCATGACTCCTTCACTCTGGCTATCCCCCCAACCGAGATCCCGGCGGTCTGCTTCTTCCGCAATCATCAACCCCTTTTCTTCCGGCGATTGAGCATTGACCGGGCTGGTGAGTGATCCAACCGATAGCACCAGCACCAGCACAATGCCCGGATTTAAGAAAGACCAAAAAGTCATGATTACTCCCTGATGATATGTACCGAACATGGTTCTGACTATGCAAAAAAGATCGTTCGACAAAAAGGATCGTTCGATAAAAAGGATCGTTCGACAAAAAGGACAGTGTGCGTTGGGCCAGGATTGCTTAATGGTTCCCCAAAGATGGATGCCGGACACCGGTGGTGCGGTTCAGAAAATCAACGAACCGGGGGAAAAGGATTTGTTGCCATAACACCGCACGCACCAGGAAGGGGGCTGAAACATGACGTTTGTTACGACGAATACCGTTCAGCAAAGCCTGAGCGGCTTGTGCTGAACTCATTGAAGGGATGAGCCGGGCAATTTTAGGGATTCGGTCCCGGCTATCGGTGTTGGTGCTCCAATAACCAGAATCGGTATTCCCAAGAATGGCATGCGTGACTGTGAGACCGGTGCCCCGTAAATCGGTATCCAGAGAACGGGCCAGGCCGCGCAAGGCCCAACGGGCTGCACTGTAAGCTGCTGAACCTGGAAAGGTTAAACAGCATGCCGGTGAATTGACAAAGGCGATATGGCCGCGTTTGGCTTCAATCATTGCCGGGAGGGCGGCATGGGTGACATTCACCGCCGCATTATAGGGAGCACCCATCATGGCGCAGGCTTCTTTGGCCGTTGTTTCCTCCAGAAAACGCCACAGACCAAAACCAGCATTATTGATAACAATATCCGGGGGACCATATTTGCTGATCACAGCTTTGACAGCTGTCGCGGTTGTGTCACTCTCGGTGAGGTCCACCGCCTTGACAATCGCGACACCCCCCTCGTCCTTAATTTCTTTTGCAACCCGTTTTAGCTGATTGGCCCGGCGGGCCATCAAAACGGTTTTGGCACCTTCACGGGCCAGTATTTTGGCTGCTTCTTCGCCGATGCCACTCGATGAGCCGGTAACAATCGCCAGACAATCACGAAAAATGGTCATTGTTTCCTCTTTTTATTGATACAGAATAATCAATCCGGAATATACGGGTTAGAATACCCGTAATCGTCATATAACAAGGATGCAATCATGGCATAATATCCGGGGATTCCACAACCAGCTAAGCATTGACCCCCGGCTTTTTGTGATCTTCAGCATGTTGCCGGTCACAGGCCATCAGCAAGGGAGGTAACAACAGAAAATCAACCAATAATGCCGCAGCAATGGTGATTGCACTCATCAAACCCAGGCTTTCATTGATCTCGAAGGCCGAGAATGACAAAACAATAAAGCCCATAATCAGGATCGCCGATGTTCCGGTCAGGGCTGAACCCACGGTGGAAAATGCGTAGCGTACGGCATCTTCAGGGTTCGCATGACGCACCCGGCGGGCATGGAGATATTTGGAAAGAAAATGGACCGTATCATCAACCACGATACCCAGAGTTGATGCCGCAACGACCGAAGAAGCAAGACCAATCTCACCAACAAAAATCGACCACAGCCCGAAGGTGACAGCAGCCGGCGCCAGATTGGGAACCAGGCTGAGAAACCCGATGGTGGCATGGCGCAAGGCAATGATCAGTGAGAATGAAATCAGCACCAGGGCAAGGCCTGTTCCCACCAACATGGATTGAATGTTGCGCTCGGCAATATAGGCAAACATCAAAGACGGGCCGGTTGCCAGCCCGGTGGCATCACCAGGCAAATGGTCGTGCAGCCATTGTTCGGATTGAGATTTAAGTTCCCGCATCCGGCTGGTTGTCACATTATCCAATGTGGCCATCACCCGGGTGGAGGATTTATCAACATTGATCTGATTGTTCAGATCCAGGCCATAAGGCAGAGACATCTCATAAAGCAATAAATACTGGGCCGCCAGATCATGTGATTCAGGCAGACGATACTCAGAAGGGGTATCACCATGCATATTTTTGTTGAGACGTTTGAACACATCCGAAACCGTCCAGACATGCCGTATATCTGGCTGGGCACGCAGCCATTGGCTGAATGCTTCGACAGTTTTCAGAAAATCAGGATCCGCAACACCGCCGGGCTGGCCGGATTCAAGGGAAAAATGAAACTGATAAAGACCGGCCATATGATCCATAACGAAATCAGAATCGGCACGAAACTGAATCGAAGGGTCAAAATATTCGACAAAACGGTCATCAGTGGTTATGCGCGGAATCATGACCGCCAGGGCGATGACCACTATGCTGATCCCGATTAAAAGAAAGCGTTTTCTGGCGATTACAAACCCGGCAATCCTTTCCATGGCCCGGTATTGGCTTGTCTGTGTTGCCGAAATGCGTACAGGCAAAACTGCCATGATGGCTGGAAGAAAACTCACGGCATAAATCCAGGCCGCAATGACCCCGAACGTTGTGATATTTCCCAAATCCCGGAAGGGTGGAGCATCGGAAAAATTCAAACTCAAAAAACCAATGGCAGTGGTCAGGCTGGTTAGAAAAATCGGATGAAAATTGATTCGCAAACTTTCAGAAATGGCTTCCTCGCGACTTTTCCCGCGCCGCATTTCATCAAACATCGTACTGAGAAAATGAATCGAATCGGCAATCGCCAGAGTCAAAATAATGGTCGGGGCACTGGCCGAAGGTGGGCTCAGCATAAAGTCCAGCCATCCGGCCAACCCCATTGCGGTTGCTGAGGCAAAGCCAACAACCATCAGGGTTGCAAGCGTACCGGAAAAAGAACGCAACCACAGCACCATCACAATCAGCAAGACGCCATACATCAATGGAAACAGGAAAGATAAATCCCCCTGACTGGCTTGTGTAAACGCATGATTGAGGGCGGCAAGGCCGGTGATGGCGATCTCAATATCCGGGTAACGGGCCTGGACTGTATCAACAATCTTGCGGGCTGCGGCGATTGACTGGGTTACTTCGCCCGAAGAGTCACCGGGTAAAGTGAGCACCACATTGATTCCCATCGCCCCACCATCGGATGCGATCAGGTGGTTAACCAGCAGTGGCTCGGCCAGGGCGATACGGCGAATTTGTTCAATCCGCTCCGGGGTGAGGCTGGCGGCATCTTTGACCAGATCTTCAACCGTTAAATCATCGCCCTGGGCATATGTGTGTTGAAAATTGGTGACTGAATCGACCCGGGTCGTATAGGGAATTTGCCACCCTTCTTCGGTAATGCCTGCTGCTGCCTGCAGAATATCCGGGGTAAAAACGTCACCAGTATCAGGGACCAGAACAATCAGAATATTATCTTCTTTGCTATAGATATTCTGAATCTCTTCAAAGGCACGTAGCTGTGGATTTTCCTTGCTGAAAAATACCCGGTAATCAGTTGAAAACCCCAAACGTGGGGCCCCGGCTGCCAAAGCAATAGCAGCAAGCAGGGTAACCATGATCACCGCCCAGCGATAGCGGAGAATCCATTCAGCATAGTGGCTGATGAAGCGGTTATATCCGGAGGTCATCAGTGTCAGTCAAACCAGACATAATATTCAAATTGGGTACAGTACTGTTAATATCTACCAATCATCATAATATCTACAATTATCATGCTAAGACACAGAATTGCAAAATACTAAGACATGTGAACCATAAGACATATGAACCATAACGTATGTACTCCTGTGAATCTATTTCCCGGATTGCTTATCAGTTGGCTGAGTAATGCTTTCCGGGCGCAAAGCAGCGGGAAAATTCCGTGTGATATAGTCCCGGAAATAGCTTTCGAGGAAGGGAAAGCCCTGTGCAAAGCGTAAGAAATCATCGCGCTCCAGAACCATGCACAGAGAGTCTTGCCTGGCGGTTACATGGCCGGTGGTCAGAGACGGATCAAAAATGACTCGTTCGCCGAAATGATCCCCTTTTTTCAGGACTTTATGAAAAATTTTGCCACTCCCCGGATTTTTAATCCGCAGATCAAATGACCCTTCGAGAATGGTATAAAATCCTTCCGTGATCATGCCGGGTCGTAAGACCTGGTCCCCTTTAACGAAACGGACATAGCTGGCGGCCGGACGACGCCATTGTTCTAATTGAACCGCCCGGCGCGGCAGAAAATGATCCATCAGCCAACTCGACATGAGACGTAATTTGGCACTGATCCCGGGCAGTAACCCCAGATACAACAGCCGCCACAAAAACCAGGCCAGGGTTCCTGATAACTGCAGACCAAAAACCGAGGCCACCCCGGTATGCCGGCCGATTGAGGCCAGAGCTCCATGCGGACGAAACGAAAACGGGCGCGGCGGATTGCCATTGATAACAGCAATGATGTTATCGGCAACATGCCGGCCCTGGCGGGTTGCAAATTGTGCAGTCGGCTGTGCGTATTCTATATCACTTTCTATATCGCTGCCTCTTTGAGGATCCAGCGGGATCAGGGCAGCATCGCCAATCGCCCAGACATTTTGCAAACCCGGGACCCGCATCATTGGGTCGGTTTTGATGCGTCCCCATTGCATATTCAGGCCAAGCCCCTCAACAAAAGGGGAGGGACCAGCCCCAATCGTCGAGATGATGGTGGCGGTTTTGATACGTTGTCCCCCGGCCAGATGCACCCCGTAGGCAGAAGCCGATTCGATGCGGGTGTTCAAACGGATATCAATCAGGCGTTTTGCCAACCGGGTATGGGTGAAATGGGCCAGTTTTTCCGGCAATTCTCCCAGGATACGGTTGGCATATTCGATCAGGATGATGCGAATATCCTGCCGGTTGATATTGGGATAAAAACGTAGCAATCCACCAATCATATGTTCAATTTCGCCGGTGGTTTCTACCCCTGAAAAGCCACCCCCTACCGTGACATAAGTCAATAATTGTCGCTTTAATTCTAAATCAGAGGTCACATCAGCTTGTTCTAAAGTAGCGATGATATGATTACGCAGGCGATAGGCATCGGCCAGAGTTTTCATTCCCAGGCTGTGTTCTGCCAGCCCCGGAAAGCGTGAAAGATGAGAAATCTGACCCGGTGCCAAAACAAGATGATCAAAAGGGATATGGGCGATGATTCTCTGCATGGTGTCGATGGTTTCGGCCGTACGGGTCGTAAAATTGATCGATCGCACCTGGGCATGACGGATCGTGACCCCGGGCAAAAGAAAGCGGAGCGGTGAAACCGCATCCGGTGGGGCAATGACTCCGGCTGCCGCTTCGGGAAGCAGTGGCTGGAAAACAAAATAATTATTGGCATTGATGAGTTCAGTCTCAAACCGATCATCAGAAGTCTGGCTGAGTTTTTTGGCCGCATACAAACCAGCAAAGCCGCCGCCAACAATCAGGACCCGTTTCTTTTTGGCCATGATGGAGTGCTCTTAAAAAAAGTATTGAAAAATGGGAATCGAAGATAAAGAAACGCTCAAGGTCACAAAAAGCAATTTCTGACCGGAGAGCGTTTCCATCTCCTGGTCATAAAAAATTTATCTTAAAAAATCACCAAAAATCAAACATCACCAAAAATTATGCAGTCGCGAAAAATTATGCAGTCGCGAAAAAGCCTGTCGGCGATTTTTTTGGCAACCGATCATTTTTCTTTGACTTTCTTTGGGCAGATTTCGGACAGATTTGGAATGTCCCGGGCCAGAAAATCCGGGAGATGATCCCCCATCCCAACCGGAGTTGCGGCAACGGGCGTTTCTTTTTGGTCAGATGATGGGGCCAGTTTTGGATCATTCTTTTTGGGGGTGGATTTTCTTTTTTCCCCTTTGCGTTTGAGGCCATTGCTGTTTGTTTTCTTCTCTGCAGCTGCTTCCTGAGATGGATGGTTGTCTGAGCGTTGATGTCTGTTCTTTTGGTTTTGTGTGCGGTTGCGTCTCCGGGGTTGTTTTTTCGGGCCATTTGGGGAGTCTGAAGAATCAGCGTGAGAATCAGCCCGGGTTTCATCAAATTCTATTGTTGTAAAACCGGGCAGGGTAATCACATCGATATTTTTTCCCAGCATCTGGTTGATCAGATCGACAGCTTTATAATCTTCGGGAGTTGCCAGCGTGAAGGCATAACCAGTGCTTCCGGCCCGACCAGTGCGGCCGATACGGTGAATATAATCCTCTGGATTATGGGGAACATCATAATTAAAGACATGCGAAATTTCGCGCACATCAATGCCGCGGGCTGCAACATCGCTGGCAATCAGCAGCTTTATTTCCCCGGCCCGGAACCCGTTCAGGGTTTCTTCACGGCGGGGCTGGGACATATCGCCATGCATTTCACAGACATCGATTCCGTCTTTTTTCAGTTCCCGGGTCAGGCTGCTGATATCTTTTTTGCGGTTACAAAAAACGATTGCCCGATCAATATCCTGTTGCTGAATGAGAACCCGTAAGGCTGCCGATTTTCGGCGGGGACCGACCACGGTAAGGCTATGATTGACTGTGACCGCAGCAGTTGAGGGTCGGCTGATTGTGATTTCCCGGGGCTGGTTCAGGAATGCGTCAGCCAAACGACGAATTTCAGTTGGCATGGTGGCTGAGAACAGCAATGTTTGCCGGCGCACCGGCATCAGAGAAACAATTTTCTCAACATCAGGAATAAAACCCATATCAAGCATACGGTCCGCTTCGTCAATGACCAGATACCGGGTATCATTCAACAAAATTTTGCCACGCTCGAATAAATCCAGCAATCGCCCGGGTGTTGCAATCAGGGCATCGACACCACGCTCTAAAAGACGCTCCTGGTCAGCAAAGCCCCGTCCACCGATGAGCACCACTTTGCTCAAAGAGTGAAATTTTCCATATTTATCGAAATTATCAGCGACCTGGGTGGCCAGTTCACGGGTTGGCTCAAGAATGAGTGCCCGCGGCATACGCGCTTTGGCGGTACCCTCAGCCAATATATCAAGCATCGGCAGGGTAAAAGAAGCCGTTTTCCCTGTGCCGGTCTGGGCACATCCCAAAATATCGCATCCCATAAAAACAACCGGGATTGCTTTTTGCTGAATAGGTGTCGGCTGGTTGTATCCAGCTTCGGTCACGGCACGAAGCAAGCCCGTGCTCAAACCCAGTTGGTCAAACTCCATATGAAACCAAAATAATCAACGTCAGAAAACCATCATAACAGTAAAGATGACAGGAATGATAAAAGGAACGTTTTCAATAAACATCAACGTTCGTAATTTTGTTTATTTTAACAATCTTATCTATTTTAACAATCTTATTCACTTTATCTAAAAATCTTATTCACTTTATCTAAAAAATCTTATTCGCTTTATCAATCTTATTCGCTTTATCAATCTTATTCACTTTATAAGGTCTTGTTTCACCAGGACATGTTACTATGATAGAGTGCATATAGTGATCGTAAACTCATATAGTGATCGTAAACTCATATAGTGATCGTAAACTCATATAGTGATCGTAAACTTAAGTATCGGTATCCATGCTTCTTGACGTTACCCGCTCCTGTCTCCTGGTTGTTGATATGCAGGAGAAATTGCTTGCGACCATGTTCTCGCGTCAACGGCTGGTGGATAATTGTCGGCGTCTGATTGACGGGGCTGGTTTATTGAATGTGCCGGTTGTTTCTTCGGAACAATACCCCAAAGGGCTGGGCCCGACAGAACCTGAACTGAACATTCCTGACCCGCCGGTTTCTAAGATGACGTTTTCTTGTGCTGGTGTGCCTGATTATATGTCTCGTCTGATTGCCCATGGCCGATCCTCGATGGTGATCACGGGGATTGAAGCCCATGTCTGTGTGTTGCAAACCGCCTTTGACCTAAAAGAGGCCGGCTATGAGTGTGCTGTGGTCTCTGATGCGGTGTCGTCTCGTTCGGCGCGCAATCATCGTCTGGCCTGTGCACGTATGCGTGACGATGGGATTGATATCGTCACCACTGAGATGGTTCTGTTTGAATGGCTCCGTACAGCCGAAAATCCGGCCTTTAAGAAAATTTCGGCTTTGGTCAGATAACGTGTTGGTCAGATAATATACAGATCAGATCAATCAGCCAACCGGACTTTCGTTTACGTTAGCTGCTGAGCTTGGCCATGAAGGTATCGACGTTTTCGCTCAGGCTGGCCGATTGCTCGGTGAGCTGACCAGAAGCTGCCAGCATTTGAGAGGCAGCCTTACCAGCCTCACCAGCAGTTTGATTGACTTTTTGAATCCGCTCACCAACTTCTGCCGAGGCTTGTGATGTATCATGAATCGAACGATTGATTTCTGCGGTGGCGGCTGATTGTTCCTCAATGGCTGCTGAGATTGCTGTTGAGGTCTCGCTGATTTTGGCGATCACTTCGGTGATATCCTGAATGGCGGTGACCGATTGACGGGTGGCCTGCTGAATGGCCCCGATCTGGGTCGATATCTCTTCGGTTGCCTTGGCGGTCTGGCTGGCCAACTCCTTGACTTCGCCGGCGACCACGGCAAAGCCCTTTCCGGCTTCGCCGGCCCGGGCCGCCTCAATGGTGGCATTCAACGCCAGTAAATTGGTTTGTTCGGCGATATCGGTGATGAATTTGACCACCTCACCGATTTTGTTGGCTGTTTCAGCCAGACCCCGCACGGTGGTATTGGTGTTATCAACCTTGTGCGTGGCTTCCTGGGAGATGGTGGTTGCTGAGGCGACTTGCTGGCTGATCTCATTGATTGAGCTGGTAAGTTGCTCGGCGGCTGTTGCCACAGTTGACAGATTGGTTGCTGAGACATCGGCTGCCTCGGCCATGGCTGAGGATTCGGTGCCGGTATGCTCGGCGATATCTGATACGCTGCGGGCACTGGTCTCGACTTGGGTGGCTGCTGAGGAAAGGGCTTCGGCTACTGATTTTACCTGGCTATCGAAATCGGTGATCATGCGCATTTTTTCACCGATCATCGTAAATGTGACGATGGCTCCCCGATAGGCATCTTTTTTGTCATGGACCGGCATGATATAAACATCCAGGCATTCGTTATCGAAATGGACAACTTCATGAAACGGCAGTCCTCCCTGACTTCCAAGATCAGGTGGTTGGGTTTTGGAATGTGTGAACAGTGCCTCAATCTTATGGCCGAGAATCTGGCAAACCGGTGTTGGCAGGAATTGCTCAATGACTTTGAGCTTACTCCGCGCGTAATTATTCATATAATCAGCGGTGAATTCTTCCTCGGCATTGTACCAGATAACGCCGACCGGCAGATGGTCGACCATCATCATCGCTGATTCAAACCAGCTTTCCCGTTGAATGATTTTTTGGTAGTATTGTTTCGATTGATCTTCCTGTTTAAAACCCCACATCATAAGAGCCTCATTAAAGTTGTGATGGCGCGGATCCGTTATATTTTCACTATATTTAACTATATTGTACTGGTATTTTCTGGTCACGGTGTTTTGGTTTTGTACAATGTCACTGATATCTCCAGACCAGACATAATTATTTCCAGACATATTATTGATTGCCTTATTGATTGCCAGGGTGATGGAAGACACCCAATAAGGTAACTGTTAATAAGGCAACTGTGTTCAGATCGTTGTATTTCCGGAAACATCAATTTTTTTGATTTGTTTCTTATTTGATTTATTTCTCACTGGTGATTGTGTCCGGTGATTGTGTCCGGGGCCAGACAACCACAGGCAGCAGTGAAGCAGAAGAATCAAGGCACGATAAAATTATACTCTGTCTTAACAAAACTATACTCTGTCTTAACTCTATCTTAACTCTATCTTAACAAAAACTATACTCTATCTTAACGAGTATGCGCTATTTTAACGTGCCGTACAAGCACAGCCTGTTGGTTGATCACAGACAGAGTATCAGCTGATACAGCCGGTTGCTTTCCGGCATATTGTGCCGCATTGACCGGTTTATTTTACGGATGCTGGCCTGGTTATTGGGTGGCATTCCGTTTGCTGTGTCGCCATACCCAGGGGGGATCGCATGAACCGGTCCAGATTCCCAGATGCTTTTCCCGTGCAAAGGCCTCGTCATGGGCGTAGTATCCTTTTGAATGGCGCGGGCTATCGAAGGCCCAACCATTGCTTACGAGAATTTTGCCTAAATCAACGCCGTTCAACCAGCAGCGCGCGACCACGCGATGATGGCTCTGCTGTCTGGTATCAAAACATGTGACTGATTGATCCTTGAGCATGATCCGCAAAGCCTGGGTTGCCGATTGTCCGGCCATCCATTTTTCACCCTTCTTGCGGCATTCTTGATTCCATTCAGGGGCATCAATCCCGTCAAGCCGGATATTCCGGCCGTTAATGATCAGGCTATCGGCATCAACAACCTGTGCCGGACCGCGTATTTCCCAGGTTGAGGAGAGGGAAGGAAGAAAGGTCAGACAGCAACAGAATATAAAAACCGGAACCACCGGGAATGGTGCAATGAGATATCCCCGGCCGGTTTGTTTTTGATGTTTTGCTGGTCGCTTAGCCATGATCTTTGGGAATTTAATCCGGGGATTAGGCACCAACGAACTCACAGATAGCGACGAATATAGGATGACGAATTGACAGTGACGAATTGACAGTGACGAGTTGACAGTGACGAATTTTAGGTTGCGTCTCATTGACCGCTGTTGTCCCATCTTACCGTGAGCAAGATATCTTTTTAAGATAAAAAGCAAAATCAAAAATCCTCTTAACACTGATTTTTGTGCGTATTGTTGCACAGGGCAGGATGGTTTTGAGGCTGTTTCAATCTGCTTACTCTGTCGGCTTATTCTGTGAATGATTCATCTGGCTTACCAGGAGACGTGCAAACTTTGCGAAAACCCGGGAGAGTTGATCAGTTCTGATACAAAGACGGCACCCATCAGCATGAGCGATGACGCGATCCCGATACGGCCGATTGATCATGGCTGGACTGATGTGATTGTTATTGGCGGGCGGCTACAGGTCCGCACCCAATCTTTGTTATGGCTGATTTTTGAGGAGAGAATTCCTTCGGGTTTATTGACCTGTCCATGTAACCCGCCAGACTACATCGGCGGCATCATCGGCGACCAGGAGGCTCCCGTCACCGGCCACCGCAAGACCGGCTGGTCGACCATAGACTCCGGCCCGTTTTTCGCCTTCTGCCCAGAAGCCGGTGAGGAAGGATTGGTACCCACCTTCTGGCCCGTCAGGGCCGTTGAACGGAACCCGTACCACCATATAGCCCCGTGGCTGAGCCGCATTCCAGGAACCATGCAAAGCAACGAACGCATCACCACGATAGGCAGGTGGAAAATTGTCAGCCATATAAAAGGTCAGCCCCAGAGGTGCTGAATGGGAGCGGAACATCAAATCAGGGACAAGACTCCGGGCAACCAGATCCGGGCGAATATCAGCAAAATCCGGTTGTGGATGAGAACCAAGATAGGCGTATGGCCACCCATAAAATCCGCCGCGCTGTACCCGGGTCAGATAATCAGGGACCAATTCATCGCCCAGACCATCACGCTCATTGACCACCGTGTAGAGGTCATCGGAACCGGGATAAAAAGCCATACCGACCGGGTTACGTAACCCGGAAGCAAATGTTCCGAGATGATCTCCCTCGATGGTAAATTCCTGGATGGTTGCCCGGGGTTCATCTTCCTCCCGGATGTTGCCGAATGAACCAACCGCGACGTAAAAACGCTGACCATCAGGCGCAAACACCAGATTACGGGTCCAATGTCCCAGGCCGGAACCCAGAACTCCCGACTGGGTGACGGCTTCGATAGGCCCCATGCGGTCACTATGTGGCTTTGGGTACCCAACCCGCCAAACCCCCCGGGTGTCAGCGATATAAAGCCAGTTTTGATGAATTGCCAGACCATAGGGCCGAAAAAATCCCTTAACATAAATATGGCGGGTTTCGGCAACACCATCCCCATCCTGATCACGCAGGAGGGTGATTGTCCCCGGACGGCTTTGAGCCAGAAAAACATCACCGTTTTCAGCAACAATCAATGTGCGGGCATCCTCGACAGTGTCGGCGAATCGATTAACGCGAAACCCTTCAGGGGCCCGGGGAACCCAATCTTCGGGAGGTTCAAGGATACGCGGCGGGTTGGCTTTGCCCGGTGTTGCAAACGGAGCAGGCAGAGCAATGGCCGATTGATCAAATGATACACCCGGCGGGACATCGCCAGCCCTGACATCAAAGGCTGCCAGACCAATGCCTAAGCTGAGGACCAGAATACTTCCGCAGCACAACAAAATATTCATAAAAAAGCCACCATGATGAAACGTATCCGCCCTGACCAGTTTTTTCCGGGAAACGATTTGTGGAGTGTCATTTTTTGTGGAGTATCATTTACAGGTGGAGTGTCACTTATCAGGTGGAGTGTCACTTATAGAGTGTCATAAGCGGTTAAAATCGATAGCCCAAACGAACACCCAACGTATCCATTCCCTCATTGCTTTTACCCAACAAAGTACCGTTGGAGGCATGATCAATATACGCCGAAATATTGAAATGATCCGTGGTTTGCCAGCCAATCGACAGGGATTCCCGAAACAACCATAAAGACCCAAGCGATTTAATCTTTGGGTTTTCGGTTTCGGTTTTGCCATTATGGTAGCTCATGCCGAAAAAGAAATTGATAAAAACCGGTTCCAACGGCCACCATTCCCATGTCAGACCGCCATAGACCTGGCTGGTGTTGTTTTTATTTTCGAGATTGGCGTGAATGCCCAATGTTGGCCGGGGAGACCAGATATATGCAAGCATATCCGGGGAAGCCAGGAGCAATTCGGCATCAAGGTCAATACCTCTTTCCTTTCGGCGGCCAACCACCGCAGTATCATGGCGACCAGCCCCAAGGCGAATCTCAGAGAGGAACCCCCAAAGTGGTTGCCAATGCTTTTTTTGCGGTTTGTGATCGGTGTCCCCGGCTGATTGGCTGATCTGTGCGCTTTGATAGCCGCTGGCCGGGAGTGATGCCATGGTCCTGAAATCGGCACCATTATCGGCAGAGACCTGGTCGGGTGTCGATGTTGTATTCGCATCCTTTTGCCGGAAAAATTTTTTTTGCCGGCCAAAATTGTCCCGGAAATAAGCCGCCGACAAAGGGGCCGGACTGAGAGGGACCGGGTTTATAGAGGCCGGATCGAGCGTGCTGGCCTGGTTGTGGCCAAGGTTGTATCCGGGAATAAAGTAAAATTGTCTGGTATATCCGGTTGGGTAAGATGATCCCTCAACCGCAGGCAGAACATAATTGCCATCATAGTGATACCGATACCCGGATGCTGTTATATCTATTATATCTATGTCCCGGGATGCTGCATGGTTGCTCTGTCCTGTGATTGTCATCACAAGCAGAATCAAAACAACCCATTTTCGGGGTATCACCGCCATATGAATACAACCATTTCCCTTTCCCAGGAGACATGATGGTAAGATTGCGTAAAACACCATTTTCAATCAGGAAAGGCAACTGAAAACAGTCAGTGAAAATAGCCAATGAAAACAGCCAGCATTGCCAGGAAGAAGAGTGCGTATCTGAAAAGAGGTGGATCTCTGATGGGTACTTTGCCGAATCAATAACACATTAACCCATGTTCAGGTATGATTGGTGAGAGTCTTTCCTGATGCCGGTTTTTGGCTTCTTTTGGCTCCGGTTTTTTGGCCTGGTGGGTTGCTCTGTGCCTTTCTCGTTTCCTTAACGTATCTGGCTGTTTATTTCTGACTTCTTTCGGATGCTATCATGACAAAACCTCTGTGTCGCATTGATCTTTATGGATATGAGTCGGGTCGCGGTGATCTCAGTGATTTTGCTAAGGGGTTCAATGCCCGGCCATGCGGAATTCTGGATGATGGAACCCCTCTGCCCTCTCCGGGAAAGGATGCTGAGGCAGATTGCCGGGTGGTTGTTTGTGGTCACCCGACTGAAGAGCGGTTACGCCGGATCATGGAGGCAGGCTTTTCAGGATGTTGCGAGACCGATTGCGATCCTGAAACAGTTCATACTCTCTGTCATTCCTTGTCATCTTCGCCGGGTTGGGGATTCTTTTTATGTTTATCGACCGAGGTGGCTTACCGGATCAATTTAGCAACACTGCTGGTCGGGATTATCCGCTCTTACACCGAGGCTCAAAGTCTTGACTGGTCCCTGGTTGAAACGGTTCTGCAAGAAGCCCTTTCTAATGCCATTATTCATGGGAATCTGGGGGTTGAAAGCCACACACGCGGCGATGTGGAGGGTTTTGCAACCTTTTCCCAAACCCTGAATGTGAGATTAGAAGATCCGCGATTTTCGCGCCGTGTTGTCAGCATCCGGGGATGGGCCGGGCCGGGGGCTGAACTTGGTATCGAAATTCGCGACCAGGGCAATGGATATACTCTTTCCCAGACCAGGACCGGGGATGATCAGGATGCCTATGGCCGGGGTATCACGATCATTCAGTCTTGCGTGAAATCGGTTTCCTGTTTCGATGAAGGACGGGGTGTCCGGATCATATTTGCCCTGGATCAGACAGATGAACAGCCAGAAATTTCTTTTTCTCAGACCTCTCTGCTCCCTGTAAAAACCGCCACACCAATACCGGATCAGGGCCTTAATTTTGCAACATTGGAAACACCGGTTTTGGTGGTTGATGATGATTTTGTCAGCCGGGAATTGATCATTTCTTATCTGTTGGAGGCAGGGTTTCGGAATATTGATGCTGCTGAAAATGGTCTTCAGGCTCTGGAAAAAATTCAAAGCAGCACACCGGGGTTGTTGATCCTTGATATCGTCATGCCGGAGATGAACGGCCTGGAATTGTGCCAGCGTTTGCGCTGCGATAGCGCATATCGCGGGTTACCGATTTTGGTTCAGACCGCGCATGATAAACCCGATGACCGGCGAAAAGTTTTTGCTGCCGGAGCAACCGATTTGGTTTTCAAACCCATCCATGCAGAAGAATTGGTGGCCCGGGTGCGTATTCATATTGAAAATATGTTGTTGGTTCGCAGCATGCGCCGTTATCAGGAGCGGGTTGCCCATGAATTATCATTTGCCCGGCGCATGCAGCTTGACATGTTGCCGGGTGCTGAAGATCTGGATGCCATTCATCGCCGGTACGGGGTGCGTATTCTGAGTCATTTTGCACCATCTTCGGAGCTGGGAGGTGACTTCTGGGGTGTGTTTGGGATCAATGAAAAGATGTTGGGAATCTATGTGGTTGATTTTACCGGTCATGGTGTCATGTCGGCTCTGAATACTGTGCGTTTGCATACGATGCTGCATGAGATTCCTCTGGTGCTGGCTGATTCTTCAGCCTTTACTGAGGAAGTGAATGCCCGTTTAACCGATTTGTTACCGGTGGGCCAGTTTGCCACCATTATCTACGGAACCCTGGATATCGAAAAAAATCTCTTTACCTATTCGGCGGCGGCGGCCCCCAACCCCATATCGGGATCTGACCAGTCCCCGGTCAGATTCTATGATGGTTCGGGTATGCCGTTGGGTATTTCCAAAAGTACCAGGCATCCCAAACGTGAAATTCCGGTCTCACAAGGCGGATTTATTTTGCTCTATAGCGATGCTTTGACTGAATCTTTGGATGCGTCTGGCACTATGTTTGGCGATCAGCGTCTTTTGAAATTGGTTCGGGAAGCCCGGGATGCTGCTGATGGTGGGCCTTTTTTAGATGATCTCCTGTCGCGCTTTAAAGCCGCGGTCAACACCCCGCTGGATGACGATCTGACAGCGATTTGTCTCATGAGAGACTGAGAGTCGGTTATTCCTGACAATCAATGCCTGAATGTTTCTCTGCCAGGGTATGTATGGTTCCGTGTCAAATCAAACGGGGGTGAATCATTCAATATCGCTTTTATCCGGACAGAGATCAGAATGGCATGGCCGGTATGGTGTGTGTTTAGTTGTGTGCTCAGTTGTTTTCAGGCTCAAGAATCCTGACACAGTCACCAATACCTGATTTTAAAACACCAGCAGCGCAACCATTATGAGTGGCAAGTTCAATCAGGCCGTTGGAATTTTCATACCAAAAACTTTCCCCGACCGGGACATCGGAAAATGTTGTGGCCTGAGTGAGACAATCGTCACCGATTTGGATGCGGCTACCGGCTGTTACATGGCGGGCCCGCAGGCCGGTGATGAGATTCCCGAAATGATCCTGATAGAGGATGATTGCCGCATCGCCGGGAAGGTCTTGACCCACTGGTTTTGTGGCTTTTTGGGTTTCCGGAAAGTCACCATTGGCAATTTTGGCGGCAACCGGGGCAAACAGATCACGGCCATGAAACGAGCTGGATAACCGATTGGGTTGCCAGGTGATTTTTTTCCAGACAACCGGATCCCCGTCCTGGGTGGCATGGTTGGCAGTAACGGCCAATAATCCGTTATCCGGCCCGATGAAACACTGCTCACGGGTTTTGAGAAGCAGGGCATCGCGCGTCCCGCCAACACCTGGATCAACCACGGCAACAAAGATCGATCCCGGCGGGAATACCCGGTGATAGGCCGCCAGCAGATACGCAGCCAGATCGGGTCGGCAGGCCGGGGCATCATGGCACAGATCAATAACCGGGCACCTGACCATCCGGGCGGCAAGCACCGCTTTCATCTGGCCGACATAGGGTCCTTCCAGGCCGAAATCAGTAAACAGGACAATCATCAGGGGGAATCAAAGAGGCACGAGTCGTGACGAACCAAAGCAGTCCTTAAGCATAAAGGGTTGCGGTGAGAAGACCACCTGAAAAACAGACTGAGGGTGTTTTGGTATCGGTGTTTGGGTGTTTTCTGGTCTTTCCGGTGATTTTTTGTTTCATACTCCTTAAATTTTGCGGGTTTTGTGGATTTTGGTTTTCCTGGCCTTCGGGTATATGTCTGTATTACTGGTTGATTCTTGGTGGGGGTATTGGCGCGATGACTGGCGGGCAAACAGTTTAACAAGCAATCAGAATTACTGGTGGATTCTTGGTGGGGGTATTGGCGCGATGACCGGCGGGCAAACAGTTTAACAAGCAATCAGAATTACTGGTGGATTCTTGGTGGGGGTATTGGCGCGATGACTGGCGGGCAAACAGTTTAACAAGCAATCAGACAAAAAATTAAAAAAGCAAAAATGATGATCTTGCTGTTTCCCGAATGCCTGGGCTAAGTTCTGCCCGTCCTGGCTTATGGATGCGATGACGTTGACTTTAAGGCAGGTCAGGCACTTTGGTTTAACTTTACAGATAAAGGGTGACAGAAAATATGATGTCCAATGACAGCACTTCTTCACATAATGATACGCTTCACGGCTATTTCATTGAGGATCTCTCAGTTGGTATGGATGCCGCGATGGCCAAGACGGTAACCGAGGCCGATATTGTTGCTTTTGCCGGGGTATCAGGGGATTTCAACCCGGTCCATGTGAATGAGAGCTTTGCTCAGACAACATTGTTCAAAAAGCGGATTGCCCATGGCATGTTATCGGCCAGCTTCATTTCTGCGGTTCTGGGCTGTAAACTTCCTGGTCCGGGCTGTATTTATCTCAAGCAATCTCTGAAATTTCTGGCTCCGGTCATGATTGGTGATACAGTCACAGCCCGGGTTACAGTCACCGCGATTGATCCTGAAAAAAAGCGGGTTACCCTGGATACCAGCTGTGAGATAGAGGGCAAGGTTGTTCTGGCTGGTGAGGCTTCATTGATGGTGTCTTCGCGTTCATCCTGAAAAGGGTGACTGTTTACGGAGCGGCGATGGCGGCGTTTGTCCCTGGTTGTTTGGTCCGGTTGGCCGGGGCAATTTCGCGATACCATGCCGGAAACCGTTCCGGAAACTGTTCCGGAAACACTGTATGAAGCTCTATCGTCATGGTGCTGATATGCCTGATCATGCCCGGGGTGGGGCGGTTGCCTTGGGAAATTTCGATGGTATCCATCTTGGGCACCGGGCTGTTTTGACCCAGGCGGCGATGCGGGCCGATGACCTGGGCGGGGTATTTGGCGTGGTGACGTTTGACCCGCATCCGCGGCGATTTTTTCGCCCTGAGGAGCCACCGTTTCAGATCACGCCATTATGTGCCAAGGCTCGTATCCTTGAGGATATGGGGGTGGATGTGGTCTATGCTCTCACATTTGATGCGGGTCTGGCTGATTTGTCACCGGCGGCATTTGTCGACGAGATTTTAGTGGCCCGGCTAGGGGTGCGGTGCGTTGTAACCGGTGCAGATTTTATGTTTGGCAAAGGACGCAGAGGGACCCAAACCGAGCTGATGGCTTTGGCTGCTGAACGAGGTTTTGACTATGTGAGCGTTCCGATCTGTCACCAGGAAAATGATCAGCCTTACGCATCAACCTCTATTCGTGATTATTTGCGGGCTGGTGATATGAAACAGGCAGCCAGGCTTCTTGGCCGGGCCTGGGAAGTTGAGGGCCAGGTCAAAAAAGGAGAACAGCGGGGACGGCATATCGGTTTTCCGACTGCCAATGTACAGATTGAGGATTATATCCGTCCGGCTTTGGGGGTTTATGCGGTCTTTGTTGCTCTTTCTTCATCCGGCAGGAAACAGCAATCCTGGCATCCGGCGGTGGCCAATTATGGTCATCGTCCGACATTTGGTTCTCAGGCGCCGCTGTTGGAGATTCATGTCCTGGATTATGACGGGGACCTTTACGACCAGTCTGTGCGGGTAGGTTTTATTGATTTTATCCGTCCCGAACAGAATTTTGAGAATGTTGCCGTTTTGCGTGATCATATAGATCGTGATTGTCAAACCGCGCGGGCTGTTTTATCTCAAACCGATATTCCCACCGATATTCCCTCAGCATGGATGGTTGATCCGGCATCTCTTAAGAGAGTCAGCTAAAAGATGAGCAACGATTATCAGTCGACCGTCTTTTTGCCCAAAACGTCTTTCCCGATGAAAGGTCGTTTGCCTGAGCGGGAGCCGGAATGGTTGCGGTTTTGGGATGAGATGAATCTGGAGGGACAACGCCGCCATGCCCGCAAGGGAGCACCCCCTTTTGTCCTGCATGACGGGCCACCCTATGCCAACGGCCATTTGCATATCGGTCATGCTCTCAACAAAATCCTCAAAGATATCGTCAATCGTGGTCAGTTCATGTTGGGGTATGGGGTTGATTACCGGCCAGGCTGGGATTGCCACGGGCTGCCGATTGAGTGGAAAATTGAAGAGCATTGTCGGGCTGATGGCCAGAATAAGGATGATATTCCGGTTTTAGAATTCCGCAGACGCTGTCGTGAATTTGCCGCTTCCTGGGTTGATATCCAGCGTGAAGAGTTCCGGCGTCTGGGTATTTCTGGTCAATGGGATCATGCTTATACGACCATGACCTCTGAAGCTGAGGCGGCGATTTTGCGGGAATTGGGACGTTTCCTGCTCAATGGTGGTCTGATTCGTGGTGATCGTCCGGTTCTTTGGTCGGTGGCTGAGAAAACCGCTCTGGCTGAAGCAGAAGTTGATTATCATGATCGTGTGTCGACCACAATCACGGTTCGTTTCCCGGTTGTTACGGCGTCACAATCTGCTCTGGAAGGGGCATCTGTGATCATCTGGACCACCACTGCCTGGACCATACCGGGAAACCGGGCAGTGGCCTATGGTGAGGATGTTGCGTATGGTGTGTATCATATTGAGGCATCCACCGATGACAGCCTGGCCTGCCAGGGTGAGCGCATTGTCTGTGCTGAGGCACGATGGGAACAGGTGAAAAAAGAAGCCGGTGTGACCCGGGCGAAAGTGGTCGCCCGCCTTCAGGGAAAGGATTTACACGGGACATTATGCCGCCACCCTTTGCATGGACAGGGGTATGATTTTCCGGTTCCTTTGCTCCCTGGTGATCATGTCACAACTGAAACCGGGAGCGGTTTTGTCCATATTGCTCCTGGACATGGGGCGGAGGATTTTGCGGTTGGCAAGCAGTTTGATCTGGACATTCCGCGCCTTGTTGATGGGGCTGGTTTGTTTCTTGAGGATGTGCCGCTTTTTGCCAGCCAGCATATTTTCAAGGCCAATGATAAGGTGATTGAGGCTCTCCGGGAGGCAGGCCAACTTTTGTGCCATTCCAGCCTAACCCATAGCTATCCCCATTCCTGGCGTTCTCAGGCCCCGCTGATTTTCCGCACAACCCCGCAATGGTTCATCTCAATGGAGGCCAATGGTCTGCGTGATGCAGCGTTATCGGCGATTGACCAGGTGCGTTGGTTCCCTGAACGTGGTCGCAACCGTATCCGGTCAATGGTCGGTTCTCGTCCTGATTGGTGTGTATCCCGCCAGCGGGTCTGGGGGGTGCCGATTGCGATTTTTACCCATCGCCAGACCGGCGAACCCTTGCGTGATGCTACAGTCATGGAGCGGGTGGTTGCCGAAGTGGAAAAACAGGGTTCTGATATCTGGTTTTCCGGAGATCCTGGCCGTTTTCTGGCCCCGGAATATGATCCGGATCTTTATGAGCCGGTTTCGGATATTCTGGATGTTTGGTTTGATTCGGGGGCAACCCATGCTTTTGTTCTGGAGGATCACTGTAACCCGAAGGATTCGTTTCAACAGGCTGATCGGAAACAGGAAAACCATGCTCAAGGCGGTAACGCGCATTCTCAGCCCCCTGCTGATTTGTATTTAGAAGGCTCTGACCAGCATCGGGGCTGGTTTCAATCCTCATTATTGCAATCTTGTGGCACCCGTGGGCATCCACCTTATAAAGCGGTTCTCACCCATGGGTTCGTTCTGGATGAGCGCGGGCGTAAAATGTCGAAATCTTTGGGGAATGTGGTTGCTCCTCAGGATGTTGCCGGCACATTGGGCGTTGATATTCTGCGGCTATGGGTGGCCACTTCGGATTATGCGGAAGATTTGCGAATCGGTCCGGAAGTTTTGAAGGCACAAACCGATACGTATCGGCGTTTACGCAACATGCTGCGATTTATTCTCGGCAATGTATCATCCGGCCCGGTGAGGGATCCGGGCACTGCAAATCTTCCGGAACTGGAGCGTTGGGTTTTACACCGTCTGTGCGAATTGGATGCTGAATTGCGTTGCGGTTATTCTGACTACAAGCTGCATCGTTTTTTTAATGCGTTGCGGGCTTTTTGTATCACCGATCTTTCGGCCTTCTATTTTGATATCCGCAAAGATTCTCTTTATTGCGATGCTCCGGATTCACTGCGCCGCCTTGGGGTATTATGGGTATTGGAGCAACTCTTTTCCTGTTTAACCGCCTGGTTGGCTCCGGCTTTATGTTTCACGGCTGAAGAAGTCTGGCAAACCCGGCGTGATGAAGTCAGTGAGGAGACGAGGAAAGCGATGGAGGAAAGCGTTCATTTGCGTGATTTTCCGACGATTTCTCAGGAATGGCATGATCCTGCATTGGCTGAAAAATGGTCGCGGCTAAGGATTATCCGCCGTGTAATCACCGGGGCGGTTGAGCGTGAGCGGGCAGAAAAACGTCTTGGTTCGAGCTTACAAGCCCATCTGGTTTTGTATATTGAACCATCATTGGCCGGTCTTTTCGATTCTATCGACTGGGCTGAGATCACCATCACATCGGCGGTAGAATGGACTGTTGACTCACCACCACAAGGGGCCTTTTCGATGCCTGATGTTCCTGGTGTGGCGGTTGTGGTTCAGCCGGCAGAAGGTGAAAAATGTATCCGTTGCTGGAAGGTCTTGCCTGAGGTTGGGTCTTTATCACCGTCTTCGACCAACGCTGATCTTTGCCATCGCTGCCAGGAAGCGGTCAGTGCTGTTTCGGGTATGCCGGCGACCCAATCACCAGCCACATGAAAGTATCGTTTCTTTCCCTTGGCTATGCGCTCAGTCTGGCGGCTGTGGTTATCCTGTTGGACTGGGCAAGTAAGACCTGGATTTTGTCTGTTTTTGCCAATCCTCCCTACAAAATTGAGATAACGTCTTTTTTTAATCTGGTTTTGACCTTTAATACCGGGGTGAGCTTCAGCTTATTGGCAGACAGCAATCTGCGCTGGCTCCTGATTTGTTTCAGCGTGGCGGTTTGTCTGGGGCTGGGGTTTTGGCTGTGGCGGGAACCAGGGCCCAGATTGGTTGCGTCTTTTGGCCTGATTATCGGCGGCGCATTGGGCAATGTGTATGACCGTATCATTTATGGGGCGGTGGTCGATTTTCTGGATTTCCATGTCGGGCAATGGCATTGGCCAGCCTTTAATCTTGCTGATAGTGCGATTACTGTGGGGGCGGCGATCTTTCTTTGGGACGCATGGAAAGACCACAGAAGGCAATAGACCGATATATGATGGGGCCGGGTATTGAGTGAGGCCGGAAATAAGGATAGAGTGAAAAGAATGCCTGGTTACCGATTGAAGATGGTCGGGAAAAACAGGACCATAGCCAGGGATAAGAGAATTACTCAAAGATAAGAGAATCGTTTGGGATAAAGAGAATCGTTCGGGATAAAGAGAATCATTCAAAACTAAGAGAATCATTCAAAATAAGAATGATGTTTTAGAAATCTGTTTTGGCCGTGATGAGGTAGATAATGCAATCATTGATCAAATTTTTAACCGCAGCCGGTTGTTTTTTCTCAAGATATTCTTTTTTGGGGAAGATATTTTCGGGAAAAACTTTTTTGAGAGACGCTGTGTCGGGCGGTATTTTTCATGACCATCATCCGGGGTGGTCGGGAAATTGGCTTCGGGTTTGGGTGTTTGGGATTTTAATGATCCCGGTTGCTGGCTGTACGTCAAATAATGGCTGGGGTTGGGACGACCTCAACCCATGGAGTGACGATGAACCCTCTTATACCCGTTTAGAAAGTGACATTGTTGCGGCTCCTGAACCGGGGCAACCGGTCCCGGTTCCTCAGCATCCCAATGCGGGTGTTTCCCCGCATAGCTATGCTGCCGGTGTTTCGGTTCCGCCATCCGGGTATTATCCGTCTCAACCGCCGCCTGCCTATTACGGCGGTGTGCCGGCCTCCGGGGTCAGTTCTGGCGGTTGTCCGGTTCCCGGGTCGTATGGTTGGTCCGGTTATCCACAATTTTACCACTCATACCCTACCCAGCCACCTCCAGGCTATGTGCCACCTTATTCTCCTCAGGGGTATCCCGGTTCGGCTGTTCCTGGTCCCTCATCTATCCGGACAGGGGGTGCCCCAGGGACTCAGTTCAGCCAGAAATTGCCCTCAGAACAGGAACTGGAACACCGTTATCACGTTCTGAATAACTGCACCGATGTTGGTGGGAATGCTGAGATCGGTTTTTATTGCGACGATTATGAGTAGAGTCTAACCGATCAGGGGCCTGGGCATCATGGCGATGGGATTTTCCAGCACCAGTGAATTTGGCTGAAGATTCTGATCAATCACGACAGAAAGGCTCATACAGGGATGGCTCACACAGGAATGGATTACACAGGAAGGATTACATCGGTATGAATATTTCGGGTATAGGTGTTGTTCGGGACCCGGTTCCATGTCCCGGAAAAGGAAGAAATTTCTGGTCCTTTGCGGTCATGATTTTGGTTGTTTTTTCGCTGTCTGGTTGCGGGAGCTGGACTGATATTAAACGGGCACTGGGTATGGAAAAGACGCCCATCAGTGATGCTGAGATTGTTCAGTTGCCGCCTTTGGTGGTTCCGCCTGATTACGCTATTCGTCCCCCATCTGATGGTTCCCCGTCTGACCCTTATCCGGTGGTGGCGTCTCCCTCTGATTCTGAGGTCCCCGGGTCTCAGACATTGCCGGGTATTGCCGCCCCTGCCGGTGCTGTGGGGACCGCTGTGGCTCCGGTACCCGGGGTACCGCCGGTTGTTTCTCAGCCCTGGCCGGGCGGGGTGCCGACTGCTTATGCGCCTTCCTATTATCTTCCGGCAGACCCAACCCTGACGGTATTCAACCGTGCCTTTTGGAATTATCAAATGTCTAATTACGGTTCCAAGCAGTGGCCTGTTCCGGCACCTGGTGCCTACCGGTAACCCTGATCCTCTGGCTGGGGAAATAATCATGATGATTTTTTTTCAGTATTGATTTTGCCGGGTTCTGATCAGATTCTTATCAGAATCTTATCAGATTTTGTGGCCCTAAATTGGCCATTTTTGTCCGCTACTGATTCTGCTACTGATTATGTATTGGTTCGATATGACCGATACCCGGCGATCATCCGGGTTCTTACTATTGGTATTGACCTTGATATGACCTGATATGACCCTGATATAATGATATGACCCTGATATAAACAGAATAAATAATTAAAAAGATAAGCCAGGAAGATCCTGGAATTTAAAGAATTTAAAACAGAACACCTCTTTCAATGATCAGCCACATTATTCCACCGGATTTTTCGATTCACCGGCCGACCCGTCTGGGATGGCTGGGGCTTGCTGCCTCAATGCTGAGTTTTCAACCGGCTTTGGCCGATGTTTTCAAACCGGAAACATTCACTCTTGATAATGGTCTGAAAGTGGTGGTGGTGAGCAATCACCGGGCTCCGGTGGTATCACATATGATCTGGTATCCGGTTGGTTCGGCTGATGAACCGCCGGGAAAATCAGGGGTCGCCCATTTTCTGGAACATTTGATGTTCAAGGGAACCGATACGATTGGGCCAGGTGAATTTTCTGAGATTGTGGCCCGCAATGGGGGCCAGGATAATGCGTTTACCAGCTTTGATTATACCGCTTATTATCAGAATATTTCCCGTGATCGTTTGGGGCTTGTGATGCAGCATGAGGCTGACCGGATGCGGGGATTGCGTCTCAATAAAGAGGTGATTGAGCCAGAACGGATGGTGGTTCTTGAGGAACGCCGTGGCCGGGTTGATAACAATCCGGCAGCAATTTTGCGCGAAGAAATGCGGGCTGCTTTATTCCTTAATCACCCGTATGGACGCCCGATTATTGGCTGGGAAGATGAGATTGCTGCCTTATCGTTAGAGGATCTGACGGATTTTTATGATCACCATTATGCGCCTAACGGGGCGGTTGTGATTATTTCCGGTGATGTGACTCTTGATGAGGCAAAAGATCTGGCCGGGACCCATTATGGACTGGTTGCTCCATCGGCCCGGCGCCTGATCCGAAGCCGTCCCGGTGAACCAGCTCAACGGGTGAGCAAGCGGTTGAGTTTGACCAGCCCTCTGGCCGGACGACCCAGTTGGCGGCGGTTGTATCTTGCCCCGAGCTATAACCGGTCCGAAGGTCTCAAAGCCCATGCTGCTTCGATTTTGGGAGAAATTCTTGGCGGTGGACCCACCAGCCGCTTATACAAAAAATTGGTGGTTGAGGATAAAAAAGCCATACAAGCCTCGGCCTATTACGATGGCTCGGCTTATGATTTAGGGACATTTAACGTGAGTGCGTCCCCTGCCGATGGGGTCAGTCTGGATGATCTCGAAACCGCTATTGAGGCTGAGATAACCCATCTTCGCCGTGATGGTATCACTCAATCTGAGCTTGACCGGGCCAAACAGCGTCTGCAATCAGCAGCGATTTTTGCTCAGGATAGTCTCAGCCATCCGGGATACACTCTGGGTGCGGCTTTGATGACCGGGCGCAATATTGATGATGTGGAAGCCTGGCCTGAGCGTATTGGCCAGGTTACCCTTGGGGATGTTATGGCGGTTATTGAGAATATCCTCAGCCAGCCGGGGCATGTTACTGGTGAGCTCACGCCCGGTACGTCTTCATAATGCTTATCATGGTGCGTGTATTATGTCGGGATTGTTACGTTTTTCTCGTTTACGTTTTTCTCATTACGTTTGCCGCTTTTTTGCGCTGATGCTGCCCTGGATGATGGCTGTTTCTTCTTTATCTGTGAGTGGCGGACCGGTTTATGCTGCTGCTCAGATTGAGCGGGTCATCAGCCCGGGTGGTGTGGAAGCCTGGCTGATCTCTGACCCATCGGTTCCGGTTATATCGGTTGATTTTATGTTTGTCGGTGGGGCATCTCTTGATCCGGAGGGGAAAGAAGGTCTGGCTTCTCTGAGCGCAAGTCTCCTCAATGAAGGGGCCGGAGACTATGATAGTCAGGCCTTTCTCGGGCGGCTGGCTGATCAATCAATTACCATGAATTTCAGGGCCGGGGCCGATAGCTTTGGCGGCACCCTCAAGACGTTGGCCCGCAATGGTGATGAGGCCTTTGAATTATTGGGGCTGGCGCTCCATGCACCGCGTTTTGACACCGAAGCCGTTGAACGGATGCGCAGCGAGCTGATTGCTGGTTTACAGCAAGCAGCCAGAAACCCGAATCAGATTGTCAGCAAGGCCTGGCGACAGGCTGCTTTTGGCGGGCATCCTTATGCACAATCTGCCCAGGGCAATCAGGACGATTTGGGTCAGATTGCTATTGCCGATCTGAAAAAGTTTGCCAAAGAGCATTTGACCCGCAGCCGTCTGATCATCGGGGTTTGTGGGGATGTGACGCCTGAACAGCTGGCGGTTTATCTCGATAAGGCATTTGGTGCTCTTGAGGTTGGCGAGCCGCCCCCGGTGATTCCTGAAACCACAGTGCAAAGTCAGGGGGTTGTGGTCATTGATCAGGATATCCCCCAAAGCATTGTCCTGTTCGGGCATGGAGGGCCTAAGCGTTCTCACCCCGATTATTTTGCTGTGCGTCTGGTTAATTATATTTTGGGTGGTGGTGGTCTGACGTCGCGGCTTGTTGATGAAGTGCGTGAGAAACGTGGTCTTGCCTATTCAATTCACACCTATCTCAATCCCTTACGGCAGGCTGGTTTAATCAGCGGCCGGTTTGGTACTCAGAATGATCTGGCGCATCAGGCTCTTGATGTGGTGCGCGCCGAATGGGACCGCCTGGCCCGGCATGGAATCAGTGCCGGTGAATTGGCTGATGCTCAGACATATATGACCGGTGCATTTCCACTCAACATGACAACAACCTCATCGATTGCCAGCCTGTTGACGGCTTTGCAATATCATGATCTGGGGATTGATTATCTGGAGCGTCGCAATGATCTGATCAATGCGGTAACCCTCGAACAGGCCAATCGGGTAGCGGCTGAATTTTTTGATTCTGATCAGTTGCTGATTACGATCATTGGCCGTCCCAAAGATATTGAAGCCACTTTGCCAGCCCCAGGCTAGCCGGTTTGTTCCGGAATATTCGCGACATTCTTTATCACAATGGTCCCTTGTCTGCATGAGGTGATCGCGGGCATATATAGCTGAACAGTGGCGGAAAAATCCGCGATCAGCCATTGATCTCATTGATGGGCTTCAATTGTGTGATTTGCTCAGGCCAATTTGCTCCTGGCGTTCGATGCCAGACGGTTGAGACAATTTCCGTAATACCAGAATTCTTCAGGGAACTGTAATCTCCTGGCTCTTGTTATTGATGATTGAGCAAGGGGCGGGAGGCCGGTTTAGGAAAGAATGACGATTCAATATGCTCCGTCATCGGGGTTTGGCTGTTTTACGGGCGGTGGATATTTTCTTTCCAATGATTGCGGATTTCAGATGAACCGGTAGACTGCCGGTTGACGAGAACTTCGATGCTCTACACCCAGAATATTCAATCCTGTTTTTTTGAGACCATTGGCACGGCCGGGGTGACGTCTGCCCTTTATGAGGACTATCTGGCCCGTTGTGATACGGCTCTGCAAACTGTGCTCCGGCGTCATCAGGCCGGGGACCTCCCTTTCCTTGATTTGCCGGACCGGCGTGATGATCTTGCGGTTCTTACCGGGATTGCCGATCGATTCCGGCATGGGTGTTCGGATGTTATGATCCTGGGAACCGGGGGCTCTATCTTAGGTGGTCAGGCTCTTTGTGCCCTCAGCCCGGGGACCATTCAGGGCTATGGGATTCCGGGTTCGGATGGGCCACGCCTGTGGTTTATGGATAATATTGACCCGGATGGTTTTGCGACCCTGTTTGGCTGTTTACAGCCGCAAAGAACCGGTGTTTTAGCAATCTCTAAATCCGGCCATACGATGGAAACCCTGTGCCAGTTTTTGGCTGTGCGTGACTGGATGGGGCCGGGAAATGACCTGGCTGAACGCGGGGTGGCGATTTGTGAACCCGGTCCGCGCCCTTTGCGGGATTTAGCCACAGCAGCCGGGATGACGATCCTGGACCATGATCCGGCTATTAGCGGGCGTTATGCGGTGCTCTCTCTGGTTGGATTGTTGCCGGCAATGATTGTTGGTCTTGATGCTGAGGCTTTTCGCCGCGGAGCAGCTGTGACTTTGCATCAGACTCTGCACGCAGCCCGGCAAGCAGATCTGAAAGCCGCATTTCCGGTTGAGGCCGCCGCTCTGTCAGCGGCTTTGATTGACACGCAACAAGCCACGATTTGCGTCCTGATGCCTTATATGGATCGGTTGGAAAACGTATCATTATGGCACCGTCAGCTTTGGGCCGAGAGCCTGGGAAAAGACGGGTATGGCATGACACCGGCCCCGGCCCGGGGAACGGTTGATCAGCATAGCCAGCTACAGCTTTATCTTGATGGACCCAATGACAAATTCCTGACTGTCATAACCGGTGATCCGGTTGCCAGGGGTCCGGTGATGCCGGCTGGTCCTGGTGTTCCTGATTATCTGGCCGGGCGATGTATGGCCGATGTTTTGTCGGCAGAATCAAAAGCCACTTATGAGTATTTGGTTGAGAAAAAACGCCCAACCCGCTCGATAACCATTCAGGTTCTCAATGAGGAAACCCTTGGCGCCTTATTGATGCATTTCATGCTTGAGACGGTGCTGACCGCCACAATCATTGGGGTCAATCCGTTTGATCAGCCGGCAGTCGAGAAGGGCAAAGCACTGGCCCGTTCTCATCTGGCTGCTTTAGATGACCCGGTAAAGGACCGGACCATTTAATGACATTACGCCGTCTTCCTGAAGGGGTGATCAACCGGATTGCGGCTGGTGAAGTGATTGAGCGTCCTTCTTCGGTACTCAAAGAATTGGTGGAAAACAGCCTGGATGCCGGGGCAACCCATATCGATATTGTTCTGCGTGACGCAGGGCGCAGCTTTCTCTCTGTTGCTGATAATGGATGCGGGATGACTCGTGAGGAACTGGCCTTATCGGTGGAATGCCATGCGACCTCAAAATTGCCTGAGGATGATTTATCGCATATTACCACTTTGGGGTTTCGGGGTGAGGCGTTGTCATCGATCGGTGCGGTGGGCCGTTTGGCGATTGTTACCCGCCGCTTTGAAACTTCTGAGGCCTGGCGCTTACAGGTTGCCGGTGGTGTGAAGGGTGATTTAGAGCCCGCCGCTCATCCTGTTGGTACCAGGGTGACGCTGAGTGATCTTTTTTTTGCCACCCCGGCTCGTCTGAAATTCCTGAAAAGCACCCGTGCTGAAACTGCTCAGGCCGTCGAAGCCTTTGAACGTTTGGCTCTGGCCGCACCTTTGGTTCATTTCTCTTTGACCATTGATCAACGGTCTCCACGTATTCTGGCGGCTGTTTCCCCGCCTGATCAGGTATGCGAACGGATCACTCAGATTATGGGGTCGGATTTTATGGCCAATGCGGTTGAACTCAGCGCAATCAAAGGTGACGTCAGTCTGAAAGGCTATGCCGGTTTGCCGACTTTTAACCGTAGCGGTATGGGGCGACAATTTTTTTTGGTTAATGGGCGACCAGTCAAAGACCGTCTTCTGGCTGGTGCTCTGAGAGCAGCGTATCAGGATGTTCTGCCGCGTGGCCGTTATCCGCTGGCGGTTCTTTATCTGGAATTGCCCATGGATGCGCTTGATGTCAATGTCCATCCGGCCAAAACCGAAATACGTTTCCGTAATGCCGGTTTGGTGCGTGGCCTGGTGGTTGGGGGAGTGCGGCACGCTCTGGATCAGGCGGCAAGGCGCACATCGTCAACTCTTTCCAGGGCTGCTCTGGAAACCTTCACGACAGAGACCACCGGGCATTCATCTGAGGATCATGCAGAGACGCATTCTCCCCCGATTGTTCCGCCACATCATGGGGCTACCGGAATTATTCCCCCTGCTGAAGCAAGATATTTTTCCAGGAATCAGTCCAACCGTCTCTCTGGTTCGCCCTGGTCACAGAAACCGGCTGCATCAGGGCGGCTTCCGGGTTTTTCGGATATACCACCGGGTGCCGAATCGGCTCTTTCCGGGCTGGCGGATGATCAGGAACAGGATACAGCGATTGATTATCCATTGGGGGCTGCCCGGGCGCAGCTCCATGCCAACTATATCATTTCCCAAACCAAAACCGGTTTGGTGATTGTTGATCAACATGCCGCTCATGAGCGATTGGTCTATGAAGCAATTAAAACCGCTTTGGCTGAACAGGGCGTGGCACGCCAGGGGCTGTTGACTCCCGAAGTGGTCACACTCGGTGAGGCCGGAGCAACCCGTTTACTCGAACGGGCGGAGGAATTGGCCGGATTGGGTCTGGTGATCGAAGCATTTGGTGACGGGACCGTATTGGTACGGGAAACCCCGGCCTTGCTTGGGGTTGTTGATGTCGCTGGTTTATTGAATGATCTGGTTGATACCCTTGATGATATGGATCCGGGTGATTGCCTGACTGACCGTCTTCATTCTGTTTGCGCGACTTTGGCATGCTATGGCTCTGTGCGTTCGGGTCGACGGCTGACGGTCCGGGAAATGAATGGCTTGCTACGTGAAATGGAAAAAACGCCTCGCTCAGGGCAATGCAATCACGGCCGACCAACATATATTGAGCTTGCGCTTGCGGATATCGAAAAACTCTTCAAGCGGCGTTAGCTTCCGGTGGTTGATGCTGTTGATGGTCCCTGATATGTGAGAAAAAAGAATCGTCCGGCACCAACCCGCTTTTCCCGCCAAACCGAAAATGTTGGTGGTGGGATGAAATCCTCGTGGCTTCCCAGCTCGACAACCCCGATGGCTCCATGTGCCAACCATCCAGCCTCCGCCAGAGCCGGGAGCGTTACTGGCAGCAAGGCGTGACCATAGGGAGGGTCCAGAAAAAACAAGCTGGCGGCCTGGCCGTCTTCCGGTAAGGGGGGTGATCGTAAATCAGCCTGCAAAAACCAGCACCGATGGTCTTCTTTGATTGAGCGGGCATTGGCCTGGGCTGATTTGAGTGCTTTTCGATCCTGATCGATCAATATCGCTTTTTCAGCACCACGTGACAGAGCTTCCAGAGCCAGGCTCCCGACACCGCAAAAGGCATCCAGAACCCTATGACCGATGATCGGCCCCTGATCGCCAAACCGGCTATGAGCCAGGATATCAAAGACCATTTCGCGTCCCCGCTCAGCGGTCGGACGTAACAGTATTTCTTTGGGGACATGAAGACGGCGTCCACGATGACGCCCGGCAATAATCCGCATTGTTTCAAGCCTGGTCCGGTGGCAAAGATGAAAAGGATGCTGTGTTTGTGCCCAGCTGTTCACTCAGGGTTCTGGCCGGAATTGATCGAATGTGACCAGGGGCCAGCTTGCCGAGCTGGAACGGACCATAAGCCAGACGAATCAAACGATTAACCTCCAGACCCAGATGCTTAAGAACCCGTCTCACCTCACGATTTTTTCCCTCACAAAGAGAAACAGTCAGCCAGCAATTCGCACCATTTTGCGAATCAAGCTGGGCGTGAATCGGTGCATAGCGCACACCTGATACTCTGATTCCATCGGCCAGGCTGGCCAGAGACTGAGGGTTGGCCCGGCCCCGGGCACGAACCCGGTATCGACGTATCCAGCCGGTTTTGGGATGCTCCAGCCGACCCGCCAGGCCACCATCATTGGTCAGTAAAATCAGGCCTTCGGAATTAAAATCAAGACGACCAACCGCGACCAGACACCGCAATGCTTCGGGTAAGAGATCAAAAATGATCTGACGTCCCCCTGGATCATGACGGGTGACCAGGACATTACGCGGTTTATGGAATCGCCATAAACGGGTTGGGTCTGGTAACGACACAGGCTGTCCATCGATTGTGATCCGCCGCGGATCATCAATGCGGTGGGCCGGATGACTCAAAGGTTTCCCATCAACTAAAACCCGTCCGGCAGCAATCCAGTTTTCGGCCATCCGCCGCGAGCATAAGCCAGCCCGGGCCATCCAGCGTCCGACCCGTATTCCTTTTTCTTCCTGCTCTTTGGGCATATAGGTTGATATATTTTCAGTCTTTATTATTAGATTATCGGATTATTGGCTCTTATCGGCTTTTATTAGCCTGGAATATTATCACCGGCCGCTGCGGTGATAAAAGCAGCAAAAATTTTGCTATCCCCCGGATCAATAGCATATTCAGGATGCCATTGGACCCCGAGACAAAATCGCCGGTCAATGGCCTCAATGCCTTCAATCACCCCATCCTCAGCAACCGCATTCACCACCACGTTGGGGCCGACGGCTTTGACAGCCTGGTGATGGGCACTATTGACCTGCATCACCGATGTTCCAATGATCCGTGAGAGCAGTGTTCCCTCACCAATCCGGACACGATGACCGGGCTGGGTGCGTGGGTTGGGTTGCTCATGGGCCAGACAACCCGGAATTGCATCGGGAATATGCTGGATGAGGGTTCCACCAAGGGCGACATTCAGGATTTGCTGGCCACCACAAATCCCCAAAACCGGCATATCGCGATCCAGTGCTGTTTTCAGGGCGGCGAATTCATAGGCTGTCCGGCGGTCCTTGGTTTCAACCCGCGGGTGGTTTTTATGTTCCCCGTAATATGTCGGATCAATATCAAAGTCACCGCCGGTGACGATTAAACCCTGGAGTTGATCGACTGCCTCAACCGCCACAGAACAATCATGAGACAGCATCATCGGCAGACCGCCGCCGGCAATCACTGCCTCAGCATAATTCTCCCGTAATGCATACCATGGCAGTTGAGAATATCCACCAGCGGCATTCCAATCCAGAGTAAGGCCAATAACAGGACGGTTTTTTGACATAAAAGCCTGGTATCTGAATGGTTACGGAACACCAGGAAACGGGTATCCCGGGTCATTGTGCTCTCCATCAAGACCCAATGTTTCCCGTTGCATGATGGTCTCAGCCTGGGTGCCGGCTGGTTGGGTGGCTCTGGCTCTGGTCATGCGCAGATTATCAGCCTGAAATGGGTTCAGGCGAAAAATCCATCCATCCAGTCGCTCCTGTAGCTGGGTGGCTTCCTCAACCGCCAAAGGCTCAGAGGTTATTGCCTCAGCATTGAATTGTGCCCAGATGGGTTCTTTTTGCTCACCCATCTGAATTGTATCCGGGTGATCACCTGGGTTGCCATCTTGTTGATCATCAGATGCCCGGATGACTGAGCGGGCGGTCACACGCAATCCATCGAAGGTTTGAAGAGTTGCCACAACAGCCTGATCACCCACATCATCACCTTTGCTCACCGGGCGCACATCATCCAGCAATAGACCATCGAATGCGGCTCCCAAACGCTCCAGGCCATCCGGGCGTGCTTCTCGAGACGGATCAAGATCCACCAGCTCGAACAAACGATCTTCAGGAGTATCACGGATCATTTCCAGCAATGCGCCATCATGCTGACGGATGCTGAGCCGATGGATACGGGTGACCGGGATAGAGAGAATCAACGGATCAAGCCAGAATGCGGCATCATGGCCGACAGCCAATGCACCCGAAGCCAGCCAGCTTTGTTGTTCATCCGGGCGGCGCACATACACCCCACCTTCACCCAGGACGGTAATTGCCTGTTTGCGCCGTCCGACAATCAAAGCCGCTAAATCGGCCCCGGTATGATCCTGCACCCGGATCTCCCGGGCCTGGCTGTCAGCAGAGGCCGGATCACCCAGATCCAATTTCTGGTATCGTGCCGGGTCAGCTGTTTTAGGCTCAACCAGGCGCAATTCTGATAAGCCAAAAAATGTTTGCCATAGTTTTTCGCCATCAGCCGGATAATCATTGCGCTCAGCCAGCGACCATCCCGATGCTGTCCGGTTGAAGGTCAGGCTTTCCCCGGCCGAAAGAATGGATAGAGAGGAAACCTGCTCAGCCTGTGCTGCCAGATCAGGAAACAGACGTTTCCCCTCGAGTTCCGGGGAGCTGGTTAAGCGGGCCATGACCAACCCAACCGCCCCAATGACCAGGATCACGGTTATGGCTGAAAGAATGCGGAAGCCGGAGAGAGTCATGATGCTTTCCTGTTGAGTGCGGCATCAAACTGTTGCAACAGGCGACGACGATGGATAATCAGGGCCAGGGCAATCAGGCTGATCAGGAATGGCACGGCCCAGATATTGATCATTTTCAGCCAGGTATCGAGTGTCTCGACATCCTTGCGCAATTCGTGCTGGACCTCACGCAGTTGGCGGCGCAGTACCAGAATATTTTCCTGCAGGCTTTGCAAGGTTGCGGCTTCTTCCTGGGTGAGCGAGATTGCGCCTTGATTGTCTTGCTGTGTTTGCAATCCGGCCAGCTGTTCTTCAGCATCACGGAGTTTTTCAATCAACTGGTTTCGTTTTTCCCGGTAGCGCAATTCGGCTTGTTTACGAATGTCTTCGATTCGCTCAAAGCTGCGTGAAGACAACCCCCGGCCACGCAGGCTGAGTAAGGCATTATTGCCACTTAAATTTTCCAGGGCATTGACCACAAAGTCACCGTTATTGGCAAAGGGTGTGATGATGCTTTGGCCCATAAAATTCTGCTCACGGGCCCAGAAGCGATCCGATAACAAATCAGTATCGGCGACCAAAATCACATTGACCGGTTCCTGAGCCTGATCAAGATGGATGAAATTGTCGCTTTGGACAAAATCAGCCCGTGATTCGGAGTCCCGGAAGGCACTTTCCACGATGCCAGAGAGCCGCACAGCCAGAGGAAAAATACGATTTTCAGGCTCAAAATGATCCAGTAACTGGTTGGGGTCAAGGCGGCCTTGTACATTTTCGACTGGAATTTCCATTGCCTGGCGGCTGGAAAAAAGAAGTGGCTCAACGGTTGTTCCTTTGGCCGGGTCATGAGAAAATGAGCCGGTTGTTGCCATATTCACATGATTCAGTTCACCGGTTGTAATATCCTGAGGGGCGATATTATCCGCATCCAGAGCCAGCCAGGCGATATGATCGACCAGCCGCCCTCCTGGCCCCATTGAAACCCGGTTGGCAGAGCCTAAATCCGCCACCACTTTTCTGTGATCAAATCCAATACCCCAGCTTTCTAAAAGCGGTTCCAGGTTGGAAGATGCGTCGGGATCAGGCGGTTCAAAACCACCCAGACGTCCCTGAGATCGGCTTTGTTGCTGAGCCGTACGCAAGGCCGCTGCTGCTGCGGTTTCAGAATGGGGATCTAAAAAAATCAGGGCGCGACCACCACGTAAGATGAATTGATCAATCGCATAGAGTTGATCACGGCGTAGTTTATCGGGATGGGCCAATAACAAGATATCAATTTCATCCCGCTCAATGCTTTTGAGGTCTGTACGCAGTGATCGAATATCAAAAAATTGCCGTAAGACCTGGTCAAGAATCCAGGGCTGAAAATTCTTGGCCGGATCAGCCCCCAAGGGGAAAGAGCTGAATAAACCGATCACCTGCTTAGGCGGTGAGGTCAGCTGATAGATCAGTTGAGCAATATCGTATTCGATAAATGGTTCACGGGCCGGATCAAAAAAAGCAATCACCTCTTCGTCATCGGTACTGTTAATTCCGGCCAGACCAAAATAGGCTTTTTCACCGGTATCGGTGAGCGGAATCCCGCGCATACCATGGGTTACTGCCCGGTCTTCTTCAAGTGAGTATGGTTCAGGATCAAAAATCTCAAGACGTATCGCCCCATCGGAAATACGCTCATAATATGTCAGAATGTCACGCACCCGGTTGGCGTAATTGGCTCCCGAAGCACTTTGATCAGTCAATCGCCGCGAGAGGAATAAGCGCAACGTTATGGGTTCCTGGATTGATTCAATAATCTCAGTAATTCCCGACGAATGCGTATAAAGACCATCCTGGGTGAGATCGGCCCGCCAGGAAGGCGGCAGGGCATTGACCAGGATATTGAAGGCAATAAACGAGAGGATGGCCAGGCCAACAGCCATACGGGACCGCTTTTCACGGTTATCAGTATAAAAAGCGTGATCACGCATGATATTCAGGCTTTCCTGAGGTCGATAATGACCATATTCAAGAACAAACAGACACCGATGAGCGAACCGAAAAAGGTGATGTCTCTCAGATCAATAACACCGGAGATAATGGCGGTGTAATGGGTGAGGAAACTCATTGCTGCAATGGTTTGCGCCACCACATCCGGCAGCCAGCCGCGCAGAGCCGCCTGGACCAGATCAAGGCCGCTCATTAAAAACAAAAAGCATAAAACCGCCGAGATGATAAACGCCACCACCTGATTGCGGTTGGCTGCTGAAACACAAGAACCAACAGCCAGAAAGCCCCCGGCCATGATGATGGTTCCGATATAAGATCCCAGGATGACTCCGTTATCCGGCTGGCCAAGATAATTAACCGTGAGCCAGATCGGGAATGTCAGGACAATGGCCACCGATAAAAATGCCCAGGCTGCCAGATATTTGCCTAAAACCACCTGCCAGGTTGTTACCGGCAGAGTCATGAGTAATTCAATGGTGCCGGATTTTCTTTCTTCAGACCACAGCCGCATTGAGATTGCCGGGGCAAGGAATAAAAACAGCCAGGGCTGGAAGGTGAAAAAAGAAACCAGATCGGCTTGTCCACGGGTAAAGAATCCGCCCAGATAGAAAGTCAGTGCGCCGCTTAATGCCAGGTAAATCAGGGTAAACACATAGGCCAGCGGTGTGGCGATATAGCTGTAAAGCTCCCGCCTTATGATGACACCAAGAATGTGTAAAAACGCTGTTTGAGGATAGTGTCGGCTCATGGGCTGGCTTTCTTTTTGCTTGTGAGCAGGCGGAATACTTCGTCTATTTTGGCCCGTGGCTTACCGACTGCGGCGGGTAATTCCTTTGGTTGGCCATCGAACAGCATTTCGCCATGATTGATGATGGCTGCCCGTGTGCAGACTGCCCCGACTTCTTCCAGAATATGGGTGGAGATAACAATCGCTTTGGTTTTGGCCATATGATTGATCAGGGTGCGTACCTGATGTTTTTGGTTGGGATCGAGGCCATCGGTTGGCTCATCAAGGATCAGTAATTCGGGATCATGGAGAATGGCCTGGGCAAGACCGACCCGTCTTTTGAATCCTTTGGAAAGGGTCTCAATCGGTTGATGCAGGACCGGGCCGATTTCAACCGCCCCAACCGCCGCATCAATGCGTTCCTGGCGATGCTGTGACTCCAGCCCCCGGATCCCGGCAACAAAATCCAAAAGAGCCGCCGGTGTCATATCGCCGTATAACGGGGCACCTTCCGGGAGGTAGCCAATCCGCCTTTTGGCTTCAACCGGTTGGGTGACACAATCAAAACCATCAACAGACACCCGCCCGGAAGTGGGAGCCAAAAAACCGCAAATGATCTTCATGGTTGTTGATTTTCCGGCCCCGTTGGGACCAAGAAAACCCAGCACCTCCCCACGTTCAACCGCCAGGCTGACCCCGTTGACAGCCCGCAGGCTGCCGAAGGTTTTGCAGAGATGTTCAACCTGCAGAAATGCGCTCATAAGGCGGAGTCTCTTTCATAGGACAAAAAATATCAGGGGACCACAGCAATATGATTATTGATGTGCGAATTTCAGATGCCGTTGTCAAGATATGTGATTGTGTAAAATATTTTGTGTAAAATACGAATGGCACGATTTTATGATCCCGGTGACCTATCCGGTGCTGCCCCGTGACAGGAGGTTCCCCATAGATCACGGTTGGCAGGGGCGGATGTTACCCGACCCATAGGCCCCAAAGAATCTTAAAAAACCAAAGAATCCTGGAAAACCACCCCCGGCTTAAAGACCCTCAATTTAGACCCCTCAATATTAGAACCCTCAATACGTGCAAGATCGGCTGATTGGATCACTGGACTGAGGTCATTGATTGAGAGATGGAGAGATTCCTCACTTTGCCTGGGTGTGCGCGGCATTTGAAGACGCCAGCACCCCATCGCGCAATTTTTCAAATGCCCGGGTTTCGATTTGTCGGACCCGTTCCCGGCTGACTCCGTATTGTTGGGCCAGAACCTCAAGGGTGAGTGGATCATCACGCAGGCGGCGTTGCTCAATGATATGACGTTCACGCTCATTCAATGTCTCAAGGGCTGTGGCCAGAAAACCAGACCGGGAATCCTGTTCATCCCGGTTGGCCAGAGCATCTTCAGGACTGAGTGTTTCATCAGGCAATAATTCGATATACTCCCCGGAGTCACCGCTACCAACCGGTGTATTCAAAGACGAATCCTTAGCCGACAAACGTTGATCCATTGCAACCACATCGGTTGCCGGGACATCCAGAGCCTCAGAGACCCGGGCCGCATCTTCTGGTGACAGGCCTGTATAGTCAGCAATACCGAGTTTTCTTTTGATTTTGTTGAGGCCAAAAAACAATTTCTTCTGGGCCGCTACGGTACCGATTTTGACCAATGACCATGAGCGCAGGACATATTCAGTAATGGCTGCCCGTATCCACCACATGGCATAGGTGGAAAGCCGGACCCCCCGATGGGGATCAAATCCTTTGACAGCGCGCATCAAGCCGACATTCCCCTCAGCAATCAGATCAGAAAATGGCAAGCCATATCCACGATATCCGCGGGCGATTTTGGCAACCAGACGCAAATGACTGGTCACCAGACGATGCGCAGCCTTAATATCCCGGTTATCATGCCAGCGTTTGGCCAACAGATGCTCTTCTTCAGCTTCCAGGATGCGGAATTTTTGAATTTCAGATAAGTAGCGCTGAATGCCGTGTTCAGAGGTCAGGCCGGGAAGCGACAAAGCAGCCGTGTTCGCAGCAAAACCGGTATTTAAAGCAAGACTGTTATCTAAAGTAAGACTGTTATCTAAAGTAAGACTACGTGTCATAGCCGTATTACGTATCATAGTCGTATCTTGTGTCATGGTCATATCCTCCTTTTGAGCAACATGACGTTAAAGACTCGATCCAAAGACCTGATTCGTGAGAGAAAGACGTGCCTTCATTGCAGAGACAAATATTATCCAACTCAGCACATACGTCCAACTCAGCACATATGTCGTCAACACATATGCCACCAGATACAATCACGTCACCTGATGACATAACGCAAAACGAAGAGCGATCCAGGAAGGCACATCCCAAAGGGCCACAGACATGTTACCTACAGATGTCTTAGTCTACAGTTCTTTAGTCCACAGTCCTTTTATCTACAGTTCTTTTATCTACAGTTCTTTTATCTACAGCTCTTCTGTAATCCCGAAAACTATAGCCCCATAATGGCAGCTACGCACTCAACGCTATAACCAATAGTATAAGTAACCGATATAAACACTTATAGAAAAAAATAATAGCTAGAAAAAAATAATAGCAAAATTAAGGCACAAAAAGCTTCAATCCAAAGATAAACCATGCCCCAATGCGCAACATATTCATTATAAAATATTTTTATACAATAAAAAAATTCCTGAAAAAAATCCCCCGCATTTCAGCTGGTTTTTTTTCAGGATTTTAGATGTCGAAAACCAGTATCAGAACAATGAAAGGTCCCAAAACCAGCTGTTGGATTTGACTTCCTAGGGTCTTTGATCTTTTTTTTGGGAGGGTATTCTGCAATCTAAGATTGGGCCGGCAACAAGCCATGACATACATATCGAAATAATCTACGTATCGAAATAGCCTAGAAATAATTCAAAAAAGCCTAAAAAAACGTACAGAAAAACCAAAAGACCCACAGAAAAAGATACCCACAGAAAAAGATATCAGAAAACATGATCCGGATTGATTTTTGTCGCCAGAACCCCTTCAAAGCATTTTTGCAACCGGTTGCCCGGATATGCCTGATGTTTGGGCTGATGGTCTTTTTTTCCCCGGTTGTTTCTCCGGCCAATGCCAATGAGGTGATTGGGGAAGTCAACAGAATCAATTCGAAAATTAAAAGGCCGTCGATTGCTCTTTCCGGCCAGACTCACCGCCCGTTAGATTTCGATAGTGCCGTATTGATCGGTGATCATCTCCAGGTCCCGGCCGGGGAGCGATTGAGTTTCCGCCTCCTTGACGGGAGCCAGATCACGCTTGGCGGGGACAGTGATCTGGTCCTGGAAGAATTTATTTATTCTGAACTGAACCAGATTGGTTATATTGAACTGAGCCTTTTGAACGGCAGCATACATCTGAATACCGGCGGCATCCGGCGGGTGGAGAATTTTCCGGTCTTTTTGGCTACGCCGCTGGCTGATATCAGGGCGCAAAATGCCAATATCTGGCTCTATCTGGCAGATGCCGGACTCACCATCGGCATGTTGGGAGGATTTGAATTATTGGTCGAAACCGATGGCGGTTTCGTGACCCTGAAAAGGCCGGGTGATGTGACCCATATCACAACACGAGACCTTCCACCATCCACGCCGTACCAAATGGGTGGCCAACAAATGGCGGCAATTATCGGATCTGTGATTGACTTACAAGTCCTGACTGCATTGGTTGGTCCGGGAGATGAACTCTCTCAGGCTGATCTTCTCAATCCTGATGCTCCCCCAAACCCGGATTCTCAGCTGCAACCCCGTACAGCCGAACAGGCAAGCCAACCGGCCGATATTCCCGACAACAAGCCAATGATGCGGCCGGATTCACCTCAGCTTCTGGTGCCAGATGCCGGATCATAAATCAATCTCTTCCCAGGCTGATTCACCAGATTACGTGATTCATTCAGGCATATATAATGCGCATCCGTGAGAACAGGATCAACCGATCTATCGGGAAGGCGGGTTAAAAATACGCCGTCCTTCAACGGCTTGCCAGGCCAGCAGGCCCGGCAGACCAAGGATGACTTCGCGCGCCCGTCTGACCAGTGACGTGGCCACAGCAATACCGGGGGGAATGCCGAATAATGCACCCAGAGTGACATAGCTGCCTTCCTGAACACCCAGCCCGGCCGGGATGAAAAAAGCCGCCGAGCGCGCAGCCTGTCCTAAGCTATGTAAGACCACAGCTTCAGGAAACGTTGTCGGCACCCCCATCAATAATAAGATCAGCCAAACCTCACCGGCATTGACCAGCCAGGCAATCAAATGCCAACTGAAATTAGCACCCACCACCGGGTGATTACGATATAACGTCATCAGATGATCATGAAGACCATCTAAGCCAGCGTTCTCATCGGCAGTCAGGCGTCGGACACCATTTTCCAAAAGCCTCAGCAAGCCCCAGCGCTGGGCCAGCAAAAAAACACCCACCAGACCAAACCCCAGTACTGAGACCAACACGGCCCAGGGAATATAGGCAGCTCCACCAGCTAAGCCCGCCAAAAGAGCAAGACCAATGACCGTATAAAGAGCCTGAGCAACAATCTGCAGGCTCCGGTCAAGGACAACCCCGGCCCCGGCAATGCCGGCCGGAACAGCACTCAAAGCAAGCAAACGGGCCCCGACAATCTCACCGCCAATCTCGGCCACCGGTAACAAGGCATTGACCGATTCTCTGATCCAGCGAAACAACAATAAACGCCGAAAACCAACCCCGGATGATGCAGGCAAAACCCTATACCAGGCCCAGCCATCCAGAATGACCGGAACCAGATGATACAAGGTAACAGGAACCACACCCCAGCCAATGGCAATGATGCCAGCCCATACCGCATGCAGGCCGCTTTCTGTAATCAGCCAGGTCAGAAACCCCAGACCTAAAACAGTAAAAAGAATCAAGAAAGGTCGCATAGAAAAAAGGATACAAGAAAGAAAAAGTCGCAAAGAAAAAACAGGATTGATACAGCCAGCACAGTTTTTATTTGACGGCCCCATACTCAGTGATCAATCATAGAGCGATGATAACGTATTGAATACTGCTGGAAAGGATGAAAAACAGAGGGCGTTGATGTCTGAATTTCTTGATCCGGTTTTGCTGGCCCGTATCCAGTTTGCCTTTACGGTTTCATTTCACATTATTTTTCCTGCCTTTACGATTGGTCTGGCCAGTTGGCTGGCGGTTGTTGAATGGCGGTGGCTCAAGACCGGTGATGCGATTTATGAAGACGTCTATCGCATGTGGGTGAAGATTTTTGCGGTCTGTTTCGGTATGGGTGTGGTCTCAGGTGTGGTGATGTCCTATCAGTTCGGGACCAACTGGTCGGTATTCTCCGATACAGTCGGGAATGTGATTGGCCCGCTGCTTGGTTATGAGGTGCTCACGGCCTTTTTTTTAGAAGCCTCTTTCCTTGGTATCATGCTGTTTGGCTGGGGCCGGGTGAGCAAACGGATGCATTTTGTTTCCACCTGTATTGTGGCGGTGGGAACCGTCATTTCGGCTTTTTGGATTCTTTCCGCCAACAGCTGGATGCAAACACCTCAAGGCTTTGAAATTGGCACTGATGGCTTGTTTTATCCAACCAGCTGGATGGAAATCATTTTTAATCCGTCTTTCCCGTTTCGGTTTTTCCATATGGTTACTGCCGCCTATTTAACCACAGCGTTTGTTGTGGGTGGTATTGGGGCCTATTATCTGTGGCGTGCAATTCATCTGCGTCATGCCAAAATTATGCTGGGTATGGCGATGATTATGGCAATTTTTGTCGCACCTTTACAGCTGGTGATTGGCCATATGCATGGTGAAAACAGCCTGCATTATCAGCCGGTCAAAGTCGCGGCAATGGAAGGCAACTGGGAGCGTGGCCACAATAAACCGCTCTATCTTTTCGGAATACCGGATGAAGAAACCGAAACAACAGAGTACGGGATCATGATTCCAGGCGGTGCCAGCTGGATACTCACAGGTGACACAGATGGTGAAATACCCGGGCTGAAAGATGTTGCCAAAGAAGATCGTCCGCCGGTTGCCATCGTATTCTGGGCATTTCGTATCATGGTGGGGATTGGCATGGCGATGATCCTGACCGGTGTGATCGCCGTTTTCCTCCATTTCAGAAAACGCCTGTTTGATACGCCGGTGTTTCAGCTTTGGTGTATGGCCATGGCACCCAGCGGATTTATCGCGGTGCTTGCGGGGTGGTTCGTTACAGAAGTCGGACGCCAGCCCTGGACAGTTTATAACGTGATGCGCACCTCTGAGAGTATTTCCCCGGTGATTGCCGAACAGGTCGCCATTACACTGGTCGGATTTATCCTGGTCTATACATTCGTTTTTGGAGCCGGAAGCTACTATATTCTCAAGCTGATCGGTAAAGGGCCAACAACCGATAGCAGCAAATATTATGATCACAGCCAACAAGCCAGCGTTATGAAGGCAACATTTGAGAGTAATCCGCGATGATTGATTTTTCTTCCTGGCTGGATCTCCCGCTGATCTGGGGATTTTTGATTGCTACGGCTGTCTTTTTATATGTGATTCTGGATGGCTTTGATCTGGGATGTGGGATTTTATTTCCCTTTGCCCCTTCTGATACATGTCGCAGCCGGATGATGAATTCGATCGCTCCGTTCTGGGATGGAAATGAGACATGGCTGGTTCTTGGCGGCGGCGGCTTATTTGTGGCATTCCCGGTTGCTTACGCCATTTTAATGCCGGCCTTGTATCTCCCGGTTATTCTTATGCTTATGGGGTTGATATTTCGGGGCGTTGCGTTTGAGTTTCGCTTTAAGGCCGGCGAGAAAGACCGCCCGTTATGGGATGTGGCCTTTCATGGTGGCTCGCTGCTGGCTGCCTTTATGCAAGGCGTTGTGCTGGGTAACTTTATACAGGGTGTGGATGTCAATGGCCGCAGCTTTGCCGGAGGTCCCCTGGACTGGGCAAATGGCTTTGCTGTTGTCACCGGCATCTCGCTGGTCTTCGGGTATGGGTTGCTTGGTGCCACATGGCTGGTTATGAAAACCGAAGGTGAAACCCAGAAATGGGCCCGCAACGCTGCCAAATATGTGCTTGTCTTTGTGGGGATTGCGATGATGGTGGTCAGCATCGCGATGCCATTTGTTGATGCGCGGATTTCGGCTCTGTGGTTCAGTACCCCGAATCTCTATTATTTGCTGCCGGTCCCTCTGCTCACAGCCACGGCATTCATCACCTTGTGGCGTGATCTTCATCAGGATCAGCGGGAGGTACGGCCATTCCTGTTATCGCTGGCTTTATTTTTACTCGGCTATGTCGGTTTTGGCATCAGCTTGTATCCATGGATTGTACCGTTTGAACTGACACTTTGGGATGCGGCTGCAGTGGCGACCTCACAATCCATCACCCTGATTGGGACAGTGATTATGCTGCCGGTTATTTTGGCCTATACAGCCTATTGCTATTATATTTTTCGCGGGAAAAGTGACCACCGGTCACTATACTAAACCGATACTAAACCGATCATGATCCTGGATCTATCGGGGATCAGATCATTTTTTTTTCATGACAGAGCAACCGGATCAAAACGGGTGATCCTGGTAATATCCCGGTATCAAAGAACAGACCCATGAATTGGATCGAGACGTTTTTGGATACATATCTTTCTGTCAGGCAAAAGCAATGGGCATGGTTTATGATTTTGTGGTGCGGTGGCCTTGGATCAGTGATTTTGCTTGGTTTTATCATTCGAACTGTGATGGGGATCGAATAGTGGTGGGCCTCAAATCATCCGGAGATTGATATCCGTTTTCTCAATCATCCGGGCTTTCTTTGGCATTACGTTATACCCGGCCTGATGACAAAAGCATTTCTTTACGTTTGTTCTATATTGAAAAATTGATGCCCTGAGAATGCGCCTGGTTCCAATGGCGGTGACCCTTTTGCGTTCGAATCCCGGGATTGATTGGAAGCTATTCATTTTCCGGGGTATTTGTTGCCAGAAACAGCAACTTTTCCTTTGTTTCCTTATCTTTGAACCTGAAGGCCCATCTGTTTTCCATAAAGTCCAGTAATCTCAGGCCACGTTCTTTGATCTTATCGGGTGTCCAGTCCGGGTTTTGCGCGACTTCGATTTCACAGTGGGATCCATCAGAATATCCATTCCTGATCTTGTCTCCGGCATCATTCAGCTTTGGCCGCTTCTTGTCATCAAAGTCATCATTCTGAAGTGACGCATTGATGGACATCGACAGCAAGAGCAAATTGCCAATAGAGCCACTGTATAAATGATAGTCTTTTTCTTCTATGCCGGAGAATGATTGTCGCCAGTTTCCCCCGGGTGTTTGCGGGAAAATATGCTCGATCGAAACCGTGTCTCTTGAGGTTTTCAGCAGATCTTCCCATGAGACCTTTTTCTGTCTGCTTTGTGACAGAAGCCGGAGTTCATACTCATAGAGAAAATAACGCAACCCATTCCAGCCATAGTATCCGTCTTTGTCGCCATTATTGAAGTGTTTGTATAGGTAATCATAAAAATATTTCGATTTGAGCGTTCCATCATCATGGAAACAGTAAGCCTCTGTAGCGGTATCCAGCTGAGTTTTGATCTGTGCTATCGTGATCTCTTTTTTATCGAAATTTCGCGATGCTTTGTAAAATTCGCTATCCCCGTAATTGCTATTGAATTGGCTCAAACGGAATGCGATGAAAATAAAGCGTTCGACATGATTGAAAAAGTCTATTCGTTCTGATGTGTCTTTTTCATTTTTGAGTACGGACATGACAAGTGGTCGAAAATAGCCCATGCCTATCCGGTTTAAACGGTCTAAAGCATTTTGTTCCTGGTCTGATAAATTGGTCGCCAAATATGGATAATGGGAGTTGAACCAATGTCGTACCGACTCCTTAAGACTGTTCACATAGTCTTTAATCTCAGTTGGTTCCAGGAGTGCTTTGGTTTCTGAGATTGTTTCCTCTGCCTCTGCGTTTTCATTATCCGTTTCATCAATTTCAAAATCTGTGGATTGTTCTTCGGGGAATTCCGGACTGACCTCACGCTTTGTCTTTTTATGGACTTTTCGTGGTGAAAACTGCTCATTGAGTAAGAATTGAATATAGTCTTTCCCTTGTTTGCGCGAATATTGGAAATACATGATCCAATGAGCTTTAAGGAATTCGTCATCATTGAGGGGACATTTATCATGACGGCCCAGTTGGTAATAAACCTCCTTCCATGCTTCATTGATCGCATCACGAAGGCTTTTGCGCTCTGCGGTATCCAGCTCATCCTCTGTGTACAGTGTTGTCAGGTAAATCATGCGATTTTTGAGAAGCTCTAAGTCAGAAAGCGGTTTCCCGCGATTATTCATCGTCTCAAACGCTACAAAGACATCAAATTCATCCTTGATCACATATTGATTGAACAAGAAGCGCTTTGTGAGTTTTTTGTAAATTTCCTTCAAGCCAGCATGGCCTGATTCTGCATGAAGTTCTTTTAGTTTTTTATAGAAATAGAGTTTCGCATTGCGTAGGTTGAGAGTATAGAAGGTCTCTTTGATCGAAGGTGCGCCACCTTCGTTAAAAATTGTATGGCGAAGATATTCGTCGCTTGGATTGTCAACTGTATAGCCAAATTTGTAGGTTCGATATTGATCGCCAGTCGGCTTTGTTTTGAATAAATACCGGTTTATGACGGCTTCCAGGCTGAGGCTGTCGGTAATGTAAATTTCCTGCTCCTCTTTCCCGGCATTTTCATCAAGCTCTTTCATACAATCAATGAAGGCTTGCAGAAACACCACAAAGGTGGTCAGACGCTGTTGCCCATCAATGACATGGTACAGCGTGTAAGAATGGTCTTCGATCAGCCAGTATTCATTGTCAGCTTCCCTGATTTCTTTTGAGGAAACTTGCTTGAGCGTCAAAACACCCGTGTAGTGAGAACGCCCGGCAGATAGATTGGTAAGGTCTTCCCAAAAATCTTTGAGCTGACTTGTTTGCCATGCATAGCCACGTTGATAGTCAGGTATTCTGAATATTTTCTCTTTAAACAGGCTATCGAGTGTCTTTGGCTCATCCATGCTGACCCCTCATCAATTCAAATTCTGTCATTTTGTATATTCATCCAGCCACCAGAATGTGTTGACCCGTTTCATCTGTTCTACTATCCGGCATGGTAGTGCGTTTTGATGATCGCGCCTTTTTGATACTTTTTATTCTGACCAGCATTGTAACCAAAATTATGACCAGCCGTTATGCTTTGGCGGGATTGTGACATGCCCCCAACCGGCAAGATCAACGCCGTGCAGCTTCAAGCTGGGCTCAGCAGTGCTTTTTGTCCGGCTTGATCAATAAACAGATGGTCGGGCTGGCCATCACAATGCCGACTGGCAAAATTCCACACAGTTCCGGTGAATAAATCAGCACCAGGATTCATAGTGTCGGTCCTGGTTTCAGAATCGATGAGTGCCTCATCAAAGAAGGTTTTGTCATTGTTGACACTGGCTTTTTGGGAGCCTCTGTGCGGGGATCATGCCGGAGCTTGTTTGGCTTGTATATATCCTTGCCGGGACATCACATAGCGACCTTTTAACGCATGATTGTATTCAGGATTTGATGCCTGGTGTGGAAAGCCTGACTTTTCCTTTTTGTTTAGCGAGGAGATTTTGATGAAAGCGTTTCTGCGTGTCATCGGCCAGATTTAAAATTGCGCACTGACACCGGTGATGGTGTTATCCATCAATGAAGATCATGATGGTATGGGGAATAATCGTCACCTTAAAACTGACTTTTTTGTGATGTTGCGCTGTAAGTTTTAAAAAATTATTTACGTATTAACAATTCATTTGGTGGCGGTGGGGGTGGGATTCGAACCCACGGTACCCTTGCGGGTACAACGGTTTTCGAAACCGCCCCGTTCGGCCACTCCGGCACCCCACCTTGTTGGTAACGTATTGATTCTGGATAATTGTTTCAAGAAAATCTCTTTATAATGTGCTGGTTTATATTTGGTTTCTTTGTCCGGGTTCATGCATGTGATGTTTATTACTAGTCGCTATTTTTGGTGACCAAAATGATCATTGGCGATACCAGACCTGATTGGACCATTGATGACCCCGGCCACCGATCGTGCCGATGTTTTTTTATTTTTTAAGGCATTGACTCCCGTTTTTGAGGACATGTTGATACAGTTTACAATCTTTTTGATCCATTCTTTCAATCTGTTTTCTGATTTTAGGTGAAACCATATCACCAATTTTTTCCTTTGCTTCCACATGATGCCATCATGCTGATTGATTGAATTTTTTACCAGGGCCAAAAGTCACTTTATTTCTCTCGTGATCCCTTTTCCTTTATTGGTGCAATACCGGTAACATGCCTCAGCTATGTCGGACAACTTACTGAAAAACCCATGAGCAGATCAATCAAATCCCGGTCGATGGCATCGTATCATTATAGCAAAAGAATGTGTCTGTTTGTCTGATTACGTTATTCTGTTTCGATTTACGTTATTCTATCTCGATGGGTTCGGCTGTGATAAGTTCTTCTATGTCCGATCCGGCATTGATTGTTGGTTTTTAGGAATCTGTCTTTGTGATTTTATTCCTTTGAGGGTGGGGTATTTTTCTCCTGCATATGATTGCGTAAAGAGTTTTTTAAGATGGCCAGCCTGTCCATTGTATGCTGTTTGCCATCCATGAAAATATGACCGAAATGATGATTGATGATGGCAGATCCACCACATTGTTCAATAGCAGCTGCCAGATGCACTCCGCTCTTCCCAATGACTGAATCGTGTCCACCGGCAATGGCTTGCCATTGTGGGCATGATTCGGGAAGATTATTTACCGGGTCGAAACGACCAGGACAAAAAAGCACAAAAGGGATATGATCAGGAACCGAATCAAGGATCACCCCATCATAAGGCAGAGCATGGCGATTGAGCATGGAAGAAAAAACGATACCGCCGAAGGATAAACCATAGAAAAAGCGGTATTGGTATCGCGGGTCATTGTTCAGACGGGTTGCAGCTCTCACCATATCCGAGAGAATGCCGGTCAGGGTTGTTTCCCCTTCGGAGTGTTTGAATCCCCGGTAATTGTAAATGAAAATATCCAAATCCAGATCACGCAGGCCAGAGAAAGCCGGATAAACTTCCTCAGCCAACATGGAGGTTCCCAAACTGATGAGGAGATATCCACGTGGTTTTTCAGCCCGCCACACCAGCCCCCGGATGGTATGTCCGTCCAGGGAGAGGAATGAATCTTCCTCCAGGCCCGGCAGAGAAAAATCAGCCTGTGCTTGCGGGTTGGCAATCGCGGCTTTATAGAGAGTGACAAAAGGTTTTTCGAACCAGCAAACGTTTTGATCCAACTCTATGCTGGTGTCCTGTATAGAGTCGGTTTTGATCTGTTCAGGCGGGTGGACTTGTCCGCCCGGATCCTGAGCCATCAATGGAGTGATCAACCCGCAGAGTATAAGTATCAGACCAATCCCCCGGAATGTGATGGCTGGGTGTCGATGCTGAGGGTGACGATACAAGATCACGGGTCATTCATTTCCTGTATATGGAACCAGGCAGCGGACAATTTTTGCATTTTGTATAACGTTTTTGCGCTTCTTTCCGGTTTTTATCCGGGGCTTATGGGATCGAATGTCACTTTATTGATTGTCTCCGGGATGGCGGGCAACACGGATAATGGTCCGGCCGGTTATTTTGCCTGCCAGGATATCCCGGCCCAGCTGAGGAATATCTTCTAAGGTGACTTCGGTTGTCATGGTCTCCAGAACCGAGGGGGTGAGATCCCTGGCCAGGCGCTTCCAGGCCAGACGCCGCCGCTCAATCGGCAACATGGTGGCGTCAATTCCTATGAGGCTGACTCCACGAATGATAAAAGGCATCACGGTTGTATTGAGGGTGGCTCCACCGACCAGGCCGGTGGAGGCAACCGCTCCTGCCTCACGGGTTTCGGCCAGGACCCGGGCCAATGTGTCGCCTCCAACAGCATCAATCGCGCCGGCCCAAAGTCGTGAGAGCAAAGGTTTTTCCGGCGGGTCGGTGAATCGCTGGCGGTCAATCAATTCTTTGGCTCCCAGCATAGTGAGGTAATTGGCTGTTTCGGTATTTCCTTTACCGGTTGAGGCTGTAACCTGATAGCCGAGTTTTGCCAGAATCGAGACGGCAACTGATCCCACGCCGCCGGATGCTCCGGTGACGATGATGGGTCCTGTGTCTGGATTGAGGTGATTTTCTTCCAGTCGAATGACTGCTTCCATTGCTGTGAGGCCGGCGGTGCCAATGATCATGGTATCGCGCGCCGTCAATCCTTCAGGGACACCAACCAGCCAATCGCTGCGTAAACGTACAATTTCGGCATAGCCACCCCAGTGGATTTCCCCAACCCGGAAGGCCGTACAGATTGCCATATCACCAGGGTTCCATTGCGGGGAGTCGGATTCGATCACCTCCCCGACCATGTCGACCCCGGGAATATGGGGATATGATTGAACGACCTTACCCAATCCATTCATCGCCAACCCATCTTTGTAATTCAGGGTTGAATAGAAAACCCGCAAGGTAACATCAGCACCCTCAGGTTGACGTTGTCTGAACGCCTCTGCATCCAGATGACGGATTTCCGTATGATGATTTCCCTGCTGTTCCTCGACAACAAGAGCCCGATACCCGGTCATGAATCTGTTTCCTTTGGTGGTAAGGTTTCGGTAAAACGGATTGCCTGCCCGGATGGGTGTCCCTGAATGGCCCCATCACGCATCACAATCTGGCCCCGCAGAATGGTTGCCACGGGCTGGCCGGTAATGCGCTGCCCGGCATAGGGAGTCCAGCCGCTTTTGCTGGCAATCCAGTTCTCTTCGATGATCCAGCGTTTTTTCAGATCGACCACAGCAAAATCAGCATCATAGCCGCAGGCAATCCGGCCTTTACCGGCAATACCGAAAATCCTCGATGGTCCTGCTGCTGTGAGATCAATCAACTGTTTCAGGCCCAGATGTCCGGCAGCAACATGATCCAACATGATCGGTAAAAGTGTTTGCACCCCGGTCATGCCGGAAGGACTATGCGGATAGGGTTGTTGTTTTTCTTCCCGGTTATGGGGAGCATGATCGGAACCAAGGACATCAATCATGCCTTCGCCAAGAGCTCTCCAGAGAGCCTGGCGGTGTCTTTCCTCACGAATTGGTGGATTCATCTGGGCAAAGCTACCCAGGCGATCATAGCAATCGGGTGCTGATAACGTGAGATGTTGTGGCGTGACTTCGGTGGTTGCAATATCCCGGTGCTCAGCAAGATATCTGATTTCTTCCTGGGTGGTGATATGAAGGACATGAACCCGCCGCCCGGAGAGACGGGCCAGACGGATCAGCCGCCGGGTTGCCGAAAAGGCGGTTTCGACATCACGCCATATTGGGTGGAGTGATGGTGTGGCTGTTTGGGTTTCAATCAGATGCTGGCGGGCGTTGAGACGTTCCTGATCTTCACAATGCACCGATACCCGACGGCGTCCGGAGCGCAAAACGGCACCAATATCGGCATTGGTATCAACCAGAAGATCCCCGGTTGAGCTGCCCATAAAGATTTTGACCCCCGCACATCCGGGCAATGTTTCCAGCTCTGCCAGCTGGCTGGTATTCCCCGGTGTTGCTCCGATAAAAAAGGCATGATCACACCAGGCGCATTTGGCTGCCCGGTTGAGTTTATCCTGCAATGCTTGTGCATCAATCGTTGCTGGTTTGGTGTTGGGCATCTCAAAAACACATGTGACACCGCCGAGAACAGCGCCACGTGTTCCTGATTCGATGGTTTCTTTATGCTCCATTCCAGGTTCGCGGAAATGGACCTGGGTATCAATCACCCCGGGAAGAATATGCAGACCCCGGGCATCAAAGACGGTGCGTGCCGGTTGCTGAGACAAGCTGGCTATGCGGGCAATTTTACCATTACGCACACCGATATCAGCATTCTGACAGCCGCCCGGGGTCATGATGGTGCCACCGGTGATGAGCAGGTCAAAAGGCTCATTTTTCTCAGATTCATATTCCGGAAAACCGGGATCTGTGACCATCATGCTCAAGCAATCTATTCTTGTTTATTCTTGTACAGAATCGCTGGATTTACCGGATTCACCGGATTTACCGGATTTACTGGATTCACCAGAATCACCCTTACCCGGATTGATCGGGGAGGGTGAAGCGATTTCTTTGAAAAAAGATGAAAATCGCGCAACCCCATTAGGGGGAGAATAGGATTTTTCATATATTTTTCGCCCTTGCTCTGTCAGATCTCTGCGCAGGCCCGGATTGAGAAAGAAACGCTTTAAAGTCTGTGTTAAATCACGGCAGTCATCGGTTTTGAAAAGAACCCCGGTTTTGTCATGTTTAATCAAAGAACCAGGACCATCACTGGTTGCTGCAATGACCGGTGTTTTCTGTGCCCAGGCTTCAAAAATAGCACTATTGAGATACTCAGCCCGGAAAGGGCATACCAAAATATCAGCAGCCTTGAAGTAGGGAGCGCGTTCCTCAATCTTGCCAAGAAAACGCACCCGCGGCCGAACCCCGACTTCAATCGCTAAATCTTCGAGGGTTTTGTGCAGCGGGCCTTCTCCGATAATCCAGACATATGCGTGCGGAAGATCAGCAGCAGCGCGGATCAGAATATCGAATCCCTGTTCTTCGCATAAAGGACCCACCGCCAATAATAACGGTGCATCTTTGGGGGTCGAAAATTGGCTTCTTGGAATTGGTTCAGCAGAAATATCATCAATGAAGATCGGCAGGTAACGGAGCTTTTCCAGAGGCCATCCTGCCTGTGAGAAACTCTCAATAATCGGCTTTGAACCGCTGATGATATAATCACAGCCCCGATAGGGTAAGACACTTTTATCCATGCTGGCCCAGGCACAATGCACCGCCGCCATTCCTTTACTTTTGATCCGGGAATACCAGGATGTCGATTGCCTGGTCCAGCTGAGCACAATATCCGGCTCGAAACGTTTGATGGCTCGTTTGAAGGTATACGAAGCCCAAAGGTCAAACAAGCGACCATAAGGCAAGGTCAGAATATCGATATCGTAGTGGCTGTATGCTTCCAGATTCTGGGACCGGCTGGCAACCAACAAATGGCGTATTTTGCTGTCATGCAGGGACGTAACCAGCAAGCCGAAAAATCTTTCGATTTCGCTATGAGGCTCATCGGCCATGATATGAAGGATGCGAATCAAGCCTGTTTTTCCTGTCAATGACTGAAGGTATCCGGGTTGTCGTGCGTGTATTTCTTTATAAACCAGTATGACTCTTGAACCGGTATAGACAACCATAAACCGATATCGGCTGTTTCTTTCCCGTTCTTATCCTGAGTTGTTGCTCAAGACTGAGAGTGTATCCTAAAGAGGCTTTTACTTCAAAGAGACCTTATATTCCAAATATTCCAAAAAAATCTTTACCTCAGGAAGATCAGGGCAGTTCCGGCGAAGAAAGATCATCGTCTCAGGGAAAAAAATAATAAACATGACCGGACTTATTGATTATCCAACCGTGCTTTCAGATAGGATACCATCGGATACAGGCCAGCCATCAGGGCAATTAAAAATCCGTATTCTTTTTCGCGATAGCCTTTGCGTGAGATGAAGCATTTCCAGAAGCGGTGAAAAATCCGCCGTAAATTGGCACGGAACGTCCCAATCGTACCGGAATCCCGGAGATCCAGGGCGCGAGCAGTCGTATAACGATCAAAACGTTGGATCATGTCGCTGATATCCCGGTCCACATAATGATGAAGAGGGTTATGCAAAGCCGGGCCATACTGGCCTGTGATTTCCAGGGCCGGATGAACACGTTGCGGCCCCCATTTTTTACTGCCTTTGCGGAATAACCTTGGGACGCTGGATACACCAAAGGAAGCTCCCCAGCCGTAATGAACCGGGTGTGTTCCTATATAATTGACAACCGGTATAGCGTGAATCTCATGAGAGGAGACCTGGATGATGCGGCTAATTTCTTCAGCCAAAGGGTCGAGAACCCTTTCATCGGCATCAACTTCCACGATCCATTGACCGGTGCAATGTTCAATACCTGTGTTGCGGCGCTCCCCTTCCAGCGGCCAGTCCCCTTTTACAAGACGTACCCCGAAACTTTGGGCAATTTTTTCTGAACGATCTGTGCAGCGGTCCAAAACAACAACAATCTCATCGGCAAAAGAAAGCCGGGACAGACAATCGGCCAGTTGGTATTCTTCATTATGGGCCACAACAAGGGCAGAAAGTGTTGCGTTTTCTTTATCCATACGTGTTTTCTCCATGTGGCTGGACCCGTTTCCAAAGCTCAGAAACGGCTTTTTCAACCTGGCCGACACGTAAGGCATACATTAAATTACCGCTGTTATGGAAGTGATCATCGGCACTTCCTGAATGCTGATTACAGGGTGTATCTGTATGTGCAATGGCGGTATGCTGTCCCCAGGGATGGTAGTTTTTGGCATTGGTTGGTCCAAAGAGTCCCAGGGTCGGGATTCCAGCTGCTGCCGCCATATGCATGAGGCCGGAATCATTACCGATATAAAAGCAACAACGCATCAGACACGCATATGTCTGGGCCAGATCTGCCCGCCCGACCAAATCAATCCGCCGGGTGGTTGGGATTGCTTCAATGACCGGCCGGGCTTCCTTCTGGTCCCCCGGACCACCGAAAACAGCGACCCATGCACCAGGGAAAAGGCCGTTACGTCTGGTTAATCGATCCGTCAATTCGGCATAGTTTTCCATCCGCCATTGCTTGCCAAATTTGCTGGCTGTCGGCCCCAAAGCGATGACCGGCTGATGATCAGGAAACCGCTGTTTTGCCCAGGCATGGAAGGAGGGCGCAATCTCAACCCAGGGGGCAATGGGTTCAGAATGCCTCATAAAATGCGAGAACTGAGTGACCACATGGGCATCCTCAATCCCGGATATATGGCTGAAAAAAATGCGCCGCGAGAGCGTAGGCAGAAACCAGGAAATCACGCTGCTTCTTAGATCCACAACCAGCCGCCACGGATACCGGATGCAGCGGCCCCAAAGTTTCAGCCAATGTATCCCGTAACGTTGTTTTGGCATGGTGATCACCCTGGCCACCGATGGCATGGCCTGGAATAAGGGTGCCGGGGCCGGACCACAGACAACCGTGATTGCCGCCTGTGGCCATGTGCGCTTTAACAGAGCCAGGACACCGGTCGAAAGAACACTATCCCCAATGGAATTGGCGGTAATGAAGAGGATATGCGCCATAAGGGTCTGTTCAGGTTATCTGTTCAGGCTATCAGAATGATCAGCAAGCCAATCATGATATTGGCGGGCACAGTTATCTTGTCCTAAAATCAATCATCATGCACTGTCTTTATTGACCTTTTTTGATTGAGCTTTCACCGGTTCGTTTAGGTGTAGAAAGACGCAAAGCCGGATGGGGCAGACAGAATACAGACAGACAAAATACACAACAGAATACAGCGAGCATTCCTGGCAATGGTCTCGCCTCTGATGTTTTTTGGATTCTGTTTGGTGCTGGTTTTATCCCGGCCATACCGGATTGGCGGGATAAAAAGATCCGTTGAAAACGTATACAAGAACGCTCAGTTTGAGCAGAATTTTTTCTTGAAATACTTTCCTGAGGCCTGCTTGTTTAAGGACCGCGTTAGCAATGTGTCGGGATCTGATCTTTGACTCAACAACCAAAGCCTTGCCAGTTTCAGGATTTTCCCAAATTGTATGATCTCCTTTCCCCTGGCGTAACAACTGGCAACCCGACTTACGGAGCAATACCTTAAGCGGTTGCGTGTAATCCGATAGTGGAGAACAAAGACTCTGGCAGAGGCACTGGTTCGCTACGGGCAGAAAAAGTGAAAGAGGGTGTCTGCGCAAAATACCGGGGCCCATTTTCCTGGATCAAATCCATGATGACCGCAAGGAGACGTTTATGAAGGCGGTTAAGGCTGGAATCTTCTCATGCAAGACCTTTTATATCGTTGCTGGTTATATCGTTGCTGGCTATATCGTTGCTGGTTGCCACCCAGACTTCTGCTTCAGGGTCGAAAAACAATCAACAGATACAATCAGTTGGGCGTCTTGCGCGCATTTGTTAGATTTCATGTTATTCTCTTTTCCTTGATTCTATGTGATCTTTTCAAAAAAGTGCTGTGCTGGCGTTCGTTTTCCCCCTTGATGAGATCATTGAAACCTGTTACATTCAATTAGTTAAAATTTAATATAAATTAGATCAATCTATAGATTCAATCAAAGACCATGTTAATTCCGATGCTCTTCCGGGAGGGAAATGGTGCGTGCTCTGATTTTTCATCAACCGCAACAATTTTGTTGTGCTTGGTCTGGAATTCCGGAAAGACCGGACCTGCTACCGGAACCGGGACTGTTTGGTTGCGGTTGGTCCATCATTCCGATACAACCAGACCCACTGTGACTCTTTTGTCATATATGTATATCATAATCCATAATTCCTAACCCGTATCATAATTCCTAATCTGTAATATCACTGGTGGTTTTTCATGGCTGTATCTGTATCGGACCCTGATATCCGGCATGGAGATTGTGCTGAGATCATGCAGTTAATGCCAGAAAACTCCGTGCATCTGATTGCCACCGACCCACCCTATGGAATCGATGGCATGGGGGCGACCTGGGATCAGAAAAATCTCGATAAGAAAACCAAAAAAGCCGGTGTTATCGGCGGCCTGCCGGTGGGCATGAAATTCGATGCGAATCAGGGAAAAGATCTGCAACAATTCTTTGAACAGGTAGCCAGGCAAGCCATACGGGTGTTACGGCATGGGGGTTTTTTCCTGTCCTTCAGCAGCCCGCGATTGTCCCACAGAATGGCGATTGCCCTGGAAGATGCTGGCTTTGAAATTCGGGATATGTATGCCTGGCATTATACCAGAGGCCAGGGCAAAGCCTTTAGCATGGATCATTTTGTCCGCAAAATGGATAAAAATGATCGGGAAAAAAAACGCATCATCGATAAACTGGGTGGCAGAAAAACCGCACAATTACGGCCGCAATTTGAGCCGATTATTGTTGCTCAGAAACCCAAACAAGGAACATTGATTGAGAACTGGCTTGAATGGGAAACCGGTTTGATTGATCTCAACAATACCAGGCTAAACGGTCATACTCCGTCCACGGTTCTGCAAGTCGAAAAGCCCTTAAGGGAACGCTATAATTGTCATCTGACCGTCAAGCCGGTTCCTCTGATGGAAACACTGATTAAACTGTTTTCAAAAGAAGGTCAGGTTGTTCTGGATCCCTTTATGGGCAGCGGGACCACCTTGCTGGCAACCAGAAACTTAAACAGAAACGGTATCGGGATTGAGATCAACCAGGACTATATCGATATCGCCAGGCAAAGGCTGAGCGAATATTGGGAGAAATAATGCCGTTGAGACCAAAACAGCTGGCAAGATTAGGAACATTCCATATCCATGAAGCGGTTCTGGATGTTTTGCTCCATGCGTATGAAAACGAAGAATGTATCGGAGCTGCAGAAATCAGCAGAAGTGCCGGTCTCTACAGAGAATCCGGGATTTGTAATATGAATGATGCCCTGGTTCATGGATGTCTCAACGAATTACATGACCAGGGCAAAGTAGAGCGTTGTACCCAACCCAATGATAAAGGTGGATGGCAACTCACCAGGGAAGAATATAACCGAAGACGGGATGATGTTTGAACTGCATCGGCAGAGGTTTTTTTTGATGCCTCCCGCATAATCAGGCCGCATAAAAAAGATTCTGTGATTTTATAAAAAAGATTCTGTGATTCTGGTCGGTTTCGGATTCCCTTAACGGCGTGCAAAGCCTTATCATGACCGGCTTTTATCGGGAATTTCTTTTAAGGCCGGAACCGTAAAAGCCGGCATTTTTTGGGTATGGATTTTGTTTATGTGGTTCCGGTCTTCCTGGTCTTATTTTTCAGGCAACCCTGGTTGATGGATTGACAGGTCTTTGGGCGTGGTCGTCTTTTTTCCGGGTCCGGATCTTTGGGTGTGGCTGCTCTTTTCCTAAGGCCCGGTCTTTCTTCGGAATGCCAGCCTGATTTCACAGGTCCCCATTTTTATGATGTTTTTTTCTCCTGACGTCGCTTTTTTTTACGAGCGACAATTCTTTCACGATTTTTGGCATAGTATTCTTTGAAATATTCTTTTCGATCATTTTTCAGGGCGTATTCTTTTTGATATTTTCGTGTTTTCTCGCGATTTTCACGATCCTCACGATACTTCTTTTTTTTAGCCGCATTGATTTCGTCCTTCTTTTTTTGGTATCGCTCTTTACCATATGCCAGGATTTTTTCACGGTTCTCAATGTAATATTCTCTGCTGTAACTGCTTTTCGCCATCGTTTTTTTCTTTCGTCATTTTTGTTTTTGCTACATGGTCTGCATTGCCATTTTACCAAAAAAGCCGCATCTTTGATCCTTATCTGAACCCCATGCGCCTGAATTGTTACAGATCATTGGTCAACATCCAATGATTGGATCATTGCGGTAACAATCACGATTTATAACAGAACCATCATGATTGGCCCTGTCCCCATAAAAAAATTCGTGCTGTTTTTTTATAAATTATAATACTCCCGGCCGTCACCGGGAACCATAAAGAGCGGGAATCCACAAAGCCCGCATTGTCTGGATGCGGGCCTGGTTTATTGGGTTCCGGACTTCCCGGTATCATTGCTCTCTCCGGCAACTCTGGTCGGTTAACCGATGGGGTGGTTCTCCAGACGTGGTCACTCTTAAGCCAAGGCCAGCTTGCAACCGGACCAGAGCGTGAGGAGTCACCGGATTGAGACTCCTCACTGAGGATCAATGCTCTGATTAAACCGAATAATACATCATGAATTCAACCGGATGTGGGGTATGCTCAAAGGTGAAGACTTCTTCCCATTTGAGTTCCAGATAGCCGTTGATCTGATCATCGGTGAAGACATCACCCCGTTTGAGAAAATCGCGGTCACTATCCAGAGCTTCGAGGGCTTCGCGCAGGCTCCCGCAGACTGTTGGCACGTCTTCGAGTTCTTCGGGTGGTAAATCATAAAGATCTTTATCCATTGGGTCGCCGGGATGAATTTTATTTTCGATCCCGTCAATACCCGCCATCAGCATTGCGGCAAAGGTGAGGTAAGGGTTTCCCGAAGCATCCGGGAAGCGCACTTCAACCCGCTTACCGTTGGGGCTGGTTGCATAGGGGATGCGGCAGGAAGCCGAACGGTTGCGCGCCGAATAGGCCAGCAAAACCGGGGCCTCAAAACCGGGAATCAAGCGTTTATAACTGTTGGTGGTCGCGTTGGAAAACGCATTGATTGCCCGGGCATGTTTGATGATGCCGCCAATGTAATACAGACATTGATCAGACAGATCAGCATAGCCTGAACCGGCAAAAAAAGGCTTTCCTTCTTTCCAGATTGATTGATGGACATGCATGCCTGAACCATTGTCTCCGGAGACCGGCTTGGGCATGAATGTCACGGTTTTACCATAAGCTGATGCGACCATTTGCGTACAATATTTATATTTTTGTATGAAATCAGCAGCTTCTGTAAGCGTAGAATGACCAAAGCCCAGCTCATGCTGGCTTGGGGCGACTTCGTGATGATGCTTCTGCATCGGGATGGCCATTTCATTCATTGTCGTGACCATTTCCGCACGGATATCGGCCGCTGAATCGACCGGGGGAACCGGGAAATATCCTCCCTTAATTTTCGGACGATGCCCCATATTGCCTTCAGGCATTTTAGTCCCGGAGTTATAGGGACCTTCTTCGGAATCAATCTGGTGAAAGACATGGTTCTGATCACATGCAAAACGCACATCATCGAACATAAAGAACTCTGCCTCAGGGCCAAAATAGGCTGTATCACCGATGCCGCTGGATTTCAGGAAGGCCTCAGCTTGTCGGGCCGTAAAGCGTGGATCACGCCCGTAAGCCTGTCCGGTGCTTGGCTCAAGGATATTGCAAATCAGGATTAACTGAGGCTGAGCCGAGAAAGGGTCCATCACCGCAGAAGATGGATCAGGCTGTAAAATCATATCCGATTCATGGATTGATTTCCAACCATCGATTGATGAACCATCAAACATAATTCCGTCTTCAAAAATATCTTCGTTAATCGTATCGGCGGTCTGGGTTGTATGATGCCATTTGCCGCGCGGATCGGTGAAGCGCAGATCAACATATTTGACGTCATTTTCTTCAATCATTTTGAGTGCTTTTTGGACATCTGACATAGTGTTTCCTCTCAAATTTAAGTGATGTGATTCCAGAACCAACGAAACGATAACGTCATCAGGTTTCGTTTGATATCGAGTGACCGGGATGTATATGTGGGGGGAATAGGTGGGGGTGCATATATGGGGTTAGATACCAGATATTGGGGTGCATACGTGTTGTATCAGACTGTATCTTGTATCAGACTGTATCTTGTATCAAATGGCATCCTTGCCACGTTCACCGGTACGGATTCGAACAACGTCTTCAACCGCAGAGATGAAAATTTTTCCATCCCCGATACGCCCTGTCTGGGCGGCCTGCTGAATTGCTTCAACGGCTCTTTCGACCATAGAATCTTCTACCACCAGGTCGATTTTAACCTTTGGTAAGAAGTCAACCACATATTCAGCCCCACGATACAGTTCGGTATGACCTTTTTGACGTCCAAATCCTTTTGATTCGATCACAGTCATGCCTTTGAGGCCAATATCATGGAGGGCTTCTTTCACTTCATCCAGCTTAAATGGTTTAACAATGGCTTCGATTTTTTTCATTTTTCACACAGGTTTCATTTTTCACACGGGTTTTTTTTCCAAAGGGTATCCCAAAAACGCCGACGATAAAAGAGCCGCACGAAGACAGCTTAAAAACCACCATCAGATCATATGATAAAGGGATTCCAGACTATGAATCAATTTTGATACCCTCTGTTATGCAAAGATCATCCAAATATGACGGAGATTATCTAAACATGACGGACCAGTTTTTATCAGCCTCACTTTCCAGCAATACACCACTGTTTGAATGATTGAGACTGATAGAAAAATTGAGCCAGCCTGTTGTTTAATGACTCTTTGACGATACCAGATAAGCATAATACATACCAACTTTCCGGTCCGGGAATCCAGGGGCTGTAAAAAACGACTTTTTTCAAATAATTTCAGCAGGTTAGCGATACTATGATGGATTTTAGAAAACCAACATGATGTCGGTTTTCGTTCTGTTTATCGAGCCATCTGGCTACAAGATGCCCTAAAATAAAGCTGCCCTGCCTGTTTTTTAGGCATATGTCACGCCAAGTCCCCAAAGGTCTGGCGGTTCCAACTGACCGGTGATCACCTGCAAAATCCTGCATCAAAACTCTGCACTCAAATCACACCGCCGATGATATTCCCCATAAAAGGCATGAGTCCACAGAAAGCCTTAGAGGATTCCGTTTTCCCAAAATCCAACTTCCCCGACCATTTTCCGGGCCGGGTTTTATGAGGGCAGATACTTTGCCAGCAGAGAATTTTTCTTTGTTAAAAAAAATTCCCTGCTCAAAAACATACGCAAAAATATGCGTATGTCTGACGTTATTGTGGTTTAACCAATGCTATTGGTCATCACCATCGCTGACGTTAAGAGCCTGGGCGATCCGGTCAACATCTTGATCAAGTTCTGTAATTTGTGCGACCCGGTCAGCATCATCGACCATATCCATGGCATCAAGAACAAGCGTAATGGCCAGGGCAGCAATTACCAGAATTTTAAAAACAGAATCGGACATTGTGATGTTCCTCTACTTCAAAAAAAACACGCGTAAAAAACGACTGACAAAAATCCTGCAAAATCCTGTCGGCAACCGGTTCATCAACCGGGCACTATCATTGCTTCGGTTGATCTATGTGGCATTTATGAACCCGTTTTTGCCGTCATGATTTTCAGGTTATCGTGAGATCAGAAGGTTCTCAAGCAGGATGAAAAAGATCCTTTTTACTGATGAACGATTTCTATTTAATTTAATGATATATTTACATATTACAAGATTTGTCCGCAATCACACACCAGCTTCATAACTATGCAAGCCAATGGCCTGTTGCCAGATACTGCTCTGTCAGAACCGGTTTTGCAGACCCCATCGGTTGCAGAATATCAGACGGATTGTACAAAAACCAACCACCGGTTGATCAATCAGCCGGTGGTTGGGGCTATGCGCAAAAGGATACGTATGAGCGCGTACAAATCTGCAAACATGATTTTAGGACGAAATCACCGGGATTAAGCCAAGACTAAAACGTCCTAGAATGTTTTAGGAAGCCGGTTATCAAGGGCATATGCACCCCCGCCCCGGAAGAAGATAGCAAGAGCAATCACTCCCCACATCAGGGGATATTCGTAGCCGCCTTTGTTCCAGAAGAAGCCGGCGTCCCAATGGGCAACAAAAACTGAGAACCCCATGAAAATAACCACCGCAGCGGCATTGAAACGGGTAAAAAGGCCCAGGACCAGCATGATACCGCCGAAAAATTCTGTCAGCCCAACCAGATACACCAAAGGCAGGGCTGGCTCGAGGCCGATGGAAGAAAAATAACCGGCTGTTTTTTCAGCCCGCCCGTCACTAAACAGCTTGGGGTAGCCATGCGGGATCAAATTGAGGCCGATGATTGCCCGGATCAGGGTCCAGGAATAGGTTGCTCCATAGGTATAAATTGGTGCCATAAAAGCAAAGAAAAGCCGGTTTTCTTGGATTTTTGGTTCCATCACAATGTTCTCCGGTTTGTTAAGATCAGGTCAGGGTCGTAAAATCGCGCAAAAGCTGCACAATCACACAAAATGGGTAAAAACAACTCTTTTGGCGACGACATTCCGTTTGTTTCAGTCTGATGAATAACATAGACTGTCACGCTTAGGCATCTATGTTAACCGATTTTTCACAAATATTAAAAAAATTATGCCGGTGGTCTCGGTTGAACGGCGTATGACCCGCTCCATAGTCACGGGCAATTATCAAAGCCACAAGCAAACCGCCAGACAATCGTGAACACGGCCCTATGAAATCAAGTGATATATATGCGGGTTTTGTCTATATCCGGTACATAACGGTCTGTTGGTGTCCGGAACTGTCCGGGTATGCAGGGTGATGGCAAGATCTTCTCTTTCCCTGGCGGGGTTGCAGGCCACATGCAGTGCCCGCGGTATCCGGTTGACAGTGAACCGCAACCGCATTTTGAAAGTGTTGCATCAGGCCCGCCGACCATTATCTGCTTATGAGATTATTGCCGATTTGTCGCGATCACTGGGCAAGTCGGTGGGGCCACCCTCAGTATACAGGGTTTTGGAATTGTTGGTTGAAAAGTCTTTGCTGGTGCGGTTGGAAAGCCGCAATGCCTATGTGTTATGCAGCCATCTGGATCATGACCATGAGCATGTTATTTTTTCCTGTCGGCTTTGTGGGCAGACATGGGAATGCTCTGATGCGCATATTCGCACTCTTCTGGATGATCATGCGGACAAAATTGATTTTACTACTGAGCACCAGATCATTGAACTCAGTGGTTTATGCGCGGCGTGTCGGGCCTAAGGGGGCCTGATGATGTCTGGAACCGGTGATGCTGGTGGGGCCGTAGATGCCAAAGATACAGATGAAACCCTCAGCCGGATAGCATTTCTGAGATGGCGGTGATAAAAATGATACCCTTAAGGCAATCAGGACTTGAGCTTGACTGAGACCCTGGCTTATTCTCCGCTTACCCGCGATGACGGGGTTTTGACAATTTGGTATTTCGACATCATTGCGTATTGTGATGTCGTATTATGATGATGATGTATCAGGAAGGGTGATCAATGATGGCTGATGAAAAGGTCAAACTGGAAATTGAAATTCATGCCGCACAGGCCGACTATCTTGATCGGATGATTGATCAATATGGTTTGCCTGATCGTGGCAAGGCTGTGCGTTGCTTATTGGATTATGCCGAAGAAGACGGCGATTGCGATGATATTTTTGAAACGGTGCGTTGTTTGCATTGTCGGTGATGGCCGGCCCGTATTATCCGAACCCTATACCTGGCCTGTATGCCGGGGTTTTGCCCTTTCTGTGTGATTTTCTCCGTGAGGATTTTTACCGCTTTTGAGAATTATGGGCGGCATCTTTGATCATCGAATCGAGTCGGCGTGATGTGGCTTTGGGTGGCTGGGTATAGGGGGCCAGCAGATCATAGAGCAATGGCGCGACAAATAATGCTGTGAAGGTGGCTAAAAATCCTCCGCATGTTACCACGATGCCGATAGAAATGCGGCTTTCGGATCCGGCCCCGGAAGCAACAACCAGCGGCAAAGCACCGATCATGGTTGACAGGCTGGTCATGACGATGGGGCGAAACCGGATGCGGGCTGCTTCCAGCAGGGCTGGCCGTATTTTCGTGCCGCTGTCGCGTAATTGGTTGGCAAATTCGATGATCAGGATGCTGTTTTTGGCGGCCAGCCCGATGAGAATCAACAGGCCAATCTGGCTATAAATATTCAAGGTTCCGTGGGTGACATACAGTCCGGCCAGCCCCCCCAGTATCGCTATCGGTACCGAGGGCATAATACTCAAGGGGTGGAGAAAACTTTCAAACTGAGCAGCCAGGGTCAGATAGACGATGGCAAGAGCCATCAGGAAGATGAAAAAAGACTCAGATTCCGAACGCTCAAATTCCAGAGATTCGCCCTTGTAATCAATCTGAACTGTATCGGGTAAGGCATCCTCCACAACTGTGTTGAGAAAATCCAATGCTTCGCCCAGACTATAACCGGGGGCGAGGTTGGCACTGATGGTAATTGCCTGCAGACGGTTATAGCGACTGCGTTCACGGGCTGTGGCTTCTTCGTGGATTGTAACCAGGCTGGCCAATGGAACCAGGGCACCACTACGTTCGGAACGGACATAAAGATTGGTTAAATCCCCGGGGCTACGGCGATCTGTATCACGTCCCTGGATGATGACATCATATTCTTCTCCGCGGTCGATATAGGTGGTGACGCGTCGTGATCCCATCATGGTTTCTAAGGCTTCGCCGATGGTTTTGACCGGAACCCCGAGATCCGCTGCCCGGTCGCGGCGGATGGAAAGGGTAAATTGTGGTTTGGTTTCCTTATAATCGCTGTTGACCCCGACAAGGCCGGGATTTTCGGCTGCCCGGGCCATGATGATATCGCGCCATGCGGTGCGTTCATCGTCATCACCCCCGCCAAGGACGAATTGCACCGGTGCTCCGATTCCCCGGCCACCAATGCCGCGCCGCATAAAGGCGAAGGTTTTGACACCTGGGACGTCTTTCATGTTCTCCCTGAGATCAGCGATGATTTCAAAGGCTGAGCGTTGACGATCTTTCCAATCTGCTAAAACCACAATCCCAATGCCATCGGAATAATTTTCGGTTCCCCGGAAACTGCGTGGGACCCGCACCAAAACCCGTGTTGCTTCACCGGTTTCCAACAGCTCCAGCATGATGCCTTCGATATCTTTCATATACCGGGTGGCGTAGCTGTATCCGGCACCTTCCGGTCCTTCCATGATGATGAAGAAGGCTCCGCGATCTTCCTGAGGCACCAGCTCATCAGGTAAGCTGCGCCACAGCCAGGCAATCCCGATCAGACATGCCAGCAAAATGACCATCATCCATTCAGGACGTTGCAAACAAGCGCGTAAGGTCTCGACATACCACCGCGACAGGTTCGTAAAAATCATCTCGGTTTTTTGTTGCCACCGACCTGGTTGCCTGCGGTCACTCAGCAATTTGGACGCAAGCATCGGTGACAGGCTAAGGGCGCATAGGGTCGAGAACGCCACCGCTGCGCTCATAGTAAAGGCCAGTTCACCAAACAGACGGCCAATATCTCCTTCTAAAAAAGCCAGTGGAACAAAGACTGAGATCAGGACAAGGGTGGTAGCAATCACCGCAAACGTGACTTGCCGGACCCCGAGATTGGCCGCCAGCAAAGGCGGTTCTCCTGTGCTGATTCGCCGGTGAATATTTTCAAGGACAACGATGGAATCATCGACCACCAGCCCGATCGAAAGCACCAGGGCCAGCAAGGTGAGTAAATTGATTGAAAACCCCAGGGCATTGAGGACAATAAAAGTTGCAATCAAAGAAACCGGTACGGTTGTTGCCGGAACCAGCAAAGCCCGCCAATCGCCCAGAAACAAAAAAACCACCCCAATGACTCCAAGGATGGCGATCCCCAGAGTTTTATAGACCTCATTGATGGCATTCCTGATAAAGACCGATGTATCATAGCTGTTATTGAGCGTCATTCCTTCCGGCAGGTTGGCCCGCATGCGGTCAATTTCGCGATGGGCATTTTTGGCTACGGTCAGAGTGTTGGCGGTTGATTGTTTGATAATGCCCAGCCCGATCATTGGTTCTTCGTTGCCGCGCATGACTGAGCGGGGTTCTTCGGCTCCCCGTTCAATCCGGGCCACTTCGCCTAATCGAATCAAGTGACCATCGCTTCCGCGTCCGACCACCAGCTGAGAGAAATTTTCTGCATCTTTATAAACCCGTGCTACCCGCAAGGTAAAATCCCGGTCAACCGATTCGACCCGACCAGCCGGCAGTTCGATGTTTTCGTTGCGTAAGGCATCTTCGATATCTTTGACGGTGAGGTTGCGTGCTGCCATGCTGACCCGGTCAAGCCAGATACGCATGGCGTAACGTTGTCCTCCGCCGATCAGGACTCGCGCCACCCCGTCAAGAACAGCCAGACGATCAACCAGGTTGCGCCGTGCATAATCAGTGAGTTGGCGCTCATCCATGAGGGGGCTGGATAAATTAAACCAGACGATGACATTGTTGTCGGAATCAACTTTATAGATTTCTGGCGGATCGGCTTCGGTCGGCAAGTCAGATAAGGCACGGGAGATACGTTCGCGCACATCATTGGCTGCGTTATCCGGGTTACGCTCTGAGCTAAAAGCAATCGTGATGGTTGAGTGGCCATCGCGGCTTTTTGATTCGATCCATTTGATTCCCTCAATACCGCTCACGCGTTCTTCGAGAATTTGGGTTACCTTGGTTTCAACAACGGTTGCTGAGGCTCCCCGGTAACGGGTTTCCACGGAAACCACCGGTGGGTCAATATTGGGATATTCACGTACCGGTAATTGTTCGAAAGACAGCAAACCAAAAACGATCAGCAAAAGGCCAAGCACCGCAGCAAAAACCGGACGGCGCACTGAGAATTCAGAAATTTTCATAATCGTTTTTATGGTGATTGTTCATGATGGTATCTGTGGTCAGGGGTCAGGCGTTTTGGTTGGCGACTGTGTGACGGTTTTAATGATGCTCCCGTCACGAAGCCGGTGAACGCCGTCGGCTACGACCCGATCACCAGGGGAGACTCCATCCAGAATTTCGACCCATCCCGGTATGCGTGTCCCGATCATCACCGGCTGTTTCTGGACTGTGTTGTCTTGTCTAACCCGGAACAGAAAATGACGATCCCGGTTTTGAAAAACCGCACTTTCCGGGGCACCAAGAACGCGTCGGGGACGGCTTTTGACCGAAACATTGAGCAGCATTCCCGGTTTTAAGATTTGGTCCGGATTATCAATTTCGGCCCGTATTGTGACGGCCCGTGTGACTGAATCAATCCGGGAATTGATCGCTGTTACCATCCCGGTGAAGGCCTGTTCCGGATAGGCAGCACTAAAGGCTGTGATCTGTTGACCCGGGGACAGGGCTGCTAAGTGAATTTCAGGAACCGGAAAATCGAGCTTGATGATGCTGATATCATCTAAGGTGACAATCGGATCTCCGGGTCTGAGCAATGTTCCTGGGCTGATCAGCCGCATGCCCAGAACACCTGAGAAGGGGGCACGGATTGAACGATCTGATAAACGGGCAACAACCGTATCAAGACGGGCCTGGGCGGCATCGCGGATCCCGATCTGTTGATCAAGGCGTGATTGTGGGCTGTTGCCGCGTTTAACCAATGAGGCGATTCGCTGATATTGTTTATCTGCTTCGGCAAGATGCGCCCGTGCCTCAGCCAGCTGGGCATTTTCCTCTTGTTTGATCAATTCAACCAGGACATCACCGGCTGTGACGATATCACCATCGGAAAAGGTGGTTGTGCCGACAATCTCGGTTACCTGGGCACTGATGGTCACCGATTCATTGGCCTGAGCGGTCCCGATTGCTTCGATATAGTCGGCAAAATCCTGCACAGCCAACCGGGTCACTGTTACCGTGACGGGTGCAGGTTCCGGTGAGGTTGCTGCCACCGGTTCGGGAGCCGGGGAGGTGAGAAGTTTCCACCCTCCAATAGCCACCGCAAGCAAACAGATCATCGCGGCAACCCGGCTTGACAGGGATTGCGTGCGCGAGGAATGATCTGTCTGGCCAGAAGAATACGTCATGGATGATTGAGTATAATCAATGCGGTCTGTTCAAAGAGATTTTTTTTCAGGCACTCATACAAAGAGGTGATATCTCTTTTTAAAAGAGACGAAAAGAGCACCCATTTTGGACCGGTCATCATGGGCTGAGTCTCCTGAACGTTCTTAAGCATTTCCTGATTTTATATTTTGATAGGCATCCAGAGCGGCCTGACGGGCTGTGGCATGATCAATCATTGGCCGGGGATATGTTTGTCCTAAAATGACTCCGGCCTGAGCAAGCGTTGCGGTTGACGCCAGCCAGGGTTGATGAAGAGCGGTTCGGGGTAACCCGGCAAGTTCGGGAACCCATCGGCGAATATAGATTCCTTCCGGGTCATATCGTGCGCTTTGAAGGCTGGGGTTGAAAATCCTGAAATAAGGGGCCGCATCGGCACCGCAGCCCGCCACCCATTGCCAACTGGCAGAATTATTCGCCAGATCAGCATCGCAAAGAGTATCCCAAAACCAGGCCGCCCCTTTTTGCCACGGAATCATCAAATCTTTGACCAGGAAGGAGGCAGCGATCATCCGGACCCGGTTATGCATATAGCCAGTAGCCCATAATTCACGCATCCCGGCATCAACAATCGGATAGCCGGTCTGTCCGTGTTGCCATGCCTTAAGGCCACCTTGATCATCCTGCCAGGGGAATGCTTCGAATTCGGTCCTGAGAGGATGGTTGGCCAGCTGAGGATACTGAAAGAGAAGGGTATAGGAAAATTCCCGCCAGCCGACCTCGGAGAGGAATTTATCCAGGCTCCGGGTGGCTTCGGGGTGGCTCTGTTGGTGGGTGCGCACATAATGCCAGATCTGGCGGGCTGAAATCTCACCAAAACTCAAATATGGTGATAAACGTGATGTTGCCATGATACCGGGATGGTCGCGTTTTCCGGCGTAGTCGACGGCCTGATTGAGAAATACTTCCAGGATACGGGCTGCTTCGTTTTCGCCCGGAGTCCAGGTATTACGTATCTCTGAGGCCCAATCCGGACGCCCGGGATAGAGGTTCCAGTCAGCCAGATGATCACTGGCCGGGGCAGGGGTGAGGCCCGGAATTTTTTCAGGAGGCGGGAGAGGAAGCGGCGGTTCAGGCAGTTTCAGGCAGGCTTTCCAAAACGGGGTAAAGACCCGGTAAAAACCATCATCAGCAGTTTTGACTTCCCATGGTTCGTACAGCAGGTGGCCATTGAAACTTGTACAACTCAGACCCTCCTGGCTTAAGGCAGTTTTGATGGTTCGGTCACGTTCGATTGCTGCAGGATCGTAGAGCCGGTTCCAGTAAACTGCCTGAATGCTGTGGCGGTCACATAATTCCCCTAAGACGTCAAGTGCCCGGCCACGCCGCAAAATCAGAGGACATCCCAGAGCCGTACTCCGCCGACCCAGATCAGCCAGACTGCCTTCCAGCCACCAACGGGAAGCACCTCCCTGTTGGGGTTTAAGGCTGTCATCCAGGATATAAACCAGCACAACCGGTTGTTTGCGGGCCAGAGCAGCCGCCAGAGCCGGATTGTCCGCAAGGCGCAAGTCACGGCGGAGCCAAACAAGAGAAGCAGTCATAGATCACCATTCACGGATCCGGTGGGATACCCATGATCTAAGTACTGCACAGTATTTGTTAAAGGATTTTCTGATTCAATGCCCCTTGGTTGATCGTGTTCTCTTTCATGATGGCGAGAAGTTTATTCCACGTATCCATATCAATGATGGCTGGATGACCGCCTTCATAGATCTAGATTTTATGTTTGATCCCTCCGATATAGATGGGATTTTTCAGAATTGTGTAGAGGCCGCCTTTATCCAGTGCTTTGCCACCGATGACCTGACCGTTTTTGGTCGTGCGCTGCTTGCTTAATAGCCCCATACGTACTTAATAGCCCCATACGTATCAGTATCTTTAAAATTTTTGTCGATGACTCGGTCATCAAAAGCAAGTAAAGTGTTTTACGGATGCCTTCAGCATCAACAGGCTCAATGACAAGTTCGCGGTTTTTTACCACATAGCCCATCGGCGTAACACCGCCCATCCACATGCCTTTGCGTTTAGAGGAAGCCAATGTATCAGCCGATAACTTCGCGTTCAAACTGGGCAAAGCTGAGCAAAATATTGAATGTCAGTCGGCCCATCGATGTGGCGATATTGAATTGCCGGGGAACAGAGGCAAAGGACACCAAAAGTTGGAAGAATTCTTTACTTTATCCTGTTTTTGGATACATGTTAGCCGGGGCAAAACAACAGTAACTGCCGTAAGTCTGAAGACAGCAAAAACTTTTAATTTGAATATACAATGAGATAACTCTTATGCGCACAGTATCAATAGATGAATTGGATAATATCCTTGAGTGGTTTGATGAGGGTTATAAAACGTCTCATGACGAAGCATACAAGCGTTTTAGTCAAATCAATGTGGATCCGCCAGCGGATCTGCCAAACGACCCGTATTCCCAAGAGTATATGCAAGTTCAACTTGATCTGTACAAACGGGTTTCAAATCGAAAAGAATATAAGCCGACAAATGAAAAGGCATACTTCGACGTCGATCAATGTTTATTGCGCCCCTTTCCCTACTTTACTCAAAGTACTAGGCTGGCCGCACTTCATTATGAGTTGATCAGCAAGCTCCTCTACAATCTGGATCTGCCCGCTGGTGCTTCGATATGTGAATTTGGATTTGGCTGGGGAAATACGACTCTGGCATTGGCGAAACTTGGATTTAAAGTTACGGCCGTAGATATTGAAGAAAATTACTGCAATCTCGTGAAGAGGCGGGCAGAACAGGATCAGGTGGATATTAACATCATTTGCGATGATTTTTTATGGGTCAAAGAGACCGATGAGAAATTCGACGCGATTGTATTTTTTGAATGTTTTCATCATTGCAATCGGTTTGAGCAATTGCTTGAAGCAATGCATCATGTCCTAAACCCGGGTGGCCGAATTTATTTTGCAGCAGAACCGATCATCCCTGATTTTCCGATGCCTTGGGGCATCCGGCTTGATGGCGAATCGTTGTTCGTTGCCCGTAGAAATGGTTGGATGGAATTAGGATTCCACAGCGACTTTTTTTTGGAACTCCTTTCAAGGACCGGTTGGTCTGGCTACGAGCAGGATCCTCATTTCTGGGTTGCCTCTTCCGCCAAGGAACCAATCATCTTTAAACCGGGAGATAAAAAGATTCACACACAGTGTGGCTTAGTTTCCGGCAGTGACCTGATCATACAATCGCCGGAAAAACCCAGATCTCGATGGTATGCTTTCTACGGTCCACATCTGAAAATTGCACTTGGAAATTACGAGGGAACGTTATCAGTAAAATCTGGTTATGACGGTGAAGAGGAAATCTTAATCGATGTGGTCCATACCCATGGCACCCGCAGGCTAACCCAACGAACTGTGAAGAAACAGGAATTAAAAGAGGGAAAAATAAACATAAAATTTACCGTTAGGAAAAATGTCAACGATCTGGAAGTTCGTCTGCAGGTTCCTTCAGCATTTCAGGCAAGGTTGAGCGAACTCAGGATCGAGAAGATTAAATGAGGTTATTGCTGCATTATGGATTTCTGACAATTTGAGTTTTCAAAGAGACCCGAAACGCGTAATTTTCTGCGCTTTTTCTGCCAGCATGCTGTAAGAGTTGTCATCAAGGGATATGTCCGGGAAACCGAAAGCATCAATACTATTGGCATGTTTGTCCCGGACAAAACGCGACGGATGAACCTGGTATGCCTTGCCCATAACCGGTCAGCATTCCCAATATGTCCGACATCTGTTGTCACACTCTTCCGTTTGCGCCGCCTGAGCGGAATTCACTCTTGCAGCATATATTCTATGGTTTCCCTGATCGATCTCGGCTTTTGATGCCCGATAATGGAATCAAGAACGGTTCGGTCACCGCACAGATACGTGACCTCGTTCTCCCGGACAAAATCTTCATTGGCTTCTACATGTATCTGGTGATTGGTAATCTCAGAACAGATCGAAATCACATCCTCCAGGCTGTACGCTTCACCGGTACAAACGTTGATTGTCTGATGCAAAGGCTTCAAACTCAAAAGATGCCGATAAATATCCACCACATCCCGAACATCACCAAATTCCCGGTACACATTGATATTCCCCAGTTCAATGCTCGACACGAAGTTCCTGAAATGATGAATGATCTTCGGGATAATAAATTCAACGCTCTGACCAGGCCCGGTATAGTTAAACGGCCTTGTGATAAAAATCGGCAAAACTCCGTATTTCAGTTTTGCCATATTTTCCATTGCAAGTTTGCTGACACCATAATCATTGATTGGATCGGGTACCATTGATTCACTCAGTTCACGCGCATTTATATTGCCGTAGACATTTGCACTGCTGACAAGCAGAATACTCTGAACATGCGGTGCATGTTGCAACAACGCATCCAGGAGGTTCTTTGTTCCTATAAGATTGACCTCATAGAATGCATTTGTATTGAAGTGTTCAACACTAGCGATACTTGCCAAATTCACCACGCCGCCCGGTTGAACATCCCTGACTTCGCTGGCAACTGAATCCTTGTCTCGCAGGTCCGATTTCAGACAATAAACCTCCAGCCCGTTTTGTTTGAAATTTTCTGCCAAATATCTGCCGGTAAATCCATTTGAACCAGTTACAAGAACCCGCATATCAAACCTCAATTGATCAGCTTACAAAACATTTCAAAACGAAAAGCCTTGTTTATTGCGTTTGATATCCGCCTCCACCATCATGGAACACAGTTCTTCCAGTGTTGTCTTTGGCTCCCAGCCCAGCGCATTTTTTGCTTTCGATGCATCACCCACAAGCAATTCCACTTCGGCAGGGCGGTAAAACTGCGGATTGACTTTCACCAAGATTTTACCGTTATCATCTTTGCCGACCTCGTTTTCTCCGGAACCTTCCCAGTTAATGTTAGTGCCTATCGCTTTGAATGACAGCTCGACAAAAGAGCGAACTGTTTCTGTTCGTCCGGTAGCAAGTACAAAGGTCTCTGCCACATCATGGTGCAGAATGCGATACATACCTTCGACAAATTCACCCGCATAACCCCAGTCGCGTTTTGCATCCATATTGCCAAGTTCAAGAATATCGGCTTTTCCCAGCATGATTTTCGAGACCGTATTGGTGATTTTGCGCGTCACGAATTCTTGCCCTCTGAGTGGAGACTCGTGGTTGAACAAGATTCCACTTGTCGCAAATATATCATAAGATTCCCGATAATTGATGATCATCCAGTGCGCGTAAAGCTTGGCGATGCCATAGGGACTCCTTGGATAGAACGGTGTGGTTTCGCGTTGCGGGACTTCCTGAACCAGTCCAAACATTTCTGACGTCGAGGCCTGATAAATGCGAATGTTCCGGTTCACTGTTCTTACCGCTTCGAGCAGATTGAGTACACCAATACCGTTAATCTGTGACGTTTTGTGAGGCTGGTCAAATGAAGTGGCCACAAAACTCTGTGCTGCCAGATTGTATATTTCATCTGGCTCAAACCGTTCCAGCATCCGGATCGAAGTACCCATATCCATAAGATCGAATCCCACCAGTTCCAGATTCTCATGGTTTGCGATGCCTAGTTCATCAAGGCGCCAGAAATTTGTGGAAGCCGATCTTCTGAAAGTTCCGATGACCTTGTGATTCTTTTCAAGCAGAAACTTGGTGAGATAGGCACCATCCTGACCCGTGATGCCGGTAACAATCGAAACCGTCATATTAAACAACCGCTATTTCCGGAAAGGGGAAGATGAACTTGCCGCCATTGGCAAGATATTCCTGTTCTCTTTTGAGAATCCCGTTCTTGAAGTGCCACGGCAGAACAAGGAAATAATCAGGATTCATCGCTCTTGCCTCTTTCTCGGAGATAATCGGAATGTGGCTGCCGGGAGTGAAACAGCCAAATTTGTCCTTATTCACTTCCGCAATTGCCTGAATATCGGCTGTAGTAAGCCCACAAAATTGCAATGTTACATTGCCTTTTGTCGATGCGCCGTAACCCAGGACTGTCTTGCCGTCCGCAACCAAAGACCTGATTAGTTGCACCAGGTCGTCACGATGGCGGAACACCCGCTCTTTAAACTCGAGATACGGTTTAGAGGTATGCAGACCTATATCCAGTTCGCGCTTGCGCAGCCACTGAATGACCGGTTCATTTGTAACCAAGTTTTTGTTGCCGGTTTTTGCTGCAGTAACAGCAAAGCTGCCACCATTCACATCATTCATAATTACATCAACGACCTTCAGTCCGGCAGCTGAAAGAATCTTTTCAACCGATTGCAATGAATAATATTCCAGGTGTTCGTGACAGACTGTGTCGTAGGAATTGGTAAGCAACATCGACGGCAAATAGCTTTGCTCGAAATGCCAGATACCATCGTCAGCCAAAATCGCTTCAATGTTTTTCGCAAATTGTATTGGATCTTCCAAATCGTAAAACATCGCGATTGATGTCACTATTTTTGCAGGACCCGAAAACCTTGAGCGATAGGACTCTTCTGAAAAGAATTCCGGGACAAGTTTGACATTCTCAGGGTAGTAAGAAGCAAATTTGGTTCCTGTGGGATCGATTCCAATTTTCTTCAGGCCGGGTGTTGAATAAGCTTTCAGGGTAGTACAGTCATTACTGCCAATGTCGACAATGATATCCCCTTGTTGTGGTTGGGCAAATCGTTCAAGGAACAAAACTTTTCTTGTCAGATGTTCCACCATAGATTGGTTGAGGCCAGAACGATAGCCATAATTGTCACCATACATTTCATCGGGTTCATAAGAATGCTTCAATTGAAGCAACCCGCTTTCCGGCGACCAGACAAGCTCCAGGGGGCCTTCTGTGATTTTGTCTTCTACATTTTTGGGAAAGACACCGGTCAGAGCTTGTTGGCCCAGATCGAGAACTGTGAGGAGATTGTCTCCACCACCGATACGGCACCGTGAAATTTCTGTTGGTGAAGTCATCGGCATTCCTTTATGGGTCAGCAATTTTGATCACTCGTATCTTTTTCAGGTTACTGTTCACGGAGCGGTTGTCTATCGGTCCACTCCCTTATTGATTGATGAATTTCTCTTGATTTATAAATCTGCAGTGCGGTATTTCTGATCAATTTTTCTGGATGCTCCAGGCTAGAAGTCAATGCAAGTAAATCAGTTTTTCGGGAAAATCAATACTATTATGCAGGGTCGTTTCTTCTAATTGTCGTCTGTTTTGGAATAGTCATTTGTTTTGGAATAAATGTCCTCGTATCTTATGATGTCATCTCCCCTGAGATACCGGTTTGCACCTCGATCAGTACCATAGGTTTTTCCGGGGTTTTCCAGTCTGTGAACTGCGCCAGGCGGTCTGTAGAACGATCGATTTTCATTGATCAGCTTTGCTGATTGGTTGCCAATATCAAAATGACGATGAATAAATAAACTTCAGGCTGATTCAGAAAACAAGTCCTAAAACCCAAACTCCGAATATACCACTCAAAGATATTCCAAAGGTAACACCCCCATAATGAAGCTTTATACAGGCATAACCCGCTTGATTGCCCACCAGCATTTAAAGCTACAGCAGGTAGTATCGAGGGAAGGAAAAACATGCCTTGCTTCTTGCCCTTTGGTGGACATGCAAAGCAGAAAGCTGAGCAGACGCCGAAGCTGTTTCTTGCCGGCAAACACGGCTGGGAAGCAGAGGGGACATTGGACCTTCCGGACCGGTGTATCTCAATCCGGGAGCGTGTACTGAAGCTGGCATCCATTTCAAACGATTTGCTTTCGGCTCTGGTGCAAAATGCGTCTATTCAGGAAAACCCGGATGGCAAAACCCGGTCCACAAAGAGCCAGAGCAACGTCATCCTCCGGTAATAACCACAACAAGCATAGAAATTGTGATTATGAGTGGTGCTAAGAGATCAGGCAATTCCCCGCGTAAGCGAATATTCTGGCTGGGGATGCACAAGGTTCTGATGCAAACCGAATGTGCCCGCCTGAAGAGCAATGGATACGAAGTCTTCACCCCGCCTTATAGAATCAGCATCCCAGATCAGTCTGCGGTGGTAGACTGGGGATATCCTGACGACTCCACCCTTGAACCTGAGATTATCGAAAAGCTTGCATCGACCAACTTCTTTTATGAGCCATTGTCCTCCGAGATCGGAAGAATACTGGAGGCGTATTTCGACCTTGTCATCGTGACAATCAATCAAGGCTGGCTTCACGAAATTCTGCTGGTGTATGATGGACCTCTTATCTACCGGGTCTTTGGTCAGCCCTACAATTTGTCCCGGGAACTTACAAAAAACGGAACGATAAAACTCATCACAAGTCGGCGTGATTTTTGGTTCTGCCCTCACCATGAACATACTGTACAGGATGAAGAGCCGTGGCTTACTCAAAACATGCATATCATCCCGTATTGCTTGAGCCGGGACGTTGTTGACCTGCAGGATACCTGGCAGTTTGAAAAGACTGCTTCGGAGATTGGATTGTTATGTCCCCGAGTCAAGGACAGCCGCTATTACAATTTAAATTACAAGCGTCTAAAACATTATTTTCCGCAACAAAACTACAAAATATTCGGCGTGCAGATGGTTGAGACAGGAGACCCGCGGGTTCATGGAACGCTTGAACGCAGTGAATTCCTGTCCCGGCTGCAGAATACCCGTGGGTTCGTTTATCACTACACAGAGCCCAATGTATGTTACCTACCACCCATAGAATTCATGATGCTGGGGGGTCCGGTTGTTTTTCAAAGCGGTTCTCTTTTGTCACATTATTTCCCAGACGCAGACAATGCTCCGGGTGCCGCATCCGACATTCCAGAACTGCAGCAAATTGCCAGTCGCGTGGAGGCGGGGGACCGGGCTCTGATTCAGGAAATAGTGGATAGTCAGGCCACCGTCAGGGCACTTTATCATCCTGACCATGTCTGGCCGATATTCGACAAAACCATCGACGACATTATTAATGGAAAATCTCCGGCCCGGTACAACGACTTTATCGAAGTTATTCCGAAAGCAGCAAAAAATGCCAGTACTGTAATATGTGTCAGCGAAACATTCGAACTGGCCGAAGAAAAGGCACAGACCATCCTTCTGCCCTTTCACATTTTTGGCCCGAAGATTCATATCTGTGAGGGAGAGTTTCATTGTGCAGAAGGTATAGCAAAGGTTGTCAGAATGGGTGTAAAAGCCCTGACCAGTCATGGATATAAAGTTGTTGTCACCGCCGGTAAGTCAGATATTGGCAAAGTCCACGGCTTCTTTCACGGGGTTGTAGACGATCCGTCCCTTTTGAAGGTTCTGGTTACAGATCACAGGTTTCATCAACTCATAAAAAGGCGTAAGAAAAACCATGCGAAGATGCTGATAATTATGAAATTTAAGGGCTATCGGAATTTCATCATTCGCAAATGGATACATGTTTCCACAGATATTGCCTCATACAGGTTGTTTAGAAACTTCCTTATGAAATTTAAGGGCTATCGGAATTTCATAATTCGCAAATGGATACATGTTTCCACAGACATTACCTCATACAGGTTGTTTGAAAAATTCCTGGTGCACTGCTGGGGAAGTCTTCGCTTCAGATTGTTTGGCCTGTCAACCAACAGATCTTTGCAGCGATATGTAGAGTATACAAACAACCGGCCGGACATACAGACAATTTGGATTCCGCATTTTCAACACTTCGATGAAACCATAGAAAGCACGAAACAGGCTATTCTCTACCTGCCTGATTATCTCCCGCATTTTTATCCGAACAATCGCAGAATGGGAGCAACAAAACAGAATGCACTGATTGGCAAACTGATCAGTAACAAGTCAGTTGCGATATTCACCAACTCTCAATTTACTCAAAATTATCTTCCAGATACAGAACTGAAAGTTGATCAGGATAAAATCCGCTATTTCCCCCTGCCAAATCTCGGAGATACAGCCCGGGCTCGCCCTAATCCCTTACCGACAAGTTTTGTGCAATCCTTACCTGACTACTATGTAATCTACCCCACCCGGGAGCGTCCGTCGAAACGCCTTTGGGACTTTATAGCCACGGTCGCAAAAGTGAACCAAATGCTGTCCGCAAGTGGGAGCAAAAAACGCCTGTATGGAATACTGACGGCCGAGCTCAAGCAAAGCTTGCCGGCACCAGAGGTTGCACCCTACATCAAAACAATCGATCAGGTGAGTGATGAAAAACTTCGTGTACTCTACAAAAATGCCACAGCACTGCTTTTTACTTCGGAACTGGAGGGAAATTTCCCAACCCAATTGAATGAGGCACTCAATTGGGGCACTCCCGTGATTGCCACAAAGATTCCCCTCATAGAAGATGAGATCGGCGAACACTCAGCAGCACTCAAACTGGTCGAAGTCGGTAACGTGGGCGGTTTCGCCAAAAGGGTCATCGATTGTATGGAAGATCGGAAGGCCATATTACGGGAACAAAAGAAAACACGCGAGTTTGTTTGCGCCAATTTCTCTTACACGCAGTTCGAAGCCGGCATTTGTGAATTGTTTGATTCAGTTCACACCAAGATACTATCTTGAATGTATGGCTTTCTTAAAATTCGCCAACATAGTCCATTCACCAAACTCCAAAGTTGCCTCAATATGATTGGCAACACCGTCTGAAATAATCTGATTCAAATCAGAATCAGCAGTGATTTTCGGCAATACCTCTTCCCAGGGATTCTGTTTTTCAAAGTCAACAGCTATCGCTCTTTCTGTAGACATCGATAGAGAAATAATGTCGTCTATCTGGTCGTTGGTTTTGTCACAATGGTCCAACAACAAAATCAGATGGTATTGAGCAATTTCCCTGATAAAACTTTCGCCTGATTTGGGCATGCTGATGAGTTCACAGTTCTGCCTGTCTTTGAACAGTCGGCCAACATCCGCCGGTATACCTTTTGCGGTATTGCGTGTGAAAATTGATACAACCACTTCCTCAAACTGGCTCAGCAGCTTTGCGATTGATTTCCTACTCGCTTCACCGGCAAGATCGCTTCCCAGAACCGCGATATGCTTCGTAGCCACTTTTTGAGGTTCATTTACCGTGTAATAGGGAACAATCGGATTATCCTTTAGCATGACGAGATTATCTATGACTTCCTTTTCGAACATCGGCAGCGAGGTTTCAAGAACCAGGCAAGTGCAGCCAATTGTTATTAGCCAGTCCGCAAATCTCGAGAGTTCAGATTTTTGTTTGTCGGCAAATTTCGTGCCTCTAATGCAGAATATCACGGTGTCCAGATCATTGCGATCACGCAGTTTGGAGATTTTTGACAGATGCACTAAGTCAACAGAATATTTCTGTTCTCTCTCCAGCGCGTTTTTGAGTCTGGATGAATAGTAAAAAATTTCGTTTTCGAGAACGTTCTCATCGGTGATCATGACAACCGACGCCGGACTCTTGGAATCATCACTTTCGACATGATTTTTCAGACTTGATTGTAAAATGCCATTATCCGCCAGCATTGCATGAAAACAGTTCAGAAACGCGCCTTTGGACCAGATTTTTTGCAAACTGCGCACTTCTTCTGAAGTGGATGTCATTGCATCGCGCAACAGATTTGTCGGATAAGGCTCAATTCTCTGCGAAATATGGCGGAAGGTTGCGTTGGAAGATGTCAGCAAAGGTCTGCCTGCTAAAATGCATTGATCTGTCGTTGCGGCCAGCCCGGTTTGGTCGCGTGTGTAAAAGAAGAAATTCAGGTCGTTTCCCCGACACCAGTCGATCATCTGTGCCTGTGTCATGAAGTCGAACGTCACGTTAACCTTGATTCCGGGTTTAGCAATTTTCTCGCATAGTTCTTTAATATACTCGCAATAGGACTGATTGTGTAAATGATCAAAGTTGGCATAGTCACCCAAGGGTATGTTGATCCGAACTGTTGCCTTGTCAAATTCCTTGTTCACTGCCTGGACCACAAGCGGAAATCCCTTTCCAGGTGTCCCAAAGCCAAAGCTGCCAATTGTCGGGTTTTCGAGATTTCCACCCTTAAAAGTATGCAGTTTACCCACCAGTGGACGGGGAAATGCATGAATTCTGTCCTGATTGCTTAATGTCGGATCCAGCGCAATGTAACCGTCGAATATGTCCTTTGGGATTGCAGCCAGTGTGTCAGACGGATCCAGTTCAAGGACGATACAGAACTTCTTGGTTTCAAAGCTGCTGATAGTATCGAGGCTTAACTGACCTTCCATAGTAAAGGGATGCCAATTGATGACCAGGAAGTCGTAATCCTCCAGATTGGTATCAATCCCGTTACCCACCAGTTTTTTGGAATTCTCCAGCTCACCAAGGCTAAAGTCACTGATTGTGAGATAGGTCCAGTCGACTTGCCAGGAATGCCTGATATTATTGAACACCATCAAGCCGCTTTCATAAATACTGCAGTTTGCAGGCGCTGTATTGATAAACAATCCGCGACGCTTCAGGAAACGATCGCTGAGGGTAATCTGGTTGGTGTTTTCATGCTTCAACAGGGTCGAAATACAATCCTCATGAAAAATTCTACCCAATGCCTCTGCCTGTTTGGCGTAGTCAAACAGCTTGGCGAGTTGTTGAGAGCATTTGACCAGATTTTTAAACTCTCGCGGTTTTTTATTTTTTAGTTCAAAAAGCTCTGACAACCCAGTTGCCAAATCCTCCACAGATGTACCGGGAAACCGTACTACCATGTCGCCCAGGTCATCAAAAATTGGCAGTGGCGTTACGGCAACCGGAATCCCGCATGAGGCGGCAACACGCACTGAGCTGCTGGCCGACTCTGCGGTCATCTGGTAGGGGTTGATCAAAATATCAAAATTTGTCAGCCGCTCAAATAATTCGTCTTGTGGCAGAAACTGGTGCACAAACTCAATATTATTTCCCTCTGAGTTTTGCTTGATTTTTCTAAGTATTTCCTTCACCAGTTTGCCGGATTCCGGGGCCGGATGTTCTGCATTCAGCATGAGCAGTTTAACTGGCATACCGTTCGAATTGACCTTGTTGACGGCCTCGACAAGTTCAATCAGTCCCTTGTTTGGAAGACAGAACCCGAACGTTGCAATTGTCAGTACCTGTTCGGTGTCCGTGGTCTTTTTCTTTGACTTTTTTGGCCCGTCGAATGCAGGTTTGTAAATTTCAATACCAAGCGGAAGAATATAACCGTTTTTGCATCCGGTTACTTCTGTCAATTTGATCATATCCCGGTGCGAATGGACGTATACGCCGCGACACATTGTGAAGGCGTCACTCATATCGGCTAATCGAAAGTTTTCCGTATCGCCGTAAGGATCAGTCGTGGAATGGAGGGTAACATAGACATTTACCCCCATCGAAACGCATCTGTATATAAAATGACTTAGTTGCTGGTGATTGAAAAAACTATAGTGAAACTCAATCATTACAGCATCGATATTCCGATCCAGCAGTACCGGAAATATATTGTCAAAATAGTTCAGATCTTTTGACTGTTTCCACACGCGGTAAACATTGGGCCCGTCGATCTGTGTAAATTCGGACTCTACCGGAGCCAGGATCGTCAGGTTTTCCTGCGGGAATTTTGATGTCCGGTTCGCCGCATGTATTGCGATGCCGCATTTGGTATTCCAGGTGGAAAGCCAGGCAACCTGGGTTGTGCGATTTGCCCAGTCGTTTGTCTGCAACCGAAGAACATGACCAACCACCTTTTCCCATTTACACGTATCCAAAACATTCTGACGGATTTCAGCCACCATCGCTGATCTGGACTGGACGCTTGCTTCATATGCCTTTTCCAGAAGCTCCTGCAGATGTTCTTTGCAAAAATGGGAAATCGGTCGGGATGGAAAAGCAGAGATCGAAGAATTCTCAACCCCGAAGTCGGTTTGGCAAAGCCATGCATTCTCTTTGTTCGCAAACCTTGTATGTGGTCCGACGGAACCAGTGACTGATGCCAGGCCTATGGCAAATGCACGTGCGACATCACAATCAGCGTTGTTGTCACCCTGCAACGAAATAAGGGTATCTACTTGCGAGAATAACGCTTTTTCTGCCTTGAGATCCCGGATACCCGTATAATACAGAACGTGCTTGTCGGCTCCAAAGTCCTGTCGTGACTTGTTAACGAGCGTTACCAGATCAGGATCAGCATCAAAAGCGGAGAAAAATATCAACGTCACATCATTGTCAGTGCATCTTATCTTCGAGACAGCTGACAATATTGCTTCAACATCTTCCTTTGGGGTGAAGTCAGTACGCACAAGAAAACGGTGGCCGGAACCACCCACAATTCTCTCGTAGTCAATCTCAGCGGCAACCCAATGGTCCAGCCCAAACCCTGAAACAAATACCGGCTTATCTGACATGCCCTCCTTTACATCGGGAGACTGCTCTGGTGATCGAACCAGAACGAAATCTGAATCACGACCCGTTACTTTGGGATCCAATGAAACGCTGTACTCAACCGTATGATAGTGATCCGGGTTGCGGCAGCCGGAATTCCGGCTGCCGACCTGCAGGACCAGTCGATATGTTTCGCCATCACTTTCCACATGTTCACATGCAAACCCGCTATTATCAAAGGCCGCCTGCCAGAAACGGACGATGTTGTGATGATACGCGCCAAAATGGTATGGCAATAGTATCTTGAACAAATCTTCCTTAGTTATATCGCCTGCAAATTCACTGCTATTTTCCATAGTATTTCTCTGTAGTGGGCAAATCTTGTGACCATCGCGTGGAAAATCAATCCATCTGAAATGTATTCAGAAATGTTATCATAGCCCAGTTGTTTCTTATCCAGAACCTGTTCAAGTCCGGATTATTATGCGCAGCTTCTTCTGATCTCAGAAGAATTCCGATCCTATTCAGTTTGTCATCTTTGGTGAGCATTTCAGGATTGACGGACGCAAGTGCTTCTGGCTCAGGAAGCCGTTGCAGGATCAAGCTGTAACTGGCATCAACAAAAAATTCAGGATCCACGAAGGTCAGAAAAAATATGGTCTTGAACCCGATTGTGGACCTTAACCTGCGGCATCTTTCGGACTCTGCTGAATTGTAAATTTTCTGGCTGATCTTTTCACGCGATACCCACCATCTCAACAATCCAAGAAAATGCGCTCGCCCCTCTGCGTCGGGATCACGCATCAGCCATCTTCGATAAGAAATGTCAACAAAATCTTCGTTGCTCAACTCTTTGCATTGACTGATCCAATCCGAATCCGGTGTTATCATTTTTTCTTCAAATGTTTTTGCAGCAGGCAAATACTTTTTGGATACATCTGCGACGTAGGAAACAGGTGGAACTGGCAAATCCGGCTTGATTGCCAGCTTCTCCTTCAATTTGGATCGGGAGTTTTTTCCCAGAATGAGGGAAAACTCGTTTTTGAGCTCTCGCAACTGTTTTGTCAGCCACTCTATTTGTTGACGCCTTTCCAGTGTATAGGTTCCCCTTTCCTCGATATCCTTTTCTATCGTCTTTTCTTCGACGAATTTTCCGTGAATATCACCTGTGTAGTTCCCGAAATTCACAAAATTATCGAGACCACAGGTACTATATGATAGCAAAGGACTAAGGTGAGATTGAGACATGTGAACATAGTATGTATTCACACCGTCAAAAAGAACCTTCTGATAATCCTTCTCGATCAATATATGTTCAAAATTGTGCTCATTTGGTGTGTTCAGGAAGGAATCGATAGATTCTATAACCACGATCCAGGGTCGCCTTGGAGAATCTTTCCACCCCTCCAAGACCTGTAGCTCAGTACCTTCAACATCAATCTTCAGCCAGTGAATTTCACTTTCTGTTATCCGGGAAAAAATATCATCCAGCGTCGTAAGTTTCACTTCAATCTTGCTTTTTTGACTGAGATGCATCCTGGCCCGGGATGCAGTTTCGTCATCCAGTGTGGAAGCGCCCGAGTATTCGAACAGGTTCAGATACGCCGAGCCGGTGGAATTGTAGGCCGCCGCTTCAATTACAGTTTCATCTGGTCTGTGTTCCCGGAGTAGTTCGGCATATGCCGGCGCACATTCCACATGAATTCCGTGCCATCCCTTCCGATAGAAGAGCAAGTTTACCGAGTGTTTCACCGGATGCTGCGAACCAACATCAATGTAAAAACCTTTTTCCACATCACGCAACGCTCGGTTGAGTATTACGTCTTCGCCGTTCTGGGCCCAAGAAATTTCAGTCATTTATGGTATTCCACTTAACAAACGGATTTTTCCCTGATGATTATAGTGCCCGAAACAGTTTGTGTAACGGCCACCTTGCCAACGGGTGAGAATGACTCTGCGCATCTGCGTAAACCTGTTTCAGAACAGGTGCATGCAATTTCATTTCATTGAGATGTTTCAATCGCATAATTATACGTGCCGTATCCAGATAGGGACTGTTTTCGTATATGTCTAGCTCGAATGCCTGCTTCCACATCAGTTCCACTAGCCAAAGTCTGTCGGATCGCCTTTGTTCAACTGTATCCAGGGGGGCTCCGGAAACATCGGACAAATCCCAGATCCTGGGAATATGTTCCAGATCAAACAAAGTCCCGTATGCCTGCCACGACACGTTGGAATTGACGACAATACACTGTTCTCCAATCCAGTATGCCGGGAGATTTACCATATGGTTGAATGCATAATTTGAAGAAGGAACACAGGTAGCAAGGGTACTGAATATTCTCCCCTTGGTGTCCTGACAATATGCATATACTGCGTGATCACGACGATAGACATTCGAAAAAATGGCGGTGTAGAAGTTTTCGGTTTTGGCAGACAGGCCAATCACTGTTGAATATTCATCAGAATTCTTCGGTTCGAGAACAGAGAAATCTTCCAGATAGGCGTCAAGATCCTTGACATTATCCGGGTTCTTTTCCGAGCTGTAGCCGTAATTGAGGTACACCAGATCAATATTTCGATGTGATCGCAGCACATCACAAATTTTCTCCAAAGCACCGGGTCTGATCAGATCATCATCCCCTATGATCCAGATATGCTGGCCTGATGCATTGAGTGCTGAAACCGCAAGATTCCCTAGAATTCCGACGTTTTTCGGATTCCTGATCCCTCGAAAATTTGGATATTTTGCATATTTCTTGAGAACTTTAGGTGTTGAATCTGAGGAAGTGTTATCGACAACGAGCAGCTCAACGCCCAGTTTTTCCAGATCAAAATACTTGTATATGGATGATATGTTGAGATCCAGCCAGGCAGATCTGTTGTAGGTACTGATGCAAAGGGTCAGTAATGGCCTGGAACTCTCTTTTTGAGAAGACTCATTCCTCCGGCTATAGGTTCTTGTGCCGAATTCAGGCAGGAAAGATGGTGGCGATCCAAGGATATTTTCAAGTTTTTCCAAAGCGGTACATTGATCAAATGCACTGTGAGCTTTGCAAGTGTAATCTGTAATTTCAGACCAGATTGCTTCTTTTTCTTTCTTGATAAAAGAGTGATCCAGATAATCTAGATGGAACAACATGGCACAATTGTGATCTGCCAGATCCGTTACCAGCTTGCGATCAAAGTGATGACCGGCATACAGCCAAACGTGACTTCCCATCGAATTTTGAAGATGCTGAAGATCATACAGGGAATAACAACCAGTTAAGGTAACCTGTTCGCAGTTTATTTTCGCGAGGCTTTCATCAACATTTAAGGGTGTGGGATAATTATCCTGTATAATGACAAGTTCGATGCTGTTCCGCTTGGCAGAGAATATTTCAAAAAACGCATCCAGTTTTTCAACCACAGGCGGCGAAATGCTCGCTTCATCACTGATATACAAGCAAACCTTCAGTGATTCCCCAGCCAGTTCCCGCTGACTTCGCGCGTCAACGGACATTGAACTTGGTCGTTCCAGCAATATCAGGCGGTTCTCGATGTTTGGCGTCCGCTCGTGGGAATACAGCAATCGCCGATACAAAATTTCATAGCCTGAAATACATGTGACGATGATACGATCTGCCAGCAATATCTCATCGATGGGCGTTGCTATGGCATCCTCAAGACCGACAAAAACCAGAGAAGCGGAGTTCTTGAAATCGCCATCTGTAGCGACGGTTTTTAATGAATTTGCCGCGTTGCCAGGGCTGGTAAGAAGCCAGTTGAACCGGTTATTGCACATTGCGTCCTTGATATTCTCCGGCGACACTTGCAAAACATCGTAACCGGACGCTTTAAGAGATGATACGATCAGGTTTTGCCAGTTGTCGAGCTGCTGCCCGTCATCCCGGATGATCCGGATACAGATATTCGCACGGTTGCAGTTGTTAGCCAAAGCAACCTGCCGATTGAATTTTCTCGCAGCCCATACTGATTTGGTAGATCCTGCCGGGAGTTCCAAAATGTCACAGACAAGAGAACCAGGCAGCGAATCGAAAGAAAATTCCGTCCTCAAAGTACTGTAAACCAGGCACTCTTGCTCAGGGTTCGAAAACACGATTAAATCTGCAAACATGATCGATTGCAGGTAAATTTCGGACTTTGTACGATCAGTCTCGTTCCCGCTATTCAGTAACTTTGTGATCGATTCATCATAAAATATCGCGATTTTACAACCGGCACGATGGGCTTTGTGAATCGAGTTTAGTAACGATATCTGCGACGTTTGATCGGCAAAACTGTCAACAATCAAGACCCATTTTCGACCCTTAGAAAACTGCGCGGTTGTACTTGAAAACGCAACCGTTCCATCCTTGCTGATGGATGTAAACACATTTTCACCAGCAGTATTTGTTGATTTTGCTGAAACCACATACTCATCTGAATCTACATCGTATGAAACCGCGTGCACGATGTTTTGAGAAGGATCGAGAGCGGAGAGCAGTCTTCGTTTCTTTTTGCTGTTTTTGTCAGTTTTATCTTCAGAAAGTATCGCAAAATACAAAGGCATCTGATTTTCAGGACGTGTCTTTTCCAAACCAATCTTCGGCCTTGTTGTCAGTGCTAACCAGGCTTTAATGGCAAACATTGTCCGTTTCAGGAAAGCCAGTTTATTCGGGCTTTTAGAAAATTTTGTGATGTTTGACGTGCCGAACCACTTAAATAGCTTCTTCACTTGAGAAAGAGCCTTTTGAGTACGCTCAGAGTCCAAATCCGATATCAAACCGATAGAGTCCTTCTGTCATCTTGTAGGTAAACTGTTGATAACACGAAGATTATTCTTCGTGAAACTTCTCTTCAACAATATCTGAATTCAAAAGCAAATTAATTTCCTGCTTTAACGAGTATCGACGATCATTATTTGTATATGTTTGCTGGACATATGCTGAAATTCTTTTATCGAAGTCAATACCCGCAACTTTCTGCCGGACCATGTTTTCGGCATGCCAAATCTCGGCATTCACTGCCTTTAAAGCTTCGCTGAGTTCAAGGGCACGGTTGCTGCTAAGTTCCGGAATACTCTGTTGAATTGACCGAAGCTGTGACAATTCATTTTTAATGTTTGCAAGTTTTTCCGTAGACGAAATTCGTTCCAGCTTGATTTCCAAAATTGTAATTTTATCAATCAGTTCACCAACTGAAACAGGAACTGATACTGATAATTTGTTTAAACTTTCTACCATTTCAGATCACAAACCCCGAATATAAATGCATATTAGTCAAATTTTACGGCCAAATATCAACAAACTGGCACGATATTCAACGTATAAAACACTCGAACACATGTTTGCTTTGATGGATCCTGTGCTTTAGATAATCTTTATTTCAACAAAGGAAAAAAACATATTCGTCAAATCGCCTGGTTTTTGACCGCGATCTTTTGCACAATTCACCGCTGAAACTGCATCAAAAGCCAGATCATCAGGCGTGGCTTCATGAATGGGTTTGGTTGTTTCTTTTGGGATGGCACCAGGTGCTGGAATTTGAATAAATGCCGGAACATGTTTGGCGTAGTGGCTGTCTTTAATCAGCGTTTTGTAACGATGGCTTAAACATAAAACCTCCTTAATTTCCTGGGTCAAAAAAATGCTCTTTGGTCGTGTCGTTTTGGTTATCAGATCCTGACGCCGCCTAAAGAGCAAAGCGATCGCGTTATTTCCTTTTGGGGTCTTGTTATTTCCGCGAGAACCCGGCATGTTTTTTGCCTTTAAGGAGTTACTTAGCCAGAGGGCTTAAAAACTGTCGGAGGCTTCGTGCAGATATTCTGCAAAGCCACGTTCCTTCAGCGATCGGCGCAGTTCGGACAGCGTCCCGTAGTAGAGGGTTGAGCGTGGGGTTTTGGTCCTGTGGGAGATTTCACTGATGGTGAGCATTCGCAGATCGACGAGCAGCAACACCAGATGCGGCGGTATCTGCTCAACAGCCTGTTCAAGATCAATTTGAACGTCGCGGCTGGTCACATCTTCTGCTGTAGGATCAGGCAAAGCGTTAGACTCAAATTCCTTATCCTCAAGCCATGCATCAAGTGAAATTTCACTCATGCCTGACCCAGATTTTTGTGCGCGAGCTCTTTCAATCAGGCTTGCATATTTGTGGTTGAGGTGCGGTCAAAAAAGATCGACCATTTTGTTTTTACAGGATCGTAAGCCTGTTTACGGGATACATAATCCAGCATCAGATCTTGCTCAGGGTATTTCTACGCCATCAATGACGGAGTGCCGCATCAGGCTGCGTGCGTGATAACGGATTTGGTTTACGATATAAAGATGGATTCCTTTATATTTGTTTTGCTCATGGTTTTCGTCTCCATTTGCGGTTAGCCGCCACGCGAGCGGGTCAACTGGGGCTGGCGAAAACTCATTGAAGGCCCGGTCAGACGGGCCGTTCAAACAGATACAAAAACAAAAAAAGCCCCGACATGCAGGGCTTTGGCTGGCGCGAATTTTTTGAAAAGAATTTCAGGATATTCGGTGAAATTTCACCCAGGCGGTATTGGATAAATCCGAAATGCTTTCATTGTTCGTCTCAAATATCTTTTCTCAAAGCGGTCCTTCAATACAGCCACGCACCAGATACGTGATGATCCCTAACGTGAGACCCAGGGAGAGGTAAAAGCGTAAAGGCATAGCGGATGATGTGAGGTTGTGGGTGACTGTCTGGTATCAGGAAACCGGCACAGGCGCGATCTTTTTGGCGGTTAATGCGGTTGTCTTTACCGGGTTGGGTCCGATCAGGGGCTTGATATAATCAAGGAATCGCTGGCTGACATCAGGATGGTTCCGGTCAAGGAAGCTGGCCGGCATCAGGCGGGTTTTCCCGGCTACTGCCTGTAAGGGAACCAAATCATAGACCACTTTATAGGGACCACCAATCGGATGGACTCGGTTGAGGGTGATTGATCCGTTGCGGTCCTGTTTGCACCCCAGACGTATCGCGGCTTCTCCGGCTTTGCGTGCTTCCCGGGCATCGGTATGCGAAACAGATTCAGCAAAGCAGCGTTGCAGATATCCCAGAGTATCGGCGCGTACCCGTTTAATGCCTAGAGTATCCCGCACCGCATGGGCCAGCATATCGCCGAGAGCCCCACTGCCGGAAAGCTGGATATTGCCATGGGCATCTTGTTCGCTATGGGTTGCCAGCCTGGTGGCGATGGGGTGACCGTCATGGTCGGTGATGCCTTCTGAGACCGCGATGATACAGCGGCCGGATCGTTCTGTGAGCGTTTTGATATCTTTGAGAACTGAATCGATGATGAACGGTTTTTCCGGTGGATAGATCAGATGCGGGCCATCTTCTGTTGTCTGGCGCAAAGCCGCTGAAGCAGCGGTCAGAAAACCGGCATGCCGCCCCATCACCACGCCGATATAGACACCGGGCAGGGCACTGTTATCCCGGTTAATCCCGGCAAAGGCCGTGGCGACATACCGGGCCGCTGAACCAAAGCCCGGCGTGTGATCATTTTTAACCAGGTCATTATCAATCGTTTTTGGCACATGGAGGCAGCGCAAAGGATAGCGGGTTTTTGTGGCTTTCCGGGCCAGGATACGTAAGGTATCCGATGAATCATTGCCTCCGATATAGACGATATGAGTGATCTCATGGGCCTGGAGGACTTTGAGAATCTCCCGGCAATAGGAATCATCGGGTTTATCGCGGGTTGATCCCAGGGCTGCCCCCGGAGTCACAGCCAGGTTCTCAAGAGTTGTCGAACCCATACGGCCAAGATCAACCAATGATTGATCAATGATCCCGCGTACACCATGCAGAGCACCGTAAATCCGCGAGAATTTTTTTTGCTTCCGGGCTGCTTCGACCACCCCAACCAGAGACTGATTGATCACCGTAGTTGGTCCACCACCCTGGGCCACCAGCATCTTACCATTTTGCATAAATGATCTTCCTTTCGGTTTTTTATGTATCCTCAATACGTGGTTGCTTGTCTGACATGATTGTTGAATAACGTGTCTGGCATGATTGTTCAATAAAGAGCCTATTATTATGGTTGATCAGGTAGAGGGCAGGCATAAGGGGTTGGATATCCGGTCCCGGGAAACGGTTTTTGACGGATATTTCCGGATTGACCGGTATCGTCTGCGTCACGAAAAACATGATGGTGGCTGGACACCGGAATTCTCCCGTGAGGTCTTTGAACGTGGTCATGCGGTGGCGGTATTGCCGTATGATCCCCGGCGGGATGAGGTGGTATTGATTGAGCAGTTTCGCATCGGGGCGCATGCGGCGGGTCTGGGTGCGTGGTTGATTGAGGTGGTGGCCGGAATCGCTGAACCAGGTGAGGTCGCTGAGGCTGTTGCCCGCCGCGAAACGGTTGAGGAATGTGGCTGTGTCTTGCAACGGTTTGAGCGTATTGGTCGTTATTTGGTTAGTCCCGGCGGGTCTTCGGAGACATGTGAGGTCTTTTGCGGAGAAGTCGATGCCAGCCAGGCGAACGGCATCCACGGTCTGGCTGATGAGCAGGAAGATATCCGGGTTTTTCACACCGGCTTTGAAACCGCGATGGCTATGATTTCTGACGGGCGTATTGCCAATGCCGCAACGCTGATTACGATGCAATGGCTGGCTTTGAACCGGTCACGATTGCGGCATATCTGGGCCTGAATAATCTGAGACAAAATCTTAGACAGATCTGAGGCAGATCTTAGGCATATCTGAGACAAAATACGGTACGGGTATGGCTGACTTAGCGGGCGGCTAAGGTTTCCAGGAAACTCGGTTGAGAGGGTGTGTTTTTGGGGTCGTACCCCTGGGTTGCGGCAATCAGTTGACGGGTATACCGGGCCGATGCCTGAGCACGGATCAGCCGGGCACCGGAAAGTTCTTCAACGATGCGTCCGTTGTGCATGACAATCGTACGATCACAAAGATGTGCGGCAACCCCAAGATCATGGGTGACAATGATATAAGCGGTTTGCTGTTGTTTGTGTACAGCCAGGAGCAGGTTGAGAATCCCGGCCTGAACCGAAGGGTCCAGAGCTGAGGTTGGCTCATCAAGCATCAGAATCTTCGGGTTACCGGACAGAGCGCGGGCCAGGGCAACCCGTTGACGCTGGCCTCCGGAAAGCTGATGCGGGTAATTCCCAGCAAGGCTTGCATCAAGACCAACCCTGTTCATCCATGTTGTGATGGTCTCATGGGTTGGGGGATGACCACTGATCCGTGTCGGTTCGGCGATGATCCGGGCAACCGTAAAGCGGGGGTTGAACGCATGAGAAGAGTCCTGAAAAACATATTGGATTGTGCGGGCTGCCTCACGACGTGATAGCAAGTTCCGATCAATCCCATCGAGAAAAATATCCCCGTTACCGGGTGAAAGAGCACCACAAAGAGCACGCAAAAGGCTGGTTTTACCACTGCCCGATTCGCCAATAATCGCTAAAATTTCGCCTCGATTAAGCTTAAAAGACAGATCATGAATGGCGCAAACCGGGTTGTGGTCAGCATGCCTGAACAGACCGGTTTGTGCGTAAACAACTGTGAGGTTGCGCACTTCAAGGGCCGGGGGAGTCATGCTTGTTCCTGATCTGGTTCTGCAGCCACAGGTAATGAACGCTGTCGCCGTCTGGTGTCTCCCAGCCGGGGCACACAGTTGATCAGGCTGCGGGTATAGGGATGCCTGGCATGGCCAATCCTTTCAGCTTTCAGGCATTCGACAACCTGTCCGGCACGCATAATGGCAATCCGGTCACAAAAGGAAGCCACCAGATCAAGATTGTGGCTGATGAACAGCATCCCCATTGGTTGCTGTTGAAACCGTTCATCCAGGAGAGCCAAAATCTCTAAACTTAAGCGGGCATCCAGTGAGGATACGGCCTCGTCTGCGATCAATAAATCGGGTTCTGTCATCAACATCATAGCGATCATCACCCGTTGACGCTGGCCCCCGGACAGTTGATGCGGATAAGAATCATAAACCCGTTTTGATTCCCGGATATGCAGTTTTTCCAACATATCCAGAGCTGTTTTGCGGCGTTTTAACGCGAACCCATGTCCGGCTTCGGCGATTTGTTTTCCCACCGTCATCACCGGGTTCAGCGCTGTTGCCGGATCCTGGAAAATCATTCCCATACGCCGCTTTCGCAAGCGGCGATAGATGCGTTGGCTCAGATGCGGCAACGCGATTCCATCAAACAGAAACTCCTCAGCATGCAGGGTTGCGGTCGGTGGTAATAAGCCCATGATGGCCCGGGCCAGGGTTGATTTCCCGCTTCCTGATTCGCCGACCAGCCCGAATTTTTCATAGCCAATGTCGAGATCAATCCCCTGCAGAGCGATCATTTCTTCTCTGGTCTGTTTCCCGGGGCCGGGATACAAAACCCTCAGGTCTTTGATTGTTATCAGCGGGGTGTCACGCATTGTTTTTGATTATCCGGCCGGGCCAGAGCGTGGTGTTGTGGTCTCTGCGTTTCGTGGATCAAGGAGATCACGCAGTCCATCGCCGAGTAAATTAAAACCAAGGCTGACAATCAAAATCGCCAGCCCCGGAATGGTCGCAACCCACCATTGATCAAGAAGAAATTTGCGCCCGGTTGCGATCATTGCACCCCATTCCGGCAGCGGTGGCTGAGCCCCAAGACCCAGAAAACCCAGACCAGCGGCGATAACGATGATGCCGGCCATTTCCAGAGCCAGACGTACCGCCATCGGCCCCAGGCATAACGGGAGGATATGGCGATACATAATATACATATGGCCGCCGCCTTGTAACCAGGCGGCGGTGACAAAATCAGCATGACGCACAGTCATTGCCCGGCTTCGGGCCAGCCGGGCAAAGGGAGGCCAGGACGTCAGACAAAGAGCCAGGATAGCATTATTGATTCCCGGACCCAGAGCCGCCACCAAAGCCAAAGCAAGAATCAGTTTCGGAAACGCCAGAAAAACATCGGTGATCCGCATCAGAAACGTATCCATCCAGCCGCCGCAATAACCCGATACACAGCCAACCAAAAGGCCAAGCGGCATTACGGTGAGAGCCACGATCAAGGCGATTTTAAGGGTGATGCGGGCGCCGTAGCAAAGGCGGGAAAAAATATCGCGTCCCAGGGCGTCGCTCCCGAACCAGAATTCAGAGCCCGGTGGTGTCAGGCGGCGCGTGAGATCCTGAGCCAGTGGATCATACGGCGCAATGACTGGTGCGAAAACGGCAACCGCAACCAGGAGGACCAGGATAGCCAGACTACATCGTGACAAAAGATTGAGCGAAAGCACAGCCTTCATCTGAGTTTTTCCTGTAAGCGGGGATCAATGAATCGATTGATCAGATCAACCAATCGATTGACGGTGATGAAGACCACCCCGACCACCAATGTTCCGCCAAGCACAGCATTCATATCCGCGCTGAAGAGCGAATCGGTAATATAGCGGCCCAGACCCGGCCAGGAAAAAACAGTCTCGGTTAAAACCGAACCTTCGAGCAGGCTGGCATAGGTCAGGGCGATGAATGTCAGCAGTGGGGTGGCAATATTGGGCAACCCATGGCACCACACCACCCGCCATTCAGTCAATCCTTTGGCGCGGGCGGTCAGAATATAATCCTGTGTCAATTGTTCAATCATCAGGGCACGAGTCATCCGGGATATCTGAGATAGGGCATAAAAACCCAGAACGCTGGCGGGTAAAATGAGATGAGAAAACGCATTCATCGCGATATCCGGACGTTGCGCAATCAGGCTGTCAATCATCAGAATACCAGTCACCGGAGGAATGGTTTCTGCGTACCAGACATCTATTCTCCCTGGTCCGGCTGTCCAGTCCAGATTGGCATAGAAAACCAAAAGAGCCATCAGACCCAGCCAGAAAATCGGTGCTGAATACCCCAGTAAGCCTATCAGACGAATGGCCTGATCAATCAACCCGTTTGCGTGTCGTGCGGCACTGACCCCCAGCGGTATACCAAGCAAGACACCGATGGCGGTGGCTGTGGTGGCCAACTCCAGAGTAGCCGGGAATGTCCTTTTGATATCATCCCAAACTCTGTTACCGGTGAGGATGGAATGGCCCATATCTCCGGATGCCAGTTGGCTGAGATACCGCCAGAATTGCTCATAAAGCGGTAAATGAAGGCCCATTTCCCGGCGGAATTGTTCGATCACATCAACCGGTGCCCGGTCACCCACAGCAGCCAGAACCGGATCAATCGGTATGACCCGGCCAATCAAAAACGTGACCACAATCAGGCTGAATAAGGTCAGGAAGAACCCTGCGATCCAGTTTAAGCCTGATATCCAGGTGCTTGCTGGCATCATGTTCATTGAAGGAACCAGATGTATGTGAGAAACGACTGGCTGCCGGGATGACGGGGATACCCTGGATGATACATTGCAGGCTGTTTCATCCCCATGCTCTATTGCTGTGCGGCCTTCGATTGAGGATTTTGGCCGGTTTTGCGGGCATGGTGATAGAAGTTGGTATCAAAGCTCGGACCCCATCTGAAGCCCGAAACCCGACGATGGCTCACAATGACATCGGTCCCTTGAAACAGAATGATAAAGGGAGAGTCGATCAGGACACGTTTTTGGATCATTTGATAAATTTCTGCTCGTTTTTCCGGCTCTGTCACATGGATGCCAGCCAGGGCCAGCGACGTCAATTCAGGATCACGCCAGTGATTGCGCCAGGCCAGGGTGCGAAACACCGCATCATGACCGTTGTCACGATTGGCAGCAAAAGCATCAATATTGCTGTGAGGATCCAGATAATCTGATCCCCATTCACCGATAAAAATCTGGTGATTGCGGGCCCGGTATTTGGTCAGAATTTGTTTGCGATCCCCGGGGATGATTTCGACCCGGATATTGGCTTTGGCAAAGCTGGCCTGAACAGCCTGGGCTAAATCTTCTGCGATTGCGCCATACGCATCCATCTCGACATCAAAGCCCTGGTCATATCCGGCCTCAGCAAGCAGGGCTTTGGCCCTGGCCAGGTCAAAGCGGTAGGGATGCGCGTCAAGGGAGGAAAAAATTCCTTCAGGAACAATGGTTTGATGGGCATGGCCACGCTCACGTATGACGGTTCGGGCCAATTCCTGATCATCAATCAGATACCGCAAGGCCCGGCGGACTTTTGGGTTGGCCAACGCATGATGTGTTTGATTGAGAGCAATATAGTAGAGCTTTGATTTCGGCGATATGGTGACCTGGATCATTGGGTTGTCTTTGATTCCGGCCACCTGATCCGGGGTGAGACCGCGGGCGATATCAATGTCGCCTTTCTCAAGCATGAGACGCTGGGTCGCTGTTTCACCAATATGCTGAATAATCAGACGCTGTATGTCTGGTTTGCCCTGGCGATACAGTTGGTTGGCTTCAAGAATCACATATTCCTTAGGCCGCCAGGCTGCCAGGACAAAGGGTCCCGAACCAGCAGAGTGTTTTTTAAGCCAGGCATGACCAAGATCACCATCTGTTTCATGGGCCAGGACGGTTTCGCGGTCAAGGATTGATCCAATCCCTGAGGTGAGACAGGACAACAGGAATGTCGGGGAAAAAGCGGTCTGGGTTCGTATGACCAGGATATCATCATTCTCGGCATAAATCAGTTTTTCGACATTATCCGGGGTCAATCCGAATTGCGCGAGAATAAAGGCCGGCGATTTATTCAGTCGAATAACCCGTTGCAGTGACCAGGCGGCATCTTTGGCACTGACCCGACGCCCGGAAGCAAACAAGGCATCAGGGCGCATCTGAAAACGGGTGACCAGCCCATCGGCAGAGTGAGACCAGGACCGGGCAGCCCCGCCAATCACTCTCGTGGGGTTTTCCAGATCAATCGTCACCAGACGCTCATAAAGATTGCCGGTGATTTCGGCACCGGTAAACTCAAAGGTCTCGGCCGGGTCAAGCGAAACGATATCATCAATCGACATGCCCATAACCACAACATCATCAGGGGTTCGGGCTGGCACAGCCGATGCGCTCAGCATCATCAAACCAATCATAGCCGCATAGCTGATTGTGAATGCTGATCGCTTGATTGACAGTTGAGACATTATTAGGCTGAACGGATTGATCAGGCTGAACAGGTTTTTCATTGGGCTTTTGTGGAGTGGTTTTTTTCGGGTTGGTTTGTGATTCTTGTTATTTTTCGCTTTTCATTTTTCACTTTTTATTTTTCGTGTGTCTATGACCATTTTAAGCAATTTAGCCGATGCCATCGGCAACACGCCATTGATCCGGTTACGCCGGGCTTCTGAAGAGACCGGTTGTGAAATTCTCGGCAAAGCCGAATTTTTGAATCCCGGTGGTTCCATCAAAGACAGGGCCGCCCTTTATATCATTCGCGGTGCACAAGCCAGAGATGGCTTAAAGCCAGGCGGGGTAATTGTCGAGGGAACAGCGGGGAATACCGGCATCGGTCTGACTCTGATCGGGAATATTCTGGGGTGTCGGACTATTATTGTCATGCCTGAAACGCAAAGTCAGGAAAAAAAAGATGCTTTGAGATTGTATGGAGCTGACATCCGTCTGGTCGCACCGGCCCCTTATACCAGCCCCAATCACTATATTCATCGATCACGACACCTGGCCGAAGAAATGGCACCAGATCATCCCAACGGTGTGCTCTGGGCCAATCAATTCGACAATACCGATAACCGCCGGGCTCATTATGAAACCACGGGTCCGGAAATCTGGTCTCAAACCGATGGGCAGCTTGACGCATTTACCTGTGCTGTTGGTACCGGTGGGACATTGGCCGGGGTTGGTCAGGCTCTTAAGGAGCGTAATCCGGGGGTGAAAATTGTTCTTTCTGATCCGATGGGTTCGGCGTTATGCAGCTATTTCACCCAAGGTGCTTTCAAATCTGAGGGCGGGTCGGTTATTGAAGGTATTGGCTCAAGCCGGGTGACTCAGAATCTCGCTGATGCACCGGTGGATGCTGCTCAATCGGTGGATGACCGGGAGGCTTTGGCGGTTGTTTATGATCTTTTGTATACCGAAGGTCTTGCTTTGGGTGGATCTTCGGGGATCAATGTTGCCGGGGCGATCAAGCTGGCCCGCCAGATGGGGCCAGGACACAGAATTGTCACCATTTTATGTGATGCTGCGGACCGTTACCGGAGTAAAATATTCAACCCGGCTTTTCTGCGCGAGAAAAATCTCCCCGTCCCTTCCTGGCTGGATGCGTAACCAGAATCGATACCCGTCATACCCATCACACCAGGCTCAGCCCCTCTGTCTGTTGAGAGTATCTGTTCATGAAATTGTCATAAAAACTATATAATCAGTCAGAGATAAGGAGAATAACCAATCAGGGGTCGATGATGGTCCTCTGGGGGCTGTAACGAGACGGGAAACACGTCAGGAGAATGGAACAATACGTAGAATAATTACGTAAAATAATACGGTAGAATAATACGTAACAGAATGAGGTCAGAATGAACGGATATCAAGGATGAGTGAGGGGTGCTATGACGACTGATTATGCCAACCCGGATTCGCTGGTTTCGACAGACTGGCTGGCGGCCCATATCTCTGCCCCCGATATTCGGGTGGTTGATGCAACATGGAATTTACCCGGTCATGGTTCTGCGCATGCTGAATATTCTCAGGCTCATATTCCAGGTGCGGTCTTTTTCGACATTGATGATATCGCGGATCCTAAATCGCGTTTACCGCATATGCTTCCCGGCCCGGAGTATTTTGCTGCCAAAGTTTCGGAGTTGGGGCTGGGAGATGGTGTACGGATTATTATTTATGATCGTCATGGATTGTTGTCGGCTCCCCGGGCCTGGTGGATGTTCCGGATTTTTGGTCATTATGATGTTGCGTTATTAAATGGTGGCCTGAGGCAATGGATTGCCCGGGGGCATCCATTGAGTAACTTACCACCCATTCCCGCTTATCGTGCGTTTTCGCCCCATTTCAACCGGTTGATGCTGTGCCAGCGGGATCATATTGAGCATACTCTTAAGGATCACAAGGCTCAGCTTGTTGATGCACGGCCTCAGGGGCGGTTTGATGGGGTGGAAAAAGAACCCCGGCCCAATTTAGCCTGTGGCCATATCCCCGGGAGTCTTAATCTTCCTTTTACTGCTTTATCTGATCCGGAAACCGGACAGGTTCTGACGGCGCAAAAACTGAAAGCTACGTTCAAAAAAGCCGGGGTCACGATCAATCAGCCGGTGATTACCAGCTGTGGATCAGGAATTACCGCCTGTGTTCTGGCGTTTGGTTTACACTTACTGGGAAGCCGGGATGTTGCGGTTTATGATGGTTCCTGGGCTGAATGGGGTGATGGCAAGCATCCTGTGGCGACAGGCAAAACCTCCTGATTGTGCTGATTTCGGAACTTCATCAACCCTGTTATTATCAAAGCTGCTGAGTTTCAGAGGTCAATGCGTTCTAAAGATAAAACAGATTCTTTTTCTGGTTCTGATTATCGGCCTGCTACCCGGCTGACTCATCTTGGTAATGCGGCTTTCGATAACCATGGCATTATCAATCCGCCGGTTTATCACGCTTCGACTGTTTTATTTCCGAATTTGAAGGCTCTGCGCCAGGCGATTGCGGACCCTTATGGGCAGACTTATTACGGGCGTATGGGGACCCCGACATCGGCTGCTTTTGAGACGGCTCTCGGGGATATGGAAGGCGGCCAGGCGGTGGCAACATCTTCCGGGCTGGCCGCCATTACATGCGCTTTACTGGCTTTTTTGTCGGCTGGTGATGACATTCTGGTGGCAGATACAGTCTATCAGCCGACCCGTCAATTCTGTGATAACGTTCTCCGGCCTCTGGGTATTGTTGTGCGTTACTATGATCCTTTGGTTGGCGGCGGCATCGCTGGTCTTTTGAATAAACGAACCAAAGTGGTGTTTATGGAATCACCGGGGTCACTGACCTTTGAGGTTCAGGATATTCCGGCACTTGTTGACGCTGCCCGGAAACAGGGTTGTATCACCATCATGGATAATACCTGGGCAACACCTCTTGGCTTACGGCCGCTTGAGTATGGGGTGGATATCTCGCTTCAATCGGCCACCAAATATATTGTTGGTCATGCTGATGCGATGCTGGGGGCGATCATCTGCCGCGCGGAGCATTTCCGAAGAATCAAAACCATGGTGACAATGCTCGGCAATGCTCCGGGACCTGACGATTGTTATCTTGGTTTGCGTGGTTTGCGCACCCTGGATGTTCGTTTGCCGCGTCATGCTGAAAATGGTCTGGCGTTGGCTGAATGGCTCAGCCAACGCCGGGAAGTTGCCCGTATTTTCCATCCGGCCATGCCCGGGGACAGGGGATATGATTTATGGCGGCGCGATTTCCGTGCTGCGTGCGGGTTGTTTGCCTGCCAGCTTGGTCCCTGTTCACAGACCGCTCTGGCGGCTTTTCTGGATCGGTTGGCGTTATTCGGTATGGGATTCAGCTGGGGGGGGTATGAAAGTTTGATCCTGCCGGTTGATCCTGGTCAATGCCGTACTGCGACGTCATGGCATGCCGGGGGACCGTTGCTCCGGATTCATGCCGGGCTGGAAGATATCGATGACCTCAAGGCAGATCTGGCAGCCGGGTTTGAGCGCATGGCGGCCGTTTAACCGGTTTGTTTTAATGGGTTTGTTTCTCTGTTTTCTTGCATCGTCTTTTTTGCATCGTCATGTTTTTCACATCACCGTTTTGCGGCGAAGCTGTGGATACCCATCAGGATCACAAAGATCAAAAAAGCACCCCCGGCAATCGACGGGCCGGCCGGGATATCCCAGACCAATGAGGCAGCCAGACCTGAGACAGCGGCCATCACCCCAAGGCCGGCTGCCAGCCCGGCCATGCTTTCGGGTGAGCGGGCAAAAGGCCGGGCAGCAGCAGCCGGGATAATCAGGAGAGCCGTCACCAAAAGCAGGCCGACTACCTTGGCAGCAAACGCAATCAGCACCGCCAAAAGCAGCATATAAGTCAGCTGGGCCTGGCGAATATTTCTGCCCTCGGCCCGGGCAATTTCTTCGGCAACGCTTGCCGATAACAAGGTCGGCCATATCACCCGCAACAAGACGGCAATCACCAGGGTGATGATGGCCATCCAACCCAGATCCGCCCGGGATAGTGCCAGCACATCACCAAACAGATACCCCATTAAATCAAGCCGCAGCGGATCTGCTACAGCAACAATGATCAGACCAAGAGCCAGACTGCCATGCGCCAGAACACCCAGGATGCTATCAGTGGGCAGAATACGCCACTTTTCAGACCACACCAGGATAAGGGCGGTGACCAGGCAGACCACAAGGAGGCCAGCGGTGTCACTGACCTCCAGCAGCAGGCTGAGAGCCACCCCCAAAAGGGCCGCATGAGCAATCGTCTCCCCGAAATAAGCCAGTCTGCGCCAAACGACAAAACATCCCATCGGGCCGCACAGAACGGCAATGAGAATGGCGGCCGCCAAAGCACGCAATAAAAAATCATCCATTGATATCGGTTCTGTCCATTTTTTCTCTTCAGTGATCTTTTTTACGTGATCTTTATTTTCGCTGGTCTTTATTGACGTGATCTTCTGTGTCCGGAAGATCTGTAAAGAGTCTTTAACCCGGCTTAAACCGGCTTTCTTGTTCTGTTTCCTGAATGCTCACTCACCTGTCCCCCGATATCATGGCGGTGATCGTGATGATGGACGTAAATTGCATGACTTTCATGGGAACGCCCGGGGAAGAAACGCCGGTAATCAGGGTGGCTGTTGACCGATTGCGGTGGTCCCTGGCAACAGATATGGCGATTGAGGCAGATGACATGATCACTATAGGCACTGACCACATGTAAATCATGGGAAACCATCAGGATGGTACAGCCGCGTTGTTTTTGCAGTTCTAAAATCAGGCGAAAAAGGTCATCACAGCCGTTGGCATCCAGCCCTTGAGTTGGTTCATCAAGGATCAGCAATTCCGGCTCACCCATCAGAGCACGAGCAATGACGATGCGCTGGCACTCCCCACCGGAAAGCGCACGCATAGGCCGGTCAATGAGTGGCAGAGCATCAACCTCAATCAGTGATTTTCTAATCCTGTCCCGGTGACAATCCGGACGCATGGCAATGAAGCGACTGGCGGTCAGCGGAAGAGAATCGGGAATATCCAGATGTTGGGGTGCATAACCAATCCGCAGGCCATGCCGCCGCCTGATTGTCCCTGTATCTGGTTGCGCCAGACCACCAATCACGCGGGCACAGGTGGTTTTACCGGCTCCGTTAGGACCAACCAGGGTCGTGAAAGAACCCGCCTGGATATCAAGATCAATGTCTTGCAGGGCGCTATGAGTCCCAAAACGCAGCCCGACACCACGTAACGAAACCAAAGCCGGGCTTGCCTGATTCTGGTGATCCTGTGATACAGAAGAATCAGATGGGGGCCGGGAATCCAGACAAGGCTCACAATCAGATGACCGGGATGCGGGTGATTGAGAAGCCAGAGAAACCATTTTTTCGATTGATTGTTTTGACGATTGCATGACCCGTCTTAGAAAATTTTAAAAGCAAAATTTCAAAAACCGGGTTTGAGTGACTATACAGTTTCAAAATGTTATACTATAACACTTAAATAACGCAACTCTGCTGTGGTTGATCGCCATAGATGGGCATCGGCTGATTGCTATCACAGATTTTAATCACCAATGTCAATCCTGGATCCTCAATCAGTGATGTTGGGATGGTTCGGGTGATATAACCGCATGATTTTTCTTTTTTATTTTTCTCCGGGGTTTTCCTGATGATTCGATTCTGTAACTGTCTGTTTAAGCGATCTGGCTCTGTTGCCGGATATCTGGTTTTTATCCTGAGTTTTGGGGTGTTCGGCTGGTCTTCGGATGCGGTATCAGCCCCTGATTCTACCCAATCGGCGGTATCAGGAGGGTCTGTCCCCTCTGTTGTTGTCAGCATCGCACCTCTGCATGCTTTGGTTACCGGTGTTATGGCTGGTTTGGGGCAACCGGCCTTGCTGATTCCTTCTGATTCTTCGCCGCATGGTGCGGCTTTGCGCCCCTCCCAGGCAGATACCCTCAGCACAGCCGATTTGGTGATTTGGATTGGCCCGGAGCTTGAAACCCGTTTGGGTCGTCCCATTGCCGCCCTGGCTGATCAGGCCCGTATACTGCGTCTGCGTGATGATAAAAATCTGGATTGGCTTGTCGCCCGTTCGGCTGGTCATCACCATCATCATGACCATCATGATGATGACCATGGCCGTGACCGCGACCGGGATGACGATGACCGGTATGACGATGATGACCATCATGGCCATGAGCGGGATGATGATGACCGGTATGACGATGATAATAATCATGACCATGAGCGGGATGATGATGACCGGTATGACGACGATGATGATCATGGCCATGACCGGGATGATGATGATCATGGCCGTGACCGGGATGACGATGACCGGTATGATGAAGATGACCATCATGACCATGAGCGGGATGATGATGACCAGTATGATGACGATGGTGATCATGATCATCACGGGAGATCATCTGAAGGATCGACCAAAGCATCAATCGGCCGGATTGATCCTCATTTGTGGCTGGACCCAAAGCGGGCGGCGGTGTTTGTGGAGCATGTTGCCGGGGTCTTAGCGGACATGGACCCTGGCCATGCTGCTTTTTACCGGGGGAATGCGCAAATGCTTGCCCAGGCTCTGATTGCTTTGGATGCAGAGATTGCTGATGCTTTAAGACCGGTTGCCCGGCGGGGCTATGTGGTTGCCCATGATGCGTATCAGTATTTTGAGAACCGGTACCAGCTGCATCCGCTTGGTTTTGTTGCTGTATCTCCTGATCGGCCGCCCGGGGCGGCTTCAATGCGGGCACTCCGGAATTCGATTGCTGCTTCTGGTCCGCTTTGTTTATTTACCGAAACCCAGTTTTCGCCCCGTGTTACCGGGACTCTGGCCGATGAATTTGGCTTGCAGACGGCCCGGCTGGATCCGTTAGCTCCGCCAACCGATCTGTCTCAATCCGGTTCTGATCACCGGGCATCTGATCCCGTGATCACCGCTTCGGGGAATTATTTTGCCATGATGCGTCATCTGGCCGTAACCATGGCGGGGTGTCTTTTGTCATTGCCCGGCCATCACTAAGGGGTGTCCTGTTTGCGTGGGCTGATTATTCCGGTGGGTATCTGATATGTTTATGGGTGTCTGATATGTTTGATGATACCTGATACATTGACTTCCAATACATCCCGATCCAACACGTCCCGCAATACGTCCTGATCCAATACGTTCTGATTCAACACGTCCCGGTCTGAAACATTTCAATCCGGCGGGTGCGTCAATTTCTGATGGCTGGTTTTTAATGACCGGTTTGTGATGATTGATTTCTGATTATCAGGTATCCGATCCCGTGATTACGGAATTGGATGCCTGTTTTGCCATGATGCGTCATTTGGCCGTAACCATGGCGGGGTGTCTTTTGTCATTGCCCGGTCATCACTAAGGGCTGTCCTGTTTGCAGGGGGTCAATATTATTTCTATTTGACATTTTTTGATATCTGTGCTAGTGAACAAAGCACAATCAATCAATGTCTAAAACAGGATCATAATCAGGAGAACAGGATGTTCAGACATAAAAGAACGATGCTTGAAAGAATGTTCAAAGGCCAAATCAGACGCAGAAAAACAGTGCAACCTCTGATCAATATTACGGCTGGCTCCCCGGGGCGGGAGCCGGAATCGACACAAGCCTCATCAATCAGGCAACCATCACCGCCGCAGAAATGGACAATCCCCCTGGGCAAGCAAAAACCCAATCCCCAGCCTCATCATGAGGCCCGTGATCAGGAGGGGCAGACCGGAAAAAATTCATCCGGGATTGTGCCGGATTTTTCCCATGTTACCTGGGAAGGCATGTCAAAATTATGGGATGACCACCAGTCTCAGGCCCGGCCTGATAGCAGAGATCTGGCATCGAAGGTTTTTCACTACCTCTTTAAGGGTTCCAGGGCCAAGGCCAATGCTAAAAATCCGTTCATTAAAGGTTATCAACCTTTGCCTGAGGGCACACATCCATTCGCCACAGGCAGCGATCTCCTCTCTCTGGGGGATAATCTAAATTTTAATCAAAATGGCTCCGGTATGGCGAGGTATCTGGCGGGCCATCTGGCGCGACACATGGGGGGGCGTCTGAAGAATTATGTATCGGAAAATGTGGATTGGAAACAAGAGCCTCCCGACATTGTCAAAGATATTATGGGCAATGCAAAAGAGCATTACAACGCTTTTAAAGGGATAGCGAGCAAGACAAAAAGGCGTTACGATACTATAAATAGAATACAAGAACGTGCCTCGAATATTGCCTGGGAGCATTATAAGGATTCTGAAGGTAAAATCGCTTACGGAGAGGGCAATGCCTTCATGCACTATATTCTCAGCTATCTTTTGACCAAAGAATTCGGTGAAAAAGTGGCCAAAGAAATCACTGATGCCAATGAAGTAATCCCGGCGGGTTTTTATAATCGGCATGATTTTAAGATTGAACAAAGTTGGGACGCCCTCTTTGAGAACTTCTCTAAGGATACTTTGTACCAGTTTTATACCAGCTTCAGGAATTTTTTGGAGGAATACGGAAAACGTGACTTCGGCATCAATGAGGCCGATAGAAAAGCTGATCTGTACAATAACTGGCGTGGACGCCGGGCTCATAACCTGACCAAAGACCTTGAGGGGGTTATCCGTATCTTTAAAGATGATGCCAGGCAGGGTTTTGTGGCCATTCCGAAAATTCCTCCCGGATGGAACCGCTAAAAGAGGCCAGGATGATGAAACCAATGCCGCTGCGTGATTTCTCTGTTGTTTCGGTTATCCGGCGGTGGTTCTCGGTCCGGGGGGTGGCGGTCCTCTATCTTTGGGTGGTGACGATCATTGCTTTCCTGTGTTTGAGGATTCTCAAAGGTATCATAGAGGCGATGTGGTCGGAGTTTTCTTCTAAAAAGACAGAGCGGGATACTCCAGATTGGGGTGTTCCTGATGAGCATCGTTATGGGTATCTTTTTCGCACTGATTCCCCCCGACCGGTTTCTGATGCTATCCCGGATAGTCTGGGATCTGTCCCTATCCAGGGTATTGGGGAAATCCTGATATTTATTTTGGGTGTATTGGTGATCTGTGCGGTTCAAATTCCCGGTTGGCTGCTGTTGTTGTGGCGTTGGCGGTGTTTGCCCCCCGCTCTCCGCCAGCCGGATTTCTGGCCGCACTTTTCCATATGGGTATGGGCGGTCAGCTGTCTCTGGATATCAACATCGACCATCACAGCCCATTATGGGTTTGATCTTTACCTGCTGGCGGTCAATCCTGAATATGTTTTTTGGTCGGTTGATACAGTCAATATATCGGGTTTTTTATTGGCCCATTTTCTGTTGATTCTATGCTTACTGGCCTTTCAGGCTCCCTTCTGGTTGACGCTATGGCTTTTGCGCCGTCCGCATTTTTTGACCGGTGGTTCACTCCCCCAAATACTGGCCAAAGAATTGACTAAAAAACCCTCACATCTGCACCGGATCCTGAGGCTGTGTCTGTCGGCAGCTTTCGTGATTGCGGCGGTCTGTTTCTTTTGGATACTGTTCGACACTTTTGGTGTACTGACCGGCCTCATTTTGCTCTTTATGCTGTTTTTCCTGGTTGCTTGTCTGGTTTATCTTCTGTTTCCGTCCCTGGGGATGCTCTGGTGGGTATGGTGTCGGGGGCATCGTGAGACGTCACCCTCCCACCCCCCGGCTTTGGGATGGTTGGTTGGTTTTTTATGGGTTCCCTTCATAGTCGTTGCTGTTGTGGAGTCGAATCTAACTTATTTGACTCATTTTGAGGGCTATGAACTTTATACCCCGGCGGATATGGAGGGATTTTCGGATCATCTCTGGACCGGGGTGGCGATGGCACAAGGGCTGGGTTGGCTGGCCTTATTGCTGTCTTTATGGTGGCATCGTTACCAATCAAAGCGGTTGGCCGATGCGCCGTCATAACCGGGCATTGTGATTTCTTAGTCACCGTTCCTGTATTCTGGTCATTGAGACGTCCCGGATCATTGGGGCTGTATTAAGGGGGTGTTTTTCTGGTCTCAGAAGCTATGATGACCCTGAGCCGGTTGTGATCCGCACCCGGTCAGGGAGGCCGTCTGGCCGATCTAATAAGAGAACTCATGTAATAAGAGAACCAATCTAATAAGAGAATATGACAAGAGAGATGATGTGATGGCAGCCTCCCCCCGGCAAACCGGCACGGACCCGGTTGATAATGGGCCGGCCGACCGAGAGATTTCTCAGGAAACAGCCCGCCGTTACTGGGTGGCTAATCTCAAGATTTTGGCAGTCTTGCTCGCGGTTTGGTGTCTGGTATCTTTCGGTTTATCGATCATTCTGGTTGACGTATTGAACAGGATAGAATTTTTCGGGTTCAAGCTGGGTTTCTGGTGGGCGCAGCAAGGATCGGTCTATGTCTTTGTCGGGTTAATTTTTGTCTATATTTTCTGGATTGGGCGGGTGGAAAAGCGTTTTGGTGTGAGCGGGGATACAGGCAACCATCAATGTTCAGGCCGGGGTTCGGACTCATGAGTACTCAGGTTTTAATCTATCTGTTTGTCGGGATTTCTTTTGCCTTTTATATCGGTATTGCTCTTTACGCCCGTGCCTCCTCAACCAGGGATTTCTATGTTGCATCCGGCGGGGTTCATCCGGTTGCCAACGGCATGGCGACAGCAGCCGACTGGATGAGTGCGGCCTCCTTTATTTCTATGGCCGGGATTATCGCTTTTACCGGCTATGATGGTTCGGTTTATCTGCTTGGCTGGACTGGTGGTTATGTTCTTCTGGCTCTTTTACTGGCGCCGTATTTACGCAAATTCGGCCAATTTACGGTGCCTGATTTTATTGGTGAGCGCTATTACTCCAGGCTGGCCCGGGTGGTTGCGGTTATCTGCCTGATTTTTGTGTCCTTTACCTATGTGGCTGGCCAGATGCGCGGTGTGGGTATTGTTTTTTCGCGTTTTTTGGAGATTGAGATTGCCACCGGCGTCCTGGTGGGGATGGGGGTGGTGTTTGTATATTCTGTGCTCGGCGGGATGAAGGGAATCACCTATACCCAGGTTGCACAATATTGTGTGCTGATTTTTGCCTATATGACTCCGGCGATTTTCATTTCCCTGCTGATCACTGGTCATCCTGTTCCTCAGCTTGGTTTGGGATCAACAGTCCAGGATGGATCCGGGCTTTCGGTTTTGCAAAAGCTGGATGGGGTGCTCTCTGATCTTGGATTTCGACCCTATACCGAAGGAACACGGGCGACCATTGATGTTTTTGCCATTACCCTGGCTCTGATGGCCGGGACCGCTGGTCTGCCGCATGTGATTGTCCGTTTTTTTACGGTTCCCAAGGTCTCTGATGCCCGTCTTTCGGCTGGATATGCGCTGATCTTTATTGCCTTACTTTATACGACTGCCCCGGCTGTTGCTGCCTTTGCCCGTTTGAATTTTGTCGATACGGTTTCGGGTACGTCTTATGCCGAGGTCCCTCACTGGTTCAAAAACTGGGAACAGATTGGTTTGATTGGCTGGCAGGATAAAAACCAGGATGGGGTGATTCAATACAGCCCGGGACCGCCTTTTGTCGGTAAGCCGCTCTATAATGGTCAGACCGGTTCCAGCGGCGAACGCCTGCTTGACAATCCGCCGATGCCAGGCAGCAATGAAGTCTATGCAGATCGCGATATTTTTGTGTTGGCCAATCCGGAGATTGCTCAGCTTCCTGGCTGGGTGATTGCTTTGGTGGCTGCCGGGGGTCTGGCCGCAGCGTTATCGACCGCTGCCGGGCTTCTTTTGGTTGTTTCAACCGCAGTTTCTCATGATCTTTTGAAGAAGACATTTATGCCTCATATCAATGACCGTCAGGAACTTTTTTATGCCCGTCTGGCCACCGCAACAGCGATTGGTTGTGCCGGGTATCTTGGGATCAATCCGCCTGGATTCGTTGCTCAGGTAGTGGCCTTTGCCTTTGGTTTGGCTTCAGCCTCTTTGTTTCCGGCCATTTTGATGGGGATTTTTTCCAAAAGAATGAATAAGGAAGGGGCGATTGCCGGGATGCTTTCGGGCCTGATTTTCAGCTTTGGCTATATTGTCTTTTTCAAATTTATTGCTCCGGAGAATAACACTGCCGATCATTGGCTGTTTGGAATTTCCCCTGAGGGGATTGGTGCGGTCGGGATGGTGCTGAATTTTGCGGTTGCTCTGGCGGTGAGCCGGATGACCCGGCCCCCATCGGAAAAAATACGGGCAATGGTTGATGATCTTCGCCTTCCTTCAGGTGCCGGGGTGGCGCATAGGCATTAGTATCATATTACGTATTCAAAAAGCGCATATTGATCAAAGGCAGGGATTTCAAAATGAAAGGCTCAGAGCAGCCGGATGATCAGGCAACAGCCGGTCTTTTTGTTCTCTTGCATCTTTATCCCGGTTAAGATGGGAGTGTTGGAGTGAGCAAAAAGCCCAAAGCCGACCCGGAACTATATTTTTATTTTTTCCTCTGTGTTTTTCTGTCTTTTTGAATAATCTGGTTTTTTGATGATGAAACCCGCCCTTGATGCGTTTTTTGATGCTGTGACATTCAATGCGGATGGTCTGGTTCCGGTGATTGCTCAGAGCCATGACACCGGTGAGGTGCTGATGATGGCCTGGATGAATCGGCAGGCAATCGAGATGACTTTGCGTGAAGGCTGGCTTTATTATTGGTCCCGGTCGCGTCAGCAGCTTTGGCGCAAAGGCGAGACCTCTGGCCATGTCCAGCGTCTGGTTGATTTACGGATTGATTGTGACGGGGACACTTTATTGGCTCTGATTGAGCAAACCGGGGTAGCGTGTCATACCGGTGCGCGTAATTGTTTCTATCGGGCCTGGCGGGATGGACATCTGGTGGGTGTGGATGCTTCCCGGACGGCTGATGATCAATGATGATGTTGGGCGCAACGGAGTCTTCGGGACAATTCCTGCTATTTTCATCTTGTATTCTCAGCGGTGGAATTCTCAGGAGTTATTCCTGAGAGTTGTTTGCGGAGCGATAATGGTGGACACTCAGGAGGATGCCTCCGGTTGCGGCTAAAGCAGCCATGACCATAAAAGCGATCCCCACATTCTGGCCAAAAAGCCAACCGGCAACGATTGTCGATGCTCCCATGAAAGCACCCATCGCCAGAGAAGAATAGATTCCCTGAGCACTGGCAACGGTGCCATGGGGTGCATGATCAGCGATGTAGCGCATGGTCGCCAGATGGGTGGCGGCAAATGTCAGAGCATGGAGAGATTGCAGAATGATCAGAGCAGTGAGATGATCGGTTAGTCCCAGCCCGCTCCAGCGGATGATGCCGGCCAGAGCAGAAAGCCCCAGCAATCCCGATGGTTTGATGCGCCGGAGTATTGTTCCACCCAAAGCGAATAAAATAATCTCAGCAATCACCCCTTCGGCCCATAACGCTCCAATCGTGAATTCGGAATAACCGACAGCCTGCCAATGTAAGGTGGCAAAGCCATAATAGGCTGCATGGCTGGCCTGAATGAGGCTGGCACAGATGATGAAAAGCACCAGGCCGGGTGTGGCGATTGCCTGTGATAAGGGGTTGGTGGTGGTTGTTTGCGCAGGCTGGATTTCAGGGAGAAAAAAGCACACGCATGCCAGAATCAACACGCCACCAAGGATGGACCAATAAATGCTGTCCGGGCCGGATATATCGACCCATCCACCCCCGCCAATCACCGCGATGATAAAGGAGAGAGAGCCCCACAGCCGCAATGATCCATAGTTGAGATTATGTTTATCGGCTACAGCCAGAGCGACACTCTCACTTAAGGGAAATTTGCCGGAAAACAATGCTGAAGATACAATGGTTAAGGGAACCAGGGCCCAGAAGGTTTCGACAAACCAAAATGCCGCAATGACCGGAATATTGCCTAATCCGAGGATGATCATCACAGATCGGGGACCATGCCGGTCAGCATTCCGGGTGACGATGGCATTGGTGATCAGCTTGGTCCACAGACCGATACCGACCAACAGACCAATTTCCTCTACGGATAATCCCCGGCTTGCCAGCCAAACCGGCCAGAATGGCAGATAAACCCCCACGACCGCGAATTGGGCGCCGTAAAAAACAGCCAGCCGAACCGCAACACTTTTGCTGTGAGCTTTGTTCTGAGGTTTTGTCTCACAAGGAGGGGGACTGGTCATATAATGACTGGTTATAAAGTGACTGGTTACACAATGAGTAATAAACGGGTGATGCGAGTCGGTGTTCAGGCAACCGGTGCGCAATGATCACAAATAGCAATGATCACAAATAAATGTGGTCAATATCATTCATCCGGAGCGGTGAATCGCATAAAGAGCCACCGCAGCAGCAGTGGAGACGCTGAGGCTATCGGGGGTTTCCGGTGTTTGGGGTTGCGGGGCTAACCGTGCCAGAAGATCACAAAATAGTGTCGTTAAGCGACGGAGTCCCCGGCCTTCTGCACCGATGACCAGGGCTGATTTTTCGTATCCGCCAGCTGAGGTTATTTCCTGGTCACTTTCAGGGTCAAGACCGATGCACCAAAACCCGTCGGTCTGTAAGGTACTAAGGGTCCGGGACAGATTGGCGACCCGGAACAGCGGGATTGCTTCCAGAGCCCCGGAAGCAGCCTTAGCCAGAGCGCCGCTTTCTGGTGGTGAATGACGGTCTTGCATGATGACACCCACAGCTCCGAATACTGCTGCTGAGCGCAATACAGAGCCAACATGATGCGGGTCGGTTACCTGATCAAGGACAACCAGACAGGCCCGATGCTGCTTTTTCCAGGTGGCGCGGGCCTGTTGCCAGTCCGGATTGGGGAGCGGGCGGGTTTCAAGAAGGATGCCCTGATGGACTGTTTGCGAACCAAGCAGATGATTCAGCTCTGCCCGTTTGGTTACCCTCAGCGGGAGCTTCCCGGATACGCTATCGGAATTTTTATTGAGATACGTGTTGAGAGCATCGGCACCCTGTTCTGTTGTCAGGAGACTCAGATTCTCACGCTGAGGATTGCGGAGAGCGGCAACCACCGCATGCCAGCCATACAGATAGATGGGGGGTGTTGCTTTCCCGACCTGGCGATCATCTGAAAGGGACGTGTTTTTGGCCACAGTTTTACGCGCGGCAATTTTGTTTACAGCAACCGGATTGGATGATTTTCTGGCGGGCATTGTCTTTGACTGAGATATCTTTTATTCAATTTCGGCCTTTGTGAACCTTATGTAAATGGCTGGTGCTGATTTCAGCGAAAATTACCCGGCCTGATATCGTGCGGATATCAGTTTTATAAAATCAGGTTGGGTAATCTTGGTTCGGGTTGATGTTTGGCGTTGACATCGACTACAGGATGCTCATATTTCGCATTCTTTCTTCTGCCAAATCAACCAACGGATTCGGTGGGGTGGCCGAGTGGTTAAAGGCAGCAGACTGTAAATCTGCCGACATTAGTCTACGTAGGTTCGAATCCTACCCCCACCACCACCGGGCGCAGACTTATTTACAGGGGATGCAAATGCCAGAACCACACCGGTACCCTTATGTAACGTTACATCTACCCTTAGAAGGATCGTGTAATCCCGGGAAAGTTAAAGTATAACATCTTAGAGAAAATGTGATACATTGGTTCTTAAAGCAATATATTGATCCTTAAACTGCGGAAAAATATGAAAAGAAAAATCTGAAAAACAGATAACAATTCTAAAAAAACAGATAACAATTCTAAAAAAACAGATAACAATCAGGAATCAATACGGCAAATAAAAATCAATAACGGAAATAAACAGGAATCAATAAAAATAAACAGGAATCAATAACAGAAATAAATACAGGAATACGTAATAAATACAGGAATACGTACAGGAACAAATCAATGAGAATCACGCATAAACGCATGAGACTCCAGGCGGGCGTAGCTTAATGGTAAAGCCCCAGCCTTCCAAGCTGGTTACGTGGGTTCGATTCCCATCGCCCGCTCCAGGTTTCTGAGGAAGTTCGTGAGAAGCTGATGGGTTAGATTTGGGCTAGATTTTGGTTTATTTTGTGTGGATCATTTTTGATGGTATAAAGAAGGGTATCAAGAGATGTCGAAAGAGAAGTTTGAGCGTCGCAAGCCGCATTGCAACATTGGTACGATTGGTCATGTTGATCATGGTAAGACGACGTTAACAGCGGCGATTACGAAGGTTTTATCGGAAGCTGGTGGTGCGGAAGTTTTGGCGTATGACCAGATTGACAATGCGCCTGAGGAGAAAGCGCGTGGTATTACGATATCGACGGCGCATGTTGAATATGAGACGGAGAATCGTCATTATGCGCATGTGGACTGTCCTGGTCATGCGGATTATGTGAAGAACATGATTACGGGAGCGGCGCAGATGGATGGAGCGATATTGGTTGTTTCTGCGGCCGATGGTCCGATGCCGCAGACGCGTGAGCATATTTTGCTGGCGCGTCAGGTTGGTGTTCCGGCGATGGTTGTGTATCTGAACAAGGTTGATCAGGTTGATGATGATGAGTTGCTGGAGTTGGTGGAGCTGGAGGTGAGGGAGTTGTTATCGTCTTATGATTTTGCGGGCGATGAGATACCGATTGTGAAGGGTTCTGCATTGGCGGCGATTGAGGGTGGTGATGCATCACAGGGCAAGGAATCTATTTTATCATTGATGGAAGCGGTTGATTCGTATATTCCGCAGCCTGATCGTCCTGTGGATCAGCCGTTTTTGATGCCGATTGAGGATGTTTTTTCGATATCGGGTCGTGGTACGGTTGTGACGGGTCGCGTTGAGCAGGGTGTTTTGAATGTGAATGATGAGATAGAGATTGTTGGGATTCGTGAGACGAGTAAGACGGTTTGTACGGGTGTTGAGATGTTTCGTAAATTGTTGGATCGTGGTGAAGCTGGGGATAATATTGGTGCGTTATTGAGAGGGACGAAGCGTGAGGATGTGGAGCGCGGTCAGGTATTGTCCGCGCCTGGTTCGATTACGCCGCATCGTAAGTTTAAGGCGGAGGCGTATATATTGACGAAAGATGAGGGGGGTCGTCATACGCCGTTTTTTACGAATTATCGTCCTCAGTTTTATTTTCGCACGACGGATGTGACGGGACATGTTGAGTTGCCTTCGGGTACGGAGATGGTGATGCCGGGTGATAACATAGCGATGGATGTGGAGTTGATTACGCCGATTGCGATGGATAAGGGTTTGCGTTTTGCGATCCGTGAGGGTGGTCGCACGGTCGGGGCTGGCGTGGTTGCTGAGATCATCGAATAGTTCACATCATCAATCATCACCATCAATAATGACCATCAATAATCAAAGAGTATCAATCATAAAGAACACCGGATCATAAAGAACACCGGATCATAAAGAACATCAGGTAACAAAGAGCATCGAGTCACAAAGAGTATCATTTATGTGAGATCAAAGGAGATCGACAGGGGGCAGCCGCCTTGTTGCTCAATGGGTGTTTGCCATATTCTCATCGGAGCATGTATGCGTATGGAAGGTCAGGAGAATAAAAATTGGTGGTGATTGTTGAAGGAGCGTAGCTCAATTGGTAGAGCACCGGTCTCCAAAACCGGGGGTTGTAGGTTCGATTCCTATCGCTCCTGCCAGTTCTTATAAGTGATAATTTTTGATGATTCTTGATAATTTAAGGTGATGGTTCTTAAAGCGTAGCAATTCTTAAAGAGATAAGAGTTTTCAGAGAGATAAGAGTTCTTGAGAAAGTAACTCAGGTGAACAGAATAACAGGACCAAGATCTGTTTTTGTGGTGGTGTATTATGCTGCCGGAATTTTTGTGACGGGTGGAAAAGGGTATGTCTAAGATCAATCCAGCTCAGTTCGTGCGTGAGGTGCGCCAGGAGGCTTTGAAAGTGACATGGCCGCTTAAGAAAGAGGTCGCGTTGACGACTTTGATGGTATTCATTTTCGTTTTTTTGGCGTCAATTTTTTTTCTTTTGGTTGACCAGGTGGTTTCTTTTGGTATTCGTTCTTTGCTTGGGTTTGGGGAATAATTGGTCATGGAGTCGCCACATTGGTATGTTCTCCACGTATATTCGGGGTTTGAAAAGAAAGTTGCCGAATCGATTAAGGAACAGGCCCGGCAAAAAGGGTTGTCAGAAAATTTTGAGGAAATTTTGGTTCCGACCGAAACAGTGGTCCAGATGCACCGGGGTGCTAAATCGAGTGCTGAGCGTAAACTTTTCCCCGGTTATATTTTGTTAAAAATGGTGATGGAAGATCAGGCATGGCATTTGGTTAAAAACACACCGAAAGTGAGCGGGTTTCTAGGTGGTGTTCACGGTGGGGCGATGCCGGTTTCTGAAGATGAGGTTCAGCGCATTCTGCATCAGGTTGAGGAGGGGGTCTCGCGTCCCAAACCGGTGGTTACTTTCGAAGTGGGGGAACAGGTCCGGGTTTGTGATGGACCTTTTACGTCTTTTAACGGCCTGGTTGAAGAGGTGGATGAAGATAAAGCGCGCTTAAAAGTGGCGGTCTCGATTTTTGGACGGGCAACACCGGTTGAGCTGGAATATGCGCAAGTCGAAAAAGTGTGAGTGCCATGGCGTTAGAATACAGGTCATTATGACCATCAATGACGATAAAAAATGACCGCGAAGAGAGAATAAGAGAATATCTGAAGAGAATTTGAAAAAACCGGGAAAGACTGAGAAAAATTAAAGAAACAGATAAAAATTGAAGCAACCGGGGAAAACTGAAAAAATTAAAGAAACGGTCGAAGATTGAAGAAACAAATAAAGATTAAAGAAAAAGAAAAAAATTAAAGAAACAGACAAAGACTAAAAAAACAGATAAAGACTAATAAAAACAGAAAAAAATTAAATAAAAAACAGACAAAGATTGAAGACATTAAATAAAAAAGAATAAATTAAATAAAAAACAGAGAAAAGCTGAAAAAATTATGGCCAAAAAAATTGAAGGATATTTGAAATTACAGATTCCGGCTGGTCAGGCCAACCCATCCCCGCCGGTGGGTCCGGCACTGGGCCAGCGCGGTGTGAATATCATGGAATTCTGCAAGGCGTTTAATGCCAGGACTCAGGATATGGATGCGGGGATGCCGGTACCGGTGGTGATCACCGTGTTTTCCGATAAGAGCTTTACGTTTGAAACCAAGTCACCGCCAGCCTCTTATTTCCTCAAGAAGGCCGCCAAACTCAACAAAGGGGGGGCGACTCCCGGGCGGGATGTCTCGGGTGTGGTTGACATGAAGCAGCTGCGTGAGATTGCCGAGAAAAAAATGGCTGATTTAAACGCACATGATGTTGAATCAGCTGCGCGTATTATCGCTGGTTCGGCGCGTTCGATGGGCTTACAGGTTCGGGAGTAGGAAGATGGCGATTGGTAAACGTTTGCGCGCCGCGCGTGAAAACACCCCGACAGATCATCTCCAGACTTTGGAAGATGCGGTTAAGCTGGTGAAGAAAAATGCCACCGCTCGATTCGATGAAACGATTGAGATTGCGGTTAATCTTGGTGTTGATGTGCGCCAGGCTGACCAGAATGTGCGTGGTATGGTACAGTTGCCGCATGGGTCGGGAAAATCGGTGCGTGTGGGTGTTTTTGCCAAAGGGGATAAAGCCAGGGAAGCAACCTCTGCTGGTGCTGATGTGGTTGGCAGTGATGATTTGGCCAAGGCGGTTGAAAAAGGTGATATCGCCTTTGATCGCTGTATCGCGACCCCGGATATGATGGCTGTTGTTGGTAAGCTGGGGAAAATTCTCGGTCCGCGTGGTCTCATGCCCAACCCCAAATTGGGTACAGTGACGATGGATATTCAGGCGGCTGTTGCGGCTGCTAAAGCGGGTCAGGTTGAATTCCGGGCCGAAAAAGCTGGCCTGGTTCATGCCGGGATTGGCAGGGCGAGTTTTGAGGAAGATGCGTTGGTTGGCAATATCAGGGCTTTTGTTGATGCCTTGCTTAAAGCCAAACCATTGGGGGCGAAGGGAACCTATCTTAAGCGGGCGGCGATGAGTTCGACGATGGGGCCGGGAATAAAACTGGATGTGGCAAGCCTGAGCGCGCTTGATTGAGTGCGGCTGCTTGCGTAAAAGATCCGTGGTACCGGTTTGTGTGAGGCCGCTACCAGGGGAGGCCGGTATGAGTGCCATTGTGATTGTTCTGATGGCATGAATATCTGCTGACCTGTCTGAGACCGTGGGTGTACCCGATATGCGGGTACTTAATGGCTGGTGCCGCCGACGTAGACGGAGTTCGGTTTTCTCTGCTGATGAGTGGGGATGATTCGTAGTTCCGGGGCAGGCAATGCCTGGAGTATTCCGGGTGTTTTTTTAAGGATCAGGCCGGGGCAGTTCCTGGCCTGGTGTTGGTTGGAACGCGAATTGGAGAAAATCATTGGACCGCTCAAAGAAAGTCAGCCTCGTATCTGAGTTGCGTACGATTTTTCAATCAAGCATTTCGGTGGTGGTGGTGCGTCATGACGGGCTGAACATGTCCGAAACGACGGCTCTGCGTGGCAAAATGCGTGAAGAAGGAGCGTGTTTTCGGGTCGTTAAAAACCGGCTCGCTCATATTGCTCTTGAGGGCACGGCTTATGAGACTCTTGGTGCTTTGCTCAAGGGTCCCACGGCGGTTGCGTATTCTCAGGATCCGGTTGCGGCGGCGCGAGTCGCGGTGTCTCAGGCGAAAGAACTGGGGAAGCTGGAAATTGTGGGTGGGTCTTTGGAAGGCCGGAAACTTGGGGTTGATGGAGTGAAGGCTCTGGCTGCATTGCCGTCACTTGATGAATCCCGGGCTAAAATCGTTGGTATGATCAACGGGCCATCGACTCAGATTGCCCGCATTATCAATGTTCCCGGGAGCCAGCTGGCGCGCCTTTTATCCATGCGTCCGGATCAGGAAAAAGCTGCTTAAAGGGCACTATTATTCGCGTTTGGGACCAGGAAGAGATTTAAGCCAAGGAAAGGATATAACATGGCTGATATTGAAAAAATTGCTGATCAGTTATCGGAGCTGACGGTCATAGAGGCGGCTGATTTAAGTAAGCTGCTGGAAGAAAAATGGGGTGTTTCTGCTGCTGCGGCTCCGGTTGCGGTGGCGGCGGCTCCTGGTGGTGGTGCTGATGGAGGTGATGCGGCCAGCGAACAGAGCGAATTTTCGGTTATTCTGGCTGCAGCAGGTGACAAGAAAATCAATGTCATTAAGGAAGTCCGGACAATAACCGGTCTGGGTCTCAAAGAAGCCAAAGACTTGGTTGAAGGAGCCCCCAAACCGGTCAAGGAAGGGCTGACGAAGGATGCCGCCGAAGAATTGAAGAAGAAGCTCGAAGAGGCCGGAGCCACGGTTGAGCTGAAATAAAACAGCCAACCGGGGCGATACGGGTGCACCGGTCGTTTCTGATTCTTTTTTTCTTTGGTCTCTGGCGGGCTGTATCGCAGATGGTTTTTGCCATATGCCTGGGTTGCTGCCCCCGGAAAAATCGTAAAGCTGACTAAACAAACGGGACAAAAAAATGGCTACATCCCTGATGGGACGCAAGCGTGTGCGTAAGAGCTTTGGACGCATTCCGGAAGTTGCGCCGATGCCGAATTTGATCGAAGTTCAACGGCATTCCTATGATTTGTTCTTGCAAGGTGACACCTCGTCACAGCAGCGGGTTGAGGCTGGATTGCAAGCGGTTTTCCGGTCTGTTTTTCCGATTCGGGATTTTTCTGAGCGGGCTGAGTTGGAATTCGTCAGATATGACCTGGAACCCCCTAAATATGACGTTGAAGAATGCCAACAGCGCGGCATGACGTATGCGGCTTTGTTGCGGGTGACGTTGCGTCTTGTGGTGTGGGATATTGATGAAGAAACCGGCAGTCGATCCATTCGTGGCATCAAGGAGCAGGATGTCTATATGGGGGATATGCCGTTGATGACCGATAAGGGCACATTCATCATCAACGGTACGACCCGGGTCGTGGTTTCGCAGATGCATCGCTCTCCGGGGGTTTTCTTTGATCATGATAAAGGCAAAACCCACGCATCGGGGAAATATCTTTTTGCTGCCCGGGTGATTCCCTATCGCGGTTCCTGGCTTGATTTTGAGTTTGATGCCAAAGATTTGCTTTATGTCCGGATTGATCGTCGGCGCAAGCTGCCGGTTACGACATTGTTGATGGCTCTGGATAACGCTGAGACTGAAAAGCGTCGGGCTGAGGCCGCCCGCGAGGGACGGGTATTGGCGGCCGATGAGGTCGACGGCATGAGCAAGGAAGACATCCTTGATTTATTTTATGACCAGTTGACATACCGCCGGGATGGGGATCACTGGCGGCTGGATTTTGTTCCCGAACGGATGCAGGGTCTGAAATTACCCGCTGATCTGGTGGATGCCGATAGCGGTGAGGTTGTTGCCGAGGCTGGTGCTAAGATGACCAAACGGGTCCTCAATCAGCTTGCTCAGGGTGGTTTGAAGGCCGTGCGTACCCGCAGCGAACAGTTGCTGGGCAGCTTCTTTTCCCAGGATATCATTAACCCGGAAGATGGGGTTATTGTGATTGAGGCGGGTGACGAAGTGACTGAGGAGTCTTTGAAGGAAGTTGACCAGCTGGGTCTTGATGCAATCTGTATTCTTGATATCGATCATGTTCGTGTTGGTCCTTATATTCGAAATACTCTGGCGGTTGCCAAGAATGACAGCCGTGAGGCCGCATTGATTGATATTTACCGGGTGATGCGCCCCGGCGAACCACCGACTTTAGAAACCGCTGAGGCTTTGTTTAAGTCGCTGTTTTTTGATCCTGAACGTTATGATCTTTCGGCGGTTGGCCGGGTTAAAATCAATGCCCGTCTTGATCTCGAATGCGATGACGATGTACGGGTGTTGCGCAAAGAAGATATTCTGGAAATTGTTCGTGCTCTGGTTGATCTGAGGGATGGCCGGGGTGAGATTGATGATATTGATCATCTTGGCAACCGCCGGGTGCGGGGTGTGGGCGAATTGATGGAGAATCAATATCGCATCGGCTTGTTGCGTATGGAGCGAGCAACCCGTGAGCGGATGAGTTCGGTGGATATCGACACGGTGATGCCCCATGATTTGATCAATGCCAAGCCGGCTGCTGCCGCGGTGCGGGAATTTTTCGGATCCAGCCAGCTTTCTCAATTCATGGATCAGACCAACCCGCTCTCCGAGATTACCCATAAGCGGCGTCTTTCGGCTTTGGGTCCGGGTGGATTAACCCGGGAGCGTGCCGGGTTTGAAGTACGTGATGTCCATACGACTCATTATGGGCGTATCTGCCCGATTGAGACTCCTGAGGGTCCGAATATTGGTCTGATCAATTCATTGGCGACCTATGCCCGGGTCAATAAATATGGGTTCATTGAGACTCCGTATCGTAAGGTCGAAAAAGGCAGGGTTGCTGAACAGGTTGAATATCTCTCAGCGATTGAAGAAGGTCGTTATTCTATTGCCCAGGCCAATGCTGCTCTGGATGCCAAAGGCCGGTTTACCGAAGATTTGGTTTCCTGCCGTAAAGGGGGCGATTTTGTCCTGATTCCCCCTGAATTGATCGACTATATTGACGTATCGCCCAAACAGTTGGTCTCGGTGGCTGCCTCGCTTATTCCGTTTCTGGAAAATGATGATGCGAACCGGGCTTTAATGGGTTCTAACATGATGCGCCAGGCGGTTCCTCTGGTTCGCAGTGAGGCACCGCTGGTTGGTACCGGTATGGAAGAGGTGGTGGCCCGTGATTCCGGGGTCACGATTACGGCCCGCCATGATGGTGTGGTTGACCAGGTGGATGCGACCCGGATTGTTGTTCGTATCACTGAGGCGGCTGCTGATTCCCAATCCGGGGTTGATATTTATAATCTTTCTAAATTCCAGTGTTCCAATCAGAATACCAGCATTACCCAGCGTCCTCTGGTTAAGAAAGGGGAGACCGTCATGGCGGGTGATATTATCGCCGATGGTCCCTCAACCCATCTGGGTGAGCTGGCTCTGGGCCGCAATGTGCTGGTCGCTTTTATGCCCTGGAATGGCTATAATTTTGAGGATTCGATCCTGCTTTCAGAACGTATTGTGCGTGATGATGTCTTTACCTCAATTCATATTGAGGAATTTGAGGTCATGGCGCGGGATACCAAGCTGGGCCAGGAGGAAGTGACCCGGGATATTCCCAATGTTGGTGAGGAATCCCTGTGCAACCTGGATGAGACCGGAATTATCCATATCGGTGCCGAGGTTCATGCCGGGGATATTCTGGTCGGTAAGGTGACGCCTAAGGGTGAATCACCGATGACTCCTGAAGAAAAATTGTTGCGGGCGATTTTTGGTGAAAAAGCCTCTGATGTGCGTGATACCAGTTTGCGGGTGCCGCCTGGTGTGACTGGTACAGTGGTTGAAGTGCGGGTTTTTTCGCGCCGTGGTATTGATAAAGATGAGCGCGCTTTATCCAATGAACGTCTGGAAATTGAGCGTCTGGCCAAGGATCGGGATGATGAGCGCGGTATTTTGCAACGTGATTTCAATACACGTCTCAAAGCCTTACTGCGTCATCAAACCGTTGTGGTTGCTCCTGAACCATTGAAAAGCGGTCAGAAACTGAGCGAAAAAGTTCTGGATGATATTGCGCCTGGTCTGTGGTCCGGGATCGATGTCAAAAATGAAAAGACGATGGCCGAGATTGAGGGGTTACGTCGGCGTTTTAAGGACAGTATTGCTGATCTTGAAGGTCGTTTTGATAATAAGATTGAAAAGCTCCAGGCCGGCGATGAATTAGCACCCGGCGTGATGAAGACGGTGAAAATTTTTGTTGCGGTGAAACGCAAGATTCAGCCCGGTGATAAAATGGCTGGCCGTCATGGAAATAAAGGCGTTGTGTCTAAGATCGTACCGATTGAAGACATGCCCCATACCGAGAATGGGACACCGGTTGATATCGTTCTCAATCCGCTGGGTGTTCCTTCCCGGATGAATGTCGGGCAGATTTTGGAGACTCATCTGGGCTGGGCGGCCCATGGTCTGGGGCGTCAGGTTGGCGATATGCTTGACCAGGTTCAGCGTGGTGTTGCTGATTCTGGTAAATTGCGTCAAAAACTCAAACAAATATACGGTTCTGGTTCTTATGAGGAAAATATCGCGGATCTTTCGGAACATGAACTGACTGAGCTGGCGACCAATACCACGCATGGGATACGTTTTGCCACGCCGGTTTTTGATGGGGCGCATGATGTTGATATTGTCGAATATTTAGGCAAGGCTGGTCTTGAGTCTTCGGGGCAGGTCCAGTTGATTAACGGCCAGACCGGGGAGCCTTTTGCCCGCAAGGTGACGGTGGGCTATATTTATATGATGAAGCTCCATCATCTGGTGGATGATAAAATTCATGCCCGTTCGATTGGCCCTTACAGCCTGGTTACTCAGCAGCCTTTAGGGGGAAAAGCCCAGTTTGGGGGGCAGCGATTCGGAGAAATGGAAGTCTGGGCCCTGGAGGCTTACGGGGCTGCCTATACATTACAGGAAATGCTGACAGTCAAATCGGATGATGTTTCAGGCCGGACCAAAGTGTATGAAACCATTGTCCGGGGTGATGATAATTTTGAAGCCGGTATTCCGGAATCTTTCAATGTCCTGGTCATGGAATTGCGGGCATTGGGTCTGAGTGTTGATCTGCGTAACCGTTCTGTCTGAGTCGCTTATTATGGCGCATATAAGGAGAGCCAAATGAACGAATTGATGCGGTTTATGGGCCGCAAGAGCCCTGAAAATTTTGATCAGATCCGCATTTCTATTGCCAGTCCGGAGCGGATTCGTTCCTGGTCGCATGGCGAAATCAAAAAGCCGGAAACCATTAACTACCGGACATTTAAGCCGGAACGCAGTGGGCTCTTTTGCGCCCGCATTTTTGGTCCGGTTAAAGATTATGAATGCTTGTGCGGAAAGTACAAGCGTATGAAGCATAAAGGCATTACCTGTGAGAAATGCGGGGTTGAGGTAACATTAACCAAAGTACGGCGTGAGCGTATGGGGCATATTGAGCTGGCTGCGCCGGTGGCTCATATCTGGTTCTTAAAATCACTGCCCAGCCGGATTGGCTTGTTGCTTGATATGACGTTACGCAGTCTTGAGCGGGTTTTGTATTTTGAGAATTATACCGTGACGGAGCCCGGTTTGACTCCGCTTGAAATGGGCCAGCTGTTCAATGAAGAAGAATATCTGGAAGCAGTTGAGCAATATGGTGCCGATACGTTTAAGGCGATGATCGGGGCCGAAGCCATTCAATTTATGCTTGAGAATATTGATCTTGAAATCAGCCGGGAACAAATCCGTGAGGAGCTAAAGGAGACCAATAGCGAAACCAAGCGTAAGAAGCTGGTTAAGCGACTCAAATTGATTGAGGCTTTTTTGGAATCCGGCGTGCGCCCGGAATGGATGATTTTGGATGTTGTCCCGGTTATTCCTCCCGAATTGCGTCCTTTGGTGCCTCTGGATGGGGGTCGGTTTGCGACCTCTGATCTGAATGATCTGTATCGCCGGGTGATTAACCGCAACAATCGGTTGCGTCGGCTGGTTGAATTGCGGGCTCCTGATATTATTGTCCGCAATGAGAAACGGATGTTGCAGGAATCGGTGGATGCATTATTCGACAACGGACGTCGGGGCCGGGTTATCACCGGGGGCAACAAGCGTCCTTTGAAGTCTCTTTCCGATATGCTCAAAGGTAAGCAGGGCCGTTTCCGCCAAAATCTGTTGGGTAAGCGGGTTGATTATTCGGGTCGTTCGGTGATTGTGGTGGGGCCGGAGTTGAAACTCCATCAATGCGGCTTGCCTAAAAAAATGGCTTTGGAATTGTTTAAGCCGTTGGTTTATTCGCGGCTTGAACATTATGGCATGGCGACCACTATTAAAGCGGCCAAGAAAATGGTTGAGAAAGAGCGTCCCGAGGTTTGGGATATTCTGGACCAGGTCATCCGTGAGCATCCGGTTCTTCTCAACCGTGCGCCGACATTGCATCGTCTGGGTATTCAGGCCTTTGAGCCGGTTTTGATTGAGGGCAAAGCCATTCAGCTGCATCCGTTGGTATGCGCTGCCTTTAATGCTGATTTTGATGGCGACCAAATGGCTGTTCATGTGCCGCTTTCATTGGAGGCTCAGCTTGAGGCGCGGGTCTTGATGATGTCGACCAATAACATTCTTTCGCCGGCCAATGGCAAGCCGATCATTGTTCCTTCGCAGGACATTGTTCTTGGCTTGTATTATCTCAGCATGGTGCGGTCGGGGGCTCCTGGTGAGGGGATGGCTTTTGCTGATACCGGTGAAATTCAGCAGGCTCTTGATCAGGGGGTGGTCTCCTTACATAGTAAAATTCTGGCCCGTATTGAATCGGTGGATGCTGAGGGGGCTCTCACAACCGAGCGGGTGGAGACAACACCAGGCCGGATGATGATTGCTGAGATTTTGCCCCGCCATTCCAAGGTGCCGTTTTCGACTGTGAATAAACTCCTGACCAAGAAGGAAGTCAGTGCGGCGATTGATGATGTGTATCGCTATTGTGGTCAGAAAGAGACCTGTATTTTCGCTGATCGCCTGATGAATATTGGCTTTCGGGAGGCATGTAAGGCCGGGTTATCTTTTGGCAAGGATGATTTGGTTATTCCGGAAACCAAGACGGCTCTTACCGAGGAAACCCGCCAACAGGTCAAGGGTTTTGAGCAACAATATCTCGATGGCCTGATCACCCAGGGTGAAAAATATAATAAAGTGGTGGATGCATGGTCACGATGCACGGACAAAGTTGCTGATGAAATGATGGCGGTGATGTCGCCTTCTGAGGACGATGACAGTGATCAGCTTAATTCAGTATTTATGATGGCTCATTCTGGTGCCCGTGGTTCAGCAGCACAGATCAAGCAGCTGGCCGGTATGCGTGGTTTAATGGCCAAGCCATCTGGTGAGATTATTGAAACGCCGATTATTTCCAATTTTAAGGAAGGATTATCGGTTCTTGAATATTTCAACTCGACTCACGGGGCGCGTAAGGGTCTGGCTGATACGGCTCTAAAGACGGCTAATTCTGGTTATCTGACCCGTCGATTGGTCGATGTTGCTCAGGATTGCATTATCATTGAAGAAGAGTGTGGCAGCCAGGAGGGGTTGACGGTTTCTGCTGTTGTTGAGAGTGGGGAGGTGGTTGATTCTCTTTCCGAACGTATCCTGGGGCGGACGGCTGCTGCTGATGTTGTTGACCCTGAAAGTGGTGATGTTCTCATTCCTGTGGGAACATTGATCACCGAAGATCATCTGCCGGCTGTCGAAGAAGCCCGGGTTGAATCGGTTGTCATCCGCTCGGCTCTTACCTGCCGGTCAAAAAACGGTATTTGTGCCCGATGCTATGGCCGGGATCTGGCCCGGGGGACTCCGGTCAATATGGGTGAAGCGGTGGGGGTTATTGCGGCTCAGTCGATCGGTGAGCCGGGGACCCAGCTGACCATGCGGACATTCCATATCGGTGGGGCGGCTCAACGTGGGAGTGAGCAATCCAGCGTTGAATCAAAGTTCAGTGGTCAGGTAGAGATTGTTAATAAAAATCTGGTGACTGATTCCAAAGGTGTTCAGATCGTTATGGGCCGGAATACCCAGCTTGTCATCAAGGGGAGTAAGCGGGAACGGGTTTCTCATCGGTTGCCTTACGGGGCTAAATTGCTGGTTAAAGACGGGGCAAAGGTCAAAAAGGGTGACACATTATCCCAATGGGATCCTTATACATTACCGGTGATTACTGAAAAGGAAGGGGTTGCCAATTTTGTTGATCTGATTGACGGGGTCTCGTTGCGTGATGTGATGGATGAGACCACCGGCATCACCAATAAAGTGGTGGTGGACTGGAAGCAGCAGGCTCAGGATGCTGAGTTCAAGCCGAGGGTTACTTTGCGTGATGAGAAGGACCAGGTGGTTACCCTGGAGGACGGCACTGAGGCACGTTATTTCCTTTCTGTTGATTCGATCCTCAGCGTTCATCATGGTGATCGGGTCAAAGCAGGCGATGTTCTGGCGCGCATTCCTAAGGAATCCTCTAAGACCCGTGATATTACCGGTGGTTTACCACGGGTGGCTGAATTGTTTGAGGCCCGTAAACCCAAAGACCATAAATACATTTCAGAGATTGCCGGCCGTGTCGAATTTGGCAAGGACTATAAAATGAAACGCCGGGTTGCGGTGGTTTCTGAAGATGGTGAACGGGCTGAATATATGCTGCCCAAAGGCAAGCATCTGAGTGTCCAGGAGGGTGATTATGTAGAGAAGGGCGATACGCTGATGGATGGCAGCCCGGTTCCTCATGATATTCTCGATGTCCTTGGTGTTGAGGCTTTGGCGCGTTACCTGGTCAATGAGGTTCAGGATGTTTATCGTCTTCAGGGTGTTAAGATCAATGATAAGCATATTGAGGTTATTGTGCGTCAGATGATGCAAAAAGTCGAAATCACTGATCCGGGTGAGACGACGTTTTTACTGGGAGAACAAGTCGAAAAAGGGGAACTCGATCGCATCAATGCACAGGCCCAAGGCGATGGGATCAAGCCGGCTGTCAGCAAGCCGGTATTGCTGGGAATTACCAAGGCATCTTTGCAAACCGGGAGCTTTATTTCCGCGGCTTCTTTCCAGGAGACGACCCGTGTCCTCACCGAGGCAGCGGTGTCTGGTCGTGTTGATCGTCTGGAAGGATTGAAAGAAAATGTCATTGTTGGCCGGTTGATTCCGGCTGGGACCGGCAATGTGGTGAAAAAATTCCGGTCTTTAGCTGCCCAGCGTGATCAGGAGTTGCAATCTGAGCGTGAGCGTCGTCTGGAGATTGAGAAACAATCCGCCATCGACCTTGAGGATACAGTGGTTGCCGAGGAGGCAGGTTAAGACGGTTGAGGGGCTGGCCGGAAAAGAGCAATCAGGGTCTTTGAACGCGATGCGGGGCCGTAGTTAGAAACAATCATGATTTTCCTGGTTGACGCAATGACACCGCCTGAATAGGATGCGCCGACCTTGGGTGAGGGGGTGGCTTTTCCTTTTACTTGTACGGACCTGAAGTCTGTGTGGATCTGAAGTTTGTATGGACCTGAAGAACAGAAATGAATGGACCTGAAGAACAGAAGAACGGAAAAACAGAAGAACAGAAAGAAGAACAGAAAAACATCTGTAGCCGGAGATGTTTGTTTTAGGGAGATGTTTGTTTTAGAAAGAAGGCTGTCTCGTATAGACTTCAAAAATCTGTGCAGACTCGAAAATGCGGCCTTTTGTTGTGATCATTCGGTTATGGTCATTCGGTTGTCGTCATTCGGCCGGCCGAATAATTGGTTGACGGGGTGTTTTTGAGTTTTGGATTTTGAAAAGAATTTGATTTTTTAAGGAAGGATGCGGCGACAATGCCGACAATCAATCAACTGATCCGCAAGCCTCGCCGGTCAGCGGTTAAGCGGAACAAAGTTCCTGCTTTGGAAAGTTGTCCTCAGAAACGGGGGGTTTGTACCCGTGTTTACACGACGACTCCAAAGAAGCCCAATTCAGCCTTGCGTAAGGTGGCGCGGGTACGTTTAACCAATGGGTTTGAGGTCACCAGCTATATCCCCGGGGAGGGTCACAATATCCAGGAACATTCAGTGGTTTTGCTGCGTGGTGGGCGTGTGAAGGATTTACCTGGGGTTCGTTATCATATTTTGCGGGGTGTTTTGGATACCGAAGGTGTGAAAGACCGCCGCCAGCGACGCTCCAAATATGGTGCCAAACGTCCTAAATAAGCCGGTATTTCTGGTCATTATATTTTCGGTCATTATACGTTAAACCCCAACAATAATCAGGTTTTTTATCCATGTCCCGTCGTCACGCTGCCGAAAAGCGCGAAGTTCTTCCTGATGCTAAATACCACGATAAGATCGTGGCTAAATTCATCAACTGTATGATGTCGCGGGGGAAGCGGTCGACGGCTGAGCGTATTTTTTACGGTGCTTTTGATAAGATTGAGCAACGCAGTGGACCCGAACCGCTGAAGGTTTTTCATCAGGCTTTGGATAATGTGCGTCCGGGCATTGAGGTAAGGTCTCGCCGGGTCGGGGGTGCTACCTATCAGGTTCCGGTAGAGGTGCGTCCGGGCCGTGCTCAGGCTTTGGCCATTCGCTGGCTGATCAACAGTGCCCGGGGCCGTTCTGAGCGCACGATGATTGATCGTTTATGCAATGAATTTTCTGATGCTGCTGAGAATCGCGGTGGTGCCATTAAAAAGCGGGAAGATGCTCACCGTATGGCGGAAGCCAACCGTGCCTTTTCCCATTACCGCTGGTAAAGGTACGGTTCCATGTCTCGCGAAACTCCCATCGGTGAATACCGGAATATTGGCATCATGGCTCATATTGATGCCGGCAAGACCACGACTACCGAGCGGGTCCTTTATTATACAGGTGTGTCCCATAAAATTGGTGAGGTCCATGATGGTGCTGCGACCATGGACTGGATGGCTCAGGAGCAGGAGCGGGGAATCACCATTACCTCGGCGGCAACAACCTGTTTTTGGAAAAATAAGCGCATCAATATTATTGATACGCCCGGGCATGTTGATTTCACGATTGAGGTTGAGCGTTCTTTGCGGGTTCTGGATGGGGCGGTTTGCGTGTTTGATTCGGTTGCCGGCGTTGAGCCGCAATCGGAGACGGTGTGGCGGCAGGCCGATAAATACGGTGTCCCACGGATTTGTTTTGTCAATAAGATGGATCGTACCGGGGCTGATTATGATCGCTGTGTGGATATGATCCTTGATCGTCTGGGGGCGCATCCTCTGGTGACTCAGCTCCCTATTGGGAGTGAAGCTGATTTTTCCGGTGTGATTGACTTATTGAAAATGAAGGCATTGATCTGGAAAGATGAAGAGCTGGGTGCCAAATTTGATGAGACTGACATTCCGGCTGATTTACAGGCAAAGGCGGCTGATTATCGTGAAAAAATGATTGAGGCGGCGGTTGAATGCGATGATGCTGTTATGGAAAGCTACCTTGACGGTAAGGAGCCGGATTTTGACGCTTTGGTTGCCTGTATCCGCAAGGGGACTCTCAACGGGGTTTTTGTTCCGGTTCTTTGCGGGAGTGCTTTTAAGAATAAGGGTGTTCAGCCGTTGCTTGATGCGGTGATTGATTATTTGCCCTCACCGATCGATGTACCGCCGATCAAAGGCGTCAGGCAGGGCGGGGATCAGGAAATCACCCGTAAGAGTGACGATGATGAGCCGTTTTCTGCTTTGGCGTTCAAAGTGATGACGGATCCTTATGTGGGTTCTCTGACTTATGTCCGGGTATATTCAGGGGCGGTTTCCCAGGGTGACAGTACGCTCAATTCGGTCAAGGACCGGAAGGAGCGGGTTGGTCGTATTTTGCAGATGCATGCCAATTCCCGTGAAGATCTCAAAGAGGCCCGGGCTGGTGATATCGTGGCCCTGGCTGGTCTTAAGAGTACTGTGACTGGCGATACATTATGTTCGTCTTCGGATGCGGTTGTTCTGGAGCGGATGGAATTTCCTGATCCGGTGATTGAGGTTGCGGTTGAACCCAAGACCAAGGCTGATCAGGAAAAAATGGGGGTTGCTCTGCAAAGACTGGCGGCTGAAGATCCCTCATTCCAGGTTGCCAGTGATGAAGAAAGTGGACAGACCGTTATCAAGGGCATGGGTGAGCTGCATCTTGATATTCTGGTTGATCGCATGAAACGTGAGTTCAAAGTAGAGGCGAGTGTCGGTGCCCCGCAGGTAGCGTATCGTGAGACCATTACCAAGGTTGCTGAAGTCGATTATACTCATAAAAAGCAAACCGGTGGTTCGGGTCAGTTTGCCCGGGTGATTATGGATTTTGAGCCATTGGAACCGGGAGAGGGTTTTGCGTTTGAGAGTGTTGTTGTTGGGGGGCGGGTGCCTAAGGAATATATTCCCGGGGTGGAGAAAGGGATTCGCGCGTCTCTTGAAACCGGTATTTTGGCCGGGTTTCCGGTGATTGACTTTAAATGTGTCCTGAAAGACGGGGCCTTTCATGATGTTGATTCGAGTGTTTTGGCTTTTGAAATTGCTGCCCGGGCTGCTTTTCGTGATGCAGTGGGGCGGGCGGGACCGGTTTTGCTGGAACCGATGATGCAGGTTGAGGTTGTGACACCCGAAGATTATATGGGTGACATTATGGGTGATTTGAATTCCCGCCGTGGCAATGTTTCGGGTATGGAGCCACGGGGGAATGCCCAGGTTATCAATGCGATGGTGCCGCTTGCGACAATGTTTGGTTATGTCAACACGTTGCGCTCAATGAGCCAGGGACGGGCCACCTATAGCATGCATTTTGATCATTATGCCCAGGTTCCCCGTCAGGTTTCTGAGGAAGTTCGTGAGAAGCTGATGGGTTAGATTTGGGCTAGATTTTGGTTTATTTTGTGTGGATCATTTTTGATGGTATAAAGAAGGGTATCAAGAGATGTCGAAAGAGAAGTTTGAGCGTCGCAAGCCGCATTGCAACATTGGTACGATTGGTCATGTTGATCATGGTAAGACGACGTTAACAGCGGCGATTACGAAGGTTTTATCGGAAGCTGGTGGTGCGGAAGTTTTGGCGTATGACCAGATTGACAATGCGCCTGAGGAGAAAGCGCGTGGTATTACGATATCGACGGCGCATGTTGAATATGAGACGGAGAATCGTCATTATGCGCATGTGGACTGTCCTGGTCATGCGGATTATGTGAAGAACATGATTACGGGAGCGGCGCAGATGGATGGAGCGATATTGGTTGTTTCTGCGGCCGATGGTCCGATGCCGCAGACGCGTGAGCATATTTTGCTGGCGCGTCAGGTTGGTGTTCCGGCGATGGTTGTGTATCTGAACAAGGTTGATCAGGTTGATGATGATGAGTTGCTGGAGTTGGTGGAGCTGGAGGTGAGGGAGTTGTTATCGTCTTATGATTTTGCGGGCGATGAGATACCGATTGTGAAGGGTTCTGCATTGGCGGCGATTGAGGGTGGTGATGCATCACAGGGCAAGGAATCTATTTTATCATTGATGGAAGCGGTTGATTCGTATATTCCGCAGCCTGATCGTCCTGTGGATCAGCCGTTTTTGATGCCGATTGAGGATGTTTTTTCGATATCGGGTCGTGGTACGGTTGTGACGGGTCGCGTTGAGCAGGGTGTTTTGAATGTGAATGATGAGATAGAGATTGTTGGGATTCGTGAGACGAGTAAGACGGTTTGTACGGGTGTTGAGATGTTTCGTAAATTGTTGGATCGTGGTGAAGCTGGGGATAATATTGGTGCGTTATTGAGAGGGACGAAGCGTGAGGATGTGGAGCGCGGTCAGGTATTGTCCGCGCCTGGTTCGATTACGCCGCATCGTAAGTTTAAGGCGGAGGCGTATATATTGACGAAAGATGAGGGGGGTCGTCATACGCCGTTTTTTACGAATTATCGTCCTCAGTTTTATTTTCGCACGACGGATGTGACGGGACATGTTGAGTTGCCTTCGGGTACGGAGATGGTGATGCCGGGTGATAACATAGCGATGGATGTGGAGTTGATTACGCCGATTGCGATGGATAAGGGTTTGCGTTTTGCGATCCGTGAGGGTGGTCGCACGGTCGGGGCTGGCGTGGTTGCTGAGATCATCGAATAGTTCACATCATCAATCATCACCATCAATAATGACCATCAATAATCAAAGAGTATCAATCATAAAGAACACCGGATCATAAAGAACACCGGATCATAAAGAACATCAGGTAACAAAGAGCATCGAGTCACAAAGAGTATCAAGTCACAAAGAGCATCGAGTCACAAAGAGTATCAAGTCACAAAGAGCATCAGGTCACAAAGAGTATCAAGTCACAAAAAGAACACAGCCTGCTTGCGGGAAAGTCATCACTATGGAAAGTCAAAATATTCGCATTCGTCTCAAGGCGTATGATCATCGGGTTCTTGATCAATCTGCCCTGGAGATTCTCAATACCGCCAAACGTACCGGTGCGGCGGTGCGTGGTCCGATTCCGTTGCCGACCCGTATTGAGAAATTTACGGTTTTGCGCTCACCACATATTGATAAAAAATCGCGTGAACAATTTGAGATGCGCACACATAAGCGCATGCTGGATATTGTTGACCCGACCCCGCAAACAGTCGATGCCCTGATGAAGCTGGATCTGGCTGCCGGGGTTGATGTTGAGATTAAACTTTAGGGGGCGGTGATGGGTTCGTTGTCATCGATGCGCACCGGTCTTATTGCCGAAAAAGTCGGGATGTCTTGTGTTTATTCTGAAAATGGCACACGGGTTCCGGTGACGGTTCTGAAACTGGATCAGTGTTCGGTTGTTGCGGTGCGCCGGGTTGAAAAAGATGGCTATACGGCTCTACAGCTGGGTCTGGGCCGGGCCAAAGTGAAGAATGTTGGTCGTCCGATGCGGGGTCATTTTGCCAAAGCAAAAGTCGAGCCGACCCGGATTTTGAGGGAATTCCGGGTTTCTGAAGATGCTCTTCTTGATGTTGGGGCCGATATTGGGGCTGATCATTTTGTGCCGGGCCAATATGTTGATGTATCGGGTGTATCGATTGGTAAGGGGTTTGCCGGGGCGATGAAACGTCATAATTTCGGTGGCCTGAGAGCCTCACATGGTGTTTCGATTTCGCATCGCAGCCATGGCTCTACCGGTCAGTGCCAGGACCCGGGAAAAGTGTTTAAGGGTAAAAAAATGGCTGGCCATTTGGGTTCGTCCCGGGTCACTGTACAGAATCTGCAAGTGGTGGTGGCCGATGCTGAGCGGGGTCTTATTCTCCTTAAAGGGGGGGTGCCGGGAGCAAAAGGCAGTTTCATCGAAATTCGCGATGCTCAGAAGAAAAAGCATCCTGAGGATTTGCCGTTTCCGGCTGCTGTGCGATCCGGCGGGGTAGCGCATTCTGTTGCTGGAGATGATGCCGGTCAGGGTGATGCCGGTCAGGATCAGTCCGGCAAGGATGACACTTCGGCGAGTGAATCTTCTTCTGGTGAGACATCCTGATGCAGGTCGAGGTTAAAAATCTTGATAATAAAAAAGTCGGGGATGTAAAGCTGGCTCAGTCGGTTTTTGGGTTGCCTCAACGGGCGGATATTCTGGCGCGTATGGTGCATTGGCAGCTTGCCAAACGTCGGGCCGGGACTCACAAAACCCGGACCATTAGTGAGATTCGTGGGACAACCGCCAAGCCGTTTCGCCAAAAAGGGATGGGACGGGCCCGCCAGGGGAGTTTGCGTTCTCCTCAGTTTCGCGGTGGGGCGGTGATTTTTGGTCCCCGGCCGCGGGATCATGGGCATCATCTGACCAAAAAATTCCGGTCATTGGCTTTGCGGACCGCCTTATCGACCAAGCATGCCAACGGCCAGATTTGTATTCTTGATGATGCTGTTTTGGCCGAGTCTAAGACCAGGTTGTTATCAGAGAAACTCACAGGTCTTGGCATTCGCTCGGCTTTAATTGTGACCGGTGAAGTGGTGGATACGTCTTTTGCCAGGGCAGCGGCCAATATTCCGCATATCGATGTATTGCCTCAGCAAGGGATGAATGTTTATGACATGTTGCGGCGTGATTGGCTGGTTTTGACCAGATCGGCTCTTTCTTATATTGAGGAACGCTTGCAATGAATGCCAAAAAGGTTAAACCTGCACCCCGGCCGGTTGACTATGATGTCATCATCCGGCCGATGATCACCGAAAAAGCGACTCGAAATGGCCTTTATAATCAGGTTTCCTTTGAGGTTGCTTCTTCGGCAACCAAGCCGCAAATCAAGCAAGCAGTTGAGCGGGTGTTTGATGTCCGGGTGGTTGGTGTCAATACGTTGAATGTAAAAGGCAAAGTCAAAAGGTTTCGGGGTCGCCTTGGTAAGCGGCCGGATTTTAAGAAAGCTGTCGTCTCTTTGGCACAAGGCGATACCATTGATGTGACCGCAGCACTTTAGGATGTTTGGACTAAGGATTATTGAGAGCAAATCATGGCGTTGAAGACATATAATCCGCGCACCGCGACTCTCCGGCATTTGGTGACAGTGGATCGCTCAACGTTATGGCGTGGTGATCCGGTTAAAAGCCTGACCGAAGGTCTCAGCAAGAAAGGCGGGCGCAACAATGCTGGCCGGGTGACGGCGCGGCGTATTGGTGGTGGGCATAAACGGCGTTATCGGCTGGTTGATTTTAAGCGCCGTAAGTTCGATGTTCCAGCGACGGTTGAGCGGATTGAATATGATCCTAACCGGAGTGCTTTTATCGCTTTGATTCGTTACAAAGACGGTGTCCTGGCCTATATTCTGGCTCCCCAGCGTTTGACTCCTGGTGATGAGGTGATTGCTGCTGAACGTGCTGATATTAAACCTGGTAACGCCATGCCGATGAAGAATATACCGATTGGTTCGATCATCCATAATGTTGAGATGAAGCCGGGTAAAGGAGGCCAGATTGCCCGGGCTGCCGGGACGTATTGCCAGTTGGTCAGTCGTCATGCCGGCTATGCTCAGTTGAAACTTTCTTCGGGTGAGACACGTTTGGTGCGGGCTGAATGTATGGCGACATGTGGTGCTGTTTCCAATGCTGATCGTCAGAATATCAAACTGGCTAAGGCGGGACGCAAGCGTTGGCTGGGTAAGCGGCCACAGGTTCGCGGTGTTGCGATGAATCCGGTGGATCATCCCCATGGTGGTGGTGAAGGGCGCACTTCGGGTGGTCGTCATCCGGTTTCTCCCTGGGGCAAGCCGACCAAAGGCAAGCGGACCCGTAATAATAAGGCGACAGACCGGTATATTATCCGTCGTCGTGGCCGGAAATAGAGGGTTTTATGGCGCGCTCAGTTTGGAAAGGTCCGTTTGTTGATGGATATCTGCTGAAGAAAGCAGAGGCGGTCCATGCTTCGGGACGAAAAGATGTGATCAAGACCTGGTCACGCCGTTCGACTGTTTTGCCACAATTTGTTGGTTTGACATTTGGGGTTCACAACGGGCGCAAGCATGTGCCGGTTTTGGTCACTGAAAATATGGTTGGTCATAAATTTGGTGAATTCGCACCCACCCGGACATATTACGGCCACTCTGCTGATAAGAAAGCCAAGAGGCGGTAAGTATGGGACAATCTGCCAATAAGAGTCGTCTGGATGCAGGGTCGGTCTGGGCTGTTTCACCGGCTTTGCGGGTCGGGGCTCAGAAACTGAATCTGGTAGCAGGGCTCATTCGTGGAAAAGATGCTGCGACAGCTCTCTCGGTGTTGAATTTTTGCCGTCGGCGAATCGCCGGGGATGTTCTTAAGGTCTTGCAATCGGCGATTGCCAATGCTGAAAACAATCACCAGCTTGATATTGATCGTCTGGTGGTGTCTGAGGCTTTTGTTGGCAAAGGTCTGGTCATGAAACGCTGGCGTCCCCGGGCCCGGGGACGGGCCGGGCGTATTCGTAAGCCTTTTTCGCGTCTGACGGTCGTGGTTTGTGAGCGTGAACAATCATCCGGGAAAACATCTGATGCATGATGATCTGATACAATACCCCATCATGAGGGATATGCTCTAATGGGACAGAAAGTTAATCCGATAGGGTATCGCCTGGGTGTCAACCGCACCTGGGATTCACGTTGGTATGCCGGAAGCGATTACGGAGAATTGTTGCAAAAGGATTTAGACCTACGCAACTATCTGGAAAAGCGGTTATCCCAGGCCGGGGTCTCACGGATCGTTATTGAGCGGCCTGCCAAGAAGGCGTGTATCACCATCTGTACGGCCCGACCTGGGGTTATTATCGGTAAGAAGGGTGGTGATATTGAGAAATTGCGTTCTGATCTGAGCCGTATGGTCGAGGGTGATTTGAGTCTGAATATCATCGAGATCCGTAAGCCGGAACTGGATGCCAAACTGATTGCTGAGAATATTGCCCAACAGCTTGAGCGGCGGATTGCTTTTCGCCGTGCTATGAAACGGGCGGTGCAATCAGCCATGCGTATGGGGGTTGGTGGCATTCGCATCAATTGCTCTGGTCGTTTGGGGGGTGCTGAGATTGCGCGTATGGAATGGTATCGTGAAGGACGGGTTCCGTTACAGACATTGCGTTCTGACATTGACTATGGTTCGGCGACTGCCCGCACAACTTACGGAGCCAACGGGGTCAAAGTCTGGGTGTTTAAGGGTGAAATTATGGAACATGATCCGATGGCCCAGGAGCAGCGGGCTTCTGAATCTCAGATTGCGCGCTGAATAAGGAACACTGACCATGCTCAGCCCCAAACGTACAAAATACCGCAAGGCCCATAAAGGCCGTATTCATGGCAATGCCAAAGGTGGTTTTGCGATTAATTTTGGTTCTTACGGGATGAAGGCTGTCTCACCGGCCCGGGTGACATCGCGTCAGATTGAAGCGGCTCGCCGGGCGATGACCCGTCATATGCGCCGTGCTGGCCGGGTTTGGATTCGTATTTTTCCTGATGTTCCGGTTTCCCGGAAGCCAGCTGAGGTACGCCAGGGAAAAGGTAAGGGATCACCAGAATATTGGGTCTGCCGGGTCAAGCCGGGCCGGGTGATGTTTGAGGTGGATGGTGTCCCGCGTGAGATTGCCGAAAAGGCGTTTGAACTGGCTTCGGCTAAATTGCCGGTTGCGACCCGATTTGTTATGCGTCCTGGTGAGGAGTAAGGGGCATGTCGATTGCTGATTTTCGCCGCATGAGTGAAGATGAATTGCGAGAGCGGCTGCTTGAATTAAAAAAAGAGAGGTTTAACTTGCGTTTTCAAAGAGCCAGCGGTCAGTTGGAAAACACCGCCCGTTTCCGTGTATTACGCCGTGATATTGCCCGTATTCTGACGATATGTGCAGAGCGTCAGCGTTCTGAAACCTCTGGTGAGGTGGTCTGATGCCCCGGCGTATTCTCCAGGGTCGGGTGGTGTCCAATGGCGGTGAGAAAACCGTTGTGGTTCGGGTTGAGCGTCGCCTCATGCATCCGGTTTATAAGAAATATATTACCCGCTCTAAGAAATATGCTGCCCATGATGAAGGCAACAGATGCGCGATCGGCGATACGGTGCGTATTCAGGAAACCAAACCGTTTTCCCGGCGCAAAACCTGGATTGTGTTGGCTGAAACCGGTCAGGTTGCCGGTCAGGGGGCAGTATGATTCAGATGCAAACCAATTTGTCGGTGGCTGATAATTCTGGTGCGCGCCATGTCCAATGCATCAAGGTGCTTGGGGGTTCCAAGCGCAAAACTGCCGGGGTTGGTGATGTTATTATCGTTTCGGTGAAAGAGGCTATCCCGCGTGGCCGGGTCAAAAAAGGCGAAATTCACCGGGCGGTGATTGTCCGCACCACCAAGGAAATTCGCCGTGATGATGGTTCATTTATTCGCTTTGATAACAATGCGGCGGTCTTGATTAACAATCAGGGTGAACCTTTGGGGACACGTATTTTTGGTCCGGTTACCCGCGATTTGCGCAGCAAAAACTATATGAAAATTATTTCTCTGGCCCCGGAAGTTTTGTGAGTATGGTCATGACGAAATTAAAGATTAAAACGAAATTAAAGATTAAAAAAGGTGATAACGTGGTCGTGGTCACGGGTCGCGATAAGGGTCTGAAAGGTGAAGTTCTTCGGGTAATCCCCTCAGCACGGCGGGTTTTGGTCCAGGGGGTGAATAAAGTCAGTAAGCATAACAAACCTTCTTTGAAGACTCAGGGCGGTATTGAGAAGACAGAAATTCCTATCCATATTTCCAATATTGCGATTGTTGATCCCAAAGACGGGACCCCGACCCGGGTAGGGTATCGGTATCTGGAAGGCGGAAAAAAAGTGCGCTTTGCCAAAAAATCAGGCGAAGTTCTTGATCAAGGTTCAAAATGAGTTTGTAACAATGGCCCGATTACAGGAGCATTATGAGGCGGTGGTCAAGCCGTCTTTGATTGAACAATTTGGATATGACAATCCGATGAAGGCACCGCGTTTGAGTAAAATCGTCCTCAATATGGGGGTCGGTGAGGCGATTGCTGATTCCAAGCGGCTGACTGCAGCGGTTGACGACATGACCCGTATTGCCGGCCAAAAGCCGGTGGTGACACGGGCCAAGAAGTCGGTTGCTTCTTTCAAGTTACGCGAAGGGATGAAAATTGGTTGTATGGTGACCCTACGCCGGAGCCGGATGTATGAATTTCTTGATCGACTGGTCAATATTGCGTTGCCACGGGTACGTGATTTTCGCGGTGTGTCGCCAAAAAGTTTTGATGGCCATGGCAACTATTCGATGGGTTTGAAAGAGCAGATTGTTTTCCCCGAAATCGACTATGACAAAGTTGATAAGATTCGTGGTCTTGATATTTCCATTGTCACCACTGCTGGTAGTGACGATGAGGCACGGGCTCTTTTGAAGGGATTTGATATGCCTTTTACTGTTGAGTGATGCTGAAAACGAGGATTGAGAATGGCTAAGAAAAGCTCTGTGGAAAAAAATAAGAAACGCATGCGTCTGGTCCGGTCTCATGCGGCCAGACGGGCTCGATTGAAGGCACAAGCCAGAAATTTGACTTTGCTGCCTGAGGAGCGTTTTGCTGCGCGTCTGAAATTGGCAGAATTGCCCCGCAATTCTTCCCGGACCCGGGTGCGTGGCCGATGTGCGCTCACTGGTCGGGCGCGGGGATATTATCGAAAATTCAAAATGTCGCGTATTGCCTTGCGCAAACTGGCTTCGGCTGGCCTGGTGACCGGCGTTGTGAAATCAAGTTGGTAGAGGAAAAAAGCAATGAGCTTGTCTGATCCCCTCGGCGATATGCTGACTCGTATCCGAAACGGCCAGCAAGCCCGTAAGGATTCTATTGTCACTCCGGCTTCGCGGTTACGGGGCAATGTTTTGAATGTTTTGAAAAAAGAAGGCTATATCCGGGCTTTTTCGGTGCTTGAGGACCAGGCACCTGGGCGTCATTTTAAGGTTGAGCTGAAATATCATGATGGTGGTCCGGTTATCCGGGAGATTTCCCGGGTTTCTAAGCCGGGTCGGCGGGTTTACTCCAAAGTCAGGGATATCCCCTATTATTACGGTGGTTTAGGAACGATTATTCTGTCGACTCCCCGTGGTGTGATGTCAGATGCCGAGGCACGGTCAGCCAATGTTGGTGGCGAGATTTTATGCCAGATTTTTTAGCCGGTTTCTGATTGATTCTTCGGGTTGGTTATGCGGTTGCTTTTCACGCATCATGATCTTTGACATTCAGAAAAGATAAGAATAAGACAAGGAAAGATAAGGAATTGATTGATGTCCCGAACTGGAAAAGTCCCGGTTTCTGTTCCCGATGATGTGGAGATTGCTCTTGAGGCCGGTGTGGTGCATGCCAAGGGCAGGCATGGTTCTTTGTCTTATGATTTTGGTGAGACTGTGGATGTTGCTTTTAAGGATAAAGAGATTGTTGTGACGCCGAAGGGCAAGACCCGGCAGGCACGTTCCATATGGGGGACGGCCCGCTCACGGATTGATAATGTTGTTCGCGGTGTGAGTGAGGGGTTTAGTAAAGTTTTAGACGTCAATGGTGTTGGGTATCGGGTTGAAGTTAAGGCAGGATCCCTTGAATTGCAGCTTGGGTATTCTCACCCGGTCATTTTCCCTATCCCTGAGGGAATTGATATTCGGTGTCCCAAACCGGTACAGGTTGTGATTTCCGGGGCAGACAAGCAAAAGGTGGGTCAGGTGGCTGCGGATATTCGGGCATTGCGCAGCCCTGAGCCGTATAAAGGTAAGGGAATTAAATACGCTGATGAGCGTATCGTGAGAAAAGAAGGCAAGAAAAAGTAAGTGGGTTTGTAACGATGTCGAATGCCAATATTTTGTTCAGACGCCGCCGGAAGCGCACCCGTGGACGGTTGCGTAAATTTGCCAAAAACCGGCTCCGGTTGTCGGTTTTTCGTTCCAGCCGCCATATCCATGCCCAGATCATTGATGATTCTCAGGGGCGTACTGTGGCGGCGGCTTCCAGTCTTGAGGAAGTTTTGAAGATCAAGAAAGGTTCTGATGTTGCAGCTGCGCGTGCTGTGGGTCAGCTGATTGCGCAAAGAGCACTGAAAGCGGGTATTGAAAAGGTTGTTTTTGACCGTGGTGCGTATCTTTACCATGGTCGTGTCAAAGCACTGGCCGAATCGGTGCGTGAAGGTGGTTTGGGTTTTTAAGGAGATTTTTTGATGGCTAAGACCAATGGCTGAACAGACCAGCCAACAACAACACACCGATTCGATCGATTCGGGTAAGACTGATTCTTCTGAGGCTTCTCCGGTTGAAGAGAAAGCCTCTGCTGTTTCGGATCAGGAAACGGGTGCTTCGGATTCTGGTTCGGCCCGGTCTGTCGGAAATGCTCAGAAGAGTGGGAAAAATCCATCTTCAGGGCGTGGTGGTCGCCAGTCCAGGCGGGGTGATGGCGGTGGACGGCGGCGCCGTGAGGAGCGCAGCGATGAACCACAGCTGATTGAGAAGCTGGTGAGTATCAATCGGGTTGCCAAAGTGGTTAAAGGAGGACGTCGATTTGGGTTTGCGGCCCTGGTGGTGGTCGGAGATGGCTCGGGCCAGGTCGGGCATGGAGCCGGTAAAGCACGTGAAGTCCCCGAAGCCATTCGTAAAGCAACCGAAGATGCTAAGCGCACGATGATCAGGGTTCCTCTGCGTGAGGGGCGGACTCTTCATCACGATATCCAGGGGCGTTTTGACGCCGGGAGAGTTGTTTTGCGTGCTGCTCCGCCAGGGACTGGAATCATCGCCGGTGGTCCGATGCGGGCTGTTTTTGAATCCCTTGGGGTGCAGGATGTGGTGGCTAAATCAGTGGGAAGTTCCAACCCCCATAATATGATTCGGGCGACTTTCAGTGCGTTGCAAAATATGAATTCGCCGCGCGGTATTGCGGCTAAGCGGGGGCTGAAGCCCGCTGATATTGTTGATCGCCGTGCGGGTACCAATTCATGAGGAGGACATAATGGGTTCTCAGATTAAGGTAACCCAGATTGCCAGTGCCATCGGCGGGACCAAAGCACAGCGTGCGACATTGGTTGGTTTGGGTTTGAATAAAATCCGTTGTTGTCGGCTCCTTGAGGATACCCCGGCAATACGCGGTATGATTCGCAAAATTGATCATCTCGTTACCTTTGAGGAAGTAAAGGAAACAAAAAGATGAAGCTGAATGAAATTCGCGATAACAAGGGGGCGCATAAACGTCGTATGCGGGTTGGGCGTGGTATCGGTTCAGGCAAAGGCAAGACCTGTGGTCGTGGTGTCAAAGGGCAAAAATCACGCAGCGGTGTCAGTATTAAAGGATTTGAAGGCGGGCAAATGCCGCTTCATATGCGCTTGCCCAAGCAGGGATTTACCAATATTTTTCGCAAGCGATACGCTTTGCTGAATGTGGGCCGTCTTCAGGCGGCGATTGATGCGGGTAAGCTGGATCCGGGCAAAGAAATCGATTCTACAGCACTGGTTTCCAGCGGGGTTATTCGCCGTTGTTTCGATGGGGTTCGCCTCCTGGCGAAAGGTCAGTTAACGTCTCAGGTTAAGATTAAAGTTGTTGCTGCTTCCCGGGCTGCTTTGGCGGCGGTTGAAAAAGCCGGTGGTTCGGTGACTATCTTGTCACCCTCACCGGTTGGTCAGGCGGAAGCACCGTCTTCTTCATCGGCTGATCAAGATCGCTGACCGATGGCATCGGTTGCTGAACAACTTGCTTCGAATATCAATTTCGGAGTCATCGCGAAGGCCGAAGAGCTCAAGAAGCGTCTGTGGTTTACGCTATTTGTTCTGATTGTTTACCGGCTGGGTACATATGTGCCGATACCCGGGATTGATCCAACGGCGTTACAGGATATTTTTGAGCGCAGCGGTGGCGGCGTTTTGGGTATCTTTAACATGTTTGCCGGGGGTGCTCTTGGTCGTATGACCATTTTTGCCCTTAATCTCATTCCCTATATTTCGGCCAGCATCATCATGCAGCTGATGACGGTGGTATCACCAAAATTGGCCCAGTTGAAGAAAGAAGGGGAAAGTGGCCGCAAAAAAATCAACCAATATAGCCGTTATGGTGCGGTTATTTTGTCGGCATTCCAGGCGTATGGTATCGCGATTGGTTTAGAGAATATGCAAGGCCCATCGGGTTCAGCAGCGATTGATCCGGGGACTTTTTTCCGGGTGACCACGGTTGTTACTCTGGTTGGTGGGAGCATTTTTTTGATGTGGTTGGGTGAGCAAGTCACGCAACGGGGCATTGGTAATGGTATTTCCCTGATTATCTTTGCCGGTATTGTGGCTGAGTTACCCGGTGCTCTGGTTTCAACCCTGGAGCTGGGGCGGGCCGGTGCATTATCAACCTTTTTGATTTTGGGTCTTTTGCTGATGGCTGTTGCGGTTATCGCTTTTATTGTCTTTATGGAGCGGGCTCAGCGGCGTTTGATCATTCAATATCCTAAGCGTCAGTCGGGGAATAAAATGTATGGCGGGGAGAGTTCTTATCTGCCGCTTAAGCTCAACACTTCCGGGGTTATTCCGCCGATTTTTGCCAGTTCCCTGCTGTTGATGCCGATTACAATCGCCAGCTTTAGTGCCAATCAGGGTCCGGAATGGCTGACTGTTCTGACGTCTTATCTGGGGCGGGGTCAGCCGCTGTATCTGGCCATTTATATCGGTATGATTGTCTTTTTTGCCTTTTTCTATACCGCTGTTGTCTTTAACCCTCAGGAAACGGCTGATAATCTTAAGAAATATGGCGGGTTTCTTCCCGGTATCCGGCCGGGAGAAAACACAGCCCGCTATCTGGATTATGTCCTGACGCGTTTGACGGTTATTGGTGCGATTTACCTTTCTGCGGTCTGTCTCCTTCCTGAATTATTGATCTCGGAATATTCGGTACCGTTTTATTTTGGCGGGACCAGCTTATTGATTGTTGTGACGGTTACCATGGATACGGTTGCTCAGGTTCAGTCTCATTTAATTGCGCATCAATATGAGGGATTGGTGAAACACTCTAATTTACGCGGGAGTCGGCGTTGAATATTGTTTTGCTGGGTCCTCCGGGGGCTGGAAAAGGGACGCAGGCTGAGCGCCTGGTGCGGGAGCGGGGTATGGTCCAGTTTTCGACCGGCGACATGTTGCGCGCAGCGGTGGCCTCAGGCAGTGCGCTTGGGCAACAGGTTAAAGATGTGATGGATCGTGGTGATTTGGTATCGGATGATCTGGTGATTGGGATCATTTCTGAACGTATTGATCAGGGGGGATGCCAAAACGGTTTTATTCTGGATGGTTTTCCACGGACTTTGGCCCAGGCTCAGGCTCTTGACAGGATGCTGGTAGAAAAAAAATTGTCTCTGGATAAGGTTGTGCGTATTGATATCCCGGAAGAAGTTCTTTTTTCCCGGATTGAAGGCCGGGCTGGTGAGGCTGCACAAGGGGCGGCTCGTGCGGATGATACACCGGATGTTTTGCGCCGCCGGCTTGATGTTTATGATGAACAGACGGCTCCTATCATTCCGTTTTATGATCAAACCAGGCGGCTTGAATATATTGATGGTGTGGGGGATGTTGATGAGGTTGCGGCCCGTATAGCGGCGGTTTTGGATGGCTGTGGCGATGATTGACAGACAATCTCCTGCCCCTATAATCGCGCCGCTCTTTTTGGTTTTTAACCGGACCATTTTTGGTCTTTTCTCTGACCATTTTATGCAGGTTGGGGTGTTGGTCGGTACCCGGAGAGTGGGTAAATCCGGACAGGCTCTTTGAAGGACAGGAGGATAAGCTGTGGCGCGTATTGCAGGCGTTAATATTCCGACAGCCAAGCGTGTCGAGGTGGCATTGACCTATATTCATGGTATTGGTCGCAGCAAGGCATCATCGATTTGTCAGCGTTTGGATCTGCCCAGACAGCGGCGGGTGGCTGATTTAACCGAAGATGAGATCATCCGTATGCGTGAAGTCATTGATGCTGATTATCAGGTAGAGGGTGATTTACGTCGCCAGACGGCGATGAATATCAAACGGTTGATGGATTTGGGTTGTTATCGTGGTTTGCGTCATCGTAAGGGGTTGCCGGTGCGGGGCCAACGTACCCATACCAATGCCCGTACGCGTAAGGGCAAAGCGAACCCCATTGCTGGCAAGAAAAAGGTTTAGAGGATTGTATGGCTAAAACGGCAACCGCCCGTGTGCGCCGCCGCGAGCGCAAGAATATCACGGCAGGTGTGGCGCATGTCAGTGCTACATTTAACAATACTATTATCACCATTGCGGATGCTCAGGGGAATGCTATTTCCTGGTCTTCGGCAGGAAGTTGTGGGTTCAAGGGGTCCCGGAAATCGACTCCCTATGCTGCTCAGATGGCGGCTGAAGATGCTGGCCGCCGGGCCCAGGAACATGGGATGAAGACACTGGAAATTTTGGTTTCTGGCCCTGGTTCTGGTCGCGAATCAGCATTGCGGGCTTTGAATGCTGTGGGGTTTGATATTACATCGATTCGTGATGTTACCCCTATTCCCCACAACGGGTGTCGGCCACCCAAGAGACGTCGGGTATAACGGGTATAACGGGTATAACGGGTATAAAATGTATTGAGGGGTATCAATTTAATTGGGGGTATATCATTGACCCGGGAAGATTCCGGGGAGTATCCCAGGTTATCACTGCCGAAAATTGATGTATTTGAGGCTGTGTTTTAATTTGAGACTGTATTTTGAAAAGTTCAGTAACTCTAAAAAATTCAGTAATTTTAAAAAGAATTCAGTGCGAGAAAACGTGAGGAAATCATGTCTGACACCGTGATGGAAAAAAATTGGCGATCCCTGATCAAGCCAAGCAAACTGGATATCAAGGAAGGGGTTAATCCGGATCGTGTGGCAACAGTTGTCGCGCAACCTCTGGAGCGTGGATTTGGCCTGACTCTGGGCAATGCTTTGCGGCGCATTTTGCTCTCATCATTGCAGGGGGCGGCGGTAACCTCTCTCAAAGTCAATGGTGCTTTGCATGAGTTTACCTCGATTCCGGGGGTCCTGGAAGATATCACTGATATTGTTCTCAATATCAAAGGGCTGGCTTTACGCATGCATGGCGATGGTCCCCGGCGTCTGGCTTTGAAGGCCAGTGGCCCCGGACCTGTTACCGCAGCAGCCATTGATACCGGTCATGATATTGAAATCCTCAATCCGGATCATCATATCTGCAGCCTGGAAGATGGGTGCCGGATTGATATGGAGCTGGAGGTTGCTCACGGGAAAGGGTATGTACCAGCCTCTCAGAATCGTCATGAAGATTCCCCCATTGGGGTGATTCCGGTTGATTCTTTGTTCACACCGGTACGCAAGGTTTCTTATAAGGTTGAGAATGCCCGGGTTGGCCAGGTTACCGATTATGACAAATTGTCTTTGACCCTGGAAACCAATGGTACGGTCAGTCCTGAGGATGCGGTGGCACTTTCTGCGCGCATCTTGCAGGATCAGCTTCAGCTTTTTATCAATTTTGAGGAACCGCATCCCAGCGAGACGGTAACCGAAGCCGATGATCCTGGTTTTAACCGTAATCTTCTGCGCAAAGTCGATGAGCTTGAACTCTCGGTGCGTTCGGCAAACTGTCTGAAGAGTGATGATATTGTTTATATTGGTGATCTGGTTCAGAAAACTGAGGCTGAAATGTTGCGCACACCTAATTTCGGCCGTAAATCTTTGAATGAGATCAAGGAAGTTCTTGCAAATATGGATATTTATCTGGGTATGGAAACTCCGGGATGGCCGCCGGAAAATATCGAAGAAATGGTCAAGAAAATGGAGGAGCCTTATTAGACCTGTGGCTCCCCGAAAATGGTATTTTGAGAAAAAATTATTTCTCAAAAACGATGCTGTTAAACAATAATATTGCTAAAAAATGATATTATTAAAAAACAGCACTATTAAAAAAAACAGTACGTCTAAAAAGTATCCTGTTGAAAGAAAGTAACAAGAGGGCAACGCAATGCGGCATGGGTTAAGTGGGCGCAAGCTGAACCGGACCAGTAGCCACCGTCAGGCAATGCTTGGCAATATGGCCGGGTCGTTGATTGTGCATGAGCAAATCAAAACGACCTTGCCGAAGGCAAAAGAGATCAGGCCGTTTGTTGAGAAACTGGTTACGTTGGGTAAGCGTGGAGGTCTTCATAACCGTCGACGGGCTTTGGCGGTGTTATCCGATAAGACCATCGTTTCTAAATTATTCACGGTGATCGGGCCTCGATATGCCCGGCGTTCGGGCGGATATCTCCGGATTATCAAAGCCGGTTTCCGTTATGGGGATGATGCCCCGATGGCTGTTATCGAATTTATCGATCGTGATGTTGAGGCTAAGGGTAAAGCCGATAAAGAACGTCTGGAAAAAGCAAGCCAGAATTCCGACCAGGAAGAAGCACAACAATCTTTGGAAAAACAATAAACACTCAGTTTTGGGGCTGCCAGATCTTGGTTTGGCGTGGTTTTGCCCCTGGTCTGTCTGTGCCCTTGATGCCTGACGATGCTGTGATCTGTGGCTTTGTTGTTGCCTCAGTTATTCTGGTGATCGGCTTTGTGGGTTTGCCGGGGTTTGTGATTTTATTTTTCCGGCAACCGGATCAATCTGATTGATTTTCCCATTGACGGGCTGCATTGGTAACAGTCAAGGCGACTGATGATATGTGGTTTTGATGACTGATTTACCCATCCAGAGTTTATTTCAGGATCAGGTCCCGCGGCCATTGGCGGATCGGTTGCGTCCGACCCGGTTATCGGAGATTGTTGGCCAGGATCATGTCCTGGCTTGTGATGCGCCGTTGGGTCGCATGGTTGCCGAAGGCCGTCTGGCTTCGCTTATTTTGTGGGGTCCGCCGGGTGTGGGCAAGACGACCATTGCCCGTCTTTTCGCCGGGGTTGGAGATCTGGAATTTGTCTCTTTGTCAGCGGTATTTTCGGGGGTTTCTGATTTACGTAAGGTTTTCGATGCTGCATCCCAAAGACGTAGCATGGGTCGGGGGACTTTATTATTCATTGACGAAATCCATCGCTTTAATCGTGCGCAGCAGGATGGCTTTCTTCCCCATGTTGAATCCGGTTTGGTGACGTTGGTTGGGGCGACTACTGAGAATCCCTCTTTTGAACTTAATCCGGCTTTGTTATCGCGTTGCCAGGTTTTTGTTTTACGGCGCCTTGATGATGCGGCTCTGGAGGTTTTGCTCAATCGGGTCGAGACTGTGATCGGGCGTCCTCTTCCCTTAACCGGTCAGGCCCGGGCGGCTCTGCGTGCTTTGGCTGATGGTGATGGGCGTTATTTGCTCAATCTGACCGAGGAATTATATGCGCATGCGACCGATGATTCGCCTCTTAATTGTGAGGAATTATCGCGGGTTTTGCAACGCCGCTCACCGCTTTATGATAAGGGCCAGGACAATCATTACAATCTTATCAGTGCTTTTCACAAGAGTTTGCGTGGTTCTGATCCTGATGCGGCTTTGTATTGGCTGGCGCGTATGCTGGCTGGCGGTGAGGATCCGGGATATGTGGCTCGTCGTATGGTTCGGTTTGCCTCTGAGGATATTGGCCTGGCGGCTCCTCAGGCACTTTCTCAGGCATTGTCGGCCTGGGAGGCTTTTGAACGGCTCGGTTCTCCGGAAGGTGATTTAGCTTTGGCTCAGGCAGCACTGTATCTTGCAACTGCCCCCAAATCCAATGCCGCTTACCGGGCATTGCAGGCAGCTCAAAAAACCGCTGACAAGAGTGGTTCCCTGGCCCCGCCGCTTCATATCCGCAATGCTCCGACCCGGTTGATGAAGGATTTAGAATATGGCCGTGATTATATGTATGATCATGAGACGCCTCAGGGATTTTCCGGCCAGAATTATTTCCCTGAAGAGATGTCTCGCCCGACATTTTACACTCCTAAGGAAAGCGGTTTTGAGGTTGAAATTAAAAAACGCCTGGCGCATTGGACGGCATTACGCCAAACCATAGAACAGGAACAGAAACACAAACCAAAACACAAACCGGAACAGAAGAAAAGGCAGAAAGAACCCAATCCAGTCGATAGCGGCGACCAGGATTGATAAGGCTCCGGAGGAGGGTGATATCGGGTCACGATCACCTTCTCAATGAGGGGTACTCATGGCCTGTGGTGTTTTTGCCGGTTTGCATATTGCTGACGTTTTTTTACTCTTCCGGGTTGCTATCCCATACATTCCCGGAACGCCCCGGCCTTGGTTGGGGTGTTCTTTTCTTTTATTCTGAGTGTCCAGGCTCCCTTGTATTGGGATGATATCTGGGTGAAAGTCAGCGATATCAGGGGGGGAGCGCGTGATGAAAGTATTATTGGGAATTGCTGCAGGTGGGGCGGTTGGTGCGGTTTTGCGCTATCTGGTGATGTCCTGGGTCAGCCGGATCTGGGGTCATGAGTTTCCAATCGCAACCTTGTTGGTGAATGTTCTGGGCTGTTTCATTCTCGGCATCCTGGTGGAAATGATGGCTTTGCGCTGGCCGTTGGGGGATGTGATGCGGGCTTTTCTTGTGGTTGGGATTATGGGGGGCTTCACGACATTTTCTGCTTTCTCGCTTGATGTTGTTGTGTTGGCTGAGCGTGGTCAAATGATGGCTGCTTTTGGCTATATTATGGCTTCGGTTGTGCTGGCTGTGGGTGGGTTTTGGCTTGGCTTAGCGCTGATGCGGTCGGTTTTATGATGCGGATTGACCATTTGCGTTATCTGATCATCTGATGTCGTATTTTGGAATTGTCGAATTTGAACCGGGTCCCTTGCTTGATTGTCTCAACAGCATCATTTTTTTTGCTCATCCGGATGAAAAGCGTCCTGCTCATCTGACCATGCGCGGGCCGGTCATGCGCAGGCCGGTTGATAAAGATAATGCTCAGTTGATCAAAAAAGCGCAGACGGATTTACCCGGGACCATGCTGAAGATATTTGCTATCGGAGATTTTTTTACCCAGGGCAGGCAGACGGTTTATTTCCATTGCGGTAGTGAACGGATTGAAGATTTTTGGCATAAACCTCATTTTCCTCGTCCTGTACCCCATGTCACATTATATGATGGTTCTGACGAAAAATTTGCCCGCGAACTCTGTCATCGCCTGAGGGGGCACAGAATGATTTTTCAAATTGCGATCAAGGACTTCCGGATGATCAAAACCGTTCCCGGCCAAAAACAGTTCAGCCTGATTTATGATCTCAATCCTGTATTTATGTCTGATATTCTGGGAAAAGAGGTTAATATAGAATCGGTACGGCATCTGAGTAATGTCCGGCGTCTCGATGCTATTGATCAGTTTTGTCGATGGCTTAAGAATTGGTGTCGCAGCCACAAATAGCCTGATTGCTGTGATCGTGATGGATGGCTCAGGACCAAAAGATGAGGATGGGTATTGAAAAAATCCCTTTCAACCAATCCCGACGTATCCGGGAAGGGCGTGCGTGGTTATGCAGTGCGTGCTGATGATGCGGGAATCAGGTTGGATCGCTGGTTCAAACGTCATCATCCGGGGTTGCCGCATGCTCTTTTAGCCAGGCTGGCCCGGACGGGTCGCCTTCGGGTGGATGGCAAGCGGATTAAACTCGGTGATCCCATTCAGGCAGGCCAGGTTATTTCGTTGCCAATTCTGGCCGGGTCACAGCCTGTCCGGCCACGCTCAATTTTTCTGTGTGAGAATGAAGAAAAACGTCTGCATGACTGGGTTATTTATCGTGATGACGCCGTTCTGGCGCTGAATAAGCCCTCTGGTTTGGCCACGCAAGGGGGGAGTAAAATGACCCGCCATCTTGATGGTTGGCTGGATGCTTTACGTTTTGGTGCTCAGGAACGGCCCCGCTTGGTCCATCGTCTGGATCGGGATACCTCTGGTGTTGTGCTGATTGGTCGTACAGCATCGGCGGCAGCGGCTCTGGCCAAAGCATTTCGCAGCCGTGTCGCACGTAAGCTCTATTGGGCCCTGACTTGTCGGCCGCCACAACCGTCTTCGGGACGAATTGATCTTTCCTTGAAAAAATGCGGTCAACCAGGCCGACAGAAGATGGTCGCCGGGCAGGGCGGACGGCGGGCTGTGACGATGTACCGAACCGTTGAGACCATTTCCGGATGCGTTGCCTGGCTGGCCCTTGAGCCTTTGACTGGTCGCACGCATCAATTACGGGTTCATTGCGCTGAGCAGGGTTTCCCGATTCAAGGAGATCAAAAATATGGCGACCAGTCTCTGTTTCTTAGAGGATCGATTGCCGCCCGGCTGCATCTGCATGCCCGTGCGATTATGCTGCCTCATCCCGATGGGGGCATGTTACGTATTCATGCTCCTTTAAGCGGCCATATGGCAGCCAGTTGGCAGATATTTGGATTTGATCCCGAAACGGCTCCTGGCGATTTTCTTGATGATTTTGATCCAGGCAGCGCAAAAATATGACCACAAAATCACTGATGATCAGCCTGTTTCACTGTTATTGAGTTTTTCTTAGCCTCTGTTTTTTTTGATGAAGACAGGAGAGATATCCGGGACCCGGTATTGATTGATTGGCGAGCTCTGTTAGTGCGCGTTTGAATAGATTGGTCTTATCAAGCATGCGGGTTATGCCTGCCCGTATGGTAATTTCTGCCGGATTTCTGGCTGAGGCCCAGCGATCAAGGCCCCGGCTGGCCTGGGATCGTATCCATATATCGGTTTTGCGCTGACGGGCATAATCAGCCAGAGCGTGGCTGGCCCCGGTATCCCGGGAGCCAAGGTCGCGGGCATTCTCAAGGCAGGCTGTGAGAATCTGAATATCAGCAAGGCTGAGATTGAGCCCCTGGGCACCGGTTGGTGGTAATACATGGGCTGATTCACCGGCCAGAACAAAGCGCGGCCCGGTTAGCCGGGAGACTAAAAAAGGCCGGATGGGGTAGAGACGGCGTGAGCCAATGCGGGCTGTTGCGCCGATTTTTTCTTTGGCAATGGCATGCAAGGCGGCCAAAAAAACCTCCGGGTCGGCTTCCAGCAAGTGGCGGGCTTTGCCGGGTTGATTGACCCAGACCAGAGCCAGACGGTGCCGGAGCGTTCCGCCAGACTGAACCGGAGGAAGCGGCGTCAAGGTGAGGGGACCCTCTTCGAGATGAAATTCTGTGCAGGTTTTATGACCAGATGACGGTGTCTGATCAACCACACAGACGATCGCTGCTTTTTCGACACCCTTTGGGTCAGGAGCAATGCCGGCAATATGGCGGGCTGCTGATTGGCGACCATCAGCAGCAACAATCAAGCCTGCGGTGATGACCTTACCGTTTACAAAGATAGCTTTTGCGGCGGTTTTTTCGATCACAAAATCAGTCAGGATATGCTGATCAAACAGATCTGAGTGACTGGATTGGGCAACTTTTTTTCGCAAGGCTGTGATTAAATCCCCATGGGCAATGTTATGAGCCAGGCTATTACGTACCAGGTTATTACGTATACGTATTCGGTTTTTATCAGTTGGTGATACGTAAGTGGTCGATGCGTTTGAGAAAAGCGGGGCATCAAATCGCATCCGGGAGAGGTTTTCCCCCCAGGTATTGCAGGCGACAATATCAAGAGTCTCAATGGGTGCGGCTCGTTTGGCGATATCTTTCCAGACCCCAAGCTTTTCAAGAAAATCGAGACTATTGGGGAGCAATGCGGTACTGCGTCCGTCATTGGGGGTATGGCGGCGCGCAGCACCAGAAGCCCTGTCTTTGCTCTTGTGCAGATGTGATCCGGCATCTGCCAGAGCAACCCTGAAACCGGCTTGTCCTAAGGCAAGGGTGGCAGTCAACCCACATGCGCCACCACCAATAATCAGGATATCGTACTCACATTCTGGCTTGGTTGAACGTTTCATTTTCGTTGTATCGGGATGGCGATTATGTGCCGGATGATCGTCAATTTTGCCGATTGATCTCAGAGGCTATTTTTTTTCAATGGCTCTTTTTCAATGGTTACTTTTTTCTCAGTGCCCAGGCTCAAGAGATGCTTATCGTGATTTTGTGATATGTTTCTTTTATGTCAAGCCTGATTTCAGGCTTTCCTGTGGCTTGACTTGATCAATGGCTCGGCGTACACCGGCCCTTGTAAAAGCGGGGGTGTAGCTCAGCTGGTTAGAGCGCTGGCCTGTCACGCCAGAGGCCGCGGGTTCGAGTCCCGTCACTCCCGCCATTCAACTTATTGAAATAACTGAACTTTATAAGTTGTTGGTGGCTGGGTTCTGTGCCGGCCACCGCAAACAAAGATAAGCTGCCGGGTAGTCCCTGATTATCCTTTGGTTGTGATGCCGGTTGTTGTGACGCCTTGGGATCGACAGGCGTTTTTCTGATCAGGTTCCGGCCATTGATGTCTCAACCATTCTGATATTCATCAAGCTGTCAGCGAATTGTAAAAATTTCACCACAATTTTCCCGTAACAGGTAATACCTGTCCCATTGATCCAACTTATTGGAGATGTCCCCCATGACGATCTGCCGGTCTATGATCTTGTCAGTATTGTTGCTGGCGATGATGAGCTTTGCCGCGCATGCCGCGACCTTTGTTGTCACCAGCAATGCTGATACGGGTGATGGCTCCTTTCGTGCGGCACTGGTTGCTGCTTCTAAGGTTGGTGGTGATCATGTCGTTATCATTGAAACCCCAGGTGATATCGCCATTGATTCGCCTCTCAGCTATACCGGTACCGGATCGCTTTCTGTCTATGGCAACGGGCAGATGATTACTGCGACAGGCAATCATACTCTTTTTGAAGCAACTCAGGGAGCCGATCTGACTGTGAACAATCTTGGCTTTCAGGGGCCAGGTGGCTTTAGCATCCAGAATCGTGGTGATGCTGGTGGTTCTGCTGGTGGAAAGGCGATTTTTATTGATGTGCGTGACGACCAGACGGGCCTTGTCAATCTGACACTCAATCACGTAACAGTTGCAGATGTTGCCAATCATGGCATCCATGTTTCGGACTGTAATCTTGCTGATGACTGTGGCAGTGATGGTCCCGGTGAGGGTTCGCAAGCGTCAATCGCGGTTTATCTGAACACTGTCTCGGTCAGGAATGTTGGTCAGGGGCGTTTCGATGCTGACGGGCTTCGGATTGATGAGCGGGGAGAAGGCAGTGTCCATGCGGTTATTCACGCCTCTTCTTTTTCTGGTGTTGGTGCCGATGGCATTGAGATCGACGAAGGACAGGCTGGTAGCGTCATTGCTTATGTCAGTGGCTCTGCTTTTACGGATAATGGCGGCTATTGTGACCCGTTACTCCTGAAGCCATTGATGCCTGCTGTTGATGAGGGCACATTCAGGGATGGCCAGAAGAAAGAGACTGATATTCCAGGGCCGGTTACAGGTTCTCCGGATGATCGCTGCTTTGAGCGTCAGATTGACCTCTATGATTCTGGCTATGTTGAGGAATATGAATTTGCCCTTGATCTGGATGACGGTTTCGACATTGACGAAGCTGGTCCCGGCGATTTACGGGCTGAAATCATTTCGAGTATTATTGATGGGAACCTGGATGAAGGTCTTGATTTTGATGAGGAAGATGCCGGGTCAATCACGCTGAGTATCATCGAAAGCAAATCTGTGAATAATACTGATGATGGCTTCAAGCACTCTGAACAAGGCCAGGGTGATGTTTTCGCATATGTCCGCAACAGCACTGCTCAGGCAAATGGCAGTAAGGGTTTTGTTGTCGAGGAAGAGGATGCCGGCAATGTGGCCGTCTATGCTGATCATGTCACCGCCAGCAACAATGATGATCGTGACAAAACCGGTTTTGAGGTTGTTCAGGATGATGAGGGCAAAGGGATATTTGTCGTCAGAAGGTCTGGTATTGCTGACGGGATTGATGGTGAGGGTGTTGATATCCGCGACTGAAGTCGCAGCAAGACAGCGGCTTTGTGACAGATCCCGGGCAAGAATGAGCCGGGATTTTTGTATCCGGGACTATTCCCAGCAATGAAAAACAGTACCTATCGGCATTGATTTTTTTCCGATTTCAGGCCGCGACATTGATCAGTTGACCCAGACTGTTCAGAGGGTCCCGGTGGGCCGGTGTTTGATCTGAAAAATCCGGACCCTGACCAGAAACGACCGGGAGTTGCGGCGGTGCGGCATCGCGCTCACTGAGAGTGTTGGCTGATACTTCGATGGCTTGATAGGCATCGGCCTGCTTGGTTTCGGCCTCATTTTCAGTGCGTTTTATCGAATTCTCCTGATCAATTTTCTGATTTTCTTCGGTTTCAAACTGGCGATACGCCTCAGCTGTTTTATCGGCAAAAGCAATACTGCGCTCATTTTCCCGCCGCAATAACAAGTCTGTCGGAAGATCAAGACGGATGGGTGAGAACGTACCAATGACGCCTCCCACAGCCCGCCCGGCCCGAATTTCCGGTTCCACGGAAAGCTCGCCGGAGCGTTGGCGGGCCACGAAATATTGAGACTGGATATCAAAGGCGAATTCATCACTCAGGCGATCACTCTCCTGAATGAGGGGAGGGCGTGTCTGGGTCGCAGTCAGAGCAATGGGCGGTGTAGCAGCACCGTTGCGGCTGGCTAAATCACGAAGACGATCAAGCGCAGCAGCTGTATCGCGTTGATCTGCTTCTTCGGTTTGTCCTTCGCTACGCCGTGTGATGATTTCATCTGTAACCCGTTGTTGATCAGTGGCATTTTCCTGGCGGCGGTATTCAGCCAGACGATCACTTCGGATTCGGTCGTAAGACAGCTGATCCCTGTTTGTTTGAGTGATGGATGAGGAGATTGCCTGAGTTTCTCTCCTGGTCTCAAAGCGCGCGCTATCTCCGGCTTTTTTTACTCCCTTATGAGCAATCTGGGAGGGAAAAACCGGGCCAATGCCGTATGACGAATCGATAACAGGCATGGTCGATTAAACCTCTATTTCCAATCGGGAAGGTGATGATGCGGCAACCCTTTGGGCAGGATCACGATCCTCCGGGTCACGTTCCGGGTTATCAAAACGCTCCGATTCCAGATCACGATTGATCCTATGATCAGGGTACCGGGATTGCTCGTCAGTCTGCTCTTCGGCAGGCTGATTGAGCAGAGAGTCGGCACCAGATCTTGCGGTGTAGATTTCGGCTGCTTCGCGTTGGGCTTGTCTGTAGGCAGACAAAGCCATGCCTTCCGGGTATTGAGTTTGCTTTTCGCTCGTATTGGGTTCGGGCTGATATTGAGTGTATCCAGGCCCGGTTACTCTTTCTGTGCCGGCCTGATGACCCTCAAAATCAATATCATCCTGTAAACCGGGAGAAGCACGGACACTCAGGCCAGAGCGTTCCTCTACAGACTGAGCCCTATCGATTGGGTTATTATCGGTGTTATCCGGATTGGTATCTGTGGCTTTACGCTCCCCGATGGGGGGGAGTTGGTCTGCCTTAAAAAGAGCAGGGTCCCGGATAGTTCTGGTCCTTCTGGTCCGGCGAATTTTCTCTTCTTCTGATGCCTGCCTTTCATTTTGATTGTCCGGGATATGTTTCTGCTCTCTGTTTTCCTGATATGTGTAGGCGGCTTGCCGGTTTCTGGCCAGGGTATTTGGGATGTCTTCAGAAAGAGAGCGGTCCTGGATAGTCCGGCCGATTTCCTCTTCTTCTGATGCCTGCCTTTCATTTTGATTGTCGGGGATATGTTTCTGCTCTCTGTTTTCCTGATGCGTATAGGTGGCCTCACGGTTTCTGGCCAGGGTATTGGGGGTGTCCTCAACGGCAGGTTCTTCTCTGCTCTCTTTTTCCTGGAAGCGTTCTTCTTGTCTGTTTTGCTCTTGTTTGTATTGAGGAACAGGGGGCGGGTTTTGACTGGCCTCATGATGGTCAGTCTGCACAGCTTTGGCAGCCTCAATATGTTGGTCTCTGAGCGCTTGGGAGGCTTCAATCCGGGTGTTTCTTTCCTCCAGAAAATCAGCGACCTCACGATACGCCAGATCATCAATGTGCTGTTGTGTTTCTTCAATACGTCGCCGGTGATCCTGGTCTCTGTTGGTCCGATCCCGGCGTAAGGATTGTGCCGCTTCTTTTTCCCCGGCCCGGATATCGGCAAGACGGTCAGCGGCGATGGTTGTGTCGGTGCGATTTCTGGCAATTCGGTCTTCTGTTTGTTGGGCGATGATGCGTTGGTATCGGTCCTCATTCTGCTGAAGGGCTGCATGTTCCTGAATAGCTTCGATTTTTCGGGCCGTGAAGGCTTCGGAGGCTTCAATCCGTGCCTCTCTTTTTGCCCGGATACGGCTGGCTTCACGATACGCCAGATCATTGATGCGCTGTTGTGTATCTTCAATACGTTGCTGTCGATCCTGGTCTCTGTTGGCCTGATCCCGGCGCCGGGATTGCTCTGTTTCGTTTTTTTCGGCCTGAATATTGGAAAAACGGTCAGCACTGGTGTTCGCATCGGCGCGGATTCGGGCGATTCGGTCTTCTATCAGAAGCGCGATTTCGCGCTGGTATCGGTTTTCTTCCTGCCGGAGGATATCAATCTCTTCGATCACCCCAGACCGGCGAGACCGCAATGCCTGAGCATTTTCAGCCTGCTCATCAAGAAGCTGTTTTTTCTCAATACGATTTTCCGATCCCACAGCTTCGCGGACTTCGCGTCGCAGAGCAAGAATGCGGTCCAATTCGTTGTTACGGCGCTGGGCAGCAGCTTCGTAGAAAGCACGTTCCTGTGGGGCTTCCTGAGGCCTGAGGCCCCCCTGATTGCCCGTGAAGCCTGTGGGGGATTGATCAAGATGGCCGGAGTTGTGCCTTGTTGCCGTCAAAGATGGTGTTAAAGACTTAGGTTCCGCCAACTTAGGTTCCGCCGACCTGGGTTCGGCCAAAGAAGAATATTTATGGGTCGGAGGCAACCGGGTTTGCAGTTCATCCTCAAAATTTGGGTTATACCCAACCCCGGCTGGTTGTCTGGCTGCTTCATCGGCTGCATATGATGCATATGAGGATGCGGGGGGCGTATAAGTATGCAGAACGGTTTCAGGCGATGAGGCCGGAATGGTCCGCCGCCGGGCATCGTCTTTGCTGACTTGTGCTGCCAGTCGTCGGGCTGTGGCAGCGACAGGAGTCCTTTCCAGAGAAGGCGAAAGATGACCAGCGGCTTGGTCACTGGCTCCTGAAGAGCTGATTTCATCAATGATGCGCCGGCTGGTCTGGGTCAGTAACCGGGTATATTCCAGGAATTCCCGACGCCGGAATACGGCATCACCGGCCAGAGGGGTGGCAAGACTGCCAAGAATATTGGCGTTGATACTGGGTGGTCCAAGAGCAAACGGATTGGCAGCCATGATGGTTTACCGGCTATCCCCGGCCTTTCCACGGACTACATGTCGCGGTTCTTGTATCTCCCTTATTGCTTCCGGCCAGCCTTACATGGCTCTTTACAGCCGGAGCAATCAAGCTTTAATTCCTCATAAAAGGATACGCTGTTACAAAACGTAAATCAACTCTAACCTCAATCAACTCTCAGGAAACGTATTTACAACCAGACAATCATTATCTGGTTAAATATCGGCGAAAATATGGCTCTCAGCAGAGGCCCCGGGATGGGTGATTGCTCCATATCTTGCCGGACCCACGGTCTGGGTATAACGCCATAAGGCCCCGGATCGATAATCGGTCTGGCGGGGTTTCCAGGCTGCCTGACGGGTTTTCAGAACAGAGGCACTGAGTTCGACAGTTAAGGTTCCTGCCTCAGCATCGATGGCAATGATATCACCATCCTCAAGCAGGCCAATCGGGCCGCCGACTGCCGCTTCTGGCCCTACATGACCAATGCAAAAGCCCCGTGTTGCCCCGGAAAAACGGCCATCGGTAATCAGAGCAACCGTATCGCCGACCCCCTGACCGTAGAGAGCCGCTGTTGTGGACAACATCTCCCGCATTCCGGGGCCACCTCTGGGGCCTTCATAGCGGATCACAAGAACATCCCCTTCCTGATAGTCACGTCTTTCAACCGCCTTGAAGGCGTCTTCCTCACAATCAAAGCAGCGTGCAGGCCCCCGGAATTGGGTCTGATTCATCCCGGCTACCTTAACGATTGCTCCTTCCGGGGCCAGATTTCCTTTCAGCCCGACCACGCCGCCGGTCGGGGATAAAGGATGACTGGTCGGCCGGATAATATCCTGGTCAGCCGGAACGGTGACCCCGGCAAGGTTATCGGCCAGGCTTTTGCCTGTGACGGTGAGGCAGTCGCCATCAAGGTATCCCCCATCGAGAAGCGATTTGATCAAAATCGGGACGCCGCCAATTTCATATAAATCTTTGGCCACATAGCGGCCACTGGGTTTGAGATCAGCAATATACGGAGTTTCGCGGAAAATCTTAGCAACATCGAAAAGGTCAAATTCAATCCCCACCTCATTGGCAATCGCCGGCAAATGCAAGGCCGCATTGGTCGAACCGCCGGAGGCAGCAACCACACGGGCCGCATTGATCAAAGAGGCTCTGGTCACAATATCCCGCGGGCGAATATTCTTTTCCAGTAAAGCCATGACAGCCTGACCGGCTGCCTCAGCATAGGTATCCCGGGATTCATAAGGGGCTGGTGCTCCGGCTGAACCCGGCAGAGCAAGACCCATCACTTCTGAGACACAGGCCATGGTATTGGCAGTAAACTGACCGCCACATGCTCCGGCTGACGGGCAGGCTACAGCCTCCAGACAATGGAGATCATGACTCGATACTGTCCCGGCGGCATGCCCGCCTACGGCCTCAAACACATCCTGAATCGTGACATCACGTCCCTTATAGGTCCCGGGCAAGATAGAGCCGCCATACAAAAAGACCGAAGGCACATTAAGCCGCAGCATGGCCATCATGACGCCGGGCAGAGACTTGTCACAACCCGCTAAGCCGACCCAGGCATCATAGCAATGGCCGCGCATCGTTAATTCAATCGAATCAGCAATCAGATCACGCGAAGCAAGAGAACTTTTCATGCCCTGATGGCCCATAGCAATACCATCAGTGACTGTGATGGTGGTGAATTCACGCGGCGTTCCCCGGGCGGCTTTAACCCCTTTCTTGACGGCCTGGGCCTGGCGGGAAAGAGCAATATTGCAAGGTGCCGCTTCGTTCCAGCACGTAGCCACACCAACAAAAGGCAGGGCAATGTCTTTCTCAGTAAGCCCCATCGCATAATAATATGCACGATGCGGCGCGCTTTGCGGTCCGATGCTCACATGACGGCTGGGAAGTTTGTTTTTATCAATGGTCATCTGATTGTTCTTTCCTCAGCAGGCTCGAAATAAACGGCTCCCGGTATAGTCCCTGGCTCCGTTGCGATGATTGTGGAAGGGTATTATCGGGTGACGTTTGGCATATTTCGGTTTTCATGTCGCGGGTTTAATGATTCTGTGATCAAATCTGTACATAGGGTATGAAACAGGGTTGGTTGTTCAACCGGGGCAAAATGGCCACATCCGGGCAATTCCTGAGTCCGGATATGATGACGATGCAGCAGGGCCAGGGTCTGTGGGTCCCCACTATGTTCGCCATAAAGATAGACCTTATACGCATCAGATTCCTGAAAAAATTTCAGCAGATCACCACCATCTGACCAGTCAACCAGGGAGCAGGCAGCATGATGAAACGCCTCCGGCTGGCATTCTTGTAGGCAAAGAGCAAAATCACGTAGTCCCGACTCTGCTGATTGTGCAGCCCGGTCCCGGAGTTTGCATAATTTCTCAGCAACAAAGATATCTCGTGGAGTCCCGGCAACCCGACGGGATAATAACCCACAATCCAAATGGGTCAGATTGCCCTCAACGGTCATAAAGCTATGCGGTGTGAGGCCATAATGGGCAACAGCCAGCAAGCCGACCGCACACCCCATTGAATGGGCGATGATATGCAGGCCGGAATATGCACGATCCGATAAAAGCCGGACGACATATGCGGCCATTTTCTCCATGCTTGCATGACCCGATGGGCAATCAGAATATGCACCATGGCCTGGTAAATCAGGAGCAAGCAGGTGAAAACCCGGGTAAAAGCCGGGGGTGGAAAAAGCTGTCGTAAAATTGCGCTTTCCGCACCCAAGCCCATGCAGGAACAGGATTAAATCCGGTGTTTCCGGGCTATGACTATCGCCGTTTTTTCGAGTTTTGCGGTTGGTGGCTGCCCGCTCCAGAACCGGGAGACCGGGATGGTTTTGGGTTGCCTTCATCTGATTTAAGCGCAAGACCTGAAAGTGAAAACATCCCGGGATGGTGGGGAGGTTGGGTTATGGTCGCCCAAAATCGTCTTCCAGACGGATAATATCATCTTCACCGAGATACTCACCGGTCTGAACCTCGATAATCAATAAAGGTGATTCACCAGGGTTTTCCAGACGGTGACGACATCCGGCAGGCAGATATGTTGATTGATTGGGATTGAGGACCCGTACCTGGCCGTCACGCTGAACCCGGGCCTGACCGCTTACAACAACCCAATGTTCAGAGCGATGGGCGTGTTTTTGTAAAGAAAGCCGTTTGCCTGGCTTGACCCCGATCAGTTTACATTTGTAAGACGGCCCCTGATCAAGAATTTTGTAGTAACCCCATGGTCGATCCACCCGGACATGATGTTCGCTTTCCTCGCGTCCTTTAGCGCGCATTTCATCAAAGAGATGCCGGACTTGCTGGGCTTTATCACGGGCGGTTACCAGGACAGCATCAGCGGTTTCCACAATCGTCAGCCCGTCCAGTCCCAAACCAGCGATGAGACGCCCCTGGCTACGGATGTAGCTATCTTTTACATCGCGCAGAAGTACATCACCAATCGCAACATTCCCATCACGATCCTTGTCACCGACCTGCCACAGGCAATCCCATGACCCCAGGTCACTCCAGCCCATTTCAACCGGAAGAACAGCAGCTTTTTCGGTTTTCTCCATAACCGCGACATCGAATGCCAAAGGCTCGATCCTCTGATATTCTTCTTCACCTAAGCGCAGAAAATGAAGATCATGCCGGGATTGATGAACGGCTTGTTGACACGCGTCGAGAATGGCCGGGCAATGCTGTTTCATTTCTGCAATGATTGTCGCTGCCTGGGCGATGAATATTCCGGAATTCCAATACATTCTGCCTTCAGACAAAAGGGCACGGGCTTCCTGTTCATTTGGTTTTTCGATGAAGCGGCTGACATGGTAGCCATTTTCAAAACTGGCTATTTTCTCTCCTTGCTCGATATAGCCGTATCCCTCTTTGGGGTCTGTGGGTGGCACACCAAGGGTGATAATATATCCCTGTTCAGCAAGAATACGAGCGTCAGCAATGGTTGTCGCGAGTTTTTCCTGATCATTGATCTGGTGATCTGAAGGGAGAATTGCAACCACTGCTTCAGCGTCCTTTTGATGCGCGAACAGAGCAGCAGAACCGACGGCAGCAGCTGTCCCCCGGGGGGCTGGTTCAACGATAATGTCGGTGCTTTTATCTGTCAGAGATTCGAGTTGTTCGGCGATGATAAAACGCCCGCTTTCGCCACATACAACGACTAAATTATCAAAAGCCCCGGCGGTGGTCCGGCTGACAGTCGCCTGAAACAGGCTTTTCTCTGAAATCAGAGGGATGATTTGTTTTGCATACAGATTACGGGAAAGCGGCCACAACCGCGTCCCTTTTCCGCCACATAGAATAACCGGTACGAACATGTTCCTCCCGCCTTGGAAGATGATAACCCGCAAAAACCAACCATGGGTTCAGACAAAGCCATATACAGAAAGCCAGGCCTGGAAGTCAATCGGGCGGGAATGGTATTCAGCCGACCGGCTTTAAAATCGGGATGTTTCCCTCAATGTCTTCTGCGTGTCTTTCTGATGTTTGGTCCCTCAGCATAAACAGATTGAGACAGCGTTCAAGTGATTTAGGCGCAGTGACATTGATTGCCATTGGAAAAATTCATGATTTCTGATGGGGGGTGTTCTGGTGAGTCGTTCTGAGAATGTCTCTGATCAGAGACGGTTGATGAAGTCAACCAAATCGCGCCGGGAACGTTCAAATCCTTCGGATAGCTTTGCCAGCTGTGCGCTAAACCCCTGATGAGGAGCATTTTCCTGATTCGTATTTGGATCTGGAGAGACTTGTTGGCTGTTATTTACATTTTCTTGTTCAGGTTCTGGATTTTCTTGTGTTGCAGGCGGCTGGGATGCCGATGAGTCGGACGTATTTATCTGGTTTGTTTGTTGTTGCGTTACGTTTTCTTCGGTTGTCTGTTCCTGGGTTTTTTCCAGATCACTGAACGGGTTGTTTTCAACTAAATCCTGCCAGATAGATGACTGATCCTGAACCCCTTTGAAGAAGAGAGGATCCCCTTGTATGGCCTGGAAAGCCAGGATGCGTTGTGAAAATTCTTCCTCATCGGTATCGTAAAGAATTTTAGCCATTGCGCCCAGAGCTCTGTTGAGATTCTCTTCAGAGAGTTGGCCTTCTAAATTGGTCCCGTGGTCAAGAACACGTTCTGCCGTTTCCGGTTCTATCATAGGGGTCGTATCAGATGAGGAACCTGATACATCGAACTCAGTCAAAGAGGGGGCATTGTGCTGGATATGGGGTGGGGGTGTCACATTGACGAAAACGGTGGCGGTTGTTCGTTCTCCTTTGCCGTTATCGGTTACGTAGGTAAAGCCATCTTCCCCGGAAAAGCCTGGATTTGGGGTATAGGAAATCGTGTTGTCGGGATTGATAACAACGACTCCATGACCCGGAGTTTCAACCGAAGCGACTGATCCTGTGGCGTCCTGTCCTATGGCATCATGGGCTAAGACATCGATTCGGGCAGTTTGTCCAAAACCGGTCATCAGATAGTCGGTTTCGGCAATCAAGACGTTGATGGTGAAGCTCTGAGTATGAGTCTCACCATCGGTATCAGTGACCTGGGCGGTGATCTGGTGGCTGGTATTGGCTTCATGATTGAGCAATGAGCCATTGGCAACCGTGATGGCGCCGGTTGCCGAGTCAATAGCAAACCGTCCCCCGGCTGTATCGGTCAAGCCATAGGTCAGGCTGTCCCCGGCATCGGGATCGGTCCCGGTAAGAGTGCCCACAGCAGTACCGTTGGTGGCGTTCTCGGAGATGGTTAAATTTTCAGAAGTATTGGTGGTGATTATTAAATTATCAACACCCAAAGCCGTATTACCCGGGGTTTGATCTGGTCCTGTTCCAAAGCCGACTTTAATAGTCGTTGCAGTGGTTTCAACCCGGAAGCTAAAGCTATGAGTCTCATTTTCTTGCTGATCATTTTGATTGAGTACTTCCACAGCTACCGGTGTGTCATCAATATAGATAAAGAAGGATTCACTGTTCCAGTCATTGATTTCATGGACATCAAAATTGATGATGACTTCATTTTGTGTCCCAGGCAGGGTGAATTCCTTGAATAAAATTTCTGATTCGCTGACTGCGCTAAAACGTCCCAGAAATTCGCCGAATGGTTCCAGATTTTCGGTCATATTTGTTGACCAACCTTTTGCTCCATTATCGAAATTTTCCTGATGCAGTATGGAATGAGGGATTAGATTGGCCGGGGTCTCATTGAGATCGGTAACCGTGATGGTGAAGGTCTGAGTATGAGTCTCACCATCGGCATCAGTGACCTGGGCGGTGATCTGGTGGCTGGCATTGTCTTCATGATTGAGTAGTGAGCCATTGGCAACCGTGATAGCCCCGGTGGTGGCATCAATAGCAAACCGTCCCCCGGCATTATCGCTCAAGCCATAGGTCAGGCTGTCCCCGGCATCAGGATCAGTCCCGGTGAGGGTCCCGATAGCAGTACCATTGGCAGCATTCTCTGAGACGTTATTGGTATCCAGGCTGAGATTGGTCGGGGTCTCATTGAGATCATCAACCGTGATGGTGAAAGTCTGGGTGTAGTTCTCACCAGCGGCATCGGTCACCTGGGCGGTGATCTGGTGGCTGGCATTGGCTTCATGATTGAGTAGTGAGCCATTGGCAACCGTGATGGCTCCGGTTGCCGAGTCGATAGCAAACCGTCCCCCGGCATTATCGCTCAAGCCATAGGTCAGGCTGTCCCCGGCATCGGGATCGGTCCCGGTGAGGGTCCCGACTGTGGTGCCATTGGCGGCATTCTCTGAGACGTTATTGGTATCCAGGCTGAGATTGGTCGGGGTCTCATTGAGATCATCAACCGTGATGGTGAAAGTCTGGGTGTAGTTCTCACCAGCGGCATCGGTCACCTGGGCGGTGATCTGGTGGCTGGCATTGGCTTCATGATTGAGCAATGAGCCATTGGCAACTGTGATGGCGCCGGTTGCCGAGTCGATAGCAAACCGTCCCCCGGCATTATCGCTCAAGCCATAGGTCAGGCTGTCCCCGGCATCAGGATCAGTCCCGGTGAGGGTCCCGACTGTGGTTCCATTGGCGGCGTTCTCATTGACGGAATTGGTATCCAGGCTGAGATTGGTCGGGGTCTCATTGAGATCGGTAACCGTGATGGTGAAGCTCTGAGTATGAGTCTCACCATCGGTATCAGTGACCTGGGCGGTGATCTGGTGGCTGGCATTGGCTTCATGATTGAGCAATGAGCCATTGGCAACTGTGATGACCCCGGTTGCCGAGTCGATGGCAAACCGTCCCCCGGCATTATCGCTCAAGCCATAGGTCAGGCTGTCCCCGGCATCGGGATCAGTCCCGGTGAGGGTCCCGATAGCAGACCATTGGCGGCATTCTCTGAGACGTTATTGGTATCCAGGCTGAGATTGGTCGGGGTCTCATTGAGATCATCAACCGTGATGGTGAAGCTCTGAGTATGAGTCTCGCCATCGGCATCAGTGACCTGGGCGGTGATCTGGTGGCTGGCATTGTCTTCATGATTGAGCAATGAGCCATTGGCAACCGTGATGGCTCCGGTTGCCGAGTCGATGGCAAACCGTCCTCCGGCATTATCGGTCAAGCCATAGGTCAGGCTATCTCCGGCATCGGGATCAGTCCCGGTGAGAGTCCCCACTGTGGTTCCATTGGCGGCATTCTCTGAGACGTTATTGGTATCCAGGCTGAGATTGGTCGGGGTCTCATTGAGATCATCAACCGTGATGGTGAAGCTCTGAGTATGAGTCTCGCCATCGGCATCAGTGACCTGGGCGGTGATCTGGTGGCTGGCATTGGCTTCATGATTGAGCAATGAGCCATTGGCAACTGTGATGACCCCGGTTGCCGAGTCAATAGCAAACCGTCCCCCGGCTGTATCGGTCAAGCCATAGGTCAGGCTGTCCCCGGCATCAGGATCAGTCCCGGTGAGAGTCCCGATAGCAGTACCATTGGCGGCATTCTCTGAGACGTTATTGGTATCCAGGCTGAGATTGTTCGGGGTCTCATTGAGATCGGTAACCGTGATGGTGAAGATCTGGGTGTAGCTCTCACCATCGGCATCAGTGACCTGGGCGGTGATCTGGTGGCTGGCATTGGCTTCATGATTGAGCAATGAGCCATTGGCAACTGTGATGACCCCGGTTGCCGAGTCAATAGCAAACCGTCCCCCGGCGGTATTGGTCAAGCCATAGGTCAGGCTGTCCCCGGCATCAGGATCAGTCCCGGTGAGAGTCCCGATAGCAGTACCATTGGCGGCATTCTCTGAGACGTTATTGGTATCCAGGCTGAGATTGGTCGGGGTCTCATTGAGATCATCAACCGTGATGGTAAAACTCTGGCTGAAGCTCTCACCATCGGCATCAGTGACCTGGGCGGTGATCTGGTGGCTGGCATTGGCTTCATGATTGAGCAGTGAGCCATTGGCAACTGTGATGACCCCGGTTGCCGAGTCGATGGCAAACCGTCCCCCGGCTGTATCGGTCAAGCCATAGGTCAGGCTGTCCCCGGCATCAGGATCAGTCCCGGTGAGAGTCCCGACTGTGGTACCATTGGCGGCATTCTCTGAGACGTTATTGGTATCCAGGCTGAGATTGTTCGGGGTCTCATTGAGATCATTAACCGTGATGGTGAAGATCTGGGTGTAGCTCTCACCATCGGCATCAGTGACCTGGGCGGTGATCTGGTGGCTGGCATTGGCTTCATGATTGAGCAATGAGCCATTGGCAACTGTGATGACCCCGGTTGCCGAGTCAATAGCAAACCGTCCCCCAGCATTATCGGTTAAGCCATAGGTCAGGCTGTCCCCGGCATCGGGATCGGTCCCGGTGAGGGTCCCGATAGCAGTACCATTGGCAGCATTCTCATTGACGCTATTGGTATCCAGGCTGAGATTGGTCGGGTTCTCATTGAGATCGGTAACCGTGATGGTGAAGCTCTGGCTGAAGGTCTCACCAGCGGCATCAGTGACCTGGGCGGTGATCTGGTGGCTGGCATTGGCTTCATGATTGAGCAATGAGCCATTGGCAACCGTGATGACCCCGGTTGCCGAGTCGATGGCAAACCGTCCCCCGGCATTATCGGTTAAGCCATAGGTCAGGCTGTCCCCGGCATCAGGATCAGTCCCGGTGAGAGTCCCGATAGCAGTACCATTGGCGGCATTCTCGCTAATCGAAGCGGTTCCTTCCTCAGTCAAGCGGACATTATCAATCAGACTGCCTTCTCCACTATTGGCCGTGGCTGGTTCACGAAATTCCAGACGGTCCAGACCTCCACTGCCGGTGACAGCGAAAGAATAGGTTTGCCAGTTCGTTGAGGCGGGAGTAATCGACTCTAAAAGAGTACCGCGCCAATAGATTTCCACCTCATTGGTGCTGCTTCCGGTACCGGGTCTTTGGCTAAGGTCCAGTGATAAAGTATAGCTCTGGCCATCAACCGTTTGGATATCCTGATAGACACTATCTTGCTGATATGCGTAATCAAGCTCCAGCCATTGGTCGCCTTCGGAGGCGGTGTGTCCATTATAATTGTCCTGGATTTCTAAATGATCGGAGGCGTTCCAGCCGGGGACATCGGATGATGTGTACCCTCCCCAGTTACCACTGGCGACATCCGGGTTTTCGAATCCTCCATTGATGATTAGATTGCTGGCTCCGGCAGGTGTCAGGGAAATGGCGGTGGGAGCAGCCAGAGTCCCATCATAGGCCGCTGCCGCCTGGGCATCATCGAGAACATCTTCCTCAACGTCGCCGCGTTCGTATTCAAGATCAAAGTCGCCGCCATGGGCATCGCCGCCAGTGATATCAGTGGATGCAGCGATATCAGCACCCGTGACTTCGGATAAGTGATCAACGAAAGCCTGACCGGTTTCAGTCTCCGCAACTTTACAGCCCCAGATGATGATATCACCATTTTCGGAAAGAGATTCTCCCCAGGCTGTCAAGGCCTGGTTGTAAACGGCCAGAGAGTGATCGGATAATGTGGCTTCACCCAGGAAAAGTTGACCATCATCCCCATGGCTGACCAGATGAATTGCTGATAAATCCTGATGGTTGGCCAGGATATCGGCAATTTGTTGCACTCCGTCTTTGACCGGATCAAGGGTATAAGTTATGGCATCGCTTTCAATGGCTGCAATGAGTTGATCGGGGTTATCAACCCGGGAATCAATAAAGATGATTTCCCTGGCACCTTCATGAGAAAAATCAGGGCTGGCTTCCGGGGCATCAAAGAGCCCGCTGTTGCTGTTTCTATTGTCGGTTGGCGCATCATCTGCGGCTGTTTTGGTGGGTGTCTCGGACTCCGGGGTGCTTCCGGCAACATCAAAGGCCGTGGTAACCGCCGCTGCATCAAGCATCACCCGGGGTTCCAGCCGCCGTAACATGCGTTTTTTACGCAGACGTTTTTTGCGCTTTTGTATCCCGGTGCCATGAGACTCTTTGCGATCAGAGTCTTTGGCCTGTTGTGTATTTTCTTGAGGGCTTCTTTTGCGTTTTCGGCTTTTGGGGAGCTTTTTCTGGTCAGAGTCTCCGGCTTGTTGTGTGTTTTCTGTAGGGCTTTTTTTGCGTTTTCGGACCCGGTTTTTATGAGGTTTTTTCTGATCAGAAGCCCCAATCTGTTGTGTATATGCCATAACACGTCTCCAACCAACCCCATCGGGATGCCGGTTTGAATCAGGCAACTCTCTGAGATGACTTGAAGCGTCTGAGGAGCGACCATTTCTTATGATGTTAGGCGGAAAACGTTAAATATGTGTTTATAAAACCCTTGATAAATAGTATATATTTTGAAGCATTCAATTAAAAAAAATATTCAATTAAAAATAAAAGAGCATAATCAATATAAAAAATAACTTATTAAGAAATAATTTTTATAATAAAAAATATAAATTGTAATTATAAATACTATAAAATAACCAGATACTATAAAATAACTAGAAAATATTATACCATCCTTTACTATGGGGATTATGCTGATGCTATGAGGGCCAGCAGATCATTGGGCAGAACAAAGCAAGCCCCATGGATGGCTGCATTGTAATAGCGCAAAGCGGTATGATCGCGAATTCGGGGAGCAATTATAGATTCGGTAACCCGGCTCCTGGCCGGGTCATCACAGCCCCAGCCAAAAGCCATAAAGCCGCCATGATAGCTGGGTACCGGGGCAAGATAGATCCGGCTATCGGCAAAGAGTCGTTTCCTGATACGGTGACAGGAAACCAAAGAGTCTGCTTGCAGAAAAGGCGTGCCGTTTTGGGTTACAAGAATGCCGCCTGCTTTGAGGCTGTCGCGGCAAGCGGTGAGAAAACGGGTTTCAAATAATGCGGCACCAGGGCCGATGGGATCTGTCGAATCAACAATGATCAGGTCAAACCGGTCCGCATGATTTTCGAGGAAACAACATCCATCAGCAATCACGATATGGGCGCGGGGATCTTCAAAAGCACCCTGGGAGAGCGATGGCATATAATGCTTGCAGAGTTTGATGACTGTTTCATCAATATCAACCAGAGTCACCCGTTTTACCGGATGTTTCAGGACTTCACGCAAACAGCCCCCATCGCCGCCGCCAATAATCAAAACATCCTCAGCCTGACCATGGGCGAACAGCGGAACATGGGCCAGCATTTCATGATAGATATATTCATCGCCCTGGGTTGTTTGTACCGCACCATCAAGGGTAAGAACCCGGCCAAGCCGTTCATTCTCAAAGATCAGGATTTCATGATGGGGGGTGTTTTCCCGGACCAGAAGTCGGGATATGCGCAATGTCTCACGCATATGGTCATGGAGAGTTTCTTCAAACCAGGTCCAGGCCGACTCGTTATCCTGCTGTGACATGGTTTTTGCCCGGATGGATTTTGGATGTGATTGGCTCATAATATTTTTCCCGGATTCATCAGGTCCTCAGGGTCCATGAGATGTTTGATCCGCCGCATCAGATCAAGGCAGACAGGATCACTCAGGCGTTCCAGTTCACCGCGTTTTAAGAGACCGATGCCATGTTCGGCACTCACACTGCCGCCATATGTATGGACAATATCATGAACCAGGCGGTTGATTTCGGTCCGGTGATCGAGAAAAGCCTGTTTTTCAGATTCGTTTTGAACCTGTTTTGGCTGGCTGATATTGAAATGGATATTGCCATCCCCAATATGGCCGAAGGCAACCGGTCGCGCACCGGGCAGCAATGTTTCAACGGCTTGGCTGGCCTGGTCAATAAATGCCGGAATGGTCGAGATTGGTACAGAAATATCATGCTTAATACTTCCGCCTGCCCGGGTTTGAGCCTCCGGAAGACACTCACGCAAACGCCATAAAGACTGTGCTTGCGTGAGGCTGGTGGCCACCCGGGCATCAGCCATGATGCCATCTTTCAGAGCATCAGCAATGACGGCTTGGGTCTGATCCGCTGCATCTCTGGCCTGCTGGGATGAAATCTCAATAAGGGCATACCAGGGGGAGTACTGATCAGAAAACGGATTGCGCGTGCCTGGTATGTGGTTACATACCAGATCAAGAGCGATATGTGGCATCAATTCAAAGGCCGTTAAATCACCGCCCCAGGCGTCTCCTGCCTGATGAAAAAAATCCAGGACACCGGCCAGAGAAGAAAAAGCCCCGATCATGGTTGCTTGTGAGGCCGGGCGTGGAAACAGTTTCAAAACTGCAGCCGTTATGATGCCCAGCGTGCCTTCTGATCCAATCAGTAACTGTTTGAGATCATAGCCGCTATTGTCTTTGCGCAGACGCTTCAAGTCATTAAACAGGCTTCCATCAGCCAGGACCGCTTCGATCCCTAAAACCAGATCACGTACCGAACCATAGCGTATGACCCCGGTACCGCCGGCATTGGTGGCGATTGTGCCACCGATTTGGCAACGTCCTTCCGAGGCCATGCGCAGAGGAAAAAGACGTTTGACCCGGTCAGCCGCCTGTTGGATATCCCTTAACGTGCAACCAGCCTCAACGGTGATCGTATTATCATTCGGATCAATGCGGCGCAGGCGATTCATCTTTTCCAGCGAAACGACAATATGCCGCGAAGCATCACCCGGCACAGCACCGCCTACCAGACCGGTATTGCCGCCCTGGGGGATCATTGCAAGACTTTCACGGCGGCATATCTCTACGACTCCGACGACCTGATCCACAGATGAAGGTTGGGCCACCAGGAGGGCTTTTCCCTGGTAAAAACCCCGCCATTCAGCCAGGTAGGGGGCCATGGCAGCCGGATCGTCAATGATACCTGTTGGTCCGAGAAGATCATGCAAACCGGAAGACATGGTGCTCTTTCAATCGATCAGGCGGGTGATACGACCCGTTGGGGGGATGATGGGGGGTCAGATGGAGTCGCGGCCCGGCGCAAACGATCATTGATGGCGTATCCAAGATCATCCTGGGGTATTGGCATCACGGCAATTCCTGAAGCATTGGAATTGTCAAGTTCGCGTAGCATAGAAAACAGGTTTGCCGCTGCTTCATGCAGATTACCCTGAGGGCTGAGGTTACGCTCTGCCACACAGCCGGTCAAATGATGGGGACCAAAAGACAGCAAGGCCTCACCATGATGCAGGGTGGTTGCATCAAGCCGTACAGGTAAACAAGGGGCATAATGACGCGACAGGCATCCAGGTGACCGGGGAGGGTGGGTGCTGGTTTTCTGAATGCTTAAAGGCCCGGTGAGGGTGGCAATCTCTGAGGCCAGAATACTGCCTGGACGCAGAAGAACCGGGGTCTCACCGCTGACGTCAACAACCGAGGACTCAAGGCCAATAGCGCATGGTCCGCCATCAAGGATGAGAGCAACTTTTTCCCCTAAACAGGTGGCGACATGGGCGGCTGTTGTCGGGCTGATACGCCCGGAGGGATTGGCACTGGGTGCCGCAATCGGGCAGTTGGATCGTTGCAGCAATGTCCTGGCCAGAGATGCAGCCGGTACACGGACAGCCAGGGTATCAAGACCGGCAGCCGCCAAAAGGGAAACAGGTGATGTGGATTTACGTTTGAGAACCAGAGTCAGGGGGCCAGGCCAGAATTTTTGGGCCAGCAGACGTGATCGATGATCAAAAACCACATGGGATTCTGCAGCATCAGCATCCGGAAAATGAATAATCAATGGGTTGAAATGAGGTCGATTTTTGGCTGCGAAAATAGCGGCCACAGACTGATCACGAGTCGCATCCCCACCAAGACCGTAAACAGTTTCGGTCGGAAAGGCGACCAAAAGACCATCATGTAAGGCGGCAACAGCTTGTGAAATGGCCTGAGAATCACCGCTTCTTATGATTGATCCTGCCGCCATTGACTAAGACGTATCCGTATCGATTCAGTATCGGTTGCGCGGGTTCAGGTGGCTGAACGATTGCGGCCATAGGCAACGAAATGCGGATTGGCAAAGCCCGGTTTCCCATAAGTCAGGGGTTGATTGCTGGCTGCTTCAACGACTCTGCCACCAGCAGCAGCCAGAACCGCATGTCCGGCTGCGGTATCCCATTCCATCGTGCGCCCCAACCGTGGATACAAATCGGCCTGGCCACAGGCAACCAGACAAAATTTCAATGAGCTTCCGGTTGCTTTGACCTCAGCGATATCCTGGCCATCCAGAAAGCGGCTGATTGCATCATGATCATTATGGGAGCGGCTGGCGACAACCGATAATCCGTGATCCGGTTGTATACGGGTGTAAATCGGCTTTGGGTCATTATTGTCGTGGCTGACAAACGCAGCTTTATCCTGATCCCCGGAATAGGTTATTCCAAGGGCTGGGGCATGAACCACGCCAATCACAGGTTGTCCGGATTCAATCAAAGCAATATTGACCGTAAATTCCCCGTTTTGGGATAAAAATTCCCTGGTGCCATCCAGGGGATCAACCAGCCAGAATCTGGTCCCGGTATGATCAGGTAAGCCGGTGGCCGAGACTCTTTCTTCAGCCACCAAAGGGATACCGGGATCAAGCTCTTCCAAAGCTGTTGCGATGATATCCTCAGCCTGACGGTCGGCCTGGGTGACCGGGCTCAGATCTGCCTTTTTTTCAACATCTACGGTCTTTTTATAATAGCCCATGATGCAGTCACCAGCCTGGTGGGCGATGGTGGTCAGGCGGGTGGTGAGGGAAGAATCTCGATTGATCATAGAGAAACCCGGGTATTTGAGCAAAACGGGAAATGCCCGACACAGTCAGGCACAAACAATCAGGCACAACAGTCATAAAAAGATATATCGCAGAAACATGACCATGCCTGTCAGTCAAATAGTTGCATATTTTTTATCTAAAATATTTTTTTATTCATATTTTGAAAACATTTATATGATTGATTGGTTGCTAACCTTAACATATGTGGAAAATTGGATTATCCGTGAATTAGATAATAAAAAATTGATTAAATATAATAAAAATTAGATAAAAATGACGTATATTTTGATTCTGAACATTATTGACGATCAATAATCAGTGTAAAGAGTACCCATTGAGTAAATATACCAGGTTAAATATTTTGTGAATATTTGTCATGAGAAGAATATTTTCAATATAAAATTTGATAAAAAATGAGACAATGTCTGATTATTGCAGTGATGTGTTTTCTGGTGAGTGCCTGCGGCTTGCCACCGGCGGTTACTATTGCTTCTTACATGGTTGATTCTTTGCTCATGACAACGAGCGGTAAAAGCAGCACTGATCATCTGATTTCTTTGGTTTCTTCAAAAGATTGTGCGATGTGGCGGGTTGCCCGGGGTGATTCCATCTGTAATCCGTCGCCCCCTGGTGACCCCCGGGAAACCCTGATCACGGGTGAAGAAGACCAACCGGTTGCGCTGGCTCAATCTGACATTATTCAAGACATCATGCAATCTGATGTCGCTCAGCCTGATATTGGGGACAGCCGATTATTGATTTCCTTTCGCCCAGCTGACTATTCGGTTTATCCCCATGATCCGGCCCGCCTGCAACAGGTCTCTCCATCAACCCGGCCATCAATCGGGATACAGCAACAGCACAGCATCAACCGATCACCGGATACCGGGGAGTTCGCTATTTCTCAGGCGCCCAATGTCATGATATTTGACGAGGTTGTATCTGAAGACCCAATCACATTCCCGGATCAACCCCGACATACAAAGGTGGTCAGTCTTTGTATCGGCAGTTTCCGGGACCAGGAGCGGGCCCGGCGTTGGCGGCACCGCTTTGAAGATAAGGATGCCCGGGTTGTCCGGGTCCTGATCAATGGTACATTATGGCACCGTGTTCTCTTGTCGCCGCCAGCCGGGGAATCAATGGCTGAATTTGCCAGTCGTTTCGAGCAGGAAATGGGTCTTCCTTTCTGGTTGACCGATTCTGCCGACAATACTGGATAATATCCCGGATAATGTTTAAGAGTCGTTGCGTTTGCAGACGCATGAATCTCACCAATCCATTCCTGACAAATTCTACACAGGCCCTATCTTTGCCATAATCAGGTAAGATATAATAGTGCAACTCCATTACACGCAAAGATATTCCCTACATGTTAAAGAGCATCGATACGTTTATGATGACACTTATGATGAGACTGTTTTTATCACGACTTTTATCACGACCGCGAACAATCAGCCGCCATCTGTTATCGGGAGCCGGACTCCGCATCCAGATGCGCAGCATGACGCTGTTTTTATGTGTTGTGGCATGTGTGGTCTTTTTGAATCACACAGTATCAGCTGCTGATCATTTATTGTCTCATCGTGCCCAATACGCCATGTCGATTGATTCTTCTAAAATCTCTTCACTGCGTAGAGCCGATCAGATTGTCGATGCGTCCGGGGTGATGCAAATGGAGTTGGTTGATGCATGTGAGGGCTGGAGTTCATCGCAAAATCTCAATGTGACGTTTCGTAATGCCGATGGTGGCGGTGTGGTTTCTGATACGGCCTTTGCGAGTTGGGAAGCAAAAGATGGTTCGAATTACAGCTTTCAGGTCCGTAATGCCCTGAATAATCGTGCGTATGAGCAATTCAGCGGTCAGGCGACTCTTGCGCCGGATGGTGGTATTGCCGAATATACATATCCCAAAAGTCACCGCGTACAATTACCACCCAATACCCTGTTCCCGATGACGCATTTGCAGCTGTTGCTTGATGGGGCGCATCGTGGTGAGCGTGTCATTTCACGTGCCGTCTTTGAGGGGACCACGCAGGAGGGAATCCATGAAATCAATGCGGTTATTGGTAAACCAGCAATTGATACAAAGCCTCACGTGGCTCTGCCGGAAACGGTCAGTAAAGCACGCTATTGGCCCATTCGGCTGGCTTATTTTGAGGCCGGCCAGGAGACACCTGTATATGAGGTCAGCCTTCATTTGAGCGAAAACGGTGTGGCCCGTGATCTGACCTTTGACTATGGGGACTTCGCGATCAAAGCCTCTCTGAGTAGTTTTCAGGTTTTCAAGCCAAGCTGCTAGCTTTGGGGGTGTTTTCCCCCGGAACATTCCCCGAAGCAGTTAAAATTTTTCCAGGGTTTTTCCCGGAACGGAAGATGTCACAGTTCCTTTGATAATCCCCGTATTTTGACAGTCTGCGTAGTTTGACACCCCGCATAGTTTGGTAATTCCCGGGTCTTGTCTGGTGCGGTTTCTTCTGACGGCACTGGTGCTGCCTGCCGGTGTTGTAACCGATGGCTGCATATGGTTGACGTATGATAACGTCACTTCTGATAACGTCACTTCTTATCTGTGATATGTTTGTTATCAGCCCTATGTTTGATCTGGTATATATTTGATTCTTGTCCCGGGAGTTTTTTTCAGTCGTCTTTGGATTCTTTTAACGGATTTTCTTTAGTTTAATTTATTCCGTTTCATTTTTTGTTTCGTTTAACCGGTTCTTTTCAATTTTGCAGGTTTTTTACACATCAGATTCAGTTCAGCGTATCCTGTTATTCGTGAATTTCTTACCTTAAAGAAGACCTCGTGAATAAAAAAAAGATACTGATTGTTGAGGATAATCCCCTCAATATGAAATTATTTCAGGACCTTTTGAATGCTCATGGCTACGAGACCATTCAGACCAAAGAAGGAATACAAGCCTTGCCTTTGGCCCGTCAGCATCGTCCTGATTTGATTTTGATTGATATTCAGCTGCCGGAAATATCTGGTTTGGATGTCACCAAATGGCTCAAGGAAGATGACAGCCTTAAAGATATACCGGTTGTTGCGGTGACCGCCTTTGCGATGAAAGGGGATGAGGAGAAAATCCTCCAGGGAGGATGCGAAGCCTATATCGCTAAGCCCATCTCGGTGGTTGGCTTCATTGAAACGGTACAAAAATTCTTAGATTAGGTGACGTAGCGATCTTCTGGTGATTTCTGACGGGTCTATCGGACCCTTTGGGGTGACCACCTTTATTATGAGAGTGTTTGCGTCCTTTGTTGTTGTCGGTTGATTGGTCTCTTTCCTCTGCGTCACTCTGAAGAGTTGTTTAGTTTTGTTATTTTATTTTTGCCTCCTTAAAGGGGACATGTTTGCGGGCCACCGGGTCGTATTTTCGCATCTCCAGTTTTTCGGTCATTTTGCGCGGGTTCTTTTTGGTGACGTAAAAATAACCCGTATCAGCGGTGCTCATGAGCTTGATTTTAAGGGTGGGGGATTTTGCCATGATTATGAGAACTCCGGTCCGCAGTATTGACGAATAGGTTGGTATGAACGCGTATATCTTTTAGTACGCATATATCTTCGTGTATACAAACATCTGACTGTACACGGGATATCTTAATACAGATATCTCACCCTTGTTGGCAAATCCCGGCTATTCCCGACAGTTGCTGACGAAATGGGTTAGATATTGACGAAATGGGTCAGACTATAGTCTTTGAAGATAATCACTCAAAGAGCCTTGTCAAGATTTGCCGTTGCCTTCAGGATCTTTGATCAGGAGGCTACCGGACTGATAATTGATTCCAGGAATGCGGCTGGCTGTGTTGGTAGGGTGGGGCCAGAGCATCGGCGTATTGTTGCGGATTTTCCAGAATCGTTATCGCTGTCTGGATGGTTGCTTCACGCATTTTTTGGTTCCTGGGGCAAAGATTACGCAATGTATTGAGCATTTCTTCTGCCAGTTTTTCGCCTGTTCTCCATTGATTGAGAGCAGCACGTAGCTGTGGCGAAGCTGGTTTGACTGTCGTTTGTTGTTCTTGTTGTTTTTTGGGGGTAGCCACAGCAGTACTTGCGGCTGTGCAGACCATCGGCAGGACTCCGCGTTGATCAAAGCTGTAGCCTGATGGTGCATGCAGACGTGACCAGGTGATCATCAATTCTGCATCATTGGGGAGGTCAATGACATTTTGGACCGTGCCTTTGCCATAGGAATTGCCGCCAATGATCACAGAACGTCCCTGGTCTTGCAGGGCGGCGGCAGTGATTTCTGCTGCTGATGCTGAGCCATGATCAATCAGGACAGCAACCGGCAAATTCATTGCTAAATCATTCGGGTTTGCTTCAAAATTCTGAAAGCTATCCGGGTGGCGTCCCCGGGTTGTGAGGATGACGCCGCCGGCCAGGAAGGTGTCAGCGACATGCACGGCCTGTTTAAGGAGGCCGCCGTTATTCGAACGCAGATCAAGAATGATTCCGGTTATGCCTCTGTTTTCGATAGCGGTTTTCCATTTGCGTAATGCGCTTTGTAAATCAGTCGCCGTATTTTTATTGAAGCTGCTGATGCGTAAATAGCCGATATTTCCCCTCATTTGAGGAAAAACAGTATTAGCGATGATGAATTGGCGTTGCATGCGCATCGTTATGAGGGTGCCATCGCGCTCAATCGTAATATTGACCCAGCTTCCGGCCTTGCCGGTGAGATAGCCGGTTACGTCATGGAATTTTTTATTGTCCAGTAACTGGCCATCAACACTGATCAAACGATCACCCGATTGGATACCGGATTTCTGAGCAGGTCGGTTGGGTATGGTTTCAACTACCTCTATGTGACCATCGGTAATCCGGATGCGCATTCCAACCCCGTGGAATCCTTCACGCATTATTTTTTGTTTTCTTGCTTGTTCAGGAGGGACATAACGCGAGTAAGGATCCAACTGATTCATCATGCCGTTAAAAATAAGGGTGGTGATTTCATTCAGACCTGCGTGTCGAAGATCCATTGAGTGATCACGCCCAAGGGCAATGATCTGCATGATGATCTGTGCCCATTCCTCCGGGTTGTTTGAATGGGGGAGGGCGAGGGAGGAGACTTTCTTGCCGTCGATGGAGAGACTCATCTGATTATCATGAATCCTGATCATCACTGCCGGATCCAGTGCCGCCATATTGGCAAGACCAACATGAGATAAAAAGGCAAGATCAATTTCTTCGATATAATGCTGTGTGATATGGGAAAAACCGGCTGTGAAGGTCTCTTGTATAAGCTGTGGCGATACATTTTGATCCGCTTCATCGGCTTTCGCGTGACCAGGAATGTATCCTGAAACTGTGATCAGAAAAAAAACAGCTATGATATGGATCCAGGATGAGCGGGGCTTTTCATATGAGATTCCCCTTGATGGCCTGGCTTTGACGGTTTTGTCCGAAGGGATGCTTTTCTTCGCGTTCATCTCTCAATATCCCTGTGGGCCATTGGCCGGGGGAGGACCGGCATCCGGCTGGTCACTGATCCCCAGAAGCCAGTGGATAGCCAGCACCATCCCTTTGACTCTTGGCAACAACAATGCCGTCAAACCGGCGGTAACCGGTAACCAGAGTGCCATTTGAAAGAGCAGGGACGGCGGTTGATCAAGCCGCTCAATCAGGAGGATACAAGGGATAACCAGATGACCAACAAGGATGATGGTGAAATAGGCCGGCGCATCATCAACCCGATATTGGCTATATTGTTCGTTACAAGCCGGGCAACGGGGCTGAACACGCAGATACCCACGCAATAACCTCCCCTTACCGCATCGGCAACAGCGGAGACGAAAACCACATCGTAATGTGTGGGCTATTTTGGTTAAATGGGATATCGACATTGATCAGGACATACAAGACGTAACAGCAACAGAACAGAACAGTAAGGAGAAAAAGAACAGTGGATATGAGAATAAATAAAAACGATCACGTTCCGTGATTTTCACAATACTGTTCAGTTATTCTTCAGTTATTTTTCGGTTACGTTTCAGTTATTTTTCAGTTGTTTTTCGGTTATTTTTCAGTTGTTTTCAAAATACCATCAGTGACAGGATACCATAAGCGGAGTACAAAATGATATCATACAAAATAGTTACGTTATAAAATTACATCACAATAAAATTACATCATAAAGTTACATCACATAAAGTTATATCATATAAAACCCTGTCATCGGCTATGTCGTCAATGATCACGCCGTAAGCCGTAAACAGTCTTTGGTTGATTTTAACCTTACAGGCCCTTTTGACATGATCTTGCGTATCCGGGATCACAGAAGTAAGGAATGACTCGCCATATGGGTCGAAAAAGCGTAAAAGCGCCGCTATAAGGCATCAGGAATAATCAGCGATGATCCAAAACATCAGGAATGATATATCAGAAACGCTAGAAATGGTCAGAAACACCAGAAATGACCGGAAACAACTGTAAGGGGTCCGTATGTCCACGGTTATTTTAATTATTCATCTTTTGCTTGCTTTGGCATTGGTTGCGGTCATCCTGGTCCAGCGTTCTGAGGGAGGGGGGCTTGGTATCGGTGGTGGTGGCATGTCTGGTTTTATGACCAGCCGTGGCACAGCAAATTTTCTCACCCGGACAACCGCTATTTTGGCGACCTGCTTCATCTGCACCAGTTTATTGCTGGCCTATCTTGGCAAGAAAGATTATCAGCCGATCTCTATTCTTGAGGCCGAAGAAACCCCGGATCTTGATGCGCTGGAGATTCTCCAGCCCGATCCTGAAGGCACCGGGACACCAACCAATAACGATCCCGGCAATGGTGAAGGGGGTTCATCCGGGAGGTCGGGCAACGGGTCGGGAGAAAAAACAACCCAGCCGGTCGCACCGGGTGTTCCTCTTGATTAGGGTTCTGGTTGCTTGTATCGGGCTGGCTGGTGATCTTTTTTCGTTCTCTGCTTCCTTGAGTTGTTCTTTCTTGAGGGGTTCTGGAGCCTGATGACTAAAAAGCCCCATTTTATTTTCATTACCGGTGGGGTGGTTTCTTCGCTTGGCAAAGGTCTGGCTTCGGCGGCGTTGGCGGCGGTTTTGCAGGCGCGCGGATTTAGAGTCCGTCTGCGTAAACTGGATCCTTATCTCAATGTGGATCCCGGGACCATGAGCCCGATGCAGCATGGTGAAGTGTATGTTACCGATGATGGTGCTGAAACGGATCTCGATCTTGGTCATTATGAACGTTACACCGGTGTTCCGACCCGGCGTTCCGACAATGTGACGACCGGACGGATTTATTCCGAAGTCATCGCTAAGGAGCGGCGCGGTGATTATCTTGGTGCGACCATTCAGGTCATTCCTCATGTGACTGATGCGATCAAGAATTTCGTACTCAGTGATCTTGAGGGCGAAGATTTTGTCCTTTGTGAGATTGGCGGCACGGTCGGTGATATTGAGAGTTTGCCGTTTCTTGAGGCCATTCGCCAATTACGCAATGATCTTGGGTCTTCGCGGGTTTTATTTATTCATCTCACCCTGGTTCCTTTTATTGCGGCTGCTGGTGAGATTAAGACCAAACCGACTCAGCATTCGGTCAAGGAGCTGCTGAGCGTGGGTATTCAGCCCGATATTCTGATCTGTCGCTGTGCGTGTCCGATCGGTCAGTCTGAGCGCCGGAAAATTGCTCAGTTTTGTAATGTTCCCTCCGACAGGGTTATTCCGGCCCTGGATGTTGAGAGTATTTATCAGGTTCCTCTTGATCTTCGTGCCAATGGTCTTGATCAGGAAGTCTGTGACTATTTCAATCTCAGGAAGGCCCGGTTGCCTGATTTATCAGGCTGGGAGAATATTGTACGCGGTATCCGTGAGCCGGAAGACCGGGTGGTTATCGCCATTGTCGGGAAATACACTGGCGTGGTTGACTCTTATAAATCTTTGGTTGAGGCGCTGACCCATGGGGGGTTGGCGAATAATGTCGGGGTTGATCTGCGCTGGATCAATTCGGAAATTTTCGAAAAAAGTGATGCCGTTGATCATCTTTCCGGAGTTCAGGGTATTCTTGTTCCCGGTGGTTTTGGTGAGCGGGGTGCTGAGGGTAAAATTGCTGCTGTGCGGTTTGCCCGTGAGCATCAGGTTCCCTATCTTGGTATCTGCCTTGGGATGCAGATGGCCGTGGTTGAGGCTGCCCGTAACCTGGCCGGACTACCCGGAGCCGGATCGACCGAATTCGGATCCTGTGATGATCCGGTGGTTGGTTTGATGACTGAATGGCTGCAAGGCGATCACCAGCAAATCCGCACAAAAAACGGTGATCTGGGTGGGACGATGCGGCTGGGTGCCTATGACTGCCGGCTGGCTGACCAAACCCATGCCCGCCATATTTATGGCTGTGAATGGATCTCTGAACGTCATCGTCATCGTTATGAGGTGAATAGCAATTACCGCGAAAAGCTGGAAAATATCGGTCTTACTTTTTCTGGTTTATCTCCTGATGGGATTTTGCCGGAAATCATTGAAAACCCCAACCATCCCTGGTTCATTGGTGTCCAGTTTCATCCTGAGCTTAAGTCGCGCCCATTTGAGCCGCATCCATTATTTGATTCTTTTATTTGTGCAGCGGTTGAGCAATCGCGTTTGGTTTAGCTGATTTGGTTTAGCCGATATGTCTCAGTCTGCCGCGCCGGTTTCTGTTGGTTCTGTTTGTTTCGCCAATCATTTGCCTCTTGTCCTGATTGCCGGGCCTTGTGTCATTGAATCCCGGGATCATTGTTTACGGATGGCTGATGCTGTGGTGACATGTGCCGGGCATGCGGGGGTGGCGGTTGTTTTTAAGTCTTCCTTTGATAAGGCAAACCGGACATCAGAAGGAGCAGCGCGCGGGGTTGGTTTTGACGCTGGTTTAGAGATTTTAGCAGAGGTCAAAACAAAAACCGGGTTGCCTGTCCTGACCGATATTCATACCGCCGATCAGGCAGGGCCGGTTGCTCAGGTGGTTGATTGCCTGCAGATTCCCGCTTTTCTTTGTCGCCAGACCGATCTTTTACATGCAGCCGCCGCAACCAGACGGCCGGTCAATGTCAAGAAAGGCCAGTTTCTTGCTCCCTGGGATATGCGCTATGTGGTTGAAAAATTGCGTGGTGCTGGCAGTGGCGGGGTTATCGTGACTGAACGCGGTGTTTCTTTCGGGTATAATACATTGGTTTCTGATATGCGGGCGTTGCCGATTTTAGCCGAGAACACCGATGCTCCGGTGGTGTTTGATGCCACCCATTCAGTCCAGCAGCCCGGTGGTCGATCCGGGGCTTCTGGTGGCGAGGGTCGCTTTGCGCCCCTTTTGGCGCGGGCTGCAACAGCGGTTGGTATCGCGGCGGTTTTTCTCGAATGCCATGATGATCCGGATCATGCACCTTCCGATGGTCCAAATATGGTTCCATTGGCTGATTTGCCTGATCTTTTGGCGACTCTTAAGGAGATTGATGCTACAATTAAGGGGTAAACTCAGTCTTTTGGTTCCCCGGACCGGTTTATCGCAGATCAACAGGGTTGCTGGTCTGTGATCTCAAAGAGGGGGTGAAAATCCCACAGGCATGCTGGGGGGAATGATGTCCGGGCTTGTTCATATCCGGGATGATGACAGAATGGGGCGTGCGGATTGTGTGACCGATCATACCGGGTTGTATTGGTTTTTCTGAAAAAAGGGTTATCTGACCACCAAAGACGCATTTTTCCGGTTTATCCTGATAACAGAAGGGGAGATGCCGCTGAGGAGAGAGCATTGTGAAAGATTTTTCTCAAATGCGCCGTAATATGGTGCAGAGCCAGCTGGAGACCAATAAAGTAACAGATCCGTCATTATTGGCGGCTTTTTTGCGGATCCCGCGTGAGTTGTTTTTCCCGGATCATTTGGTTGACCTGGCATATAGTGATGAGGATGTCGAAACCGCTCCTGGTCGCTATATGATGGAGCCGATGGTTCTGGCCCGATTGATTCAGGCTGCTGCAATCAATCCCCGGGATATTGTTCTGGATATTGGTGGTGTGAATGGCTATGCCGCCGCCATTTTATCACAGCGGGCCGGTGTCATCTCTTTGGAATGTGATTCTTCTTTGGCACATGGGTCAAGAGAGAATCTGGCAAAAATATCCATCGATACGGTGGAGGTGGTTGAGGGGCCGTTACAGGAGGGATACCCGGATCAGGCACCTTATGATGTGATCATTCTTGGTGGGGCTGTCCGGGAGTTTCCGGTATCTTTGACAGACCAGCTCAGTGAAGGCGGGCGTCTTCTTGGGGTTATCCGGTCTTCTGAGCCTGGTTGTGGTCGTGCGGTATGCGCTTTACGTAGCCAAGACCATGTGACGGAACGGGAATTATTTGATGCCCATATTCCGTTTTTACCCGGGTTCCCCGGCCCGGATGCCTGGGTGTTTTAGATTTTGGATGATGCCGGAAATCCTGCATATGGCGGAGTGAGAAGATGCGTGAGATTGTTTCTCTTTCGATAGGGTTGGTGGTTTTTGGTTTGTGTTCTGTCCCTGAATCCAGGGCGGTTGCTCAGACTACAATCGAAGAAACCCTGATTGAGGTGTATCGCTCCAATCCATCGATTCTGGCCCAAAGAAATATGCTGCATGCTGAGGATGAAGCGATGCCCCAGGCACTTTCTGGCTGGATTCCTTCGGCTGAATTCAGTTCTTCGGTGGGTCGCCGACATACCGAACGCTCACAATCTTTATCAGTGTTTGGGAGTACCCAGGAAACAACCGCCCCACGTACCACCCGCATCACGATTCGCCAGCCGGTCTATCAGGGGGGAGGGACTCTGGCGGCCACCAGACGAGCACAGAGCAGTATTTTAGCCGCGCGATCCGATCTTATGGCCACTGAGCAAGACACACTTCTTGAGGCTGCAACCATCTTTCTTGATGTGGTACGTGACCAGGCTATTCTTGATCTTAATCGCATCCGCAAAGATGTCTTAGAGCGTCAAATGCAGGCAACCTCTGATCAATTTGACGTTGGGGAGGCGACAAGAGCTGACTTTTATCAAGCCCGGGCCGGTCATGCGCGGGCGATTGCTGATGTTGTCCGTGCTGAAGGTATTCTGAAGACGACCCAGGCGGCCTATCTGAATGTTGTCGGTTTTGAGGCCGGAATAGTCAAAGAGCCGGAAAATATCGGCTCATTACCATCTTCCCTGACCGAAGCTCTGAGCATTGCGGATAAAAAAAATCCGAGAATCACGGCGGCCTTGCATACTGAAGAAGCTCTCCGGTTCCGGGTTGAAGAATCACGTTCCCGGTTATTCCCGGACCTCAATATCCGCGCCCAGGCTGATTACAATAAAGACACTCAGCGTAGCGGCGGTCAGAGTCATTCTCTTCAGGTGACGGCTGATTTTCGGGTGCCGATTTATCAGTCCGGACAGGTCATGTCGCAGGTCCGGCAATCCAAATACCGGTATCGCCAAAGCCGCCAGGATATTGAGAGAATTCGCCGTGATGTGACGGCTCAGGTCAAGGCGGCCTGGCAAGGTCTGATAACAGCCCGGGCGCGTATTCTGGCTCTTGGTGAAGAAATTGAGGCCAATGCGATTGCTCTTGATGGCGTTCGTCAGGAAGCCAGCGTTGGCACCCGAACGGTGCTTGATATCCTTGATGCTGAGCAGGCATTCTACGATTCCCGGACATCTTTGGTCCAGGCTGAGCGCGATGAACTGGTGGCTGGTTTTCAGCTTCAAGCAGCAATGGGTCGCTTTACCGCATCGGCTCTGGCTCTGGATACTGAGATTTACGACCCCAATACCCATTATCAAAAGGTGAAATATAAATTCTGGGGATTGGATACTGAATAATGACGCTTGACCTTAAATGATAATGAGGATTGACCTTACGGTCAGATAGAGCGAATATAGAGTATCTTTAAATTAAAAAAACACAAGATATAGTAAAATGATGCTGGATAGGGTAAACTCTGTGAAAGAAAGAGTAAGAAAGATATCCGGCAAAAAGAGTTCTGGTAAGAAAAGGTTCGGCAGGAGACAAGTCCAGTAAGAAAAAGGCCCGGTAAGAGAAAGGTCCGTTAAAAAGAGATCCGGTAAGAAAAGGTTCGGCAGGAGAGAAGTCCAGTAAGAAAAAGGCCCGGTAACACAGAGTTATCGTAAAAAAATACAGTAAGGAAAAGATGCGGTTCTCCTTGAGCAGATGGCTTGTTGTTTGATGATTCTCTCTCATTGATGATGGGGGTGCGTTCGATTTTTTGGGGGTGAATTTCAGGGATATTTTCAATTTTCACCAGATATCTCCGATGTTTATCAGGATGTCCTGTTTTGAAAATGATTCCCCGGTCCTTCTCAAAAAAAAAGTGCTTGATTGGATGATGTTGGAAGAATGAGCAAAGCCGGGATCGGGTCGCCGAGGGCGCAAGATGAACCATCAATGGAAGAAATTTTAGCTTCCATCCGGCGGATTATTTCCCAGGAAGGGGGGGCAACTGAAGAGGACGGCGTTGAAAAACCAGAAAAGCAGGAACACATTTCCGACGTTCCCCAAAATGAGGTTGATGCGAGCCCGGAACCGCCTCCTGTTGTGGCTCCTCCCCAGGTCAGGCAAGAAATTATCCGGGAAGATAAGCAAGAAGAGATCAAAAGAAATGTCAAAGAAGAGATCAGGGAAAATATTCAGAAAGATCAAGTATCTTTGCCAGAACCAGAACCAGAACCAGAACCCGATATTCCTCCATCGGCAGGACAGGAAAATCCGGATATAGGGTCATACGACATGCAGGAAGATGATATTATCCTTCTCACCCGGATGTTGAATGATGATGGCACCGTCATTGAACTTTCGGAGCAGGAAGGGAGCCGGGCAAGTGACTTGATTTCGATGCGAACGGCCCGTCAATCCTCCGAAGCCTTTGCGGCGTTGGCAAATGCTTTGGTCCGCGAAAATGTTGATAAAGGGCGTACATTGGAAGATCTTATCAAAGATATTATGCGTCCTTTGCTCAAAGACTGGCTGGATAACCATCTCTCCGATATGGTTGAGAGAATTGTTCAAGATGAGATTGAAAAAATCGCCGGTCGGACGCGTCATTAAGCAATTTTTGGTGCGGTTATTTTTCAGTTTTCGGTTTTTTTGATGGTTGTTGTACAGTCTTTGGGTCGGCGTATTGGGTTGCTTCAATATTTCGGACTGTTTGTGTATTGTGCCCTCGTTCAGGCAAAGATCCGGGCGATGGGTATTATTCTGTGTTAAAGAAGACGTTTTCCCCTGCTGAAGTGGAGGCACGCTGCTATGCTCTTTGGGAAAAGAGCGGTGCGTTTGCCTGTGGCAACCGGGCTGAGGCTGATCCTTATGTGGTGATGATGCCGCCGCCCAATGTTACTGGTGCGTTGCATATTGGCCATGCGCTCACTTTTACATTGCAGGATATCCTGATACGTTACCATCGTTTACAGGGACGGGATGTTCTTTGGCAGCCGGGCACAGATCATGCTGGGATTGCCACTCAGATGGTGGTTGAGCGTCAACTGGCTGCCACCGGTGTTTCCCGTCGTGATCTGGGCCGGGAGGCCTTTATTGATCATGTCTGGTCCTGGAAAGAGCAATCCGGCGATGCCATTATGGGTCAACTGCGCCGGTTGGGTGCTTCTCCTGACTGGTCGCGGCAGCGTTTCACGCTTGATGACGGGTTATCGGCGGCGGTACGAAAAGTTTTTGTTACGTTGTATCGTCAGGGTCTGATTTATCGCGACAAGCGGCTGGTCAACTGGGACCCTCAGCTCAAGACCGCGATTTCTGATCTTGAAGTGGATCAGCGTGAGCATGTCGGCACGATGTGGCGGTTTCGCTATCGGCTGGCCGATGATCCGGCGCGCTATATTGTTGTTTCGACCACCCGTCCGGAAACGATGTTTGGTGATGTGGCGGTGGCTGTGCATCCTGAGGATGAACGCTATCGGGATTTCATCAATAAGCAGGTTGTTTTACCAATCGCTGAGCGTTTGATTCCGGTGATTGCTGACACTCATGCGGATCCTCAGAAAGGTTCCGGGGCGGTTAAGATTACCCCGGCCCATGATTTCGATGATTTTGCGGTTGGTCAACGGCATGATTTACCAGCTCTCAATATTTTCGATGCCGAAGCATGTTTGAATGAAGAGGTTCCGGCTTCTTATCGTGGTCTTGAACGTTTTGCTGCCCGCACCAAAGTGGTTGCTGAGATGCAAGAGCGCGGCTTATTGGACGGGGTTGAAGAGAACCCCATGGTCATTCCTCATGGTGACCGTTCGGGGGTTGTGATTGAGCCCTGGCTGACGGATCAATGGTATGTTGATGCTCAGGCTTTGGCGGCTCCGGCTATTGAGGCGGTTGAGGAAGGGCGGGTTTGTTTTAAGCCTCAGCATTGGGAAAACACATATTTTGAATGGCTGCGCCATATTCAGCCCTGGTGCATTTCGCGTCAGCTTTGGTGGGGGCATCGTATTCCTGCCTGGTATGGTCCCGATGGTCAGGTCTTTATCGCTGAGAGCTTTGAGGAAGCCCGGGACCAGGCCCATACTCATTATGGTGAGATGGTTGATTTAGAGCAAGATTCGAGTGTCCTTGATACCTGGTTTTCTTCGGCTTTGTGGCCTTTTTCGACACTTGGTTGGCCGGAGAAAAACCCGGATCTACAGCGTTATTACCCGACCAATGTATTGGTAACCGGCTTTGATATCATTTTCTTTTGGGTGGCGCGCATGATCATGATGGGCCTCCATTTTATGAAAGACGTGCCTTTCGCGACGGTTTACATCCATGCGTTGGTCCGTGATGAGCGCGGGCAAAAAATGTCTAAATCCAAAGGCAATGTTATTGATCCTCTGGATATGATTGAGCGTTATGGCTGTGATGCTGTTCGTTTTACATTGGCAGCATTAGCCGGCCCTGGTCGTGATATCAATCTGGGTGAATCCGTTTTGGCAGGGTATCGTAACTTTGCCACTAAATTATGGAATGCGGGTCGGTTTTGTGAAATGAACGGGGTTGTTTCCCTGGATTGCCCGGAATTTGACCCGGCTTCGTGCCGTTTACCGGTCAATCGCTGGATTATCAGCCAGACCACATGTCTGGCACGTGATGTGGCGGTTGGGATCGAATCCTATCGGTTTAATGATGCGGCATCCTGTTTGTATCAATTTGTCTGGGGCGTGTTTTGTGATTGGTATCTGGAATTTCTCAAGCCTATTTTTTCCGGTCATGATGATGCGGCCAAAATCGAAAGCCGCAAAGCAGCAGCCTGGTCTTTGTCGAATATCCTGCGCATCATCCATCCAATTATGCCCTATGTGAGCGAGGAACTGCATGGCTGTTTGTCTGACCAGCCGGACGGTCCGTTGATTGCTTCTCATTGGCCAAAGCTGTCTGAGGATTTGATTGATGATGCGGTGACTGCTGAAATGGACTGGGCAATCCGGTTCGTAACCACAATCCGGGCCTTGCGTGCTGAAGCCAATTTACCAGCCAGCCAGCGATTGTCGGTTGATCTTTATGATGCCAATGAAACCACCCGTGGGCGTTTGGCAACTCACCGCTCTGTTCTTCTGGATCTGGCGCGTCTGGAACGGATCGATTATTCAGATGAAAAGATTGATGGGGCCGGGATTCAATCTGTCCTTGATGAGGCAACAATGGTTGTTGCTGTGTCCGGGGTCGTTGATTGCGAGGCTGAAAAAAAGCGGCTGACCAAAGAAATTGCCAGGCAAATCTCTGAGATTGATCATTTTGATAAAAAGCTGGCTAACCGCCATTTTCTTCAAAAAGCTCCTCAAAAAGTGGTTGATGAGCAAAAGCGTAAACGCCTTGCGGCTGCCGAAACCCTTGATAAACTCAAAGCAGCTTTGCAACGGATTGATTCCTGACAGCCGTTTTCCCAATGCTATGGGTGTTACTGATTATTCTGATCGATAATGATACAAAACCAGGATGCCTGTTATTATCTCAGTAGTGGTCACAACCTATAACTGGCCTCAATCGCTCAAAGCGGTTCTTGAGTCGCTGATCGGTCAGCTTGATCGTCATTTTGAGGTCATCATCGCGGATGGTGGATCAAAACAAGAAACCCGGGATTTGGTTGCTGCTTATGGGGCACGTGCTCCCTTTCCAATCAGGCATTCCTGGCAGGAAGATAAGGGGTTTCGCTTATCCCGCTCCCGCAATCAGGCGGTATCGCTGAGCGAAGGTGATTATTTAGTGTTCATTGACGGGGATTGTTGTCTGCTGGCTGATTTTATGACCTCTCACCGTCGACTGATGGAAAAAGGATGGTTTATTTCGGGCAAACGTTGTTTCTTAAAAAAAGGTTTTTCAGAGAAAATCCTGTCTCAACAGATTGCCCATTATCGATGGTCCAGGAAGAGATGGTTTTTTCGCTCATTATGCGGGGCATGTAACCGTCCATTCCAGTTTTTAAATCTTCCGGTCAGCACGTCCTGGCGCAAAAATATCCCCAGGCAATGGGAAGGAAGCCAAACCTGTAATCTGGGTGTCTGGAAAGAGGATTTTCTGGCAGTCAATGGGTTCGATATGGATTACCAGACATATGGCCTTGAGGATTCGGATTTTATTATTCGTTTGATGCGGGCGGGTATATACCGCAAGAGAGCCGATTACACATCACCGGTTTTGCATTTTTATCATCGGCGTCTTTCCACCGATCAAAACCGGCATAACCGGAGGCAATTTGAAGCCCTTCTTGCTGATGAAAGCCGCATCATGCCGGTATCAGGATACTCTGAGTGTCCTTAAAGACCCTCAAAAACCAGCTCAACAACCACATCCATCGGGTCGTTTATATGACTGTATATGGATGACCGGCACATACCAAAAAGCATTGAGCAGAGTGCCTGAGAGTCTCACGCATTCAAATATCCGGCTGACCGGCCTGAGGCGCACGGGCACGAATGAATGCCAGACGTTTTTCCGGCTTACGGCCTATCAGATCTTCAACTTATATGACTGTTATGGATGACCGGCACATACCAAAGAGCATTGAGCAGAGTGCCTGAGAGTCTCACGCATTCAAATATCCAGCTGACCGGCCTGAGGGGCGCGGGCACGAATGAATGCCAGACGTTTTTCCGGCTTGCGGCCCATCAGATCTTCAACCATCCGGTGGGTTTGCCGGGCCTGGCTGGCGGCCTGGCTGGCATCGGGAATGGTGACCCGAATGAGAGAGCGGCTGGCCGGGTTCATGGTGGTTTTCCATAGCTGGCTGGCCGGCATTTCGCCAAGGCCTTTAAAGCGGTTAATCTCGAATCGGTTGTTTTTCGATAATTTTTCGGCCAGCAAAGCATCCTTATGGGCGTCATCGCGGGCATAATAAATTTGGTTGCCCTGGGCAAGACGATACAGCGGCGGCATGGCCAGATAAAGACGCCCATCGGCAATCAGTTCCGGCAGTTCGCGATAAAAATACGTCATCAGCAAAGCCGCGATATGAGCACCATCAACATCGGCATCAGTGAGGATAATAATGCGCTCATAGCGTAGTTTTTCAGCCCGGTAGGGAATCCCGCGACCACAGCCCAGTGCCTGGGAAAGATCTGCCAGTTCGCGGTTGGCCTGCAGCTTGTCAGTGCTGGTATTGGCAACATTGAGGATTTTCCCCCTCAGGGGTAAAATGGCCTGGGTCTCGCGTTGTCGGGCTTGTTTGGCTGAACCGCCTGCTGAGTCCCCTTCAACGATAAAAATTTCGGTCCCGGCTGCTTCACGGCGGCTGCAATCGGTTAATTTACCCGGCAGCCTCAGCTTGCGGGTTGCCGAAGAGCGACGAATGAGGGCTTTGGCTTCTTTGGTCCGGCGCCGCTCTTCGGCCCGGGAGAGCACCTGTTCCAGGAGAGCTTCCCCTTCGGCTCTGTTATCGGCTAACCAATGATCGAAATGGTCCTTGAGTGTTGATTCAACAGCTCGTCCGGCTGCTGACATGGATAATTTTTCTTTGGTCTGACCTTCAAATTGCGGTTGCTGAACGAACAGGGATAGGAGGAAAAAACAATCTTCCATGACGTCTTCCATGCTGATCTGCCTGATCCGCCGGTTACCGATTCGTTGTCCAAAGTCTTTAAGACCGTGGAGAAGGGCAGTCCGCAAACCGGCTTCGTGATGCCCCCCCCGGGGTGTTGGCACGGTGTTGCAATAGGATTCACGCAGTGGTCTGTCGGTGCTATCACTCAGCCAGGCGACCGACCATTCAATAGATCCCTTCTTTTCATGGCCGTTTTCCTCAATATCAGCGGTTCCGGAAAAGAAAGCCGAAACAGTTTGACGTCCGGCAATGGCACTCTTGAGATAGTCATTCAGACCCTCTCGAAAATGCAGGGTATCGCGTTCGGGCAGGGGGGCAGCATCCAGCATGACTGACGAGGCTTCTTCCGGAGCACACCGCCAGAGAAACGTAACACCCCGGTGCAAATAGGCTTTTGAACGTGCCAGGCGATAAATCCGGGCCGGGTCAAAATGGTTTTCCGGTCCAAAAATTTCCGGATCCGGATGAAAGGTAATACAGGTACCGCGGCGATTGGCCGGGGCTTTTTTTTCTTTGAGCGGGCCAAGCGGTTTTCCACGGCTGTATGTTTGTTCCCACAGACGTTTTTGACGGGTCACCTGGACCTCTAAATGATCGGATAACGCATTGACGACTGAGAGGCCAACCCCATGCAAACCACCTGCGGTCTGATAAACCGAACCGGAAAATTTTCCTCCCGAATGCAAGGTGGTTAAAATCACCTCTAGCGCCCGGGTTCCTTTAAATTTCGGGTGAGCATCCACCGGGATGCCGCGTCCATTATCGCGGATGGTGAGGGTATCATTGGCGGCCAGTTCAATTTCTATCCTGTCTGCATAACCGGCGATTGCTTCATCCATTGCGTTATCCACCAATTCGCAAACCAGGTGATGCAAAGCGTCCTGATCTGTTCCGCCGATATACATGCCCGGGCGTTTTCGAACTGGCTCCAGGCCTTCTAAGACCTCAATATCTTTTGCGGTATAAGAGGGTGTTTTTGTTTTTTGAGGGGCTCCGTCGACCCGAAGCGGGGCTGAAGACCTGGCCTTATTGGTTTTAGGGGTGGTTTTGCGCCTGGAATGATTCCTGTTGGCCACTGTTTGATCAAATAAGTCGGTCACGCCGGTGGGAATCCTCTGAACTGGTCAATTTCTGAAAGGATGGCGGTTTATATCTCAGGAATATCGTTTATATCTCAGGAATACTCTGTATCTCAGGAATACTTTTTACTTGAGTAATTGTCTTACTTGAGTAATCGTCACAGCATCCATCAAAACATGATCATAGAAGGATGCCCGGCCTGAGACAACCGGTTATACAACCGATTATAGGGTATTTTGTTGGTGGTATCCCCATTTTCCACAAGATATAGAGATCAACCGGGAGATCAAAGAAAAAACCTTTCAGGAGGTATGGGCTGTTTTATCGTAGTTTAATGGGGAGTTTTTCCTGAACAGAAGCTCCATACCGGATCAAAGAGACCAGCCACCATCGATGACATAATGGCATGCAGATCACCACTGAATCAGACCATTACAATGGTTCGGGGCACGGTTTTTATCACGGTTTTATGCTGTATTTTTTATGCTGTATTTCAGAACATAGTGTTACGTTAAGAGGATTACATTAAGAGTGTTACGTTAGGAGGGTTACGTTAAGAGCACAGCTTGTTTTGAGGGTCCGGTCCTTTTTGTTGTTTTTTGATGATGTTGCTCATATCTTTGCCGTGGCCCGGTATTTTTCAAATTTCTCCGGTTTTTTTACATTTCCTGGCCGCTGAATTCGCCACGAAACACGTCACAAGATAAAATCGTTGTCACTGTTTTGCCATCTTCGGAAAGCGGTAACTTCAGCCAATGTTGGACCACATGGCTGCGTCCATTGGTTTTGACTCGTCGGGTTCCATGTTTTGGTTTACCGTCCCGGACACATTGATCATGGCGTTGTGTCCAGTATTTTTTGTCTGATCCCAGATCGATTTCATCCAGGTATTTTCCCGAAATTTCGGTGTGAAAATTGTTATAATAGGATGTTCCGGCATGTTTGATGCGGTAACGTCGGCATGGCTGGCGTTCTACTGTCAGCAAGCTGATATTCCGTAACGTTGACCGAGGCATATCCGCCGGGTTGATATCCCGCTTTTTCGGGATCCAGCTATCTCTGGCCAGCGACTTCCAATATTCGTATAAGGCTTGATGTTTGGGGTTATGTAATTTCAGATTATGTAATTTCATCAGTTGCTCCGATTCCAAATGTATCACGTTGAGATTTTTCAGGTTGAAATTTGTTACGTCGAAATACGTCACGTTGTGCGTTACCAAATATTGTACGTCACCAACTGACCGACCAACCGACTCGTCAACTGACCCATTTTGATCCCATACCGACCCCAATGCACCGATTAGACTGATTTTTGTATCTGTTTACTCTTTCATATTTTTTGTCTGCTCCTCCGTTTTGTCTGATCCTCCGTATCGTTTACTCATTGATACTTTTTTACGGATTATTGACTCTTTATTGATGGATCAATGACCTTCTATTGATGAATAGATGCCCCTTTATTATTGGTTTGATCCCGGATTATTGTGTTCATAATGAATGATTGAATTCATACCGGTATTGCATGGGATGTTATCTATAATCACAGAACTGGAATGGTGTTTTTAAGATGTATTTTGCTTTAGGTATTTTATCTCAAATGTATTTAACATATCTATTCATTAAAAATATTTTAACCAAACGAAAAAATATTTTAACTAACTGAAAAAGTATTTTAAATAACCGAACTGAAATCAGAACTAAAAATAAAACAAGAATTCTATACTGTATATAATTTTCTTAAGATAGTATTAAATGGTCACGTTATAGTGATTTTTAAATCCTCACTTATGTATTTATTGCCAGGCATCATGTTTGTGAACAAGATCGGTGGGTGTTTAGGTGCCTCTCATGGCCCGTAACCTACAGCGGTTGGGGTGCTTTCATTGGGTGGTGGTCTTTTCAACAGACCAACCATCTCAGGGTAACGATGGGAAAAAATCATTGAAAAAATTATCAAGGGGATATGAATCAAATCCGCCGCACTCTTTTTTCAAAGAATGCGGCGGATCATCACAGGAACAAGAAAGGGTGACGGATTGTGATCCCATCAGTTCTTGAGGATCAGGGCATCCATCGGCCACCAGGATCACAGGCGGTGGAGATACGGTTGCACCCCCGGGACGCCTGACGATAGCACCAACCTTGAGCAAAATCATCGGTCATCCACCCTTCGCGTAATCCTTTTTGCAAGGCAAAGCAGGATTCTTCCTTGAAAGCAGGCAGCGTTCCTGTGGTTCCGGGATTATCGGCCCGGTAGCAAGCCCGGCTGATGGTTGCCAGCTTGTGTGCGGTACTCATCCCCTTAAGCCTTGACTTATTCAGATACAACGTATCTTGAAATGTTCCGTAATCACGGCTTTCTTGTCCGTCCCGATTAACGCTGCCACCAACATAATCCCGGACCGCAAAGTCCAGAGGCCAGTCACCATCAGGATTATCAACTGTCTCACTGACAAAGATAGGCCGGTTTCCACAGGAAATGGGCCAGCCATCAACCACCAGATCATTCAGTCTGTACAACCCTTTTACCGGGAATTGACCGGTTGCCTTTAAGAGGGTGTTGGGTCCTTCGGCCTGGGATTTGCCGGTTGCCTGACAACCGCGGCGGATCGTCTCCAGCTTGTCAGCAGTGCTCATCGCCTGAAGAGTTGACTGATTGAGATAGAGCGTATCAGGCAATGTTATCCGATCACGGCTTGCGTCTCCGTCCCGATTCTCACTGCCACCAACGTAATCCTTAATCACAAAGTCCACAGGTTCTCCGCCATTGGGATTATCAATGGTTTCACTGACAAAAATAGCCCGGTTTTCACAGGAAATGGGCCAGCCATCGACCACCAGATCATTCGATCTGTACAAGCCTTTTACCGGGAATTCACCGGTTGCCTTTGAGGGGTCGCCTGGTCCTTCGGCCTGGGGTTTGCCGGCTGTCTGGCAACCGCGACGGATCGTCTCCAGCTTGTCAGCAGTGCTCATCGCCTGAAGAGTTGACTGATTGAGATAGAGCGTATCAGGCAATGTTATCCGATCACGGCTTGCGTCTCCGTCCCGATTCTCACTGCCACCAACGTAATCCTTAATCACAAAGTCCACAGGTTCTCCGCCATTGGGATTATCAATGGTTTGACTGATAAAGATGGGTCGACTTCCACAGGAAACCGGATGGCCATCAACCACGAGCTCATTTTCTCTGTACAGACCCTTCACAGGGAACTGACTGGTCGTTTCGGGAAAATTGTCTTGTTGGCTATCACCATTGGTGTTTGCACTTTCCGGAGAGTCTCCCGGTGATGTGGTCTGTGACACCTCATCATTGTCAGAAGACAGGCCATTATCCTGGCTGACATTCCCGTTGCCTCCGGTTTGTTCCTGCAGGTTACTTTCTTCACCTGAGATGCCGTTGTCTCCGGTTGTTTCAGAATCATCAGTTGATGATCCAGCCGGGTTTTTACAAACCTGGGCCAGAGGATCTCTCGCTTTGGCGACGCTCTCAGCGACATCACAGGCCAGGTCGAAAACAATCGGTCTTCTGTCCGGCAGGGCTTCTGCCTGATCCTTGATGGCGTCAATACTCGCTTGCAAGGATTGTTGGAACTGTGATCGTGCTTTATCTAAATCTGACCGAAACGTATCAACGGCCCGCTGGATTGTCTGCTGCGGTGAGATACCTGAAGCAAGACCAGTGAGTGCGGAATTGATATTTTTCTTTAAGTCACTCTGAGCTTTGCTGACATCTTCTCTGAATGTTGCAAGGGCCTGATTGAGTGAAGCTCCGCTTTGAGCTTGTTCGCGCACATCAGCACTGGCCTGATTAAGCATGGATTCAGCCTGTTGATTGGCGTTTTCGATGGCGCTTTCTGCTGCTTCTTCTTGTGGTGCTTCTGAATTTGTCTGAGCAGTGGCTGTCGGTTTAGCAGGTTGACTGGGCTGTGAGAACAGCGCAAATCCGCCAAAGCCACCGCCGCCGAGTAACATCAAAATTAAAATCATACGAAAATCAAGGAACCCGCGGCAATCGCTTCCTAAGCGCGCCATTTCTTTGCGAAGCTGATTGAGAATCATTTTGGGGCTGTGCCGCCGGTTGTTCCGGGTTGTGGTCGAGGGTGATAAAAACATGTCAGTCTCTCCAAAGTAAAATTCACGAGGATGAGCCATCAGGTACAAAATGGCCCGCTTGGAGAGACTGTATGCTGATAGAGTTGACGCTTTACTAACGCCCCGGCGATCAAATGAACGCCCCTTTTATTCCAACGCTTTGATACACAAGAATATATCGGCGTATATTCCTCTTAAGGGTTATATCCGAAGTTCCCGGTTATACATCCTGTTGATCCGGGAAAATCGCCTGATTCTCCCGGGAAGGTGCCGAAATTCTATCGCAATCATTACTGTGCGGGCGGCAATTCTCGCGATGACAGATGGTCAACCGGTTTGAAACCATCCCGGTTGGGCATGCGAATCCGGGCCAGGTTTGTCTGATTGAGGACCGCATCAGCCGGGACAATTCCGTTGAGATGCAGCAGGTACGCACTCAAAGCATACAGCTGATCCGCAGACAAAGAGAGAGGATGGGCGATCGGCATGCTCCGGCGGAGGTAATCAAACACTGTCGTGCTATACGGCCAGTAGCTGCCGATAGTCAGTTCCGGAACCGGGCTATCCAGGCTGCCGATTCCGCCAACCAGCTCTTCGGCAGATAAGCCACGTCCGGAAGGTCCGTGGCATGACTGGCAGTGCTCAACGTAAAGAATTTCACCATCATGGACATTTCCTTGCCCGACCGGCAACCCGGTTCCGTCAGGAAAGATGGTGAGATCATAGGCGGCAATCTCTTGTGTGGTTACGGTCCTGCCAAGAGCCGGACTGTCACCATCTTTCAGGGCCGCCTGGCCGAGAACAGCAGAAGATTGGCGATAAGACAGCGTTTCTTCCTCATCCCATTCTCCGGCAACCGCCAGAACCGGAATCAAAAACAAAATGAGCAAAAGCAATGAGATCATCAACCATTTTCCGGGTATCTCGATGTGTTGAAAACCCGGTTGACCGAGAACTCGGTGCTTTGCCGGGGTCTTCTGATGAGCCGCTATAGATATGTTAGTCGGTATAAACATGGGAAATTGTCCCTGAGGGTGATATTTTCCAACTCACGATCGCATGATAATGGAAATAACCATTCTGGCCCCGCTGATTGATTAAGGCGGCACGGGTTGGCTGACGAAGCCCGGTTTCATCGGTGATGCGGCTTTGCAGGATGGCTGCTCCGCCATCCCAGCGCCAGGGAATACGGAACCGGGTGAAACAACGATCCAGGATGGGTTCCTGTAAATCCGCCTCAGCCCATGATTGCCCACCATCAGCCGAGACGTCTACGCGGGCAACTTTGCCATTGCCTGACCAGGCAAGGCCGGAAACCTGATACAGACCCGGACCATTGAGAGTCAATCCAGGCGATGGTTTGGTGATCAGCGATTTGGGTTCCATAACGAAAGTGAATTGGCGTGCGATACCATCAGGCTGAATTTCAGTGTATTTCGCTGTTTCATCACGGGCCATGACCGGTTGACGGACAACATTCAGGCGACGAGTCCATTTGACATGGGTGACGGCCTCCCATCCTGGCAGGATCAACCGCATCGGGTATCCATTTTCTGGTCTCAGACGTTCACCATTTTGATAAAGAGCCAGGAAACCATCTTCCAGAGCCTTAGAGGTGGGAATGCTGATATGGAAGGCTCCTGCATCGGCCCCTTCGGCATCGATCCACGCCCCTTCTGGCTGAATGCCGGCTTCTTCCAGCAGCAATGCCAACGGCACCCCAGACCATTCGCAACAGGATGCCAGGCCATGAAAATACCCAACCCTGGATTGCAAGGGGCGCGGGTTCCAGCCAGCATTGGAATTACCGCCGCATTCCACAAAGCACATCCGGGAGATCATAGGATAACGTAATAAGCTCTCCGTGGAGAAGGCCAAAGGTCGATCAACCAAACCATGAATCAAAAGCTGATGCTGGTCGGGGTTGATATTCGGAACACCATTATGATGACGTTCAAAATGAAGACCGTTGGGTGTCAGAATACCATCCAGATTTTGCAAAGGTGTCCAGGAGATTCCATTGCCCGGAGCCTCACTATTGGCATTGATCCAGCGCACGGCTTCTTTCTCATAAACAGAGGGCTGACCATAATTAGAGAAATCTGCGCCAGGCTGCATCATCCAGAATGGCCGGGCCGGGTTGATCTCAGCAGATTCCCGGTTATCCTGGTTTCCTGAAATGGTGTTGGCCAATGCCGCTTTTCCACCCAGGCCGACTGCCAATCCCCCAATCAGACCACCGGCCAGAAACAAGCGGCGATCAAGCAAGCCGCCACCTGCAACCGGGACCGCATCTTGCCAGATGCGTCTGGCGATGAGAGTCGATTGGTTGGCTGTGACCGGATGATTCATAATGAATACCCTGAGTTTCTGATTTTTGATTTTACGCATCCGGTGATTTTTTGCACCCGGAAAAACCACTTGATCACTGAAACAGATTGAGAAGGGATCTGTTTCAACGGAGTCTGTTTATTCAGTCCGTTGAGCAACCCTGTTCAAATTACACTACCAGCACTATGTCATCCATGGGCGAAACGTTTTTGTATCCATGTAACGATTGGTTTCCAGGCCAGATCCGGGCAGCGGCGGCTGGTGACGATACCAATATGGCCAAGATTGGGCCTGATGAGTGCGCAATCAGTCAGGGCATTGGCCAGAGATAACGCAGACTGAGGGGGCACAATACGATCCTGGCGCGGTATGACGGCCAGAGACGGGAGTTCAATCTGGTTGGGTTGTACAGTCACAGAACCCACTGTCCAACACCCCCGGGCCGGATCATTGCGCCTGTACCAAACCTCAAGGCATTCCAGGGCGACATTACCGGCTAAAGCAGGACCATCATTGAGCCAGTCTTCCAGGAGTGTGAAAGCATCAATAGTTCTGTGGCCAGCCGCATCACTTTGTCTGAGCTGTCTGGCCAGCCGACGATATTTATGGGCTGCTTCTAAGGGGCAGAGAGTGGCAAAAAGCATTTGTATCATATCCACCGGCACTTCCCCTAAACCGGCAACGAATTGTTTCAGGGGTTGATTGAGTAAAGCTGCTGTGGCCCGTAATTGCTCCCCGCCGGGGCTGTGAAAATCCCAGGGTGCAGCCATGAGAATGAGGCCACTGATATCGGCTTGTCTTGTCTGGGCAAGGGGGGTCACCAGAGTCCCGCCCATGCAGTATCCTAAAAGAATCGGTTTGCTTCGGGTGATATCCCGGACCACATTGAAGGCGCGGGTCAGCCGTCCGGCAATATAGTCAGTTAATGTAAAACAGTGCTCTTCAGCACCAGGCTCCCCCCAATCCAGTAACAAAGGACGGGTTCCCGATTGGGCGAGCATACGCAGGAAAGAATGGCTCTCTTTCAGGTCAAGGACATCAGCATGATTGATCAGGGATGGAACAACCAGGACACAAGGCAGGCAGGGATCTTCACCATTCTGGCCATAATCAAGAAGACGACTCCCGCCTTCTTTCCAGATGGTCGGTGGTTCGGTTACACTACGGCCATGACGATGCCGTCGATAGGCAAGAATGCCGGTGATGAATTCACCAATTCGTCGGAGAATTTCCTGATTGACTGCATGACGCAGACGATCAGGATCGACGTTTTCGAGAGCTGTTTTCAGATCGGCGGCCCGGTTTGCCAGGGTTGGATTCCAGCCGGGCCAGCCGTCTTTCAAGATCTGCAATCCGATGCCTGAGCTGAGCCAGGTCATTGCTGCTGCCCCCAGATGTAAAGGCAGAGGACGGGGACCCAGACGGGGTCTGGTCTGTTTGGATCGGTGTTCCATCGGTTTTGGGGCCTTTTTCCCGCCTGTTTTTAACGTCAATGCCGGATTCTATAATGCTTGAATTTTCGACTTTTCCATCCTTATTATCTTTTTCAGATTTTTCTGTTGGATTATTTTCGTCATTTTTTGTTTTCAATGGCATTTCAGATTTTTTTTGCACCGCATTATCGATAAAATTTCTGATAAACACAGACAAGAGAGGATGACTGAGGAGAGGGGTGGCTGTGGTGAACATGCGTCCGGTTGTTTCGATTGTTTTGGGATCACTGGCAAGGGCGGTGATTTGGTCTTCCCATAAATCAAGAAATTGCCGGGCCAGCGCATCAAGGTCTTGTTTATCACTCATGGCTATTCCTTATCATGATCCTTTATGACGACCCCTTTATGATGCCCCTTTATGACACCGTCTTATTGACCGGATATTTCTTATTCACCGGATATTTCATTCATCACATCAATTTTGCACATACATAGTTTGATGTTTACGTTAATGTTACGAAAAGACAAAAAATATAAAAAAACAAAACCGGATATTGTAAAGAAATGCTACTCTACCCTTTGTCTTAAGGTTGTTTGGTTGGTTATGGTCCCGTTTGTGAGTCATAAAAAAGAAAATTCCCGGTGAAAAAGAGATTGGTTCTTGAAGGGAATGATCACCCATAATCTTAGAATATCGTGGAAGATCAATCATGATTTTTTGGGAATTTTCGGGGGGGTAAAATCTTGGGAAAAGCAAAAAGACCAGATCAGGTCAATGATGGTCAACCCGTTGGTATCAAGAAAGTCATCATCAAGAAATACGCCAATCGCCGTCTTTATAACACCGCGACCAGCAAATATGTTACGCTTGATGATCTCTCCCATATGGTCAGGGAAGGAAGCACCGAATTCGTTGTCCGGGATGCTAAGACCGGTGACGATATCACCCGGTCGGTTCTTACCCAGATTATTGTTGAGGAGGAAGCCAAGGGACACCATCTTTTACCGATCAGTTTTTTGCGGCGATTGATCTGTCTTTACGGCGATAATTTACAGTTTTTGGTCCCGCGTTATCTTGATGTCGCGATGGAAAATTTCTCCGGAAACCAGGAGCGTATGCGCCAATATCTCCAGGATACTCTGGGCGGATTCTTCCCCTTCGATACAGTCGGGGAAGTCAGCAAGCATAATATGGCCTTATTGCGCCAGGCCGCTGATATGTTTACCCCGTTCGGGTTTCATGCTGATCAAACCAGCCCGCAAAAACAGAAAAGTGACATGCACCAGGACAGCCCGGAGAATTCAGATCAGCCTGATCATCAGGCTGAAAACGCTCATGCTGATCCTGCTGGTGATACCGCCCGTAAGCTGGATGATCTCGAACGCCGTATGAATGCGTTGCGGGCCGAGCTGGGGGTCTTAAACAAAAAATAAAGGGTTGTAACCTGGGTTCAGTGATGCCGTGTCAAGTTCTTCTCTTTTGTCTTCCTCAAACGTGCGTGAAGAATTATTTATATTCAAAATTATTCATATCTAAAAAATTATTCATATCTAATATGTCATGCTTAAAGAGAAGATAAGAAATGACCGGGATATCGGCGCGCGGCTGCGAAATCTGCGGCACCATTGGGGTCTCACACAACGCGAAATGGCCGATACATTAAAATAACACAAGCCTGATGGGCAATGTGGGAATCTGGGGCGCGGAGAACAAGCCTGGAAAATGCGGCGGTGTTGTGTCAGCCATACCGCCTGAGTTTAGATTGTATATATCTTGGCAGCATGGACCCATTGTCGAAAAATGTTGCCAAAGCCTTGGGAAAAAGCCCCCGCTTAAGAAGCAGAGCTTAAGAAGCAGGACACATCTATTGATATCCCCTATCCTCCGATTGCCGGGGGATGCGGTTCGGGATGGGCGGCACCACAGTGATTGCCTTGCAAAAAATCAATTCCCATATCAATAAGAAGATCAGCATCATGTTGGGTTTCTACCCATTCAGCGACCACCTGCAGACCGAATTTATGCGCAAGTTCGATCATCGTTTCAACAAATGCACGATTTTGCCGGTTTTCGCTCAAATCGCGGATATAGGTCCCGGCAATTTTAATCATATCAATCGGGATTGACTGAACATGGCGAAACGATGTGTGTCCGATACCAAAATCATCCAGGGCAACCCGACACCCAATCCCGCGCATCATTTCGACAAAACGCGCACATTCCTCTAAGTCCTGAATTGCTGAGGTTTCGGTAATCTCAATGATCATACGGCTGGTGATATCCGGTTGGTCTTTGAGATGGGTGATGGCTGTGCGTAACCATGCATGATCTGAGACCGTCATGCCGGAGATATTCATGGCCAGGATCAGGTTTGGATCAGTTTTCAAATGTTCAATGACTTCCTCAAGGACATAATGATCAATCAGACGAATAAGACCGAGTTTTTCGATGGTTGGAATAAAACTTGATGCCGGGGTGAGATGATGATCCTTTTCACGAATTCTCAGCAGGCATTCGTAGCATTCCACTACCCCGTCCTGAGCCCGTAACACGGGTTGAAAAACCAGGATCATCCGGTCTTCTGCCAGGGCGTTGCGGGTTTTTTCTGCCAGGGCGATTGCGCGTTTACGCTCTGTATGTTGCTGGGCACTAAACGCATAGGAAACCCATGAATTGCCCCCTTTTTGCAGGGCTTCATGGAGGCTGACCTCGGCTTTTTGCATCGTATCGGAAACGGTTTCCGCAAGATCAGGGAAAGACACCAGGCCAATCGATACGCTGGCCTGCTCACCGTTATCAGCTGGGCTCCCGATGGTGTTGATGATTTTTTCGGCGATCAGGATGGCTTCGGTTTCGCTACAGCGTGGAAGGACGACCCCAAATCGATCTTCACCAACCCGGCCAATGATATCACTGGCGCGCAAAGAGCGATCAAGCTGTTGGCCAAGGGTGACAAGGGCTGCTTTACGACTTTTCTGGTCATCGGGTTTTGAAGCCTTTGACGGGTTATCCGGGGCGATCACCATATAAACACCGTGATTCTCGTACCGCCGGGCAATGAGAATGGCTCTGCCCAAATTCTCACAGAAACGGACACGATTGAAATGTCCGGTCAACTCATCGAAATTGGTCAGGTATTCCAGCTGTGTTTCGCGTTTTTTGCGAGCTTCAATGATACGTATAACGCCGCATAATCTGGTTTGTCCGTTCTGAGATGCCGCATCCACCGATCCCCGGTCATGAACCCATACCAGGTCACCTTTAGAGTTCCGGATCCGGTATTCAACTTCGTAGGATTTTGCTTCGTTCAGATGCGCTGACAACATTTTCAGTCGTCCGGCATTGTCGGCCGGATGGATGCGTTGAGCAAAAGCATCACCACTTTTCGGGGTGGTCTTATTATCGAATAATATATTTTTTGCACCATGCCAGACCATGCTGTCATCATCCAAATTCCAGGCATAGGCGGTATCCCCGGCAGCGGTTATAGCAGCACCCAGAATATCATCAGAGCGGTTTTTGACTGTCATAGGCTTTGCGGTGGCTGTTGTTTATCCCTACGGACTGTATTTTTTGCACAGGATTTTTGCACAGGATTTTTGTACAGGGCTTTATTTGCGTGTCCGGGATTTCTTTGCACAGAACCATCTTACCGAAGATGACCCCGAATCATCCATTCTTCTTGCCGGATATATGACACAAAATCAATCATCATGACATGGTGTCTGTGCCCTGTCGTCTATGCAATATCGTCAAGAGCTGTTTTGAGGATATCGATCATGGTTGTGATCATGTGTTCTTCCAGGATCAAAGGCGGGCACAGAGCGATGATATCCCCGGTTGTCCGGATGAGCAGGCCTTTTTCAAAACAACGCAGATAGACATCAAAAGCCCGTTTTCCCGGATAATCCCGACATGGTGCCAGTTCGATTCCAGCCATGAGACCATAGTTGCGGATATCAATGACATATGGATGTTTGCCTAAGCTATGGACTGCTTTTTCAAAAACAGGAGCCATCAGGGTTGCGCGGCTGCATAAATTTTCTTGTTGATGCAAGTCGAGGGTTGCAAGAGCGGCCGCACAGGCCAGCGGGTGTCCTGAATACGTATACCCGTGACAGAACTCGATTTGTTGTGGCGGGCTGTTATTGATGATGGTGTCATGAATGGTTTGACTGACCACTGTTGCACCCATGGGAACAGCACCATTGGTCAGTCCTTTGGCCAGGGTGATGATATCCGGGGTTACGCCGAAGGCATGACAGGCGAAAGGATGACCGAGTCTTCCAAAACCAGTGATGACCTCATCGAAGATCAGCAACAAATCATGGCGGTCACAGATCTGACGCAAACGTTGCAGATAGCCGCGCGGCGGAATCAGGACCCCGGTTGAGCCAGCCACCGGTTCGACAATCACCGCGGCAATGGTCTGGGCACCTTGTCGGGTGATGATATCTTCCAGATGATCGGCCAGATGCTCTCCCCAGGATGGTTGACCCCGCGAAAAGGCGTTATGTTCAGGATGATGGGTATGGGGAAGGTGATCAATATCGGGCAGGAGCGGTTTAAAGATGTCACGGTTGGTGGCAATACCACCGACTGAGAGGCCCCCAAAACCGACTCCGTGATAGCCGCGTTCACGACCAATGAAGCCGGTGCGCTCTTTTTGGCCACTGGCCTGATGGTACGCACGGGCAATTTTGAGGGCAGTATCGACCGCTTCTGAGCCGGAATTGCTGAAAAAGACATAATCCAACCCATCAGGCAGCAAGGCGCTCAGTCGGTTGGCCAGGCTGAAGGCATTGGTATGGCCGATTTGAAATGCCGGAGAATAATCAAGGCGATGCGCCTGGGCGGCAATGGCTTCGGCGATTTCCCGGCGTCCATGGCCTGCATTGACGCACCATAAGCCTGATGTGGCATCAAGAATACGGCGGCCATCATGACTGTGGTAATACATTCCCCCGGCACCCACCAGTAAGCGTGGTGCGGCTTTGAAGACGCGATTGGCGGTGAACGGCATCCAGTAGGATTGAAGAGATTCCTGATCCGGTTGTGACCGGCCTGGAGAAAGATGCGGATCGTATGTCAAAATGGTCTCCGGGATATGGTTTGAAAGTCTGATTGTTTCAGCAGGAATGCTTGAGAAAGACGGTCCAAAGTCAGCACTCTAACCCAATCGATACTGTGACATGAGTCCTGAATATTCTGAATGTTCTTTTTTTTCAGAGTATCAATTCCCGGATATTTTTCAGCCATTATGGGGAGTGGCTGAACAGAGGCCCGGCCAACATATAAAATTTTATTTAATTTATATATTTTTTCTGGTATAGCATCTTTCGTGAAAAATACGAATGCTCTGTACCCGAATACGTCCTGGCCTGCTCTTTCCCCTGAGCTGCGTCATCGTTCTGTGCGTCAGGTCACCACAGAGCAGGAGCGTAACGGGTCGCCCCGGACATTTCCGGATGCCGGTTCCGACCAGCGCAGTGAGAATAACCGGGCCGTTTTTTCGCCACCATCTCAGGAATCTTCTCAAGATGGGCAGCAACACCCTCTGTTGTCTGATCAGGATTCTCTGGCCAAAGACCCGCTCTCACATCAGCCGGACCCAGAGACAGCCATACCGTTGCCAGGCGGATCCGAAACCCTGGTTTCGGTCCAGCAATTTGCACAGCCTCAGGAGAATTTCCTTGCAGGTGATTACCAAAAGCGCATTGCGGCTTATGATCAGGTCGGGCATTTGTCTCCTGATCCGGATAATCCGGCACAAATTCTCAAGCCAACCCAGGATGGAGAGGAAGTAGAGATTGAAATATACCGGCGTATTGATCTTTCTGTCTGAAAATTTTGATTCGCCGGAAGGGATTCCATTCTCAAACAGCGGCTCCGGGATTCAGGGGTTTTAAATTCACAGGTGCGGTTTTGGGATACTGCTTTTCCAATGCCAGACGGGCGGCTTTGGCGTGTTGTTGTAAATCCGCGAGCATTGCCAGACAGTCCCTTTCTTTCCCGGACCGACACGCTTCGACAATGGCATCACTGGTTTTGGTGACGCTGATGACACCCAGATGGCTGGATGATCCCTTGAGAGTATGGGCTTCTGCTTCCAGACGTTGGTAATCAGATTGCCGGGCAGCTGTTTCCAGAGCATCACAGCGACTGGGAAGGTCACTCAGATAGGCTTGAATCAGACGATCCATTTTATCTGCCCCGATGGTTTTGGTGATGCTTTCTAAGGTGTCGTAATCAATGATGTCTGTGTGATTATTTTCGGCGTTGCTGTGATCATCATGAGCGGCTGGTTGTGGTATATGGTCGGTGGAATGGGTGTCTTTGGTGAGCCATGTGGTGATCTTTTGTTGGAGGTCTGTGAACATGAGGGGCTTGGTCAGATAGTCATTCATCCCGGCCTCAAGGCAGCGGATTTTATCTCTTTTCAGGGCATAGGCGGTCAGAGCGATGATTGGCACCGAAGCAAGGGGTTCGCTCAGGCATCGGATCTTTCGGGTTGTTTCAATGCCGTCCATTTCCGGCATTTGTACATCCATCAATATCATATTGAAGGTGTTTTTCTGAAGTATTTCCAGGGCCTCTTTGCCGTTATTGGCGGTTTGAAACCGGCACCCGATTTTCCTGAGCATTTCCTGAGCAACAATCTGATTGGTGGGGTTATCTTCGACCAGCAGAAGACGGGCCCTGGTCAGCAAAGCATCAGGCTGTCTGGATTGGTCTGTATGCGTGTCTTGTGTTGAGGGAGTCATTTTACCGGTGAGTAACTCACCCAGTTGGCGACGTCGGATGGGCAGATAGATACTTTCATCATAATCTCCCTCTGGCAGGGTTTTTTTATGCATGCTGCCGGATCGATGACGCATCAAAACGATCTGTATCGTACCGTCGGTAATCGGGGCATATGTTTCTTTCCGGAAAGATTTTGACTGAAGAGAGGCCAGATTCTCATCAACCAAAACCAAAAGATCTTTTTTGGTTGGCTTGGGGCCTGCTGCTGTGCCTGTATCCAGCTGGCCGAGTTTATCAGTACGCCAGACAGATCCGCCGATTGTTTCCAACTCAGTCTGGAGCAGTGTGGCCAGAAACGTATTGCTGGTTGCAATCAGGACCTGGCGGGATTCCATCTCCCTGATTGCGCTTTCCGTATCCCGTCTGGATTTTGTTGCCGCACGCTCAAAAGGGATTGAAAACCAAAACGTGCTGCCCATACCGAAATTGCTTTCGATACCAATCTCGCCGCCCATCATCTCTACGATCTGTTTACAGATTGACAGGCCCAGACCGGTTCCGCCGAATTTGCGGGTAATGCTGGTATTGGCCTGGGTGAAGCTCTGGAATAGGTATTGTTGTTCTTTTTCACGAATACCGATACCGGTATCGTGGCAGGCAAAATGAACTGTAAGATGGGTATCGCTGGAATGTTGAATGGTTGCCGATACTTCGATGCCGCCTTGGGTGGTGAATTTAATCGCGTTGCTGACCAGATTGATCAAGACCTGCCGCAACCGTGAGGAGTCGGTCATGACGGTTCCCAATGTCGGATGTGGCAGAAGGCAGCCAATTTCCAATCCTCGTTCATGGGCGGTATGGCTGAGCATATCAACAACATCCTCAATCAATTCGGGCAATTCGGTCCGAACCATTTCCAGCTGTAGCATGCCGGCTTCGAGTTTGGAAAAATCGAGAATATCATTGATGATCTGAAGCAAACTTTCTCCCGATTGTTTGACCGAATAAGCAAAAACCCGTTGATCTTGGTTCAAATCGGTATCAAGAAGAAGCTGGATCATGCCCAGAACACCATTCATCGGGGTGCGGATTTCATGGCTCATCATGGCCAGGAATTCCGATTTGGTCCGGTTGGCGGCATCTGCGGCATCACGAGCCAGAGCCAGGTCATCAGCAAGCGCAACAAGCTGTTGGCTTTGTGTTTCCAGATGGTCCTTTGTGTCATGCAGTTCTGCCAGTTGATTTTGCAGGCGTTCTTCCTTCGTTTTGATATTTTGTTCAGCCGCCAGAGCAGCATCACGAGCCTGGGTCAATTCTGTTTGCAAGGCTTTGTGATCGGTGAGATCACGCATTGTCTCAATAGCGGCGATGATCTGGCCTGTTGAATCCCGGACCAATCCGGACTCAAAGCTCATATAGCGTTTATCTCCTGATGATAAGACGCACCAGTTTTCTGCTTCCAGAACGCTGTCCACCAAAAGCGATTTCCGGACACCGGGATAATATTCCTCTGCTTTTTCAAAGGATTGATCGAGAACAAAATCTGCCAGGGCGGGCTGTTTTTCCTTATAGAGACCTTTCCAGTGATCAGAGGTTCCCAGGACTTCTTCGGCTTTGATTCCGGTCAGCGCTTCACAGATATGATTCCAAAAAATGACCCGGTGTTGGTGATCAATGACAAAAACCGCGGTTGCAAGACTGGTCAGCATATTCCAGGCATAATCTTTTCTTTCTTCAAATATCTGAAAAGAATGCCCGGTGACTTTCGCCAGGACACGTAAGTTATCCTGATAAAGTAAACTGACATTTTCTGAAAGTTCTGGCGGGATAATATTCCGCTTTGCCACTGTATTTGCCACTGCGGTGGATAAATTATTAACCGGTTTGAAAATCAGGCGTTGCAAAATCCAATACGTGGTCAGGGAAAAGGCCACCAGGATGATCAGGAGACCCCCGATGATATGGCGGCTGTTTTTTGTGATGCCGGCTTCCATAAAGGCGGTATCAAAACGGAGGATCACAGCACCGGGGGATCGTTTTCCTTCAACAGCACCCTCTCCGGGACTGGTTGGCAGAATACCCAGATAGCCTCGATGAACCTTATCAAATGCGGAGATGGTCTGACCGGTTGCCAGGACGTGCAACGCATCATCTCTCAGCGTTCCATCACCCAGAGCATTGACGTTCTGGCCCATGATGGCAGGGTCACTGCTGGCGATAACATGTGGGGGTGTTCCCGCGATGACAGCGATGGATTGAACCCCGTTGGTTTTTGTAAAAGAGCGGATCAAAACAGCAAGGTTTTGCGGATCCTGATTGAGTGACAGGCTGTGATTGATGGCCTCGACAATGACTTTAGATTGGTAATGGATATTGTGAAGTGTTGTTTCTTTCACATTATGCTGTTCTGTCTCTATCGCCATTTTGGCAATGATGAGAATGATCCCGACAAAGGGGATAAAAACCCTGGCACCGAATATCATGCGGCGCTTCCATAGGGGTTTTTTGGTCGTTGATGACAGCATCACTGATCGGTTGGAAAGAGGAATCGGTGTCGATACCGTTGGGGGGATAGAAAGAAAAAAGATCGCTCAGAGTCCTTTGTGACATGCAAATCCTTAACAATCGGTATGCTGCCAGGGTCGGATCTTCTGTAACGGGCATGTCTTATGCGTGGATCGGGTATTTTGATGGTCCCGGTCTGGGTCCGGGAATCCGCATTATTCAATCTGGAAATTAAATCCGGAAATGTCCGGGACCGGGCCGGATCGTGATGGTGATAGCCAGGAAACCAAAGAGACCTTAGAATTGGCCTGTCCGGAGAGGGGCTTTTGATTGTGATCCTCTTTCCTCACGGGAAGTACAATTCTATAAAGGCATGATGATGCGGATATTTCAGTTACCGGCAATTTCTCTTTGTGTTGTGGCGGCGGTTTCGGCCTGTAGCTTTCAGGAATATGAGCCCCATATGCCTGATATGCGGATCGGGGATGATTCGGCCGATGGGACAATGCCTTTTGAAAACGCGGACGAAACGGGTCTTGATGACCCTGGTTTACAGGCTCTGATCGCCGGGGATGAAGGGGAACCTGGTAAGATCATGGTTTGGACTCTTGATTCTCTGACAAAAGCTGCGATTTATCTGCATCCTGATATTGTGGCGGCCAGAAGTCGGGTCGCTATTTTTGAGGCTGGCCTGGAGACAGCCGGTCAGAGTCCCAATCCGGTTATTGGTCTGGAGCCGGAGCATCACAGTAAAAACAGTGAATTTTCTTCTTCTCCCTGGTCATGGGGATTGATTTTTGAGGTTCCGTTATCTCTGCCCTCTAAGCGGTTGGCGCGCCTGGAGGGAGCTGCTGCCCGTCTGCAAGCCGCCCGTCTGGAGGCAGCCACTGTGGTCTGGCAAGTGCGGTCCGATATGCGTGCCCGGCTGGTTGATCTTTATGCTGCACAGAGCAAGGTGGCTCTTGCCGCACAGCGCGTGGCTTTTCAGGAAGATTATCTGAAACTTTTAGAGAGATATTTGCGCCTGGGGGAAGCAACCCGCTTTGAAGTCAGTACGGCACGTTTGAATTTAAATTCAGCCAGACTGTCTTTGAAAAAGTCCCAGGGTACTCAGGAAATTTGCCAGGCTGCCCTGGCGGCACGTATCGGCATTGACTGGCGTGATATGGCGGGAAGACAGATTGATTTTACCGCCTTGCAAAAGGCCCTGAACCTGCCGCCACAACAAGCGGTGCGTCAGCTGGGTTTACGCAATCGCCTTGATATCCGGCATTCCCTTGCTCTTTATGCGGCGGCTGATGCAGGATTGCGTCTGGAAATTGCTCAGCAATACCCGGATCTTACTCTGTCACCGGGGATATTCTGGGATCAGGGGGATTTGATCTGGCGTTTAGGAGCGGCGATGACCGCACCATTTTTTAACGTCAATCAAGGTCCGATTGCTGAGGCGCGGGCTGCACGTCAGCATGCTGGTGATCATTTTGTTGCTTTACAAGCCTCGGTTTTGGCTGATCTCAGGATTGCTTTGGTGACTCATCAGGCCGCTCTGGATACATGGAACATTGCTCAAAAGCATGTTGAGGCAAAACAGCAGAGTATCATCCGCTTGCGTGAAGATCTGGGTGATGATGCTGTTGATCGTCTCACCCTGGCCACGGCTGAGGGTGAGTTGCTCCATTTGCGTGAGGCAGGTCTGGATGCCAGACTGGCGGTGATCGAGATGTTTGGAGAAGTTGAAAACGCAGTTGAGCGGCCATTGGATGGCTCATCTTCTGACTGGATGGATGATATGAATGCTCCTGATGTAATGGGAATGATTGCAGATGATGCAGGGCAGGGGGCTGTCCTCCCGGTTCCCGGTGAATCTGGTTATTGATGATGCGGCTTTGGGGTCTGAGTTTTTTTCTGATGGGTCTTGCCGGCGTTGTTTTCGGCTTGTTGGTGATCTACGACGTCTATCGGCCTCCCTGGTTTGATGGTGGGTTGGATGATGGACGGCAATCGGTTGATGATGCGGGTATTCAGGGTGATTTTGATGAAGATGATGATGATCATCATGAAGATAAAGATGATGACCATGAAGATGATGACCGGGTATTTGAGTCTGAATACGAAGTAGGGGTTTATCTTTCTCCGGCGGCTCAGGCGATGAGTGGTTTACGGGTTGAGACGTTATCTGAGATTGCGTTTCGCCCTGAGATCAAAGCATTTGGGCGGGTGGTGGATATTGAGCCGATGGTTTCCTTGCGGTTGCGTTATGATAAGGCTCGTTTGGCCGGATCAAAGGCTTTGTCAGAGAATATCCGTATCCATACAGAGTTGGCATGGGGCCGGGTTCTGGCGGCTGAGTTGCTGGATGAGAAGAGCCGGTTTCTGGAATCGGTGGCCCGGGGGAGGGAAGTGCTGATACAGGTGACCTTGCCTTTGAGTGAGACATTGGAAAAAGGCGCAGATGCGCATCTTTACCGCAACCGGGAGACCAGTCGGCCGATTGTTGCCAAATATGTTTCGCCTGCACCGCGGGTTGATCCGGCCATTCAGGGGGAGACCCATTTCTACCGGGCCACAACCCAACAGCTGCGCACAGGCATGGCGGTTGATGTGGCTGTTATTCCCTCTACTGAGCCTTTGAGCGGCATTTTTGTCCCGGAAACCGCGGTTATCTGGCGCGATGGACAGGCGTGGATTTATGTACAAACCACGGCTGAAAATTTTGAACGGATGGTGTTATCCACTGATTATAAGGCGGTGGGTGGTTGGTTTACACAGCGTCCCGACTGGGCGGGGATGGATGTGGTGGTGGTTGGTGCGCAGGTCCTGCTTTCGGAAGAATTCCGGACCCATCTTGGTGATGATGACGATGATTGATCTTTTGACTGATTGTCTCATACATCATCAGTTGGGGGCGGCTGGATCCCGGACAGACAGCCCCCGGATAACAGAGTGATGCTGGGGTCTCTGGTTGCTTTTTCGGTTCGGTACCGGCTGGTGGTGGTCACGATATCGGTGGTCTTTTTATCCTATGGATTGTACCGGCTGGCCTATTCCGGCACCGATATCTTTCCGGAATTTGCCCCGAAATATGTTCAGATTCAAACCGAGGCTCCGGGTCTTTCTGCTGAACAAATCGAATTGATGGTGACTCAGCCTCTGGAGGCCTCTTTTGCCGGATTGATTGGGGTTCATTCAATTTCTTCTCAATCCATTCGTGGTCTTTCGGTGATCACCCTGGTTTTTGATGATTCGACTGACCTGCATCGCAACCGCCAGATTGTTGCTGAGCGTTTATTCTCAGTGATCGGTTTATTACCCGATGATATCGGTCCCCCGACCATTCTGCCATTGAGTTCTTCTTCAGCAACCGTAATGACGGTTGCTTTGACGTCGCCGCATTCTTCAATGATGGATTTGCGTTCTCTGGTCGACTGGACTTTACGTCCGCGGTTGCTGGCGGTTCCTGGTGTTGCTGATGTGAATGTTTTTGGCGGTGAGGAGCAGCAATTACAGGTGCGGATTTTGCCTGATGCTCTGCGTGTTCAGGGAATCTCAATGGATCATGTTCTGCAAGCGGTCCGGGCGGCTTATGAAATGCGCGGGGCCGGCTTTGTTGAGAATAACAATCAACGCATTGTGCTGCGTCCTGGTGGTGGTCCGGCAACACCGCAGGATTTGGGTAATCTGGTGGTGCGCCATCGTGACGGGGTGAGTTTGCTTCTCAGTGATGTTGCGGATATTGCGTTTGCGCCGGCTCCCCGGATTAGTGCGGCTCGTGTGGGTGAGGAATCGGCGGTTTTGATGATGATTATCGGTCAATACCAGGCCAATACCAGTACAGTGACGGCGCGACTGGAAGAGGTTTTATCTGAATTTGATGACCGGCTTGCGATTCAGGGAATTGATCTGCATCCGGCTTTGTTTCGTCCGGCCAATTACATTGAGGCGTCTGTGCGCAATATCTCCGGCCATTTATTGATTGGCGGGGCTTTTGTGATCGGGATTTTGTGTCTCTTTTTGTTTAATATGCGCACGGCATTCATTTCGGCCACCGCCATTCCTCTTTCTCTGGTTGGGGCGGCTGTTGTTTTGGCTACGTTTGGCTATAGCATGAATATTATGGTGATGGGTGGTCTGGCGATTGCCCTGGGTGAGGTGGTGGATGATGCCATTATTGATACTGAAAATGTTTTGCGCCGCTTGCGTCAAAACAGTCAGTTGAGCATTCCTGAACCGGTGCATGATGTGGTTTTTAAGGCATCTATGGAGGTGCGTGGTTCGGTTGTTTATGCCAGCTTTATCGTTATTTTGGTCTTTGTTCCTTTATTGACATTGGGTGGTGTTGCGGGCCGTATGTTTGAGCCGCTGGGTCTGGCCTATATTTTGGCCATTCTGCTGTCCTTGTTGGTGGCTCTTACTCTGACCCCGGCATTATGCAGCCTGATGCTGACCCGCGGTGAACTCAATACCCGTGAGCCGCCGGTTTTTCGGTTTCTCACCCCGTATTATGAAAATCTGTTACGGCTGGTTGCCGGTGGCCCGCGTCTGGCGGTTGCCTGGGCGTTGCTTCTGACTGGCGGCAGTCTGGCGGTTTTGCCGGTTTTGGAGACTGATTTTTTGCCTGAGCTTCGCGAAGGGCATTATATGATTCATACCGCATCTTTACCCGGGACATCGTTGGATGAATCAATACGTGTGGGGGGTGAAATTATCAGCAAAGTTGCGGCGATTGAGGGGGTGCGTTCGGTTTCTCAATGGGCTGGACGTTCTGAATTGGGTGCCGACACTTTTGGGGTTCATTACAGTGAATTTGAGGTTGATCTGGAACCCCTTTCCGGGGCACAGCAACAAAGGGTCAAAGATTCGATCCGGGATATTTTGGATTCTTTTCCTGGTTTATTTACCGAACTCAATTCTTTTTTGATTGAGCGCATTGATGAGACCATTTCTGGTTATACGGCCCCGGTTGTTATCAATGTTTATGGCAATGATCTGGATGCTCTGGATGCGGCGGCGGGTCGGGTTGCATCGGTGATTGCTGAGATTGACGGGGTGTCTGATGTCCGGTTATCGGCTTCATCCGATGTGCCTTTGCTGCATATTGATGTTAAACTTGAGGAACTGGCCGAATATGGCTTACACCCGGATGATGTTTATAAAACAATCCAGACCGCCTATGAGGGCCGGCAGATGGGTCAGATTTACCAGGGAAACCGGGCCATTCCGGTAACGGTGATTTTAGCCGACACCCATCGGGGCGATCTGGGATCAATCAGCCAGCTGCCTCTTGCCACGGCTTCGGGTGGTCTTATTCCTTTGGATGAGGTGGCAACGATTCGGCAGGCTCCCGGGCGGTATGCTATTTTGCGCCGGGGGGGACAGCGGGTTCAGGCGGTGGTGGCGGCGTTGGATGATCGACCGCTGGGGCCGGTCTTTGCCGATATCAGGAGCCGCCTTGGTGAGGAAGGTGTTCTGCCCCCGGATGTCCATCTTGAATTCACCGGTGCCGGGGTAGAACAAGCCGAAGCACAACGGGAACTGATCATTCATTCTTTGCTGGTTGGGGTTGGTATTTTGGTTTTGCTCTATATTGCGTTGGGAAGCCTCCGTCACACTCTGTTGGTTCTGGTCAATCTTCCTTTTGCTTTGGTTGGTGGTGTGGTGGCGGCCATCATTGATGGTGGTGTTTTATCTCTGGGGTCTTATGTCGGGTTTATCACATTATTCGGCATCACCTTACGCAATTCGATTATGCTGGTGTCTCATTACCGTCATTTGGTTGAGCAGGAAGGAGCAGCCTGGACATTTGAAACCTCCTTACGTGGAGCCCGGGAGCGTCTGCCTTCCATCCTGATTACCGCCCTGGTGACGTCTTTGGCGATGGTCCCGATTGCGTTTGACAGTGATAATCCGGGCCGTGAGATCATGGGGCCGATGGCCGCCATTGTCATTGGCGGCCTGGCGTCTTCTTCGATTCTCAATCTGCTTTTGTTGCCGGGTATGATGCTCCGTTACGGGCGGTTTGGTCCTTCAGATACCTGACTCTTCAGGTAATCAGGGTGTCTCTGTAACCGGGAACAATCCCTGACACGTATCCGGATTTTTTTACGGATTTTTTTTACAGACCATCAAGAATGGCTTGTCGTTTGCGGTTATATTCCTCCTGGCTGATGAGACCCTTTTGGCGCAGCGCATCCAGCATAGCGATGCGCCGGGCGGCTTCATCCCGGGAGGTTGGTGCTGATACAGATCGGTTGGCCGGTGGTGGCTGTGCAGCAGCCGGGTAGCCGGGCTGATAAGCCGGCGGATAGGGGGTTGGATAGGGATAGACTGACCCGGGCGGCAGGGCATAGCCGGGTGGTGGATAGCCAGGTGGCGGAGCATAGCCGGGTGCTGGGGCATAGCCAGGTGGCGGAGCATATCCAGGTGGCGGAGCATAGCCGGGTGGTGGGGCTGTTTGTACGCCGCCCTGTCTGCCGCCTTGTCCGCCACCGATTTGTTGTTTGAGGCTCTGAATTTCGCGGCGTAAATCCTGGATTTCAGTGCTGGCGGCAATGTTTCTGTCGGCCCGTGAGACCGGGCCACGTTCAACCAAAGCCTGATCGGTGAAAATCATCCAGTCATTGCGCCGTCCGCCGGCTTGTCTGAACACACCGCTGCCTGGCGGGGCACTCAGCATGACCGGGCTTTTGATGCTGGCGGTCCGTGATCCCGGGACGAAAGGGTTGATCCGCGGGTCGGGATTGCGGGCGGTCATTTCGCCATGTCCCTCTGACATGGGTCCATCACGCAGCAGAGAGCCAAAAATGATATTCAGGCGGTTATCAACATAAAAAACCCGGGCTGAAATCACTTTATTGCCTTTGGTGCTGAAAAAACCACTGCCTTTATACCAATCCTCAATCGCGAAGGTCACATCCTGGCGTGGACCGGCTTCGGCAAGACCTTGACTGATATAAGAACTGAGCTTTTTCAAAATATGTTCAGAAAACAGTGGCTGCAATTCCTGATTTGGTCGGGAGCGGACCAAAAGCAGACGCAAGGCACCAGAAATACGTTTCGGGCTGATTGTAACCGGTTGCTGATTGGGGGCAGGGGACCGTCCCCGTTCATCGCCCTGTGGTTGAATGCGCACAAATTGATGCTTATTTTCCCATAAGGTGACGGTATCACCACCGATCCAGTTGGCGATGCCGCATCCTCCCGCAAACAGAAAACAGGCCAGCGCGGCCATAATGCCGTAAAAACGCCCCGAGGGAATCCAACCGCGATACCGGAAAACCATCTGCATTTTTGGTACAATCCTCATAATCACAATCACTCAGTCATTAAAATGACCGGATAATCAAACACTCAGTCATTAAAATGACCAGAAATTAAAACGACCAGATCATCAAAACGACCAGCCAGGTCCTCAAAACCCTGCCTTAAGGGAATTTATACCCCAAATTTCCGGGGTGAACCATATGGTTTGATCATGCTTGTTTTTATATAACCGATGGTATGGCTGATCCGGCTGGTGGCGTCAAGTCGTGGTTATCAAGGCCATGCCGGATCAATCGATGATTCGGTGAGAATCAATATGATGGGCATAAACACCGTGAGGATAAACACCGTGAGGATAAAATTGCTGACAGATTTTACGTGCAGATCTGGGGGATAAACAGAATGCGTCTGTTGATCGCTATTGTTTTATTGGCCGGGGCAGCCGGCGCGTATTTATTGTATGCGATATTTGAAAATCTGCGGACCCAGCGTCATGATATCTCCATATCCATAACAGACCCGGACGTTGCTCCAACCACGCTTTCAGTGGCCGTTATCGGGGATATTCATTTATCCGGTGACCGTGAGTCGCTGGATGCGTTTCGTGGGTTGCTGCTGGAGGTGAAGAATGCCCGGCCCGATTTGGTGGCTTTTGTCGGAGACTACATAGACCATTCCATCGTTACCTTTATCATTGATTTGATTAAAGGCCATGATCGCCATTCCAGGGATGCGGCTTTATCGGCACAGCGCGAAAATATCATCAACGCATTAAAGCTGGTAGATCCGCTGCCGCGGGTGGTGGTTCTGGGGAATCATGAAACATTATCGGATGCCGGGCAATGGCTGGTTGCTTTTGACCGTCTGGCTGTTGATGTTTTAGAAAATTCGGTTGATGTGATAAAAATTGGTGCGGATTTCATCTGTATCCGTGGGCTTGGTGATTCGCATACCAACCGGTTTCGTTATATCGACTTTCCCTCAGAATGTGATGGTTTGCCCAAATTAACCATAACCCATGATCCCGCCGGTGCATTTGACAACCGTATGACCGGGCTTGTCATATCTGGCCATACCCATTGTGGTCAGATTCGGTTTCCCTTGATTGGTCCTTTATGGGTTCCCTCTAAGGCGCCTCAATCAGCCCATTGTGGACTGTATCAGGATAGCAAAAAGATGGTGTTTGTAACCAGCGGGGTTGGAACCAGTATTCTGCCGGTGCGGTTGGGTGCGCCGTCACAATGGGATATGCTGCATCTGAGTTGGAATCCATGAACTAAGGTGGCTTGAGGCTCGATTGCAATCGATATATTGCAATCGATATGCTGTCTTTCAATCAAATCAGTCAACAGGTCATTGATGTCCGGTTTTTTCTGACCACTCATCTGGATTGCTGTGGTTTGACTTCTGGTTGTGATTTTCTTTTCGTGATGGATTTTCTTTTGGAGTTTCCTAGATTAAGGTCTTGACATTCGACCCTGAATACGTGATGTTGATTATGTCAGTTGGTCAAAATAACTACTACCACAGGACGAAATTTCGTGGACATCATACAGGTTTTCGAGAGGTTTCCAACCCAAGCAGATTGCATTACTCACCTCGAACAGGTCCGTTGGGGTGGTGTGCCAGTCTGTCCCTATTGTGGATCAATGAACACTGCCCGCAATCAACACCGTCACCGTTGTTATGATTGTAAAACCTCATTTAGCGTGATGGTCGGTACAATATTTCATCACACACACATACCGCTTCAGAAGTGGTTTTTAGCAATTTTTCTCATTTTGAATGCTAAAAAAGGGATATCTTCTCTCCAATTGTCCCGTGACATCCAGGTGAACAAGAACACGTCCTGGCGGGTTGCGATGCAGATCAGGAAGGCCATGACACAGGCCGAACATCGTAATCTTTTCACTGGTATTGTCGAAATGGATGAGACCTGTATTGGCGGTAAGCCAGGAAAAGGCACAAAAGGAGATGGCCCAGACGGCCATAATAAGAGGGGATGCGGAATAAAAAAGGCTCCTGTAATTGGTGCCACAGAGCGTAACGGTAATGTCACAGCCAAGGCTATCACCAGGGACAAAATAAAGGCCAGAAATCTCCGGGCATTCGTGCGGGATCACGTTGATACGGAATCCGCCAGTCTCACTTACTGACCGATACAAGGGCTATTTTGGTATGTCCGGGATATTACCTCATGCTGTGATTAAGCGTCAGAAATGGTACGTAGGCGGGGATATTCACATCAACATCATTGAAGGTTTCCGGGCCTTGTTAAAGCGCAGTATATCCGGACAATTCCACAATGTCAGTCGCAAGCACCTGCAACGATATGCAGATGAATTTTGCTATCGATACAATCTTCGTAAGGTAGAACCGTTTGATGCTTTCATGATTCCCATCAATCACAGGCTGAGGGTGGTCTCATGAGTAAGAGAAAGCCCCTCAAAGTCATTGCCGGGACTCCAGACAAGCCGCTTATTATCAGTGGTATTGAAATTCCATGCTATGTGTTGGAAGACGAAACGCGGGTGTTGACCCAATCCGGGGTGTTCACGGGACTTGGACTGGCCAGACGCGGACTTGTGAAAACCAACACCGGGGCCCGATTGCCCCGATTCGCTGCGTCTAAGGCAATCAATCCTTTTATATCCGGGGAGTTAGCAAGCAGGCTCGCAAATCCAATCATGTTTAATATCGGCCGTGAAGCATATGGTTTTCCGGCAACTATTCTTCCCGATATTTGCAAAGCGATTTTGGATGCACGAAGAGCGGGATCGCTCGATTCCCAACAAATTGCGCTTGCGGCGCGATGTGAGGTTTTAATCCAGGGTCTGGCGACCGTTGGAATTATAGCACTCGTAGATGAGGCAACCGGCTATCAGCGTCTTCGTGAGGAACGTGCGCTTGCTACCATTATTGAAAAGTTTATCGCCAAAGAATTGCAACCATGGACGCACACGTTTTCTTACGAATTTTACGAGCAGATTTTCCGGCTGAAAGGCTGGCCCGGTCCTGATGGTGCGAAGAGACCATCAGTTATTGGGCATTATACAAATGATATTGTCTATGGGCGGCTTCCACCTGGTGTACTGGACGAGTTGAAACGAAAAAACCCGGTGAAACCATCCGGCTATCGTTCTAATCGTCACCATCAGTTTTTTACCCCGGATATAGGACATCCAAAACTCAGGGAACATTTGGCTGCCGTAACAGCGTTAATGCGGGCTGCGCCGAACTGGAATTCTTTTAAACGAAGCCTGACCCGTGCCTTTCCTAAGCTAAATGAGCAAATCTTTTTAGTCTGATAATGAAAATCAGCAGAAAAAGCCGCCACCCGAGCAGGGGGCCGGATAGGTCAGGTGAGAAAGCGCAGTATTGTCGCAAAGCCAGCAGTGGCTGTGAGAAACGCAAGCGACACTTTCCAAATTTCCGTGCGAATCTGAACAGCGATCAGTTCAGTCTTTTTGAGATTGAGAGCCGTTTCTGATTTTATCAAATTTTTTCCGATTTCAGTCATGTTATGTCCTTTTCGTGACTGATATTCCATCCTATGGTAGTTATCTCGACTAATTGACATCATCAATATCACGCATTCAGGGTGGAATGTCAAGACCTTAATCTAGGAAATTCTGATCTTAAATCTAGGAAATTCCGATCTTAAAAAAGCAAAAAAGAAGGGGTGCTGAAAAGCACCCCTTCCCATAATGGTCTGTTTTCTATCGGTGACAGTATTGCCGCCGATAAAAAAATCATCAGGATCTACCAGAAGAAGAAACCACCAACCGAGAAGGTGTTGGTATCAACATCTGCGCCGTCCTGCCATGTGGCTTTGGCCTGGCTCCATTCGCCGACAACCCGCAAATTGGAGTTGATATCGTGCCACAGCATGACATCAATCAAAGACTGATCCCGCACCATGACGTTGGCCTGATCTGTCAGGGCCGCCGTATCAGCTGAGGTGTTGAATTGGCGGTTGATGCCGTAGGAAGCACCGACGCTGGTGCCCTGGCCGAAGGCATAGGTTGCCTGGCCGAGATAACCGACATTGCGCCGTCCTTTTCCTTCTCTGTCAAAGCCGTCACTGTCAAGCATCAGAGTGCTGCCGAGACCTTCGCCCCAGTAACCCGATGCCGTCAGGTTCAGACCCTGGATACCGACCTGTAATCCGGCGGCGGTTCCCCAGGCTTCAATCTTTTTGGCTGGGGCCGCTGGGATCGCTGCCCTAGCTGGGGAATAATTGGACATTGCGCTGTTCTGGACCTCTGCGACAGCTGCGACAGCTGGGGTTGCCCGGGTTTCGGCTTTTTGGAACATGCCGCTGAACCAGCTGTTGAGGCTGGCACCACTCAGATCGGTGGCAAAAGAAACCTCACCCTCAAAGCGTGGGGTCTCCAGAACGCCAGCGGAGAACGCCTTCTTACTGTCACCGCCTTTGAGTTGTGAGGGCTGATAAATCGCGCCACTGACCTTAAAGCCATTGATATCCGGGGTGCTGTAGCGAATCCCGGCATTGAAGTTCGGATAGACATACCCAAACCCAATGCGGCCCAAAGTAGTTCCGGCACCGCCATCATTGGGGGCACCGACACCAAATAAGGTCATATCAGTGAGGATATTTTTACCCTGATAGAGGCTCAACGTCCGACCCACCAGGACCGAACCGAAGGAGCCGCCAACCTCAAAGAATGCTTCACGCAGATCAATCTTGGCACCGGCCTGAGCTCCGAAGTTGTTCTTGGTATGACCATTCTGGATTTGCGGATAAATCCCCAGACGGGCCGACATATCCAGCCCGTTGGTGGTCGGGGCCTTGATATTGACACCCCAGACAACCGGCAACAGACCAGTGGTGATTGCTGAATAGCTGTTAGAGGCTGAACCAGCAGCAACGGTTCCGGAAGCCCCGTCCTGACCTGTGAACACTTTTGCTCCGGCAGGTTTGTTACGGGTGGCGGAATATCCGGTCACCTGATTGGGAATCTTCTCGACATCGGAATAGCTGTAAAAGCCATTCACCAGGCCATCAAAGCTGACTTCCCAGCCGCCATCGCCCATCAACAGGACCTTGGCATCGGCAGATGGAGCAGAAAATGCCATCACCACCGGCGCAGCAACTGCTGCGACTTTTTTCCATTTTGACATAGTGATCTTTCCCCCCCTTAAGGAGATTGATAATGAAAGAGAGTGAAGCGTATTGAAAAACTGCTGATCTTCGGCAGAAAGTGAATACCTGCAAAGAAAACGTTATCTGTTTCTTATTAAAGATATCTGTTTTCTTATAAGATATTTGTTTCCTGTAAAGAGTCTGTTTTCTGTAAAGAATAAAGAATATTCCTCTTTTCTGTGAAAGAATATTTCTCTTAAGAAAGAATTTCTCTAAAGAAAAATACCTGAAAGAAAAATACCTGTTTCCTCACTTTTTTTCATACGCTTACGACCAGAATTGGATCAATATCCAACTTCTGAGGAGATTTTTAACCAGAATAATGAATGCTGTCAAAGGAAATTTGATACTTTATTGCAACATTTTCTTTCCGACTGTTGCGGATTGGCCATTATATAATCCCCGGTTTACCGCCACATTTCCAAAACTGTGTTATTTATATCACACGTCATGTCGTATATCGACCGCGCTTTTTGCGGCATTTTTTTACATTTTTTTATATTTCTTACATTTTCTCAGGACTTTCTCATAATTTCTCTATATGTCATCGGAAAACATAGGATTTTATACTGACAGTATTTTATGCCGATTAAGATTTTATACCGCATGATTCAATTCAAATGATTAAATATCTGCCAGCCAGCATAGGATAACTTTGGATTGATTACATTACTCATACTGTTTACTGACGCTCCGTTGCGCCATTTATCAAGAATAATATTTTCAGAATAATTTTATTGAGAATAATCATCTTGCTGAAAATTGAGTCTTTGGAAATTTAAGTGTTTTGAAAATTTCAAATCATTTCACAACCAGTATTAACAATTCTGAGGAGAGGTTTCATCTCATGGTTGACTATTGTTCACAGTCTCTGTCGGGCCGTTTGGGTCTCAACAACATATCCACAAACAGGCTCAGGCGTCCCCTATGGGCGGTTGGTGCTGCTGTATGGGCCTTTATATGGGCTTTTTCTGTGGTTCCTGCCCAGGCCCAGGATGCGCAATCGGTTTACGCCGCTCCCCAGGTTGAGGTGATTGGGGTGGCACCCTTGCATGGAACCGGGGTGGCCAGAGAAAAAGTCCCGGCCAATGTAAAGACCCTGAGTGGTCGCCAGCTGGATGATACCGGGGGGCTGAATGTCGGGACCGCTTTACAGCGTGCGTTCGGCTCAGTGACGGTGAATGATGCCCAGAACAATCCGTTCCAGCGGGACATTAACGTGCGCGGCTATGTGGCTTCTCCTTTATTGGGGAATGCTCAGGGTCTGGCGGTCTATATGAATGGTTCGCGAATCAATGAGGGTTTTGGCGAGGAAGTACAATGGGATCTGATGCCCGATTTTGCAGTTGACCAGGTTCAGCTGATCCCCGGTGCTAATCCGGTTTATGGCCTGAATGCTTTGGGTGGTTCTCTCTCCTTGAAGATGAAAAATGGTTTTGATAACCCCGGTGCCCGGATCAGTTTCTCCGGCGGTTCTTTTTCCCGGTTTGCCAAGACCCTGGAATATGGTACGTCGGTGGGTCGGTATGCCGCTTATATCGGCATTTCCCGCCACGAAGAAAATGGCTGGCGTGACTTTTCACCTTCCGAACTCACTAAGATTTTCAGTGATGTCCGCTACCAGGGGGATCGCTTTGCCGCATCAGTGAGTGCCAATCTGGCCAGCACAGATCTGAACGGAAACGGGGCCTCCCCGATTGGGTTGCTGGCCATTGACCGGGCCGCCGTCTTCACCCATCCGGATAACACCCGCAACCGGTTGGCCCATATTGTTGTCAATGCGTCTTATGATGTGAATGCCAGCACCACCCTGGAAGGGGCTGCTTATTACCGCCTGATGGAGCGTAAAACCCTGAACGGGGATGAATTCGAAGGCGACAAATGCGAAGAACTCATTGAATCTGTTCAGGGCAATGCCGATGATGGCAATGGTTTACCCGGCTTTGATAAAAATGATGTTACAACTGTATACAGCGCCTTTGATGACGGTTTCCTCTGTGCAGAAATTGAAGAGGATGATATTGAGGAATTTGAGACTGAAGCTCAGGCAGCCCAAGCCATTGCCAATGCGGTGTTGCTGAAAACGGATGGCACACCTGTTGATAGTGGATCCGATACCGGTGGTGAGGAAGCCTCTGCTGCTTTCAATCGCTCCGAGACGATAACCAACAGCCTGGGCGGTTCCTTACAGGTGAGTTTTGACCGACCGGTTTGGGGTTATGAGAATCTGTTGATTGCCGGAACCAGTGTTGATCATTCCTCAACTGATTATAACAACAGCACTCAAATCGGTGAGCTGAATGCGACCCGCTCGGTTGATCCGTTTGAGCCTTCAGTGTTTCTCAGCACGACCAACGGGCAGGCGAACCTCAATTCCTTCCGTTCCCGGATCAAGGGGAAGACAACCTCTGCCGGGGTCTATTTTTCCGACAGTCTTGATCTGACTGATGCCCTTACCGCTACCCTGGCCGGGCGTTTCAACTGGTCGGAAGTTGTTGTTGAAGACCGCTTTGCCAGAAGCAAGGATAACCATACCTATAACCGCTTCAATCCATCGGTGGGGCTGACGTATCAGTTTGATCACCGTCTGGGTCTGTTTGCCAATTATAGTGAGGCCAATCGTGCCCCATCCCCGGTTGAGTTGTCCTGTGCTGATCCGGCAAACCCCTGTCGGGTGCCCAATGCGTTCCTGGCTGATCCACCTCTGGAACAGGTGGTCAATCGCAGCATTGAACTGGGTGCGCGGGGAACCGGCCTTCACAGGGACCTGACCTATGCCTGGACACTCACCGGATTTGCCGGGCGCAATTATGATGACATTCTGTTTACCCAGGCTCCTCCGGAATCTCCTGTGGGTCTGGGTTATTTCCGGAATGCCGGGACCACCCAACGAATGGGGGCAGAGGTTGATTTCAACGCCCGGTGGCAGCAGCTGGGCTTTTCCGCCAGCTATTCCTATATTGATGCCACCTTCCGCTCGGCGGTCGATTTTCCCAGACGTGAATTGACGAATGCAGCCGGACAAGAGGTCGCCGGGTTCAATGAGGCCAATGATGCCAAAAAAGGTGATCGCCTCCCGGGTATTCCCAAACATAATCTGCGTTTAGGGTTGGATTATTTCGTCACCAATGAGTGGACAATCGGTCTGGATGGGGTTGTTGCCTCCGATCAGGTGTTGCGGGGAGACGAAGCCAACCAGGCCCCGAAGGTAAAGGGCTATGGAATCATGCATATGCGGAGTTCTTATTCGGTCAGTGACAAGATTGAACTCTTTGTCCTGGTCGAAAATGTCTTTGATGCTGATTATAACACCTTCGGCCTGATTGGTGAGAATCCGCATAAGGTCATAAGAAATGGCAGCGGCGCGGCTTATGCTAACCGGGTTGGCCGGGATAATCGTTTCCTCGGGCCAGGTGCGCCGCGCGGCGTCTGGGGCGGTTTCCGGATCGGTTTCTGACCAGGCATCCACTCTCATGGATCTTCCCTGATCCATTTGACCGGTTTAACGGCGGTGAGGATTTCTTCTCACCGCCGTTTGACTATTCAGCGTCATCCGTGACCGGGCAGAGAAAGCAGACAGAAAGCAGAAGGGATGATGGACCGGTTTGCAGATGGGGTGTTCCTCATGATGCGGCGTGATGTGGCCAAGAACCGGAACGTCAACCGGAACCTCAAACGTCACTGAATCATCGCTGATCAATGCCGATGGTGGGGCCGGGAAAGGACCGGCCTTGCGGGCTGCTTTTAAGGCGGCCCTGACCAGGAGGGCGGGTTCCTGAGTGATCCATACCAATGTCGGGAAGGGGCATGAAAAGACCCGCTCTTAAGGGTTAATTCCTGATGATGCGGTAAAGAACCGGAACCTCAAACGTCACTGAATTATCGCTGATCAATGCTGATGGTGGGGCCGGGAAGGGACCGGCCTTGCGGGCTGCTTTTAAGGCAGCCCTGACCAGGAGGGCGGGTTCGGTATCCAAAGCCCTGAGTTCAGTGACGTGCCCATCCGGGCCGATGGTCACATGAAGAATGACCTGCCCCTCAATACGCCGCCGTAAAGCCCGGCTGGGATAGTTGCGTCGGGCGGCGGTGTTGATTGTGTCTGAAATGATTTTGAGATAACGGCTCAACTCTTCCGGGTTGGGTCCGGCAACCGGCTGTTCTGCAACCGGGCTGGGCTGAGGAGGGGTGGCTTGCTCCTTTTTGACCGGCGGCGGCTCTGGCTTTGGTTCTGGTGGCGGTTCGGGTTTTGGCTCTGGCTCCGGTTCGGGTTCTGGCTCTGGCTCTGGCTCCGGTTCCGGCTCAGGCTCCGGCTCCGGCTCTGGCTCGGGTTCTGGCTCTGGTTCAGGCTCTGGTTCTGGCTCTGGTTCTGGCTCCGGCTCTGGTTCTGGCTCTGGTTCCGGCTCAGGCTCTGGCTCTGGTTCGGGTTCTGGCAATGGGTCTCCCAGGGTGGCCAGGCTGATGATCCGGATCTCTGGTGGCGGTTCGGAAGCATTGACCCAGGTGATCAGTATCCACCACGCAACGATATGCAGACCCAAAGAGGCCGCTATGGCAATGATAAAATGACGCAGATGGAGGCGCATGGATCGTGATGGGGTCTGATGATCAGCACATAAAGATGCCCGCAGCCTTACTTTCCCGAAAGCCCAACGAGAAAACCCTACTCAGCGCGTGTAGAAAGGAGAACCGATTGCACACCAGCATATTTCAAAATACGCATAACATCGGCCAACCGGCCAGTTGGTGCCCTGGCATCAATATCAATACGTGCCGCAATATCCTTCTGGTCTGGTTCCGGGGCATTCATCCTGAAACTGAGCTGGGCAGACAATTCATCCCAGGTCATTGACTGGCCATTGAGAGCCAGCTGGCCCTCAGAGCCAATATGCAGAATAAGATTTTCATAAAGCGGTTCAACCGGGGGTTCAGCATTGACCGATCCAGGCAGTTCAACAGCAAAGGGGCTGGGTGGTTCAATCGAACCGGCGAACATGAAAAAAATCAGTAACAGAAAAATAATATTGATCAGCGGGACCAGATTTAACCGGGTCTTTGATCGGCGGCGACCCTCAAATTTCATGGCTGTGCCTCTGTTGAAGGAGGTGTTGCCAACCCTGAATGATCGCGATCCTGAGGGGCAAAGAAATGGAGGTTTTTGACCCCGGCCCCACGCAGGATATCCATGACTTCTAATGTTGCCTGGACCGGGGCCTGCCGGTCACTGGCGATACGAAAACGACGTTGCGGATCAGCTTCCAGTTCACCGATTGCCAGGAGCCCAAGCTGGACCGGTGAGAGAATACGGTGATCTGCATCACCAAAGCGACCATCGGCAAAAACCCTGAGGATGATGGGTTTGTTCTCTGATGGTGTTGTCGCTGCCTCAGGGAGACGTAAAGCAACCGCATGACGCTCAAGGAAAGACGTGGTCAGCATAAAAAAGACCAAAAGCAGAAAAACGATATCAATCAATGGCGCAACATTGACCACCAGACGTTTCCGGCGATCCCCCCCAAATTGCCAGTGACTTTCGTGATCTCCCATCAAACAACCTTTAAGGATGATCCGGCCGGTCATCGGCCAGGCCATCTGCCTTGAGGGTATTCCCAACCGCCACAGCAGCATCTTTCATGGTGTCGCGGATTGTGTTGATCGTATTTTCAAACAGATGAAAGGCTCCCAGGGCCGGAATGGCAACCGCTAAGCCATATGCGGTGGTGAGTAAAGCCGTCCAGATACCACCAGCCAGAACAGTCGGGTCGACATTGGTCCCGGCTTGCTCCAACTCACTAAAGGCGGCAATCATCCCGATGACGGTTCCTAAAAGACCCAGGAGAGGGCTGAGATTGGCAATGATTTCCAGGGCACCAAGCTGGCTTTCGATCTGGCGAATGGCCCGCGAACCAACCCGCTCAATCTCTGCATCACGGTCACGCGGTGAAAGGGCCGGGTTCAAAGCACTGGTGATGGTGCTTTCCATCACCCGGGCGACCGGATGATTGATCCGGGATAATCGCTCAAGAGCCGCTTGTTGACCGTTTTTACTGTTTTGAACGTTTTTGCCGTTTTGACCGCCTTGATCGTTTTGATCGTTTTGACCCGACAGATCACTCAAAGTGATTTCAATAAAACCAGTCTGGCCCGGACGCAATCGCCAGAACTGCCAGATCTTCAGGAGAATAATCGCTGCAGCAACAATCGATAACGCACATAAAATCCAGATAACAACCCCCCCCTTATCGAGGAAGAACATACCCTCATCAACCCAGTCAGATGTCATCACGCAAATCCAGGAAACAGATTATTCAAAAAAAAAGGTTTTTGCGAAAAAGGTCTTTATAACTCTTTTCAACATAACTCTTTTTAACCTTTTTTCATTCTTTTCCAACCTTCTTTATATATTTGATGCACTCTATACGTCTGACACATTTTCCCGTACCGGTGATGTCTTATTGCCCTCCCTCAAGGAGATGCGGGTGATCAGCAAGAAGCATTTGGGCCGCCGCAGCAATATCATCATCACGCAACGACTCCCGTGGTCGCGATAAAGGGACCGGGTAATCCAGTATAATCTTACCCGGGCCGGAAGATAAAAAAAGAATACGATCGGCAAGAAACAAGGCTTCGCGCAGATTATGGGTGACAAAGAGGATGGTTGTTGACTGATCACTCCATAAACGCAGAAGCAAAAGCCTCAGCTTACGGGCAGTCGGCGCATCAAGAGATACGAAAGGTTCATCCATCAGCAGTAACGGCGGCCGGTTGATAAAAGCCCGGGCAAGAGCAACACGGCGCTGCATGCCGCCGGAAAGACGGTTGGCATAAACAGTCATCGACTCTTCCAACCCCATTTCACCCAGCAAGTCAGAAGCTTTCGCGTTGTTACGCTCAGCTTTATCCATGACCAAAAGCACATTATCCAATGCCGAAAGCCAGGGCATCAGGCGCGGATTTTGGAACATATAGCCAATCTGGCCAGCCCTCACCGGGTGATCATCCAGCAGGATATCTCCGGAATCCGGAGTCTCCAGGCCACCAATAATATTCATCAGAGTCGTTTTCCCGCATCCCGATGGTCCGACAATACATGTGAATGAACCCCGGGTGATCTCAAAACGGGTGGTTCTGAGAACCTGGTGCGGATTGTTCTGGCCATCATCGGTAAACCGCTTACCGCTGATATCGACTTTCAAAGTCACGTCAGACGCCACGCGGTTAATCGCCGTTCCACAGGGCGCAGGATCAACATCTCAAAAAACAAAATGACGCCAATAAAAGCAAAGGTGTAGGCAAAGATGCTGGGGATATCAAAAAACTGAAAAAAACCATGCAGGTCAAACCCGACCCCATCACTGCGGCCCAATAATTCCACCACCAGGACAATTTTCCAGATCAATGATAATCCCGAACGGGCCGCTGACATGATATAAGGATATAGCTGAGGTAAATAAACCCGCGATAAGCGTTCCTGCCAGGATAAATTATAAATCCGGGCGACCTGCATCAGGTCCCGGTCCACTGCTTTTGCTCCTTCCTTGAGGATGACAGCAACCAGGGGAACCTTGTTGACAATCACCGCCAGAATCGCTGCCGTTTCAGTCAGGCCAAGCCAGATATAAGAGAGGATAATAACCACCAGGGCCGGGACATTCAGGCCGAGAACCAGCCAATCTTCAAGAAACAAGCCAGGGCGTCGTTGGCTCCCCATCAGGATGCCGATGGCTACACCCACCAACATGGCAATCACAAAAGAAAGAATAACCCGGCGCAAAGTGATCAGAACACTGGAAACCAGATTGCCATCCGTCAAATGATCCCACATACTCAAAGCAACCGCAACCGGACCAGGAAAGACCGGTGATTGCAGAAGAACAGCAACCACTTCCCATAACACAAAAAAGGCCGGAAGGGATGATGCACGAACCCAGGAATCGGGGATACGTTTCAATCTATCCATCGGGTCAATACATTCATGGGATAATCGGGTAATCAAAGCCGGATGATTGATCGAATTCGAATCACATGCCTTATCGCATGCTTTAAGGGGTCCCTGATGATAGAGAATCTTCCCAGAAGACACCAGGGGCCAGGCTGGTATTCCGGCCGACCAGCTTGGTACCGCCAATGCTGCCGAGCAGGGTAAAAAGCCGCTCAGCTCCCGCGATATGTTCCCGGGTGAATTCAACAGGGATGCCTTCCCGGAAGCCTTCGCGCAAAGCAATCAATGTATCCCTGTCCTCAGCCCTGGTCATAGGGGCAAGGCGTTCCCATTCCTGATCCGATTCGATAAGAATACGTTTTGCTTCATGGGAAGCCTCCAGAAAGCCGTTGATGGCTTTCTGGTTGTTTTCAGCCCAGTTTTCACTGAAAACCCAGCCGATGACCGGAACCCCGGCTGGCACACCAAGGTTTTTCAAAACATCACCAATGGTGACGATCGTATCATAGCCCCTGGCTTTCAAGCGTGCCTGGTAGTGCCAGAATGTCAGGACAGCCGGAAATTCATCGCTCTCAATCAGTTTATTCAATAAAGGCGGGGCACCATAAACCGGTTCGACAAATTCTGCCATATCCTCAGAAAGAGTATGAGCAGCATAAAGACGCATGAGCAGCCAGCTTTTATCGACCTGGCCACCGGCAACCCCGATTTTATGGCCACGCAGATCATCAAGACTTGTGAGGCCGGAATCAGGGCGCACCAGCAGCCCCCCCGCAGCGATGGAATAAGGGGCAAAGCTGTAATCACGACCCTGGTGACGTTGACGGGAAACCCAGAACCAGTCGGTGACAATGACGTCCACGGCTCCCCCTTGCAGAGCAACAGCAGCCGCATTTTTACTCGCCAGAGGAACCAGCTGAAGTTTGATGCCGTTTTTTTTATCCAGTTCATGGGTCTGGATCACATCCAGTTCCCAGTTTACTGTGCCGAATTTGAGTGTCCCCACCCGGACAACCGGTAACTCAGCAGCCAGAGCCGCCATTGACTGGGTCAATGCCGCGATCAGACAACCAACAGCCACCACCACTCTGCATAGATGAGATAGATGGGATAGATGAGACAGGCTGGATGAGGATATGTTCAGGATGTGACCCATGTATGATCCATCTGTTCAGACACGAATGTTAGGTGTAAAAAAGTAAAGCACAAAGACGCAGAAAATCCCGGATGCAGTCTGTAAAAAAGGAAAGGGTAATCTGAAGAATCGAGACTGAAAAGTCCAGACTGAAAAGCCGGAAAAACGGCAGTTTTGAAAGACAGCATATCTTAAAATAACTATGTCCCTGATTGGCTGAATGCAACCTGAATAATGCCGTTTATGAATAATACTGTTTATGACGTCTTCTTTATGTCGTTTTTCATGGGTTGTATTGTTTCCGTTGTATTGTTTCTAAAGTGATGCGGTGATTGATCAATCAATGATACCAGATCAATCAATGATACTATACGTAATGATACTATACGTATGATTTACGTATGATTTTTGTGCCATAATCGTTATGTGGTGATGACCGGGTGGTGAGTATGGTCATTTCTGGTTGTTGCTCAGGGAAAATCAGATGTCTGTGAAAGAAAAAAATCCAGCCATAACCCTGGATACCAGGGGGTTGATATGCCCTTTACCGGTACTCCGGGCCCGTAAAGCCCTGAAGACGATTGAGCCGGGAGGGGAATTGATTATCGAAGCAACGGATCCTGCCGCCCGGAACGATTTTTCCGCTTTTTGTGAGACCACCGGCTGTGACCTTCTTTCAGTTGACGAAACAGATGGCGTTTTGACGCTGCGCTTACGCAAACCTCTTCCAATCCATTCGGGTCAATAATTGTGTATAAAATCACCGGATGGATGAATGGCACAATATCGGTGACGATGACGGTATGAGTGACGATGACAGTATGATAAATGACGATGACGGTATGGGGGTATGAATGGGGACATGGCTTTTCCAGCATGAGGCGTGTCTGGAGCATGATACCGGAGGCGGACACCCGGAAAGTGCTGCCCGTCTGCGGTCAATTACCGGTTCCCTGGCGGCTCCACAATTTGACCGGTTAGAACGTCGAAAAGCCCCCCGGGCTGAACGCGATCTGATGATGCGGGTTCATCCGCCTGATTATATTGACCGGGTTTTTGCTGCTCTGCCGGAGAGCGGATATGGGTCTCTGGATGCTGATACCATCTTGTCACCAGGCAGTGGGGAGGCGGCCTTGCGGGCTGTCGGCGGTATTTGTGCAGCCGTTGATGCGGTGATGAACCGGGAGGCAACCAATGTCTTTTGTGCCACGCGTCCGCCGGGTCATCATGCTGAACCCAACCGGGCGATGGGGTTTTGTCTGTTTTCCAACGCTGCCCTGGCGGCGCGTCATGCTCAGGTCGCGCATGGGGCTGAGCGGGCTGCTGTCCTGGATTTTGATGTGCATCACGGCAACGGGACTCAGGCGGCTTTTTGGGAAGATTCATCTTTATTTTATGGATCGACTCATCAATGGCCGCTCTATCCCGGGACGGGTGCCCGGAACGAAACCGGCGCCGGTACCATTTTTAACGAACCCCTGGATGCCTTTACTGACCGTTCGGGTTTTGAACCGGCCTGGCGGCGTCTCTTACAGGCCCTTGAGGATTTTCAGCCGGATATTGTGATTCTTTCGGCTGGCTTTGATGCCCATCGGGATGATCCTTTGGCCTCGTTACGCTTGAATGAGGCTGATTTTGCCTGGGTGACCGAATCAGCCCTGGAATCAGCAGACCGATGCTGTGACGGACGGGTCGTCTCAACATTGGAAGGGGGATATCATTTACAGGCTTTGGCGGCCAGCGTGGCGGCCCATGTCTCTGCACTCATGCAGGCGTGACTCATGCAGGCGTGCGTTTGCTGGAAATTTTAATGAAATTCCCTGAAATATACATAATAAACATACATAATCCGTATCATCTGAGAGGGTCTTAAATCACTCCTTTGTTTTTGAGCTGAGCGCATGCGTCTGCATCAAGACCCAGAAGTTCTTTGAGCACATCTTGTGTATGTTGCCCCAAAACCGGAGGGGCAAAACGGTAAGAAACCGGAGAAGCCGGTAAATTCAACGGGCTGGCAATCAGATCAATCGCCTGATTTGTTGCATGCTTCATAGAAAGTTGCATCTCCCGCGCCTGGACCTGAGGGTCATGAAAGACCTGATCAAGATGATTGATCGGCGAAGCCGGGACATTCGCCCCCACCAGACCGTTCATCCATTCGGCAACGGTTCGTTTTCTGAGGATTTCTTCAAGAATCGGTGTGATCACTTCCCGATGACGTACCCGGGCGGCATTGGTCGAAAACCGCTCATCATCGGCCAATTCTGAGCGTCCGGCAAATTGGCAAAAGCGTCTGAACTGACCATCATTGGCGGCTGCCAGAACCATCGGGCCATCTTTTGCGTCAAAAACCCGGTAAGGAACAATAGAAGGGTGTTCATGCCCCAACGGTCCGGGGATTTCACCGGAAATAAGATAATTCTGGCCAATATAGCTGAGCCAGGAGACCTGAGAATCCAGCAACGCAAGGTCAAGATGTTGTCCCTGGCCGGTGGCATCACGATGGCGTAAGGCCGCCAGAATAGCAATAGCCGCATAGAGGCCGGTTACGATATCCGTAATCCCGACCCCGACCCTGGTTGGCGGACCATCAGGGTCACCGGTAACACTCATAATGCCCCCCATTGCCTGGACCAGATAGTCATAGCCACCCCGTCCGGCATAGGGACCGGTCTGGCCAAACCCGGTCACCGAACAATAAATCAGGCCCGGATGACCGGGCTGTAGCTGTTGGTAGTCCAGGCCATATTGGGCCAGGTTCCCAACCCGGAAATTCTCGACAAGAATATCGCAATGACCGACAAGTTGCCGGATCAGATGTTGGCCTTCCGGCGTGGTCAGATTGACGGTTACAGAGAACTTGTTGCGGTTTGCCGAGAGAAAATAGGCACTTTCGCGGGTTTCTTTGCCTTGTTTATCTTTCAAATAGGGCGGCCCCATACCGCGCGAATCATCCCCATCTCCGGGGCGTTCAATTTTAATAACCTCAGCCCCCAGATCTCCCAGAATCTGGGTACAAGTCGGCCCGGCCAGGACACGGGTCAGATCAAGAACCCGTAGTCCTGCCAACGGAGCCGGACCAGATGAGCCAGATGGATGGGATTGAGTCATGGCATCTAAGACATAGTGTCAGGCCGCATGGCGGACAACATGAATCAATCTCTTTTTATAAATGTGATGGGTGAGCGATGTTGAAAGAGCTACCTGAAAGTAATGATACCGTAACAGTAAAGTAACAGTTACAGTTACAGTTGAGAGCAATGATTGCCAGAACAAACAGCTATCGGGCTGAAAAAAAGTTTGATTGATATGGGAATGGGTGGGGTTTTCCGGGCTGGTTGCGGTATTACTGTTGCGGCATCACTGATGTGATGATGTTTTTTCTTTTTGGTTCTGAATATTGAGGCGCAGGTAATCCAGGAAATTTTGTAAAATCACCGCTGCAGCAGCCTGATCAATCACTCTGGCCCGTTGGCGGCGTGAAAGGTCGGCTTCAATCATTGCCCGTTCTGCGCTGGCGGTGGAGAGGCGCTCATCCCAGAAAAAAGTGATGATATCGCGCCGGGAGAGAAAATGAGTGACAAAGTCCCGGGCTGCCTGGCAGCGCGGTCCCTCACTGCCATTCATGTTGAGAGGCAGGCCAATCACCAGGGCTGTGGCGGCATTTTCTTCGATCTGTTTTTCCAGGGCCGTTGCGGTTTGGCTGAATCGTTGCCGTTGCAGGGTACAGAGCGGCGAAGCAAAGCAGCGACCAGGATCACAAACCGCCACACCGATGGTTTTGGAGCCAATATCAAGGCCAAGCAGACGTCCGGAGACGGGCAGATATTGCGCATGTTGAGAAGGCTTGCAGAGAGGCATGACGGGTGTTAGGCTCCGCACCGTTTCCAAAAACAGGGCATATGTCAACGGCTGGCTCAGGATAACCAGTTCAGGATACCCAGCCCGGGACAATCAGTTCAGGACAATCAGTTCAAGGTAATCACAGGACAATCAGGTCATCAGTTCAGGATACCCGGTTCAGATTCTACCCTTTGGTTGTCATCAGGCCAAGCCTGTTTTATATCAAGCCTGTTCTGATACCCTGAATATCCTGTATATGTCTTGTCTGTATCCTGTATGCTTTTTCGTCAGGCTATTCTTGATTTTTCTCAGCCGTTTTTTGCTTATGTCACTTGATCAGCAAACTGTCCGTTCTATCGCCGCTTTGGCCCGGGTGAAACTGGCCGAAGATGAGGTTGAGCATCTTGTGGGTGAACTCAACAATATTCTCGGCTGGGTTGAGCAGCTGGCTGAGGTCGATACCCAGGACACACCACCGATGGCCAGCGTTGTTGGTACTGCCTTATCCTGTCGTGAAGATGAGATAACTGATGGCGGATGTGCGCAGGATATTCTGGCCAATGCACCAGAGCATATTCAGGGCTTTTTTGTTGTTCCTAAGGTCATAGAATAGATCGGGCCAAATACAACCCCGAATATCATCGAATATAATCAATGTCTGGTTCCGACCCAACCGCTTTTACCTTATCTCAGGCCCGCGATGCTTTGCGGAGCGGTTCTCTATCCTCTGTTGAATTAACACAGGCCCATCTTGATGCGCTTGACCGTTTGGGGAAACTCAATGCCTTTATTACCCCAACGCCGGAGCAAGCCCTGGACATGGCGCGGGCTTCTGACAAGCGTCTGGCCAGGAAAGAAGCCGGGGCAATGGAAGGTCTCCCCATTGCTATGAAAGATCTTTTTTGCACCCGGGGTGTCCTCACCACGGCGGGTTCTCATATTCTCGATGGCTTTGTGCCGACTTACGAATCCACGGTTTCAGATAATCTGTGGCGCTCAGGGGCGGTCATGCTGGGGAAAGCCAATCTTGATGAATTCGCCATGGGGTCTGCCAATATCACCAGCCATTACGGTCCGGTATGTAATCCCTGGACCCGACCTGAAGATTCGGCCCATCGGGTTCCTGGTGGCTCCAGCGGTGGTTCGGCAGCAGCGGTGGCGGGCCGGATGGCTCTGGCAGCAACCGGTACAGATACCGGTGGCTCAATCCGTCAGCCTGCGGCCTTTTGTGGCATTGTCGGTTTGAAGCCGACCTATGGTCGTTGTTCCCGCTGGGGTATTGTTGCCTTTGCCTCTTCTCTTGATCAGGCCGGACCACTCACCCGCACAGTACGTGACGCCGCGATCATGTTGGGGGCGATGGCCGGGCATGATCCCAAAGATTCAACTTCTTCTAAAGAACCGGTTCCGGATTTTGAGAGTGGGTTGGAAAACGGTGTTCAGGGGTTACGGGTCGGGGTACCGGCTGAGTATCAGGTTGAGGGCATGGCTCCGGATCTTTCTGTTTTGTGGGAGCGTGGGCTGGAATGGCTCTGTGAGGCCGGGGCGGTTCGTGTAGACATTTCCTTACCCCATACCCGTTATGCTCTGCCGACGTATTATATCGTTGCACCTGCTGAGGCATCATCCAATCTCGCCCGCTATGATGGGGTGCGTTACGGGTTGCGGCTGGAGGGGGACGATCTCTCTGAACTGTATGCCAACACAAGAGGGGAAGGATTTGGCCCGGAGGTACGCCGCCGTATTCTCATTGGGACTTATGTCCTTTCGGCCGGGTATCACGATGCCTATTATCTGAAAGCACAAAAATTACGTACTCTGATCAGCCGGGATTTTGATGCTGCTTTTGCACAATGTGATGTTATCTTAACCCCGACCACGCCGGGGTCTGCGTTTATGCTGGGCGAGAAGATGGATGATCCCATCGCGATGTATCTCAATGATGTCCTGACTGTCCCGGCGAGTTTGGCCGGATTACCGGCAATTTCAGTCCCGGCGGGCCTTGATCAGCAAAAATTACCGTTGGGCTTACAAGTCATTGGACGGCCTTTTGACGAGACGACAATTTTGCAGACCGCACGGGTTTTAGAACATGCTGCTGGTTTTGACTCGATTCCCCATATGCTCAAGAACCGATCATGAGTACCGGATCTGCTTCAACAATGGTGGCTGAAATACCGCTTCTTCAGGGTCAAAATGGCCCCTGGGAATGCGTTATCGGTATGGAAGTCCATGCCCAGGTGAGCGCGCGTTCAAAACTGTTTTCCGGTGCGCCAACAGCCTTTGGGGCTGATCCCAATACCCAGGTTTCTTTGGTTGATGCCGCGATGCCCGGTATGTTGCCAGTGATCAACCGGGTCTGTGTTGAACAGGCAATCCGGGCTGGATTGGGTCTGGAAGCCGAAATTAACCGGGTTTCGACTTTTGACCGCAAGAATTATTTTTATCCCGACCTCCCCCAGGGATATCAAATCTCTCAGTATAAGCAGCCCATTGTTTCTAAGGGGCGGATTGTTATTGATCTGCCTGCTGGTGCTCAGCGTGAGATTGGCATTACACGGCTGCATCTTGAGCAGGATGCCGGCAAGAGCTTGCATGATCAGGATCCGGGAAAATCCTATATTGATCTGAACAGATCTGGATGTGCTTTGATGGAGATTGTCTCTGAACCGGATTTACGCTCAGCCGAAGAGGCTGGTCTTTACCTGACTAAGCTGCGGGCGATTTTGCGTTATCTTGGTGTTTGTGACGGCAACATGCAGGAAGGATCTTTGCGGGCTGATGTGAATGTTTCTGTGCGTCATCCCGGTGAACCGCTTGGGGTGCGTTGTGAAATCAAAAATCTCAATTCAATCCGCTTTATTCAGCAAGCAATTGGTTACGAAGCACAACGCCAGATTGATATGCTTGAGAACGGCGAGGCGGTGATTCAACAAACCCGTCTGTTTGATGTTGCGCAAGGTTGTACGCGAGTCATGCGTGGCAAAGAAGAGGCACATGATTATCGCTATTTTCCTGATCCGGATTTATTGCCTTTGGAAATTTCCCAAGACCTGATTGCACGATTGCGGGCTGAGTTGCCCGAATTACCGGATGCGAAAAAATCCCGCTTTATGAGTCAGTATGCGTTGTCATCCGATGATGCGGCGGTTTTGGTCGCTGAGATTGAGACTGCTGATTATTTTGAACAAGCCGCTACCGGGCGCGATGCTAAAATTGTTGCAAACTGGGTCATGGGCGACCTTTTTGCTTTGTTGAATAAATCTGGTCAGGAGGTTTCTCAATCCCCGGTATCGGCCTCCGCATTGGGTGGATTGATTGACCTGATTGCCAGTGGGGAGATTTCGGGGAAGATTGCTAAAAATGTCTTTCTTGAAATGGCTGAAACCGGTCACGAGGCTGCGGCGATTGTTGAAGCCAGCGGATTGCGACAGGTTTCTGATAAAACGGTTCTTGCTGCTGAAATTGACAGAATTTTGAGCCAAAGCCCCAGGGAAGTGGCTGATTATAAAGCGGGTAAGCATAAATTGCTTGGCTTTTTTGTCGGTCAGGTAATGAAAGCAACCCAGGGCAAAGCCAACCCCGGATTGGTTAATGAATTGCTCAAAGAAAAGTTATCTTAAAAAAATCTTTCAAAACCATCCTATTGATTTTTTATATTTCTTCTGGCGTTTCTTTCTTCTGACGTTGCGCTACAATGGGTGATGTTGTTTTTCTTTTGAGAATTTTTGAATGAACGGATAGTCGGGGCCTGGTCTTTGTGGGGGTTGATCATTGTCGGTTTTGGTCTCTATGGGTCTGGTGAGCCTGGGTATGATGCGTGTCAATCTCGTCCATGCGGCCCATGTGGTTGATACAGATCTCATACAGATATCATATAGATCTCATACAGATCTGGCCTCAATCACCGGGATGCGTTGACAGTCCTGGCGGTCCTGTTCATAACCATCATAGCGATGGAGAGGTGGCCGAGTGGCTGAAGGCGACGGTTTGCTAAACCGTTAGACGGGAATCACCGTCTCGAGGGTTCGAATCCCTTCCTCTCCGCCACCACCGCTCTGCTGTTTTTTGTTGGATTATAATTTTAATCATAAAATCAGTACGATAGCACTCTGAGACCGGGGTGTGATTTTGAGATATTGAGTTGATTGATGTCTCGTTTTGTGGATCAACGACGAATCAATAACGAATCAACAACCAATCCGTTGGTTATAGAGTGGGACTTGGCCACCTGGTTCGGACAGATAAAAGGGGGTGGGAAGATGTGTCCGTCTATCCTGTCGCCGGGGCAATGTTGCGGTCAGTAAAACAGCACAATAGGTTCTGACACCATTGCAGTTGATGAAGCTGGTCTATACTGCCGATGGCTGGTATCTGGCGGTGCGAAAAAAAAGCTGTTGAATAGTTTTTTTCAGGCATTGTATGCCGGTGCCGGAACAATGAGCACCATCTATGGAGTCTGGATACTTGATGACAGGACTGATTATCAGGGACTGATGATAAAGCGATTGTCCCCGTAGCTCAGCTGGATAGAGCGGCGGATTCCTAATCCGCAGGTCGGAGGTTCGAGTCCTCTCGGGGACGCCATTAAAAATAATTCATTAATTAAATCAATTAGTTGTAATAATTTTGTGGCGCTGTATGTAGCTGGCGGGTTATTTTTGCATCGCTTTTTGGGTGTAGCGCGACAGTGTGATGCGACACTTACTTTGATTCAATGGGGATGTGCCGGAATAGGGCCGGGATCAAGGGGGATTGAGGCGGGATCATGCCGGGATATCAACGGGATAAGATGACATACAGGTGGGCCAAAATGGGACAGAAAATCGGGCCGCCCGCGACAGTTATTTTGAGTCAAAAAGTTAAAATTGCGACAGTTACTTTGAGTTAAAATCAGCCAACCCATTGAAAAACCACAAAACTCGATTTTGAAATAAGGCATTACTTGGACGTTTGGGCAAAATCGGTCCGATCACGTCCAAGTTAGGAAAAAACGTTTTTTATTCAACGGGTTGGCATTTTTGGAGTGGCCCGGACCCGCAAATTAAGTTGGAATCGCGATGGTATAATCATATTGGCTGTTTAACCCATATGCTACCGTGCATTACAGTTCATACATATTTTTCTGTGGGGAATACTTAAATCCGTTTGTCTTCTCAGCCCGCTTTCCGGTGAGGGCGCGTTGGAAAAATTCGGTTATGACCAGGTTTTTATTTTTTCTTTTCCCGAACTTCAGCTTTGGATACGTGAATTTGTAGAACACGCCATGTGTCTTGCCAACATTTTCACCGTCCGTGAAGTCGAAATACATAGCTTGCGTACCCGAATAATTTCTCGCTGTATTTCCAAGACGATTAGGGTTGATTACGTCGGAACAATCCAAAACCTTGTCATCTTCGTTTATTGTCACATAGACTCTCCCGCCGAAACATAGCTTTGGAACCCATTCGTTATGCGGTTCAGCGTCAACATCAGGCTGACAAAGAATAATATTTTTAAACATACAGGGTCCGGCGGTGTAGTGTTTAGAGCTACGAACCACCTGCTCAACAAGGTAATTTCCCAAGCTGTATGACATGAAATTCAAATTAACATCGCAGTTCGGGTTGAACGGGACATTGCTCAAATATCTCGATAAGGCTCCCAAAGTTCTGCTGAGGGCTTCAACGGATGCCCGAGCATTGCCCCGCGCTCTCCAGTATGCGGTAGGTCCCGCACTGATAAGGAGTCCACCAGGATTACTGGGCCAAGAAAAGAGAATAACATTAACACCGTAGATTTTTTCGAGAGCGTGGCATTTTTTCAAGTTATTTTCAAAATCATTCCTAAAACCATGAACGAAAAAAACCCACTCCTTACCGATTTTTCTCCTGTTTATATTTCCCAGAACTTCGTCGAATAATTGCTGAGAGGGCGGATGCGATTCCTCTGTGCTATCCGTGTTTTCAGGAATGAGATCAACTTGCCATGATCCATCAGGGTTTCTTTTGGCAGTGGCAATACGGATTTCGTCCGGTGGGTTGTTCAAATCATTACCGAAAATATCGGCACCCGATCCATTTTTGTCCTTAATATTACGGTTTGTTACGACGATAATCATAGTCCAGTCCTTTCTCGGTTTATCATTATTTGGCCAAAGTGCGGGCGGTCCAGAGGATTTGGCCGATGATTTCCATATCGTTGGACCAGGGGATGGGCGGCCATTTGGGGTGGTCACTGTTGAGAAGCCAAGTACCTTCCTTATCCTGATCCAGGCGTTTGGCGACCAGGCCGTCATTGGTGCGGATGACATATATATATCCAGCCCGGCGGTGGGTCCGGTTGCGGTCGACCAAAATTGATGCCCCGTCTACCAAAGTCGGCTCCATTGATTCACCTGAAACCCGGATGATGACGCATTGCTCAGGGTCCAGAGCATGGGCAGCCAGCCAGGATGAGCGGAACCAGGCGTATCCTTTAATATCCTCAGACAAAACCTCAGCCCCGGCCCCGGCTGCGGATTCCACCTCCATAATCGCAATCGGGCGAGCCTCCGCCGGGGTGGTGTCATCATTGGTGGCGGCAAGGGCCTCCAAGGCTGCCTTGGTTTCCGCCAATTTATCGGATAGATCGGCCAACTGATCCCGTAGGGGCACGCCCCCCAAAGGAAAGGATAACTTATATGTGAGCGGGTTTTTCCACTTGATCGGGCCTGCCACATCACTCCGCGGGGGGCCGATGTAGAACTCCAGGCCCAGGGCACGGCATATCTCGCCGGTTCGGTTAATTGAAGGCTGCTTTCCATCTAAAACATTTTGAAGGCTGCGGTGGGGCAGGCCAAGCCCAGAGGTCAAGGCACGAATAGACAAACCACGAATCCTCGCTTCGCGTTTGATAAGCTCTATCATCTGCATATGCTTAGTCATCGTGCTTTTTTTAGCACATAATCCGTTCCCATATCTATAATTGTGTCTTTTTGAGCATAAAAGGGTTGACCTATTGAGACCGATAGGGTATATCGTGTTCTATGGAGCACATTCTTGAACTCATGGATATTCTTGCGGTGGCCAAAAACCGCAGCCCTCGAACGATTTCTCGGCTGGTGGCAGGCAGCGGCGATGTTTATGACCGCCTCGGACGCGGTGGCGACCTTACCACGCGGCGGGCGGGCCGGATATGTAAAAACATTTCTGACATGTGGCTCCCTGATCTGGCCTGGCCCCGGCATATTCCCCGCCCTGTGCCGTCCTGTCATGTCAAAAACACCGGGGAGAATTGACGATGGCCACATCAAAAACTGTCTTGGCATCTGATGTCACTGAGGCCACTCAAAAACAACGAATGAATGGACGGATTAAAATCCGTTTTATGAATCTTCCTCGAAAAAAATACCGGCAAAGAAAGCATCAAAGCCGTCCCCAGACGGGTGTGTAATGACGAAGCGGCGTAAGGATATGGCCACAATTCCTAGAGAACAAGTTTTGGCGCATGCCCAAGATGGGGTGCGGAAAATAATTGAAGCCCCTATTGATCCCTATCTTGTGGCGGTTCTTCTGGCTGACCTCCGCGAATCAATCGAAAGGTTTCGCGAAGCGCTTCTGGCAAGTATTGATCCGGGTTCTCAAGCATCCCACGGATGTGGCGCAGAACTGCCAATGTTCCCAACGGAACTCTCTCCTTATTCCCCTCAATCGTCTTATCGATTGATCTCAGCACATCCTTTAGGCTCAAAATCTGATGGCGGTGAAGAATGTTGAAGCAGTGTGCGATCGCCAATTCCAGACCAATGATAGAATTGATTATCGGGGCCAGTTTTGCGTCAATTTGCTTATTGGTTTGTTCAAATATAGGGCGCGCTAAGTCGTCTTCAAGATTGTTCATATTAAAGTTTTCTCTATCTTGGATTGTGGATAGTTCCAGTATAGAGGGAAACGGCGGCGGTATCATGGTTTCGGGTGGCTCCCATGCCCGGCCATGTCCCGCCGCCACACCACAAGCCGGGTTGGATCAATGACCAGCCGGGATTGCCAGTTCCTCTCCGCCCCGTCAGATGGATCACCATCTGACGGGGGTTCTGGAGACCGCAAGCAACAGCTTTTGGCGGCCCGGCGTCTCTACTATCGACAAAACCGTGATTATGAACTGACCCGATGTCGGGCCTATCGGGCCGGGAAGGTGTTGGGCTTGCCAACTGAGGAGGTTCTGGCCCTTTGGGGTGAAAAGCCTCTCCGCCGCTCCGGGAAAAAGGCAGCTCAAGGATGAGGCCGACTGAAAAACAAATGCAAATGACCCGTCCGGGCATGGTCCACTGGGTCGGAACCGGGCCAGCGGGCAAACAATGCTGGCAATGTCACCATTTTGGGGGCGATCTGGGAAGGCGCCCGTTGTTTTTATGGGAAACCGCGCGCTGCGACAAGGCCACCCAAAAAAATGGGGGACGCAAAGGCCCAAGATTTTTAGGCGATGCACTCGCCTGTTCCCATTTCTCGGCCCTGGAGGGGGATTGATGGGTTCGATTGCTCAAACCTATGGAAGCCCATCGATTTTACGCTCCCAACGCAGCGGCGGCTTTGACCAGCCGTTTAATATAGGCCGTTTTGGTAAGACCACGCTCAGATGCAGCCTGTTCAATCGCCGCAATCGTCCCGCTGTCCAAAGACAAATTAAGCCGGGCGGGTTTTCCGGTTTCTTCAACCAACAGGATTGTTGTCACCCAACAGCCAGGCGGAACGATAACACTTTTCAAATCCGGCGAAGCAGGCAAAGCTACCCCGTCTCTGGATGCTTCTGCGGCTGCATCACTCAGCGCATCTTGTGCGTTGGACAATACCTCATCCAGGTTGTTTCCTACCGCGACTACTCCGTCAAGGTCGGGGAAAGTCACGCCAAAAACACCCCCAGATTGTTCTACAATAGCGATATATCGCATTCTTATTCTCCTTCTCCTTTAATTCCATCCCGCTTTAGCAGCGATGGACTTGATAACCCCGGGCGTCAGCGTCTTGTGGCGGGGCAGCGTTATGATCCCGGTCCTGGTCGGATGACGATAGATATCGTGCCCACTGCCATGCCGGGCCAAAAACCATCCGGTTTTTTCCAATTTTTTTCTGATTTTTTTGGTTTGAGTTTCCATGTGCATAATAATGCACTGATGCGGCTATCTTGTCAAGCAAAATTGTGCAAATATTTGCACAAGAAGGCCATGTCGTGACCAAGTTGCAGCGCATTCTGGTGGTAGAGATTGCGCTGGGTGAGCGGTCGCGGCGGGTTGATCCGGCCTGGGCAGAAGATCTGGCCAAAAAAATCAAAGCATCGGGGGGTCGGGAGCCCCAGCTCAAAGACATGATTGAGGTGCGGCCTATCAAACGGGCTGGAACTCCCTATGAGGTCGTGACCGGTGCGCATCGCTTAAAAGCCGTGAAACTGCTGGGTTGGAGAGAGATTGAGGCGCGGATCCTGCATCTGAATGCAGTCGAGGCCAAAACGCGCGAGATCAGCGACTATTTCAGCCATAAAAATCTCACGGTTCTTGCAAAAGGTCGGTCATTTTCCCAGCTCAAAAAAATATATCTGGAATGGTATCCGCAAACCGCTCGCGGCGGGGCACGAAGGGGGGAGGATTTCAAAGGGACAAGTTGTCCCTTTGAAAAATCCTTCTCAAAAAAGACTGCTGAGGATTGGGGATTAGATCGGCGGACAATTGACCGATACATCGCTGTTTTTGAAAGCCTTTTGCCAGAAGTTGTGGAAGATATTGAGGCTTCGGGGCACAAGATTGCTGACAATCAGAGCGAACTGACCCAGCTGGGATCGATTGAGAAAGAATATCAGTCAACTGTTTTTGGCCGAATTCTTGACCCGACCAATCCGGCGCAAACCGTAGCCGAAGCACTGGCCTGGCCAGATGCTCCCCCAAAGTCACCACCAGAATACGGACATCAGCGTTGGTGGGACCGGATGGATGATAACGCTCAGGACCGATTTTTTATTGACCAGATTGCATCGGGCCGTCTGGAAAGGTTTGGAATCCCCGCTGATTATCTGGACGAGCCGGAAAGGAAGCGGGCATGACAGAAAAAGCCGAAAAAGAACACCTGATCCAGCTTTGGAATGAACTTACCTTGGCTGAACAAAAACGCATCACCAATATTCTCATTAAAAAGGGATATTTTGCTCAATATGGCCTGAGGCCGGAGGTTTTGGATGCCAAGGCGGTCTCAGATTAAGCGCGGTCCCAACCTGTTCGACTGGGCTGAGGATGGGCCGTGCCCGGTGGTCTTGCCCCCCCGCGCAGTGCGGGGTTTTGATTTTTCATCGAGATTGGCCAATGCCCTGGCTCTGGCCTTACAGGATTGCCGAATGAGCCGGGAAGAGGTTGCAGCCCGGATGTCGGAGACTCTGGGCGACCCCAAAATCAGCAAGAATATCATCGATAAATACGCTTCTACGGCGGCGACTGACCACAAGATTACGGTGGAGCGTCTTTATGCCCTTATTGAGGCGACCAAGCAATACTGGCTGATTGGGGCGGTGTTTGCCGAGCCGTTCAACCTTCACCTGGTTGAATCCGAAGTGATGCGCGAGGCCCGGCTCGGCCATATTGAACAGCAGATCAAACAGCTGCGAGCCGAGGCAACCGACCTCAAAAGGCGGCGGCCATGACCTTGTTTACCCCTTGGGGGTACCCCCCCTACGGGTCCCCCAAGGGTCATTGGGATTTTCCCCCTGCGGGTCCCCCGGAGGTCACTGGGTCCCCCAAGGGTAATTGGGATTTTCCGCAGGGGGGCACCCCCGGAGGGAAAACAAAGGGTCATTGGGGACAATACTCATGAGCCAATGGTTTTCACTCGATGATTTGGCCGAATGGGGTCTACCCGGTTATCGGTTATCGAGGCGGCGATTAGCAGCGATGGTGCGGGAGCAGGGCTGGCGTGAGAAGCGCGACCCACGGCTGGGTGCTTTGGCCCGGCGGCGCACCGGAAAAGGTGGTGGCTGGGAGTATCACCGGGCCTGTTTGTCGGTGGCGGCTCAGAAGATATTAGCTGAAAGATCATTATCTCCCGCAAATCCGTCTTGGGGGACCCGTAGGGGGGGCACCCCCAAGACGGCAATCAGGGCCTTTACCAGTGCCGGATCTGTTCAGCAGAGCAAGGCCGAAGCCCGGGCTGCCTTGGTCCGGGCCGCGGATCGGTTCCGGGCCGCACAGTCGCTCTCAAAAGCGGCCTCAGATGCGGCATTTTGTCGAATCTATGCAAACGGCCAGGCCGATATTGCCGACTGGGTCCGGGAGGTCATCCCCGCTCTCAGTCTTGGCAGCCTTCAGCGATGGCGGGGACGGCTGCGCCGGGGTGGTTTGGATGGTCTGACCGGGCGTCAGGGGCATCATCGTAAGGGAAGTGGGTTGATAGACAATCAGCCAGAAGTTGTAGACCTCATCAAAGGCATGTTGGCCTCCTATCCGCATGCCGGGGCTGGGCATATCATGCAGGCTTTGCGTGCCCGGTTTGGTGAGAATGATGGGGTTACCCTGCCTTCGACTCGTGGCCTTCAGCGATGGCTGGCTGCATGGAAGGCAGCGCATCCACAACTTCACGCAGCCCTGCTTGATCCCGATAAGGCCCGGAGTCGCTTTTTGACAGCAGTCGGGGATGCCTCGGCCCATGTGGTGCGCCTCAATCAGTTGTGGGAGTTGGACTCCAGCCCAACCGATATCATTCTGGCAGACGGCTCCCGCCATACGCTGATCGGGGCGATTGATGTGCATTCTCGCCGCCTCAAATTGAGGTGCGCCCGGACATCGTCAGCCGCCGGGATTGCCGCGCTGATGCGCCGGGCGATTCTGGATTGGGGTGTCCCGGAAGAAGTCAAGACGGATAATGGGAAAGATTACACGAGCCGCCATATGCGGCGTCTGTTGGATAGCCTGGGTATTGAGCATGAAATCTGCCCGCCATTCAGCCCTCAACAAAAACCGCATATCGAAAGGGCCTTTGGCACCTTCACCCGTGATCTGCTGGAACTTCTCCCTGGTTTTACCGGCCACAGCGTGGCCGAGCGACAGGGTATCCGGAATAGAAAGGCAGGCACCAATCCTGCCTGGGAGACCCGGTTACCTCTGGGGGGCCCGCAGGGGGGGCACCTTCCCGCAGGGAAAAATAAAGGCGGGGGTACCCCCGGGCAGGGAAAGAAAGAGATAGAGGTCAAACTCACCCCTCAGGAATTCCAACAGTTCTGCGACCGCTGGTGTGATGATGTCTATGCTCATAATGAGCATTCGGGAATAAACGCCAAACCGTTTGCCAAAGCCACGGCCTTCACCGGATCGGTGCGAAGGATTGACAATGAACGGGCCTTAGACATCGCTCTCATGCCGCCGCCAACCGGGTCAGAATGGCGGAAGGTTGGGAAACGGGGGGTCTCGTTGGACGGAGGCTTTTATATTCATCCTGAACTGGCTGCCTTCATGGGCTGTCGGGTCCGGGTGGCTCTGGATGATGCCGATTTTGGGGCAATTTATCTGTTTGATAATACTGGCCAGTTCATCTGCCGGGCCGAAGATGCGGCCACTCTGGGCGTGGATCGCCGTGAGGTCGCAACCAAAACCAAGGCCAGGCAAAAAGAGATCGTCAGTGCGGGCCTGAAAGAGCTGCGTAAGACGGCCAGGCAGGTCAAAACGCAGGACATTGCCAAAGATATTTTGACTGCCCGGTCTAGCCAGGCCGGTGTTCTGGCGGCCTTCCCGTCCCCGACTGAAACCCATGCCAGCCCTGGATTGGTGGCAGCCGAAGAAGCGGCTCAGGCTGATGGTCACCCCGTGGGGGTACCCCACGGGTCATTGGAACCAAAAGTTATCACGACTCTCAGTGATGAAGAGCAGGCAGCTGCGGACGCACTGTTTGCCCGATTGAACGGCGATGAGGCTGGCGATGACAAGGTCGTGGCACTCCATCCGGCCACAGAGAGCAAGGCCGGGCGACCGGAATTTAAAGATGATGCCGAGTTCATCCAGTGGGCTGAGACCAGCCCGGAGGCGACCGATACAGATCGGGCGTATGCGGCAGAATTGCTGAAAAAATCACCAACCTTGCGGCTGCTAGCCGCATCCGTTTGAGGGAGGGACCTAATGAGAGCGAAGTTTGTTCAAACTGAAAATGTCAATCGCTTCTTGGCGGCGGTAGCCTCGCTGGATGACCGGGCGGCTCCGGAAGCCTGCTTCTGCCTGGCTCAGGGAGAAGCAGGCTATGGCAAGACCCGGGCCGCTAAATGGTGGGCGCTTCAGGAAGGGGCGGTGTTCTTGCGGCTGCAAGAAGCCATGACACCGTCCTGGATGTTGCGGGATCTGGTCACGGAGTTGGGTGAACAGGTCCCGGCCTATAGCACCGAGAGATTGTTCCAACAAGCCGCAAACATGCTGGCCCGTGACCTCCGGCCTCTGGTGGTGGATGAAGCCGAGCGGGGTGTCAAGAATATCCGGTTACTGGAGACGATCCGGGACCTATCGGACCTGCTGGAGTTCCCGGTGATTTTAGTGGGCCGGGAGTTCACCTGGGCGCATCTCCAAAGGCATCCGCAGCTTAAAACCCGAGTCTCAGCCCGGGCTGAGTTCAGTCCTGCCACGATTGCTGATGTCACCAAGATGGCTCAGGAATTGTGTGAAGTATCGGTCGCACCCGAAGTGCTCCAGACTATTCATAAAGAATCTGAAGGCCATGTCCGGGAAATTGTTAAAGCCCTCAAAATTATTGAAAAAATCGGGAAGCGCAACGGCGGCTGCTTGGTCACTCCGGCGGCGATTGTGGATGTGACTTTGTGTCAGGAAGAACCAAGACGGGTCAGGAAGGCGGCGTAATGTCGGAGACCTTTTATTCTCGCCCTGGGGGTGTCCCAGGCCGAACATTCACAGACCGAATCCTGGATGTCTTGCCGCCGCCCGGTGAGCCGGTGACGATTTTCGAATTAGTGGAGCGCATTGGGGCCGAAAACCGGCGGGTTGTTCAGGCCATAGATGTCTTACGGCGGCGCGGCTTTGTCAAACGAGTTCACAGAGGTCGTTATATTTTAACGCCGGCTGGCAGGGCCTTCCAAAAATCCGATGATCATCAAATCACGAGTGGCCCGAATGGGCCTCATACAGGCCCCTGGCGGCGGGGTGGCGGCAAGTTTAAGGCGGCTTTCTGGGCTGCTTTACGGATGAGTGACAGCGCAGTGACCATTGATGATGTATTGGCTCTAATCCCCGAAACTCTGCATGGCCGCAATCCAACCGATAATGCGTATCAATTTTTAAGCCGACTGCAAACCGCTGGCTATGTTGCTGAATTGGCCCGACGCGAAGCGGGTACGGCCTTGACCTCAAACGGCTTCAAACGCTGGCGGCTCATTAAAAATACTGGCCCCAAGACGCCCTATTGGTCGCTGAAATACGGACGGTTGATTGATCCCAATTTGCCTTTTGATACCCCCATTGGGGGTGCCCCCCCTGCGGGTCCCCCAATGGGGACTGGAGGTGGAGATGCCTGAATTAGCAAGAGATTGCCTTGAGGCTCTTCAGGCGGCCTATGATGCGGCTGGCTCCTATGCCGCGGTGGGGAAGCTATTGGGCACTCCAGCCAAGCCGGGTGGCTACTCAGCCGGAGCCGTCTGTGCGCTCCTGCACGGCAAATATCAAGCCGATATGCGCCAGGTTGAGGCCGCGATCCGGTCCAATCTGACCGTTGGTCAGGTGCGGTGTCCGGTGCTGGGCGGCATTGAGCGCAAGCGGTGTTTGAAGCTGCAAATCCGGCCCTTCCGGGCCAGCTCCGAGGCGGTAAAGGTCTGGCGGGCCTGTCGGGGTGGCTGCCTGTATTTCATCGGGGAGGAACTTATGCCCCCCGTAGGGTCATTGTGATGTTGAGTGAAAACCTGCGCTGTCTGTATTCCCGGCTGGCTGATTATGAAGGCAGCGGTGTCGTTCTCCATGATGCTGCAGTGACCGGAATCCTGGCCGTTCTTAAAGCGGCGATTGAGGATGCTGAAGAACTGGAAGCCCGACCGGTGCCACCAACCGATCAGAGCATTGGTACCCTGCCGGCCAATGTGGTCAAGATTGCCTCTATCCTGGCCCGTAAGGGGGTTAAGACCGGTTCAGGAGATGCGGCATGAATCGGGTCTGTGAAACCTGCGACATCATTTTTTCAGGTCGCTTTGGATGATGAAACGGCATTGGCGATTTGGTCGTCTCATCCGCCAGCACTGGCGGTGGTGGAAATTGACTTTTTTGCCGTCTTGGGGGTGCCCCCCCTACGGGTCCCCCAAGACGAATCGGCAGAACTCTAAGTGAGGAGAATAGAATGACACGATTAAAAAATATGGCCGCCGAAGCCGTTCCTAAAAGTGCCCAGGAAGCGGATGTCGCGATTGCCCGGATTGGCAGCTTGCAGCGTGAGCGCAAGCGGCTGGAAACAGAACTGAATGACAAATTAGCGGCTCTTAAGAAGGAATATGCAGACCTGGCCCGACCACATCAAAATGAGATTGAGATGCTGTTTAAGGCGGTCCAGATCTTCTGCGAAGCCAATCGCAGAGAACTCACCCGCAATGAAAAAGTTAAATTCCACGCGTTTCACTCCGGGGTGATCAGCTGGCGCAAACGCCCACCAAAGGTCACCCTGCGTGGTGTCGCGGCAATCATGGAGCATCTCAAGACCCTGGGCCTGGAACGGTTTATCCGGACCAAAGAGGAGATCAATAAAGAGGCCATGCTCGCCGAGCCGAATGTGGCAGCCTCCATTGAAGGCGTCAAAATCGGCTCAGCGGGTGAGGATTTTGTAATCACGCCTTCGGAAACCAAGCTGGATGAGGTTGCGTGATGACGGCCAGCCTGCGGGCTTTTGTTAAACGCCAGACCGGGATTGATGATCCGGAGTTCCTCACTCCTGATCTTGCCGGAAAAGTGATTGAAGCCATCAAAGCGATGCAGGCAAGAGCAGCGCGATGAAAAGGAAGAGGTCTGCCGAAAGAGTTGGCTCCCCTCTCAGGGCAGTGTTCTTTTACCCTTGTTGCTCAATCATGGTTGCCCATCCTCCGCAAACGTCTTGGGCCTCATTTTGTGCGTCATTTAGATCAAAAGATGAAAAGGTTTATGAGAAAAAAAAGGAGCGAAGTAGATGTCAATGAGTACGACCTATCGACGATGCGGCCTCCCGCCGAGTTTATCTGATTTTGCATCCCGGGCCGGTCTTGATGCGGCTTTGCGTTTAGCCGAAACAGCGGGCGGTCAGCGTAAATATATTCCGCGCAAAGAAGCTCTTTATGAAGGGCATTGGCTGGTCTTGGCTCTGGGTTGGTCGGCAGCGCATATTCTGGCCGAGATGTGGGGTGGGGAGTCGTGGGACATTCCGGCGGCTGTCAGTTACACGAGCAAGAAGCAAGCGATACTGAACACCCAGGGATCTGCAAGTGCGGTGGCACGAAAATATGGTGTAAGTGCCCGCTATGTTAAAAGACTACGGGCTGAGGATAATGGTTAGGGGTGAACGTGTTCACCCTGTTTTTACCACCGCCAAAGCGGTTCTCTCATGGGATGGAACCGTTAGAAAGAGAACAACTGATCCGTGATCTCATTCGGGATGAAGGATCATGCCTCAAACCCTATCAATGTAGTGCCGGGAAGCTGACGATCGGTGTGGGTCGGAATCTGGAAGATCGTGGCATCTCTGAAGATGAAGCCGGGTACCTGCTGAAGAATGATATTGCCGGGGTGCTGGATGATCTGGACCGGAACATCCCGTGGTGGCGGGGATTAGACCGCAAGCAACGACTGGCTTTGGCCAATATGGGCTTTAATCTCGGCTGGCCGCGATTGAGCCGGTTTAAGAACATGCTGGCGGCTCTCAAAGATGGCGATGTGGATACCGCGGCCCGCGAAGCCCTCAACAGCCGCTGGGCGGAACAAGTGGGCGCACGGGCCAAACGGATTGCCGATCAACTGAAAGGAAACTGAACCATGTTGTCGCTGCTGGCTGGACCGGTCACCAAACTGGCCGGAGACCTGATTGATAACCTGTTTGAAACTGATGAAGAGAAGGCCAACGCCAAGGCCAAATTGATCAAGCTGGAGCAGGAAGGCAAGCTGAAAACCGCCGAGGTTCAGCTGTCGGCGATTATTGCTGAGGCCAAGTCGGCTGATCCCTATACGAGTAGGGGGAGGCCCACCTTTCTGTATGTCATGTATATCATGATTTTGACCGCCATTCCGATGGGTGTCTTGTTTGCGTTGGCACCTGATACCGCAAACGCCGTTATTGATGGTGCGGAGCGATGGCTGACCGGCATCCCTGATGAACTGTGGACATTGTTTGGAGTGGGTTATCTCGGCTATACCGGCGCCCGGTCTTGGGATAAGAACCGCAAGGGGATCCGATGATGGGTCTGGCAGAAGCGGAGTTTGTCTTAAAGATTATTCAATGGCTGGTGGTTCCGGCCCTGGTGTGGTGCTGGCGGTTGGACCGGCGTCTCACTCGGGCTGAGACCCAATCGGCTGATCTTGAGGCACTGCATGTGCTGGGTCTGCGGGTCGCCGAATTGACCGGCGAGATCAAGGCCCTGTCCGCGCGTGTAGGGTCACTGGAAGCGACAGTTAAAAGACAAGAAGATTACCTGTTGCATGGAGCCACCCGGAATGACTGATTATGCGCGGCATTATTTGGAGAATCTGCAGCTGATGACCCTGCAGCTCTTAGCTGAGCAACCCAATTATCGACTGAATGACAGGTTGCTTTCAGGACTATTAGAAACGTAGGGCTTTTACCCCAGCCCGGGACGAATTGCCTGCAATCTTTGATTGGCTGATAGAGAGCTGATCATCAAACGGAATATACGTGGATTGATCGTAGCAGAACTGATTTAAATGGCCGCGATGTTGTTCAGGGACGCGAAATTATTGATGGGGTCAAGCGGTCCGGTCCGGCATTTCAATAAGCCGCTTGCCACCGTCCCGTCTGCGGCATTCTACTCGCAGGCGACCCGGTACTCCTAACGTCTTGACGACCTTGCATGAAGCAGGAGAGCATGCGCTCGTCGAGAGTCAGACTCTGGATGTTTTTGAAAAACACATCAGCCCAAAATTGCAAGGATTTGGCTGGTGGAGGTACCGCCTGATGCACGCCCCTAAAACCAGCAAAACTGTTCAGATATCGTTGGGGAGTCCTCGGCGGTTCAAGGTGATTTATCGTGCCAATTTGCATACAGCCCGGGCAGTGGTCGCGAGCCCGGCGCACCAAGGCAGTATTGCCTTATTTTGTCTGTGAATGAGAGCCATGCCAGGAGTATCAACCAGAGCATGCGGCCAAAGCCGGACTGATTTTTCCTGTCGATGACTCTGTTGGGAATCAATGGATTCCGCCATCTGCCTGGGGTGTCGCTGTCGGGTTCGGTCAGTTGGCAATCCCGAACTCAAACGACATGGCTGGAAGGTTGGAGCTGCCCCGGATATTCCGACAAGATGCCGGGTCAATAAGCGGACAGGCGAGGTTTATCGAATCCCTTGGGGAATTGATCGAGGCTGGGATGTCAATCCGGGGAAAAACCGCACTACCATTTTGGAGGCTAAGCGGGCCGAAAGCAAAGCGTAGTTCAGGCAGGCCTTTAAGCAGTCAATACAATCACTGCCATAAAGCCCCTGGGAGTGGGAGCAGTGCTCCGGGCAAGGGTAACCACAGGGAAAAATCATTAAATGCGCTCTTAAATGCCTCTCTGCTGCTTTGAGGGGGAGGTATCGGGAGAAGAGATCCTCTCTATCAATGAGGGTTGGTATTTTTGGTCTTTTGGGGGTGAACAAGTTCACCCTGAACAAGACCAGAAAGCCGGATCATAGTGCTGCTATGTCAACGAATACGTCAATTATCGGCAGCCTGGTGGCTATAGCCTCTGCGAACAATAGCGGGAATGTCCCGGATTGGGTTCATCTCATTCCAGGCAGACCGGCTGTTGAGCCTCGCGGTCGTTTTGAAAGACAGCCAAGCCAAACCCTAAAAAGCCAAACCCCGAAGAGAAAAAAATCAAAAACAGCTGATGATGTATATAACCAAAGCTGACATCCTGGCCGCCTATAGCCAGGCAGTTCTGAATGGCGTTGGAGCTGGCTATCCCCCTGAGGGGCGGGACTTTATCATTGATCGTGCCTGCAAGATGGCGAGTGCGGAAATCAATGTCCATATTTCTGCTCGCTATCCTCTCCCGCTTTTGGAACCGATTCCGCCAATCATTCAATCCCTGGCGATTGATATTGCGGTTTACAAACTGGCGACCATTGGCACCGGTCTGACCGAGGAAAAGCGCAAAAGATACGAAGACGCCAGCCGCATCTTGCGTGATATTGCCACCGGGCGGACCAGCCTGGAGATCAGCAGTCCGCCGGACGGATCAGATGAAACCGGGAGTACTGTTGCCGATCCCCCTCCGGTAATTGTCAAAGGCCCCCCGCGGGTTTTCAGATGCGGGGACAGGACATGACCGGAACCACCAGCATCCCTGAGATCAACAGGATGGAAGCCATCCGGCATCGATTTAATCAGTTGGCCGGGATTAAGTTTGATCTTCTGGTTGAAAGCCAAACCCGGAGCCGGTTGGCACAAGAAAAAGAATCCCCAATAAGCCGTGATGCGGCAGTGGTCACCCTGGCTGAAGCGGCCGCCATCACTTTAAGCAATCAGGATTTTGGTCTTGATTTTGTGCCTCCGACCCGACCGGGTGATATTGACGAGGCAGGTAATCTCTATTCTTCCGATCCGGATGGTCACAGGGTCGCCATCCGGGCGATTGACTGGATACAGACCTTACGGTGGGGGACCCCGGCCTGGGGCAGGACTGCCCCTTTCCCTTCTGAGCTTTATTTCGGCCAGATACCGAAGATCGGCCAGGCCAACAAGGCTCATGATCGCAAGGTTGCTGATGTACCCAATGATGGGAACCCAACCCCATGATCAGCAGTTTTTGTCAATGGTCATCAAAGAGCACGCATTGGTGATCCGATTGATTGCGGATCAATGGTTGCTGAAGGATCTACCAGCGTTTTTGCGGGAGGCTAGTATGAACACCGGGATGAATCGAGAAAGTAGAGAATATCTGGTTGGGCCAAGTCATTTGATCCAATCGATTCGCGACATCTTGACCCGACCCATCAGGTTGCGGGCTATGCGCCGTGATTATGGATCGCGGTTATTCGATTTGATTGACCCTCCGGTTGATGGTGGCTTGCTGCGGGAATCACGTTTGCGCTTTGAGCGGATAACGGAATCTCTTACCCCTGGTCGCGCCATTTTAAGTTCAGAAGGCTTTTATTTACCTGAAGGCCGGGAAATCACTCTGCCGGGGATTATCCTCCAATGACCCGGTTTAGTGCCATCCGGTTGTCTGAGTTGCCACCACCACCGGTGATTGAGCCGCTTGATTATGAAACCGCTCTTGCGGTGTTGAAACAGGATCTCATCAATCACAATGCTGAATTGGCCGAAGTTCTCAATCTGGAATCTCGATCTGTCAGAAAAGTTCTCGAAGCCTGCGCCCATCGCGAGACCGCCTTGCGCCAGCGTATCAATGACGCGGCGCGCGGAGTCATGCTGGCCTCGGCTCAGGGTGGTGATCTGGATCACCTGGCTGCATTCTTTGGCGTAGAACGACAGACCCTGACTCCCGGCGATCCGCAAGCTCGTCCTGCGCGTCTACCTGTTTATGAAGACGATGAGCGCTTGCGCCAACGCACTCAGTTGTCTCTTGAAGGATACACCACTGCCGGGCCGGTGGGGTCTTACGTTTTTTGGAGCCTGTCCGCCTCACCGAATGTCAAGGATGTTCACATCGCCAGCCCGACCCCGGGCCGCGTGGTCGTGACGGTTTTATCCATGCAAGGAGATGGGGTACCGGATGCAGACTTGTTGGCTCTGGTTGACGCCAGGCTGAGTGCCAAAGATGTTCGGCCTCTGACCGATCAGGTCACCGTCCAGGCGGCGACCATTCGCCAATATAGCGTTCAGGCCCGCCTTGTTCTTCATGATGGTCTGGATGCTGCTGTTGTGCGCAATGCTGCGACAGCTGGGCTCAACACTTACGTGGAAGCCCGGCATCGCCTTGGGGAGAGCATCACCCAATCTGGAATTGACGCCGCATTGAATGTCGCGGGCGTGCGCACAATAACCCTCATCGGGTGGCGCGATATTGAAACTGCGTCCAATGAAGCACCCAAAATGACCGGGGCAACCCTGACCATTGAGGAGGCGTCATGAGCGTGCTGCCTCCCCATTCCACCAGGCTGGAAAATCAGCTTGAGAGGACAACTGAACGCATAACCAATCACCGGGTCCCTTTGAGAATGCTCTGGGATCCACAGACATGTCCGGCAAGCCATCTGCCGTGGCTGGCCTGGGCATTTTCTGTCGATCACTGGAACAGTGACTGGCCCGAAAGCGTCAAGCGCCGGGTTATTGCTCAGAGTATCACCCTGCACCGGCGCAAAGGAACCCCCGCTGCCATCAAGGACGCTCTGGCGGCGTTGAACATACAGTTTCATTTACGCGAATGGTGGGAGCAAACCCCACAAGGTACACCCCATACCTTCACCATCACCCTGGTTGCTGAAAATAATCTGCGCCCACAGAGCCACAGCCCACAGAGCCACAGTCCACAGGCCCGCAGCATGCTTCCGGCTCACATCCAGGAAAATACGGTTATCGCTGTGAACGCCAGCAAACCGGCACGTTCCCATTTCACTGTTTTGGCATCAGCGTCCCCGGCAAGTCGCCTGGGGCTGGGCGTTGCCCAGCAGTGTAGCCAGAAAATGAAAGCGGCGATCACTTCTGGGGTCAGTGGAGTGACCTCAGCAATGGTCATCGCCGCTGCCCAATCCATTTCAACCCGCCTGACGGCGCATATGGAGGTCACATGACACTTAACCTGAATCCTGTTTTCACCAGCGCTGGTCTGGCCGCTATTGAAGCCGCTCACGGCCGGGGAATCTCATTAGAAATCACCCATGTCGCCCTTGGCGATGGGCAATCGCAGAGCAACGACCGGGTTGGTGTCGCGATCCGTGACGACAACGGTATTCCGTTGAATGCGGCGCGAACACGGACTGCCCTTTATAATGAGCAGCTACGGGTTCCCCTCACCGCCGCGACATCCCAGGCCAATCAGGTGATGATGGAAGGAACTGTCCCGCCATCGGCAACAGAAGAGTTCTTTATCCGCGAAATCGGATTCTTCGCTGAAAACGTTCTGATTGCCTACTGGTCTGACGCTGAGACCAATCTGGGATACAGAGGCGCGGCAGCGGCATGGAATTTTCAGTTCGCCCTGGCATGGATGGACCTGCCCGCCAACGCCATCACCGTGCGTTTTACTAATGGTGCCGTATCTGGGGTGATGGAACGTCTGCAAACCCATATCGATGATACCGACACCCACCGTCCTCTGGCTAGCCAAGCTGAGGCCCGTGTTGGAACCAGCAACACCAAGCTCATGACGCCCTTGCGGGTCAAGGAAGCTGTAGATTCCCGCTTGGCCACCCAGGCCGATGCCCGTACCGAAACCAACAATGCCAAACTCATGACGCCCTTGCGGGTCAAGGAAGCTGTAGATTCCCGCCTGGCCACCCAGGCCGAGGCTCGCACCGGAACCAAAAACACTCAGCTGATGACGCCCTTGCGGGTCAAGGAAGCCACAGATGCTCGCCTGGCCACCCAGGCCGAGGCCCGTGCCGGAACCAACAACACCAAACTCATGACACCCTTGCGGGTCAAGGAAGCCGCAGATGCCCGCCTGGCCACCGGAGCCGAGGCCCGCGCCGGGACTGACCGTACCAAGCTGATGTCGCCCTACCGGACCAAACAGGCAATTGAGAACCATCAACCCTCTCTGGCCACCGGAGACGAGGCCCGTACCGGAACCAACAACACCAAACTCATGACACCCTTGCGGGCGAGGGAAGCAGCAGACTACCAAAGTGCTCCTCGGTTCGGTTTGGATTCCCCGAATTTTCAAACCATCACCACGCCCGGTGATGCGGCCCATTACTATCCAGTAAGGCTGTCTGGCAGGAATGAACAAAGTGGATTTCTTGGCGATCTTCTCATCGAGAGAGAAACGCATGCCCAAGAAAATCTCTATGGTCGCTTCAATGGCGCGCTTATGTTTGACGCCCGGTTTTACCCATACCGTTTGGATAGATGGCCTCGGGGGGTTGCCGTTCGGTTCTACAGAGAGACCCAACCACAGCAAGAAGCGAACCGTACTCCTCAATATATCGCCAAGATTGATTTCCCCTCTGTCTACGCCGTTATTTGGTTGCGCGGGGCGACGACGTATCGGATATGGCTCTCTGAAGGTAGGGCTATGCTCTCTAATGCCCAAGGCCGCATTGGGACCGAAACATTTGCGGTGTTGGACAAAGACCACACGCCCTTACTCCCCCAAACCACAGAAGGGCCGGACATCGCCAGCCAAGACGAGGCCCGTACCGGGACCGACAACACCAAACTCATGACACCTCTGCGGACCAAGGAAGCCGCAGATGCCCGCCTGGCCACCGGAGCTGAGGCCCGCACCGGGACCGACCGTACCAGGCTGATGTCGCCCTACCGGACCAAACAGGCGATTGAGAACCACAGTGCTCCCCGTCTTGCTCTGGACTCTCCTCTTTTTCAGACCATCACCACCCCAGGGGATGCCGGGCATTACTATCCGGTCAATCTTGGCTCTGATATGGGGGATATTTTTATTGAAAAAGAGGTTCACGAAAACAGCGAAACATATGGGCGTTTTAACGGCTCGCTTATATTTGACGCACGACTTTATCCTTATAGATACGGTGTTTGGCCCAGACATATAGATATAAGATTTTATAAAGAGGCAGCCTATCGACACGCTGAAAACCGGACGCCGCAATTTGTCGCGAAGGTGGAATTTGAGATCCAAGGCGTGGACGCAATCATCTGGCTGCGCGGCGCAACGACGTACCGGATTTGGCGGCCTGGCGAAACTGTCAGTGCGTCGAATCCTCAAGGCCGCATTGGTGCGAAAAACTATGGGGTTCTGGACAAAGACCACACGCCCTTACTCCCCCAAACCACAGAAGGGCCGGACATCGCCAGCCAAGACGAGGCCCATACCGGGACCAACAACACCAAACTCATGACACCCTTGCGGGTCAAGGAAGCCGCAGATGCTCGCCTGGCTACCGGAGCTGAGGCCCGCGCCGGGACTGACCGTACCAGGCTGATGTCGCCCTACCGGACCAAACAGGCGATTGAGAACCACAGTGCTCCCCGCCTTGCTCTGGACTCCCTAAATTTTCAAACCATCACCACCCCAGGGGATGCCGGGCATTACTATCCGGTTCAACTGGGTCTCTCGCTCAGTTTTCTTGGTGATATTTTGATTGAGCGAGAGGTCCACGCTAACAGGGATGTTTACGGCCAATTCAATGGCGGGCTTTTATTTGACGCCCGCTGTTATCCGCATAATTTTGGCCGCTGGCCTGAACGCTTTGATGTCCGGCTTTACGAAGAAACTTCCTACGGTAGTGCTGATGACCGAACACCGCAATTTATCGCCAAGCTGGCCGTCGATGCAGGAACGAGCAGAAGCTACGCCGTTATTTGGTTGCGCGGGGCGACGACGTATCGGATATGGCTCTCTGAAGGTAGGGCTATGCTCTCTAATGCCCAAGGCCGCATTGGGACCGAAACATTTGCGGTGTTGGACAAAGACCACACGCCCTTACTCCCCCAAACCACAGAAGGGCCGGACATCGCCAGCCAAGACGAGGCCCGTACCGGGACCAACAACACCAAACTCATGACACCCTTGCGGGTCAAGGAAGCCGCAGATGCCCGCCTGGCCACCGGAGCCGAGGCCCGTGCCGGGACCGACCGTACCAAGCTGATGTCGCCCTACCGGACCAAACAGGCAATTGAGAACCATCAACCCCCTCTGGCCACCGGAGCTGAAGCCCGCGCCGGGACCGACCGTACCAAGCTGATGTCGCCGTTGCGGGTGAGGCAGGCGATACAGAACTACAAACCGGGGATTTCGACCCAAGCTGAAGCCCGCGCCGGGACCAACAACACCAAAATGATGACACCTTTGCGGGTCAAGGAAGCCACAGAACATTTCAACTCTCCCCGTTTTGCTCAAACCTCACCCTATATTCAAACCATCAAAACACCCGGCGATACTGAGCACTACTACCCGGTCCAGCTTGGGGGTGGGTCATTTCTGGGCGATGTCCTGATCCAAAGACATCAACATATGGATGCTCGGCGTACAGGGGGGCTTTTATTTGATGTGCGATGCTATCCATATGGATGGGGGGCTTGGCCAAAACGATATGATGTTCGGGCTTATGAGGAATTGAATTACCGAAACACAGAAAGCCATACACCACAATTTATTGCCAAGCTGCAAGTGGATGCCGGGGCACGGCAACAAAAAACAGTTATCTGGCTGAGGGGCGCGACGACCTATCGGGTGTTGTTGTCAAATGGGACTGCGGCACTCTCCAATGCTCAGGGGCGCATTGGAGCTGAAGCCTTCCCAGTGCTGGATAGAAACTATGCTCCCTTGCTCCCTAAAGCCCTTATGCCGGGTAAAAGTATCCATCGGCAGTTTTTCTCCCAATCCGGAACATTCACCGTCCCGGCGGGGGTTACACAGATCTATGTGCAGGTAACCGGCGGCGGTGGGGGTGGTGGCAGTGATAGCCATCGCTATACCCGTGCCACCAACGGTGGGGACAGCAGTTTCCGAAGCACGGGTGATTCCCCCCGTTATAATTTACTTGCTTCTGGCGGGCCCGCCGGGTCTGCCGGCGGGAGTGGGGTTTCTTCGCCTCATGGCAGAGCATCAGGTGGTCATTTAAATATTGCAGGGGGCGGTGCACCTGGCGGCCGGCCAAGGGCGTACCACGGAAACGCAGCTCTTTCTACCGGGACTTCCGGCGGAAATGGCGGGCTTGTAATCAGACAACTTACCGTCTCCCCCGGTGACACTTTCACAGTTGTTATCGGTGCTGGCGGAACGGGTGGGAGTACTGCCCGTTGGGGAACATCCGGCTATGCAATCGTGGAGTATCAACAATGACAAACACAGAAATTACAGTGAGAAGCGCAAAAATAGAAAACGGCATTGTCACCAATATCATTGAGGGGACTCTCCCCGGATTTATTGAATGCCCGGAGACCGTGGGGATTGGCTGGCTCTATACCGGGCAGAAAGGGTTTTATCAAACTCAGCCGCCCCTGGCTGAACGCAAGGCCGCAATGGTGACCCGCATCAAGACGGAAGCCTATTCCCGAATCGAGGCCGCCATGCCAACCTGGAAGGTGATACGCTCTCTGACCAGTGGCCCGGCAGTCGGGACTGATACCCAGGCTGAGGCGCAAAGATTACGGGCTGTTTCCAACACGCTGGAAAACCAGGTCAATGCCATGAATGCTGAGGCCCTGGACAGCTTTGACCCCGGTGATGATCAGCATTGGTCTGCACTTTCACCGGACCAAGACACCCCCGCCACTTAAACGGCGGGGGCCGGGGCGTGACAGCGTCCCGAACCGAGTGGAAGGACATACGATCAATCTTGATGAACTGACCGGTTTTGGGTGGGTTCACAATCTTTCCGGGCGTCTCTTGGGCAAAAATAGACCTGCTGGATGGAGGCAAAGACACCGTCCAAGTCATGATCCCGGATCATGTTTATTCAGTTGCTCCGGGCTTTTTTCTTGGTATGTTCGGGGAAAGTGTTCTCAAATTGAACGGGCCTGAGCATTTTTTTCAGAAGTATCAGTTCACCGGGCCGATCCATGTCTTAGATCAGATACGCCAAGCCGCTGAGCGGGTGATGATGAAACCGCTCACAAACATCTAGCTGCAACAGACTTATCCACAAAAAAGCGATGCAAAAGTAACCCGCCATTTACGCAAAAATAACCCGCCAGCTACAGGCATTTTAACTGTCGCGCTACACCCGCATATTATAGCCAGTTACAATCAAAAAAATGGTGCTGGCTGAGGGATTTGAACCCCCGACTTCCTGATTACAAATCAGGCGCTCTACCAACTGAGCTAAGCCAGCTTTATGGTGCCGTTTTGGTATAAACGGGTAATACAAACTATCAAATATTCTGGTTTAACTGAACCAAAATAGTCATACCATTCCAGTAACACATTTCAGTATCATCAATCCCGGTCCCATCACGATCAGGATTCGGATTGATGGTTGTAATAGGTGGCAATACGGTGCGGTGGGACTCCAACCCAATAGGCGGTTAAGCAAAGAATATTGCGCAAAATACGCCGCAGATAGCCAGATCTTTGATAACGTATGGCACTGGTTTCCAGCATGCAAGGCAATGGACGCAGATCTTGTCGTTTTAAGCGACCAACCAAATCAACATCTTCCATGAGCGGTATATCACGATAGCCCCCAATGCGCCGATAGAGATCCGCATCAATCAGCAACCCCTGATCACCATAGGGCAATGCAAAAACAGCACACCGCAAAGCAACCATTTTTTCAAGCCAACGGGCCTGTGGTTCTGATGTATTCAGGGCAAAACGAAAATACCCGGCTTTTCCGGCATTGGCCGGATCGTTGATGAAACGGCTCACTGCTTCTGTCCAGCCTGGTTGCGGAAGGCTGTCGGCATGCAGAAACAAAATCCAGGCAGTGCGTACCAAAGCAGCCCCGGCGGCAAGTTGTCGCCCCCGGCCAGGGGGTCCGGTAATCACCTGCCATCCCAGACGATGCGCTGTTGCGACCGTATCATCACTGGATCCACCATCACTCACCAAACGATCAGCAATCAGCATATGGCTGCCTTCCAGCCTTTCTTCAAGACGTAGCAAATCACTATGAGCGTTGAGGGTCGGGATAATCAGCGTGAGGGATGGTTGGGACATTGGCGGAGCAAATGATTATCACCAGCATTTGGTGAATTCGAGCCTCATTGATCGGATCATGATACCTGGGATCATGATACCTAACGTGATAAAGGGGTGTCTTCAGGGATGTATTCGAACATTTCTATGGTAAAATCACTCTTATGTCACATGCCAGTGAATTGACCGGCTTGGCCCTTGTTATTTTGGCGGCTGTTTTATGCGGTGTTCTTTTGTCCCGCTTCAGGCAGCCGGCGATTGTTGGGTATATTTTAGCGGGTATTCTTCTTGGGCCAACGGCTTTTGGGGTTGTCGAAAGCCGTGAAAAAATTGAATTTTTAGCTGAACTTGGGGTTTTGTTGTTGCTGTTTCTGATCGGTCTGGAATTACCGATTTCCCAGATCAGGCTATTGTGGAGACGGGTTGGTATTGTTGTTTTATGCCAGATTGCTGCCGGGGTTGGATCAAGCTGGGTATTTTCCTGGTTTTTTGGTTGGTCGACGGGCATGTCTGTTCTGTTGGGCTTTGTGGTTGCGTTGTCCAGCACGGCGGTGGTGACCAAGATTCTGCTTGAGAATAATTTAATCGATTCTCCGCCAGGTAAGGTGACACTTGGTGTTTTGATTGCTCAGGATCTGGCCTTTGTACCGATGATTTTGGTGATACCAGCTTTGAGCGATGGGGGATGGGAAGTCACACGTTTCTGGCCAAGCCTCTTATCGGTTTTGATTTTGAGCTGTTTCATATTGTATTTATCGCAGCGCGAGCGACGCGGTGCGGTGATCAGGCTGCCGCTTTCGCGCCTGGTGGCAGGTCACCCTGATCTGACTCCTTTGCGGGGATTGGCCTGGTGTTTTGGTGGTGCGACCCTGGCCGGGGTTGCTGGTTTAACGCCGGCTTATGGGGCATTTTTGGCTGGTATTGGGATTGGTGCCAGCAGCGAGAGAGAGGCATTACAGAAAGCTGTACAACCGATTGAGAGCGTCCTGGTGATGGTCTTTTTTCTTTCTATTGGTTTGCTGATTGATTTTGATTTTATTTTTGACAATTTGGGGGCTGTGTTATCGGTCTTGTTTTTGGTGGTTGTTTTCAAGACGGCTGTTAATATTATTTTGTTGCGCCTGGTTGGGGAGCCTTGGCCCCATGCGTTGATTGTTGGAATTTTATTGGCGCAAATTGGTGAATTTTCTTTTGTTCTTGGGCAAACTGGTCTCAGTGTGGGGTTAATTTCTGACGATGTTTTCCGACTGATTTTATCGGTCGCAGCATTGTCACTGGCAATAACGCCTCTCTGGATGCTGGTCGCCCGGCGTTTATTGCGTTTGGTGATTGTCGGGGTGACTTCCGGCCCGGAAGTTGTGCGGGCAATCTTTGGTGGTTTTTCTCCTCAGATGATGGCTTTGTGGCACTGGCTGTGTTGGGTTAATCCTTTGCGAAAAAAGCATTCTCAAACCATGAGAGAGACTGAGAAAGAGACCGCTCAGCGCTCCGGGAAGAAGGGTCGGAAAAACCCTCAAAACCATGCCTCCGAATCTTGATCGTGAACGCCAGGCAGGTGGCCGTGTGGCTGGGGTTGATGAGGTTGGTCGTGGCCCCTGGGCCGGACCAGTGGTTGCGGCAGCAGTTGTCTTTGATCCTGATTCTTTTTCCGGCGACCGGGATTCTTCGGATGCTTTGTTCTCACAGCTTGATGATTCCAAAAAGCTCAGGGCAACACTCCGGCAGCAGCTGTATCATGAGATCCGTAAGCAGGCCGATATCGGTATTGGCCAGGCCAGTGTGGCTGAAATTGATACGCTGAATATTCTGGGGGCGACATTATTGGCGATGGTTCGGGCAGTTGCGGATCTGCCACAGCCGCCCGGCAGAGTTCTGATTGATGGTCATCATGCGCCTGATCTGACCATACCGGCTGAAACAGTGATTGGGGGGGATGCTTGTTGTTGTTCTATTGCCGCAGCTTCGATCATTGCCAAGGTGACTCGTGACCAGATCATGAGTGATTTGGCTGAGAAACATCCTGGTTATGGCTGGGAGCGCAATGCCGGTTATGGAACACCGGAGCATCGTGCCGCTTTAGCAAGCTATGGGATTACCATCCATCATCGGCGGGGGTTTCGACCAATCCGGGAATTGATTGAGAAACAAGGTCCGGGATGAGATGTTTTTTTCATTTTTGTACAAAGCAGTCAGCGCTGTTCACTGAGCACTGCCGGTAAGGTTAAGGAGACCCGGACTCCTCCCAGTGGCGAATCATCCAATGTGACTTCACCCCCGTAAAGACCGGCGGTATCGCGAACAATCGCCAGGCCCAGGCCGCTTCCTGGCTTGGCTTCGTCAAGACGTTTGCCACGTTGAAAAGCTGCTTCACGCGCTGTGGGATCAAGACCGGGTCCATCATCATCAATATCAATATGCAAAAATTTCCCCTGTTTTTTCACAGTGATCACAATGTCCCGGGTTGCCCATTTTCCGGCATTATCAATCAGGTTCCCCAGCATTTCTTCTAAATCGCGTTGTTCACCACGAAAGATGAGAGGGTGATCCTGGCTGGCTTCAATCCTGATCCGGCGTTCATGATGAATCCGCAGGAGGGTTCGGCGGAGATCCTCAAGGATCGGCAGAACGTCAGCTTGTGCTCCCAGAACTCCTGAAGCAGCAGCCATCCGTGCTTTGGCTAAATAATGGTCAACATGGCGGCGCATGGTGTCGGTTTGTTTGGCAACGATGGTTGAAAACGAGTCGTTATGGGGGGTGGACTCATTGGTAAGGATGCTGAGCGGTGTTTTCAGGGCATGTGCTAAATTGCCGACATGGGTGCGGGCACGTTCAAGGACTTCCCCATTATGAGCAATCAGACCGTTGATTTCATTGGCCAGAGGCTGAATTTCTGAAGGGAAACGTCCCTCCAGGCGGCTCTTTTTTCCGGCCCGGACAGCCGATAAAGCATCCAGGACTTTCCGCATCGGCAACAAGCCGAACCGTACCTGGATAAAAACCGCAATAATCAACCCCAGCCCCAACATGCCCAGGGAATAAAAGAGGGTTTTATTGAAAGCACGAACCTCGGTCTCAATTTCGGCTGCTGCACCCGTGGTTACAAAAGAGAGTGTCTTCCGATACCCAGGCAGAGTAATAGACCGATTGACCACGCGTAACTTTTGCTGATCAGGACCAAAATATTCGTAATGGCCTGTGATTGTGTCAGTTTTCGAATCAAGAACCTGATCCCATAAGGAACGCGAACGGGCCAACAGCCGGCCATTGCCGGAAATTTGCCAATACCATCCGGAGTAAGGCCGATGAAAGCGTGGGTCATTCAGACTGCGGCGGACAAGAAAATGGCCATCAACATCAATGCCGCTGGCGGCAACCAGGGCATCCAGCTGGACCAGGAGCCGGGCATCAAAGGCCCGTTCCGCAGAATCACGAAACAAAGCAGATAACGTCAGACCCCCAATCAGTAATGCCGCAGCAATCCATAAAGTGGCGCCGACAATCAGCCGGAAGGCCAGCGAATTGGTTTTGATCAGAGCCATCGTTTACGCAAAGATTTATTCTGTATCGTCAGATTCGAAAGACATGCGATATCCAAGACCGCGAACCGTCTGGATCATATCTGTTGCCAGTTTTTTGCGCAGGCGTCCGATAAAGACCTCAATGGTGTTGCTGTCACGGTCGAAATCCTGAGCATAAATATGTTCGGTCAGCTCAGTGCGTGAGATAATTTTATTCCGGTGATGGATCAGGTAACTGAGAATTTTATATTCCTGAGCAGTGAGTTTAACCGCATTGCCTTCAACCAGAACCTTACCGCTACGGGTATCAAGAGTAATAGGCCCACAGGTGATTTCCGGTGAAGCATGGCCACTTGAGCGGCGAATGAGAGCCCGCAGACGTGCCAGAACTTCTTCCATTTTGAATGGTTTGGTGACGTAATCATCAGCACCGGCATCAAATCCGGCGACTTTTTCGCTCCAGCGATCACGGGCGGTCAAAATTAAAACAGGCATGGTCCGGCCATCACGCCGCCAGCGTTCAAGGATGGTAATGCCATCAATCGTTGGCAAACCAAGATCTAAAATGACTGCATCATATGATTCGGTATCACCAAGGAAATGTCCTTCTTCTCCATCATCGGCGGCATCGACTGTATAGCCGGCTTCTTTCAGGGCTGTTGATAATTGTCGGGTCAGATCTGGTTCATCTTCAACCAATAAAATACGCATGATTTCTCCTGAATTGAAATGGTCCCTGATATTGGATCAGGGCAGGCGAGATCTTTCGCCTTCTGAACTAAAATGATCTCTGACGTTGGATCATGACAGGCCGGGCCGGATCAGGCCAGAGGTTGCTAAGGTTTTTCAGTTTCGTCATCGCCTTCAACCATCAAAATACTTCCGGTTCCGGCATCGACCCGCAGATGCAGGACTCGTGGTCCTGGTACCAGCAAACGAATGTCATAAACCCAGCCATAGAGGCCGGCTTCACGGTCTTTCAGGATCACTTCCAGGATGCGTCCCTGATAGCGGCGATCAATGCCGGTGAGAATTTCGTGCAAAGCCATGATCTCGCCATCGGCGACCGCCTGACGGGCCCGGTCCTGATTAACCCCGGAAGGTTCATCAGCCTGTTGGGTTGTTGAGGAACTTCCCTGATCGGACATATCCGGGATGGTTGCCTCAGCATGATAGTCACGTAACGGGAGAGCACGTAACCGAAGAGCACTGCCCAGGACCCAGCCAAATGCCAGAACACTGATCAGAAAAATCAACCATGCTTTTCGTCCTGGATTGTTATATGCCTCATCTTTGATGCGGCAGAAAAAATGCTTTGGGGTCTTCATCAGACGATTCACAATCCATGGTAGAACCAAAAAATATGTCCGAAATATGTAAAAAATTAACAATAAGCAGAAGTCTAACAATAAGCAGAAGTCTAATACGTAAAAATTTCTGACACCAGAAGGGTCATGAACTGAGGGTAAATAAATGACTCAGATTCAGTTCAGATGCCCGGTTTATAGTCCGCATAAATAGATTGGTTGTGTCATCGTAAAGTTCTTTTGGCAGAGAGTATCGCAGAAAGTATCGCAGAGAGTATCACTGTATCATCAGGCTTTACTTTTGATCCATCCCATCCACTGTTTGTAACGATGATAACATGGAGATTGAAACAATGAAAAAAATGACTCTGAGTGCTCTTTTGGTTTCTTTAGGCATTGCTTCGGGAGCCACCGCCGCTGAGAATACGCTCACCGGTGACATCTCAGTCCAGAATACTCCCAAATGGACCGAGTATCGGGGGGTTCCTATGCCCGATAGTCATCATTTGAATCGTGATGTGATCGCATTCAAATTGTTGGAACTGGGCTATGACAACTTTGCTGGTTACGAAGTTGACCAGGGTTTGTGGAAAGTCACTGCCGATAAAAACGGTGAGCGTCTTAACGTTTGGGTCAATCCTTTCTTCGGTCATGTTGTCCGGGAAAAACCGATCAGCTAGATGCTTCCTGCTTCATCTTGCTTTTTTTGCGCAGGGATATGATGACCTGCATGAAGAACGCCACCTACGTTTTCTCCCCCCGGTAGGTGGCGTTTCTTTTTGGTTGCTGAATTGGAGCAATCTCAGCCATTGAGCAGGATACGGGTCAGGCGGTCTCGTAACGGAAAGTGAGTTTCATTTCACCGGCTTTTTTCACCACCGCCGATAAGCAATCAGGGGCTCGTTCGTCGCGCATAGAAACGGCAAAGCGGGCAATACATTGATTGCCGGTGCTGCCGTTGATTGATTCGGCATTCATGCGGACGATAATGGCACCATATTTATCCAGAGTTTCGATAATATTGCTCATAAGGCCAGGCTCATCGTAGCCTGTAAGAACAATACGGTGTGTGATCCGGTGTGATGGTCCGCGTTCGGTATCCAGGACGTAAGGTTGAATGGTGACGTCGCCGTTTAATACAACCGGAAGGCTGCTGAGATCAGCATGGAGCTGGTCGCAATCCAGATTATCACTGTCTTTATAGATGAAGGTCATCTCGGCTTTGCGGCCCAGGGAGGCAAAGGTAATATTATCAATGTTACCCCCGAGATTTTTCATATGAGCTAAAAACTGCGAGACCAATCCCGGACAATTATCTCCAAGATAAGATATAACGACGCTGCTGGGCATTATTGGGTTTTCTCCATCGCTTTTTTTACGGCATCTCCAAGCCCGGTAATGGTTTGGGAGACCACAACACCGGCGGCACGAAGGGAATCTTTCTTTGCCTCTGCGGTTTCAGAACCGCTGGAGACAATGGCCCCGGCATGACCCAATCGTCTTCCCGGCGGGGCCGATGCACCGGCAATAAAAGCCGCAACGGGCTTTCCGGATGATCCCCAACTCTTGATAAAATCAGCAGCATCCACCTCCGGCGTGCCACCAATTTCGCCAATCAGAACAATGCCGTCGGTATCTTCATCTTTTAAGAACAACTCCAGGGCATCAACGAAATTGGTTCCGTTAACCGGGTCGCCACCAATACCGACAATGCTGGATTGACCAAGGCCGGATCGTGATGTTTGTACGGCTGCTTCATAGGACAAAGTCCCGGAGCGGGACACCACACCAATACGTCCTGGTTTACAGATATAGCCGGGCATAATGCCGATTTTACCGATTCCCGGGGTGAGAACGCCGGGGCAATTCGGCCCGATCAGACGTGTTTTGGCGTTGCGTATTTCTCGTTTGACCCGCTGCATATCAGCGGTGGGGATGCCATCGGTAATGCAGACCACCAAATCCAGCTCTGCTTCCACAGCCTCCAAAATAGCATCAGCAGCAAAAGGCGGGGGAACATAAATACCGCTGGCATTACATCCCGTGGCTGCTTTGGCTTCAGCAACTGTATTAAAAACCGGCAGGCCAAGATGCTCACTCCCCCCTTTATCAGGGGTTACTCCGCCAACCATATTGGTGTTGTATTCAATGGCGCGCTGGGAATGAAAGGTTCCTTGCGACCCTGTGAAGCCCTGGCAAATAACCACGCTGTCTTTGGTGAGAAGAACTGCCATCAGCTGGACTCCTGAACAGCCTGGACAATTTTTGAGGCTGCTTCGGCCATTCCTCCCACTGGCTCAATGGGGAAGCTGGATTTTTTGAGGATATCGCGTCCCATCTCAACATTGGTTCCTTCAAGACGCACCACCAACGGCTTGCTGAGACCTACTTCAGCCGCCGCATTGACCAGACCTTCAGCAATATCATTGCACCGCATCATCCCGCCGAAGATATTGACCAGTATCCCTTGCACATCGGAATCGCGATAAATCAGCTTGAAGGCTGCTGCGACTCGTTCAGGGGTAGCGGCCCCGGCGACATCCATGAAGTTGGCGGCCTTTCCACCTTCGTATTCAATCAGATCCATGGTCGCCATTGAAAGGCCGGCGCCATTGACCATGATGCCGATATTTCCTTCCAGCTTGACATAATTGAGGTCGTGGCGGGCGGCTTCGAGTTCTAAAGGGTCACTTTCATCATCATCGCGCATTTCCTGGACATGGCGTTGACGATAGAGAGCATTGTCATCGAAGCTGGCTTTGCAATCGCAGGCAATCACCTGTTTTTTATCAGCAGTAACCACCAGGGGATTGATTTCAATCATTGAGGCATCAAGATCGACAAATGCTTTATAGGTATTGATAAATGTTTGCTGAGCCTCCCGGCCAACCCGGCCCGAAAGACCAAGATCATAGGATAATTTGCGGGCATGATGGGGTTGCAGAGTTGCCCCTGGAGCAATCCTGATCCGGATGATTTGTTCGGGTGTTTTTTCGGCGACCTCTTCGATATCCATACCGCCCTGGGTCGAGGCAATAATGGTGTTGCCGCCGGTGGAGCGATCAACCAGGATACAGAAATAGAGTTCATCACCAATATCAACACCCGATTCGATATAGACCCGATTGACCGTTTTTCCTTCCGGACCTGTTTGTTCGGTTACCAAATTCATTCCAAACATGGCATCGGCCGCTTCGACGGCTTCGCGTGATGAATGGACCAGCTTCACTCCACCACCTTTACCGCGACCTCCGGCATGAATTTGTGCTTTGATGACCATCAGATCTTCATCAAGCCATTTGGAAACAGATTCGGCTTCATGGGTGGTATACGCAATATCACCAGCCGGAACGCGCACACCATATTTTTCCAGAAGCTGCTTGGCCTGGTACTCATGAATATTCATTGATTCTCCCTACTGAAAGATTCTCTCTACCGAAGATTCTCTTTACTGAAGATTCTCCCTGCTGAACTGTCCGGAATCTTTTCCGGAATTCTTCTCCCGAATTTTTTCACCCAATCCTTTTATCTGATTTTTTCAGACATTACGGCCACAAGGGAATTGTCTTTTCCCTTAAAAAAAGCGCAGATTAAAGGATTTCCTGTTGATTGCTTTCCTGCAGGAACAAACAGACAGCAGCGAACAGATTGTTTTTTTAAGCCACTTTATGATTAAAACAAATTTAATGATTAAGATAAATTTAACATTTTCTAATATCCCACTGGCCTGCAAGATGCACCATCACTTTTTGATGGTCAAGCAATCCTCTCGCTAATATTTAAAATTCCACAATATTTAAAATTCCACTCAAGGCGAATTATTTTTTGCCTTGAGTCTTTTTCAGGAGCCGTTTAGAGACACTGATCAGGTTGCGCACCGAAGCCACTGAGCGATCAAACATTTTTTTCTCACGCGCATTGAGATTGATCTCGATCACCCGTTCAACACCCCCGGCACCAATGATCACCGGTACACCGACATAAATGCCTTTGACACCGTATTCACCATTCAGATAGGCGGCACAAGGCAAAACCCGTTTTTTATCTTTGAGATAGGATTCGGCCATTTCAATGGCTGAAGAAGCCGGCGCATAAAAGGCTGAACCGGTTTTTAACAAACTGACAATTTCAGCCCCCCCATTACGGGTCCTCTCAATAATAGCATCAAGGTCGGGTTTGGACATCCAGCCCATCTTGATGATATCAGGCAGAGGAATACCACCGACCGTCGAATAGCGGGCCAACGGCACCATGCTGTCGCCATGTCCACCCAGTACAAATGTTGAGATATCTTCAACCGAGACCTTCAGAGCCTCTGACAGAAAATGCCGAAACCGTGCCGAATCGAGAACCCCGGCCATCCCCACCACTTTATGATGAGGCAGGCCACTCTTCTCACGCATGACCCAGACCATCGCATCAAGAGGGTTGGTAATACAGATGACAAAGGCTTTGGGACAATATTTTTTGATTCCTTCGGCAACTTGTGAAACCACCCCGGCATTGACTTCGATCAGATCGTCGCGGCTCATCCCCGGTTTGCGCGGCACGCCAGCCGTCACAATGACCACATCGGCTCCCCTGATTGCGGCGTAGCTGTTGGCCCCCTTAAATACAGCATCATACCCCTCAACCGGGCCGGCTTGCGAAATATCCAAAGCCTTGCCTTGCGGCAGACCTTTGGCAATATCAAATAAAACAACATCCCCCATTTCCTTCAGGCCGGCCAACAAAGCCAATGTACCACCGATATTGCCGGTACCGATAAGCGCAATTTTATGTCGAGCCATGATTTTTCCCCCTTGTACTTTTGTGCCCAAAACATGAATAAAATTCAGCCAATGCTGACAAAAGACAATACAATCATACCTTGGCTATCATACTCTGATCAGTGACAGAGGCAATCGCTATCATGAGATTGAAACAGTCGGTGAGTCCGCAGCAACCTGATCCAGGTCCATACCAACATCCAGGCCGATATCAACCGCTGGTGCTGATTGAGTCAGCCGCCCTACTGAAATCGCATCAATCCCGGTTGTGGCGATAGCATTGATGCTGGAGAGCGTCACCCCGCCAGAGGCTTCAAGCTCAGCTCGACCACCGGATAACCGGACTGCACGGCGCAGCAGGTCGGGCGACATATTATCGAGCAACAACCGCCGGACCCCGGCTGCCAGAGCCTGTTCCACATCTTCAAGAGTATCACATTCAATCTGGATATCGCTATGTCCTGCCCGTCGCGCTTGTGCCACCGCATTGGTGATTCCCCCAACAGCAGCGATATGGTTATCCTTAATGAGCACGGCATCATATAACCCCATGCGATGATTGGTTCCCCCCCCCTGACAGACTGCATCCTTTTCCAGGCACCGCAATCCGGGTAATGTCTTGCGGGTATCACGTAACGTTACCCCGGTTCCGGCAATCGCCGCCACATAATCAGCGGTGAGGGTCGCGATCCCTGAGAGATGCTGGAGTAAATTGATGGCCGTTCTTTCTCCTGCCAAAATCGCCCGGGCCGGTCCGGAGACATGAGCGAAAACTGTCCCGTTTTTCACCCGGCATCCCTCACGGAGAAAGGCCCGAAAGCAGATTGCAGGTGACAACAAGCTGAAAACATGCCGGGCGGCTTTCAAACCGGCCAGGACCAGTTCTTCACGTGCAACCAGGGCTGCTTCAATTTGGGTGTTTTCAGCCAGAACAGCACAAGATGTGATATCGCCACCCACTGAGATCCGGCCACCGGATATCCGGCCATCAAGGTCTTCAATCAGAGCCCGGGTAACCACCTGGTCAATCGCATCACTGAGCATATCCGGGGTGCTCACCGGGGAAGCGTCTGTTATCCGGGAATCATCGGTTTTTTCGCCAGGAATACTCTCAACATCAACGTTCCCGGAACGAACAGCCCCGGAATCAGGCAACATGAGGCCTGGCGGGTAAGGCACCTTTAGAAGGGTCGGCTTTGACGACTGGCGGTGACAAGGCCAACATGTTTTCCAGAGGTGCGCGTGCTTTTTCAATCAGGGATTGAGAGAGTTCAATACGCGGGGCCATATTGGCCAGGCACAGATAGAGCTTTTCGAGAGTATTGCGCTCCATATAGGGGCAGTTGGCACAAGCACATCCACCATCATTGCCGGGTGCCGGGATAAAAATTTTACCCGGAGCCGATTTGCGCATCTGATGGATCAAATGAGGCTCAGTGGCAACGATGAATTTTTCATTCGGGGTTTCGGTGACGAATTTCAGCATGGCTGAGGTTGAACCAATATGGTCAGCATGCTGAAGAATGGCACGGGGACATTCGGGATGTGCGGTGACCGGAGTATCTGGATGGCGGGTCTTTAAACGTACCAATTCACGCTCCGAAAAGGCTTCGTGAACCACACAAGATCCCTGCCATATCAGCATCTCACGGCCGGTGCGATTCTGGATAAATGCCCCAAGGTGACGATCCGGAGCAAACAGAACAGGCCGGTCAGCAGGCAAATTTTTCACAATATATTCGGCATTTGAGGAGGTCACGATAATATCGGACAATGCCTTGATTTCTGCAGAACAATTAATATAGCTGATGGCAATATGATCGGGATGTTGTTCACGGAAGGCCCGGAATTCTTCCGGTTGACAGGATTCCTCCAGTGAGCATCCCGCATCCATATCCGGCAAAAGGACCGGCTTTTGCGGCGAGAGAATTTTAGCAACCTCAGCCATGAAGCGCACCCCGCAAAAAACGATAACATCGGCATCAGCATCAGCAGCTTTGCGCGATAAATCCAGCGAATCACCGACAAAATCAGCCAAATCCTGAATGGCTTCTTCCTGGTAATAATGGGCCAGAATGATGCTGTTACGTTGTGCGCGCAGGCGATTGATCCCGGCCTCAATATCCATGAAAGGATCAAGGTCACTTTCTTGCAAAAGCTGATTATCCGTATGCGCCTGAAAGGTTGCAGCCATGTGAAGTCCAACGTTTTTTATCAGTGACGTATTTTCACGTATTTTTATCAGTAACGTATTTTTATCAGTGACGTATTGACGTATTAAAGCGTTCTTTTATGAAAGGACTCTTTTGATATGTTCCTGGGGTGATGGGTTTTTGACATATCTTACTGAGGTATTCTACTGCATCCCTATCCGGGGGGGCCAGCCAAAAATCACCATTCAACCATCATGACAGAACCGGTTTTTGATCATCCTGTCATGGTCGGGAGAGGTCGGAGCAGGGTCTGCCCGGGGTAATCGGTGCTGCGCATTTCTTCCAGACGGGAGATTATGCGCGAAAAATCCCGGCCTTGATGATCGCCCGTAAAGAGTTGTTCCGGTTCTGCTGCTGCTGAGCATATCAACCGTATCCGACAGTCGTATACAATATCAATCAGAGTCATGAAACGCCGGGTCGCATCACTGTTTTCAGGGGTCATATGCGGGATATTTTCGATGATCAAAACGTCAAAATTCTGAGCCAGAAACTGGTAATCGGCTGCTCCAAGAGCCTGACCGCATAAGGAATGGAAGTCAAATCTGGCCACCCCGTGGGCTGCTGTGACCGGTAGCGTGCGTCCATCAATGGTCAGAACCGATGGTTCAACCGGACCCTGACGGGTCAGTTTTTTGAACAGAGTATCAATCTGGTTGCTGGCATTTTCTCCAGGAGGTGTCATGTAAAGGTCACGTTCTTTAAGAAGATGCCGACGATAGTCACGGTTTCCGTCTATCTGAACAATGGTGAGTTGATCAGTCAAAAGATCAATGAAAGGCAAAAAACGCTCACGATGCAACCCATCGGCATAAAGCTCACCGGGTAAGTGATTGGATGTGGCAACCATAATCACCCCGCGCTTGAACAAGGCGGTAAAAAAACGCGCCAAAATCATCGCATCGGCAATATCATCGACATGAAATTCGTCAAAACAAAGAACCCGGGCTTCCTCAGCAATGCTTCGGGCAATGCGGGGCAGTGGGTCGGACTGATTGGCGAGTGTTTTGCGCCGCTTATGGACCACAGACATGAATTCATGAAAATGGACACGCCATTTGCGTTTTGTTGGTACGCAGGTAAAAAATAAATCCATTAACATGGATTTTCCACGCCCGACTGTGCCTTGAATATAAAGACCGCGCGGGACTTGGCCAGCCCGGGGCAAAAGCCAGTGCCAGGGCGGTCGATAGGTCCTGAGCGCATCAGCCAATGTCTGGAGTTCCCGGGCGACAGATTTTTGCCCCGGATCCGGGATCAAAACGCCAGAGCGATAGTGCTCATCAAGCGCCGAAAGGATAGAGGCGGGCATGACAGATCAGATGCTTACCCGATCAGGAATGGGTGGCGATCTTTTTCTTGATCTCAGCGATGGCTTTGGCTGGATTCAACCCTTTGGGACATGTCTGGGCACAGTTAGCAATGGTATGACAGCGATAGAGCTTAAAGCTATCATCAAGTTCTTTGAGGCGGGTTGATGTGTCGCCATCACGGCTATCGACGATCCATCGATATGCTTGTAACAAAGTGGCTGGTCCGAGGAATTTATCACCATTCCACCAATAGCTGGGACACGCCGTCGAACAGCTGGCACACAGGACACATTCATAAAGACCATCCAGTTTGGCCCGGTCTTCGGGTGACTGATGACGCTCTTTTTCAGGAGGCTGAGAATCCCGGTCACGTAACCAGGGTCGCACCGCTGTATATTGAGCATAAAAATCAGACAGATCCGGGACCAGATCTTTGATCACCGGCATATGGGGAAGAGGGTAGATCGTCACCTCTCCTTTAATGTCTTCAATCGGTTTGAGACAGGCCAGGGTATTTGTCCCGTCAATATTCATTGAGCAGGAACCACAAATTCCCTCCCGGCAGGACCGCCGGAATGTCAGCGTGGAATCCAATTCATTTTTGATCTTGATCAGTGCATCAAGAGTCATCGGGCCACAGGAATCAAGATCAACTTCATAGATATCAATCCGGGGCTGGCCGCCTTCATCCGGATCCCAGCGATACACCCGAAATTCTTTGATTCGCGTTGCTCCGGCTGTTGCGGCATAACGGCGACCTTCCCGGGGTCGGGAATCTTTGGGGAGTGAAAGTTCAACCATGAGTTTTACCGTTGGCTACGTTTATTGGCTGCGTTTAATAGACCCGTGCTTTGGGGGGAATGGACTGAACATGTGGATCATTGGTTTCCAATGTGACTGGCCGATAACTGATAGAGGGGCGTTGGTTCCCATTCATCCAGGCCAGGCTATGTTTCATCCAATGATCATCATCGCGTTGGGTATAATCGTCCCGGGCGTGAGCACCACGGCTTTCCTGGCGGTTATAGGCACAATGAATGCTGACCGTGGCTTGCAGGATCAGGTTCTGGAGCTCCAGAGTTTCCATCAGATCCGAATTCCATATCAGGGAACGATCATCAATCCTGATATCCTGCATATGGTCGAGAATAGCGTCAATTTTTCCAATGCCTTCGCGCATGGTTTCACCGTTACGATAGACCGGGCAAAATGTCTGCATGGTTTGTTGCATCTCTAACCTCAACTGAGCAGTTGGGGTGCTTCCTCTGGCATTTCGTGCCGCATCAAGACGGGCGATTGAACTTTCACCGGCATCCCGGGGCAGGGGTTTATGCGGAGATCCGGGCCGGATGATCGCATGGCATCGTTGTGCGGCTGCCCGGCCAAAGACCACCAGGTCAAGCAGAGAATTAGACCCCAGCCGGTTGGCCCCGTGAACCGATACGCAGCTGGCTTCACCGATTGCCATCAGACCACGGGCCACCCGGTTGGGTTCACCATCACCAGGGGCGAGCACTTCGCACATTTTGTTGGCCGGGATTCCTCCCATATTGTAATGGACGGTCGGCTGGACCGGGATCGGTTCACGGGTGACGTCAACCCCGGCAAAAATTTTGGCTGATTCGGCAATCCCGGGGAGCCTTTCCTGAATAACTGCCGGATCAAGATGAGACAGATTGAGATGCAGGTGATCTTTGTTGGGTCCGCAGCCACGTCCGTGCTGGATTTCAGTGGTCATTGACCGGCTGACAACATCCCGGCTTGCCAGATCTTTGGCGTTGGGGGCATAACGTTCCATGAAACGTTCGCCCTGGCTGTTGGTTAAAAAACCACCCTCACCACGCGCACCTTCGGTGATCAGGACACCAACCCCATAGATACCGGTTGGGTGAAACTGGGTGAATTCCATATCCTGCAACGGTAAGCCAGCCCTCAAAATCATCGCATTGCCGTCCCCGGTACAGGTATGCGCAGAAGTACAGGAAAAATAGACCCGGCCATAGCCACCGGTGGCCAGAACCACCATATGGGCACGAAAACGATGGATGGAACCATCCTCAAGATTCCACGCCATGATTCCCCGGCAGATCCCTTCTTCATCCATGATCAGATCTAAGGCAAAATACTCAATGAAAAACGTTGCCTGATGGGCCAGGGACTGCTGATAAAGGGTATGGAGAATGGCATGGCCGGTACGATCAGCCGCCGCACAGGTTCTTTGTGCGGTTCCGGTCCCGAAATGGGTGGTCATGCCCCCAAACGGACGCTGATAAATCTTTCCTTCTTCTGTGCGTGAAAACGGGACCCCGTAATGTTCCAGCTCAATAACCGCTTGTGGTGCTTCCCGGCACATATAGGCAATCGCATCCTGATCACCCAGCCAATCAGATCCTTTGACGGTATCATACATATGCCAGCGCCAGTCATCTTCGCCCATATTTCCCAGAGCAGCACTGATCCCGCCCTGGGCAGCTACAGTATGGCTACGGGTCGGGAATACTTTGCTGATACAGGCTGTTTCCAGCCCCGCTTCAGCCATGCCAAGAGCTGCCCGTAAGCCTGCTCCGCCTGCCCCGACGATGACGACATCATAGCTATGATCAACAATTTTATACGAAGAAAGCATGAATCAATTGTCTCTCGAAAATAGTTCCGGGATGGTCAAATATCTATGGTGATCAAACGCTGTCAGGACAGTGCCAGAATGATAACATTGGTCACGGATAACATTCCAAAAATCCAGCATAAAATTGTCGTAGAGAGACCAAGGATATGCAGAATTTGCGGATTGCGGACATAGTCTTCAATCACCATCTTTATTCCTAAATTGAGGTGGCAAAATAAGCTGGTTACAAAGACAACCATCAAAATCGCGTTGATGGGTTCGGCAAACCAGGCGATGGTTGCTCCATAACCGGCACGCGATAAATAGATCAGGGAAACAATCAGCCAGGCCGTGGTTGGAATCAAAATAACCGCAGTTGTCCGTTGTGCCCACCAATGGATATAACCGGTCCTGTGGCTGGCCAATGGATTGAATTCCAGATTGCGTGGCCCGCTCATGAGTGTCCTTCCGGTCTTTGGGCAATGATTTCAAAGGCAGCCCATCCGGTCAGGGACGTAGCGGCCACTGATAAGACGACCACAATCCAGCCGGTGATAGCGATTGATTTGAGGCTGAATCCGTATCCCATATCCCAGACCAGATGGCGTATGCCGTTAAAAAGATGGTAATAAAGGGCAAAGCCAAAGCCTAAAATACCCAGAAACCCCCACCAGGAACCAAGGATGAGACGCATAGTCTGATAGCTTTCCGGGCCGGCAGTGATTGCTGCAATCCAAACAGCCAGAAACACCGACCCCAAACCGAGGATAACCCCGGTAATGCGGTGCAGAATTGAGAGCACAGAGGTAATCTGTGGCCGGTAAATATTCAGATGCGGCGAGAGAGGGCGTCGGGTGGATGACATGAAGGGTTCAAAAAAATATTTTAGCAAATGGATGTTGAGAGCCAGTATCCGCATGGATGGGTAACGGGTCAATCTTGATTTAGTGCATCTATGCCGCTTTTCCAGGATTGATGTCAAACCGGCATCTCTATTCAGTTCTTGTGACGCATCTTGTGACGCATTGTTGTGATATCCGCAAACCATCAATTCAGACCATCACCCTTCTGGTTTTGATCTGTCGGTTTTTGGGACAAGGTGAGTCTGTGGTAACCGGTTACGTTATAAAACGAAAGTCATAAAAGAGCATAAAGCCAAAAATACGATACAATCAGGAAACTGAGGCCCGACATGCGTATTCCCGGGCGGTTTTGCGCAGAGCCGGGGTTGAACGTTCAGCCAGTTCGGGTAGCTGGGCAGCCAGAGTGATGGCTTGTTTGTTGTTGCCGTCTTTGCAGGCTTGCTCTATGGCCCTGGCGATGGCACAGACCTGCATCGCGCCATAGGCACCGCTGCTGCTTTTGAGAGAATGCGCCTGATGACCAATCTGCGATATATTGCCGTTGGCAGCAGCATCCTGGATCAGATGGATGCGTTGGGCTGCATCGGCTAAATACGTATCAATCAATTCCGGTATGACCTGAGGAGTCGCCTGTTCGGCAAGAATTTCGAGGCTGGTCTTATCCAGAATGGGGATATTGGGGTTGGGGAATGTCATGATGGTTCATGGTCGGTTGTTTTGCGGTTGGTTATTTTTCGCACGGTTATTTCTACGTTTTTGGGGTATCCTGGTTTTTGAGCGATTCTTTGTAATCAGTTAATCAGTTAATCAGTCGGTTTTGATGAATATGAGCATCTGTTGCATCGGTTAATATGGGCAAAAAAGCCTTCAAAATGGTTAATTTATAAAGGATATCCGGGGATACGCCCGGTGAACCGGTATATTCCGGCCGGCTTTTTTTTAATAATTATGCTCAATCAGGGGCAGGATTGATGGATATGATTGAATGATACCGGATTCATCGCGTCAGGATTCATCGCGTTTTTTGTGGAATTTTACTCACAGTGAACGCATATATGAATACTATGCGGTGTGACATACGGCAGTATTTGAACGGGGTCTTCTCATGGAGAATTTTTCTGCAGACAGGGTTGGCTTGAATCCTGGGCCTGATGGTCCGGCATTCACGATTGAATCACCGATGGTCACCCATGTCTGATGATGCGCATCCATCCTATGACCGGGCATTCTGGCCGGAGGGTCATCCGGTTTTACCCGATCGCACAATCGGTGTCCTGATCATGAATCTCGGGACTCCCGATGCGACCGATTACTGGTCGATGCGGCGTTATCTGAAGGAATTTCTCAGTGATCGCCGGGTCATTGAGGCCAACCCGTTTTTTTGGAAGATTCTTCTCAACCTGGTTATCCTCACCACCCGGCCGTTTCGTTCCGGTAAGGCCTATGATTCGATCTGGAACCGGGAGAAAGACGAATCCCCTCTGCGTACGATTACCCGTAGCCAAAGCGATAAGCTGGGCGCGGCAATGGGTAGCCCTGATTCCGGTTTGGTGATTGACTGGGCGATGCGTTACGGCCAGCCATCGGTCGCGTCAGTTATTGCTAAACTGCAGGCGCAAGGCTGTGATCGTTTGTTGTTGTTTCCGCTCTATCCTCAATACAGTGCCCCGACAATGGCGACGGCTTATGACAAGGCTTTTGATGCTCTCAAAACGATGCGATGGCAACCGGCGGTGCGTACTGTCCCGCCTTATCATGAGCATCCGGTGTATATTACCGCCCTGGCTGAATCAATCCGCACCCATCTGGCGGCTCTTGACTGGCAACCGGAAGTCGTCCTGACCTCTTTTCACGGATTGCCCCGTTCCTATCTGGAAAAAGGTGATCCCTATCATTGCCAATGCGCTAAGACAGCACGGTTGTTGCGTCAAGAACTGGGATGGCCGGAGGAGCGGCTACGTTTAACCTTTCAGTCGCGCTTTGGACCGGATGAATGGCTCCAGCCTTATACCGATAAGACCGTTGAGGCTCTGGCAAAGGATGGCATCCGCAAGCTGGCGATTGTGACGCCGGGCTTTTCAGCCGATTGTGTAGAGACATTGGAGGAGATTAACGGCGAAGCACAAGAGATTTTTCTGGATCATGGCGGCGAAAAATTCACCTTCATTCCATGCTTAAATGACAGCGAGGGCGGGATAAAAGTGATCCGGACGATTGTTGAAACGGAATTACAGGGCTGGATTGGCTGAGGTCTCTGTGTTCTCAGATGTTCTGGTCCTGTGTTCTGGCCCGTGTATCATAACCTGATTCTGTGCTCTGGCCGTTTATGATACGCTTTATGATACGTTTTATGATGCGCTCTTTTGGGGTCGCCGATATCCGGCTGTTGATCAGCGGCGGTTTTCAGGCCGGTTTTTAAACTGGCTTTCAGAGCGATGTTTCATATCCATTCTGGCCCATCGTGGCATCTTGAGGCACAGAGACTCGGTTATGAAACGCGGATTGAGTTTTTTCCCCACCTGCATCAGATCATCGATGCGCTGTTCCAGGAAAGCGGCTGTACGGGTATTTTCGGGTGATCGATCCTGAAACCAGAACAGGATCGTTGATCCGTAAATCAGGCCAAGGGTCACGCGTTTAGAATAATGGGAAAACCCGGTCGATTGATCCCCGGCTGCATGCCATATGTCATCAACTGTCCAGGCCAGCAAACGGGTCATCAAAGCGGCCCGGCGCGGACGGGAAATCTCCATAGTCAATAAATTCCGGGCAACCTGCCGATAGGGGGAAAGAATCCGCAAACGCGTCAGAATAGCGGTCTTAACGCGGTCACGGATGCGCAATGCTGCCAGATCCTGATGGGCCAGAGAATCACTCATTAAGGCATCAATATGCCGGCTAAAGCGGGTGATCACGCCATCAATATTATCGGGGTAGAGGGTCGCAATTTGTTGGGTGTCCACTCCCAGTTCTGCACTGGCGGCAGCCAAAGCCGCCGGCGACCATCCCATTGTTGCGGCATGCTCAACAGTGCAGAGCATCAGGGAATGACGCAATGATGCAGTTCCGGTTGATGCAGTTCTGGTCGATGCCCTGGTTTTGCGGGAATTGGTATCGGGATTTTTAGGGGATTTTTGAGGCATTTGGGGTAAGAACGGTTTCAGGTTGAGGATGGGTATAAGCGATGTGTTGAGGATTACCCTGATTGTGGTGTGCAGCTGGATTATTGGGTCTCCGGCCCCTGGGTCTCCGGTCTTTGGGTCTCCGGCCTTTGGGTCTGTAGTTTCTGAGGGGGGAGACCGGCGCTATCCCGGCGGGCCTGAGCATCGACAATTTTATCAATTTGGTCACTGAAGCTCAACCATGCCAGGTTACGCATCCGCATCGGGTATAAAATGCCATCAAGATGATCACATTCATGTTGCAGGACCCGGGCATGAAAGCCGGTTGCCTGCCCGCAAACCGGCTGGCCGTTTTGGTCCAGACCTTCATACCGGATTGTCTGATAGCGTGGTACGACCCCAAGCAATCCGGGAATCGATAAGCATCCTTCCCAACCATTTTCCATTGAGGATTCGTCCTCAGGGGTGCCCTGGGGCGTGATTGACGGATTGATCAAAACGGTCACCGGGAGTGGTTGGGCCTCAGGGTCCTGGGTGATTCGTTCACTGGGTACTGAAATCAGAATAACCCGCTTGAGGACGCCAATCTGAGGGGCGGCAAGCCCGGCTCCGTGCGCTGCGGCCAGGGTATCACACATATCGGCTATCAAATCGGCAATCTCTGGCACAGATGGATCCGTGACTGGTTCTGAACGGGCCAGCAGCCCCGGATCACCAAGCCGCAAAATATCACGTACTGCCATTAACCAAGTATGACAGCATCACAACCGGCGGTCAAAGCAATCTGGCCAGGAATTGGCGATGATTTTTATGAGGTGATTGTGAACTTTTGTCCCCGTATCCTGAGAATCTCTTGGTTTGGTCCCGGCGTCATACTGCGTGAGGTCTTGCTGTTTTCTCTCAGCTTTTGGAGTGCTTTTTCTGCCACATTTACCGCGTGTTGGTGGTTGTTCTTTTTGCCTGCCCATATCAGACTCTTGCATACTCACTCCGTCAGGAGCGGATTGTCCTCTGGCGGGTTGGCTGGTCTTTCTTCTGCCGGTTGGGAATGCGGATTGTCCGGCATCAAAGAGTTGTCGGGATTGCTCCGAACCGATTGCGGTAAGGGATTTTCTGGCAAGTTGCTGGCTGTCTTTGATGGGTTCTGGTTAGACATTGGGTCAATTTTCCTGTTTGAGGCTTTGCTTAAGAGCATGAGAAACAGATTGACAGGACTTCACAACACCCAAGTCTTGTGATATGGGCATAAAATTGCGGTAAGAGATAAATAAAGGTAAGAAACCGAAAAGAGAAGAAACCAAAAAGAAAGGAGTAAGACCATCGTTCAGATTATCGTCCGCGACAATAATGTCGATCAGGCCCTGCGTGTGTTGAAGAAGAAAATGCAGCGTGAGGGTATTTTCCGTGAAATGAAGTTACGCCGTGCGTATGAAAAGCCTTCTGAAAAACGCGCCCGTGCCCAATCCGAATCGGTCCGCCGGTTCCGCAAGACGTTGCGCAAGCGCATGGAAAGAGAAGGCTATTAGCTTGCTCTAGTCAGCACTGCTTTCCCCAAAGCAGTGGGTATATTTCCTGTTGTTTAGTTTTTTAACTGTATCGGTGTTTTCGCGTCGGTATTGGTGTCTGTAATAATTTGGGTTGGTTCTTTCTCAATCATTGCAGCCAGGAGAAAAGCTATGACAAAGGTCTATTTTTGTACCAATCGTAATCTGTTGAAAGATGTTGGGGATTCCGCGAGTGCCTCAGAAAATGTTCATTTGCTGCGTGCCCTGCAGCTTGGTAGAGGTGGAGGTGTCCGGTATTTTGGCGGTGATCTCTCTTTCGGTGGCAATATTCGATTTGGATCGGCTGAAATTGCTGATGGCGAAATTACCGAAGATCCGAAAATTTTGTATGAAGACCTGAGTAATCCGGATACGAATGAGCATATTTTGGGGAGTAAAGAGTTATTTGACCATCTCCGTGCGGAGATGGGAGATGAACAGACCGATACCATGTTTTATATTCATGGTTTTAACAATACATTCGAAGATGCTTTGGTTACGACCGCCGCATTGAAAGAATGGTTTGCTGCAGGTGGCAAGCCGATGAATTGGCTGGTCTTCAGTTGGCCTTCTGAAGGCAGAGTGCTTATGTCGTACCGTGAGGACCGTGAGGATGCAGAGGCTTCAGGTCCCGCCATGAGGCGCGCTCTTCTCAAGGCGGGCCATCTCATGCGCGATATGATACGGAAGTATATGATAGAAAAACAAGAGCAAAGCCCAGCCAACGGGATGGAGCTATGCACGCAACGTGTTCACCTCATGGCCCATAGCATGGGTAATTACGCCCTTGGTTATGCGCTGGCGGCGATGCAAAAAGAAAAAGATCGATTGATGCGGTTGTTCGATCAGATCATTCTTGTGGCAGCCGATACCGATACCAATGCGTTGGAAAAAAAGCGTGGTCTGGGCTGTCTTGAACATCTTGGGCGGCGCATATCAACCTATTACAACGCTTGGGATAAAGTCCTTTTGACGAGCGATTTTTTGAAGGGGAACCCTGCCCGTCTGGGTGTTGAGGGTCCGAGTCGACCTCAGGATTTACCAAAAAAATTCACTCAGATAGACTGCACCGCTGTCGTTGATCGGGAAGCAGGGGATAACTTTTTTGAGCATCATTACCATTGTACCAACAAATATGTACGCCGGGATATCATTCAGGTGCTTGAAGGAACCCGTGATGGTGAAATCCCCGGACGCATATCCAATGAAGGACGCAATTTCTACGAACTGCAAAAATCAACATAAGATCAGATGGAGTTTCTGATTTCAAAGCCCAGGGTCTTGGTTGGCTAAGAAGGCAATACGTATCAAGTTGGTGGTGTTTGGTCCGGGAATTTAGCGGGTCGGGGTTGGGGTTTCACCAGAATAATCATAAAAGCCGCGCCCGGACCGGACACCCAGCCAGCCAGCCTCAACATATTTGACCAGCAACGGGCAGGGGCGATACTTGTTATCAGCCAGTTCTTTATGCACAGTTTCAATGCTGTGCAGGCAGACATCAAGCCCCATAAAATCAGCCAATGCCAACGGTCCCATCGGGTGGTTGGCCCCAAAACGCATTGCTGAATCGATTGATTCAACCGAACCAACCCCCTCATACAAGGTATGAATGGCTTCATTGATCATGGTCAGTAAAATCCGGTTGACGATAAAGGCCGGGAAATCCTCCGACATAATCGAAACCTTATTGATTCGAGTGACCAGGTCGCGACAGATGGTAATGATAGATGGATCAGTGGCAATACCACGAACAATCTCAACCAGCTTCATTGCCGGGGCCGGATTCATGAAATGCAGACCGATAAAATGCTCCGGATGCCCGGAGGCTGCCCCCAGGCGGGTGATCGAAACTCCGGATGTTGCCGAAGCCAGAATGGTTTCAGGACCCAGATGAGGGGCCAGATCCCGCCAGAGAGCACATTTTTCTTCTTCGTTTTCGGCAATCGCTTCGATCACCAGGTCATAATTTTTGAACGATTGATGGGAAGACAACAGATCAATCCGGGCCAGGGCTTTTTTTTGATCCTCTGGCTTGATGTATTTTTTGGCAACCTGATAGGCCAGGTCATCGCGAATGAGCGATTTGGCGGCTGTAAGACGCTGGGGGTTGTGTTCACTGAGCCGAACCTGAAAACCGTTTAAGGCAAAAACCTGGGCGATTCCGCACCCCATACAGCCGGCACCGATCATTGCGATGGTGCTGATTGTTTCGGCCTTTTTCATCCTCGTCTCCCGATGTTGCTCTCATAGCCCCATGATATCATGGCCGCGTATTATGATCCCATGTTGAATGAGGGTATTTTCCGGCCATTATAACTTGCTTTCGAGTTCTGGCAGAGCCTGAAATAAATCAGCACACAGACCGTAATCGGCGACTTGAAAAATCGGTGCTTCCTCATCTTTATTGATGGCTACGATGACTTTTGCATCTTTGATCCCGGCCAGATGCTGGATGGCTCCCGAAATGCCAACCGCAATATACAAATCCGGTGCAACGATTTTACCGGTTTGACCGACCTGCCAATCATTGGGGACAAAGCCCGAATCGACAGCTGCCCGGCTGGCTCCAAGAGCGGCCCCCAATTTATCGGCGATTCCTTCAAGCAGCTTAAAATTATCCCCGCTTTGTAAGCCGCGTCCACCGGATATAATAATCCGGGCAGCGGTGAGTTCGGGACGATCCGATGCACTCAATTCTTCCCCGATAAATTCGCAAAACCCGGTTTCATCGACACCGCTTGCCTGGGGTATTTTTTCCTGTGGAATATGTTCTACCGGAGCTGCCCCGCCCTGGGTTGGGGAGGCATCAAACGTTGTTGTACGAACAGTAATCACCTTGATTGAATCACGCGATTGAACGGTTGCAATGGCGTTTCCTGCATAAATCGGCCGTTTGAAGGTCTCAGCATCAATGACATCCATCACATCGGAAACCTGCATGACATTGAGCAATGCCGCAATCCGTGGCATCAGGTTTTTTCCAAACGTCGATGCGGGTGCCAGAATATGGCTGTATCCTTCAGCCATTCCGACAACCAGCGGTGCCATTGTTTCAGCCAGATGATGCGTGAATACAGGATCTTCAGCCTGTAGAACTTTGGTCACCCCCGGAATAGCTGCTGCCGTCTTGGCTGCATCAGCGCAAGCATTTCCGGCTATCAGGACATGCAGATCATCCCCCATCTTTAAAGCGCATGATACTGTGTTCAATGTGACCGGACGTAAGCTGTTATGATCATGTTCAGCGATCAAAAGAATAGACATAGGGGCAGGCGTCTCCTTTAAGTAAAGGGATTAAGTAAAGAGATTAAGTAAAGGGATGAGGAATAAGCGTGATGCAATCCATTCACGAAATGAGAGAGTTTCAGGGAATAACTTTGGCTTCATTGCGCAATTTATCAACCAGCTGATCAATATCGGCGACCATGATACCGGGTGCACGGGGCGGGGGTTCATCCACTTGCAGGATCTGCAGGCGGGGTGTCGGGTCAACACCCAGATCGGCAGGGGTGATGGTCTCAAGGGGTTTCTTTTTAGCCTTCATGATATTGGGCAAAGAAGCATAACGCGGTTCATTGAGCCGTAAATCAGTGGTCACCACAGCCGGTGTTTTCAAACGCAGGGTCTGTAAGCCGCCATCAATTTCCCGGGTTACCTCAGCATAGCCATCTGTCATCGTCAGTTTTGAGGCAAATGTTCCTTGTGACCATCCCAGCAAGGCGGCCAGCATCTGGCCGGTTTGATTGCTGTCATCATCAATGGCTTGCTTGCCAAGAATGACCAGATTTGGCGTTTCCCGCTCAACCAGAGTTTTGAGAATATGGGCAACCGATAAGGGTTCAATATCGGCACCAGCCTCGACATGGATGCCCCGGTCTGCCCCGATAGCCAGGGCGGTACGGATGGTCTCCTGACACGGGCGCGGACCAATGGAAACGGCAACAATATCGCTGGCAATACCGGCTTCTTTGAGGCGGACTGCTTCCTCAACCGCGATTTCATCGAACGGATTCATCGACATCTTGACATTTTCTGTCTCAACACCTGTACGATCCGTTTTGACCCGTACCCGGATATTGTAATCAATCACCCTTTTGACGGCGACCAGAAGTTTCATCACGTTCTCCTCAATGGATTCTGCTTTTTACGGATTCTAACGATTGGCCCCCGGAGTCCAGAGGACATCTTGTTTGCCGTTATCATTTAAGTGACGCGCCAGGACAAATAAATGATCAGAGAGTCGGTTCAGATACATCACTGCCTGGGGATTGACAGCCTCCTGTTCGGCCAATGCAATCGCATTGCGCTCGGCTCTCCGGGTTATTGTACGGGCCATATGCAGATAGGATGATGCCGGTGTTCCACCGGGCAGAATGAATGACGTAAGCGGGGACAAACACTCATTAAGAGTGTCGATTTCTGTTTCCAGACGTTTGACCTGTTGCGCATTGATGCGTAAGGCTGTGGCTGATTTTTTACCGTCACTTTCCGGGACACATAAATCAGCCCCAAGATCAAAGAGATCATTTTGAATCCGCTCCAGCATGGCGTCAGTCTCTGCCTGGGTGTGGAGCCGGGCCAGACCGATCACCGCATTGGCTTCATCGACCGTTCCATAAGCCTCAACCCGTGGGACATATTTTTTAACCCGACTGCCATCACCAAGAGACGTGTCCCCGTGATCACCGCCTCGCGTATAAATTTTATCCAGTTTAACCACCAGAAGATCAGACCTTATTGATTGGTAAATACATTGATTGGTAAATATTGAATTGGTCAATTTTATTGGTAGAGGAAAAATAATACAGCCAGAATAACCAACGCCAGAAATTGGAATCCAACCCGACGACGCATCCAGATATTGCTGTCGGCTTTTCCGGCTTTGGCCGGTTTGCCCATTGATGTCAGGCCGGCCATCAGAGAGATTACGGTGGCAGCCATTGCCAGGGCAAGAAGAATGCCGAGAAAAGTTTGCATGATTATACAAACGCCTGAATGACAGTTCAATGAGCGGGTTCTTGAGTTAGCGGGTCACAAGGCCACGCGCAACCACCTGGGCCTGAATTTCTGCCGCCCCTTCAAAAATATTCAAAATGCGGGCATCACAGAGAACCCGGCTGATTGGGTATTCCAGAGCATAGCCATTGCCACCATGAATTTGCAGGGCACTATCGGCATTGCACCAGGCAACCCGGGCCGCCAGCAGCTTGGCCATCCCGGCCTCAATATCACAGCGTCTTTCGGAGTCTTTTTCACGTGCTGAGAAATATGTCAGCTGGCGGGCAATCATGGTTTCTACGGCCATCCAGGCGAGTTTGGCAGCAATCCGCGGGAATTCAACAATCGCTTTTCCGAACTGGCGTCGTTCCTGAGCATAGCGCAGACCGATTTCCAGAGCATTCTGAGCAACTCCGACCGCCCGGGCTGCTGTCTGAATACGCGCCGATTCGAATGTTTCCATCAGTTGTTTAAACCCTTGTCCCTCGACATGGCCCAATAAATTGGTTTCCGGGACGCGGAATTGATCAAAGGCAATTTCGTATTCTTTCATTCCCCGATATCCCAGAACCTCAATTTCGCCACCACTCATACCAGGGGCCGGGAAGGGGTCTTCATCGGTTCCACGGGGTTTTTCAGCCAGAAACATACTCAGGCCGCGATATCCTTTTTCATTCGAGTCAGTGCGGGCCAGGACCGTCATCAGATCGGAGCGTGCGCCATGCGTAATCCATGTTTTGGCTCCCGTGATCACATAGTCATCACCCTCTTTCTGGGCCCGGGTTGATAAGGAACCCAGATCAGAACCGGTATTGGGTTCGGTAAAGACGGCGGTGGTTAAAATCTCTCCTGATGCGATACGGGGCAGCCATGTGGTTTTTTGGTCCTCAGTCCCGCCAAGACGGATCAGTTCAGCGGCAATTTCAGCCCGTGTTCCCAGGGAGCCAGCGGCCAGAAACCCCCGCGATAATTCTTCTGTTACCACGCACATGGCCACTTTACCCATACCCAGGCCACCATATTCTTCCGGAATAGCCAAACCGAAAACACCAAGATCAGCCATTTTTTCAATCATATCCAGGGGAATGAGCTGGTCGGCAAGATGCCATTCATGGGCCTGGGGAAGAATTTCTTCATCACTCAGGCGGTGGAATTGATCCCGGATCATATCCAGAGTTTCATCCCCCAGCCCGGGATTGCCGAATGCCCCCCCGGCAATCGCTTCGGCAAGGCGCAGGCGGGTCGAAACCGCAGTTCCTGATGCAATCAGAGCACAGACAGGAGGGCTCTCCAACGCAGCCCATTGATTCGCACCCAGACCCATATCCGCCAGCCGGATCACCTCACTTTGGCTCATCATAATGCCGCCCTTGATCTGGGCCAGATACTCGCCAAAACTACAGCGCAGAATAAGGGATTCGAGAGTCCCGAATGTTCCGTTTTCATAGAGCCGACGTGCCCAGGCATCCATTTCGCGCAGGGCACAGCCATAGGTTTCCAGCCAGGCCAGACCATGAACCGCATATTGGTTTTGTTCTAAGGCGTTGGGGTCAATTTTCCCGTTATTCCCGATGACCAACGCCTGAATGGTTTTCCGGGCAGTATGGATCACAGCATTGACCGGCTCCAGACTGGCCTGACAATCAGATAACAGAGATGCCCGGTCATCCTCAGATGACGTGGCATGAAAAAAATGTGTGGCCGAAGCTCCGTTCCCGATAGAGTCAGGACGTCTGTCAGTGGCGGCTTCACTCATACTGGACCCTCTTTTTTAAAATGAATAAAAGGTTTAAGATGAATAAACGTTCAAACGAATAAAACCCAAAACATATCATTAAAATGGCTTAAAATGGTCTTGTGTCTATGAACTTATGTCTATGAAACGGTCTTGTATCTAAGATGGCGCAGGCGCAACGTCCCAGAGATGAAACGTTCCAGAGATGAAATGTCCCAGAGGTGACCCGTCACCCTGAGCCAGATCTGATTTTGCTGTGTTCTTTCCTTACCTGATCTTTTTTCTTACTGAGTTACTGACTTACTGACTTACTGACTTACTGAGCCTTATTTAGTCATTGAGAATGTTTTTGCCCAGATATTTTGAGGTTTTTTGTTCAAACATATTTTTTCTCAAAAGCAACACGTTCTCTCAAAAGCAACACGTTTTCTCAAAAGCAACATGATCTGATCATTGATTTCTTCATGGTTCACTTTATTTATCACCAATGTCAATATGGGTATATTCAGTTTTGCCGAACCCTGAAACAATTTTTAAGAGACACTTTTCAAAAAAGATAATTTTTCAGGAAAAGATACTTTTTCAAAAAGAAAATCCATGAATACTCACAAGCAACCCCATCAGCAGTATGCGGCCAGGGGGGGTCGGTTGATTTTTGCGGCTCTTTTTGCCTGGCCGGGCTTTTTCCTCTGTTCAGATGCTTGTGGAAATGGGCCTGTCAATCATCGGCACCTCACTGTCTGTTTTCTCAATCAAGATCATTCTCTCAATCGGTATCATGGTTAAGATCAATCAAGCCAACCGGGATCAATGGCTGGAGCAAGCCGATACATTGTCCCAGGCCTTGCCGTATATGCGGCGTTATTCGGGTTCTTCCTTCGTGATCAAATTTGGTGGCTCGGCGATGGGAGAAGCCGATTTAGCACGTTTATTTGCCACCGATATCGTTCTTTTGAAGCAAGTCGGTATCAATCCGGTGGTGGTGCATGGCGGGGGACCGCAGATCGGTCATATGCTTGAGAGGCTTAAAATCAAGAGCCGCTTTGTTGATGGGTTGCGGGTTACCGATGCTGAAACAGTTGATATTGTTGAGATGGTTTTATCCGGGGCCATTAACAAAGACATCGTCTGGAATATTCAATGTGCGGGGGGGAATGCGGTTGGTCTTTCGGGAAAAGATGGTGGTCTGATTTTGGCGCAAAAATTGACCCGCCGGGTTCGTGATGAAGATTCCAATATTGAAAATGTTCTTGATCTTGGTTTTGTTGGTGAACCTACACAGGTCAATCCGCATATTTTGAATCTTCTCAAAGAATCAGATCTTATTCCGGTTATTGCGCCGATTGGGGTTGGGGACCAGCAGCAAACCTACAACATTAACGCTGATACCGCTGCCGGGTCGATTGCTGAGGCGGTGACTGCAAAGCGGTTGTTTCTGCTCACTGATGTTGAGGGGATTCTTGACCAGGATGGCAATCTGTTAACCGAGTTGTCGGTCCGGGATGCACGGCAACTGATTGCTGAGGGGACCATTAAAGGCGGGATGCTTCCTAAGATTGAGACCTGTATTATGGCTGTGCAAGGTGGGGTTGAGGCGGCGGTTATTCTCAATGGCCGGGTCCCGCATGCGTTGCTGATTGAATTATTCACTGAACATGGCGCCGGCACGATGATCCGGCGGCGTTAGGGTTTTGATCCGGGGCCTGGAAGAATTCTCTTAAGACCGCATTTTCCTGAGACCTCATTGTCTCAGGCCACATTGTCTCAGGCCGCATTCTCTCAGGCATTATATTGATTTGAATTCTTAATTCAGATTCAGTCATCAGTGGCCCAGTCAGGCTCAACGGGTTGGGATGATTGTTTGCTGTCATCGGGTCTTTGTGTTTTGGCCCATTCGGGTTCAAGAGAGCTGTCTTTCTGGTTTTTGGGGTCATCGGTTCTGGGTTGTCGTTCCCAGTCTAATTCGTTTAAGGCCGGGTCTGTTGTTTCCCGTGACCATTGTGGATCATAGATGCCGTCGGTTTTTTGGTCTGATTGTTTTTTATCACCGGATTTTTTCGGGCCTTTTGTGGAAAACATTTCCCTGAACAGGCCGATTTGCCATTCAACATCTTCTTCTCTCATCGGGTTGGTTTCCGGATCAATGATATCCCTGGGCGGTATCTGGGCGACCTTCCTTTGAATGAGGCGGGTCAGGCGTTCGCCGATTTGCGCTTTACGCAGGAGCGCAACAATACCCTGAGGATTTTTCGAATCAAAAATCTGGCGGATCAATTCCGGTGCCAGGGCGGTTTTGATTGCCAGGGCTGCCAGGACAAAATGGTTTTGTCCTTTTTCGATCGATTGCTGAATGGTACCTTCAGAAAGTGCCCCTGATTGGTCGAGCTGGCGGGCTTTGGAAAGGGATTCTTCAAAAGAGGGTTGATCGTCACCGGCTGTTTCAGCATCCGGGTCCTCGTTCTCAGTGGTGGTGGCATTGACTGCCAGCCGGCGGCGGAATTCATTCTCTACCGCATCCAGTGTTTCCGGTTTAAAATCGGTTCGAAGACGCATTGTATCGAGCAATGAATCGGCTAAAAAAGTTGAGATTTTACGGGCTGCTTTGGTGCTTAAGCCGGGGCGCCGGGCCAGAGGTTCGTGCCATTCCTGATTGCCGGGGGCCTGATTGATAATGTGATCAAGGGTTTTTTCCCGGATTTGCGCACTCTTATTGGCCAGCAAAGCCGTGATGGCATCACGCTGGCCGACATCAACAATGGCGTCACAGATGGTCTCGGGTAACTGGTTGCGCCTGGAAATTGCTGTCAATGCCCCGTTGACCGGGTTGCTGAAGACAATCTCCAGAAGATCATCATCATCCAGCAGGGGGGAATACCGCAAAACCGGCGCACAAACTTCCAGCTCCGGATCTTCAGCCAGACGGCGCACGATATGCGGCGGGGCGTTGGCTACGTCTTTTAAGGTTTCAGCGAGAATTTTGCGGACCTTAACAATTTCGTCACGCGCCAGAATCTCCAGGGCTTTAATGGTGAGTTCAGCCAGACGGTCCGATTCGGTATCTGCTAAATCTGGTGCCAGGCGGCCAATTTTCAGTGCCAATCCAGAGCGCACATCGACATCATGATCCTGAGCCAGCAGAATATCGGCATGCTGCGGTGCATTTTTATTGGCGGCAATTTGGCATCGCACAGTGCTATCTGAATCTCCGGCCAGATAATAGAGAATTTCCGGCCGCGCATCAGACCGGGAAGCCAGATGACGGCGAATCCGGCTATCTTTGTGACCGGCCAGACGTTTTTCATCACTATAGCTGAGCGGCTCACCTCTGGTGAGGGATTGCAGCAACCCGATGACAATATCGCTGTTCTCAGCCACCGTTGTTTTTATCGCTGTTTTGACCGGTTTTCATAGTACGGGACCGGATTTGTTGACGAAGGAATTGACGGGAATGCTCAATTACTTCCTGTAAGGAGGGGCAAGGGTAAAATTCCCCTTGGTCTGTTTTTTAACGTGGTACATTGCTTCATCGGCCCGTTGCAACAATGATTGAAGGCTTTCCTGTGAATGAGGGTGGTAAATCGCGACACCAACCGAAAGACCCAGAGGTTTATCAGGGGATCCGGAAAAAGAGGACAGACAACCGGAATGAGCCAGCAATTTATGTATGCTGGCTTTTGCGCCCTTTTCATCGGTTTCCTCCAGCCACAGAGCGAATTCATCACCACCCAGCCGGGCGACCAGATCATTGGCCCGGGTTTGCTCTGTCAGCAGATGCGCCAACCGGATTAACGCTGCATCCCCATCCTGGTGTCCCCGTGAGTCATTGACGATTTTGAAATTATCAAAATCGATATAACACAAAGCACCAGGGTGACGGGTCCGGCGGGCATGGGCAATCCGCCGTTCCATGATATCCATGAATGCCCGGCGATTATATAAATCAGTGAGAGGATCGCGGGTGGATAATCGCTCTAAATTCTGGTGATGATCTGCTTGTTGGATGGCGATTCCCAGCTGGTTGGCAATCTCCCCGGCGATATCCAGTTCGTCTTCCTGCCAGTTTTTATCATCGCGTCTCCATAAAGCCAGAGCACCGTTGATCATGCTCTGATACTGGGTTTTTAAGGCAACCGGCCGGTGAGCGACAGCATCAGGGAGAATGAGAGTCCCCGGATCATTCAGATGCGCTTCAAGGATGCTGTGATCAGCCGGTACATCACCATATTCGGCAGCACAATACCAGTGACCATCATGATGATAGCGATACAAACGGCAGGCTTGTGCGGACAGGCCTTTGGCACTCACAGCAACGGCGGCATTCAGCATGTCTTTGGGGTTGGCGACATCACGGATGGCCCGGACAATATAGGCCAGTAATAAATCCCGCTGGCGGGCCTGGTTGAGTTCGCGCTCCCGTTCCCGCAAGGCGGTCACATCACGACACAGACCACGGGCACCACGCCATTGATTATCATCACGATAAAGCGGGACACAAGCGACCAGGGTGCAAATATCCTGGCCCTTTTTAGAGCGTAACCAAATTTCCCTGTTTTCAATCGGTTGACGGGTTGCAAAAGGGGAAACTGTTCCTTCCTCCTGTTCCAGAAGCAGGCGATCACTATGCTTTCCAATCAGTTCATCGGCAGAATACCCCCAGGCCCCGCCCGGTGAAACGAAGATGAATTCCCCGTCTGAATTGCATTCCCAGGTGAAATCACTGGAGGATTCAACCAGATCTTTATAGCGTTGGCGTGATTCCATGAGTGCCAGCTGCAGAGTATATTCCAGGGAAGAATCCCGGCAAAAAGCAACCGCAGCAATACGGCTTTTGGTATCGGCAGGCGGTGTCCAGGAAAGCAGATCCAAATCCCAGTGACGGGATGTTTTTGTGCTGTCGGGGCCAAGCGTCATGCGTTGGGCGGGTTTATCTTCTTTGAGCTGTTGAATCCGGCCGCGCAAATCTGCGCGTACATCATCATCCGCCAGAGCCGGACACAATGGTTCCAATGCCGGGTCAGCCCAGATCAGGCCGGCCTCATGATCCAGAGCCAGGGTATGAGCACCCAGGCCGCATAAAACAGTTTGCACCATACTATCATCGTATTGGGTGCCATCGAACGGGGCATTATCATTGGGTTTTTTGGGAATGTGGCTCATTGCGGGTCGGGGACGGGAAGTTCGGAATTGGCCATACAGACTAAGTGCTGATTTTATACTGTTAAATTTTATGCCACCAAGATTTTATGCCACTAAGATTTTATACTGTTAAATTTTATGCCACCAAGATTTTATACCGTTAAAATATATGTTGCCTGAGAGCGACACTCCTCTGGCCACTCCCACTCTTCTGATCTCTCTGGCCCTTCTGACAGGCAAGGCAGCCGGGGAGGGTTGTTTTATGGTTGAGGGAATATTTTTGTTTCTGCCTTTTGTTTCTGCCATATTATCCCAAGAAATGGCGTTGATATAATCTTTTTCCCGGGTCATTTTCGGTTGATTCTGTTTGTATCTTCCCGGCTTTTTCTGCCTGTCTTTTGATGCGTGTTGTTTGTGCTATGTCAACCCTTTCTCATATTGATTCCTGGGTGTTTGATCTTGATAACACTCTGTATCCTGCTGAGAGTGATATTTTTCCGCAGATTGATGCGCGTATGTGCCGCTATATCGAGCGCGAACTTGGTCTGCCATCTGATGAAGCCAGACGTCTGCAAAAAGAGTATTTCCATCGTTACGGGACAACATTACGTGGCTTGATGCTTCATCATGGCTCTGATCCGCTGGTTTTTCTTGATTATGTCCATGATATTGATTTTTCGGTTATTCCTGAAGCCCCTTGTCTGGCCCGGGCGTTATCCCGGTTGCCCGGACGCAAATTTATTTTCACCAATGGGTCGGCTTCTTACGCAGACAAGTTATTGGCACAGCTTGGTTTACGGGAGTCGTTTTCCGGGGTTTTTGATATTATTCTGGCCGATTATCAACCAAAGCCGGATCCCCAGCCGTATCGGCGATTACTGAAATTGTATGATATTGATCCATCGCGGAGTATTTTTTTTGAAGATATCCCGCGTAATCTTGCTCCGGCCTCTGATCTTGGCATGATGACAGTCTGGGTGCGTAACCATATCCATGCGGTGGGTGAGCAGGCAGAAGGACAACGAATCGATCATATCACCGATAATTTAACCGGTTGGATTGAGGCGTTGCTCCAGAGGCAGGATGCACTCAGCCCCTGACATATTGGCCCCGGATTGCCGCATGATGACAGATCAATCCCGGGGGATCGCTCAGCATCCTATGACAGCGATTGGCTGATCACCGCTTTCGGCTTGCCGTTGACAGGCGGGTCTATCTGGCGCAGATTGCCCGGCCATAAGCTGTGCTGGTTTTTTTGGTTTTTTCGGACTTTTCGTTGTTCAGATTTTGGATTGTTCCTGGATTTTTCTATGTCTCACCATGAGTTACAGCATGATTTCGATGATGATTCCGATGATGATTTAAAAGCCATCATCAACGCTGCCTGGGAACAGCGGAGCGAGATCACACCGCAAACCGATACCCCAGTACGCCAGGCGGTTGATCACTGTCTGGAGGGTCTGGATTCCGGGGCGTTGCGGGTGGCTGAGAAAATCGATGGCCGTTGGCATGTCCATGAATGGCTGAAGAAGGCTGTTCTGCTTTCTTTTCGTTTGAATGCCAATCGTCTGATGGGTGGCGGGCCATGTGATCATGAGCATCCTGGCCCGGTAACCGGACCGAGCGGTTGGTATGATAAAGTTGCCCCCAAATCGGTTGGTTGGTCGGAAGATCATTGGAAAAAAGCTGGCTACCGGGCTGTTCCGCCGGCAACGGTACGTTATGCTTCCCATGTGGCTCAAGGCGTGGTTTTGATGCCTTGCTTTGTCAATATCGGGGCTTATGTTGACCGGGGATCGATGATTGATACCTGGGCGACTGTGGGTTCTTGTGCTCAAATTGGCCGCGATTGCCATATTTCCGGTGGGGCGGGCATTGGTGGCGTTTTGGAACCTTTGCAGGCGGCTCCGGTCATTATTGAGGATGATTGCTTCATTGGTGCGCGTTCGGAAATTGCCGAGGGAGTCATTGTTGAGACAGGCAGTGTCATTTCTATGGGGGTCTATATCGGTGCATCAACCAAGATCATTGACCGGGCCAGCGGTGAGATCAGCTATGGACGAGTCCCGGCTTATTCGGTGGTTGTCCCGGGGACGTTGCCGGGCCGACCCCTTGCCGATGGTTCGCCGGGTCCGGGCTTGTATTGTGCGGTGATTGTCAAACAAGTCGATGAAAAAACCCGGAAAAAAACCTCAATCAATGATCTCTTGCGGGCATAGTTCTCCAGCCGGGTCGCTGTTGGCTCTTTTGATGGCCTGTTTATTGGTCGCTTGTTTTTCTTTACCGCATTGATACGGCCAGAGGACGGATGGCGAAAAGCACTGCCACTGAATTGGCACAGTCATTGATTCGTTGCCCCAGCATAACCCCGCAAGCAGCCGGGGCAATGGATGTTGTGCGCGCATCTCTGGAACCATGGGGGTTTTCCTGCCGGGATATGATATTCACCGAATCACGGGGGAGCTACGCCGGGGAGCAAGTCCATAATTTTTATGCCCGTCGTGACGGGAAACCGGGAAAGCATCTGTGTTTTTCCGGTCATCTGGATGTTGTGCCGCCTGGTAATGAGGCTGATTGGCGGCATCCGCCCTTTGCTGCTGATATCGAAGACGGCATTCTTTATGGGCGTGGGGCCTGTGATATGAAAACGGCGGTTGCGTGCTTTATGGCTGCTGTTGGAGACTTTCTTGACCGTTATGGGGAGACATTTACCGGGACCATCAGCCTGCTTCTCACCACTGATGAGGAGGGCCGGGCCGTCAACGGTACGGCCAGAGCACTGAGCAAACTGGCTGATTCCGGTGAGCGGTTTGATGGCTGTCTGGTTGGTGAACCGACCAATATCCATACCCTTGGCGATATGGTCAAAGTCGGACGGCGGGGCAGTCTGAATACCCGTCTGACCGTGCGTGGTGTTCAGGGTCATGTGGCCTATCCTGAACGGGCGCATAACCCGATTCCTGAATTGATCAATTTTTTGAATGATCTGATGGTGGCTGTCCTTGACCATGGCAGTGAATATTTTGAACCATCACGCCTTCAGATTACCTCGGTTGATGTTGGTAATCAGGCCAGTAATGTGATCCCGGCCGAAGCGGTGGCGCATATCAATATCCGGTTCAATGATCAGCATAGCAGTGCCTCTTTACAAGAATGGCTGAAAAAACGCTGTGCGCAATCGCTGAAGAGTTACCAGCTGGATATCCTCACCAGCGGGGAATCGTTTCTTTCCTCTCCGGGCCATTTATGTGATTTATTGACCCAGGCAATCGTCAGCATCACGGGTGAGACCCCCCAACGCGGGACTGCAGGGGGGACTTCCGATGCGCGCTTTATTCAGGCCTATTGCCCGGTTGTTGAATTCGGTCTGGTTGGTTCGAGTATGCATCAGGTTGATGAGCAGGTTTCACTCCGTGATATTGATTCTCTGACCGCTGTTTATGGCTGTTTTCTTGAGAATTTTTTCGATCTTAAACCATGAGCCGGGGATTGCAGGTGACGGATAACATCCGGGCCAGGGAACGGACTGATTAGTAAACAACCTCAAGAAAATAGAGTCCCTGGGGTGGTGCGGTTGGTCCGGCTGCTGACCGGTCACGGGCCGCCAGGGCTTTTCCGATATCCGCAATCTGCCATTTTCCTTCCCCGACTTGTCTGAGGGTTCCGGCGATGATACGGACCTGATGATGCATAAAAGAACGGGCACGTACCTCGATATGGATGATGTCACCCTTGCCGGTGACTTCCAGATGATCCAGAGTTTTGAGAGGGGAACGAGCGGTACAATGAGCGGATCGGAAGGATGTAAAATCATGGGAGCCAATAAGCAAATCCGCCCCTGCCTGCATGGCCTGAATATCCAGAGGTGATGCAACCTGCCAGGCCCGCCCGGCCTCAACAGTCAGGGGGGCACGCCGATTGATGATGCGATAACGATATGCGCGCTGACGCGCAGAAAAGCGTGCATCAAAATCGTCATCGGTCATCTCAGCATGCAATACCGCCACCTGATGATTGCCGAGATGATGGTTGATGGCGTTACAGATCGTGGTTTCCCGGGTGGCTGTTGGTAAGTCAATATGGGCCACCTGGCCCAGGGCATGGACACCGGCATCGGTTCGCCCGGCGGCAAAAAACGCGACCGGGGCACCGCAAAATTTCTGTGCTGCGGTCTCTAAGACTTCCTGGACCGACACCCCGTTATCCTGGCGCTGCCAGCCAACAAAGGGACTCCCATCATATTCAATGACCAGTTTATAACGCGGCACGCAGCGTATCCAATATGTTGTCTATCCAAGACGTGTCCCGACCGGTAGTGACCAGCCGCGCAAGAGTTCATCGGTATCAAGGGGGCGTTTACCCGGGCGTTGAGCGCGCCGGATCCTGAGGCATCCTTCTCCACAGGCAATACCCAGATGCTGATCAAGAATGGTCCCCGCCAATGCATCACTGGTCTGAGAGAGAACTTCAGCTTCCAGAATTCTGATTGTCTCAGATCCTCTGGTTGAGGGAACATCACACCATGCTCCTGGTCGGGGAGAGAAAGCCCGGATGCGTCTTTCCAGAGCATTTGCTGGTTGCGACCAATCCAGATGACCTTCGGCTTTGTCTAATTTATGCGCATAGGTGACTCCGCAATCAGGTTGTGGTCGCGCTGGGAAATGGCCGGCTTTCAGTCCGGCAACCACGTTGCTGATCATCTGGCCCCCCAATATGGCCAGATGCTCCTTCAGGCTGGCGGCTGTTTCAGAATTGCTCAAAGGAACCGGTTCAGCCAACCGGACGGGGCCGGTATCAAGGCCGGATTCCATTTGCATGATGGTGATGCCGGTTGTGTGATCACCGGCCAGAATGGCCCGTTCAACCGGGGCTGCACCACGCCATCGCGGCAACAAGGATGCGTGAATATTCAAACAGCCAAAGGTTGGAATACTGAGCAGGGCAGGCGGTAAAATCAAACCATAGGCGGCAACCACAGCCACCTCAGGATTGAGGGAACGTAAACGATCCTGAACCGATGATTCTCTCAGATTGGCCGGTGTCCGGACCGGGATGCCGTGCTGATCGGCAAAATCCTGAACGGCTGAAGAACGGAGCTTCTTACCCCGTCCGGCCGGTCGGGGTGGCTGGGTATAAACAGTGACAATCTCGTGACCATCAGCCAATAAGGTGGCCAGGCCCGGGATGGCAAAATCAGGGGTTCCAAAATAAGCAATACGCATAAGCTGTCGGTATTGTGATCTCTGTCATCAGGTAAAAAGCATCAGGTAAAAAGCATCAAATGAGCCAAAAAATCAGACAAAAAGCATCATCAAAAACGACCAGAGAAAAGACCCTGACCGTCTGGCTGGTTACTCTTTGGTTTGTTGACGTAATGCGGCTGATTTTTTCAGCTTGTGCATTTTACGCAAAGCAATATTACGCTTAAGCGATGAGAGATGATCAATAAATAAGATCCCGTTTAAGTGATCAATTTCATGTTGCAGACAAACCGCCAGATAGTCGCTGGCTTCGGTTTCCCGGTGCTGGCCGGTCTGGTCCTGATAGGCAACCCGGACCCTTGCTGGTCGTTCAATATCAGCATAGTAATCGGGGATTGATAAGCATCCTTCCTCGTGAATGGCCTGCTCATCAGATGACCAGATAATCTCAGGATTGGCCATTTTCAAAATGGCATCCGGCTGTTCCCCCTGATGCAGATCAATCACCACCACCCGGCGGGTGATGCCGATTTGTGGTGCTGCCAGACCAATGCCATTATCGGCCTGACGCATGCTGTCGAGAAGATCATCCATCAGGTGGCGCACCGCATCATCAACCCGGTCAACCGGGGTGCAATCGGTCTTGAGAGCAGGATGAGGAGCAATTAAGAGAGGATGTATCGTCATGAGACCCGGTCAGGCGCATCGCATGATCAGCAGAAACAGATTGAGATGATGAAGAGGTTGTCTTGTTGCAGCTTCAGTCATCTCCGTCCCTGTTTCTATACGCTATTGTTTCGATAGGCGATCAGCAAAGAGTTTACTTTTTTCTCAGGCAAGGATGCGGGAAGCTGAAAACTATGACCATCACTATCTTCTTGTGCTTTCGTATTTGCAAGCATAATCCATGTTAAACGGCTTGCGGTTGACAGAGCCATTGGCATCGGTGATTGAACATGGATAGAGGCCGGTACCCAAAGGCATTCTGATGGGAATAGGGATCCGGATAGAGAGGGTCAAAAACCAGAATGTCGCCCTGGCCATACACACATAATACAGCATGGAGGTGCCGATCCGGAGTGGGGCGGCGGCTGGATGGTAATGCCAGGGTCAAAATGCGCAGGCGTTCAGGATGAAAGCCAAGATGCAAAAATGCCAGATAACGCATAAAGGCATGATCTTCGCTATCCCCCCCGTGTTCCAGGAACCATCGGGGCGACTGTCGGGGCTGTGACAGGGTTCGTTTTACGGGTTCTGGACGATAGGGCGCATGGTTCAGCCAGTGATGGATGTTTTGGGCTTGTCTGGCCAGATTACCCCCCCTCAGCTGTGCGGATTGAGGTAAAGCCTGTTCGATTACGTTCAGATAGTCCAGCTTAAAAAAACCAGCCGGTGGTTGGCCGTTTTCCTGATCATGATAGCCAAAAGGCAGCGGGTATGTATCGGGTGTTTGAGAGAGCACATCGTTTCTGACGGTCTGATTGGTGGCATTGGCTGTGCGTTTCTGGTATGGCGACCCTGATAGTGCAGACAGACCAGCAATCAGGGGGGCGACCATTGCCGGAGCTATGATCCCATAGCCGATCATCCTCCGGAGAATATCCCGGCGCGAAGGCGCAACAAGGCGATGATCCGGGCCGACAGGCCGGGTTTTGATCCAATGATTGTGGTGGGCTATCATGTTTTACCCATGATCAGTGCATCCATACTCCCGCAGAGCATTGTTGCATTATAGTGATTTTTATCATTCATCATACAATCCGTGATATCTATCATATAATCGGCAGACGTATGTTATTGGCAGACGTAATTATTAACAGAAGAATCATTTGAGGAATCACATAAAGCAATGTCTCCCGATGTGATCTGGGTTGTTATCATCATCGCCGCTATAGCATGTGCAGCATTGGTTTTTGCTATGGGGGTCTGGCGAGGCCGTCAGGTCAATCTGCATGATGTCCGCAACGGCCTGGATAGTCTTTCCCGGTCTCAGGAATCACTTCACCAGCAGTTGAGTGAACAGCTCCGGAGCCAGGAAAAGGAATTGGGGCGTACACTCTATGAGCGTCTGGATGCTGTGACCGCGCGGGTTGGCGAAAGTCTTTCTAAAAATGCCGAAAAAAATGAGAGCCAGCTCAGTTCCCTGTGCGAGCGTCTGGCGGTTATTGATGCTGCCCAGAGCACGATCACCAATCTGTCAAAACAAGTGGTCGATCTACAGGATATTCTGTCCAATAAACAAGCACGGGGTCGGTTTGGGGAAGAACGTCTGGAAGATATCATCCGTGATCAACTCCCCCTTGATTATCATGATTTTCAGGCGGTGCTGAGCAACGGCAAGCGGCCTGATTGTCTGCTTAAAATACCGCCACCCACCGGACCGGTGGTGATTGATGCCAAATTCCCTCTTGAGGCCTATCGGGGCCTGATTTCTCCCCATGTTGATCCTGTGGCGTACAAGGATCACTGCAAGGCATTTACCGCTAATATTAAAAGGCATATCAACGCGATTGCTGAAAAATATATTATTTCCGGGGAAACGGCTGAGTTTGCTCTTATGTTTGTGCCAAGCGAAGCAATTTATTCTGAAATTCATGCCCATCACCCGATCCTGGCCGAAGAAGCCCGCAAAAAAAGAGTCCTCATCGTTTCACCAACCACATTCTGGGCGGTTATCGGGACCATGCGGGCGATTATCCGGGACCAGCGGATGCGTGAACAAGCCGGACGAATCCAAAAAGAGGTCAGCATATTGCTGGATGATGTCAGACGTATCGATGAACGTATCGGGAGGTTGCGCAAGCATTTTAACCAAGCCGATACTGTTATTGATGAGATTGAAACATCACGGAAAAAAATTGATCATCGTGGCCAGAAGATCGTTAGTCTGGATGTGGAATCACCGGCCAGCTTATCGGTTGGTGATGTGGTTGATTTTCAGCATGAGGGTCCTCATGAGGAGGATTCTCAGACAGATATGATCTCTGCCGGGCGGTAGGTCTCAGATTATCCGGGTTTTCAATGATACCGGATCTTAAATGGGTACAAGGTTTGAACCCGGATTTGTCACTTAAGCCCGGAACTGAGAGGTTGGAGCCTGTTTGGGACGTCGATCCAACCAGTTCGCTGAGGAATGAGGCGAGACGGAGCCGCAACATTCGCCTTACTCGTTGATATTCCACAAGAGCCATTCGCCCTTGGCCAGCCAAGATACGCCGAAGGAAACCACGGCGATGGCTACCAGCCAGAATACGGGATAAAGACCACTTCGCAACGACGCCTGAAATCAGTTGGCTGCCACGGACCAATCTGTGGCGGTGTTTACCCTCGGATTGATTTATCGAAAATTATTTACCATGGCGCAAGATTTAGAACTGTATCAAGAACCTCCTCATTGCCCTTGTCGTCATGTTCTTTGATGATATTTCCGTCCTTATCATAGACGCGAACGCGCAACTGGCTTTGGCTTCGATGACATATGGATATTCGGCAGAAGTTGTTTTCTTGCGTAAAGTTACGCGCGATGTAGTCCATCTTGATCTCGTCGCCGTTCGGGCCCTTGAACGTGAAGGTATCCTGCTGATCCGTGGCCTTTGAGTCATGCACAAAGTCCGATGGTTCACCATCTGCGAATGGAAATGGCCAATAGAAGGCTGATGACGTAACCGAGAATGCCCTCAAACCAGTCACGACTTCCGAACCACTAAATGTTATTTCGGCAACATTCGAACAGTGAATGTCACCGCAAAGAAAAACGACGTTTTGAATTTTATGATCAACGATCCAGTAGAGAATGGCCTCGCGGGTTTGGGGGAAACCTGGCCAGGAGTCGCTTTTTTCCTTTGCACGATCACTCTTAGTAGTGCGGGCTGACATCCGGTTAGGCACAAACACACTTGACGTCACAATGAACTTCGGAACATCGCCTCGCGTTTCCTGCTGCTCTTTAAGCCAATTGAGCAATCTCATCAATTGGCCGGGTCGGTTGCCGGACAATGTGGGCCTGCCCAGCATGTGATTATCGGAGAGATCGCCCTTATCGCCTTCAAGATACCGCTGGGTGCGTGTGTCGATGACAAAGAAGGGATAGTGACCGTAGTCAAAACAATAGTAGAGGCGCTTTCCGAAAGTACGTGGCCCATGGCTCCATTGGTAGCTTAGGTAAGCGTCTATCGCTAATGTGAACAGTTGATGCTTTTGGCGCAAAGATTCGATCAGAGTCACGTGTCTTCCAAAACAGACCCGGATAACGGCAGGAGCCGAGTAGAAAATCCAACTGCGACCAGTCGGAGTCAGCAGAAGGAAATGTTCGAAAGTTCGCTTCGGACTTTTCTGGCGGAAGATTGAGAAGATCATCCAGCCATGCTTCTGGTCCAGGTAATCGAGTCTGGAGATATTGCCATTCTACCCCTTCATCGTCGTCAATCGGATCATCCAACAGCAATGTGCCAACCCGAACGACATAGCGGCTATCGGGGACTAATGTGTCTGTGCCCTGGTCGCTCCCAAGGTTGATGGTGCCGCTACGGTCAAACTCACGTTTTAAGCGGAAGTAGTAGCAAGGCTTCGGGTACAACTCCTCACCATCCTTCGAAATGACAGCGATCACGCCAATCGTTCGTATCCCGGAATCAAGCCCAATGCTCGTATCTGTTTGAGAATCAGCACGAACCCAGATGCGTGCACTGATATCTGTTGTGTGGCCAACAATCGGTCCAACCTTGGCTGCGCGTAAGCTCATTACTTCCTCCAATATGTCTTATTCAACTTTTGATTCACCCTTCGAATATGCCATATACGCCGCTCCGAAAAGGTTTCAACATGCTAACTATATATGGGAAATTATCGACCCGGTTGCATCAAATATCGGGATCATTGGGGGAATAGGGATTTTCAATGTCACCAGATCCCACCAGTCACAGAGGTAAGATCATGGTTTTTCCGGGGAACAACGCGGCAGTTCTGGCAGTGTTTTCTGGACCCGCTTTCTGGATGTATTTTCTGGCAGTGTTTTCTGGCCGTACTCAAAGACGGCGGCGGGCCTTAAGAGCAGCCGTCAGGGTTCCGGCATCAAGATAATCCAGCTCGCCACCCACCGGCAGACCCTGAGCCAGACGCGATACAGTGATATCAGCCTCACTCAGATGATCGGCAATATAATGAGCCGTGGTCTGACCATCCACAGTCGCATTGGTCGCCAGGACCACTTCCTGGATATCGGCTGACCGTACACGGGCAATCAGCTGTGGAATATATAAATCTTCCGGTCCGATTCCATCAATCGCTGAGAGAACCCCGCCCAGAACATGATAGCGTCCTTTGAAGATTCCAGCCCGTTCCAGGGCCCATAGATCCGCAACATCCTCGACCACGCATAAAAGGGCTTCTTCCCTTTGCGGATCCGCACAAATGGCACAAGGATCAACGGTATCAAGGTTATGGCAATGTTGACAAAAGGAGAGCTTCTCTGAAACTTCCCTCAGGGTTTGGGTGAATTGTGGCATCAGGGATTCACGATGCCGGATCAAATGAAGAACCGCCCGGCGCGCCGAACGTGGCCCCAACCCCGGAAGAGCAGCAAAAAGAGCAATCAGATGCTCAAGTGAGTCAGTTGTCACTGAATCCCAACCATCGTCACGGCATAATCCTTAAAACATCAATTCTTAAAACGGCATCTTCATGCCGAATGGCAGATTAACCCCGCCGGTAAGGGCACTCATTTCCTTAGCCATTTTCGCTTCCAGCCTGGTGCGGGCATCATTGAGAGCAGCGGTCACCAGATCTTCTAAAATTTCAACATCATCAGGGGAAGCCAGGCTCGGATCAATTTTCACCCGTCGGGCTACACCCTGGCCGTTTAAGGTGATTTCGACCATGCCGCCGCCAGCCTCACCGGTGATTTCAATCTCACTGAGTTTGGTTTGGGCTTCAGCCATTTTTTCCTGAATGTGTTGGGCTTGCTTCAGCATTTGAGAAATATTCTTCATTGGGTGTCATTCCTTATGAATCATGATGGAGGATGGATAGAAAGAGATATGAAAAAGCGGGCCGGAAGTTTTGTATCACAGGATTATGCCGGGTTGATGGCTTTGATTTGTGATCCGGGGAATGTGGTGAGGACGCTCTGAATCAGGGGGTCGGCTTCAATCTGTTGACGGGAGAGGGTGGTTTTTTCTGTTTGTATGCCCGGGACCGGAGTCTCCTGGGGGGTGGATTTTTGGGCTTTAGATTCTGGCCCCTGAGATGTTCCTGGTTGTTCAACCGGTTGTTCAGCCGGTTGGATGGCTACGGCTGATGGTGAATGATGTTCAGCCGTTTTTTTATTCTCAGTTTTTTTATTTTCAGTCTTCTGGTTTCCAGGGATAGCACTATGCGTGTCCGGGACTGGGTGCTTTGGGGGAGTGTGAGGCCCGGTTGTGCCATCGGTGATCTGCTGCAGCAAAGCTGCCGGATCCGGCATATCAGCAGCATATGTCAGGCGAATGAGAGCCATTTCTGCTGCAATCGCCGGGGATGGAGACATCCGGGTTTCCTGAAATCCTTTGAGCAGGATTTGCCAGGCCCGGCTGAGGATTGGTATGGTCAGATTAGCGGCCATTTCTCCTCCCCGTTGAATCTTTTCTTCCGCGATATCGGACCGCTTTTTCATGTCCGGGGTGACCCGGAGCCGGGTGAGCCAATGCACAGATTCCAGAAGATCCCCTAAAATAGTCTCCGGGTCACTGCCGTTTTTGAGGAGGGACTGATACAGTTCCAAAACCTCTTTGGGTCGGCCAGCCATGATATGATCAAGCAGATCAAACAGAATACCGCCATCAGTCAGACCCAGGATATCCCGGACATTTTCTGCATCAATCACCGTGCCGGCATCACCGGAAATGGCCGTATCTAAGAGTGAAAGACCATCCCGGACCGATCCCTCAGCCGCCCGGGCCAGGATTGCTGATGCTTCGGCCGCCAGGGTAAATCCTTCCCGCCCGGCAATATCACATAAATGCCTGGCCAGACGGTCCATATCCACCCGCCGCAAGTCAAACCGCTGACACCGGGAGACGACCGTGACCGGAACTTTACGTATTTCGGTGGTTGCAAAAATAAAAACAATATGGGGTGGCGGTTCTTCAAGCGTTTTCAATAAAGCATTGAAGGCGTTTTTGGAGAGCATATGCACTTCGTCAATGATATAGACTTTGCGCCGTGCTGAGACTGGCCGGTACTGAGCACTTTCAATAATCTCCCGAATATCATCAATCCCGGTACGGGAAGCGGCATCCATTTCAATGACGTCTACATGTCGTCCCTGGGCAATATCCTGGCAATGGGCACACAGACCACAAGGCTCAATGCGTGGACCATCCTCACCTTCGGGACTCTCGCAATTCAGGGCCCGGGCTAAAATGCGGGCGGTGGTTGTTTTGCCGACCCCGCGTACCCCGGTCAATAAAAAGGCATGAGCCAGTCGCCCATGCTCTATGGCTGCGGTCAAAACTCTGACCAGCACATCCTGGCCGATCATATCCGCAAAGGTCTCCGGTCTGTATTTGCGGGCCAGGACCCGATATGTGCCGGATCCGGAAGGGGGTGATGATTGAGGATGCAGAGTTCCTTACCTCTCGGTTTCTTATCTCTGGTATCTTACTGTATTTTGTTTTCTGTTTCTTAATTTTGTTTTCTGTTTCTTATTTTTTAAGGATACAGTTCTATTTTTTTTAAGAACATCATTCCAAAGCTGTGGCTTTTTTAAGGAATGATCATCCTGTCAGCAGAGTTCAGGAGAACAGGATGATACCATGTCAATCATATCATAACCTTTATTCATCATCTCAATGAGATCAATAATAAGGGGTGAGAGACCGCACCAACGACCCGGGCAAAACTCGTTACGGCTGCTTCCTTCCGGACCTGACCGGGTTGGCGAGATGACCGTCCGTGGGCGGCCTCCCGAAATGGACTATCCCGCTTTGGTAACGATGATGCAATGCTTTCCTGTATCGTTACGCATTGGGTTCAAAGAGAGCTTGCCTTTTAGAGAGAGTGCGTCTTATACTGAGTCTAAATAAGTGTTATTGAGACGCATTCTTAATTGCAATATAAATTCAGTACAGAATAAATTCAGTACAGATTCTCATATCGGTCAGTTTTCCGGTTTACCGATGCTCAGATGGCCTGTTTACAAGGGTTTTCACGATTTTAATAGGGCTTTCGCGATTTTAATTGTGCGGTTTTGTCAAGGTTTTCGGGTTGTTTTTCAGATTTTCATGTTTTGTTAAAATTTTTCACAAGGCATTGTTCGTTCATCACAACGCTGTGGATCATAATACCGTGGATTACAACACGGCGAGTCACAGAAATATGAATCATAAAATATGAATCATAGACGTATGGATCATGGGCGTAATGGATCATAGACCTACCAATCCTGTTCATCGCAACAGCATGAATCATCGTAACGTGAATCATCATAACGTGAATCATCATGACGTGAATCGTCGTAACGTGCTCGTAAGGGATTTTTGACATGGTCGCAAAGGCTTTACGTTTGTGGCAGACCCTCAGGCGTGGCTATGAACCGGGGGCTGTTTTCCCTGGCCCCTGGCTTTTGCTGGCTCAGCTGGCGGCGGTGCTGTCGTTGTTTTTTGCTCTGGGGATGGCTGATCCGGCTTTTTTCCGGATTGTCACCAGCAGCATTGCTGATGCCTATATGCAGGTGAGTGTTTTTGTCGCGGCGACGTTACTCCTTTTCTATATTCTTGAGCGATCTTTCCGTCTTGATACCGCGTCTTTGATGACTCGTTATCGGGCCTGGCAAGTGCCGTTGGCGGCTTTTCTGGGGGCATTGCCGGGTTGTGGCGGTGCGATTATTGTCATCACTCAGTATATTACCGGCCGGGTCCGTTTTGGTTCTATGGTTGCGGTTTTAATCGCAACCATGGGGGATGCGGCATTTTTGCTGTTGGCCCGTGAGCCTTTGACCGGTCTGGCGGTTTTTCTGCTTGGCCTGATCGTGGGGACTATCTCCGGCTATGTGGTCGATATGCTCCATGATGCTGATTTTTTACGTCCGAAGACGGCGGCTCCTGGTTTTGTCAATACCGATCAGGACCGGCCATTATGTGATTCATTCTTGCGGCGTGTCTGGATGGTTGTTCTGGGACCAGGGATTGTTTTAGGAATTGCATCAGCGGCTCAAATAGATACGGATGCTTTCTTTGGCCCGTTGGCGGTTTATGGACCAACAACGGTGATCGGTTTTGCCGGTGGTTTGTTATCCATTTTGATGTGGCTGGACCAGCCCGGTCCGGCAATGGGTGTTGCGGCGGCTGTGCGGCCGGGTGACCCCATCAGCCATCGGGTGATTGCTGATACCAATTTTGTTACCGTTTGGGTTATCGGCGGTTTTCTGGCTTACGAAGGCCTAGTTTATTTTACTGATTTTGACCTTAAAAGTTACTTTCAAACCGTGGCGGCTCTGGCCCCTTTGATGGGGGTGATTGTTGGGTTTTTACCTGGCTGTGGACCTCAGCTGGTGGTGACAACCTTATATCTGAATGGGGTTGTGCCGCTTTCGGCTCAGCTTGGGAATGCCGTTTCCAATGATGGAGATGCTTTATTCCCGGCGATTGCTCTGGCACCTGGTGCGGCGATTGTTGCAACATTATACAGTGCTGTTCCGGCTTTGCTGGTCGGGTATGGATGGTTCTTTCTGTTTGAGTGAGAAAAAACCGGGCATGCAAAAAGCCGGGCATGAAAACCGGCTGACGTCAAAGAACCAGGTGACGTAAAAACCAGGCGACACCAAAAACCAGTTCACTGTATCCGGATTATCCGGGATTTGCCTTTTCTTCTGACTTTCTCTCAGCCCGGAAAGGATGTGCCTGATAGGTTCCCAGGATACGTACCTGGTGTGAGAAAAAGTTTAGCTCCTCAAAAGCCAGATCAACATTTGGCTGACCGGGTTGCCCCTCAATATCAGCAAAAAACTGAGCCTGGCTAAAATGACCGCCAATCATGAAACTTTCCAGACGAGTCATATTGACGGCATTGGTGGCAAACCCTCCCAGAGCTTTGTAAATCGCTGCCGGGACATTGCGGACAAAAAAGATAAAGCTGGTGATGGCCGGCCCTGATAAGGGTAAAGAGGCTATCGGCTGGCGTGATAAGACCAAAAAACGAGTCATGTTATTGGCAGAATCTGCAACGGCGGTTTTTAAGATATCAAGGCCATAGGTCTCGGCGGCAAGGCTGGAGGCAAGGGCCGCCTGAGACATATCTTTGGCCTGTGCCACTTCAAGGGCGGCCCCGGCAGTGTCTGCCGAAACCACTGCCTCACAGCCCAATCTGCGTATGATGGCCCGGCATTGTGACAAGGCATGAATATGGCTGCGGATGATCTTGATATCCTCAATCCGGGATCCGGGAAGCCCCAACAGGCAATGGGTGATTGGTTGGTAATGCTCGGCAATGATGGATAACCGGGTATGGGGTAAAATTTGGTGAATTTCAGCGACTCGTCCGGCAATAGCGTTTTCGATCGGGATCATTGCCCGGTCGGCTTTTCCGGACTGAACCGCTTCCAGAGTCTCATCAAATGAGCGACAGGGTTGGGTCGGGTGGTTGGGAAAAACCTCCCGACATGCCAGATCTGAATAGGCACCAGCGGCCCCCTGAAAGGCAATAATGCCGGTTGACGGATCGGTTTTTGTTTTGGTTTCTGAAGTCATGGGGGAGGATGAGGCCCTCAAATCCGCGAAAAAATGCCGCGAATCCTCTCAAGGTCTTCCGCAGTATCAACCCCTGGACTGGGTCTGTCAACGCAAACCGCATCAATGCGCATCCCGTTTTCCAGGGCGCGTAATTGCTCAAGATTTTCCCGTTGCTCCAGAATTCCCGGTGGCATGTCAGCAAAGATTTCCAAAGCCCTCCGGCGATAGGCATAAACACCAATATGATGATAGAGCGGTCCCCTGCCGCCAGGGATGGGCGCACGGCTGAAATACAGAACCCGGCCAATTTTCCCGCCATGACCAAACCCCACTGCTGCTTTAACAACATGGGGATCATCACGTTCCCGGTCTTCTTCAATCGGGCATACCAGGGTGGCAATATCCACTTTTTCCTGATCAAGCGGACTTAAAATATCGCGCAGATGGGTCGGTGGTAACAGAGGTAAATCCCCCTGGAGATTGATCACAACCGTATACTGCCCGGCCGGATCATGGGCATCAATGGCAGCCCGGACCCGGTCTGACCCCGAAGCCATATCCGGATCAGTGAGGATGGCAATCCCGCCCCGGCTGGTGATCACCCCGGCAATCGCCGGATCATCACAGGCGACCACTACCGGACCGATGACTGCTTGTGTGGCACTGCGCCATACATGGACAATCATCGGCTCGCCGCCGATATCGGCCAGAGGCTTGCCCGGTAAGCGGCGTGATGCCATACGGCTGGGAATGATAATAATTGGATTCAAGGGGGGATGACCAGATGCAGGAGAGTGATGAAAGACTATGAATGCCGGACTTTTGAGAGCAAACCAGTTCCCGGAGGATTTGTTTAAGAGTCAATCTTCAGACGTCCCTGGTTCAGGATATCACGCGATCGATCCTGACAGTCATACACAGACGATTATGGGTTGAGACATTGCCGAATAAAGACAGCATAGATTAACTCCGCTATATAGATTACCCCATTATTGGAACGCATCCTCAGCGTATTTTGGTCCTTGATCCTCCGGAGGTCTTTTTGATCAGGGTAGCTTAGAATCTTCTTTGTGCGCTTTCTTGTCCTTAATTGGCTGAGTAAAACATCAATTCACGTTACAATATTAAGTTCAACAATATAAGCTCATGCCAATTTTACTATGTATTGTATTATTGGGAAAAATGATATGGAATTCCCCGCCAGAGCTATCCGGTATTATGGGTTTCTGCGGCTCGATGACTGGAATTTTGATTGAATAGTGACACGTTGTCGAATAGTCACAGGTTCGAATAGTCACAGGACCGTTGAATCGTATTTTTGCAACTGATTGATGGGTTGTTGATTTTGGAACGCAATAAAATTTTTGGGGCTGTTTTGCTGGCTCTTCTTATTGTGACCATTGCCAGAGTGGTGGGGGATCATCTTGTGCATCCTGTGATCCCTGAAAGCAACGCCTATCCTGTCCTGGCTGTTGCATTGACGCATACCGATGATGCGTCACCGGTCCTTGATGGGGCCGGGCTTGCGGTAGTTGAGCAACCAGCAGCAATGATTTTAGCAGCCGGTGACCCTCAGGCAGGGGCGAAAATAGCCGCAAAGTGCCGTACTTGCCATGCTTTTGATCCGGATGGGAAAGCCAAAATCGGCCCTCCGTTATGGGGGATTGTCGGGGCATCTCAGGCCGGGTATCCAGATTTTTCCTACTCTCAGGCTTTCAGGGAATTGGCCGGGGTCTGGAATGATCAGGAACTGGATGGCTTCCTGGCCAATCCCAAAAACTATGCACCGGGTACCAAAATGATCTTTAAGGGCATTCGTGATCCTGGGCAGCGGGCTGATCTGATTGCGTATTTACGTAGCCTCAGTGACTCTCCTGCTCCGTAACTGATACGGTCTCAATTCAAAACAAATCTTAATCATCAGTATGGGACTTGTCCGGGGCTTTGGGATACGCTCTGGTGGCCTGAGTTCAGATACTGGTTCTTGATCACATTTGTGGGCCAGGAGATGATGGGCCAGAAGAAATGATTGATCAATCACGATAACCATCGCGACAACGCGGCCCTGATCTGTTATGACCCCGGGCTATGAAGGCTGGCCCATTTCAGGAATATCTGGCTTTTGCTGAGGCTCTGGCTGACCACAGCGGCGGGATTTTGCGACGTTATTTCCGCCAGCCGATGGCGGTGGATGATAAGCCGGATCATAGCCCGGTGACGGCGATTGATCGTGAAATCGAGATGATTTTTCGTGAAAAAATCACAACCACATATCCTGATCATGGCATTATTGGTGAGGAATTTGGTCCCCATCATCAGGATGCTGACTTTGTCTGGGTTCTTGATCCGATTGATGGCACGGCGGGTTTTATTACTGGCCGGCCTCTTTTTGGGACACTGATCGGGCTTGTGCAAAAGGGGACTCCGGTTTTGGGGATCATTGATCATCCGATCACTCAGGAACGCTGGGTCGGGGTGACAGGCTATGGGAGTTCCTTGAATGCGACCCCTTGCCGGACCCGACCTTGCACGTCCCTGGACAAAGCCATGCTTTATGCGACCAGCCCCCATATGTTCCCGCACAAGGATAAGGAGGTTTTCGATACTTTATGCGGAGCGGTCAAACAGCCACAATACGGCCTTGATTGTTATGCTTATGGTCTTCTTGCCAGCGGACTGATTGATATTGTCGCTGAATCGACCATGAAGCCATGCGATTTTCTGGCTTTGACCCCTGTTGTTGAAGCTGCGGGAGGGACAATCAGCGATTGGGCAGGTCGTCCGCTTGGTCTCAACTCCGATGGCCGGGTTTTAGCGGTTGGAGATTCCCGATTGCATCACCAGATACTCAGTATCCTGGATGATGTGACACAAAGATGAAGGTCGGTGGGGTAAAGATCGGTTTGGTCTCTTTGTATTATAAGATGGTTTTTCATCATCATAGATTGATCGAAACACGACGAATGAGAGGAGCAGTGAGATCATGAGGTGCGGGATTCATTCTATGACTGGCGTATCAGCCAGTAAGCGGGTCGGTTTTGCCCGGATGATTATCCTGGCTGGGCTTTTAGGGATCACTGTATCCGGGGCTTTGGCTGAGGAACCAATATGGCGTCATGGGGCCGCGATGCATGGGGAACCAAGATACCCTGCTGATTTTACCCATTACCGTTATGCAGATCCGGCGGCTCCCAAAGGCGGATCATTACGGATGGCCCGGATCGGCAGCTATGACAATCTCAATCCCTATATCCTCAAAGGAGTTTCGGCTCCAGGTCTGTCTTATCTCTTTGAGACATTGATGGATCCTTCGAGTGACGAGGCTTTTTCCCAATATGGCCGTATTGCTCAAACCGTCCGGATGCCTGAGGACCGGAGCTGGGTTTCCTTCCGGCTGCGTCCGCAGGCGCGTTTCCAGGATGGTCAGCCAATAACGGCTGAAGATGTCATTTTTTCCTTTGAGACGATCATGGAATATGGTCACCCTTTTTATCGTTCCTATTTTTCTGCTGTGGAGTCGGTTGAGGAAAGCGGGCCGGGTGAGGTGACATTTCGTTTCAAACCGGGTGATAACCGGGAATTACCCCTGATTATCGGTAGCGGTGTGCCGGTTTTATCGAAAGCCTACTGGTCTGGTCGCGATTTTTCACAAACCACTCTGGAGCCGCCGGTCGGCAGCGGCCCCTATCGAATTACGGCGGTTGATCCGGGACGTTCGATTACCTATGAGCGGGATCCCGATTACTGGGGCAAAGATCTGGCTGTCAATGCGGGGCGCTATAATTTTGATCGTATTACGTATGATCTCTATCGGGATCAGACGGTTGCATTAGAGGCTTTTAAGGCCGGGGATTATGATTTTCGCAGCGAAAATGCCTCCAAGACCTGGGCAACCGGATACAATTTTCCAGCCCGTGAGCAAGGCCTGGTCACTGTTGAGGAGATTGTTCATGCGAACCCAACCGGTATGCAAGGCTATGTTTTTAATACCCGTCAGGCGATTTTTGCCGATCCTCAGGTTCGTGAGGCCCTGTCTCTGGCATTTGATTTTGAATGGTCGAACCGCAATCTTTTTTATGATGCCTATACACGTACCCAGAGTTATTTTTCCAATTCAGAGCTGGCAGCAACCGGATTACCGGAAGGCAAAGAGTTGGCGATTCTTGAGCCGTATCGGGATCGTCTGCCTGTGGAAGTTTTTGAGGCAGCGTATCAAGCCCCCAGCAGTGCCAATGGCATCCGCAACAATTTACGTTTGGCCCGCCGGCTGTTGCAAGAAGCCGGTTGGGAGATTCGTGATGGTATCCTGACCCATGCCCAGACCGGTATGGTGATGGAATTTGAGATTCTCCTGCGTTCGCCGCTTTTTGAACGTATCACCAATCCATTTCGGAAAAATCTGGAACGTCTGGGAATCACCACCCGCCTGCGGACCCTACAGGATGATTCACAATATCAGAAACGTATGGAAAATTTCGATTTTGATATGGCGGTCGGTTTATTTCCTCAGTCACTATCGCCGGGTAATGAACAGGCGGATATGTGGAGCAGTGATGCGGCACAACGTCCGGGCAGCCGGAATATTGCCGGGGTCTCTGACCCGGTGATTGATGGGTTGGTGGAGGAGATTATTGCGGCTCCCGATCGTGAGGGCCTGATTGCCCGTACGCGCGCTCTCGACCGGGTTTTGCTCTGGGGGCATTATGTGATTCCCCATTATCATATCCGCAGTTTTCGGGTTGCCTATTGGGATCGCTATGATCGACCAGCCATTGCCCCTGATTATTCTCTGGGTCTTGATTTTTGGTGGTTTGATCCGGCCAGAGCAGCACGGATTGATGCAGAATCAATCCCTGACGCCCATGATGCTCAGGGGGAGAATGCAACCAAAGACATGGCCGATCACCCATCAGACTCCCCGCCAGCCGACCGGGAAGAAGCCACGCAATCAGGTGAAAAATCGGAATTTACATGGGATATCCTGTGGTTGATGATTGTTGGGTTTACTCTGGTGGCCTTCCTGGTTCAAATTGGTCGGCGGCGCTGAGCGTGATTGCCTGAAGGCTGGAGGAATCATCCCATGCTTGCCTATATTATGCGTCGGATGCTTTTGATTATTCCGACTTTGCTTGGGATTTTAATTGTTAATTTTATCATTATTCAGGCTGCACCCGGTGGCCCGGTGGAGCGGGTCATTGCTGAACTTAAAGGGACCAATCTGGATATCACCGCCCGTTTTTCGGGTGCAGATGGTGGTGATTTACGTGGTCAGGCATCGGGTGGTGGTTCGGCGGCAACTGAAAAATACCGGGGATCACGGGGGATTGATCCGGGCCTTATTGCTGATCTGGAAAAACAATATGGTTTTGATAAACCGGCTTTTGAGCGTTTTTGGCTCATGCTTAAGAATTATCTGCAATTCGATTTTGGGGAGAGTTTTTATCGTGATCGCGCGGTGATTGACCTGATTCTTGATAAGCTGCCGGTTTCGATTTCCCTGGGTCTTTGGACAACGCTTTTGGTTTATTGTGTTTCAATTCCGCTGGGTGTGCGTAAGGCGGTTCTGGATGGCAGTCGGTTTGATCTCTGGAGTTCGGCGGTGGTGATTATCGGCTATGCCATTCCGGGCTTTTTGTTTGCTATTTTATTGATTGTTTTGTTTGCCGGGGGGAGTTTTCTGGATATTTTTCCCCTGCGTGGTTTGACGTCTTCAAACTGGGAGTCGCTGAGCTGGCCGGCCCGTATTCTTGATTATTTCTGGCATATTTGTTTGCCGGTAACAGCGATGGTTGTCGGTGGTTTTGCCAGCCTGACCATGCTGACTAAAAATTCCTTCCTTGAAGAAATCAACAAGCAATACGTTATGACCGCCCGGGCCAAGGGTCTGAGCGAAAACCGGGTGCTTTATGGCCATGTTTTCCGCAATGCGATGCTGATTGTTATCTCCGGTTTTCCGGGTGCTTTTCTCAGTATTCTGTTTACTGGATCCTTATTGATTGAGGTGATTTTTTCCCTTGATGGTTTAGGGTTGCTGGGTTTTGAGGCGGCTTTGGGCCGTGATTATCCGGTGATGTTTGCCACCTTATATATTTTTACCTTGCTTGGTCTGGTCCTCAAACTGATCAATGACCTTGTTTATGTCCTGGTCGATCCGCGCATTGATTTTGAGAGCCGCGAGAGTTGAGATCATGGCCGCATCAATGACTGGTTTTTTGTCACCTCTTAATCGCCGGCGATGGCGCAATTTCAAAGCAATTAAACGTGGCTATGTCAGTCTTCTGATTTTCACCGTCCTTTTTATTGTCAGCTTGTTTGCTGAACTGATTGCCAATGATAAACCGATTCTGGTTTCTTATGAGGGGGCATTCTATATGCCGATTCTGGAACAGTATCCAGAGACCACGTTTGGCGGTGAATTTGAGAGTGAGGCTGATTATCGTGATCCTTTTCTGGTTGATCTGATCGAGGATAAAGGATGGATGCTGTGGCCACCGGTCCCTTTTTCTTATGATACCATCAATTATGATTTAGAGACCCCGGCACCATCGCCCCCGAGTGCTGATAACTGGCTTGGCACGGATGATCAGGGGCGTGATGTTCTGGCCCGCCTGATTTACGGGTTTCGTATTTCTGTTCTTTTTGGTTTGTTTTTAACACTATCGAGTTCGGTTCTGGGGATTGCGGCCGGGGCTTTGCAGGGATATTTCGGCGGCCTTACCGATCTTTTATTCCAGCGTTTTATCGAAATTTGGTCGGGGCTGCCGGTTTTATTTCTTTTGATTATTCTGGCCAGCTTTATTGAGCCTGGTTTCTGGAGCTTGCTGATTATCATGCTGTTGTTCAGCTGGATGGCCCTGGAGGGGGTTGTGCGGGCTGAATTTTTGCGTGCCCGTAATTTTGAATATGTGCGTGCGGCCCGGGCTTTGGGGGTGGCAACACCGGTGATTATCCTGAGACATCTGCTGCCCAATGCGATGGTGGCAACATTGACATTTCTGCCTTTTATCCTGAGTGGTTCGATTACGACTTTGACTGCATTGGATTTTTTGGGATTCGGACTGCCACCAGGATCGCCTTCTCTTGGTGAGATGCTGGCTCAGGGTAAGGCCAATCTTCAGGCTCCCTGGCTGGGTGTGACTGCTTTTTGCGTTCTGGCTTTCATGCTGAGCTTGTTGGTTTTCATTGGGGAAGCGGCCCGTGATGCCTTTGATCCCCGCCGGACCGGTCTGGCGGAAAAAGAATCCAAAATATCAACGCCATCAGATCATGATCAGGAGAGTGAGGGTAAAGATACAGGATCAGAGGCTCACCCGGCTGATATGCCGCTGGTATCAGTCTCTGATTTGAAGGTTGTCTTTACACCACCAGGAGGAGCTGTTGTCGAAGCGGTCCGCGGTGTTTCCTTTGATATCCGATCTGGTGAAGCGGTTGCTCTGGTTGGCGAGAGCGGTTCGGGAAAATCGGTGACTGCTTTATCGATCATGCAGTTGTTGCCCTATCCCCGGGCGCGCCATCCATCTGGCCGTATTCGTTTTGAGGGTCGGGAAATTCTCGGTGCATCAAGCGATGAGATGCATCAGGTGCGCGGTGATCGTATCAGCATGATTTTTCAGGAACCGATGACATCGCTCAATCCTTTGCATCATGTGGAAAAACAAATTGGTGAGACACTTATTCTCCATCGTGGATTAGAAGGTGAGGCGCTTCGTTGCAGAATTCTTGAATTGCTGGATATGGTTGGTCTGGGGGACGGGGACCGTTTTTTAAGAAGCTATCCCCATGAGCTTTCCGGGGGCCAGCGTCAGCGGGTTATGATTGCAATGGCGTTGGCCAATGAGCCGGATTTACTGATCGCTGATGAGCCGACTACAGCCCTTGATGTGACCATTCAGGTTCAGATCCTGGATCTTCTCAAAACATTACAAAGCCGTCTGGGGATGGCTTTATTGCTGATTACCCATGATCTGGCGGTGGTTCGTAAGATGGCCCGGCGGGTCTATGTTATGCGCAACGGTGTGATTGTTGAGCACGGGGAGCGCGAAACGGTATTATCCAATCCCCATCATCCCTATACCCGGCATCTTCTGGCCAGTGAGCCAAAGCCGTCTCTGCCGCGTCCGGTTGATTCTGTTGCCCCTCTTTTAGAAGCCAGGAATCTGAAAGTCTGGCATCCGGTTAAACGGGGTCTTTTGCGCCGCAATCACGGCTATGTTAAAGCCGTTGACGGGGTGGATTTTACTCTGCATCCAGGCCGTAGCTTAGGCATTGTCGGTGAGAGTGGTTGCGGCAAAACTTCGCTGGCTTTGGCGTTGCTGCGGCTGGGTCCGGGGCATGGTTTGATCCATTTTGACGGGCAGTCAATAGACGAATTACAACCCAAAGAATTGCGGCCCTTGCGCCGGAAGATGCAAATCGTTTTTCAGGATCCCTTCGCATCGCTCAATCCGCGTTTATCGATTAAAGAGATCATTGGGGAGGGTCTGGCGGTTCATCATTTGGCTGAAAGTGAGAAAGTGCTCGATGCTCTGATTGATCAGGTTTTAGGAGACGTGGGTTTATCACCGGGAGATGGGGATCGGTATCCCCATGAATTTTCTGGTGGTCAGCGTCAACGGGTGGCGATTGCCCGGGCGTTGGTTTTAAGGCCAAAATTTCTGATTCTTGATGAACCAACCAGCGCCCTTGATGTTTCGGTTCAGGCTCAGATTGTTGATCTGTTGCGGGAATTGCAGGAAAAATATGATCTTGCGTATCTTTTCATCAGCCATGATCTGAAAGTGGTGCGGGCTTTGGCTGATGATATCCTGGTCATGCAGGCCGGGCGGGTGGTTGAACGGGGTCCAACGGCACGAATTTTTGATGCGCCTCAACAGACCTATACCCGGACGCTGATTGATGCGGCCTTCCGGATTGAAAACAGCCCCGATCACGCTATGCGATGACGTAAGATGGCGTAATCAGATCACGCAGAGAGGATCGGACCAAACAGATAACCGCCTGAGAACATGTTGTTCTGGTGACAGATGGGATCTTTTTCAGACCGTCTTCAGGATTATGCCGGGGGATCATCGGTAAAATATATGCTGAAACTGACTGGGGAAAGACCGGGTTACATGCTTGCAATTCTTGTGGGGCAGGATTATAAACCGGCCACGCTTTTGATATGGCTGGTATGGGGGCTGGTAATAGTGGTTCTCCGGCGGTCTTCATTATCGTATTATTTATGATCACAATTTTTTATGATCATAGACTTGGTGATTGTATTTTTTATGATCACAATATTGTCGTCGTTTTATTTTATCGTTGTTTTATTACAGTCTTATGATCGTCATTTTGCGATAAATCAGGGACAGGTTATGCCGGAACGGGAAACAAGATGCCAAAGCTGAAAACAAAAAGTGGTGCCAAGAAACGTTTCCGCCTGACGGCTTCGGGTAAGCTGCGCGCGAAGCCATCTGGTAAGCGTCACGGCATGATCAAACGTTCGCAAAAAATGAAACGTAACGCCCGGGCATCGATGATCCTGCAAGATTGTGATGCCCGTATCTTAAAATCTTTTCTCCCTTACGGTTAAGACATGGCACGTATCATGCGGGGTGTGACATCCCACGCCCGACATAAAAAAATCATCAAACAGGCCAAAGGGTACCGGGGTCGCCGTAAGAATACCTTCCGTACCGCCATTCAGGCGGTTGAGAAGGCGGCTCAATACGCCTATCGTGACCGGCGTACCCGCAAACGCTTTTTCCGGGGTCTGTGGATTCAGCGCATCAATGCCGGGGCGCGTCAGCATGGCATGACCTATTCCCGGTTTATGGATGGTCTTAAACGGGCCGGTATTGGCCTGGACCGCAAAATTCTTGCTGATATCGCGGCCCGTGAACCCGAAACTTTTGCTGTATTGGCTGCCAAGGTCCGAAAGGCCCTCGATTGATCTTTAACTGAATCCTGACCGGGTTATTTTTCTTTGCCAATATCCTTTTGTGGCAGTTTATACTGGTTGTTGTGATCATGAGAGTTATTATGATCATATAAACCGGTCTGATCAGGGTGGATGGTTCAAAAATAGTCAATGACTGAAAACATCATCAATGGTTGAGGGTTGTTTCCTGATTCAGCGGTTGATTGCTCAGCAACTCTGCCTGCTTCATGATTCATTGATTATAGTATTGTTCAGTCATTGCCCCTCATCTGGTCGAGAGTATGACTGATTTCGATGTTCTTAAATCTGCCCTTCTTGAGCGCGTTCATGCCGCCTTGAGTGTTGCTGATGTTGAGGCGGTGCGGGTTCAGATTCTCGGCAAAAAAGGTGAACTCCCGGCCCTGATGCGTGGCATTGGTTCTCTCGACCCGGAGGAGCGCCGGGAACGAGGCGCGCAACTCAATCTTCTTAAAGAAGAGGTCACGCGGGCACTCTTTGCCCGCAAGGAGCTGATTGAGCAGGATGCGTTGAATGCCCGTCTGGCTCAGGAATCGATTGATCCGTCTTTGATGCCGCCGCGCCAGGCGGTTGAGATCGGGCGGCTCCATCCGGTTACCCGGACCATTGACGAGGCTGTGGCTATTTTGGGCCAGATGCATTTCAAAGTGGTTGAGGGCCCGGATATTGAGGATGATTTTCATAACTTCACGGCTCTCAATATTCCGTCTGATCATCCGGCCCGCCAGATGCATGATACCTTTTATCTGCCGGTTGATGAGAATGGCCAGCGGCCGATTTTACGCACCCATACTTCACCGGTGCAGATCCGGACCTTACAAGAGACTCCACCGCCACTGCGGGTGATTGCTCCGGGCCGGGTGTATCGAAGTGATTCGGATATCACCCATACCCCGATGTTTCATCAGATTGAGGCTCTGGTCATTGAGGAATCCGTCCATATGGGTCATCTCAAAGGCTGTGTTTCGGCGTTCTGCCGGGCTTTTTTTGAGATTGATGATTTGCCTTTGCGTTTCCGGCCAAGTTTTTTCCCGTTTACCGAACCCTCAGCCGAAGTCGATATCGGGTGCAGCCGTTCTGATGGTGTTCTGAAGATTGGTGATGGCGGGGACTGGCTGGAAATTATGGGGTGTGGCATGGTGCATCCCAATGTTTTGATGGCGTGTGGGATTGATCCGGAACGTTGGCGTGGCTTTGCCTTTGGTCTGGGTATTGAGCGGATTGCCATGCTGAAATACGGCATTGCTGATTTACGGACCTTCTTTGAATCTGATCTGCGTTGGCTCAGCCATTACGGATTTTCGCCTCTGGATACCCCATCAATGACCGGGGGATTGTCACCGTGAGATTTTCCTTTGATTGGCTGAAGGATCATTTGGAAACCACCGCCAGCCTGGCTGAGGTGACAACGACTCTCACCGCCCTTGGTCTTGAAGTGGAGGCTGTTGAGGATCCGGCTCAGGGTTTGGATGATCTGGTGGTTGGGGAAATTATTGCCGTTGCGCCTCATCCCAATGCGGATCGTCTCCGGCTGTGTTCGGTTGAAGCCGGGGGAGGTCCGGTCCAGGTGGTCTGTGGTGCTCCTAATGTACGGGTTGGTCTTAAAAGTATTTTTGCCGCCCCGGGAAGCAGGCTTCCTGTTGATGGTCATGTTTTAAAAGCCAGCGTCATTCGTGGTGTTGAGAGTCAGGGGATGCTCTGTTCAGCCCGTGAAATTGGCCTTGGGGATGATCATGAGGGTATTCTTGAGCTTGATGGTGATCCCAGGCCAGGAATGGCTGCCAGCCAGGCATTGCCCGGATGTGCTCAGCCTGTCATTGAGATTGCGTTGACCCCCAACCGGCCTGATTGCACCGGGGTGCGGGGGATTGCGCGTGATCTTGCGGCCGCTGGTCTTGGGACGCTGAAGCCACTGCCCTCTTTTCAAACAGCACAACAGCATATGGGCGGGTTTGCGTGTCCGGTTTCTGTTCGTCTGGATTGTGCTGATGCCTGTCCTGAATTCCAGATTCGGCTGATTCGCGGGGTGAAAAATGGTCCCAGCCCGGACTGGCTTCAGGAGCGGTTGCTGGCGGCCGGATTGCGACCAATCTCGGCCCTGGTTGATGTGACCAATTACCTGACGATTGATCAGGCCAGACCCCTGCATGTTTTCGATGCCGCCAGGGTTGTTGGTGATCTGAATGTACGGGCGGCTTTTGACGGCGAAACGCTGAATGCTCTGGATGGGCATATGTATCGGTTGACAGCCGGGATGACTGTGATCACCGATCAAAACACTGTCTTGAGTCTTGGCGGGGTCATTGGTGGCCAGGATAGTTGCTGTGGATTAGAAACCACGGATGTTCTTCTGGAATGTGCCAGCTTTGATCCTGCCCGTACGGCGGCAACCGGACGGGCTTTGCATCTTGAAACCCATGCTCGTTATCGGTTTGAGCGCGGGGTTGACCCGGCCAGTGTTGCCCCGGGAATGGCTGTTGCTACGGCGATGATCATGGAATTATGTGGCGGTGAAGCCAGTGATCTCCATTGTGCCGGCACGGTCCCTGATTGGCGTCATGAGGTTGCTTTTCGTCCGGGCCGGGTGGCAGATCTTGGTGGCGTTGATCTGCCGGCTGCACGATGCCGCTCTATTCTCCAATCATTGGGTTTTGAGATAAAAGACACAGAAGGGGATGATGCCAGCCAATCATGGCAGGTGAGTCCACCCAGCTGGCGCGGTGATGTAGCCGGTGAGGCTGATATCGTTGAGGAAGTGCTGCGGGTTCACGGTTTTGATGCGATCCCGGCAGTGGCGATGGATCATGGGGGTCGCTTACCTGGCCCGGTGCGTGATCCGGTGCATGGTCGACCGGGTCGTATTGCCCGTGCTCTGGCGGTACGGGGATTGATGGAAACCGTCAACTGGTCTTTTATGGAATCGGGACAATCATTGTTGTTTGGTGGCGGTGATGATGCTTTGCGTCTGCTCAATCCAATCAGCCAAAATCTTGACCAGCTCCGCCCGACTCCTCTGGCTTCTTTGGCGGTTGCAGTGTCCCGCAATCTGGCTCGTGGCCAGAGTGATTTTGGATTGTTTGAAATAGGGCCGGCTTTCACCGGTGGTCAACCGGGGCAGCAACGCATTGTTGTGGCCGGTCTGCGCGCTGGCAACATGATTGGCCGCCATTGGTCGGGTCCGGTCCGTCCGGTTGATGCATTTGCCGTCAAAGCCGATATTTTAGCGGCTTTAGAGGCTGCGGGGGTGGCGAGCGACCGGATACAAACCCAGGTCAGGGCACCAGATTGGTTTCATCCCGGACAATCAGGATGCCTGAGGCTGGGGCCTAAAAATATTTTAGCACAATTTGGCATGCTGCATCCTTTGGTTGCCAAGGCATTTGATCTTAATGTCTGTGTGGCTGGGTTTGAAATTTTTATGGATGCTTTACCAGAACCTAAGAAAAAACTTTCCAAGGCTCGTCCGCCCCTTGATGTCTCTGCCTATCAGCCGGTTATGCGCGACTTTTCCTTCCTGGTGGATGCGTCAATACCAGCTGCTGATTTGGTGGCTGCGGCCCGTAAGGGAGGCAAAAAACTGGTTGACCGGGTCGAAATTTTCGATATTTACGATGGCCAGGGAGTCCCGGAAGGCAAAAAATCGGTTGCTGTAACGGTGCGGTTGCAACCCCGTCAAGGGACATTAACCGATGCGATGATTGAGGATATCGCTGCTTGTGTTGCTGCTGAGGTTGCTGAGGCGACCGGTGCTGTATTACGGGCCGGATGATGGAATTTGATTATTGAAAATGGTATAATCCAGCGAGTAAAAAATTGGATATGATGATTATGCAGATTCCTTTTCACAAGATTCCTTTTGAGAAAATGTGTCATCGGCCCGATTGGGTTTTAACCCGTACTCTGTGGTCTTTCCTTGGCACGTTTTGGATCATTGTGTTGATGTCTTTTTCGGCCCTGGCCGGCTGGGAAGGTGCCTGGGAGACCGGTGATTCCTGGGGGAGCAGTTACCGGATTGATATCCATCCTGACGGGACTGCCCAGACTGATTATGCCGAAGGCTGGAATGGGCAATGGCATGAGGCAAAAGGGGGCAGCCTGGTGATTGAATGGGATTCAGGATGGCGGGATTATATCTTTAATGGGGTTATGGGCCGCCAACGTCTGGCCTCTAAAGAGGGCCAGAAAGGGTATTCCAGCTATATCCGGCCGATCAAGGAATAAGACCACAGAATAAGACCGCAGAATAAGGCGGCAGAATAAGGCGGCAGGATAAACCGGAGAAAAACACTCTGCCATATTTCTTTGGTCTCAATGAATGCTCCGGGCCGGTTGGTTGCCTGATGACGGGGCGCATTGAGCGGGGATTGGCCTAAGTATCCTGGCCGGGAATCCATTTGCGGGGGGTTTTTTTGCGTTGTTCCTGTTCGCGGCGGCTTTTGTCCAGGACCCGGAAAAATCGCTTGAAGCGGCGGGCCAACTCATCTTTTTGCTCAGGTGTCAGGTCTTTATCCTCAATATGTGACAGATCGACACCGCGTAAATTATTGCTGGGTAAATCATTGCTGGTCATTGTTCACGTATTTTTCCTGCCAGGGTTGGTTGACGGGCATCATTCTTTGGTTTCCATGTTTGCGTGATCATTCTGGTTCCATATCAGGAGACAGTGGAACAATCATCATAGGTTCTGTACAATCTGAGGCAATGCTTATTCCGGATTTTGTCAACCAATTATGGGCGGATGGTGGGTATTGAATCTGATGTTTCACTGTTGTTGATGATATTCTGCTGTATGGCATTGTTTTGATCAATATCCTGGTTGCCGGGATTGCTTTTGGTGACTGGGGCCGGTCTTCCGGCTTCCCCAAGTGGTTTCAAAGGCCAACGTGTCCCGGTACTGCGGTATTGTTGGTAACGTTCAGCTTGTCGCCTTTGTTGAGCGAGACCACCAAGCAAGGGACGTCTGGGATCGAAGGGATCCGGAGATTCAAAACATTCCGGTTTTCCCAGGGTTTTGTAACAATAAACCGGTGCGGTTATTGTATCGGGCGGGTTATCGCGGCACATGACGCTGTCTTCAAGAAAATTCGCCAGCGAACATTGTTTCCCATACCATTGGGATACCCATTTATCGGTCACGAATTGTCCTTCGGCCGCATAATTGACCGTGTCAGCAATCGGAATGACTGCTTGTATTGGCGTACATCCACCGGCCCATACAGTGGTCCACAGACAGGTCAGAACCAAAGCATAGGACCAATACGGCCGCTTTATATTATTGATATGGTTCTTTTGCCTCTCTGTGCGAAAGTTCCTCACAATGTAAGAGCGTGTCACAATCTTTTCCTTCTCCCGATAAAAATATCTGGCCAGTTTTTGCTCAGTCAATTTCGCTCAGTCAATTTCTTCAAGGATATTCCAGATAATTTTTTAAGCAAATTTCTTGCCATCCGGGACCAGAGGTAGGGGGTGAGGATCAGGAATTCCCGGCCAATGCCTGGATTGCTTTTGACCGATCAAAAGGATCAAACGGTTTTTACGCTTATTTCTTTGCTTGTTTTGTGGTTATTCTTTATTCGAGAACAGATATAAATAAGGACAGATATAAATAAGGACAGATGTAAATAAGGACAGATATAAACAGACCTATGGATTGATGTGGTTTGCCAATGAAACCGGAGAAAAAGAATGGTTGAACAGGTGACACCGGTTTGTGACTTTGGTTGGCAGGCGGTTGATTTTTCCCTGCCTGGGGTTGACGGCACGATTTGCCGCCTGGCCGATCATGTTGGTGAGCGGGCAACTCTGATTATGTTTATATGCAATCATTGCCCCTATGTGCGGGCAGTCATTGACAGGATTGTTGAGGATGTAGATTTTCTGGGTGATCACGGGGTCAGGGCGTTGGCAATTATGCCCAATGATGTTGAGGCATATCCTGATGATTCGTTTGATCATATGTGCCGTTTCGCGGCTGATCATCGGTTTGGTTTTCCTTATCTCATTGACCAGGATCAAGATGTTGCGCGGATTTACGGTGCTGTATGTACCCCGGATTTTTTTGGATTTAACGCTACGTTGGGTCTTCAGTACCGGGGGCGTCTGGATGAGTCAGGCCGGGTACCGGGTTCTGCCGGGGCCAAACGGGAATTACGTGAGGCGATGATGATGATTGCGGAAACCGGGCACGGGCCTCAGGAGCAAATTCCCAGTATTGGATGTTCGATTAAATGGCGGCCAGCTTCTGGTTGATGGATTTTTGTTTGTGGTCTTGTTTCTCTTTTTGGCTCCGGCTAGGTTGTGACTGAGCAGGGATGGGCGGGAAAATTTTTCCCATACTCTTCATCTGGCCGTTTCGGGATTCTGGTGTCGGTCAGATGGGGATGCATCCTGAATTCCTTGTTATCGGCTCACTGTTTTTTTTGAGGGTTTGACGTGTCTGAGAGCGATCAATTTTTGCGTGAAGTCAGCGAGGAATTTAAGAAAGATCAGTATCTTAAATTCTGGAAAATGGTTGCGCCTTATGTGATTGGGGTCGCGGTTGTTGTTATTCTTGTCACCAGCGGTGCGGTCGGGTGGCAATCGTACCGTGAGAATCGTGACCGTGCATGGGGGGAGCGTTACTCGATTGCGATGCAGTTGGCAAATGAAGGCAATACCCGCTTAGCAATCGAACAGTTTTCCCGGCTGGCTTCCGAAGCCACACCGGGGTCTGGATACGCGACATTGGCCATGATTCAGGAGGCGGCTCTCCTGGCTGATGGTCGGCAAATCGATGTCGCTTCGGATATCTATCGCCGGTTATTGGATCAGGCTGATGATCCGTCTTTGCGGGATCTGGTGATCTTATTACGGGCAATGACTGAACTGGATACTGCTGAGCCGGCTGATTTACGCGCGAGCCTGGAGCCTCTGGCGGCCGAAGATTCTCCCTGGCGTTTTTCCGCCCGTGAATTTTTGGCTTATCTGGCCGGACGCCAAGGGAATCGAACTCTCCAGATTGAGATATTGAAACAGTTGGCCGGGGATTCTTTAACCCCTCAGGGAATATATGTCCGTTCGAAGGATATGTTATCGATTCTGGGCGTTCATACGGATGTCGATACGGACAGTAACACAGATGCGAATACGCCGGAATAACCGGGTGTTGAAATAATTGGGCGTTTGTGATGATGGGGACTGTGATTTTGGGTATCGGTGCTGTGCGGCAGCTATGGCAAAAATGTCGGGTATTCTCAGTCACTATGTTGGTTTTGGCCGCTTGCATGATGCTATCGGCATGTGACGTCCTGACGGAGCTTTTTGGAGAAGAAGACACGTATATTTTGCCGGGCGAACGTGTAGCGGTTTTGACCAGAACCAATGATTTTGCATCCGGATCAACGGATTTCGATGATTTACCCTCAAAGCGGGTTGTTTTGCCCCGGCCGGTGGTTAATTCTTCCTGGCCGCAAGAGGGCGGTTCAGCCAGCCGGTTTATGGGGCATTTAGCGGCCTCCGGGCCATTATTAAAGCAATGGCAGACCAATATTGGTGAAGGGTCAGATTCTGAACGACGTCTCTTGTCGCGTCCGATTATCGCCGATGGGCGGGTCTATACCATTGATGCTGAATCCACAATCAGTGCATTTGATTTTGAAACCGGATCCCGGCTGTGGTCGGTCGATAGTGGTTCAGATATTGATGAGGAAGAGACGTTTGGTGGCGGATTGGCTCATCATAACGGTCGCATTTTCGCCACAACAGGGTTCGCGCATGTCATCGCCCTGGATGCTGCCAATGGTGAAGAAATATGGCGCATGGAACTTGCCGGACCGATGCGTGCTGCACCGACTGTCAGTGACGGCCTGGTTTTCGTTGTGACCATTGATAATCAGGCTTTTGCGCTCGATGAAAACACCGGTGAGCGTCTTTGGTCTCATGCCGGGGTTACTGAGGTTGCCAGTATTCTTGGCGGGGCGAGTGTGGCTGTTGCCGGAGATGTGGTTATTCTGCCGTATTCTTCTGGTGAAATTTATGCTCTGCGTGCTGCCAGCGGTCGTGAATTATGGAGGGAGAATTTAGGCACAGGTGATTATTTCGATGCGTTGTCTTCTATTGCTGATATTGCCGGGTTGCCGGTTATCAGTGACAACCGGGTTTTCGTTATATCGCATTCTGGCCGTATGGTGGCTCTTGACTTACGAAGCGGCTCGCGTCTGTGGGAGCGTAACATCGGCGGTATTCAGACTCCCTGGGTTGCCGGTGATTATCTTTATGTTTTGGCCAACACCGGTCAGCTTTTATGTCTGAGGCTGCGTGATGGTCATTCGGTTTGGAAGATGCGGTTGCGTCCGTTTGAGGATATGGAAGATCGTGAAGACCGGATTGTCTGGCATGGTCCTGTTCTTGCCGGTGATCGTTTGATTGTGGTCGGCTCCAATGAAGAAATACTATCCATTTCTCCCTATACCGGACGACTGCTTGGCCGTGCCGAAATTTCCGGTTCTTTGACGATTATCCCCTCGATTGCCGGAGAGACGGTTTTTTTGCTGAATGAAGAAGCTGATCTTTATGCTTTACGCTGATCTGGCATTGCTCCTTTTGCGCTATATTTTTTGATCAAAATGTTTACCCTTGCCATAGTTGGGCGTCCCAATGTTGGCAAATCGACATTGTTCAACCGTTTGGTTGGCAAACGTCTGGCTTTGGTTCATGACCGACCTGGTGTTACCCGTGACCGCCGTGAGGCAGTGGCGATGATTGGTGATGTCCCGATTCGTCTTATTGATACAGCCGGCCTGGGTGAGGTGGGAACCGATGCCGGGGTTGCTGGCCGTATGCGTGAACAAACACAAGCGGCCCTTGCCCAGTCGGATGCGGCTCTTTTTGTTTTGGATGCGCGGGCTGGGGTGACTGCTGTTGAGAGAGAATTTCTCCAGGCGTTGCGGAAATTCGGTAAACCTCTTTTACCGGTGGCCAATAAATGTGAAGGCCGCAAGGCTCCTGATGGGATGCGGGATATTGATGCTTTGGGGCTTGGTGAAGCACTGGCTGTTTCTGCTGAGCATGGGGAGGGAATGATTGACCTCTATCGTCATCTTTCCGGCTTGATTGAGAAAACGCATAACACTCAACGTCATGATCATGAAGATCATAAGAGTCTCGATAATGCGGATGCGTCTGATCAGTCGGCTGAATCCCCTATCCGTATTGCTGTTGTGGGACGTCCGAATGCCGGGAAGTCAACTTTGATCAACCGGCTTCTTGGGCATTCCCGCCTGCTCACGGGTTCTCAGCCGGGCTTGACTCGTGATGCTATTCGTCTTCCGCATTGCTTTGATGGTCGTGATGTTCTTTTAATTGACACAGCCGGGATGAGGCGGCGGAGCCGGATTTCCGATACCCTGGAACGTGCTGCTGTTGGTGAGGCACAAAGAGCCATCCGTTTATGTCAGGTTGCTGTCCTTGTGCTTGATGCCGCGATGCCGCTTGATCGCCAGGATTTAAGAATTGCCCGGCATATTGCCGAAGAAGGGCGGGCGATGATTGTTGCGGTCAATAAGATCGACCGTCTTTCGGATCATGCCCCGGTGATGACAATCATCCGTGAGCGTCTTGATGAATCGCTGCCGCAAATGCGTGGTGTTGCAGTACTGGCACTGTCGGCTTTAGGCGGGCAGGGGGTTGAGGCTTTAGGGCCGGCGGTTGTTGAGGCTCATGCCATTTGGGGAACCCGTGTTCCGACCGCTCAACTCAATGACTGGCTGAATGACCGGATTGCTCATCATGAGCCGCCTCTTGCTGGTGATGGTCGCCGTGTTAAGCCACGTTATATTACCCAGATCAAGACCCGTCCTCCCACCTTTACCTTATTCGTCAATCGTCCTGATAAGGTGCCGGAAAGTTACCGGCGTTTTTTGATCAATGGATTGCGCAGGGATTTTGGTCTCCGGGGTATCCCGTTGCGCCTGCATCTTAAAAAAGGCAAAAATCCCTACATATAATACTCTATATATCATGGTAGTATCGTGGCCAGTCAGGCGATGGATGAAATAAGGATGCGGTGATTATGAATGATATTTGCGGCCATTGGATCGATAGAATAGCCCTGTCCGGACCTGGATATGGCGACATTTCTGCCGGAGATGATGTCTAAGATTTTCTGTAGAAAAGGGATGGTTTTTTTGGCGGCTGGTCTGGTGGCTGTCATTGTCTTATGGGTATTGGTGCTGAAGCCTTCTTTACCGGTTGCAATTTTTGACAATCAGGCTCCTCTTGCTGAGGGGCCAGGCATTGAGACATTGGTATTGACATGCACCGGCTGTCACGGTCCTGGCGGGATCAGCCCTGGCTCTGTTCCGTCTTTGGCCGGGCGTTCTCCTGATGAGTTGGCGACTGCTCTGGCTGGGTTCCGCGATGGACGGCACTCCGGAACGATTATGAAGCGGTTCATGGTCGCTTTTTCTGATGATGATATTGCGGCTCTGGCTGGTTATTTTTCTGCTCAGCCATTGCCGGAATCAGAAACGGTAAGGCCACAAGCCGGGTCTTTGCCCTGAATCTGTTGCCTTGATGCGTCAAACGGACCCATTATCGGCTTTATCCGGAAAACCGGTGCAAAAGGGACCCTCCCGGTTGCTGTCTGAGGCCGGTGGTCTTGGCCGGCGCCGTTTTTTGGGTCTGGCGGCTGCGGCTTTGCCGTATCTTAAAGGGTGTTCTGCGGCGTCACGCCCCCGGGTGGTGATCATCGGTGGTGGTTTTGCCGGGGCAACCGCCGCCCGATATCTTCGCCAATGGGATGCATCGATTGCGGTCACCTTAATCAATCCTGGGAAAATATATCTCACATGCCCATTGAGCAATTATATCATTGGTGGTTTCCGGCGTATGGAAGACATTCAGCATGATTATCGTGGTCTTTCGGCACGCGGTGTTGACATGGTTTACGGAACCGTTTCAGGGATTGACCACAACCATAAGCGCGTCCATATGCGCGGCGGTGAGATCATTTTTTATGACCGTCTTCTGGTTGCACCAGGGATTGATATCATCTGGAATGGTCTTTCAGGATATGACCAGGCTGCGGCTGATGTGATGCCTCATGCCTGGAAGGCTGGTCCCCAGACGCTGGTGCTGGCGGATCAATTACGGGCGATGAAAGATGGTGGCCTGGTGATTATCACGGTTCCTGATTATCCATATCGCTGCCCACCGGCCCCCTATGAGCGGGCTGCCTGTATGGCCTATTACCTTAGTCGCCATAAGCCAAAATCGAAAATTCTTATTCTTGATGCCAAGGATACATTTACCAAGAAAGAACTCTTTATTCAGGGATGGAATGATTTATATCCTGGTATGATCGAATGGGTTCCGCGCCGGGATGGTGGGGAAGTTATCGCGGTCGAACCAGATTCGCGCACCGTCATCACCGTTGGTGGTGAAGCTCTTCAGGGCGATGTGGTCAATGTTATCCCGCCACAGCAAGCCGGTGCGATTGCTGTGGAATCCGGTCTGGCTGAAGAGGATGGCTGGTGTCCGGTTGATGCCTATACTCTGGAATCCCGGTTGGTTGAGGGGATTCATCTGGCTGGTGACAGCATTATTCCTGATGCGATGCCGAAATCTGGTTTTTCAGCCAATAGCCAGGCCAAAGCCTGTGCGGCGGCTCTGGTTTCCCTGCTCAATGACCGGCCAGTTCGTGAACCGGTTTTTGCCAATACGTGCTACAGTATGCTGGCCCCTGATTATGGTATCTCAGTTGCCGGGATGTATCGGGCTACAGAAAACGGCATTATTGCTGTGAGTGGTGCCGGCGGGGTCAGCCCCTTAAATGCTGGTCGGGAGTTTCGGGCTGCTGAGGCCCGTTATACCCAGGGATGGTATGAGAGCATGACCGATGAAATGTTCGGAATGCCGATGGGCTTTTAACAGGCCAGAAAAAGCAGTATATGCGGTTTTCAAAACGGTGGGTCAATAAGCCTTAAGATTTTTTCCGGTTTGGTTGAAACCGGGTAAAACAGCCTCAACAAAAGCCGGGGCAACGTCAGTTGGCTGGCTGAGAGCCGAAAAATCAGCCCCCGGAAAGGCTTGCCGCCGGAGTTGGGTGGCAACAGCACCGGGATCCATCAAATTCGCCCGAACAGAGGTTTTTGCGACTTCCCGGGCATAGGTTTTCACCAGCATATCCAGGGCTGCTTTGCTACAGGCATAGGCACTCCAATACGGCAAGGCACGAAAACCACATGTCATGCCAGTGAACAGCAGCCGCCCGGCATCAGATTGGCGCAGCAAGGGATCCAGGCTACGTATGAGCCGCCAATTTGCATGCAGATTGACGGCAAAGATATTCTCCCAGACCGGCGGATCGATATGTCCGGCCGGACCAAGAACACCTAAGGTTCCGGCATTTCCGATCAGAATATCAACGTGACCATGTCGCTCGGCCATTGCCGCTCCCAGGCGGTCAATCGCCGGAAAATCAGTGAGATCCATCGGGGTGATGGTTGCTTTGCCACCTGAGGTTTCAATGTCTTGTGCTGCTTCTTCTAAGCCGCCCTGGCTGCGGGCAATCAGAATCACATGCGCTCCTTGAGCACCCAGAGCTTTGGCCACAGCCATTCCGATCCCCCGGGAAGCACCAGTGACAACCGCGATGCGCCCGTTTAAGCGTTTGGTGTCTGTGGTGCTCATTTTACCGCAGCCTCTTTAAGGAAGGAGAGCTGGCTGGATTGTCCCCCCTGGTCCAGATCTGTCAGGGGAATGGGGTAATCACCGGTAAAATAATGGTCGGCATATTGCGGTTCTGCATGATTGCGTTGTCCGGCCCCCAGAGCACGATACAGACCATCAAGCGAGATAAAGCCAAGACTATCAACACCAATATATTGCTCTATTTCGCTGATTGTATGATTGGCTGCCAGTAACTCCTTACTCGATGGCGTATCAATGCCATAATAGTCGGGATATTTGATCGGGGGGCTGGCGATGCGCATATGGACTTCCCGTGCCCCGGCTTCGCGCACCATCTGGACAATTTTGGTCGAAGTTGTTCCACGTACGATACTGTCATCGACCAGCACCACCCGCTTGCCTGATAAGGGGCCACGATTGGCACTATGTTTCAAACGTACCCCAAGATGGCGGATTTCATCACTGGGTTCGATAAATGTGCGTCCCACATAATGGTTGCGAATAATTCCCAGATCGAAAGATATCCCGGCTTGCCCGGCATAACCAATGGCTGCCGGAGTTCCCGAATCAGGGATCGGGCACACCACATCAGCCGGCACACCGCATTCCCGGGCCAGTTCGCGTCCCATATTCACCCGGGTTTCATAGATGCTTTTGCCGCCCATGATGCTATCAGGCCGGGCAAAATAGATATATTCAAAAAGGCAAGGTTTGGTTGGTATTGATGGAAAAGGGTGAAGACTATTCATGCCATCCTTGCTGATGAAAATGATTTCACCTGGTTCGACATCGCGGATATAGTCGGCGCCGATAATGTCGAGAGCACAGGTTTCGGAAGCCAGAATATGGGATTGATCCAGTTTCCCAAGGATCAAAGGTCGCACCCCACGGGGATCACGCATACCGAATAAGGTATCTTTGGTGAGTGCCACCAACGCATAGCCTCCATGTACCGAACCCATTGCCCTGATCAGACGGTCAATCACCGGGCCATGACAGGTAGCCATGAGGTGAATGATGACTTCGGTATCGGTGGTTGACTGAAAAATACTGCCTTCACAGGTCAGTTCCCGGCGCAGGGAAAGCGCATTGGTCAGATTACCGTTATGGGCGATGGCAAGACCCCCAAAACCCAGATCAGCATAAAGTGGCTGTACATTGCGCAACATCGGTTCACCGGTGGTGGGGTAGCGGTTGTGGCCGATGGCTGCCTGGCCTTTAAGACGGCGCATCACATCGGGTTGTGAAAAAACATCACCAACCAGACCAACCGCCCGATGGGCCCGGAATTCCTCACCATCATAGCTGACAATGCCGGTGGCTTCTTGTCCCCGATGCTGCAAAGCATGGAGGCCGAGTGCTGTATGTACCGCCGAATCCTGATGCCCGAAAATTCCGAAAACGCCACATTCTTCGCGTGGCTTATCATTTCCAAAAAAAGGGATGCGATGATTGAATGTGGGATGATTGAGGAAGGTTGCTGAGGCCATTTAATTGTTCTCAAGGCTGTGATGCAGGCGATCCATTTCCCGGCGTTCCTGGCGGCTGTAGCCGGTTTCTTCGGCGGTTTGTCCTGGTTGAGGCTGTGGGCTGGAGAGCTGGTCGACTTCTTTTTGTATTGATTCGCGGTCACTCAGATTGCCTGAATTCCCGAAATTTCGCGGATTTTTCGACTTCTCTGGCCTGGTGGCGGTTGGCTGATTGATTGGATTGATGATGACATGTTTCGGGGCCAGGGAGAGCAACAATTTTCCTCCGGTTTCTAAAACCGGTGAAAAGCGCGCCTCATGAAGCCAGTCAGGGGGGTATTCTTCCTGGTAGATCCATTGGATACACAGAAATCCCAGGCAAACAAAGATGACCCCACGCAACAAACCAAACAACACCCCGAGAGAACGATCCAGTGCTCCCAGGCTGCTTTCACGCAATCTTTGGGAGATCATACCACTGATCAGAGAAATACTTGCCAGGGTCACCACAAAAATCCCGATCCCGGCAATAGCATCGGCCAGAATATCATAGGCAATTACCTCACGGGCATAGGGGCGGGCGATTGGAAAACCATATAATGTTGCGAAAATCGCCGCGATCCAGCCGACAATAGAGAGAATTTCCCGGGTAAAACCCCGCGAAACAGCCAAAACAGCCGACAGCACAATGAGTGCCACCACAATAAGATCAACAATATTCGCCGGTATTTTATCCATAACAGTGTCGCTTTTCGGGTCTTCACAAAGCAAGAAGAGTATTGGTCACTGGTTTGAGTATTTTCTTCTAGAATGTTTTCCTGTCTTCAAACAAGGTGATCAGTTGGTGTAGATGCGATGTATTGCGTAAATTCAACTGCTGATTTTTGCTATGATGTCGGCGCGGGCGCGGGGCCAGAGCGGTTGTAAAGCCGAGTTTGGCTGCTTCACGTAATCGATCCGGGGTTTGCGACACCCCGCGAATTTCGCCTGATAAGCCAATTTCTCCGAAAAAGACCGTATGATCAGGCAGCGGGGTCCCCATATGGGCTGAGATGATGGCAGCAGCAGCGGCAAGGTCAGCGGCAGGCTCGGATAAACGCAGGCCACCAGCCACATTCAGATAGACGTCAAAACCTCCCAGGGTGAGACCACAGCGGGCCTCCAGAACGGCCAGAACCATCGCCATACGCCCACCATCCCAGCCGACCACAGCGCGGCGCGGGGAGCCAAAAGACGTAGGCGCAACCAGGGCCTGGATTTCAGTCAGAAGCGGTCGACTGCCTTCCATTCCGGCAAATACTGCGGTTCCGCTCACCCCTTCGGGACGTTCGGCCAGAAACAAGGCTGAGGGGTTCTCAACTTCAACCAGGCCGCTATCCGACATTTCAAAAACGCCAATCTCATTGGTGGCACCGTAGCGATTTTTAACCGCCCTTAAAATGCGGAACTGATGACCCCGGTCGCCTTCAAAATAAAGAACAGTATCCACCATATGTTCCAGTACACGCGGGCCGGCAATCTGGCCATCTTTGGTGACATGACCAACCAGCAGGACCACCGCACCGCTGGTTTTGGCAAAGCGGATGATTTCTGCAGCCGTTGCCCGGACTTGCGATACGGTACCAGGGGCTGAATCCAGCATATCAAGATACATCGTCTGGATGGAATCAATGACCACGATATCAGGAGATTTTTGTTGTGATAAGGCGGCGATGAGTCCGCGTACATCGCCGGTGGCAGCCAATCGGGCGTTGAGATTTTTAGCCCCCAGGCGTTGGGCCCGCTGGCGAATTTGATCAATCGCCTCTTCCCCGGTCACATAAACACATGCGGCATCATCAGCCAGGGCAGCAACCAACTGTAGCAAGAGAGTGGATTTACCAATTCCCGGATCACCACCCACCAGGATCGCTGACCCGGCGGCCAGACCGCCACCACAGACCCGGTCAAATTCAGCAATTCCCGATTGACGGCGTGCAAGGGCTGTCTGATCTGTCGCATCTGACAGGTCGGCGAAGGATACAGCACCGGGCTTACCGGCTGATTTGGTGACTTTTCTGCCGATGGGCGCGCTGGAGCGGGGGGGTTCTTCTGATAAACAATTCCATTCACCACATGAGTCGCAACGGCCACTCCATTGAACATATTGAGCACCACAGAGCTGGCAAATATAACGCGGGCGTGCCAAGATTCTGTGTTCCCGGGTTTTGTTTTTAAGCCCGAACAGCCATTTTTATCGGCCCTTCAGCCCGACCATGAATAAATTGATCGACATGAGAATTGTTGCTCTGTTCAATCCCGGCGGCCGGACCATTCCAGATAATTTTTCCCTGATACAGCATCGCAATGCGATCACCGATTTTGCGGGCACTGGCCATGTCATGGGTAATGGTCAGGGCTGATGCTTTGGCTTCCTGGACGCATCGGACAATCAGATCATTGATGATATCCCCCATAATTGGGTCGAGGCCCGTGGTTGGTTCATCGAAAAAAATGATCTCCGGATCGGCCGCAATGGCCCGGGCCAGCCCGACTCGTTTTTGCATTCCTCCTGATATTTCTGATGGCCATAAGTCCCCGACCTGTTTTTCCAGCCCGACTTGTGCCAGCTTACTGATTGCAATCGCCTGTGCCTCATCGCGGGCCATGCCCCGGCCTTCGATCAGGCCGAAAGCCACATTTTCCCAAACCGTCAGGCTGTCAAACAGGGCCCCGTTTTGAAACAGCATCCCGATACGTTGATTAAGCACGCTACGTCGGGCCGGGGATGCCTGAATAACATCTTCACCATCAATCATAATATGGCCGGAATCCGGGGGCAATAAGCCAAGGATACATTTCAGAAGAACTGATTTTCCGCTTCCCGATCCGCCAATAATGACCAAAGACTGGTTGGGTTCCAGATCCAGGGATACGCCATCAAGAACCGTTTTGGTTCCAAAGGATTTGCGCAGATCACGAATGCTGATTTTTGGGTGTTGATTCATTGAGGATCAGGAAGATGGGACCAAAAATTATGTCCCGAAAAATAAAGAAGTCACAAAATAATTGGAGCAGAGAATCAAAATAGAAGATGAAACCACCGAGGTCGTTGTTGCTGCACCCACCCCCTGGGCACCGCCCCTGGAATAATATCCGTGATAGCACCCCATGACCGTGACAATAAAGCCGAACAAAGCGGCTTTGACCAGGCCGGAAATGATATCAATATGAGTCACAAAACCCCAGCTATTCTTCATATAAAGGGTTGGGTTAAACCCAAGGTTATAAACGCTGATTACATACCCGCCAAAGACGCCGATACTATCGGCAACCAGGACCAGTAACGGTGTCATGGTGATACCGGCAATGACCCGTGGTGCAATGAGATACTTAAAGGGGTTGGTTGAAAGGGTTGTTAAGGCATCAATTTGCTCGGTTACCCGCATGGTGCCGATTTCAGCAGCAATCGATGCACCAACCCGGCCAGCAATCATCAACCCGGCAAGAACCGGTCCCAGTTCACGGGTAATTGAGATGACCAGCACATTGGGAACCGCACTTTCGGCTGAAAAACGGGCAAAACCGGTATAGGTCTGAAGGACCAGCACCATACCGGTGAAGACAGCCGTCAGCCCGACCACCGGCAATGAAAAATACCCAATGCTCACCATTTGCTGAAGGATCAGGCGGGGATAAAACGGTGGTGTGAGACAATGGCGCAGGACCATCGGGACAAACAAAGCTAGCTGGCCGGTGGCGGCCAGAAAGGTCAGGAATAAACGCCCGATACGGGCCAGAAATGCTATGGCAGGATTCATAAGGCTAATTCTGATTGGCCGGTTGAGGAGAATGGATCATGACACCGGGATCCCTGATTGATATATGCGCCGGCAAGACGGGCCGATACGGGTGAGGATTTCATATCCGATACTGTCAGCCTGCCGGGCCAGATCATCCAGATCATATCCTGGTCCAACCAGCTGTACATCATCGCCGATTGCGAGATTTTCCTCCGGCAGGTGGCTGATATCAAGAGTGATATAATCCATTGAGATGCGTCCGACAATCGGTGCCCATTGTCCGGCTGTCAAGACTTTCCCCCGGTTACCCAGGCAACGCGGATAACCATCGGCATAACCCATGGCTAATGTGGCGATCCGTTTGGGGGAGTCCAGGGTAAAACTGGCCCCATATCCGATACTGTTTGGCGGTGTGATGGCGCGTATTTGAATGATGGAGGCATTCAGGGTGATCACCGGGCGCATCGGGTTGGGCTTTTCCGGCGTTGGGTTCAGCCCATAGAGTGCTCCACCAGCCCGTACGAGGTTGAAATGATAGGGTGCTCCAAGAAAAATACCCGGCGAATTGGCCAGGCTGAGCGTGTTGATATTCAGGATTTTTCCCGCTTCAATCATTTGCTGGCGTTGTTGAGCATTGAGCGGGTGCTGAGGGTTGTCGGCACAGGCCAGATGACTCATTACATATTCCAGTGGCAGGCCCGATAAGAGAGAAGAGGAACATTGGCGGAGCTCTTCGAGAGCAAAACCCAGACGATTCATTCCGGTATCAACATGCAGAACGGCTTTGGGTGAGTCATGACCGGTGACGGCGTGACGCCATAGATCGGTTTGCCGTTGGTCATTGAGAACCGGGGTGAGCTGATTGCGGAGGATGATGGAGGCATCCTGGGGGTTGGCCGGACCGTTGAGAACATAAATTGCTGCTTTTTTCAGAATCTGGCGGAGCTGTGTTCCTTCCTCAAGATCAGCGACAAAAAAATGCTCACAGCCCAACTCCTTCAGGGTTGGGGCAATTTTGCCAATTCCCAGGCCATAGGCATCTGCTTTCACCACGGCACCAAGGGCGCATTTCTTTCCAAGGCGGGTTTTCAGATAGCGCCAGTTGGCGGCAACCGCATTCAGGTCAATGGTGAGAAGGGCACCCCGTCGCCGGGGGCTGTAATCATCAGATGGCATCGGGAAAAAGAGGTAAAAACCGCAAAACGCAAGGAGTGAAGGAATAGTGTCTGGCCAAAAATTCAGGCAAAATTGAACGCAAAGATTTTTATTGAACTGAAAAATTGAACGCAAAGATTTAACTGAAAGATTCGGGAAGATGGGAGTCTTCGATATGGTCGCTGAATTTGGTTACCATGGCATCGAAATGGAGTTTTTCATTACCGATGGGGCCATGGCGTTGCTTGGCAACAATGACTTCGGCAAGATTATGGACTCGTTCCATCTTCTCCCGCCATTTGTCATGTTTATCGGTTCCCTGTTCAGGCTCAGTGCGGGCACAGTAATATTCTTCGCGAAAAATAAACATGACGATATCGGCATCTTGTTCGATGGATCCTGATTCCCGTAAATCGGCCAGTTGAGGGCGTTTATCTTCCCGGTCTTCGACCTTGCGCGAGAGCTGGGATAACGCCAGGACCGGTACATCCAGCTCTTTGGCCAGTGCTTTGAGACCGCGCGATATTTCACCAACTTCCAGAACCCGGTTTTCGACCCGCTGGCGGCCTGGTGCTGACACCAGCTGGAGATAATCGACCACGACCAGACCCAGATTATTATGCAGACGTTTCAGACGCCGGGCGCGGCTGCGCATGGCTGAGATGGTGAGGGCTGGTGAATCATCAATATAAAGAGGCAGTTGTTCAATCTGTCCGGATACGGCCACCAGGCGTTGAAATTCTTCATCTGAGATGGTGCCCCGGCGCAGCTGTTCGGAACGAATCGCTGCTTGTTCGGCCAGAATACGGGTTGCTAATTGTTCTGACGACATTTCAAGGGAGAAAAAAGCAACCCCGGCACCGGCTTTTTCGGTCTCTCCGGCTTCCTGAGCACGCCGCCAGCTATCGGCGATATGAAACGCGATATTGGTCGCCAGGGCGGTTTTCCCCATTGAGGGTCGTCCGGCTAAAATCACCAGATCAGAACGGTGCAGGCCACCCAGAAGTTTATCCAGATCCCGGAAGCCGGTGGCGATACCGGTCAGTTGGCCGCTGTTCTGATAAGCAGATTCGATGCTGCCGATGGCTTGTCTGAGGCTGGTTGAGAAATTCTGTGGCCCTCTGTCCATATCGCCGAGAGTGGCCAGGTCATAGAGTTTTTGCTCGGCCTCTTCAATCAGCGTTGAAGCCGGACGGTCAATATCTGCCTCATGCGAATCATTGACCAGATCGGTTCCCAGGGTGATCAGCATACGTCGCAAAGCCAGATCATAAATCACCCGGCCATAGGCGACAGCATTGAGAATACTGACCGCTTCTTCCCCTAACCGGACCAGATAGGCCACGCCACCGATCTCAGCCAGAGCACCATCATGTTCAAAATAGGCGCGTATGGTCTGGATATCAGCGATTTGGCCGCGTTCTATCAGTCGGCCAGCCGCCTGATAGATATCGCCGTTGAGCGGGTCGGCGAAATGTTCGGGTGCCAAAAAATCAGCAACCTTATCATAGGTGCTGTTGCTCATCAGGATGGCACCCAAAAGAGCCCGTTCTGCTTCATAATTGAGAGGCGGGCTGCGATAGGCTATATCAGAACCATAATCAGATTCTTGCGTATCCTCAATTCCGTTTTCTCTTTGGGAAGGGTAGGGAGAAAGGGAGGATTCTCGAAGGAGATTTTGGGTTCCCGGGTTGTGGAGTCCGGGGCTTTGGGACCCGGAAAGAGTATCACCTGGTATCGACATGGCGGTGACGATAGTCACCTGATTGCCGGGTGGCAAGGTGGTGACGTTGTGAATCCCGGCGATAACCTTACTTTAATTGTGGATAAGATACCGTTCTTGTTGAAAGGCTTTATTTTTTTAAATCTACTTTTTTTTAAGACGCTGTTTTTTGGGGTCAGTTTTTTTAATCCGCATCTGTTTGGGCAGATATTGGCCGGAATACAGTCATCTCACATTATTGATCTTACATTGACAGGGGTCTCATAGATATCCAGGATACAACCTTAATATAGCCAAAATACTTATTATCATGTATTAAACATATCATGTATTAAACATATCATGTATTAAACATATCATGTATTAAACATATCATGTATTAAACATATCATGTATTAAACATATCATGTATTAAACATATCATGTATTAAACATATCATGTATTAAACATATCATGTATTAAACATATCATGTATTAAACATATCATGTATTAAACATATCATGTATTAAACATATCATGTATTAAACATATCATGTATTAAACATATCATGTATTAAACATATAAACAAATCATTTTTAGTCAATTTTTGTTTGAGAAAATGTTTTTTGCATTTTTGCCGGACACATATAAACAAACATAAATGAGAGAAGGATCAATATTGATGGGCATGCGTGTCACAATTCAAGCAGTCAGCAGAGTTTTGATCGGGTTGAATGTTGCTGTTTTTGCTCTGGCGATGTTTGGGTATTTTAAGGTCCAGCAGTCTCAGTCGTTATTGGTTGAGGCTTATGAATCGAAATATCAATCCTATTTACTCGCTGATGAATTGCGTCAGAGTTCTGATGACCTGACCCGGTTGGTGCGGACATATGTCGTTACCGGCGACCCTGCATATGAACAGCACTATTATGATGTTTTGGCCATCCGGGGGGGCAAAAAGCCTCGCCCGGCCAATTATAACCGGATTTACTGGGATTTTGTTGCAGCCGGTGAGTCGCCCCCTGATCCGCCCGGACAAACAATCTCCCTGAGGGACCTCATGAAACAGATGGGGTTCACGAGCGCAGAATTTGCGCTGCTTTCTCAGGCAACCAATAAATCAAAGCTTTTGGCGAAATCGGAAATCCAGGCCATGAATGCTGTGAAGGGATTGTTTGCCGATGAGGAGGGGAATTACACCATACAATCCGAACCTGACTTTAAGCTGGCCCGGGATATCCTGCATTCTGAGCAGTATCATAAAGATAAAGCCACTATTATGAAGCCGGTGGATATATTTTACCAAAAACTTGAGCAACGAACCCGGGGAGAGATTGACGCACGTATATCCCAATTATATTTCTGGGAGGATGTTCTTTTAGGGGTTTTGTTTGTCTTACTGGGAACTGTCGGGGCATTGGCTTATGTCCTGAGCCGGCGCATTGTGCATCCATTGATTCAGCTGAAAACCTCCATGGATGTGATTGCTTCAGGCAGATTGGATCAGGAGATTCCATATCTGGAAAGAAAAGACGAATTGGGTTCGATGGCTCAGGGTGTGCAAATCTTTCGCCAAAACAGTGCGAAACTGGTTGAAAATAAGCAGCGTGAAGAAAAACAAAGAGCATTGAATGCTGCTCAGAAAGCCAAAGATATGAAAGCCCTGGCCAACCAGTTTCAAGGGACAATCGTTAATGTTTGTGACAATCTGGGCGGTGTGACCACCCAGCTTCAGGAACGATCATTAACAATGCAAAACGTGGTAAACGGGACCCTGGATCAAGCCGGTAATGTGAAATCTCTGGCATCAATGGCAACAAAGAATGTGGCAACCGTTGCCGCAGCCGTGACCCAGCTATCCACATCCATCAGCGAGGTAAGCGAGCAATTAAAACTCTCTTCTAATATTGCCAATCAGGCGGTCGATCGGGCAACCCAAAGCCAGGAAACCGTCGAAAAACTGGTCGGAACATCGGAAAAAATCGGTGATATCATGTCATTGATTATGGATATCGCCGATCAGACCAATTTGCTGGCACTCAATGCCACGATTGAGGCGGCACGGGCCGGGGACGCCGGGAAAGGGTTTGCGATTGTAGCAGCAGAAGTGAAAGATCTGGCCTCTCAGACCATGCGTGCGACTGAAGAAATCTCTGTGCAAGTGACAGAAGTTCAGGACGTGACCAAAAACACCGCTGACAGCATTGCTGAAATTACCAAAATTATCCGCCAGATTAACCAGATTGCGACCAGTATTTCGGGAACCGTGGCTCAGCAGGATAAGACAACCCGGGAAATCTCGACCAATCTCAATGACGCCTCAACACAGGCCAATGATGTGAGTAAGCAGTCTGATACCATGACACAAAGTTGCACCGAAACCAATTCCGGAACTCAGGAGGTTTTGCAGGCCATCAATATATTAAGTGAGAGATCAAAAGAACTGGAGACGACAGTGCATGACTTTATTGAGTATTTATTATCACAATCCCAGGAATCTGACATCCCGGCGCAAGCATAACGCTTTGATCAGGGATCCCTCTTTGGTAACGTCATTGACACAGTGGAACATTGACGTAGTAGCAAATTGACTGAGCGCAAAATTGGCATAGTGGAACATTGACACAGTGGAACATTGAGACAGTGGAACATTGAGACAGTGGAAAATGAGTACAGTGGAAAATGAGTACAGTGGAAAATGAGTACAGTGGAAAATGAGTACAGTGCAGAGCATCGTTTTGAGGATGCTGGCTATCGGGGGCTGTTTGGGTTTATCGATTCAAGCCTGATTCAGGCCGGTTTCTGTCAAAGCACGGGTAAGATTGAACAGGGTATCATCCGGTCCCTGTGATACGTTCACTATGATCCGGGTCCCTGTGATCCGGTCAGAGTGATGTGGTCAGAGTGATGTGGCCACTGTGATGTGGCCAACCCCCGGCATTCTCAGATATCAGATATTGATCAGATAAAACGGCATGAATCCGGATCATGGGTTCGGGCATGAATGTCGTGAAACCAACCCGGATGATACCTGCTGACAACACTAAAAGTATAGTCTTTCTGTTCCCGGTGAGATTCCACAAGGGTTGCCGGTGTCGGGGCGCATACATAAGGCCAGTCAGATGCCGGGAATGGCCAATGATGCAGGTTGGGCCAAAAATTCACAAAAAATTAACAGAAAAGACAGTATCTGTTTCACAAAATCTGTTTCATAAAATCTATTTCACCAAAATAAATCAATTTTGCAAAATTGATGGAATAAACATATAAAGGCACAAAAATATATGTATAAATCAATAAAAATACATCTGAATTGACAGGGGAAACGTCAATAAATTCACAAAAAAAACATAAATTTTTTCTTATGTTTACAATATCGCTACAGGATTAAAAAAACATGATGACGGAGCATCTGATTTCACAAATGTTTTGGTAAAGAGAATTTCAAACTGATGAAAATGTTAAAAAATAAAATGAGTTTTGCCAACTCTGTAATAAAGAGTGATGATAAAAATAGAGAGAGTAAAAATAACGGCGGGAAGAAGAATGGTTTCTGGCCTCTTTTTGGGTTATTCTTTCTGGGTTATGCCGGGGTATCCGGTTCAATCGGGGGTGCATCTGCAGATGAATCGGTGTCTGCACAGCCTGCTCTTCAGGAGAGCCTGAAAAAAGCATACAAACGCCCGGATTTTATTCCCTTCCCCGAAGACAATGCATATACGCCTGAGAAGGCAGCATTGGGCAAAATTTTATTTTTTGATCCCCGCCTGTCAAAGAGCAACGCAACCGCATGTTCGACATGTCATAACCCCAGCCTGGGCTGGGAGGATGGCAATCCCATGGCTGTCGGTGCTGAAGGGCTGACACTCAAGCGCCATAGCCAGACCGTTTTAAACCTGGCCTGGGGAGAGACGTTTTTCTGGGACGGGCGTGCCTCAAGCCTGGAAGAACAAGCTCTTGGCCCGATTGAGGACAGCAATGAGATGAATCAGCCTATTGATACGCTCATCGCTGAATTGAAGCAAATTGCCGGTTATCAGGCCACTTTTGAAAATGTTTTCCCCGATAGCGGCATCACCGGGGAGAATATTGCCAGGGCTTTGGCAACCTATCAGCGTACGATTGTTTCCAATAAGGCACCGTTTGATGACTGGATTGATGGTGAGGAAAAGGCCATTGATGACGCCGCCAGGCGGGGGTTTGCATTGTTTAATGGTAAGGCAGGTTGTGCGGCCTGTCATTCCGGCTGGAATTTCACTGATGACAGCTTCCATGATATTGGTTTGTCTGATAGCGACATTGGGCGGGCTGGTGTTATCAGCGGCATTGAGCAATTCAATCATGCTTTTAAGACACCGGGCCTGCGCAATCTGACCAGCCGGGCACCCTATATGCATGATGGCTCCCTGAATACGCTGGAGGAAGTGATTGATCATTATAATGATGGATTTGTTGAGCGACCCTCACTTTCTTTCGAAATGAAAAAACTTGCGCTCACCCCGGATGAAAAAGCCGACCTGGTGGCTTTTCTCAGGACCCTGGAAAGTCAGGATGATCCGGTGACATTTCCCATTTTGCCCAACTAATGATCAATCGACCTGTCTGGTCTGGTTGAATTCTGGTCTGGTTGAATAAAGTAAGAATTTTGGCTATACAGGTATCTGCAAAAGATACCGGTCAGCAAGGGCCGGAAAGTCGAACCCTTATGAGATTGAACCCTGATACTCCTGATCCCGAAATACCCTTTAATCCCCAATCAAACCGGAGGTATGATACAATGTTTTCAATGATGTGGCGCCAGGCTCCTTTCTGGGCAATGGCTTTTGTAATGGCCTTTTTTTGTTTTTCTGCAGCAACGGTCCAGGCTGAATCTTTGAACATTTCGCAAATTGATAAAAAATTCGACCCGGAAACAGTCACCGCCAAAGTTGGTGATACGATTGTTTTTGTGAATGATGACAAGGTTGCTCATAATATTTTGATCAGCAAAATACGTTATAACAGTGGCCTGCAAAAGCCCGGGCAATCAGCTGAGCTGGCATTAGACGAAGCCGGGACTTTTAAGGTCCGCTGTGGCATTCACCCCAAAATGAAAATGACGCTTGAGGTTAAATAACGGCCATTTTTCGAATAGTCTTAAGTTTAGTCTCAATTTAATCTCAGTTCAGTCTCATTTAATCTCATTTTGTGAATAAGGTTACTTAAAAAAAGGGTTTTTTTCCGTGTCTATCCGTCTTCAGTTAATCGCTGGCTTTTTGGTTCTTGTGGCTCTGGTCGGTGCTGTTCTGTTTTACAAATTGCGTAAAGCTGAGGAAATTGTCCAGTTAGCCATTGATGTCAGTGAATTGGCTGAAACGGCATCGGCCAATGCGGTTTATATCTATAATTATCCGTTGCAATCGATTAATTTTTTGCGCTCTGCGGAGACCAAACTCGCCCAGTTATCGGTACAGATGTCGCTTCTGGCCAGTGATTTTGAAACACTCTCGGAGCGTCAAAAGCTCTTAGCCGTTTCGGCAGGCAAAAATGCTGATGCTTCTGATCAACCAGCCCCAAAACCGGCTGAGGGTGGTGAGCCCCTCGATACGGTTTCTTTTGCACAGTTAGAAGAGATTCACAGTGCTTTTATCGAAGATATCAAGGTTGCTGAAGAACGCAGCATTTCAGACTCATTGCGGGAGAAACTGACCGATTTTTCGGTTGAAGCCGGGGAATTGATCACATTCATCCTCAAAGCAGCCCAGGAGCGTGATTATGAGGCAATCAATGAGGCCAATGACCAGGTCAAACAATGGAATCTGACACTGGGGGAGTTTATCGAAGAAACCTCCGCGCGCGGTTTTGAAGAACTGATATTGGCCCAGGAAGTCGAATCGTCTTCTATGCAGGCCGGTACAGAAGTCCGGCAAACTTCTGAAGAACTGAATGCGCAATTTAAATACATTTTTTATGGTTTTGGTTCGCTGGCTTTGTTGATTTCCCTGATCATGGCCAACCTGATTGTGCGACCGATTGCTACAGCCATTCAATCGGCTGAACATATTGCTGCGGGTCAATTAGATATAGAGATCAAAACCGGTGGCCAGGGAGAGACCGGTAAACTTTTACGTGCTCTCAAAACGATGCAGGAGGCAATCCTGGACAGACGCCGCAAAGATCAGGAAATGGCCAGGCATGACCTTGAGCGTTCAGAGGATGCACGTCACCAGACCACGGCTGCGGTCAGGGATATGGCGCAAACAGTTGACAGCAAAACCGCATCCGTTGTTGAGGGTGCGGTCGAGATGACCAATAATGTTGCCAAAGCAGCTGAGGATATGGCCGACGGCGCAACACGTGTTGAATCAAATGCCCAGGTTGTGGCCTCAGCAGCCAGTCAGTCGATGGCCAACACCCAGGCGGTGGCTCAGGCTGCCGAGCGTTTGAGCCAGTCAATCCGCGAAATTGCTGATCAGGCAAGCCATTCAGCAACAGTGGCAAAAGCCGCTGTTACCCAGGCCAAAGATACGCGTTCGGTTGTCGCAAGTTTGTCAGATACAACGACAAAAGTCGGGGATGTGGTGGTTTTGATCAGTGAAATTGCCGAACAGACGAATTTACTGGCGCTGAATGCGACCATCGAGGCAGCCCGGGCCGGTGAATCAGGCAAAGGTTTCGCAGTGGTTGCCAATGAAGTCAAGGGATTGGCAAACCAGACCCGGCAATCGACCGAAGAAATCACCCAGCAAGTCAAGGAAATGCAGGAAATGACCAGAAATTCGGTTACGGCGATCCAGGCAATTACCGGGACGATTGAGGAGATTGATAAGTCGATCGGGGATATTGCGCATTCCGTTCAGGGGCAGAGCAGTGCCACCGATGAGATATCCGATAATGTGAAACAGGCAGCTAAAGGAGCACAAGAAGTCTCAATGCGGATTGAGGAGGTTTCCAGTGAAGCCATTCAGGTCGGAAGTTTATCCAAGACAGTCGGCCAGACGATATCTTCCCTGATCACGGATATCCGCAATCTGCAGGACGTCTTGCGCAAAATTACCGACTCAGCGATGACCGAAAAAGAAGAAAAGATGACCGAAAAAGAACAAAAAACCTCTGTTCCCGCCCAGACCTGACATATGGCTGAGGATAGCCGGCTTTAAGCATCCGGTTATTTTGGCCGGAAACCGGTTATCCCGGAAAACCTGCTGTATCCGTTCTGTATCCGTTGGTGTTATGTTGATTGTATCGGTTGTGGTTTTATCAGACAGCTCTCAGAGACCGCGATACGCCAGATCACCGATATTGCCCCCAATCTGGCTTTATCAAAGCCAGACAGCTCTCAGAGACCGCGATACGCCAAATCACCGATATAAAGACTATAAAGCCCCAGTAACAGAGCGGCTTTCCGGCGTCCGATACGCTGCGGTTTTAAGAAGATCATCCCCACCATCAGGCCGGTTGCTCCCAGCATAACCCAGACATCAAGAGCAGCAATATCCGGCGGTACATTCAGAGGGTGAATCAGGGCTGTGACCCCAAGAATGGCCAGAATATTATAAATATTGCTGCCCAGGACATTGCCAACAGCCAACGCCGTCTGACCACGCAGTCCGGCAATAATGGCGGTGGCCAATTCGGGCAGAGATGTCCCCAGAGCAACCACACTCAGCCCGATGATTGATTGCGATACCCCCAGAGCCGAAGCAATATCAATAGCCGCCGAGACCAGAAAATGCGCCCCGGCAACGGTACCGATGGTCCCGGCAATGATCGCAGCAACAGTGACTGCAATACCACCTGGAAGGATGGTGATTGATTCAGCTTCTTCAGCATGGAGGGCCGTAACAGCATCGGCATTCTTTTGATCACTCCGGTAGGAATAGAGGATATAGGCCAGCATCAAAATAACCAGAATGCCACCAGTCAATCGGCTGAGAACACCAGCTATGATGATGACAACACAAATCAAAGCCGCCATAACCATGGATGCGCTGTCACGACGCAACGAATCAGAATCACATATAATCGGGCAGAGGAGAGCGGTAACCCCAAGGACAAGCAAAATATTTGTAATATTGCTGCCCACGACATTGCCAATCGCAATCCCTGGTGCGCCCGACCAGGCAGCATTGATACATGTCATAAGTTCCGGGACCGATGTCCCGAAACCAACGATGGTGATACCAATTAAAAATGTTGAAACACCAAGCCGCCTGGCTGCTGAGACTGCTCCACGCAGCAAAATCTCACCACCCAGATACAGTAAGGCCAGGCCGGTCAACAACTCCAGAATAGTCATCAATGCAAAGGATACGAGAGGTATCGGTGAAAAACCCGATCAGTCAATAGTTCAGTCGGTGCAACAGTTCAGTCGGTAGCAGCCTGATCATCAGAAGCCGTATCCGGTGTATCCGGGATCGATGAATCCGGGTTTTCGGCAACATCTGAGGGGGATTCTCCGGCCACTGATGCTGTCTTTGATGCTGTTTCTGATACTGTTTCTAATTCCGTTTCCGATGCTGTCTTTGATGCTGTTTCTGATGCTGTTTCTGATGCTGTTTCCTGGGGTTCGCTCTCCCCGGAAACCGGCTTGCCGGGATCTGTTTCCTGAACTGTCACGATCCCTTCTTCCTTTTGGGTGACGGCTTCTTCAGCCGAGCGGGCCACATTCAGCGTTACGTCAACAATCACTTCGGCATGCAAGGCAATCCGGCAGGGATGGATGCCCAGCATTTTGATGCTGCGATCCAACAGAATTTGCTTGCGGCTGATCTTGATTCCGTCTGCATTGAAACAATCAGCAATATCCCGTGCGGTTACGGATCCGTAAAGCTGTCCGGTATCACCGGCCTGCCGGATCATGACCGGTTGAACAGCCTCCATCCGGGCGGCAACGGCTTCGGCTTCCTGCTTTTTCTTGAGATTACTGGCCTCCAATATGGTCCGCTGTTTCTCAAAATATGCTTTGTTTTCTTTGTTGGCCCGGAGTGCCTTACGCTGAGGCAAGAGGTAATTACGCGCATAACCAGGCTTGACCCTGACGGTATCACCCATCTGACCAAGCGTTTCGATTCGCTCCAGAAGGATTACTTCCATCATATATTCTCCTGATTTGATACGGGGGTTCTCAAGCGTCTGATGTCAACTGCCTGGTCAATGACCCCGACAAAAACAACAACCAAAATGAGAACAGGGACAAAAAAGAGTGTTGCATAAACAGCATATAAAAACACCGGGCTCATATGATATCGCTTTACGGCCCAGTGAGTGACCGCCAGACCAGTCAGACAATACGGTATAGCAAGGATGATGGTCAGGTTGAGGGCCAGCAAGGCCAGCTCTCCCGATGCCAGGACGGCGGTAAAACCGGTGGCCAGAATCATCAATCCGGTGGGCGGACGGAAATGATTTAAAATCGGCGTCGGGCACATATTGAGACCACGTTGTTGCAACAAAGACTGGCCGATTCCAGTATTGATGCAGATGATCATGAACCAGGAAAGAGCAAACAAGCCCGGCGCAAATGGTACGATATCCAACAAAGACTCAAGAGTATGATCACCCGATGCCGGGGCAATCTTCTGCAATGTTTCCCGGAAGGCGGTTTCGATCATAGTAATGAGGGAGCCTTCTGAATTGCCCACAGCCAACCAAACCAACCCCAGAATGCCACACAGATAAAAACACAGACCCGAAACGATACGCTCAGCGACCCGGTTGGGGTGATTTTTTTTCGGCTTCCTGATTCCGGGACGTTCTCTGGCGATCAAACCGGTTATTACTCCCCCGGGGGCCAGAGCTTTTTTTGTCACCACCACAACCGGTAAGACAAAAAAGAATGCAAAATAAAGCCACGCATCCATGACAGGGTCCACAGTACCAGAAGCTAAAATACTGGTGATCAGAAAGACCAGCAGGGTTGCGATTCCACCTGACCATAACGCCGCGTCAATACCCAGACCAAGCCCGGCCATCAAAAGCGGTAATGGGGTGAAATACCCCAGAAAAAACCCCAGAAATTCGCCCCGGGAGAGAATCAGGAATAAAATGGCACTGGCTGCACCGGCAGAGAACGCCAGGATCGGCTTATGCTCTTTTGCGATCATGGTTATACTTTCTCAGGTTATACTTTCTCAGTCATTCTTTCCGGTTGCTCTTGACGCGATGCTAAGATTGATCAACAAACCGATTCACCAAAATATTGCAGGCAAGAAAGTGGACGTACGGGTTGGTGCGGTTAATCAGCCACATAGGGCATGAGAGCCAGGTAACGGGCCCGCTTAATTGCCCGGGACAGTTCGCGCTGCTTTTTGCTGGAAACGGCGGTGATCCGGCTGGGCATCATCCGGCCCCGTTCTGAGACAAAACGTTGCAAGAGCCTGATATCCTTGTAATCAATTTTTGGCGCATTTGAGCCTGAAAAAGGACAGCTTTTGCGGCGACGAAAATGGCCGCTGCGCCGGGTATCTCCGGAACGGCCACCGCCACGCGATGCGGATTGATTGCCTGGTCTCACGATCCTCTCTCCTCTTTGTCTGTTTCCTCTTTGGCATCATTATATGTGCTCTCAGCAGCATTTCCGCCTGTTGCTTCAGGGGGTATTTCTTCGCCACGCCTGATCTCAGCAGGCTGGGGATCATGTGCTTTTGATATACCCTGGGATGACCGGGTTTCCTGCCTGTTTTCATAGTCCCTGGAAGACGAAAATTTGCGCGCATACGGCTTTTCATCCTCTCCCCGATCATTGCCGGCATTCATCATCGGGGATGGTTCAGGATCAAGAGAATCAACCCGGATCGTTAAGTGGCGCAAGAGATTTTCATTGAGCCCCATATGACGTTCAAATTCTTTTATCGTCGGGGCAGAGGCATCGACACCAAAAAGGATATAATGGCCTTTGCGATTTTTCTTGATGCGATAAGAGAGGTTACGTAGCCCCCAATATTCCCGCTTTTCGACCGAACCGCCATTGGTTTTAATCAATTCGGCAAATTGATCCGCCAGGGCCTCAACCGCTTGTGCGGAAAGATCTTGACGTGCGATGAATACGCTCTCATAGAACGGCATAGCTGTGGCCTCCTTACGGCTCATTGCGGCTTTTGGTTCGTCTGCCGGTACGGTTATCCGCCGATACGGTTTGTCTTCTGATACAATCCGTCTGCTGATATATCTCGTTACCTGATATATCCTGTTACCTGATATATCTTAATTACCGTGAACCAAAACCGCTAGCCAGCCCATGCTGGCAAGGAGTTATTATGTTGGTGCATTGAATATGCGCAGATTGATATCTCCGCATATATTCATGCATCAGGGATTGGCGCACTATAAGGATTTTGTTTTCGTATGCAAGAGGTCATATACCGGTTAGAAAAAAGTCGGAAAAAAGAGTGTATTGACTCTGAACAATCGATCCAATGCTTTGGGGTGAAGAAGAATAGGTGAAGAAGAATATAAGGCCGAAACCGTGAATGGTTTTTGTTCATGATCATCCGTTGATGCGTGAATTTTTTTATGTAAGTTTTTATTTCTGAATTTTTATTTTCTATGTGAATTGCTGATGACTCCTGTTTTTGTTTTTCCCGGCCAGGCTTCGCAAGCGGTTGGTATGGGGCGTGCCTTATATGATTCCTTTCCGGCTGCCCGGCGGTTGTTTGAGGAAGTGGATGATGCTTTAGATGAGCATTTATCCCGCCTCATTTTTGAGGGGCCCGAATCTGATCTGACTTTAACCGCCAATGCTCAGCCGGCCCTGATGGCGGTCAGTTTAGCGGCTTTGCGTGCTTTAGAAGCCGAGGCAGGGGAGAGCATCATCGATAAGGGGCTGTTTGTCGCAGGCCATTCTCTGGGTGAATATTCGGCATTGGCTGCTGCCGGGAGTATGCCGGTGGCAACGGTTGCGCGTCTTTTGCGGATTCGCGGTCAGGCCATGCAGGATGCGGTGCCGCCTGAAAAGGGCGCAATGGCGGCTATTCTTGGTCTTGATTTTGAGGATGTTGTGGCGGTGGCTGCTGAGGCTTCCCAGGGAGAAATCTGTGAACCAGCCAATGATAATGCCCAGGGACAGGTGGTCCTCTCCGGTCATCGGCCGGCGGTTGAGCGGGCGATTGACCTGGCGGTGGCGCGTGGTGCCCGGCGCGGTGTTATATTGCCTGTGAGTGCTCCTTTCCATTGCTCTTTGATGGCTCCTGTTGAGACTGTCATGGATCAGGTTCTGGCTGAGATTGATCTGGTGACACCGGTTGTTCCGCTGGTTGCCAATGTAACGGCAGCTGTTGTGCATGACCCGGGAGAGATTCGCCATTTATTGGTGCAGCAAGTGACCGCGATGGTACGTTGGCGCGAAAGTGTTGATTTGATGGTCCAAAAAGGTGCGACCGGTTTGATTGAGATTGGGGCCGGACGGGTTCTGTGTGGTCTGGCCCGCCGGATTGATCAATCTCTTTCGGTCTTACCGCTCCGGCAACCCGGCGATATGGGTCCGATTTTGACTTCTCTATGCTGATTTTTTCGATTCTGATGGTATTTTAACCTCATCAGTGTCCTTTCATTGTACCAATCATTTTATCAAAATCATTGGGGTGTAATCGTCTTACGATTATCATCAGGGGATGGTGTTTGAAGGAGAACAGAGATGAAGATGTTCAATCTGGAGGGAAAATGCGCGCTGGTTACCGGAGCATCAGGAGCAATCGGTGCTTCTGTTGTCCGGGTTTTGCATCATCATGGTGCGACTTTGGCTCTGGCTGGTCGGCGTAGCGATGCTTTGGAGATGCTTGCAGAATCTCTTGGTGAGCGGTGTCATGTTCTGGTTGCTGATTTAGCTGACTCCCCGGCATTGGCAGACCTCCCGCATCGGGCTGCTGACGCCCTGGGTCGTGTGGATATTCTGGTCAATAATGCCGGTCTCACCCGTGATGGGTTAGCAGTACGTATGAAGGATGATGAATGGCATCAGGTTTTGGATGTTAATCTGAGTGCAGCTTTTAAGCTGTCGCGTGCTTGTTTGCGTGGCATGATGAAAACGCATTGGGGGCGAATCATTTCCATCAGCTCTACAGTTGGCCTGACCGGTAATATTGGGCAAGCCAATTATACGGCCGCAAAGGCCGGGTTGATTGGCCTTTCTAAGTCGCTGGCTGCTGAGGTCGCGTCTCGTGGTGTGACGGTGAATTGTGTTGCACCAGGCTTTATTACCAGCCCAATGACTGATGCTATTCCTAAGGCTGCCCGGGAGAAAATTTTAGCCCGCATTCCGGTTGGCCGGGTTGGGGAGGCAGACGAGGTGGCGGCTGCGGTTTTATATCTGGCAAGCCCTCAGGCCGCTTATGTCACCGGTCAGACCTTGCATGTCAATGGCGGTTTGGCGATGATATAAATAGTAAGAAACTATCGGCTGCGTTATGGTACTTGGTTTGGTTATGGTAAATGTGATAGAAGCCCTTGCTTTGGTAGACCGTGATATCCGGTAGACCGCGAATATCGGGTAAACCATGATATTGGGTAAACCATGAATATCAAAAGACATAAACTTTTTTCAGAGGACAAAAAGCGATGAGTGATTATGCCGACCGTATAAAAAAGATCGTTGTCGAGCATCTTGGAATTGATGAAGAAAAAGTGACTGATAGTGCCAGCTTTATTGATGACCTTGGGGCGGATAGTCTGGATACGGTCGAATTGGTGATGCGCTTTGAGGAAGAGTTCGGTTGTGAAATTCCTGATGATGCCGCAGAAACAATCATCACGGTTAAAGATGCGGTCGATTATATTGAGAAAAATACATAGGCCTTATCGAAAAACTGAGATGGGTTCATCCTGTCCTGGGGGGTGTCCGGGGAAGGATGGTTTTGCCGTTGGTGGTTGGGGACCCTGACCGATATGGTGGCCTTGACCAATATGATAAATATACAATCATGTATAAATATACAGTCATATATACAGTCATGATTTTTCTCTTTCCCTGTTTTTAGGTGCGTTGATGAGACGTGTTGCTGTTACTGGTCTGGGATTGGTCACGCCGCTGGGATGCGGTGTGGATACGGTTTGGCCGGCCTTAATAAGCGGGAAATCAGGTGTTACGGCCATTCGATCTTTCGATTGTACCGATTGGTCATGCCGGATTGCTGGCCAGGTACCGTTGGGAGATGGTCCCGGAGACCTGAATCTTGATTCTGTGATGCCCGCTAAAGAGCGGCGTAAAATCGAACCCTTTATCCTTTATGCTTTGGCGGCGGCTGATGAAGCGGTTACTGATTCTGGCTGGTCTCCTGAAAGCAGTGATGCGCGTAACCGCACGGGTGTTATGGTCGGTTCGGGAATCGGTGGTCTGAACGGGATTGCCCAGAGTGCCTTGACATTGAATGAACGGGGACCCCGCCGGGTTTCTCCATTCTTTATTCCTTCCTGTCTGATCAATCTGGCCTCAGGACAAATATCAATTAAATATGGGTTTCGTGGTCCCAACCATGCGCCGGTGACGGCGTGCTCTACCGGTGCTCACGCCATTGGTGATGCGGCCCGTATTATTCATTATGGCGATGCTGATGTTATGATTGCCGGAGGTTCTGAAGGATGTGTCTGCCCGATTGGTGTTGCTGGCTTCTCGGCCATGCGTGCCTTATCGACTCATTTCAATGATGCCCCCGAACAGGCTTCCCGTCCCTGGGACCAGGACCGGGATGGTTTTGTCATCAGCGAAGGGGCAGGGATCGTTGTTCTGGAAGACTGGGAGCATGCCATATCACGCAAGGCCCATATTTATGCCGAAGTGAGGGGGTATGGTCTTTCGGGGGATGCCTATCACGTGAGTGCCCCGGCAGAAAATGGTGACGGGGCGTATCGGTCGATGCGCAATGCGCTGGCCGATGCGGGACTGAGGCCGGATCAAATTGATTATATCAATGCTCATGGGACATCAACGCCGCTTGGTGATGAGATTGAATTAAAAGCGGTGAAACGGGTCTTTGGCGACAGTATCGGGACTATATCCATTTCCTCGACCAAATCCTCCATTGGTCACCTTCTTGGTGCTGCTGGTGGTGTCGAGAGTATTTTTTCTATCCTGGCCATACGTGATGGTATTGTGCCGCCGACTCTCAATCTGGACCATCCTTCTGACGGATGTGCTGGCTTTGATCTTACCCCTCATCAATCACGGAAGCGTTCTGTGACCTTTGCGTTGTCCAATTCATTTGGTTTTGGCGGCACCAATGCTTCTGTTGTGTTTGGGCCGGCTTCCTGAAACCGGGTGATGACATGGATCATCGTCGCCAGGTGGCGATCCTCGTTGTTGTGTCCCTGTTGTCTCTAGTGATTGTGTCGGTTGCTCTGGGGGGAGTTGTATATAGCCGTTTTCATGCTTCCGGGCCTTCACAAACCGATACGGCTGTTGTCATCCCCAAAGGAAGCGGATTATCAGCGATTGCCCGCCGTTTAACCGAAGCCGGAATCCTGAGTGAATCATGGATTTTTCGGCTTATGGTGGTTATTTCTGGTGATGCTGGTTTGTTGCGGGCTGGCGAATATCATTTTCCAGCCGGGGTCAGCCCTCATGATATTGTGCAACGCCTGCGCTCCAGCCAGGTGATTCAGCGCAGTATTACGTTTCCTGAGGGAATCAGCGTCGCCCAGGCATTGACTGTTTTGGATGCTGCTGAGGGTCTTCAGGGAATCGTTTTTCCCCGGCCCCGGGAAGGCACGCTCCTGCCTGAGACATATCACTATCAATGGGGAGAATCACGCAACGCCCTGATTGAACGTATGAGCCAGGCTATGAGCGAAACGCTGGACAATTTATGGTCGCATCGTCAGGCTGACTTGCCTCTTAAAAATCCACAACAAGCGGTTATTCTTGCTTCTATTGTTGAAAAGGAAACCGCTCAACCCGATGAACGGGCCCGGGTTGCAGCAGTCTTTATTAACCGATTGCGGGCCGGAATGCGTCTTCAATCCGATCCGACGGTTATTTATGCCCTGACCAGGGGGTTGCCGCTGGGTCGGTCGATCACCCGGCGTGATCTGGCGATCCAGTCTCCGTATAATACCTACCATGTTGCCGGTTTACCGCCTGGCCCGATCTGTTTGCCGGGGACAGCTTCTCTGGAGGCGGTTCTCAATCCGGTCGAAACCAAAGATCTCTATTTTGTTGCCGATGGGTCTGGCGGTCATGCCTTTGCGGAAACCCTGGCCGGGCACAACCGCAACGTTGCCCGGTGGCGCAAAATCAGTAAGCGGCTTTCAGAGTCACAAAAGCAAAAAAACGTCAAATAAAATATTCGAAAATACTCTTCGGGTGAACAGAATACTCTTGCGGTTTTTGGATGATCCCGTTCTTTTTTGTGGTTTCGGGTCTTGAAGCCATCAGAGGCATATTGGACATGAACCCGCTGACAGGATGCGCAAAAACATATCAGGGATGGTTGAATTGATTCAATCAATATGGCTTAAACCTGATATTTTATTGGCAACGGTATCGGAACAGTATGGGATCGTGAATGATTGTATCGAGAAATTCCCAAAATTCCCGGATCATGCGGCGTGGTCTTATGCTGGTTCTTTCCTCTCCTTCCGGAGCAGGAAAAACCTCGATCTGCCGGCGTTTGATTGAATTGGAACCGGATATTTCTATGTCGGTTTCGGTGACAACCCGTCCCAGGCGCTCAGCAGAGCAGGAAGGGGTTGATTACCAGTTTGTTGACACCGAGCATTTTAATATGTTGTGCAGTGAGGGTGCTTTACTGGAACATGCAGAGGTTTTCGGTCATTATTACGGGACCCCCAGGGGGCCGGTAGAGGCCGCTTTGGGCAATGGCTGTGATGTATTATTCGATGTTGACTGGCAGGGTGCTCAGCAACTCAGTGATCGTGCCGCTAAAGATGTGGTGATGGTTTCGATTTTACCTCCTTCGATGGATGAGCTGGAGAACCGGTTGCGGACTCGAAATCAGGACAGCCCCGAAGTTGTCGCCCGCCGTATGGATCAGGCTTCGGACGAAATGAGTCGTTATGATGCCTATGATTACATTGTCGTCAATCATGATATTGAACGTAGCGTTGCCGATATCCATTCTATTTTGATTGCGGAGCGTTTGCGACGTTGTCGCCAGAAAGGGTTGAAAGATTTTATCAGGACGTTATCTGGCGATGACTGACTGAGGCCACAGCAGAAGACCGGTTGCCTGTGATGGCTTGTAAAGCCCGTGCTAAGGCGCAAAATTCACCGATACTGAGAGTTTCGCCACGTCGGTTAGGGTCTAATCCGGCATTTTCGGCAAGGGCAACCCCTTCTGGTCCCAGGCTCCTGAGACTGCGGCGGAGCATTTTGCGCCTTTGTCCGAAAGCCGCTTTTGTGACCCGTGACAAACTCTTTTCTTCAGCCTCATAGAGGGGTTCTTTCAGGGGTTTGAGGGAAAGAAGGGTGGAATCCACTTTCGGCGGCGGTGTGAATGCCCGGGCCGGAATCTGCATACATGTGCGGATATCCCATCGCCATTGAGCCAGCACCGATAAACGACCATAGGCTTTGTTACCAGGGGCGGCGGCCAGACGCTCAGCGACTTCCTTTTGAAACATCAAAACCATATGCTGAATGCAATCGGTCAGACCCAGCCAGTGCAACACCAGAAATGTCGCAATATTATAAGGTAGATTGGCGATGATCACCACACCATCACCGGCGTCATTGGCCGGATCATTGGCAATTTCCTGCACCGATAATTCCCGTGCATCCCCTTTGATCAGACACAGCCGGTCTGGTTGCCGGAGCATCAGCGGCTGTAAGGCTGTGATGCAGCGTTGATCCCGTTCTATGGCGATGATTCGCCGTGCGCCGGTCTTGAGCAGAGCCTCAGTTAAGCCGCCTGGTCCAGGACCGATTTCAAGAATGGTGGCACCATCCAGATTGCCGGCATTCTCAACAATCCGCCGGTTAAGATTGGGATCAAGAATGAAATGTTGCCCAAGTTTTTTGTGGGCAGATAGTCCATAGCGGGCAATACGCCGGGATAGATGTCCCGGTTTTTTCGCGGGTCTCAGATCGTTGCTGTTATTGAATTTTCTCACGATGGAGAGCCAGTTTATGGGCCATCATCAAAGCAGCTATAAAGCTTTCCGGGTCTGCCTGACCGCGCCCGGCAATGTCCAGTGCCGGTCCATGATCCGGCGAGGTGCGAATGATCGGCAGGCCGAGAGTGATATTGACTCCCCCCCTGAAATCCAGAGTTTTCAAAGGAATAAGAGCCTGGTCATGATACATACAGAGCACAGCATCATAGGTTTTACGCCGGGCAGAATGAAATAAACTATCCGCCGACAGAGCCGGAGTAATCGTCACATTTTTTTGCCGTAAATAATCGATTGCCGGCTGTAAGATACGTTCCTCTTCATCGCCCATTTTCCCTTCTTCCCCGGCATGGGGATTGAGAGCCGCCACCGCCAGGCGCGGATTGGTGATACCAAAATCGTTTCGTAAACTCTCCACCACAATGCAGGCAGTGTCGATGATAGATTCAGTCCTTAAATCAGCAATGGCTTGCTTCAAAGAACGATGAACCGTCACCGGAACAACACGTAAAGGGGGATCAATCAAGCTACTGGCGAGCATCATGACCGGTTGTTTGCCTGGTTTGTCCTGATTGGCCGGATGGTGACGACACAGAGCACCCAGAAACTCAGTATGCCCATCATAACAAAACCCACCCGCATACAAGCTGGCTTTATGAATCGGGTTGGTCACAATACCGCTGACCTGGCCGGTCAAAGCGTAGTCGACCGCCTGTTGAATTGATTCGATAACCGCTGACGTATTGTTGATATTGGGGGTCCCGGGCTGTGCAATTTCCGGAAGATCAACCGGCATAACCGGTAATCCCCGGGCCTGGTGCGCATCCTGAGGGGAATCGATCACCTGAATGGGAATATCAAAGCCAAAATCAACCGCCAGGTTGTGCAAATGTTCGGGCGCATCAAGAACGAAAAAAGCCGGCTTTGTCTGTTCTGATGCGTGCCGCATCCAGGTTCTTAAAACCAACTCGCCGCCTATTCCCGATGGTTCGCCCATCGTCACCGCGAACAAAGGGCTTTTGTGGCCTGTCATTCGCCGGTTCGGCTATCAATATGGGCTGCACGGCGTAAGTCACTGATATAACGCTGGGCGGCCAAATCCACCTTTTGAATAAGCAAACGTTGTCTGATCTCGTCACGGATCGTCGCGTCATGGGCTGGATGAAGACGTTCACAAACAACCAGAATCATAACCCCATCTTCGGTTTGCAAAGGATCACTGCTTTGACCGACTTCCAGAGGTTCAATTTCTTGGTGAATGGCTTCAGGAAGATCACTCAGAGCCACCATTTCAAGTTCATGAACAACGGCGTCACCACGACCAGTGATCACATTTTCTATTGTGTCGCAACCGGATATGTTTTCCCGTATGGCTGTGGCCTGGGTGAGCTGCTGCTCTGGTTCTGTTTGATCATCGCGGGAAAAGAGAATTTGCTTAAGACCGATTTTTTCACTCATCTCTTCTCCTGAGATTCGGTAGTCACGCAACAAAAGAAGGTGATACCCGGCCAATGTCCGGATCGGGTGAGAAACTTCTCCCGGCTGCATTTCTGAAAGTTCCTGCCACAATTCGGTATCAATATCTTCTTCTTGAATCCACCCTAAATCACCGCCTTGTTTGGCACTTGCTGATTGGGAAAATTCACCGGCTATGGCAGCAAAATTTCTGGTTGTTGCAATTTTATCAATGAGGCCGTTCATGGTTGCCATGGCTGCATCGTCTGATTGCGACGAATCGACGGAGAGAAAAATTTCTGCAACCAGATATTCAGGTTTTCCGCTATTACGTTTGGTACGCTCAAGGATTTCTGAAACATCTTCTGAATCAATCTCAATCTCAGGCGTGATCTCCTGACTGACAATCCGGGCCCATATAAGACGGGCCAGAATTTGGTCTTTGAGCGTTTTAAGATCAATATCCTGGGCGCGGAAAAATTCTTCCAGATCATCGCCCTCAAAACCATTCTGACGAGCAATATCACTAAGAGTCGTTTGAATTTCTGAACTTCCGACAGCGATTCCTAACCGCTCAGCTTCCTGGATTTTCAGACGTTCATCAATCAGTGACTGGAGAATTTGCGGCCGAATTTGATCCCGTGATTCTAAAGAATCCGGGACACCTAAAGATTTCAGGAGAAGCTGCATCCGGGTATCAAGATCCAGTGCTGAAATAACATCGTCATTGACAACAACGGCTATTCCCTGAAAATCATCGGCCTTTGTTCCTCCAAATACCAATAGGGCCATCCAGAAAATGGCAACTGGTTTGATTGGAACCAAGAATCTCTGCATCAATTTATACATAACCCTAAGTATTATGACTGATTGTTGGGTATGCGCTTTCATACGCATTCGGTTTTATAGGAAAAAACCAAAATAAAAATCTTATACAAAGGGCGAATATTCGTATACAAGCCCTTTCAGAACGATTGCAATCAGATCGAAAATTCTCCCAGATTATCAAAAAATAACAAGACGATGATGCTGGTATCAGGTTTAATATCCCGATCCCGAGTATAGCGACGAGTCGCCGTTGTGGTCACCCGGAAACAATCATTTTTGTATTCAAGGCCAATATTCAGTCGACGCATCCCGTTATTGACATTTAAGTCGCGGGTGCCGCCGGTAAAAAATTTCCAGTTTTGTGTAAATTGACTATTCAGACTCAGCGTTATTTCGTTGCGATCCCCCAGCTGTTGGGGGAGTGCCGGATTATCAGAGAAGATATAATTTCCGCTCCACCGGGCGATAGGGGAGCCAAGAGAAAACCCTACCTCGGCCAGGCGGGGCTTGAAGGTGCCCGTCTTCAAACGCCAGCGACTACGAATACTCAAGTAACGTTGGGTCTCAAGGATAAAACGTCCAACAAAATCAGATTGTTGCTTGTCAGAGCCATCAATCACACTGAGCGCATCTTGCTTTTGCAAGCGATAGCTTTGGCCAAGGAAGAGATGGGCTGACCCATCACGTGGGCCCAGAATACCCATCAGCATCCCATAATCGAAACGTTGCCCGGTTTCCACACGATCATAGCCTGAGAAGCGATTGGGATCAAAGAGGTCACTATCGTCGAATTCGACGGCCAGACTATCTTCATTGGGAATATCTGAAGGATTATCGTTATCAGGAGAAGCAAAAAATCCTGCTGCCGGTTCCAGAATGATCGTGCTCCTCATCAGTGGGTGGAAAAGAGGATAACGCCAGTTCAAAGCAGCTTGTGGAAAAACCCGGCTACGAAAACTGTCACTGCGGGCTGCGTTGTTATTGGCCCGGCGATCCGTAATATAGTAAGCATCACCCCGTGTTGTCAGATCAAGAGAGAAAACATGGCCACCGCCTGTGGTAACCGGCATGTGCCAGCCACCACCTAAACTGACCCGTTGGTTATTGTATTGTTGGGATCGCAATAAATTTGCTGTGTTGAAATTGAGGGTGAAAAAATCTCCCTTTCGGGAAGGTTGCCCCATGAAGCTGTAATCAATCATGGGCAAAGAACGTGGAACGCTCCCTCTTTGTGCAGAAGGGCGCAAATCCTGAAAACCGATGCTTTCAACCCGCATATAATTTCGGTTCCGGAAACCTTCGACAAAAACACGCTGATCAAGCACATTCCGGGAGCTGAAACCATAACGTCGCAAATACGTCTGATCAGATACGTGATTATAATCCCATCCCCAGCGCCAGTCCTGGTTGATATCGAAATTTCCTTTGAAATCGACATCACCGCGTAGCTTTTTTGCAACCCGTCCGGAGCGTGACTGTAAGTCAGATTTGGTTAAGGATCCACCCAGCGTGACCGTACCTCCGGAAAATTCTGTGCGGACTTCTCCCTTACCGATAACGTGAAAATCTGCGTTGTTTTTTGTATTTTCAGCCAGGCTGTGACCACTGACTATGATGGGTTCAAAGGTGAAATCAAAATGATCATTGATAACCTGGTAATAGGGAGTCCCGACAATCAGGCCAAGAACACTGGAATTTTCAAGCCTTGGGGTCAGAAAGCCGCTGCGCCGTTTGACGGTCGGATCCGGTTGGCTGATATAGGGTGTGTAGAAGACCGGAAATCCAAAAAATTCAAGAACCGCGTCATGGTATCTGATATCACGTTCCTCACGGTCATGGATGATTTTGCGGGCACGTATTTGCCACAACGGCTGGCTGTCAGGATTTTCTTTGCATGGTTCGCATGGTGTGTAGACACCTTTCGACATTTCGGTTGTCATACCGGCTTTACGTATGGCTCCATTGGCTGCAAAGCGGCTGTCATCAGGTAACAAGGTACGCAGACCCTGGGCAATGCCGTTTTTAAGGTCTTGGGTGACTTCCAGACGGTCATAAAAATGGACTGTTCCATCGGGTTCAAGCAAGGTGACTGCACCCTCAGCGATGAGGATCTCTGTTGCCTGATCATATGTCAGTTTTTTGGTGAGCAATAATCGCTGACCATAGGCGGCTTCAACCTCGCCAACTGCGTGAATGAGCCCGGTTTCTTTATCACGGAAAATTTCCTGAGCCTGGAGACGAATCACCTCATTTTTTTGGGCCTGAACCGGTGTCGACGGGATCAGCATCAGCATGATTGCCATGACCATGATCCGGCAGGATCGCCCTTTTTTCCGCATTAGCCATCTTCCAGATGCATGAGAAGAGCCAGGCCAAGAAGCGAAATAATTGTCACCGGTGCCCAGGCTGCAAGAAGAACCGGAAGGCTGCCGATTGAACCCAGCGCGTAAACCACATTGGATAAAAAATGAAACAAAAAACCAAGCATGATCCCGGTAATGGCAACCATAGTGATTCCGCCAGAACGGGTTATGCGAACTGAAAACACAGCAGCAATCAGGACCATAGCGCAGAGCAGAAAAGGTTTCGCCAGCATACTATACCAATATAAACGATATTTAATGGCAGAAAAACCGGCATTTTGCATTGATTCTATAAATTCTGGCAAGTCCCAAAATGAAATTACTTTTGGCGATGCAAAACTTTCTTTAATTTTTTCTGGTGTCAGGTTTGTTTTTATTTCTTCTTTCTCTGACAAAACCGGATTATGATCCGGAGTTGTTGTTAATACATCTTCCAATAGCCAGTGATTATTTTTTAAGGTCGCCTGGCTGGCATCTTTGCGTTCAATGAACTGGCCCTGAGCATTGAAACGTATAATCATGGCGTCATTCAGGACCATATTTTCCGGATTTAAACGGTTGGCATGGATCACTGATTGACCGCTTTTGTCCGCCTGGCGTAACCACAAACCATTTCCTGATATACGGATGAAGCTGGATTGACCTTTCAGATAGGTATTTTCCAGGTATTCAAGCCGCAAAGTGGTTGCCGAAGAGAGCGGACTAAAGAAAACAACCAAAAAACAGCCTGTGAGGAATGTAATAATAAATGGCGGAACCAAAAACTGCCAGATTGAGATTCCAGAACCCCAGACAATGACCAATTCCTGAGTCCGGTTTAAATGGGCAAATGCCAACATACCGCCCAACAGAATGACAAAAGGCGCGGCCTCTACAGTCATCAGGGGCAATTTTAGCAGTACCATTTCCAGGATTAACCCGATCCCGACATCACGGGAAGCTGTCCGTCTCAGCAGTTCAATGGTTTCTAAAAGCGCAATCAGACCGATTAAGGCACCATAAGTGCCAGCACACCAGGTCGCAAAACTCTTTCCTATATAGACCGAAAGGCTCCGGGAAAAACGCATCCTTTACCCCGTTTTACGTGACCAAAGGAATTTCAGTGGAGTGGCAGAGCCTGGAAAAGCAAGCCAGACCAGAGACAACAGCAATGGCAGACCGACATTGAGATACATCAGCGGAATAAATATCGGTTGGCTGGCCGCGATATTTTCCAGGGCAATGGCCAAACCTTCTAAAATGACAAAAATGGCAACCGATATGCCAACGCGCTGAGAACGTCCCTGGCGGGAATATTCGCCTCTGAACATAATCGCCAGGCTGATGGCAGGGAAAACCAATAAATATAACGGCAGTAAGAGTCGTTGATGTCCCTGGGCGCGATAAATTCCGTACTGATTTGGATGAAGATAGCTGTATTGTTCCGGATAGAATAACTCCCACAAGGAGAGTTCCGGCAGTTTACGTCCTCTCCGGATATTGGCCTGAGAGGAGGGAGGGGCAATATCGAAACTATAGCGGTCGAAATGAAGAAACGAAATGTTCTTGGTTTTTCGGGAAATTTCCTGGCGGTTTCCGGTCACCATGACCACCCGGGGTCCGTTATCTGTGCGTACCAGTGCGCCTTCTTCGGCAACGATTGTTATGGGTTTCCCCGGGACTCGTGAATCATGGATCAAAAGACCCCGCAAGCTGCCATTACGACCACGCTCCCGGACGTAAACTGTGACATTGTCGAGGAGTTCGGTGAAGGCACCTTCTTGCAGCAGGACCGAGGAATAATCATATTTGATCATATGGCGAAGTTCTTCAAAATTCTTATAGCTGTTTGGCATCACGTAAAGAGTGATTGAGTAACCGAATAAGCATAATACGCCGCCGAAGAGAAAGGCTGGTTTTGCCAGCATCAGAGGTGAAAGACCGACTGCGCGCATGACATTCACTTCGCTGTCAATCATCATGCGATGATAGGTTTGCGTGACGGCGATGAAATAGGTAATGGGCAGAAGAATCGAGACGATCCAGGGCAGGGTCAGCAAGGTCATCTGGATAAAAAGTGAAAAAGGCAACCCGCGATTGACTAATAAATCGACCAGTTTGAGTGACTGCAAGAGCCAGATAGTGGCTAACAAAGTCACGGTGATCACCAGGAAATGAATGATCAGCTTTTTGGTGATATAGGCCGTTATCCGTTCCATTGCTGTTATTATTTTGCGGGGTTGGGATTAAAAGAAGGGGCAGGGCGTGCATGCCTGGTTGTAGACTGCCTGGTTACACACTGTCTGACTACACACTGCCTGATTACACACTGTGTGGCTGATGAGTATTTGAGTATAGCCAGAAGTTTGTTTTTGTCCGCTATCTTTTGCAAATCTCTGATGAAGATATGTCGGATGGTTGACCGGATCATGGATGGTGATCAGGAAGATGGTTGATCGGGATTGCCAGCAGCCTGATAAATCGCTATCCATTGATACCAGATTATCCGTTTATGCCGGAGAAGGGCTGATGACCCTTTGCGGTTCGGCCGGGAAAGGACCAAATGCCCATGAAAATTTCATTTTGCCAGAGAACAACGCCTAAAAAAACGGCGGTTGTTATTGTGTTTTCCGGAAAGGGAAAGCTGCTCAGCAGCGGTCGTGAGCTTGATCAGCAGACCGGAGGAATTTTGAGCAAAGCCCTGAAACAGAGCAGAATAACCGGTGACCTGGGGGAGTTGATTGGTGTTGTGATTTCAGGTCAGTCAGGGCCGGACTGGGTGCTTTTGGCGGGTCTGGGCAAGGAGTCCGCTTTTGATGCTTCGATGGCTGAAAAGCTGGGCGGTGATATTGCTGCCCGGTTGGATCGGCAAGGCCAGGAACGTGCTGTTATTGATGTGGAGGTTCCGGATGGCTCTAAAATCAATGATGCTGATACGGCTGCTTATATGGCCAATGGAGCGGTCTTAGCCGGCTATCGTTTCGATAAATACCGCAATAAAATCAAGCCAGCCGACAAACCAGTTCTCAAAAGTCTGGCTTTTGCTGTTGCCAGCCCTGCTGCGGCCCGTAAAACCTATGCTTCGATGGCCCAGGTATCAGAAGGGGTGTATATGACCCGTAATCTGGCATCGGAGCCGCCGAATATTTTATATCCGGAAACACTGGCTGATCAGGCCGGGACGCTGAGTGACCTGGGGGTACGTGTCAAAATTCTGGGTCCCGATAAAATGAAAAAACTGGGTATGGGGGCTTTGCTTGGGGTTGGTCAGGGGAGTGCCCGCCCGCCCCGCCTTGTTGTTATGCGCTGGGATGGAGGGCAATCAAAAAAAGATCAGCCGATTGCCTTTGTCGGCAAAGGGGTAACATTTGATACCGGTGGGATTTCCATCAAGCCGTCTTCTGGTATGGAAGATATGAAATGGGATATGGGTGGTGCTGGTGTGGTGATTGGCCTGATGCGGGCTTTGGCCGGACGCAAGGCCAAAGTGAATGCGGTTGGTATTATCGGGTTGGCTGAAAATATGCCGGATGGGAATGCGCAACGTCCTGGTGATGTTGTTCAGTCTATGTCTGGTCAAAGCATCGAAGTGTTGAATACCGATGCTGAAGGGCGGCTGATTCTCGCCGATGCTTTGTGGTATTGTCAGGATCAGTTTAAGCCGCAATTCATGATTGATTTAGCGACATTGACTGGAGCAATTATCATTGCGCTGGGTGATAATTATGCCGGATTGTTTTCCAATAACGATATTCTGGCAACACGTTTGCAAAAAGCCGGTCAGGCAGTTGGTGAAGGGGTTTGGCGTCTGCCTTTGGGGCCGGATTATGATAAACTTCTTAATTCCCCGATTGCTGATATTAAGAATATCACCGGTCAGCGCGGGGCAGGGAGCATCACGGCGGCCCAGTTTCTCCAGCGTTTTGTCAATAATGTTCCCTGGGCTCATCTGGATATTGCCGGGGTGACATGGTCTTCTAAAGGTAAAGCGATTGCTCCTAAGGGGGCAACCGGTTTTGGCGTGCGGCTTCTTGACCGCCTGGTGGCTGATTATTATGAGCAACGCTGACTTAAATATTCCGGCAGAGCATTCAGGATATTGGTAAAGAGCCGTATCAACAGACCTCTGTACCAGGTTCTGAACAGGGTGTGTTTTTTGGGACCTGTTGTCTGAAAATCTGGAATTCCTGTGAAATAATGACTGAAATTCGTTTTTATCACCTCTCTTCTCAGCCATTGGAGAAGGCTTTGCCCAAGCTGCTTGAAAAAGTCCTGGGAAAAGGATTACGTGCTGTTGTTAAAACGATTTCGCGGGAGCGGGTTGATGATTTGAATACGCTTTTATGGACGTATTCGAGTTCTTCTTTTTTGCCTCATGGTGCGCAAAGCGATGGCTTTGCTCAGCGTCAACCGATCTGGCTGAGTTACACCGATGAAAACCCTAATTCTGCTGAGGTTTTGGTGCTGACCGATGGGGTTTCCTGTGACCGGGTTTCTGATTTTACGATGTGTCTGGAGCTTTTTGACGGAAATAATCCGGATTCAGTATCCCGGGCCCGTGAGCGTTGGCGGCTTTATAAGCAAGACGGGCACCAGGTTATTTATCACCAACAAACCGAACGCGGTGATTGGAAGGAGCATCATGAGAGGGTATCATGAGAGCTCTTACAGGATATTTTCGGATGACAGGATGAAGGTGCAAGGGGGGGGGTGCAAGGTCACCTGAAAGTGACGCAAGCGGCCTCTATAATCGGTTGCCAATAAAAAGATGTCTTGTCCTGTCTGTTCTCAATGGGTATAAGCCGCTTCTTTTTCTCAGTTACAGAGGTTGTTAGGAGTCATCAATGCCTATAGAACGCACTTTATCGATTATCAAACCTGATGCCACCCGGCGTAATCTGACCGGTCAGATTAACGCCCGGTTTGAGGAGGCGGGCTTGCGCATTATTGCCCAGAAACGTCTTTGTCTCACCAATGCCCAGGCCGAGGCATTTTATGCGGTTCATAAAGAACGTGCTTTTTTTGCCGATTTATGCGCCTTTATGACGTCCGGGGCGATTGTGGTGCAAGTCCTCGAGGGAGAGAACGCTATTATGCGCAACCGGGAAATTATGGGGGCGACCAACCCGGTGAATGCTGAGGAAGGCACCATCCGTCAGGCATATGGCGAATCAGTTGAGGCTAACTCGGTTCATGGTTCCGATGGCCCGAAAACGGCGGCTCAGGAAATTGCTTATTTCTTCGCTGGCATCGAAATTTCCCAATAACGCCTCTTTGTCATCTTTATTATATTTCAGCGAGATGTTTTTTGGGTAACGCGTCTTTTTTGCGCGACATGTCTCTTGAGTAAAGCATTGTTGTGGTGATAACCGTCTTGTGGTTACCGCCGCTTTTGTCCCGGACTGTTATTTCCCTGATCTGTCCTATTGATTGCTACAGATTGATTGCTACAGAGGTATCGGGCCGATTTTGGCTCACCTCTCAGACCAGCTGTATCTCATAAGATGGTGTCACAGTGGTTGTGTGCAAGACATGTTACGAAAGACCATCCGGGTTGGCTTCAGTCAATCAGAAACATCCACATGCCAAACAAAACCAGCGTAATACCGATGCAGGTATAAACCGTTCCTTTCATGAAGGCATTAAATGTTTCCTGATGTTTTTCCAGTGTTGCTTTATTCACTCTTACGCGTGCCATGATGAGATCCTTATTTCAGAGTTGCTGATGAGTATGACTGGCCCGTCGAAAGGATGTATCCTCAATCGCCGGATTATTGTCTATAGCGCAGTTGGTGCGTGCCGTTAAGTCATAAAATGAATGGCCGGTATGCGGGGTTGGGGATTGCTTATTCTGCCAGATCTTTGATGTGCTACCGCGATGAGCTGGAATTGAGAACCGGCGACATCACGGCTGTATCTGGCCATTTGATTCCTTTAATCTTTACCGTGCCATGATGGATATGGGTTTTTCCTTTGGCAATCAGCTGTAGAGCATGGGGGTAGAGTTGATGTTCGGCCTTGAGCACCCGTTGGGCCAGATGCTCCGGGGTATCGTCGGGTAACACAGGGACCACGGCCTGGGCAAGGATCGGTCCGGTGTCCATTTCTGCTCTTACATAATGCACGGTTGCGCCGGTAAAACGTACTCCGGCTTCGATGGCCCGACGATGGGTATCCAGACCCTTAAACGCCGGGAGTAGGGAGGGATGGATATTGATCAGGCGATCACGCCAGTTTTCAACAAACCAGGATGTGAGGAGCCGCATGAAGCCAGCCAGACAAATCAAGTCTGCTTTGGCTTCGGTCAAAGCAGAATCGAGAGCATGCTCAAAGGCTTCCCGGCTGGCAAAATGACGATGATTGAGGATACAGGTTTTCAGATTCTCCCGGGCGGCAATATTCAGTCCCGGAGCCTCCGGATTATTGGAGACCACCAGAACGATCCTGGCCGGTGAATCAGCATCCGCACAGGCCCGGGCCAGAGACTCAAGATTGCTGCCACGCCCTGAAATCAAGACCGCGATGTTCAAGGCCAGAGATCCAGATGGTCAATGATGATAGGGTCCGGGGTCTTTTCCGGTGCCTGCTCAACCACCCCGACCGCAAAGACGGTTTCTCCGCAAGAGCTCAGAATATCAGCCACTAAGGATTGTCTCTTTGGGTCGACAAGAGCAACCATACCCAGACCGCAATTAAATGTCCCGACCATTTCCTGGGGAGCAATCCCCTGGTGACCGCATAGCCAGGCGAATATTTCCGGCAACGGCCAGGCATTGGCATCCAAACGCACAGCCATGCCATCAGGGATGATACGCGGGATATTATCGATCAAACCACCGCCGGTGATATGTGCAAAACCGCGAATGCTGCCCGGCGGTGTCTGTCGTAAAGCGGCCAGACATGATGCTGCATAAATACGGGTCGGAGTCAGGAGAACATCGCCAAGAGCACGTTTTTCTCTGTCAAACCGAGCCGGTTTTGCCAAATCAAGAGCATCATCATCAATAACCTGCCGGATCAGGGAAAAACCATTGGCATGGATGCCGTTCGAAGCCAGCCCAAGCACCACATCGCCGGGCTGGATTGTGCTGCCATCAAGAAGCTGGCCGCGTTCGACCGCTCCCAGGGAAAATCCAGCCAGATCATAATCGCCCTTACGATACAAACCCGGCATTTCAGCCGTTTCACCACCAATCAACGCACAGCCGGCTTGTCGGCATCCTTTAGCAATACCAGCCACCAGGCTGTTTTCTCGTTCCCCCCGGAGTTGTTCACAGGCAATATAATCAAGGAAAAAAAGTGGCTCAGCACCCAGGGTGACCAGATCATTGACGCACATCGCAACCAAATCAATCCCCACCGTGTCATGCTGATTGCTTTCAATGGCGATTTTTACCTTGGTTCCGACTCCGTCGGTTGCTGCGACCAGCAACGGATCATCATAGCCAGCCGCTTTCGGGTCAAAAACGGCCCCAAAGCCGCCCAATCCGCCGATACAACCCGGACGTCGGGTTGTGGCAGCCAGTGGTTTGATTGACTCAATCAGAGCACTGGCTGCTGCAACATCGACTCCGGCATTTTTGTAATGATGGTTGTTGATGGTTCCCTCTGGCAGGATCAGGTTCTTTATACGATCAGATTCTTTATACACAGAATACGGGTTTTTTGAATCCGGGATAAAACTCTATCGTATCTGGTTGGCTTGGCAACCGGCTTTTATGATCGGTGTGATGATGTGTTTTTTATAAAGATTTTAAAGTTATGCAAGGTTTTGATGAGCTGTGTGCCTTAAAAAAAATCAGCCGCGTCACTGTAAAGTGACGCGGCTGATGCTGATCAAAGTCCGGTGGACTTAGTTCGGGGTCAGACGATAGATGCTTCCCCCATCCACAGCAGCATAAAGACTGCCATCTGGTCCCTGGACGACTGAACGGAAGCGACCAACAGCCATTGGCAGAGGCATGGATGTCACACTTCTGACCGATTTTCCATCATCGGCGATGTCAACCACATCAATACGCATGCCGACCGCTGTTCCACCAAAGCCAATTCCCATGACTCCGGTTGCCAGACGGTTATTCCAGTCTTTCCATTGGCTCCCTTTCAGGAAGGCCGCAGAAGACGTTCCCTGGGAAAGGCCATTATTGTTCCAGATTGGCGGCATGGCATCGGGATAGGTTTTGGTATCGGTCATCGGCATATATTTTGCCCGTTCTGCCGGGCTCATGCTTTCCATTTGATTGGGCTGATATCCGCAATAATTATCGGGACAGCTGCTGCGGCCAGCCATATTGGGGCGTGGATCCCAACCAGCATTGCCGCCATTGACCAATACGGTGATTTCATCGGAATGCCATGGGCCATGCTCGGCTGTTACTGCCCGCCCGCTTTTTGGATGGAAGTCAATTCCCTGCACATTACGATGGCCATAGGTGAATATCCGCGGGTCAAATCCCTTGGGCGGCTTGTTGCCTGTTGCTGCTTTTCCATCGCGGTCGATCCGCAATACTTTACCGCCAATCAGGGTCGGTGATTGCGGGACGACACCATTATGGGTATCACCGGTGGTCAGATAGATATAGCCATCGGGACCGAAGCGAACCCGTCCTCCGTTATGGGCACCAGGACCACCGAAAGGATGTTCAGTTGCTTTGGGCTTATAGGGGACATCCTCGACGATATCTGTGCGATCCGACAACTTGCTGAGATCATTGCTGACCTTAAACCGCATCAGGCGGTTGCTGCCTGGTGCTGCTTTGTCGGATGTTGAATAAACATAGATAAAACGGTTTTTGGAAAAATCCGGATCGACCGCAACTCCCTGCATTCCGGCCTGTCCTTCGCAGAAAAGGTCATTGCCGCTGGTGGGGTAGCCGCTGACACCCTTCATCCCCAGCAGGGGGTTGGTATCCCCGGAGGGAAGGCGCACCGATAAGCCCCGGCATTTTTCGGTATAAAACATGGTTCCATCGGGCAAAAACGCCATATCCCAAGGGCTTTCCAGCCCGGAGAGGACGGTTTCATGGTTAATCGTCGGGGCGTTTTCTGCAGAAACCGGTGCTGCGTGGAGCATGACTGCACCCAGAACCGCCAGGCACGACTTTTGTTTCATTGTCGTCATTTTCTAATTTCTCCCATAATGAAGAACGATATTAAGATCTTCAGACATGTACGATATTGAGACATGACTAAGATCTGAAGAGTGAAGTTTCGATCATCATTGATACACCAATGATGATCACGGATTGCTCATTGATTAAACAATCACTGATTAAACAATCACTGACTGAGCAACCATTGATTGTCATGAGTGAGCCAAATCCGCCGAACAGATTTTCAATAAAATATGTCAATTTTCAGGCGTCAAAAATGATGCCGGAATTCTGCTGTTTACCAGGCTGTTTACCAGACTGTTTACCAGTCAGTGTGACAGGCCGGGATCTATCGCTGAACCGTAAACGCCGCTCTGGTTCGTGGTTTCTCTGATTCGTGGTTCAATGTATCGAACTCAATGGCTAACCGCCGGTGATGATGGAATCGGGCACTGCGTAACGCTGGTCATCGACCCGAATGAGGTGGTGGCCATTTTCCATCCGCCAGTCCGTATCAAAGCCGTTTCCCGACATTGTGGTGTTGGCTGATATGAAAGCACCATTTACGAAAAACAGCATCCTTTTGAATCCGTTGGCAAATGTCACAACAACGGTTGCATCACCGCCGCTGCTATAGGCAATGCCAAACCGGCATCTGCCCATGTTTTGACCACGTTCCTGGGCACAAGAGAGATCACCGGTGGCATCGAAATCATCTTTTCCGGCCCGCAACCGGCTATCATCGATACCCATCGGGATGGTTCCCTCTGGTCCCCTGGCCGGACGTAAAAAATCTGCCGGAACGTAACCACGTCCGCGGCTGTGAAGGGGCTGAACGGCACACCAGACGTCTTTTCCCTCTGGTTTACATCCCAGATTGGAGAGCATGGCCCCATCAGGCAATGTCTCAATGACCGGTGAATCATGGTTGGATTTTTGATACACAGCCACTCCTTGAGGATGAGCCACCTGCCAGCGTCGCGGACCACCCTGGGCAGCCGCAGCCATTCCCGTAGCCTGGTTGTCAGTATTTTGGTGATCTGTCTGACCGGTTTGACCGGGAGATGTCTGAGCCAGAACCCAGACATATGGAAGGACACTGAGAATCGCAACGCTGCAAAAAATCCTGAAAAACATGATATTGCCTTTCGCAGGAAAAGCCTTTCTCAGGAAAAACCTTTCGTAGAAAATTCTTAGAAAATTCTCAGAAAAAACCGCCTGTTGGTTTGGTTAGCAGGGGTCGTTTTTGATCATCAGACGCCGTCTCAATGAGGCTGTTATCCGGTTCGTGTCATCCGATGATACCGTCACCGGAGACGTGGCATTATTGAAACGTTTTTGATATATAAGCAGCCAGATTTGCAATCTCATCATCGGATAACTCACCGGTCAAAGACATCATGATTGCTGAATTCGGTCCGACTTTTTCCCTGGCCCGGTATTGTTTCAGGCGTTTGGCGATATAGTCTTCATCCCTGTTTACAATGGCCGGAAAACTGGCCATTCCTTTGCCGGCTTCACCATGGCAGTTGACACAGTTTTCCAGATACCGGGTTTTTCCGGCTTCCACATCCCCGGCTTTGCTCTGTTCTGCGCTGAGCAGAACCGTTACGCCGATGACCAATGACAGAAAAATTTTCATTTTTGCTCTCCTGTTGACGGGTTTTCCTGATTGAAAGGGTTCTTATATTCCTGATTGAGACTGGAAACGTTGACTGTATTTATGAGCATTCTGTTTATGAGCATTCCCGCCGTTCAATATGTCCATTATATATATAATATAAATGTGTCATATGGCGATGATATGTTAGGGTGAGTGGCACGATTTTCGGTTGCCCTGGACAAATCTGGACCAATCTACAGGCTTCAGGCAGGCATATGTCTCATTGAAATCAAATAAAAAAATAAAATAAGAAGAAAAAAACACCGTTGGGTGTCAATAATGCTCCATCATGATCGCCGCACAAGCATGATCAATCTGTATAAAAATAAACGGCATAAAAACAATTTTTATCGGTTCGCGGTGATCCTGGGGGCAGTTTTCATGATGTCCTTTATGGGGGTTGTTCCGGCCATGGCGGACCGTGAGGCAGCCTATACGGTGCGTGATGTTGCCATTGATGTGACGGCTGAAGATGCGGCTCAGGCCCGTGAGCTTGCCCTCATTCAGGGACAAAGAGCAGCTTACCGGCGTCTGGTATCACGTCTGACTCTTGATAAAGATTTTCACAAGAGACCACCTCTTGATGATGCAGCGATTGCTGAGCTGGTTCAGGGTATCGAAATTGAAAGTGAAAAAACATCACCAATCCGGTATATCGCCAATCTTACAGTGAGCTTTAAACCAGAAGCGGTTCAGGAATTGCTGGGCGGCTATGGGGTCTCTTTTTCCGAAGTGATGAGTGAACCGATTGTGGTCATTCCGGTTTATGAAGAGAATGGGGAGCGCTTTTTATGGGAGGATAGCAGCCCGTGGCTTTCGGCCTGGCGGGATCATGTCTCTGATTCGGCTGTGGTGCCGATGGTCCTGCCTTTGGCTGATCTGGCTGATTTTTCGGTGATGACTCCCGAACGTGCCTTGCGGGGTGATCGTTCGGCACTGGAAAAAATCACCCGGCGTTATGATGTAACGGATGCTTTGGTGGTCCATGCGCGTTTTATCCCTGGTAAGGCAACCCGGAAACATCATCTGGATATTGCACTGAGCCGTTATGGCCCGGCAGTGACCGAAAAAACCCGCAGATTCCGCGTCACAGCCGAGCCAGGAGAAGAGAGGAAAAATCTCCTGGAAAGATCTGTTGCTCAGGTTGTCAACACAGTTGAAGTCTCATGGAAAATTGGTGGCCTTCGCCAGGCTGATGACCGGCCCAACCGCCTTAAAACTGTGGTTCCGTTGCGGGAATTAGCCGATTGGATCAAGATTGAAAAAGACCTGACCTCAGTACCTTTGGTGCAAAAAACCGTGATGATCTCTTTCTCGCGGCGCCGGGCCTTGATTGATATTCATTTCTTCGGCACAGTGGCAAAATTGGTGACATTATTGGCTCAAAGTGGCTTATTTCTGCGTTCAACCGATTCAGGATGGTCGTTATCGCGCCAAAAATATGTTTCACCGGGTTGAATCGGGTTTATTCGTTACTGGTATCGTCATGAGTATGTTGCATCTGTCTTCTTTTAGTCATTTAGCCAATGGTCTTTCAGTTATTCGTCTGGCTGTTGCGCCGCTGGTGGTGTGGCTGCTCTTACAACGTCATGATGCACTTGCGTTAGGGGTTTTTATGGTTGCGGCTTTGAGTGATGCTGCGGATGGCTTTTTGGCCCGCCATGTGGCTGGGGTCACTCAGATTGGTGCGATTTTGGATTCTGTTGCCGATAAGGTCATGATTGTTGGGGTCTATGTGACTCTGGGATTTCTCAGCCTGTTGCCGGAATGGTTGGTTTTTCTGGTTGTTTTACGTGATGTGATCATTATTGGTGGTGCAGCTGTGACATTTTTCTTTTGGCGACGTTTGTTCCCGACTCAGCCGATGGTTTTTGGTAAGGTGAATACGGTGGCGCAAATTTTCCTTGCGGCAGCCGTTATGGCTGGTCTGGCGACCGGATCTCCCGGCCAGGCAGTGACTGATCTCCTGATTGTTGTGGTGGCACTCACCACCGTGATTTCCGGTTTGCTGTATCTGGGTCGATGGTTTGGCCGGTTCTTTTTCTCCTGAGGGTTTCGTTCTTGCGATTGTCAGCTCTAAACTGACCTGCCCATAAAAAATTACTCCGTGAAAACTTATCCATGAAAGACAGCCGACCCCGATTACGTTCATCACAGTCAGCGGCTATCGGGGGTCGCATAGGCAGTGGTATTTTCTTTTGGCTGGCGATTGTCGGTATTCTGGCGGCGGCTTTCTATGGGGTCAGGGATATTCTGACCCCATTTCTGATCGGTATGGCGGTGGCTTATTTTCTTGATCCGGTCACAGATATTCTTCAGGAACTGGGCTTTTCCCGGGGATGGGCGGCTGTGTTTACCCTGACCCCTTTTTTCCTGATTGTTATTTTTTCTTTGATGCTGTTGGCTCCTTTACTGCAACAGCAGATGGCTGGTTTTCTTATTGGATTTCCGGCGTATGCTGAAAGGGCTATTCAGTCCTTTACATCCTGGTTTGCACATATACAAGACCAACTGGGCGGTGATACGGCCGGAGTTCTGGGAGCCAAAGCGGGTGAGTATACCGGTGATGTTTTTGCCTGGCTGGGCCGTACTCTGAGTGGTTTATGGAGCAGTGGCCTGGCCCTGTTTAATCTCTTATCTCTGCTTGTTATTACCCCTGTTGTTGCATTTTATTTTTTGCGCGACTGGGACCTCCTGATTGCCCGTTGTGATGCTTTGCTCCCGCGTGATAAGGTTGGGGTCATTCGCACCCAGCTTGCTTTGATTGACCGGAGCCTTTCGGGGTTTTTACGCGGTGCGGGTTTGGTTTGTCTGTGTCTGGCTGCTTTTTATGCAACTGCACTGAGTATTCTTGGTGTCCAGTTCGGCTTATTGATTGGTTTGGTCTCTGGGTTGCTTTCTTTTATTCCTTATATTGGTGCTCTGGTGGGTTTTCTGGCTGGCCTGGCGGTGGCTGTGGTCCAGTTCCAGGAATGGACACCGGTTTTGATGGTTGCCGGGGTCTTTGCAATCGGCCAGATCGGTGAGGGATATGTCCTGACACCCCGTTTAATTGGGGATCGTATTGGTCTTCATCCTCTGTGGTTGTTGTTTGCCTTGATGGCTGGTGGCGCATTGATGGGGTTTGTCGGTTTATTGCTGGCGATCCCGGTGGCAGCCAGCTTAGGCGTTTTGTGCCGCTTTTTGACCAGCTGGTATCTGGATAGCCCGTATTATCACGGCAAGCGGTATGCACGCCGCCGCTCCACGACCAGGTCATGATACGGCTGGATCTTTGTGACAGTTGTTTACAGAACCTGATCCCGATGGGGGTGGCGATTTCCCGACAGTATGGAGAAGGCGTGATCATCTGAAATGACACAGCATGATCAATTTATCCTGGATCTTCCATCTTATCCTGCTTTGGGGCGGGATGATTTTCTGGTGACTCCATGCAATGCTGAGGCGATGACCTGGGTTGAAGGATGGCCGGATTGGCCGGCCACGGGTTTTGTTTTGTCGGGGCCATATGCCAGCGGCAAGAGTCATTTATTGGCGGTGTGGTGTGGCCGGTCATCGGCGATTATCCTGGATTCTCAGCAAATGACAGACATTCTCCTGACTGGTCTTCCGGATGCGGTTCATGCTGTGGCCATTGATGATGCCCAGACCATTGCGGGGATTTCAAAGTGCGAGAATGCGCTCTTTCATATCATCAATATCCTCAGTGAGCGGGGTGGGTCTTTGTTTCTGACGGCGTTGGAGCCACCTTCCCGCTGGCCGGTGATGTTGCCTGACCTGGCGTCCCGTTTGGCATTATTTCCGACCCAACGCCTTCATGCCCCTGATGATGATCTTCTATGTGCTCTTTTGGTTAAGCAATTCGCGGATCGTCAACTGCATGTTAAAGCTGAGGTGATTTCTTTTCTTTTACCGCGTATGGAACGCAGCTTTTCAGCAGTCTCTGCTTTGGTTGAAAGTCTGGATACCACGGCTTTGCGTGAAGGACGTGCGGTGACCATACCGTTGGCGCGCCGGATTTTGGATCAGATGATGCGGACTATGTCTTCATCTCAGTCGGCTGATTGGGAATCTCAATCAGCCTGAGCATACCATCATGAAGAGTAATGGCCTGCTTGCCGGCCTTCACATTCAGGGCGTCTGCCCCGAATATATCACGTCGCCAGCCACACAGAGCCGGAATATTGGTATCATCACCAGCAACAATCGCTTCGATATCGGCATGCGAGGCAACCAGCCTGGGGGCCACACCATGGGTATCGCAGACCATTTTGAGCAGGAGTTTCAGCAAAGCAATCGCGGATTGGTCCTGATGAGATTGTTCGGGTTTGGTGGGTGGTTGTGGCCAGGATTCCGGTGGTGAACTGAGGGCGGTTTTGATGGTTTCCAGGACTACTTTTCCGATTGTTTGATCGGCGCGTTGAGGGGGGAAATGGCGGCTTTGTGCCAGTTCTTCGATGGTCTTTGGGCGGGCCGCAGCAAGCCCCAGAAGTGTTTCATCGCGCAAGATATATTTTCGGGGCAGATTACGTCGGTGTGCTTCAATCTCCCGCCATGCAGCCAATGCGCGCAAGACCACGAGCGATTTTGGATGATTGCCACGCCGTTTGATACGTTGCCAACAGTCTTGTGGATCGATCCGATAGGTGGCCGGATCACTGAGCATGGCTATTTCTTCATCAAGCCAATGCTTACGACCATTTTGGTCCAGCATCTGATTGATTGCCTGATGAATTGTTCGCAGATGAATAACGTCATTGAGAGCATAGTGAAGTTGTGCTGTGCTGAGGGGGCGGCGTGACCAGTCGGTAAATCGTTGCGATTTATCAATATGCAGTTTGGCCAATTTTCGCACCAGGACTTCAAACCCCACCGATTCGCCAAAGCCACAGACCATCGCCGCCGCCTGAGTATCAAACAAAGGCTGAGGAACAGCACCGAAATGGTGTAAAAATATCTCCACATCCTGACGGGCTGCATGGAACACCTTCAGGATTGTGCGATCAGCCATCAATGCGCCAAGCGGCGCGAGGTCAATCCGGTCAGCCAGGGCATCAATGGCTACAGCGCGTTGTGCGGTGGCCACTTGCACCAGACACAGATGCGGCCAGAAGGTCCGCATCCGGACGAATTCGGTATCAACCGCGATAAAATCGTTCTGCCGTGCTTCATCGCAGAAATCGGCTAAATCCGGGCTGGAGGTTATCAGATCTGTCATGCAGCCTGTATATAGCTTCACCAATGCTTTCCTCACAAGCTCCTTTACGTCAAGCTGCTTTACGTATGGTGTTGGTTTTGATCTGGGGGTTGACAGCCTCCGTAGAGCTTGTGCATTTAGCCGGATCATGATCCTGTTGCTGCCAGCGTTGGAAGGTCTGGTGTTTGGCGGTGACTGTTTTATCTGGAAAGCGGATGCATTCTTATCGGAGCGAAAATTGTGCCGGGTTGCGGTTAGATCATATCGGTCAGACGGCTCGTTTATCGGGTTGGGTCCGGCGTAAGCGTGATCACGGCAACTTGCTTTTTATTGATCTTGCTGACCATTACGGTATCACGCAATGTGTGACCGATTCTTCCAGCCCTCTTTTTGAACAGATTGAGGCAATCCGGCCGGAAAGCGTTGTGACGGTCACCGGACATGTGGTTGCGCGTGATGCGGAGACGGTTAATACAGCCATTCCCACTGGTCAGGTCGAATTACGTATCACGCATTGTGTTCTTGAAAACGGTGCCGATACCCTGCCATTCCAGATTGCTGTTGAGGATGATGCGCCCGAAGACATCAGGTTGCGTCACCGTTACCTTGATCTCAGGCGGGAGAATATGCATCAGCGTATTGTCCTACGTAGCCAGGTTATCAGCAGCATCCGGCGCCGGATGACGGATCAGGGTTTTATAGAAATCCAGACCCCGGTCTTGACTGCCGGTTCTCCGGAAGGGGCGCGGGATTACCTGGTTCCCAGCCGGTTACATCCGGGAAAATTTTACGCATTGCCGCAAGCACCGCAAATTTTTAAGCAGCTTTTGATGGTTGGCGGTTTTGATAAATATTTTCAGATTGCGCCTTGTTTTCGTGATGAGGACGCCCGTGCTGATCGTTCCCCGGGGGAGTTTTATCAGCTTGATTTAGAGATGGCTTTTGCTGAACAAGAGGATGTTTTTGCCGCTTTGGAGCCGGTTCTCTCCGGCGTTTTTGAGGAATTTGCCGGTGACCAGAAGGTGATACCGCCGCCCTTTATGCGTATCCCTTACGATGAGGCTATGCTGTTTTATGGTTCCGATAAGCCGGATTTACGCAACCCTCTCAAGATCACCGATGTCACAGCAGCCTTCCGGGATTCTGGTTTTCAGATTTTTTCCCGTGCGATTGGCACCGGGGCGGTTGTCCGGGGTATTCCCGCACCGGCAGCAGCCCAGCATCCGCGGAGCTGGTTTGACAAGCTCAATGACTGGGCACGCGACCAGGGTCAGGCGGGGCTTGGTTATATTATTTTTTCCCAGGATGGCGGCAAGGGACCGATTGCTAAAAATCTTGAGAAGGATCGTCTTGACCGGCTGCGAAGCGATATGGGCCTGGCTGAGGGTGATGCGGCTTTCTTTGTGTGTGGTCCGGAAAAAATGGCAGCGTCTTTTGCTGGCCTGGTGCGTGAGCGTCTGTGTGATGACCTCGAATTACGCGAAGAGGGGGTTTTCCGTTTTTGTTGGATCGTTGATTTTCCGATGTTTGAACGTGATGCCGATAGCGGACGCATTGATTTCAGTCATAATCCGTTTTCAATGCCGCAAGGAGGGTTAGATGCTTTGGAAAATCAGGATCCCTTAGAGATTAAGGCCTGGCAATATGATATTGTGTGCAACGGGGTTGAGTTATCATCCGGGGCCATTCGCAATCATCGACCGGATATTATGGTCAAGGCATTCGGGATTGCTGGTTATTCCCGTCAGGAGGTTGAGACTCGTTTTGGCAGCTTGTTTTCGGCCTTTCAATATGGTGCACCTCCCCATGGCGGCTCAGCCCCCGGGATTGACCGCATGGTGATGTTGTTGGCCGGTCAGTCCAATATCCGCGAAGTCATTGCATTCCCGATGAATCAGCAGGCTCAGGATTTGATGATGCAGGCTCCGGCGACAATTTCCGACCGGTCCTTGCGTGAATTGCATATCCGTCTTGCCGATTCTGGCAAAAAACCAAAGCCCCCTGATAAAGCGTCATGATCCTGACAAGAAGCAATCTATTTGAGAACCGTTTTGAGTCTGTTTGAATGTGCCTGAATGTGTCTGAGTACGTCTGAGATACGGGTTTTTCAGGAAGATCGCTTTGAGGATTTTTTCTTTTGGGCTTTGGTCCTGAGGAGTTCAACTGCGATGTTCAAATCAATGCTTTTTTCATCAACAGTTGCGGGAATGCTGGCATTGAGGCGTCCATGTTGAACATAGGGACCATAGCGACCTGACTTCAGGGTGACTGGTTGCCCGTCTTCGGGATGTTCTCCCAATAATTTTCCTGATCCGTGGCTCTTTTTTTCGGCCAACAGATCAACCGCCCGGTTGATCCCGATGGTTAAGACGTCGTCTGGATCGCGCAAGGATGTATATTTTCCCTGATGCAGCAGATAGGGGCCATAGCGGCCAATTCCTGCCGTGATGGGTTCTCCGCTGGTTGGATGGGTTCCAACAGGGCGGGGCAAAGACAACAAGGATAAAGCCGTTTCCAGATCGACTGAATCGGGGTCCAGATTCTTAGGCAGCGAAGAACGCTTTGGTTTTTCACCTTTGTTTGCTTCATCTTTTTGAACATAGAGGCCGTACGGGCCTTTGCGGATTCTGATGGTCAGGCCGCTTTCCGGATCCTGGCCAATTTCCCGGTCTTCACTGGGTTGCTGGCCATTGGTTTGGGTTTCTCCGGGGGCTAAGGGCCGGGTATAGCGGCAATCAGGATAGTTAGAACACCCGATAAAACCGCCACGTTTACTCAATTTCAGCCCCAGACGCCCGGTCCCGCATTCTGTACATAAACGCGGATCTCCGGCATCACTTTCCGGGAAAAAATGGGTGCCTAAATCTTCATCCAGAGCATCAATAACCTCCCGGATTGAGAGGTCTTTGGCGGTGTCAATCGCTTCGGTGAAAGCCGCCCAGAATGCGCTTAAGATATGTTTCCAGTCTTCCCGGTTATTCGAGATATCATCCAGTTGATTTTCCATTTCGGCGGTAAAATCATAGCCCACATAACGGGAGAAAAAATTTTCTAAAAATGCTGTCACAATTCGTCCCCGGTCTTCAGGGATGAAATGCTTTTTTTCCAGACGCACATAGGTGCGTGACTGGAGAACATGAATAATGCTGGCATAGGTTGAGGGCCGGCCAATGCCCAACTCTTCCATCTTTTTGACCAGGCTGGCTTCGCTATAGCGTTGCGGAGGCTGGGTAAAATGTTGCTGTGGACGGATTTGATCCAGGGTGATGGCCTGATTTTCGACCAGTTGAGGAAGTTGGATGCTATCGGTATTTTTGTCTGTCTGATGGTCCTGGCTTTCCTGATAGAGAGCCAGGAAACCATCGAATACAATCACGGTTCCCGAAGCCCGAAAGATTGCCCGCTGATCATCAGAAACAATATCAGCAGAGGTTCTTTCGATATCAGCACTTTCCATTTGGCAGGCTACTGTCCGCCGCCAGATCAGATCATAGAGTTTGTGTTCCTGTTCACCGAGATAGCGGCTCATCATATCGGGATGACGGGTTGGATCTGTCGGGCGAATGGCCTCATGGGCTTCCTGAGCATTTTTTGCCTTGGTTTTGTAATGGCGCGGGGAGTCGGGCAGATAACGTTGATCAAAATATTGTGTAATCGCTTTCCTGGTCCTGCTGACGGCTTGACTGGATAAGAAAACACTGTCGGTACGCATATAGGTGATCAGACCGACTGTCTCACCGCCCAGATTGACTCCTTCAAATAATTTTTGGGCCAGACGCATGGTTTGACTGGTCGCCAGGCCGAGTTTACGAAACGCCTCCTGCTGTAATGTTGAGGTTGTAAAAGGGGGGCGTGGATGGCGCTTTTGGGTTTTGCGTTCTACTGTGCCGACATGATACCGGGTTTGCGATGTATAGTTGGCAACCCGCTCAGCGTCGGCTTGGTTGGAAAGCGCCATTTTTTCCAGCTTGCTTCCATCCAGAGAACTCAGCTGGGCCGAAAAACTCTGACCTTGCGGATTGGTACAATCAGCTTCAATCGACCAATATTCACGCTTTTTAAAGCGTTCAATCTCCGCTTCCCGCTCACAAATCAGGCGGAGACAAACCGATTGCACCCGTCCGGCTGACCGGCTTCCCGGTAATTTACGCCACAACACCGGTGACAAGGTAAAACCGACCAGATAATCAAGAGCTCGCCGGGCAAGATAGGCATCAATCAAATTTTGATTGAGTGGACGCGGCTGTTCCATTGCCTGCTGAATGGCATCAGGGGTGATTTCGTGAAAAACAACCCGATTGACGTCAATATCTTTCAGCAGCTTGCGGCGATAGAGTTCCTGGTAAATATGCCAGGAAATGGCTTCTCCTTCACGATCCGGGTCGGTGGCAAGACAAAGATTGTTTGCCGATTGCAGGGCCTGGCCCATCTTTTTGATATGCTTTTCACCCTCCGGATCAACTTTCCAGGACATGGCAAAATCATCATCCGGCTTCACAGATCCATCTTTGGAGGGTAAATCCCGCACATGGCCATAGCTGGCCAGAACGGTGAAACCAGATCCAAGATATTTGCCGATGGTTTTGGCCTTGGTCGGCGATTCAACAATGACAATCGTATTCATGAGTACAACAGTATTGAAGAGAGACACTCTTGAGAAGAGGCAATCGCATGGGCAGGAAAAACAATCTTCGAGGGCATATCATCACGCAGGCATAAGGTTCAGGCAGTGAGGGTATCCGGGTATCCCTGATCAGGCAATCGTTCAGGTGATTGATATCCGGTTACCGGGCAGACGGTAGATCCGGCCTGCCAGCTCCATTTCGAGTAAAATTTCAGAAACCTGATCAGGTGTCATGGTGCCGTGGCGTATCAGATCATCGGCTGTCATCGGTGTTGCGGATAAGAAATTACCGATTGTGTCTTTCGTGTCTTTCGTATCTCTCGATGGGTCACCGGCTTGGTTTGGGGGTGGATTCCCATCAGGGTGCAGGCGACCATCGGCAAGATAGTCTGATGATGAAGTCGGTTCTGGAATACGCTCAGGCTTATGTTGTGGTATGTGTCCGGGAGTAAGAGGGGCTGATGTGGCTTTTGGCCGGGGTGTCCCCGGACCAGGTGAACCGATGATCTCTATAATATCGGCTGCTGATTGAGCCAAAACCGACCCATCCCGAATGAGGCTGTTACAGCCCTGGGCGCGTGGATCACGGGGAGCACCGGGAACAGCGAAAACATCGCGTCCTTGTTCCCCGGCAAGACGTGCTGTGATCAGAGAGCCAGATCTTTTGGTCGCTTCAACCACGACCACAGCCCGGCTGAGGCCGGAAACGATACGGTTGCGACGCGGAAACAAACGGGGCTGGGTCGGGGTTCCGGGTGCGTGTTCACACACCACCGCACCCTGGGCGGCAATTTCTGCGTAGAGATCACGATGCTCATAGGGGTAAATCACATCAATCCCGCCAGCAATCACAGCGATGGTTCCGGTGGCCAGGCTCCCTCTGTGAGCAGCACCATCGATTCCCCGGGCCATACCCGAAACGATGGCAAAGCCGGCATTTCCCAGATCTACAGCCATTTGCCGGGCCTGTTTCATCCCGGCCAGTGAGGCATTGCGTGCCCCGACAATCGCGATTGCCGGACGGTGCAGCCAGGCCGGATCCCCCAGTATCGTCAGAACTGGTGGCGGATCGGCAATGACCCTCAAATAGGCAGGATAGTCGGGTTCACATTGACAGATCAGAGATCCACCCAGCTGTTGGGTGCGTGCCAGTTCATCTTCAGCCTGGGTTTTTGAACATAGTTCACCATGCCCATCGCGGCGAATCCGGCAGGCCAGATCATCAAGGGCTGCATCGGCATTACCGTGGCGTTCTAATAAATTCTGGAAAAGACGGGGACCAACCTTATGCGAGCGGGCCAGGCGCAGCCAGCTGACCCGTTGGGCAGAAGATAACACCAGATGATTGTCACCGGCTAATAAGTCACGAATGGTCATGGACAGCACATCCGAAAGGCCACATATATGAGATTATTCTGCTCATTTTTACTTATTTTTACAGGCTTTTTGCTTTGTGTCATTATGTCGTTATTGTATTCGTATCGTTATTGTATTTGCTTTCAATTTTTCCATTTTCTTCATGTTTGTCTTCTTTTTTATTTGCTCATTTTTATTTTCTCGTGTTTTCATTCCGGAGTTTGATAGCGGAATCTTATTTGATCCCATATGATGGGATGTATTTCTCTGATGGGATATATTTCTCAGTGTGTTCCTGTTTTCACTTTTTTCTCAACCTTTCATTGCTTTGAAATTCCGTGATCTGAAGGGTGCTCTGCTTTTCCGGGGTGGCCGATCCGGCCTTCGGTTTTATTGCGCAAACGTAGCAAATTGTCGCGATGGCGCCACCAGATTCCGACACCCATCACCATAGCGGCGATGAGGCTGTTGATGTCCCCCAGTAGCCACGCATAAAAAGGAGCAAGGCTAAAAGCGGTCAAAGCGGCCAGTGAGGAATATCGACTCCAAATTGCCGCTGCCAGCCAGGTCAGGCAAACAGCCAACCCCACAGGCCAGGATAATCCGAGCAAAGCCCCCAGACCAACCGCCACTCCTTTGCCGCCGCGAAACCGCAGCCAAACCGGCCAAATATGGCCGCAAAACGTCACCACCGCCGCGATGACGGCAATGTGACGATCATCAAAGCCGGATGCGCCGATATGGAGTGCCATGATCACAGCCAATGCCCCTTTGGCCCCGTCACAGAGCAAGGTCGCCGCACCCAATGCCTTGCCACCCAGGCGCAAGGCATTGGTGGCACCGATATTGCCCGAACCAGCCTGGCGGATATCGCCAATCCCGGCCATCTGTGCCAGTAAGAGACCAAAAGGAATCGAACCCAGAATATAGCTGATGATGAGAATGATCCCGATATCCATGATGGTTATACCTGATGCGCCAAACTGTTACAGGGATGCCTGATTGCGCAGATATTGGTCCTGGTGGTCATATCGGGAGACAAGAGACCGGGTAATCATGCGGCAAAGCACCTCAAGCCAGGAAGTCGGTTTCTGCATCACAGATAGGTTGGTACACCGGCCAGAATGGTCCGCTGCACCTGTCCCTGGACCGGGCGACCATCAAAAGGGGTGTTTTTTGATTTACTGAGCAAGTTGTCGCCATCAATCACCCAGGGTTGATCCGGGTCAAACAGGACAAGGTCGGCCTTGCCTCCGCGTTGCAGGCGTCCTGCTGTCAAGCCGAGAATAGTGGATGGTGATACGGTCATTTTGGCCAGGGCTGCCGGTAACGATAGCCCCCCATTATGAACCAGTTCGAGCACCAGAGGCAGCAATGTTTCCAGCCCGGTTGCCCCTGGCTTGGCCTGCGCAAAAGGCAGGCGCTTGGCATCCTGATCCTGAGGCAGATGGTCAGAACAAATGACGTCAATCACTCCATCAGCCAGACCCGCGACAATGGCCTGGCGATCCTGTTCACTGCGCAAGGGAGGGGTCAGACGCATATATGTCCGGTAATCGCCGATTGCCAGCTCATTGAGCGCAAAATAAGGCGGGGCAGTATCACAGGTAACGTTGAGCCCACGTTCTTTTGCCCGCCGCATAACCGCCACTGATTCGGCGGTTGATATATTGGCGGCATGATAGGTTCCACCAGTCAGTTCAACGATCCGTAAGTCGCGTTCAAGAGCAACCACCTCGGCTGCTGCCGGTATTCCGGCCAGACCCAGCCGGGTAGAGAGTTCCCCTTCATTCATGACTCCATCCCCCATCAGGTCAACATCCTGAGGATGATGAACAATCAGCGCATCAATACCCCGGGCATAGTTCAGGGCATGGCGCAAAACCTGAGGATTACGAACCATTTGCGGACCATCGGTAAAGGCTACCGCGCCGGCTTGCTGCATCAGGCCCATTTCGGTGATTTCAAGACCTTCCAGTCCCCGGGTGAGCGCAGCATAGGGATGAATACGGGTCAGACCGACTTCGCGACCCCGCCGCTCCACAAAGCCGATAAGAGCGACCGAATCAATGGGTGGGTTTGTCGCCGGGCTGCAACATAAGCTGGTAATACCGCCAGCGGCTGCGGCCCGTGATCCGGTGGCAATGGTTTCCTTATGTTCAGGGCCCGGTTCACAAAGCCAGGAGCGAAAATCAACCAATCCAGGGGCCAGGACCAGCCCTGTACAATCAATGATTTCAGCCTCATCTGGCTGGGAATCCGTACACAGAGCGGATCCCCAGTCACGGATGACCGGTCCTTCTGTCATCAGATCACCGATGATGTCTAACTCTGTTGCCGGATCAATCAGACGGGCATTGCGATAAATCACCCGGTTGGTGACTGACCGATCGGGTTCCAGGCCAGGTTTTGCCTGGGTTTTTGCGGTTTTGTTATCTGTGGCTTTGTTATCTGTGGCGTTCATGATACTTTTGGCGCGGCGCGGTGATGGTGAGATGGGTGATGATGAGAGGTCGGTGATGGTGAGAGGTGAGGTCTCAGACCGTCAATGCTTCCAGACAGGCCATCCTGACCGCGACCCCCAGCTCGACTTGCTGGTGAATGGCGCTGCGGTCGATATCATCGGCCAGATCACCATCAATTTCGACACCCCGGTTCATCGGGCCAGGATGGAGGATGAGGGCATCGGGTTTGGCTGCTGCAAATTTATCCCGGTCCAGGCCATAAAGCCGGAAATATTCACGGATAGAGGGGACAAAAGAGCCACCCATACGCTCCAGTTGTAAGCGGAGCATCATCACAATATCAGCATCTTTCAGCCCCTGGGACATGCTGTGATGGATGGTTACCCCCATCCGTTCAAAATGATCAGGCAGGAGAGTGGGTGGTGCCACCGCCCGGACCCGTGCCCCCATGGCGTTGAGCAGGATGATGTTTGAACGTGCCACCCGGCTATGGAGAATATCGCCGCAAATGGCCACAACCAGGCCAGAGATTTTTCCTTTACGGTGGCGGATGGTCAGGGCATCAAGCAGGGCTTGGGTCGGGTGTTCATGACGACCATCACCGGCATTGATGACACAGCAATTTACTTTTTCTGATAACAGCCTCACGGCTCCCGAATGGGAATGACGGACAATCAGGGCATCGGGATGCATGGCGTTCAATGTTGCCGCCGTGTCGATCATGGTTTCGCCTTTTTTGATTGAACTGGAACCCACCGACATATTGATTACGTCAGCCCCCAAACGTTTGCCTGCTAATTCAAATGATGTGCGGGTTCGGGTCGAATTTTCAAAAAAAAGATTGATCACTGTGCGTCCACGCAAGGTGGTCAGTTTTTTATCAATCCGGCGATTTTGATCAACATGGGTATCGGCCAGGTCAAGCAGATAGCCGATATCACCAGGCGATAGCCCCTCAATACCCAGAAGGTGGCGATGCGGAAAGGCGGGTTTGGCGAAATCCTGAGCCATTAAAAACCACAATTAGCGATCATCAGCATCAGAGGCAAGCCCCTCAAACAAGGAATGACAACACAGCATGCTGTTTCATTGTGATTTTCTGATACGTTTTTTAGATTAAGTTTTCTTCTTTTTGGAAAGAGGTCTTCCGGTTTTCTGATACGTTTTCCGATACGTTTTCTGATACGGTGCTCTGCTTTGGTACAGGGTTATCTTTGGTTTATTGTTATCAGTTTCTGATCAGGTATTGCTTTTCTTATGGGTATTGCTTTTCTTATGGGCTGTTCCTTGCTTATATAGTGTTCCTTAATGAATTGAATATAGTGTTGCCTGACGAATATACTCTTTCCTGATCGATGTCTCGCCCATTCGAGACCATCCTTATTGTTTCATCATTTTTATCTGGTCATTTTCTGGTGAATATACACGAATATCAAGCCAAAGCCCTGCTTGCTGATTATGGGGTTCAGATACTCAGAGGTGGTGTTGCCCACAATCTGGCTGAGGTTGGGCCGGTTGCTGAACAGCTGGGTGGTCCGGTTTGGGTGGTTAAGGCTCAGATCCATGCCGGTGGTCGCGGTAAGGCCGGGGGGGTCAGGAGCGTCGATTCGGTTGAGGCGGCATGTGCTGCTGCAGCTGAAATGTTCGGGAAAAAACTGGTAACACCTCAAACCGGTCCGCAAGGCAAAGAGGTTCGGCGGATCTATATTGAGGATGGATGCGCTATTGCCCGGGAATTCTATCTGGGCATGCTGATTGATCGTGAGAGCAGCCAGGTGGCTATTCTTGCTTCTGCGGAAGGGGGGATGGATATTGAGGAGGTGGCCCGCACAGCCCCGGAAAAAATTCTCAAAGTTATGATTGATCCGGCCGTTGGATATCAACCCTATCATGGTCGCCGGATTGCTGATGGGTTGGGTCTGAATGCGGTTGCCGGGGCCGGACTGATTGCCAGTCTGCGGGCGATGAGTCAGGCATTTCAGGAGCTGGATTGCAGCCAAATCGAGATTAACCCGCTGGTTTTAACCACAGAAGATGCGGTTATTGCTCTGGATGCAAAAATCAATTTTGATGATAACGCTTTGTTCCGTCAGAAAAATATTACCCAACTGCGTGATCAGGATGAAGAAGACCCCACCGAATTTGAGGCCGCTACCCATGATCTCAATTACGTTAAACTGGATGGCACGATTGGGTGCATGGTCAATGGGGCCGGGTTGGCCATGGCAACTATGGATATTATTCAGCTGGCCGGTGGTGAGCCAGCCAATTTCCTGGATGTCGGGGGCGGGGCAACCAAAGAACGGGTGGAGATTGCCTTTAAAATCATTTTAGCAGACCCCAAAGTAGAGGCCGTTTTGGTCAATATCTTTGGTGGCATTATGCGCTGTGATGCGATTGCTGAGGGAATTGTTGCAGCAGCCCGGGGGACCAGCCTGAAGGTACCGTTGGTGGTGCGTCTGGAGGGGACTAATATGGAGCTTGGCAAAGATATTCTTACCAAATCCGGCCTGAATATCATCCCTGCTGAGGGTATGGAAGAGGCTGCTGAAAAAGCCATTGCTGCAACCCGGGGTCAGGTCTGATGGCTGTTCTTGTTGACCATGAGACCAAAGTCATTTGCCAGGGCTTTACCGGTTCTCAGGGAACGTTTCATTCTCAGCAGGCGATGGCTTATGGCACCCGGATGGTTGGTGGGGTTACCCCTGGAAAAGGCGGAAGCAACCATCTTGATCTGCCAGTGTTTGATACAGTGCATCAGGCGGTGGAGGCGACCGGCGCATCAGCCAGTGTTATTTACGTCCCTCCTCCTTTTGCGGCTGATGCCATTGTGGAGGCAGTTGATGCCGGGGTTGCCTTAATCGTCTGTATTACTGAGGGAATTCCGGTTCTGGATATGGTCCGGGTTAAACGGGTGCTTCGGGGATCCGGGAGCCGCCTTATTGGCCCCAACTGTCCTGGGGTGATCACACCAGGAGAGTGCAAAATTGGCATTATGCCTGGCCATATTCATCGCCCTGGTGCGATTGGTATTGTGTCGCGTTCGGGAACTTTGACATATGAGGCGGTGGCTCAGACCACTGCACTGGGTCTGGGGCAATCCACATGTATCGGTATCGGCGGGGATCCGGTTAATGGTACTGGTTTTATTGATTGCCTTGAGCTGTTCCTGGGGGATCCGAAAACCGAGGCGGTGATCATGATTGGTGAAATTGGTGGCTCTGCGGAGGAAGATGCGGCCGATTTTCTCCGCCATTCACCGATTAAAAAGCCGGTGGTTGGTTTTATTGCCGGCCAGACTGCCCCTAAAGGCAAGCGTATGGGACATGCCGGGGCGATTATCGCCGGTGGACGGGGGGGTGCTGAAGGCAAGATTGAAGCCCTGAAAGAAGCCGGTATTGCTGTTGCGTGTTCACCGGCTAAAATTGGTGAGGCGATGGGTACATTATTAAAAGGTGGTGAGAATTAGTTAAAAGGTGGTGAGAATTAGTTTTATTTGACTGGTATCTGGTTGTATTTTTACAGATATTGGGTATCAAAAGCATAAGGCGAAGCGGCAGGATAAACGGATCATGGATTCTTCTTTCGATCGTGCGACTGTTCTTGCAGGGGCCAATGCCGGTTTTATCGGTGAACTCTATGCCCGTTTTCTTGATAGTCCGGGCAGCGTTGATGGCAGCTGGGCTGAATTATTCACCGATATTGGTGATGCAACTGAAGATATTTTGAGGGAGTTGCGCGGTGCCAGCTGGTCACCCACTGAGCAACGCATTTTGGGTGCGCCAACAGAAAAAGATGAACTGGCGGTTGAAAGTCGTCTTTTTGCCCAGAGCAATTCCAATGAGGTACAGCAAGCCGCTTATGATTCGATTCGTGCGGTCCGTCTGATCCGTGCGTATCGGGTGCGGGGCCATTTATTGGCGGATTTAGATCCGCTTGGCCTTGAAAAACGCCAGCCACCCAATGACCTTGATCCGTCTTATTTTGGTTTTGATCATGATGACTTTGGCCGGGAGATTTATTTAGCCGGTTTGATCGGCATGGAATCGGCGACATTACGGCAATTATTAGCGACCTTGAATGAGATTTATTGCGGTAAAGTTGGTGTGCAATTCATGCATATCCAAAGCACCAGACAGCGGAATTGGATTCAGAACCGGGTTGAGCGGGAGCGTAATCAGAGTGATTTTTCTCCGGCTGGTAAACGCGCCATTCTTGAGCGTCTGACCGAAGGGGAAGTTTTTGAGCGTTATCTTGAGAAAAAATATATAGCCACCAAGCGGTTCGGGCTTGAAGGGGGTGAATCAACATTGCCGGCCCTGGAGCAAATTTTTAAGCGTGGTGGCCAGCTTGGTCTCCAGAATGTGGTCCTGGGGATGCCGCATCGGGGGCGGCTGAATATTCTGGCCAATGTTATGAATAAGCCGCTTTCGGCTATTTTTGCCGAATTTCAGGGGTCTTCATTCAAACCGGATGATGTCCAGGGATCCGGAGACGTGAAATACCATCTGGGGACTTCCGCAGACCGTGATTTCAATGGCAATATTATTCATCTTTCTCTGACGGCGAATCCTTCCCATCTTGAGGCCGTCAATACGGTGGTTCTTGGCAAGGTGCGGGCCAAGCAAATGAAAATGAATGTGGCCGGAGATACCCTGGATGAAGCGCGTGGCAAAGTGATGGGGTTGCTCTTGCATGGTGATGCTGCTTTTGCTGGCCAGGGACTGGTCTATGAGACTTTGGATCTGGCCAATCTGAAAGGGTATAAAACCGGCGGCACCATTCATTTCATTGTCAATAACCAGATTGGTTTTACCACCAGCCCTTTTTATTCCCGCTCATCCCCGTATTGTTCGGATGTTGCAATGGGTGTTCAGGCGCCGATTTTTCATGTCAATGGCGATGATCCCGAAGCGGTCGTTCATGCGGCGCGTATGGCGATTGAGTATCGCCAGGAATTTCTCCAGGACGTGGTTTTGGATATGATTTGTTATCGGCGTCATGGCCATAACGAAGCCGATGAACCGGCCTTTACCCAACCGATTATGTATCGAAAAATCAGCCAGCATCCGACCACCCGGACTCTGTATGCGGATGCTTTGGCCGATCAAGGAATGGTGAGTCAGCAAGAATCCGATGGCCTGGTTGATGCGTATAAAGAAAAACTTGATCAGGCCTTTGTCTCTGCCGAGAGCTATAAGCCCAATAAAGCCGATTGGCTGGAAGGCGTTTGGTCGGGATTTGAGATGGCCCGGGGCGAAGCCCGGCGCGGGGAAACGGCAGTCCCGGTTTCCATGCTCAGATCAATCGGCGGGTCTTTGACCAAAATTCCTGAGGGCTTTGAGGCCAACCACAAAATTATACGGTTGATGAAACAAAAGCGTGAAGCCCTGGATTCGGGGACAGGAATCGATTGGGCAACGGCTGAAGCCCTGGCTTTTGGTTCTCTTCTGGTTGAGGAAACCCCGGTTCGTTTAAGCGGCCAGGACTCAGGACGTGGGACGTTTTCTCACCGGCATGCGGTTTTGATTGATCAGGAAAATGAAGAACGTTACATCCCGCTTAATCATCTCAATCAGCAGCAACAAGCCTTATTTGAGATTATTGACAGCCCCCTTTCAGAGGCCGGAGTGCTGGGGTTCGAGTATGGCTACAGCCTGGCTGAACCCCATGCCCTGATTATCTGGGAGGCTCAGTTTGGGGATTTTGCCAATGGTGCCCAGGCAATTATCGACCAATTCATTGCATCGGGTGAATCCAAGTGGCTGCGTATGTCCGGCCTGGTGATGTTGTTGCCCCATGGTCTGGAAGGCCAGGGGCCAGAGCATAGTTCGGCGCGTCTTGAGCGGTACTTACAGCTTTGTGCTGAAGATAATATTCAGGTAGCCAACTGTACCACCCCTGCCAATTATTTTCATATCCTCCGGCGCCAGGTTCGGCGGCAATTCCGTAAGCCATTGGTTATGATGGCTCCAAAATCTTTGCTGCGTCATAAACAGGCGGTTTCCAGTCTGGCTGATATGGATGTGGGGACCTCTTTTCATCGTTTATTATGGGATGATCCGCAGGCGGTTGGCAGGGATGATGAGATCAAACGGCTGATTTTATGTTCAGGTAAGGTCTATTATGATCTGGCTGCTGAGCGCGATAAACGAAACATCAGGGAAGTTTATATTATTCGTCTTGAGCAAATTTATCCTTTTCCGGAAAAAAGTCTGATTCGTGAAATGTCCCGGTTTCGCCAGGCTGAAATTGTATGGTGTCAGGAAGAGCATAAAAATATGGGGGCGTGGGGTTTTGTGGCACCCAGAATTGAGGATGTGATGCTTAAAATTGAGACTATGTATAAGCGGCCGGTCTATATTGGTCGACCGGAAGCAGCTGTTCCGGCTACCGGTCTTATGAAACGGCATATGGAACAACAAACACATCTCGTCGATGACGCTCTGAGAGTATAAATCAATGAGTATAAATCAATACGCTGTGCTCACATGAAAGACATCGATGACATGGGATAAATTGATGAAACGAGGCAAAGACCAGACAATCAAATCGGCGCATTAAGGCAAACCAGCGCATTAAGGATGGAATTGAAAATGAGCGTGGAAATCAAAGTTCCTGCTTTGGGCGAATCGGTGAGTGAGGCAACCATCGCGGAATGGTTTAAAGCAGAAGGGGAGCGCGTCAAAACCGACGAGACCGTCTTGGTTCTGGAGACCGATAAAGTCTCCCTTGAGGTGTATGCGCCCACAACCGGTACCTTATCAAAGGTTGCGGCCTCTGTGGGTGATCAGGTGTCGGTCGGTGCTGTATTGGGGATTATTTCCCAGACCGACCAGGCCAATGGCCAGGCTGAGGACCCGTCTGATTCGACTGATTCATCTGATTCCAGGACGCGGGATCAAAAAGCCGGGGCGGATTGTGATGTTTCTGCATCTTCCAAAGCCGAAGACCCTGAGACCACGAGGGCCGGGATTCAAATCCCGGAGGTCAAACCTGATCAGGCACTGCCATTATCACCGGCTGTGCGTAAGATGATCGATGAGCACGGGCTGGATGCACGCCAGATTACCGGCAGTGGTAAGGCTGGGCGCCTGACCAAAGGAGATGTGCAGAATTTCCTTGATCAACAGGTAAAACCAGAACCGATAGAATCGCCTGCACCATCGCTGTCTTCTGCAATTCCGGTTCCTTCTGACCAGGTCGTTTCTGCAAACAATCAGGAGATGCGGCTGGAGCGGGTCAAAATGACCCGGCTGCGCCGCCGGATTGCTGAACGTCTCAAGCAAGCCCAGAACACGGCGGCTATCCTGACCACCTTCAATGAGGTGGATATGAGCCAGGTCATGGCTTTACGCAATGCGTATAAAGAAAGTTTTGAACGCAAGCATGGGGTCCGGCTTGGTTTTATGTCTTTCTTTGTCAAATCGGTTTTGGTGGCTCTTCAGGAATTTCCAAGCGTCAATGCCGAAATTGATGGCGAAGATATTCTGTATAAAAACTTTTACAATATTGGGGTTGCTGTTGGCTCACCGCAAGGTCTGGTGGTTCCGGTTCTTAAAGACGCTGATACCATGAATTTTGCCGATATTGAGAAAGCGATCAGCAGCTTTGCTATCAAAGCCCGTGATGGCAGATTATCCCTTGAGGATTTAGCCGGCGGCACTTTTACCATTTCCAATGGCGGTATTTATGGCTCCATGATGTCGACCCCGATTCTCAATCCGCCACAATCGGCTATTTTGGGGATGCATAAGACACAGATGCGGCCAATGGTGGTTGATGGCTCTATCGAAGCACGCCCGGTGATGTATCTGGCGTTATCCTATGATCACAGAATCATTGACGGCCGTGAGGCAGTGACTTTTCTCAGCCGGATCAAGAATTGTATTGAGGACCCTCAACGCATCCTTTTAGATGCCTAAGATCTGCATTGGAGGGGCATAACATGGATGTGGAACGCTATGATGTGACAATTATCGGCGGCGGGCCTGGGGGCTATGTGGCGGCAATCCGGGCTGCCCAGCTGGGCTTCAACGTTGCGTGCATTGATAAGCGGGGCCGGTTTGGCGGCACCTGTTTGAATATCGGCTGCATTCCATCAAAGGCCCTTCTGAAATCCTCTGAAAAATTTGCTGAAGTCCGGCATGGACTGGCTGCCCATGGGGTGCGGGTTGGGGATGTGGCTCTTGACCTTGATGCCATGATGGACCGCAAACGACAGGTGGTTGAAGACCTGACCAAAGGGATTGAATTTTTACTCAGGAAAAATCATGTCACACCGATCACTGGTACGGCTTGTTTGCGGGCTGCTGACCGGGTTTCGGTTGAAGAAGAAACAGGCAAAAGGCGGGATATTGAGACCGGGTCGGTGATCATTGCCACGGGTTCATCACCGGTTGATATTCCGGGTCTGACGGTTGATGAAAAACAGATTGTAACGTCAACCGGTGCTTTGTCTTTGTCTAAACCGCCGGATAAACTCGCTTTGATCGGGGCTGGATATATTGGTCTTGAGATGGGTTCGGTATGGAGTCGTCTTGGGTCTGAGGTGGTCGTGATTGAATATTGTGACCGTATTTTGCCGGGGATGGATGGTGAGGTGGCAACCGCTTTTGAAAAAATTCTCACCCGGCAAGGTCTTTCTTTTCAACCCGCAACCAAAGTGACCGGTGCCAAAGCCAGCCGGAGCGGGGTTAAGCTCACTCTTGAACCAGCTCAGGGTGGTAAAACCAAACATCTCGCCTGTGATGTGGTGTTGGTTGCGGTAGGGCGGCGACCTTATACCACTGGTCTGGGTTTAGAAGAAGTGGGGGTTGATCTTGATCAGCGTGGTTTTATTCAGGTTGATTCCACATTCCGGACGACGGTCCCGGGAGTTTACGCGATCGGTGACTGTATCCCCGGCCCGATGCTGGCTCATAAAGCCGAAGATGAGGGGGTGGCGTGCGCCGAGATTATTGCCGGCCAGAGCAGCCATGTGAATTATGACGTTATTCCGGGGATTATTTACACCACTCCTGAGGTGGCCAGTGTTGGCAAAACTGAGGAGCAGCTCAAGGCCGGGAATGTGGAATACAAGATTGGTAAATTCCCGTTTTCCGCCAATGGACGGGCGCGCTGTAATATGGCGACTGAAGGCTTTGTTAAGATTTTGGCCGATGCGAAGACTGACCGTATCCTGGGGGGGCATGTCCTGGGTGATGATGCCGGGTCGCTGATTGCTGAGATTGTATCGGTCATGGAATTTGGTGGTTCAGCCGAAGACATCGCCCGGACATGTCACGGTCATCCGACATTGAGCGAATCAGTCAAGGAGGCCGCCTTAGCGGTGGATCATCGTTCCATCCATATTTAGTGGTTTTAATCAGGCATATAGACCATATCGTGATATTTTGCTTGGACAGCATCCGAAACCTGCTACGATGCTACTGGTTCTTGCATTTTGAGGGTTCTGAGTGGTGTTTGGTGTATGACGCTGTATCGCGATTTGACTGACCGGAAATTGATTGTGAGGACAATCGGGAAAACCGAAAAGAGGGGGAACTCTGTCTCAATACAGAGGGAGGATACAGAGTTTTTGGGGCTGATATTTTTTAATCAGGTGTTTTTTTCCTCATTTTTGTTTTTATCGGGGTCGGCGCGAGGATGGGTCGCGTCATAGAGACTGCGTAGCTGTTCGGTATGAACAGCGGTATAACGTTGGGTCGTGGATAATGAGGCATGGCCAAGCAATTCCTGAATTGACCGTAGATCAGCACCGCTGGAAAGAAGCTGGGTGGCAAAACCGTGCCGTAAGGCATGGGGTGTCGCTTTTTCGGGTAATCTTAATTGATACCGCAGGTGACGTAATCTCTTTTGGGCAATAGCCGCTTGCAGGCGTTTGCCACGCAGCCCGACAAAGAGAGGGGCTTGTGGTCCGCCATCATGGGGGCAGGCCGCCAAATAATCATCAATTTTAAGGCGGATCTCTGGCAAAACCGGTACCAGCCTCTGTTTACCTCCTTTTCCCGAAATGATCAGAGGTCTGTCCTGTCGGTTTTCCGTTATTATATCGCGTCGATTGAGAGAAAGGGCCTCACCGATACGTAGTCCGCATCCCCAAAGAAGTGTAAAAAAAGCAGCATCACGCAAGCGGATCCATGGCGGGTGTCTGGAATCTGTTCCACCATCTTGTGCAATCAGATCGAGAATATCCGTGATATCCCGGATTTCCAGGGGGCGGGGTACCCGCCGGGGTTGTTTTGGATTGCGCAAAGTGGCAATGGCTGCATTTTCACCCAGACCATTTTTGGCCAGAAAGGCGAAGAATCCGCGCAAGGTTGAAAGAGCACGGCCCGTCGAAAAAGGCGAATATCCATGCTGATTGCGCCAGGCCAGCCAGGCCCGAAACTCTTCCAGCGTTATCTGTGGCACATCGCCAAGAGTGATGACACCGCCCTGATGCCCGGACAGAAAAGAGATAAAGCTGTCCAAATCACCAAGATACGCCTTAAGGGTTCTGGCTGCGGTCCGCCGTTCATGAGCCAGCCACTCATACCAGCTGTTAATGGCGGCCGATAATGTCTGGCCAATTGGTGCATCGGCAAGCGGGTTCTCGCCGATGGGGGGTATTATGGATTTTTTTCTTCCAGCCATAACCCGAAAAGACGCTCAATCACAGCGGCCAGAAAGGTCAGGAGTTCGGTCCCCTGATGGGGCGAAAAAACATCTTTTTGACGCACACCAAGAGCCAGAAGGCCGACATTTTTAACCGATTTAAAATTCAAACGGATCAAAACCTGGCTCCGCACAAGGGTATGGGCCGGACCGAAAATATCCGGGTTCCCCTGAATGTCTGAGTCCAGCCTTATATCGCGTTTTCCAAGGATTTGATCGGTTGTGCCTGTCTTGATAAAGCGAATACTGCCAAAAGACTGGTTGGGTTGTTCATCCGGCGTGCATTCAAGGCATAACATGATCACATCAACATCCAGGAGTAAGGGCAGGTCTGTGGCTAAAATTTCCGTCAATTCCTCCAGGCCATGGGCCTCAAGGAGTTTCAAAACACCCTGATGAATACGCGATTGCCCAATCAGATTAAGGCGGCTGGTTGATATCAGGGCTTCTTGTTCATGACGCAGCTGCTCAATGAAGATGGTTTGTAAATCAACAATATTATCACCGTATTGGCCGCCGTAGCGGTTGCTTGCTGATACGATATCCCCCAGTAATTCGGGTCGGCGGCTGAAAAAGTCGTGATGGGTGCGCAAATAGGCGATGACGTCGTTTTCACTCACCGTGTTATTTTCATTCCTCACTGTGTTGTTTTTATTCACAGTGCCATGCTCTGATTTTTTGGGTAACTTTTTTGGCATGGCAATGGACGCTTTCCGGCGGTTTTTTCACTGTGGTTTAGTGTGGTTTGGTTTACTGTAGTTTGGCTTACCGTGGTTTCCGGTTTGCTGTCAGGCATTGGTTTTTTTTCGGTACGTCTTTTCTTCCGTACGTCTTTTCTTTAGCACGTCTCTTGTTCCTGAAAATGTAGGTTTCTAAAAACATCACGAACAACCAATATAATGGATCAATGGTATTGTCCTTGTCGTATAACAATTGGATAATCCTGAGTGTAGAATATAAGTAATGGTAAAGCCAATGACAGAAATCATTATCACGCAGTTGATCATTCCGCTTTGAGAACAATTCATGTTTTGGTTCCGGTTCAATCGGCCGGCCCGTATACTTATGTAGTTCCTGAAGCTGTCGTTCCTGAAAGCCTTCGTTCCGGGGATCAGGGACTTTCCGGCTGTGTTGTCCGGGTTCCTTTTGGTCGCCGCCAGATTTTCGGTGTTGTGATGGGGCCATCACAGGCGGCGTTGCTGGGGTCTGCCGGGGGGGAGCCGCCTGAAAAGCTCAAGCCCCTGATTGAATGTCTGGATGTTCGACCTTTTTCTGATGATTTTCTGAAATTTCTGATTTGGGTCAGTCGATACACATGTACCCCCTTGGGGGTTTTATTGAAAATGGCTTTGGGACCGCTGGTTTCTCACCGGCAACGCCCGGTTATTGCTTACCGCCTTTCCGGGCAGGAAGGGGAGGTCAGGACGCTTTCACCCGCACGGGCCCGGGTGGTGGCTGTTTTATCCGATGGGCGTTTATCTCCGGCTTCTGAGTTGGCCAGGAATGCTGATGTTTCCAGGGGGGTAATCCAGCGTATGGCAGAAGATGGTTTTCTGATTCGTGAGCATGTACCGCCAGAAAAGCTCTGGCAGCATTCCTGTGAAAAGACCATCGCCTGGCCGGATCCAGGCATACCGGGCCCAGGTCTTTCTCAGGAACAGGCGCGCTCAGCTGACAGAGTGCGCTCAGCCCGGGGCTTTGGAGTGTATTTGCTTGATGGTGTGACCGGTTCGGGAAAAACCGAAGTCTATTTTGAGGCGATTGTTGCTGCTGTGCGTGCTCAGCGGCAATCTTTGGTGATGATGCCGGAAATTGCTCTGACAACCGGTTGGCTGGATCGTTTTATGCGCCGGTTTGATGGTATCCGGCCGGTGGTTTGGCATTCATCTCTCACCCCGGCAGTGCGCAGAAAGGCGTGGCAGTCGATTAACCAGGGTCGGGCCGGGGTGGTGGTCGGGGCGCGCTCTGCCCTGTTTTTACCCTTTCATAATTTGGGTTTGATTGTTGTCGATGAAGAACATGACCCAGGTTATAAGCAAGAAGATGGGGTGATGTATCATGCCCGTGATATGGCAGTGGTGCGGGCACGTGAATGTGATGCGCCGATTATTCTGGCTTCGGCGACCCCGTCTTTGGAAAGCCACATCAATGCCCAAACCGGACGTTACCAGCGTTTAACCCTGACCCAACGTTATGGTGATGCCGATTTTCCAAAGATTGAGGCGATTGATCTACGTATGGCACCACCGCCACCGGATTCGTGGTTGTCCCCGGTTTTGGTGGAGGCAATGGGTGAAACATTGGCGCGTCAGGAACAGGTTCTGTTGTTTCTCAATCGCCGGGGATTTGCGCCTTTGACAGTGTGCCGGCGTTGCGGGCACCGGTTGCAATGCCGGGATTGCAGCGTTTGTCTGGTCAGGCGGCATGATGACAGATTACTGTGTCATCATTGCGGAAGGGGGGAGAGAGTGCCGGGCCTTTGCCCATCTTGTCAGGCTGACAATCAATGGGCTTCTTGTGGTCCGGGGGTCGAGCGGATTGACAAAGAGGTCGAAAATTTATTCCCTGACCGGCGTCGGTTGCTGTTATCCAGTGATTCATTGGATCAATCAATGACCAGGACTCAGGATATTCTTCGCCATATTGCGTCTCATGGGGCTGATATTGTGATTGGGACCCAAATTGTTGCAAAAGGGCATCATTTTCCTCAACTCACCCTGGTTGGTGTTGTTGATGCTGATCTGGGGCTTGATAACGGCGATTTACGCTCTGCTGAACATACCCATCAATTACTCAGCCAGGTGGCTGGCCGGGCTGGCCGCGAATCGCGGTCTGGCCGGGCTTTGCTCCAAACCCATTGCCCGGATCATCCGGTGATTCAGGCGTTGCTTTCTGGTGACCGGGATGGCTTTCTTTGTGCTGAGACTATCGCGCGGCGGAATCTTGATTTACCTCCCTTTGGGCGGTTGGCGGCGGTGATTGTTTCAGGAACCGATGCCCGGAAGGTGGAGGCTCATGCGCATGCTTTGGTGGTGCGGTCTCCGGGATGGCATGGGGTGACAATCTTTGGTCCGGCTCCGGCTCCGTTAGCACGGCTACGCCGGCGTTACCGTTGGCGCTTGTTGGCCCGGTCTGCCCGTAATATTGATCTTTCTGCCTTTATGGGCGACTGGATGGCCATGCATCCGGCACCATCCGGAGTGACCGCACGTATTGATATTGATCCTCAGAATTTTCTCTAAAACCGTGTGAATTGATAGCGTATGGGTGAATTGATACCGTACCGGTTGAGAGCCGGTTGCACCGCCGGGAACGGTGTGATAGGTATGCCGGCCAATGGGCCGGATTGTTGGAATTCTGGTCATTTTTTGCTTAATTTTTCAACCCAGTATGGTTCCCGGCCTGGCGTGGCTTTATAAAAATATGGTTTTTAAACTTAGTTTTTTAGGTTTTTTAACGATGTATGATCATTTCTCATATATGCGTATCAGAGGTCATTGGGTATGAGGGATCATTGGGTATGAGGAATCATTGGGTATGAGGAATCATATTGTGTTATTGTTATGGTATTAAGGAAGGATTGATCTGTGGCTGCTGCCTCATTTCGCTTACCGGGCCTGATTGATCGTTATGCGTCGGCTCTGTTTGATCTGGCCGGGCGGGATCAATCAGCTGGCTCAGCGGTGGAGCGTGATTTACACATTCTGCAGGCAATGATTGAAGACAGTTCCGATTTCCAGCGTTTTCTGGCCAGCCCGTTGTTGTCACAAGATCAGCAAAAAGCAGTTCTGAACACTTTGATGGATAAGGCAGATTGTGGAGACCTGACAAAGCGTTTTATCCTTGTCGTTGTCCGTAATCGCCGGTTATTTGCTTTACCACAGATGATTAGCCACTATTTTACTCTGCAATCGGCGGCCCGGAACGAATTGGTGGCAGAAGTTATTTCAGCACAGGAGTTGAGTGACAAACAAAAGGAATCCGTCCATGCGGCTCTCAAAAAAGCGGTGGGCAAAGATGTCCGGATTGCGCCGCATCGTGATCCGGCATTATTGGGTGGTTTGGTGATTAAGCTTGGTTCGCGGCTGTTTGATTCTTCATTGAGCGGCAAGTTAGCGAATCTCAAACTGGTGATGAAAGGGAAGGCTTGATGGAAATACGTGCTTCTGAAATTTCCTCAATTCTGAAAGGCCAAATCGATAATTTTGATGCCCAGACTGATGTTGCCGAGGTTGGCGAGGTTCTGACAATCGGTGACGGGATTGCCCGGGTCTATGGTCTTGACAATGTACAAGCCGGTGAAATGGTTGAATTCCCGGGTGGTATTCGGGGAATGGCCCTGAATCTCGAAAGCGATAACGTGGGGGTTGTCATCTTTGGTGATGACCGGGCAATCAGAGAAGGAGACACCGTCAAACGTACCGGTGATATTGTTGAAGTACCGGTTGGAAAAGCCTTACTGGGCCGGGTGGTTGATGGTCTTGGTAACCCCATCGATGGCAAGGGAGCCATTTCTGCTTCTGAGAAATCGCGGGTTGAAGTCAAGGCACCGGGAATTATTCCCCGCCGTTCAGTGCATGAACCTGTACAAACTGGCCTAAAGGCGATTGACAGCTTGATTCCCATTGGCCGGGGACAGAGAGAACTGATTATTGGTGATCGCCAAACCGGTAAGACGGCGATTATTGTTGATACCATTCTCAACCAGAAAGCCGCTCATCAAACAGATGATGAATCGAAAAAGCTTTACTGCATTTATGTCTGTATCGGGCAAAAGCGTTCGACGGTTGCGCAAATCGTTAAGACTCTTGAGGAACAAGGGGCCATGGAATACAGCATCGTGGTTGCGGCCACGGCTTCGGATCCGGCTCCTTTGCAGTTTCTGGCACCCTATACCGGTTGTGCCATGGGTGAATATTTCCGCGACAACGGTATGCATGCGGTGATCTTTTATGATGATCTGTCAAAACAGGCGGTTGCCTATCGTCAGATGTCTTTGTTGCTGCGCCGTCCGCCGGGGCGTGAGGCGTATCCGGGGGATGTGTTTTATCTTCATTCCCGGCTTCTTGAACGGGCCGCTAAAATGAGTGAAGAAAATGGCGGCGGATCTTTGACCGCTTTGCCGGTGATTGAAACCCAGGCCGGTGACGTATCAGCATATATCCCGACCAATGTTATTTCGATTACTGATGGCCAGATTTTTCTTGAAACGGATTTATTTTATAAAGGGATTCGCCCGGCGGTAAATGTCGGGCTTTCGGTGAGCCGGGTTGGCTCAGCGGCCCAGATAAAGGCCATGAAACAAGTGGCCGGTTCCATCAAGCTGGAATTGGCGCAATATCGGGAAATGGCCGCCTTTGCTCAGTTTGCTTCTGATCTGGATGCGGCAACTCAGAAACTGCTGGCCCGTGGAGAGCGGTTGACCGAACTTCTCAAACAACCCCAATATTCCCCCTTAGCTGTTGAGGAGCAGGTGGCGGTTATTTTTGCCGGGGTCCGGGGTTATCTGGATACTATTCCGGTGAATGCGGTGTCTCGTTTTGAGCATGAATACCTGGCGGCCCTGCGTGAGCAAGGCAGTGATATTCTGGAAACCCTGCGTGATGAAGCGGTTTTGACCGATGCTGCTGAGGATCGGTTGAAAACATTTTTGGAAAATTTTGTTCAGACATTCTCTTAAATCCGGTGATTTTCTGATTGCCTGATGTCTTACATTTCCTGATGTCTTGTCTGTTTTCATTTCTCGACGTTTTTATGTCTTACATGTCTATGTCTTACCTGTTGATGTCTTACCTGTGCCGTTATGACCAGCCTTAAAGATTTGCGCTCGCGTATCGGGAGTGTCAAATCGACACAAAAAATTACTTCGGCGATGAAAATGGTTGCGGCTGCTAAGATGCGCCGTGCTCAGGAACAGGCTCTTGCTGCCCGCCCATATGCTGAACGGATGGGGGATATGCTGTCTTCTCTGGCGATGAGTCTGGGAGACTCTTCGGCTGAGCCATCTATGCTTTTTGGGACCGGTAAGAAAGAAACGCATCTGATTCTTTTACTCTCTTCGGATCGGGGGCTGTGTGGTGGTTTTAACGCCAATTTAGCCCGCGAGGCTCGCCTTCTTATTCGTGAATCGCAAGCCAGTGGTCAGGCTGTAAAGCTCTTATGTCTGGGTCGTAAGGGAGCCGATGCTTTGCGGAGCGAATATGGTGATCTGATGATTGATACCGTGACCGATATCGGGCGTTCGGGTTTGACATTTGCCGATGCTGCCGGAATTGGCCAGCGTCTTTCCAGGATGTTTGATGCTGGTGAATTTGATGTTTCTACATTGTTGTATGCCCGTTTTAAGTCAGCAATCAGCCAGATTGTGACGCGACAACAGCTCATTCCTCTGCCGGTTGCGGAGCCTGAAAATTCCCAAGATATTGAGGACACCGGGACCGGGCAGTCAATGGGGTGCCTGGGGTCTCATCCTGATGCGGTTTATATATTTGAGCCCAATGAAGAAGACTTACTGGCTGATTTGTTGCCACGTAATGTATCGGTGCAGATTTTTCGTGGGTTGCTGGAAAATTTTGCCAGCGAACAAGGCGCGCGTATGACCGCAATGGATAATGCGACCCGTAATGCCAGTGATATGATTGACAATTTAACCCTGTTATATAACCGAACCCGCCAGGCAGCGATCACCAAAGAATTGATTGAAATTATATCCGGAGCCGAGGCAGTCTGAAGGCAATTACGTTTTCAAAACGCAGGTCGGCCTGGAGGCTGCGGCATTTGGATCCGGATATGGGTATGCAAGGAGTAGAGAATGGTTAAAAATCAAACCGGACGGATTACGCAAGTAATGGGTGCTGTGGTGGATGTTGCTTTTGAGGGGGAACTGCCCTCTATTTTGAATGCGCTTCATGTCCGGCATCAGGATAAAACTTTGGTTCTTGAGGTAGCACAGCATCTGGGTAATTCCGAGGTCCGGACAGTGGCGATGGATACAACCGAAGGGCTGGTGCGTGGCCTTGAGGCCCGTGATACCGGCGGTCCGATCTGTGTTCCGGTGGGGCCGCAGACTCTGGGCCGTATCTTGAATGTGGTTGGCGAAACGATTGATGAGCGTGGTCCGCTCAAGACTAAAAAATCCTTACCGATTCATCGTTCTGCTCCTGAATTTGTTGATCAATCGACCGAAACCGAAATTCTGACGACGGGGATCAAGGTGGTCGATTTATTGGCCCCTTATTCAAAAGGTGGAAAAATCGGTCTTTTTGGTGGTGCTGGTGTTGGTAAGACTGTCCTGATTATGGAGTTGATCAATAATGTGGCCAAGGGGCATGGTGGCTATTCGGTTTTCGCCGGGGTTGGCGAGCGTACCCGTGAAGGCAACGACCTTTATCATGAGATGATCGATTCCGGGGTGATTGATCTGGAAGGTGACGACTCCAAAGCCGCTTTGGTTTATGGGCAAATGAATGAGCCGCCCGGTGCCCGGGCCCGGGTTGGTTTGACAGGTCTGACATTGGCAGAATATTTCCGTGATGATGAGGGTCAGGATGTTCTGTTATTCATTGATAACATTTTCCGCTTTACCCAGGCCGGGTCAGAAGTCTCGGCGTTGTTGGGCCGCATTCCCTCAGCGGTCGGGTATCAACCGACTTTGTCTACGGATATGGGGGCTTTGCAGGAACGGATTACCTCAACCACTAAAGGTTCTATTACCTCGGTTCAGGCGATTTATGTGCCGGCTGATGACCTGACGGATCCGGCTCCGGCGACTTCCTTTGCTCATCTTGATGCCACGACGGTGCTGTCGCGGCAAATCGCTGAATTGGGTATTTATCCGGCGGTTGATCCGCTGGATTCAACCTCGCGTATTCTTGATCCGCGGGTGGTTGGTGAGGAACATTATCATGTTGCACGAAGGGTTCAGGAAGTCTTGCAACAATATAAATCTCTTCAGGATATCATTGCCATTCTTGGTATGGATGAATTATCCGAAGAAGATAAGCTGGTGGTAGCAAGGGCACGCAAGATTCAGAGATTTTTATCCCAACCCTTCCATGTTGCCGAAGTTTTCACCGGGACACCAGGGGTGTTTGTTGATCTGCAAGACACCATAAAAGGTTTTAAGGGTCTGGTTGATGGCGATTATGATGACTTGCCTGAGTCGGCTTTTTATATGATTGGCCCAATGAGCGAAGCAATCGATAAGGCAAAGAAAATTGCTGCTGAGGCCGCCTAGGTTTTTAGGAAAAAGTGATGGAAACCACGGCTTTTGAGATTATTGCGCCTGGGCGAATCGTCCTTTCCGGAGATGCTGAGATGGTTGTGGCTCCGGGGGTTGATGGTGATTTTGGTGTTCTTCCGGGTCATGCGCCATTGATTGCTGGTTTACGGCCAGGCGTTGTGACGATTTATGAGGATGATGCGCCAACCCGGCGGATTTTTGTCGGTGGTGGGGTTGCTGAGGCGATGCCGGAAGGATGCACAGTACTGGCTGAGGAAGCTGTATTGGTCGAAGATATTGATGCTGAGGATGTGCGAAAGCGTATGGCTGACCTTCAAAATGAGGTAAATAACGCCAAAGAAGACGCAGACCGGAACAGAGCACAAGCCGCCCTGGTGATTGCTGAGGCTCAGTTAGCCGCTGTGGCAACCGATTAACCGGGTGCTATGTCGGTCTGTGTCGGTCCCTGGGCACAGTGAGCGAATGTATCAATTAACTGCTGATACAAGGGTCGCTTAAACGGCACAATTAAATCGGTGAGTTCCGTCATAGGGACCCATTTCCAGGCACTGAATTCCGGTTTTTCGGTGTTGATATTGATTTCGTCATGACAGCCGCAAAAACGCATGGCAAACCATTTTTGTTTTTGGCCACGATAGCGTCCTCCCCATAGCCTGGGGACCAGGTGGTCAGGAAATTCATATGTGAGCCATTCTTTGGTTTCTGCCAGGATGGTCGCATTATTGGTACCGATTTCTTCTTTCAGTTCCCGAAACGCTGCCTGATCAGCGGTCTCGCCTTCTTCGAGGCCACCCTGGGGCATTTGCCAGGCATCAGAAGGCATATCGCGGCGTTGAGCGATAAAGACCTGTCCTTGCTGGTTAAGCAACATGATCCCGACACCGGATCGGTAGGGGAGGTCCTGGATATTTTGCTTCGTCATTCTGGATTTTGCTGTTTGATATTTTTGGAAGACCGGCGTTTTCAGGGAGTGGGGCTTCCGGCAACATTGGTTACGATCCTGGCTGTTTCTGCCGAAATTGCCGAAAGTTCAGCCACGGCTGTAACCGGAGCCATCGCAAAGCCTTTTTCTTCCAGTGTCGCAAGCCACAAGGAAATCCTTTCTAAGGAAACCGGATAAGGAGAAGAGAGAACGGTCACAAAGCCCTGGGAACGGGCCAGGGATTCAGCACGTTTAATTTGTTGATCAATGGCGGCTCGTGATGGTTTTCGGTCGAGAACAAAATCTACTCCCAGATTTGGCAACTCCAGGTCTTCAGCCAGGCGACCCGTAATATCACGCTGGGTAACCCGGCGGTTAATGAATAACAAGCCCCGTTTTTTGAATTCTTTCAGCACAGGTGTTGCGGCCTCTTGTGATGTTGTAAATAAGGAACCCATTTCTGGCATCACGCCGACATATGTTCTGAGGCGACTCATGATCCAAATCAGCTTGTCCAGGTTTGTTTTATTTTCCGAGCTGGTGAGTAAACCGTAAGGACCAGGATCATCAAGGGGGTAATTGAAGGGCTCCATAGGCACAGAGAGCAAAACTTCGTGTCCCCGGCTGCGGGCTAAGGCTGTCAGCGTGTTTAAATTACGGCCATATGGTGCAAAAGCAAAAGAAATTGGTGAGGGCATATCCCGAATTGCTGTCAGACTCCGGGCTTGATTGAGTCCCATATCATCAATAATCAGTGCAATCAGAGAATAGTCACTATCAAGGGTAAAGCTGCGTTTATATGCTTGCCAGGGTTGGGTGCCGTTTTTGGAAATGGTGGGCAACAGGATCCGCCCTCCGGTTTCCTTTTTTACGACTTCGGTGACTTCGGGTAAGAGTTCCGGATTGAGTGGTATTACGTTTTGGTTAATCAGGATATCAGACAGGATATCTTTTGGGGAACGAATGGGTGAAAAAGCCGCGACCTGGCTGATTTCCGGGGTTTGACTATCTGGTGATTGTTCTGGTGATTGTTCCGGTAATTGTTCAAAAGATGTCGAGGGATCAGGGTCATCCTGTTGTGACGCATCTGCCTGATCCTGGTTTTCTGCTGTATCTTCTAGCGTATTTTCTGCTGTGTTTTCTGCTGTATTTTCTGACGTGTTTCCTTCAGTGTTTTCTTCTGCATTGCTGGTGGATGTTGCTTCATCGTCCGGGGAGGGAGTATCCGCCTCAGCACCGGTTTGTGATGCCTCCCCGGCATCGGTGTTATGATCTGTGATCTCTTGTTCTGAAGTCGATGCAGCCGTCTGGAGTGCCGATGGAGGAATGCGGAATTCGTAACGCATTGAGGGGCTTGAGAGCATTTGATCCCCTTCATTCAGGAGTATCCATCCGGTCAATCCGCCTGTAACTGCTGCAATGATGATCACGATCGTATAAAAAAACGCCATGCTCCGGCGTGGTGGTGCCTGGGCCGGGATATCCCGGACATCATCAGGATCGGGAGATGTATGGTCTTCGAAAACACTCTCCAGCTGGCGCTCTGAGTCCGGGTCGTCGGTGTTTTCAGTGATGGCACGGTCATTATTTTCTGCATCAAAATCATCATCAAAATCATCTGCAGAAATATTGATTTCGCCTTCATCACCTCTGTTGCCGGAGTCTGTATCCATACTCAACGTCTACGCTTTTCTTCCGTACTGTACCGGAGGGTGTTTTATAACCGGGTCACCTTTACGGTGTTGTTTTTGCACCGAAAGGACCAATGATCGCGGCCCGTTCCTCTAACAGGATAATTCCGCGTAACAGGTCGAATGCGCGGGAAAGTTGATAATCAGCATCCCGGCGTTTCTGTTCTTCTTCACTGCGTGATGTTTGATCTTTTTCCGGGGTATCGGTTTTGGGATCGGTGTCCTGATCGGTATTTTGGGGATCATTTTTTTCATTCTCAAGGGCACCGCGTAAATCAGCTTCTTTTTGTCGGGAAGCTGATTCAATTTTTTCAATACGGGCTTCTTCAACCTCGATATCCGGCTTAATTCCGGTGGCCTGAATCGATTGGCCGGATGGGGTGTAATAGCGGGCAGTTGTGAGGCGGATGGCTCCCTGAGGTCCCATAGGAATGATTGTCTGTACGGATCCTTTGCCAAAAGAGGGGGACCCCATAACAATAGCCCGTCTGTGGTCCTGGAGTGCACCAGCAACAATTTCCGATGCCGATGCTGAGCCGCCATTGATGAGAACAACCATCGGCAGGCCATTCATAAGATCGCCATCACGGGCATTGAAACGTTGCGCATCCCCTTTGCGTCGTCCGCGGGTTGAGACAATTTCACCGCGCTCAAGAAAAGCATCAGAGATATTGACGGCTTGCTCCAGCAGACCGCCGGGATTATTGCGTAAGTCCAGCACCAATCCTTTGAGTTGTCCGTCTGCTTGTTGCCTGAGATCGTTAATAGCATTTTTCAGACCTTCATAGGCTTGCTCGTTAAAGGTTGTGATGCGGACATAGCCGATATCTTCTTCCAGATTTGAGCGAACAGATCGAATTCGAATGATATCCCGGGTGATCGGAATCTCCAGGGGGTATTCATCCCCCCGGCGTATGGTGAGAAGGATATCGGTATCGACTTCTCCGCGCATTTTATCGACTGCCTGGCTCAGCGTCATGCCGAGAACAGGCTCATTATCCAGATGGGTAATCAGGTCGCCGGGTTTGATTCCAGCCCGATGGGCCGGGGTATCATCAATCGGTGATACCACCTTGACCAGGCCGTTTTCCATTGTGACTTCGATCCCTAATCCGCCGAATTCTCCTTTGGTCTGAACCTGAACATCGCGAAAATTATCGGCGTTGAGATAGCTTGAATGCGGATCCAGCGATAACAGCATCCCGTTAATGGCGGCCTGAATGAGTTCTTTTTCATTGACGGTTTCGACATAATCCTCAGAAACCAGTTCAAGAACATCACCAAACAGGCTCAACTGGCGAAAAATTTCGTCATGATCTTTTTGAGATTGATCTTCAGCCCGCAGATCCTGAACGGAGTGCGAAAACCCGCCAATTAAGACGATGATGGCAAGACACGCCAGGATCGGCGGCATTTTTCCCCTGGAAATTTTTGTCACTTTGTGTGGCTTATGGTGGATATGGTGCGCGATCTCTTGTTTCATAATGCCTCTCAGTTTCCCGGATAAAGCGAACTTGTTTTTATGCCTGCTGAAACAGCCAGCCAGGGGAGGGGGTTGACTGATTTTCCTGATCTCCTGATCTCAAAGTACAAAGTATTGAACCCATTCCCGGCATTCCCCATGACACCCACCGGTTCACCCGCAAGCAGCTGTTGCCCAACCTGGGCATCAATGCGTTCCAATCCGGCAATCAGCCCATGATATCCCTCACCGTGAGAGATGATCAAGAGATGTCCGTAATCTCTGAATTTTCCGGCATAAAGAATCTCTCCGGCAAAAGGGGCAACAATATGGGCGTTATCCGCAGTCAGAATGCTCACCCCTTTGCTGGTTGTGGTGGGGCCGGTTGATTCGCCGTAACGGCGGATGATTTCACCACGGGCAGGCGGTAATAACTGGCCTTTGGCCTGGCTGAAAGCCAGAGTGTTCAGATAAGCTAATTCCGGATCTTTCAGATAAGAAGTAACGTTCTGGTCTGTTGTGGGTCGTGATGACGGCTGATTTTTTCCGTTCGGGTTTTTCTCGGTCAGGGCTGTGACCAGGTCGCGCAGGGACTGAGCCTGGCTGCTCAGCGTTGCAATGCGCTGATCAATGGCCTGGCGATCTTTGGAAATATCGGCCTGAAGACGGTTTTTATCCGCCAGCAACGTATTGAGGCGATGGCGTTCATTCTTCAGATTTTGGGTCGCTTGTGCCCTGGTCTCTCTGCGGTTTTTAAGAAGGGTGCGGGCGGTTTTCAGTTCGAGCAAATCGGCAACAATTTCCCCGATTTCATCATTGAGCTCCGGGATCATACGGGCCATGAAAGCGGCCGCATCAGCAGCATCAGTCGCGTTATCAGACGAAAAATACGCAGCAATAGCCGGGCGTAGGGCGATGCGTTGTAACAACGCCATGGAAGCATTGATTTGTTGGCGTCGATCGGCAAGCCTGGATTGTGCATTCATGACCTGATCTTCAAGTCTGAGCAGTTCTGCATCCAGACCGGAAACCACATCTTCAAGATTCTGGGCTTGTCGGGCTGTCTGGATGAGTTGGGCGCGCAGATTGGCGGTTTCCTGGCTGATTGATTGATCTTTTTGAGAGAGAGTCTGCTGTTGCTTTTTTTGGTCGGTGATTTCTTGTTCTAAATCCTCAAGATTTTGGCGTGCTGCGTTATAATCATCAGCAAGGCCGGGGATCGCGGGGAGCATGAAGGAAAAGACGCAGATTCCTAGGGTGATTTTCTTAAGAATCTTTTCAATACCGGGCCGACAGCACGTATTGGAGTACCGATTGATGCGCGTCAACTGTGTCATCATGATTTGGCATGGCGGAGGAGAGACCGCCCGGTCATTTCTTCGGGTTGTTCAAGAGCCAGTAACTCAAGCAAAGTCGGGGCAATATCAGCCAGACGACCATTACCAAGCCTGATATTGGGTGGTCCATCGACCAGAATAGTCGGGACCGGATTTAAACTATGGGAGGTATGCGGCTGGCCTGTTTGAGAATCGCGCATGATTTCCACATTCCCATGATCGGCTGTCACGAACAAAATACCCCCTGCCTCAGCAACCGCCGCCCGCAGACGCCCCAAACATCGATCGACGGTTTCGACGGCCTGAATTGCGGCTGATAAAACGCCGGTATGTCCCACCATATCCGGGTTGGCATAATTGACGACGACAAAGTCATAGCCCCCGTTTTTGATTGCCCGGAGCAAAGATTCAGTCAGCTTGAGTGCCGACATATCAGGCTGCATATCGTAAGTTTGCACCCGGGGAGAAGGAATAAGAAGACGTTCTTCGCCATCAAACTCAATATCTTGTCCACCGTTAAAAAAATATGTGACATGAGCATATTTTTCGGTTTCGGCAATCCGTAATTGACGCAAATGATTCCTGGAAAGTGTTTCTCCAAGGCCATGATGCAATGTAACAGGCGGAAAAACCGTATTGAGAAAGCGGTTGAGTCGTCGTGAGTATTCGGTCATGCCGACTGCTGCGGCAAATTTCGGAACCCGGCGGCGCGGAAAGTCGTCAAAATCATGATCAACCAGGGCAGTCGTCAGCTGGCGAACCCGGTCAGCCCGAAAATTGGCAACCAGTAATCCATCGCCGTCTTTTATCCCCTGGTAATCGCCAATGATGGTCGGAAGCACGAATTCATCGCTCACCGAAACCGAATAGCTGGCATCAATGGCTGCCAGAGGGTCGGGGGCATGTTTGCCGCTTGCCGATACCAAAGCATGATAACAGCGGGCGATTCTGTCCCAACGCTTGTCACGATCAAGGGCGTAGTAGCGTCCGGTAATCGTTGCAATCTCAATCCCGGATTGGCGGGTCCCCGATCTGTCAGCAATGTCATCAAGAAACATCTGCATGTCTTTGCGTGCTGAAATCGGTGCGACATCGCGTCCGTCAAGAACCGCATGAATCCGGACCCGAACCCCGGCATGGGCCATTATTTTTGCCAAAGCAGCAACATGGGATTGATGACCATGCACGCCGCCTTGTGAAATAAGGCCGAGAATATGGCATGTTCCACCACTTTGAGACAGCTTACTCAGACAATCTTCAATCGCCGGGTTTTTCTGTAACCCGGCATTCTTCATTGCTGCATCAATGCGCGGTAAATCTTGTAAAACAACCCGCCCGGCCCCGATATTGATATGACCAACCTCAGAATTACCGAATTGGTTACCGGGAAGCCCGACATCTTCGGCCGATGCTTGCAACATTCCGTGCGGATAGCGGGCAATCAGAGTGTCATATACCGGTGTGTGTGCTTGTGTAATCGCGTTATCAGGGGCCTCATCACGCAGCCCCCATCCATCAAGGATACACAGAACAACAGGGCGCCGACCCGAATTCATGAAGAGTGTCCTCTCCACAGAGCATCCATGTTACCCGGCGGTTGATTGATACAACAATCAGGCAGAGGATGCGCGCATATTCCCGGCTCTGTGTATGTCGCATGATCATACCGCATGATGAACCCAATCATTGAAGCGATGACGGTGCAGGCATAACACGTCGGAATATTCCCGCATGAACAGGGTTTCTGCAGAGGCGTGAATCTTAAACAGATACTGACTTTATAGAGGTCTTTATGCTTTATAGAGGTCTTTATCTTTATAGAGATCTTTATCTTTATAGAGATCTTTATGGAGATATCGGCATAGAGAGATCAACTCTATATCAATATAAAATTAAGACGGACACCCACTCTATATAGATTTTTCAGGAAATTGACAGAGAGATCAACCCTATATCAACATAAAATCAAGGTTGACACCCACTCTATATAGATTTTTGGCATATTGCTATGAATTCTTGCCCATTTTCCGGCGGGTTATTGGTGTCATCAACCCCTGGCCGGGGAAATTTCCGGGAACCCGATCCTTCCGGGAAAGGAACAGCGATCAGTCATTGAAGGCAGCCTCCCGGGCTTTGAGATACGCATATTGAGAAATATTTGACCATTTGCGGGCCCGGGCACGAAAGTCAATCACGCTGTTATAAACCTCACGGCTTACGGGGTCCTGGTTGGCTAAGCCATCAAGGACCTGGGACGCCAATCGACCCAGCCCGGACAGAATTTCGGGGGAATAACGGAGCAATGTTACGGCATGTTTTTCCTGAAGAACGCGCAGGGAAGTCCCGTTATGGGTTACAAAAGCACTGAGGATTCGTTGGTTAGCGGCCTGACAACTATAGTGCAGGATTGCCTGCAAATCCGGGGGCAATGCGTCATAAGCCCGGGTATTGACAAAGCAATCAAAAACCAAAGCCGGCTCCTGCCAGCCCGGAGTATAGTAATAATCGGCACTTTTGTGAAAACCGAATGCAAGATCATTATAAGGCCCAATCCATTCAGCCGCATCAATCGTACCGGATTGCAAAGCCGCCTGAATATCGCCGCCGGGTAGATTAACCACTGTTGCTCCGGCTGCTTTCATTACTTCACCGCCCAGGCCGGGCATGCGGATTTTAAGCCCTTTAAAATCATCCAGGCGGTTGATTTTTTTGTTAAACCATCCCCCCATCTGGACACCGGTATTTCCGGCCGGAAAGAAGCGGCAGCCCAGATCATCATAGATTTTCGCGGCCAGATCCAGACCACCACCAAAATACAGCCAGGCATTGTGTTCCTGGGCGGTGAGGCCGAAAGGCAGTGCCGCTAAAAACTGAGTCGCGGGAGCTTTTCCTTTCCAGTAATAGGGTGCCCCATGGCCGATTTCGGCTGTTTGGTTGAGAACCGCATCCAGGGCCTCAAAAGCCGGAACCAATTCTCCGGCTCCGTATAGCTTGATGGTTAAACGTCCGCCTGATAAGCGATTGACGTTTTCGGCCAACCATCGGGCTCCAGCCCCCATGCCAGGAAAATCAGCCGGCCATGTGGTTACCATACGCCATTGGTGACGGCCCTGGGCAATCGCTGGTGCAGCAACCGCACTGCCGGCAGCTGTTGCTGCTACAGCGGTCAGAAAATCCCGACGTTTAAGGACTTTTACCATGTTGTATCGTTTCGATCACATGCAACGGATCATATCAATCAGCCGGATCAGATGGATCATATTGACGTGTAAAACGAATCTAAAACGAATTGGCTGATCCGACTGGTGGTTTGATGGGTATCAGGCGGGTATCCGCAATCCAGACGCCCCGGAATTTGAATTTCATGAGTTCATTTCATCAGTTCATGGGATCCTCAGCATGCCGGTTTTGATCATTCTGTCAATCATCTGCTGATTGATGGCCTTCACGCCAGGCCAGCAAAGCCGGTAATAATGTGAAGATACTCACCAGGACCATCGTCAGGGCAATGGTCATCAAAAGCCCCATACTGGCTGTCCCGCGATGCGGCGAGAGGGCCAGGCTGCCAAAAGATCCCATGGTGGTCAGAGCACTAAAAAGAATGGCTCGCGGTGTATTGGTCATGAGAGCAGACCGGATTGCATTGTGGCTGCGGCTGCGCAAGATCATATAGAGGCCGTAAGCAACACCCAATGAGGCAATCAGAGGCAGGGCAATCATATTGGCAAAATTAAGCTGAATATCACTGAGGCCGGCAACAGCAGTGGTGAGGCTGGTGGCCATAAGCAAGGGAATAGCAGTCAGGATCGCCTCGCTGAACCGGCCCAGCACCACCAACAGCAGCAGACCGATTGCCACAACCGACAGAACAGCGGCCATCTGAAAAGAGTGCAGAACCGTATTTCCGGCATGATAAATGAGGATTGGGGTTCCGGTGGCCTCAGGGAAAGCCGTATGAATGGTCTCAACAAAATTGGTCAGGGCACCAGGATCACGCATATCTTCAACCGGGAAAACCTCAATTAAATGGCGGCCATCTTCGGTGATCAAACGTTGTCTGAGGTCTGGCGGCAGAGAGTCAAACGTCACCAGCTGGGCATCCAGGCTATCATTCAGGCGATTGATCTGGCTGGGCAAATTTCCCAATAAAACATTCTGCAATGCTGTGAGCTGTTCATCATCGGCCCTGAGATAAGGACGTAAAGATTCGACCAGCCGACTGAGAGAGGGATCCATCATATCGGGATCCTGGTCTTTTTGCCGGGCTTTTGCATTGTTGAGGAAAGAGGCTAAGGCGGCCTGGTTTTCAGCCGGTCTGGTTGATGAATTGGGGGATAAATCAAGGGCAGAACCAAGATAAACCGCGATATCATCAATGATCGCCAATTTAGCATCCTGATCAACCGGGACATAATCGGCCGGGCTACGTATCCGGCTCACCACCGGCAACGTGGCAAGATGTTCACGCATCCTCTCAGCCTGGGTTTGCGAGTCAGCCAGCAACGCAATCCCGTATCCTGAATGATCCCCTGATTGCAGATCCCGAATGGTTATATAAGATTCGGTGGTGGGATCTTTGAGATTGAGAGGGTCATAGTCAAATCTGAATCGCTCAAAACCAAGACCAGCGGCCATGATGGTGATGAGTATGGCGACAAATACAATACGGCGACCACGCACCGGGGTCAGATAGAGGGCATAATGATGCCAGAGACGGTCACTCCATAGAGTGTTCTGTGTAGTGTCGGGTATTCTGGCTTGCCGGTTTTGAGGTGGCCAGAGCGTTAAGAGAGAGGGAAGGACGGTAAAATTAGCGATGAGTGCGATTGCCATTCCGGCAGCCGAGATTTGGCCAAGCTCTGATAAACCAATATAATCGGTAGGAGCAAAGGAGAGAAAACCGATTGCTGCTGCTGTGGCGGCCAGGCTCAGGGCAGGCCCGACCCCTTGTGCCGCCTCAATCAGGGCGTGGCGATGATCAAGCCCCTGGGCTCTTTTCTCCCGGTAACGCAAGCAGTATTGAATGCTGAAATCAACCCCGATACCAATAAACAAAACAGCAAATGCCACAGAAATGATATTCAGCTGTTTGATTGTGATGGCCGCATATCCTGCCGTCCAGATGAGACCAATAATCAGGCTGGTCAATGTCGCAATGATCAGACGCACAGAGCGCAGGCCGGTTATGGTCAATAATGCCACCAGAAAAAGAGAGAGCATTCCCGAGACAGCCGCCCCTTTACGTACACTCAGGAGTTCATCCTGCTCAATGACCGGTGTCCCGGTCAGACGCAAACGCAGACCATGTTCCGGATCAATATTCAGTGTGGCCGCCACCGAGCGGATTGTATCCACAGCTTGTTGGGCCGGGGAGAGAGAAGAAAAATCCAGAGACGGCCGGACCAGGATAATGCGCCGGTTGTTGATCCGGGTATCCGATGCTGAAGAGGCATCTCCGGAGAGTAAATCTTGCCATGAAATGGCTGTTGTCTGACCATTTCTCAGACCTTCTGCTCCGGCAGCAAGGCGATCAAAGGCCCCGGAAAAAGCCGAAAGAGTGGTCTCGTCCTGGGTGAGAGAATTGTCCAAAAGACCAAATAAGCCGCTCAGACTGGGGTTTTCGGCTAAGGCGGCAAGCAGAGGCTGGGCTTCTGCCAGTCGTATTGATAGCTTGTCGAGTTCTTCAAGGCTGAGGAAAAGCAGACCATTGCGGCGAAAAAAATCATCGCTGGCAGGATCAAACACCGCACTGACGGTTGTCTCCATTGTCATCAGTTGTTGTGATAAGCGTTGTGCCGCATCACTGGTCAATTCTGGTGTTTCCCCATCAATGACAATCACAATATTGCCTTTGAGGGCCGGAAGAGCATGGCGGAAGGCGGTATAACGCTGGCGGAATTCCAGATCCTCCGCCAACATATCCTCAGTTGAGGTATTGATGGATAGCGTATTCAGCGTATAGCCCAGAGAAAGGACAGTGAGAACCAACGCAATCAGGAGAACACAGAACGGATGACTGACCGCCTGTGATGTCAGGGCCGTCAACCAGCCCAGGCGCAAGGGGTGCGGCTTCTCAGACATACTCAGATCTATATGGCGTGTGGAGCATTATGGCGTATGGAACATACAGGACATACAGAACATACAGAATAGTATGGGAACATCTTTCTCATCAGGTTGTGCGGTGATATTTTCAGCGGTGATATTTTCATATGGATGGGTCTGAAAACCGGGTGCCGGTTGATTGTAGTCCGGCGGTTATGGTTTTGATACGCTGTTTGTCTTTGTTTGTTTTTGATGGTCTTTGAAGGGCGTTTGATCATCCTGTGATATAGGGTATCCCTATGATTCTTATCGGTCGGTATGATTCTTACGTTACCTGTATCACTCTATAGCCTGCATGGGTTATGATCTGTATGACAACCAGTCAGCCAGAACTCTGTGAAAACCCCAACCAAAGAGGTCATCAGGCAGTCATGGGGACGTTTTTTTCAGGCTATCATTTCACAAAAAAAGGTAGAACGGCTCTTTTTTGGGGGGGGATTTCCGGATCTGTGATCCTGGCGGTTGGGTATTGGTTGTTTGCCCTCTTTGGTCATGATGCGCATTCTTACTTTCCTTTGTCCAGCGGCTGGTCCTGGTATTATCGTTTGGATGTGAATTCTGACGATGGTCGTCACGTGGTTCTTAAGGATGCCGTGATCAATCTTGATCCGGTCATGGTGCAGGCCGGGCCTGCGGTTCCGCGCCAGACAGCCACCGGCAATCTGTATTTTTATGCTCAATCCGATGATGGGGTACAGAGGTTGGCGTATGAGCTGAAAGGTGAAACCGGCCTCATTGAGCCGCCGGTGCAATGGCTATTCAAATTACCCGTTGACAGCGATCAGACATGGCAGATTCAAACCCAACCTTTTTTATTGATTGGCCGAACCCCACCTCTGATCGGCATGCGGCCAGAAGAAGACGTGACCTTGACGATGCGGGCTGTGTCGACAAAAGAGCGGGTGCGTACCCCCGCTGGCTTTTACGAAAATTGTTTGCGTATTCACGGAACCGGCAGTTTTCTTTTTGTTGGCGATAGCCGGGTGCCGCCCATTCATGTGGGTGTCGAACAGACCGATTGGTATGCCCCAGGGGTTGGGTTGGTGAAATCGGTGCGTAGAGAATCCTCAGATTCGTTGTCATTCGGCAGTGTTACAGTATCCCGTACTCTTGAAGGATTTACAAAGAATACGTTTTAGACGGTTTTTGGTTACTCCCTGATATGATCAGGGGCGATCGAGGTGTCACGTCATAGAAAAACAGATAAAAGTAATTTAAGGTTGTTTTTTTTTGCCGTTTAGATTTTATTACTAAGTAACAGATAAACAACATATTTTAGGTGTAAATCAAGTTTTATACGTAAATAAAATTTCTTAATAAAATTTTAAATATAAATAAAGTCTATTTTGAGGCAAATAGCATCTATTCCAAGGCAAAGTAGGTTTTTGGATACAGGTTTTTGGTAACCGACTCCATACACTGAAAGAGATGTTTTCTCTGCGTATGCAGGTTGTTGTGTAACAGCATCCCAGGACCGTTTCTCTATGACAACTCTCAACCGAAACAGCACAACCTTGTTGTTGGTCACTGAACATGAGGATGGGCGTTCGCGCCTGTCCAGGCAATTATCGAATGCCGGATATGGCACTGTATTGTCATCACGGGTGTCGAATGCTGTTCCTAATATTCTGAGCAACCGGGATATGAATTTGGTCATTTTTGGTCCGGATCTCGTGGGCCGGGATGTGATTGCCCTGTTATCTCGTTTACGTTCTTCTGATTGGCCGGGAAACGAGGCAGTGCCGGTTATGTTGATGGTGAATTCCAACCTCTCCCAATATTTGGTTGAGGCTATCCGGATGGGTGTGAACAGCTGTATTGTCAAGCCCTTCAAAAACGAGGATATGGTCTCCCGCATTGATCAGATTTGTCGTTCTCCCAATACTTTTATTGATTCTGCAGTCGCTGATTCTTTGGCCAAGCGCTTAGGCCCATTATCCCTGTCTTCACATGACCTGTCTTCGCATGACAAGAGCGATAACGCAGACAGTATGACCGCTGATTCCTCTGCACAGGGTGGTTCAGAAAAAAAATCTCTTCGCGCGAAAGTCATTCAACGTTCCGGGGAGAACACTCCATCCCTGATCGAAGTACCACCCCGAAAAGCCAACTCCGGTGGTCCGCGTCTTATAGCCGGTGAGAAGAAAAAAAACGGTCATAATTTCAGCGAAGGATGGTCGGCGGGGGCGGAGAGTCCAAAAAGCCCAGTTTTGGCCAGGGAAGGAAAAAATGCTTCCGGTAAAGCAGCACGCTTAACTGAGCCGGTCATTGCCAGACAGAACTCCGGTCATATCAATGGCCACCTCAATGGCCATCTTAATGGTCACCTCAGGACTAACGGACATGCCATCTTAAAAAAATCCGAAACCGAGGATTGTGAGGATATGGTTACCGATCATTCAGCATGGTTGGATAGCAACGGCCAAATAGGCAAACGGGCCTGCTTTGCTTATAAAAAACTCCATGCGTTTGATTTTAAAAAAGCCAATTTAAGAAACGCTGATTTTCGCTATGCCGATCTCAGTCATGCTAATTTTGAAGATGCCATACTCGAATGGGCGGATTTTCGCTATGCGAAGTTGACTTCTGCCAATCTTGATCATGCGGATGTCCGGGGGGCGCGGCTTCGTCATGCTGATTGTTCTTTTGCCTCACTGAAAGAAACAATTCTCCGGGATGCGGATCTTTCGGGGTCTCTTTTCAAGTCTGCCCTCCTGGCTTCTACTGATCTGGCTGGCTGCAACCTCATGGAGGTCAATTTCAGAGGGGTTGATCTGGCCACGGTTCAGGGATTACTTCAGCATCAGTTTGACCGGACATTCTCTGATGGTTTAACTATTTGCCCGACCGGTATTTTATGGATTGATCCGGATCGTGATCAATGAAATAGCGTCCGGGTGACTGGAGATTAAAATTCTGGCTATTCTCGCATGTATTGTGACCGTTATTCCCCGGGTCTCTTTTGGATGGTCGTATTGTTCAGAACCAAATGCCAGTCCGCCGCATTGTACGGAAACATGGGGAGGAGGATTTGAAGATGACTGGGCCTTCCAGTCATGCAAAAGGGATGTAAAAAACTACATAGAGAAACTTTCTGATTGGGTGAGTTGTAAACAAAATCAGCTAGAAGAGACCCGTAGAGAAGCTCAGAAAAGATCAGAAGAGGCAATCAGAAAATTCAACTGTAAAGCTGAAGGAAATGATTTTTGCTATTAGATTTCTACCTTCTTTGATTGATCTGATCCTGATCGACTGCATCAGAACCCTTTTTTCCAGAATCTCTCCCATCAAGGGTAGACGCAGAGTTGGTCTTTACCAGCCGCAATGAGCCTGTTTTCGGTGCTCTCGTAAAATTTGTTTCTGTCTACGCACAATCCGTCTTCTACGTCCAGATATTCAATAATCTCGCCGTTAAAATTGACTCTCATATCATACCAAAAGGCACCACCAACATCTTTGAAATAGGATTTTTTTCTACGCACAATCACAGAATCAGGTAAAAATTCCAAATCCCCGTCCGGGAACTGAACCGGTTTTGACAACGCCCGGTTGAAGGTAACGTTTCTTGTATGCGTTGCCATATGAATTTGAAAAAGGATCAGATCATCGGTGATCATCCGGGCTTCTATTCCATAATCACTGGAATATAAAAGAAAATAATAGGTCTCGGCGATTTTGACCAGTTGCTGATTTGAGTATCTGCATTTTTCGGAACACGATAATTCAAGAGGCGACAGAGTGTTGACAATTTCGTGAGGAAAATTCGTGTGTTGAGAATTTTTGCGCTCAAATTCCAAACCAAATTCATATAATATCGGATCAAGGAAGGCGTCTTCTTTTCTGTTGTCTGTGTTTTCAAACAGAAATTCAGCCAATTCGCGGCTTATTTTTCTGAAACATTTCTGATTTAAATTGTTGGAAACCAAGACAAATTCTTCCGAATCATCACGTAATGGAACAATGTCAACCGGACCCTCAGAACAGGAAGCAAACCGGGCGACCTGAAAATCAGGGAAGGGGTATCGTTGCCTGGAAAATTGTTCTGAGAGTTGGCTTAAAAATTGTTCTGCGGGCTGGCTTGCTGAACTTTCATGACTGATGAATAAGGTCATGAAGACGAATAAGGCCATGAATATGTCAATAATTGCGTATTTCATTACCTATCTCACGTCTTTGCCCATTTATATTTTATAAACGTTTTCTGCTTACAAACATCTTCTGCTTATAAACATGTTCTGATTGTAAACGCTTTTGGGGGCACCTCTCATAAGAGCGGTATTTGTTATTCACTGGCTATAGTCGCACGATTCTACAATCTGATATAGGTCCTGATACCGACAAATAAGATAAGGAGATAATCCAATGGGTAGGGTTAATCCTAATCAAAGAGGTAAAGCCAGTCGATTTTTTATTGCCGGCGAGTTGTGCAGAAGAGGATTGGCTGCCTCAGTAACTTTGGGTGGTGCTCCCAACACAGATATTCTATGCAGCAACCGGGAGAAAACCAAATCCGTCCATATTAAAGTTAGAACATATCTTCCAGACAAGCCTACTTGCATTGTGGGGCCGAATGCAGAAAATGACTATGGAACCAATTTTGTCTGGGTTTTGGGCGGTATTCCAAAACCGAACTCAAATCAAAATCCAGAATACTACATCATTCCATCATCAGAAATGGCCAGAAAGGTCACATATGCTCATCAACAATGGTTGCAAGGAACCAAACCAAATGGTGACAAAAGAAATGACAACCCTGCGCTCACTGTTCATTTGCCACCCAAAACAAATTATGTGGGTTGGTCCATCCAATCATATAAAAACAGATGGGATATAATAGGACAATTATTGAAAGACTGACCAATCCCTGGCCCACAGGTTTGGGTCGTTCCGGGTCTTTGGTGTCAAAATTTTCTCACAAGTTCCCTCAAAGTCAAAACGAGAAAACACCCGAATGCATCATCGGTTGGATATCTACTCAACTGTGACTGATTTGGCGAGGTTACGCGGTTGATCAACATCAGTCCCTTTGGCGGTTGCCGTATAATAAGCCAGTAACTGGACCGCGACTGCATGGATCATTGGGGTAACGAAGGGAACAGCCTCCGGCAATAAAACGGTTTGGGTCGCTGCGGTGCCGATTTTTTCCAATCCCTGGGCATCGGACAAAGCAATCACATGGCCGCCACGGGCTGCGACTTCTTCCATATTGGACAGCGTTTTTGCAAAAAGCTGGTTGTTGGGTATCGTGAAGATCACCGGCAGATTATGGGTAACCAGGGCGATGGGGCCATGCTTCATCTCCCCGGCGGCATATCCTTCGGCATGAATATAGGAAATTTCCTTGAGTTTGAGTGCGCCTTCCAGGGCAATCGGATAATGGGTTCCGCGCCCAAGATACAGAACATTCCGGGCATCGGCTAAATAGTGGCCAAGTTGGCGTAATTGATCATTGAGCCGTAATGTCTCAGCAATCCAGGTCGGGGTTTCGATAAGAGCCTGGGATAGGGTGGCTTCACGCTCAGGGTCAATCTGGTGACGTGCCCGTCCAATCGCAATCGCCGATACAGCCAGGACCGTCAGCTGGGTGGTTAATGCTTTGGTCGAGGCAACGCTGATTTCCGGCCCGCCATGCGTGGCCAGAACAAAATCGGCTTCCCGCGCCATCGTGCTTTCCGGAACATTGACAATCGCAATGCTATACTGTCCGGCTTTTCGAGCATGACGTAATGCCGCCAGACTGTCGGCAGTTTCCCCGGATTGAGAAACGAAAATCGCCACCCCATTTTCCGGCAAAACCGGATCACGATAACGAAATTCTGAGGCTAGATCACATTGAGTAGGGATATTGGCAATCTCCTCAAACCAATAGCGGGCGGTGAGAGTTGCATAATGAGAAGATCCACAGGCAACCAGATTGATTTTCGGTATAGTCTGCCAGTCCAGCCCCATATCAGGTAATGTGACAATGCGGGTTTGAGGATCAATAAAGCTGGTCAGGGTATCACTGATTGCGGTTGGCTGTTCATGGATTTCCTTAAGCATATAATGAGGAAAATTGCCCTTGTCACTGCCGCCGACATGGGTGATATGGGTGATTGGGCGTTGAATGTTTTCCCCGGAAGCAGTACGGATAGTGAGGCTGTTTGCGGTTAAAAAAGCCCGGTCATCTTCTTCCAGATATGTGATGTTTTCGGTAATTGGGGCCAGGGCTGCACTATCCGAGGCCAGATACATTTCGCCATCTCCATGCCCGACTGCCAGAGGTGCTCCCCGCCGGGCCGCGATGATCAGGTCATGCTGATTGGCGAATATGGCTGCCAGGGCAAACGCACCTTCCAGGCGTTCCAGGCATTGAGTTGTTGCTTTTTCCGGATCCTGGCTTTGACTGAGATAATGGCTGATGAGTTGGGCAATGACTTCGGAGTCGGTTTCACTCTCAAAAACATACTCCTGATCTTCAAGTTCTTGTCGCAATTCACGATAATTTTCGATGATGCCGTTGTGAACAAGGGCGACGGTGTCGGTGGCATGTGGATGCGCATTGGTCTGGTTGGGGCGACCATGGGTGGCCCAGCGGGTATGGCCAATTCCGGTTTTACCATCAATGCTCTCAGCATCAATGAGTGCCTTCAGGTTGCATAATTTTCCTTCTGCCCGTCGACGCTCAATGCCGTGATCAGACACAATAGCGATCCCTGCTGAATCATAGCCCCGGTATTCCAGATGCTGTAGCCCGGTAAGCAGATGAGGGGCTGCGGGCTGTTTGCCGACAATGCCAATAATGCCACACATAGTTGTTAAAAACCTTTTGCTCTGCTCAGGGAAGCATTCGGGGGACGATCATTCAGGAGGATTTTTTATTCGATGATATGGTTTTATGTCTGGCTTGATTATGCCGTTTAGCTACTGGTTTATTCCAATGGGTTTTTTCAATCAAAGGCGGGCGGGTCAAAGCCAGGGTATGCGCACTCACATCATCAGTGATGACACTGCCGGCACCAATAACAGCATTGGCTCCTAAATGGACCGGGGCAATCAAAGAGGCATTGGAACCGATAAAAGCACCCTTGCCGATGATGGTCTGATATTTATGGGTGCCGTCATAATTGCAGGTGATGACCCCAGCCCCGATATTGGCCGAAGATTCAATCCGGGCATCTCCGATATAGCTGAGATGATTGACTTTCGCTCCGGTTCCCAGGGTTGTATTCTTGATTTCGACAAAATTGCCGATACGGGCTTGTGTTCCGATGGTTGTATTGGAACGAAGACGGGCAAAGGGTCCAACCACAGCCCGGGCAGCAATATGTGCTCCGGATATATGACAAAAAGACTCAATTCTGGCATCAGAACCAATGGTTACATTCGGCCCAAAGACGACATTGGGATGGATAACGACCCCTGCGGCTATTTTGGTATCATAGTTGAACCAGACTGTTTCGGGATCAACTAATGTCACACCGCGGCGCATGGCCGCTTGCCGGAGGCGGCTTTGCATCATGCGTTCAGCCCCGGCCAATTCAGCCTGCGTATTAATGCCCATCAATTCGTCGGCTTTACCCTCAACAAAGACAGCTTTTCCGCCCTTCCTGGTGATCAGACCGACCACATCAGGGAGATAGAATTCACCTTGTGCATTATCATCAGATAAGCAATTCAGAACCCCAAATAATGCTGAAGAACGCATGGCAAAAACTCCGGAACTGCATAATGTCAGGCGTTTTTGAGCTGGTGTCGCATCACTGGCTTCGACAATATCGGCTACATAACCATGTGTATCAATGATCAGGCGGCCATATTGGCTGGATGGATCAAGATGCAGGCCCAGGACAGCCAGTTCGTGATCAGTTGATTTTTGCTTTTTTATATTTTGTTTTTTTATATCCAGCGTACTCAGTAAACGCGAGAGTGTCCGCCGGTTGATCAATGGTGCATCACCGCATAAAGTCAGTATCGTCCCGTCAAAACCATCCAGAGCATCACAGGCATACCGGACCGCATCGCCTGTGCCGCGAGGTGGATCCTGTATAATGATTTCAGCTTCGGGAACAATGTCACGAAAGGATTGATTGCCTGGTGGAGCAACAACCAACAGGCGTTGAGGATCCAGGGCAGCCGCAACCGCCCCAACATGGCCCAGCAGCGAACGACCCGCTATTTCATGGAGTACCTTAGGGCGCGATGACCGCATCCGGGTTCCCTTACCAGCGGCCAGGATAATAACGGCTAACTTTCTTTGCGGCATTCAAAACAATGATCGTTGATGAATAAAAAGGACGTTTTTAGTAAAAAGGACATGGTCGATAAAATGAGACTTGTAAAATTGGGTTATTTCGAAAAATTGGATTATCTATTCTATTGTTTCAATATTCAAAACAAATATGGTCAGATTCAAGACAAGAACCACAAAGACATCATCACTCTTTATCACGGACGTAAATTCACAAACTCTTTAATTCACAAACTCTTTCCGAATGCAACATCATCAAAGGGATATTCACTGGTTTTTAGCGATCCTTTCAGGTCGGTTTTGACGAATTATGAAAGCATGATATCTCCTGGTCAATGAATCGCTCTAACTCCGTTATCCTGTTTGACCTTGATGGGACTTTGGTCGATAGTGCTCCTGATTTAGCCGCTACTTTGAATCATATTTTGGTTTCGGCCGGACGTTCACCCATCGATGGTCATAGAATCGATTCCATCATTGGTGATGGTGCCCTGGCGATGTTGGAGAGGGGGTTTGCAATGACCGGCGCCCCCCTGGCGGAAGCCGAACGTTGCCCAATGCGGCAATCATTCCTTGAGCATTACGAACATCATTGCACCGACCATTCATCTCTTTACCCTGGTTGTGTTGACATGTTGACGACTGTGAAACAACAGGGTTTTGAGTGTGCGATTTGTACCAATAAGCTGCATTATCTTGCTGAGCGTGTGGTCACTGGTTTGGGATTAGACCGCTGGATTGATGTTGTGGTTGGCGCGCAAGATGGACGGGCGCGCAAGCCTGATCCGGAAATTCTGATTACTGCTCTGGCATCTCTGGGCCGTGATACTGCCGATGCGGTTATGGTCGGTGACAGCAGCAATGATATTGAAGCAGCATGTGCCCTTGGTTTGCCAGCGATTGCCGTAACCTATGGTTATGGCTTTGCCCGGTTTGACCGGCCTCCTGCGGCTGCCCTTGCCCATAGCCTGGCTGAATTGCCGGATATTCTCGACTCTCTGGCGACTGCTTCTCAAAAAAAGAAAGATTCCTCAGCTTGACAGGCCCGGAATCACATTCTTATATCGATTTAATCTCTGGAATTCTTTTGGCACTATCCGGCAGTACAGAGAATCTGAAAAACCAAAAAACCGAAAATAGCTGTTACCCGGAATACCATGACAACCAGAAAAAGATACTGAGCCGACACTTAAATGCGGGCGCGTAGCTCAGCGGGAGAGCGCTCCCTTCACACGGGAGAGGTCACAGGTTCAATCCCTGTCGCGCCCACCAAACAATCAATTTTATTGATACAAATCAAAAGGCTATAAAAAAAACATCCCACATAAGATCCTGTCATGGGACAGTTTTTTGTTGATTTTTCTAAATAAATTAGCATTTTGGTGGGCCTGTCGGGCCTTGAAATACAACCAAAATAATATCTTTGGGTGTTTTTTAATTGCCTGAGATCAAAAATATCAGGAAAGTGTCGGAAGGCGTGATCAGTCTATGAATGCATCTGAAGTATTACGGTTACAGAAATACCTCCGGGGGAAATTTAGTTGTCCGGAAATCAATTTGGAAGTCGTCCCCCAAAAAAGTGACTCGGTAGAAATGAGCATCGGTGATGAATTCATTGGTGTCATCTATCGCGATGATGAAGATGGCGAGGTTTCTTACGCTCTTGAAATGGCCATTTTAGAAATGGATTTACCGTCGATTGCTGACGTTTCTGATGGGTGATCGGGGATTGATGATTTGTCTGAAAAACACCTTTTAAGAGCATATTATACACGCATATTATACATTAAGAGCACATAAGGAGAGTGGCCTTATAAGGGGGCGTCATGTTTTTCAAAAATATGTCAAAGAGTATTTTTTGAACATCGGTCTCCTTTTGCTATGGATATAATCGGGTCAGGAAAAATATATTCTGAGTGAAGAACAATCATTTTTCAGACGATGAATTCTGCAACGCATATATTACGCCAGGAAATTGAACGGTGTTTCGAGGCCGCCAATATCAATCAGATCAGTTATCTGGCTACTGATTATCTCAATCATTTCAACGAAGTTGTGATGCTTTTTTGGATGGTTCCGGATATGCCGGAGATTTTTGAGGATATCGAGACCTGGCGTCCCAAAACCTATGTGCATTATTTTGAGGATAGTGACTTTCGTATGAAAGAGGCGGTGATCCGGGCGTATGAATTATCGCCGCCGCCGTTTCGAAATTCTTTCGATGATCTGGTTAAGGAAATGAATCAGTTGATTGTTCAGACGATCACAACGTTGCGTTCTGGCCTTGATGCAGGATTGCAGGGATCATCATTGACCAGAGAGATTTCAGAACTGACTGCGCAAATTCATGATCAGTTAGAGACTATGTCAAATCTCATTAACGCTGCCGATTATCATCAGGAAGGTGATGATCAGTTTGTTGGTGATGATATGGTAACGTTGGGTCAAAAAGGAGTTGATCTCTTTTTCCCTGACTATGCCTCCGGCAGAGGTGATACAAAAGCCACGAATGCTATAAAAAAGTCTTGATTGTACGCTGTTTTTTCCATCATTTTTCGGATCATATCCATTGTCACTGTGGCGATTGTCACTGTGGCGATTGTCACTGTGGCGATTGTCACTGTGGCGATGAGTTTGGGCGTTGTTGGCACACCCAGCTGATTACTAACGACTCGCAAGTTTTGATGTTGGGTTGCCAGATTGAGAATGGTTTTGGCAAAATTATTCCCCTTTGCGCCCGCTGATCCAGCTGGTAGGGAAAATGATATGCTTACAACCATTTTTGGTGATGGCGCGTTGCCCGGCCAGCTTTGATTGGCCATATGTATTGATGGGAGACGGGGTATCGGTCTCGGTGTAAGGTGTTGTTTTGGTTCCATCGAAGACATAATCTGTCGAATAATGAATGAGCTGGATATTGCGTGAAGCCGCCTTTCGGGCCAGAACATTTACGGCTTTTTCGTTAACGGCAAAAGCAAGATCAGGTTGACTTTCGGCCTGATCAACTGTGGTATAGGCGGCGGCATTGACGATGATTTCAGGTTCAAAAGCCTCAATGGCTCTGCATAGAGCATCCGTATCGGTTAGATCCGTATCACAATGTTTCAGATCCCGGACATTACCCAGGTCGGGCAATATCTGGGTTAATTCATGCCCCAGCTGGCTGCTGGCCCCAAAAAGCAATATCTTCATTGATAATGCTTTTTAATCCATGTGCGATAATCGCCGCTGATCACTGTTTCAACCCAGCTTTGATGCTCAAGATACCATGCCACAGTTTTACGGATGCCGGTCTCAAAAGTTTCAGTTGGCCGCCAACCCAGTTCCTGTTCAATCCGGGATGCGTTGATAGCATAGCGTCTGTCATGTCCGGGACGGTCTTTGATATGGGTGGTCAATCCACCATAGCCGGAAATGGACCGATCACCGGAAATGGGATGAAGATCATCGAGAATATGGTAAATGGTCCGGACGACATCAATATTGCTCTTCTCATCAAGGCCACCAATATTATAGATTTCTCCCGGTTGACCATTCTCCAGAACGACCCCGATGGCATGAATATCCCGGGCCGCCCGGTTCAATAAGATGGCGTTTCTGCAGGCAATCATTTCCACAAGCGCATTGGCAAATGAAGGCGGTCTTGTATAGAGCGATGAAATACCCTGTTCGATTTCGCAAGATTCATCGGTAATGATGGTACATGCACAATATAATGCTGGTTGATCCGGCGGATAACGCCTCAGGGCTGCCAGAGCATTGCTGAGTTTATCATGATGCCAGATATCATCCTGATCACAAAAAGCAAAATAGCTAAATCCTGAATCGGTCCGGGCCAGCATGGAGAGAAAATTTTTTCCCAGACCAAGCGTGTTTGCCTGTCGGGTAATATGAGTCCTTTTCATCTCATCAGGTGATAACCCAAGATCATCCATATTGATTTCAGTATCTGAACAATCATCTGAAATGAAGACGTCAAAATAACCGTAGCTTTGTTCAAATATTGAGTGTAGCTGATCACGCAGATAGTTCCCGCCACTGAAATATCCGATCAGGACGGCAATGCGATCCGAGCCGAAATGGGCTGTGTTATCGGGTTTTTTTAGATGAGGAGTCTCTGTGATCGCTCATGGGCGGTGCAAATTTAGGGCTCTGGCCCTGAAAAAGATTACTCTGTGTGTGGTTTTCTCAGATTGATTTTTTCAGATTGAACGGGTTGCTTCGAGAAGCTGGTCTACATGGCCGGGTATTTTGACCTTGCGCCAGATTTTGGCGATGATGCCTTGTGGATTGATCAGAAAGGTTGAGCGTTCAATCCCCATATAGTCACGACCATACATCGATTTTTTAACCCAGACACCGTAATCTGCACAGGCTGTGTTATCAGCATCAGATACCAGGGTGAATGGTAAATCATGTTTGGTCTTAAATGTTGCGAGTTTTTTGACCGGGTCTTTGGAAACACCGATGATGACTGCATCTGTGGCTGTGAACTCGGCAAAAGAGTCCCGCAGCAGGAGAGCCTGCTTTGTGCAGCCGGAGGTATCCGCCTTGGGATAAAAATACAGCACAACTGTCTGGCCATGCTGTTGCGAGAGCGTGATTGCATCCCCCTGATCTGTCGGGAGCGTAAAATCAGGAGCCAGATCCCCAACATCAAGAGACATGATTATTTTTCCTCATCAATTTTTCCTCATCTGTTTGGTTTTACTGATTTTTTCTCATCTGTTTGATCTTACTGGTTGTGCGATTTTATTGCGTGCACGGCTTTATCGGGTATTTTGATTCATTCTGACAAGAGGTTGTGTTGAAAGAAATGAGACTGAAAATACGACTTTTTGTGGCTGTTTTTCTATGGCTATTTTCCGTCAGCTTCCTTACTGATGATTGTTTCAAAATGACCCCGGACGGTTGTAGCCATTGTATACATTTTATTTTCCAGGGCATCGAAGCTTTCGGCTTTGCCGGCTTTGGTGAGCATCCCGGTGAGATGACGGCTAAATTCTTCCCGCCCGGTATTGTCCTTGAAACAGAGGCGGATCAAACCCTGCAAGCGATGCCAGAAACGCGCAGCCCGGCCTAATTCTTCAGCAACATTGACCGGTAAAATACCGTTTTTTGCCAGACTCTGGTAACAGGCGACCGTATTATGATGTAAAATATCAGGTTTTTGATAAGCATAGCGGAGTTGCAGATATTGACAAATAAACTCCACATCCACCAAACCACCAGGCATATCCTTGATATGCCACAGACTATCACCGGGGCGGCTTTTGGCCATGCGCTGGCGCATGTCAAGCACATTGGTTGCCAGAGATACAGGATCCCGGCGGCAGGTGAGAATATCCCGGATGGTGCGGTCAATACGAAGACGTAACTCAGCCGGTCCGCTGATGGTGCGGGCACGGGTCAGAGCCATATGCTCCCATGTCCAGGCTGCTGATTTCTGATAAGCGGAAAAGGCATTCAGACTGGAAACCAGAGGCCCTTGTGCTCCCGATGGACGCAGGCGCAGATCAACTTCATAAAGTTCACCTTCCGGAGTCTGGGCGGTAATAGCATTGATCAATCGTTGCCCCAGACGTGTAAAATACACCGCCGGTTGCAAGGCTTTGTCGCCATTGGAGAGACATGTTTCTCCATCATCCGGATCACAATCGGCGTAAATCATGACCAGATCAATATCTGAGGCGACTGTTAATTCTTGCCCTCCCAGCTTGCCCAGGGCAACTACCGCCAAACCAGATCCGGGGATGATCCCGTGACGGGCCATAAATTCTTCCTCAACCCGGGGCTGTAATGCGCGGACCAATATATCAGCAATATCAGAAAAAATCGGGGTTGTTGCCTCAGCATCAGCCCGGTTGCGCAGAATACCGACCCCAAGCTGAAACTTTCGGTCCTTGGCCCAACGTCGGGTAATATTCAGGCTGTCTTCCATATTTTCGGACCGCTTGAGCAGGTCAGCCAGTTCTTGCTCAAGGACCGCAGCCGGGGGTGGGGCGGAAAAAAAATCGCTTGAGAGCATGGCATCCAGCAAAATAGGGCGCCGACTCAGGCGCCGGGCCAGACGCGGTGCACTTCCCATGATTTCAGAGAGTGTAGCCAGTAAATCAGGGCTGCTCTTTAACAAAGAAAAAATTTGTACCCCGCCCGGCAATTCAGAGAAAAAGGTATCAATACCGATGAGTGCCCGGTCCGGGTCAGCAGCTGAGCTTAAAGCATCCAGGAGGTCAGGGAGCAAACGTTCCAGCAAGCGTCGTGATCGCTCGCCCCGGGTCGCCGAATATTGGCCAGCCAGCCAGTTGGTAATCAATCGTGCAGCATCTCTGGACTGAACAAAACCAAGTTCAGAAAGATAGGTCGCCAACACAGCAGAATCTGCTTCCGGGCCACTAAACACCACCGGTGCTTTATCCGCCTGATCATCTTCAGCCCGGCCGACCACTGTCGCATAATCCGCATCAACCGATGTCATAATAGAAAGCAATTCCTGCTCAAGGGTTTCAGCATCCTCAACCCCCAAAAAGGCAGCCAAAGCAGCCATCCCTTCCTGATCACCGGGCAGGCTATGGGTTTGTTGATCATCAATCATCTGCAAACGATGTTCGACTTGCCGCAGACGCCAGTAGCATCGGGTCATCCGGTCGCAAATTTCTGTAGAAATGAGGTTTTCAACAGCAAGAGACCGATATACATGACAGGTAGAACCTTGGCGAATAGAGGGTTTGCGCCCCCCCCAGATCAACTGCCGGGTCTGAGCCAGAAATTCAATATCACGAATACCGCCGGGGCCGGTCTTGATATTCTGGCCTTGTACCGTGACCTGGTTTTTTCCACGATGCAGATTGATTTGTTTCTTAATTGCATGAATATCATCAATGGCTGCAAAATCGAGATAACGCCGCCAGATAAAAGGGCGTAACTGCTCAATGAAGGCTTGGGCTTTTTCCATATCGCCGGCTACCGGGCGGGCTTTGATGAATGCAGCCCGCTCCCAGTTTAGCCCTGTACTTTCGTAGTAACGTTCTGCCGCCTGGATCGAAAGGGCCACCGGAGTCGAAGAAGGGTCCGGTCGCAACCGAAAATCGGTACGGAAAACATACCCATCCTCGGTACGGTGTTCAATCAGGCCAATCAGAGATTGGGTCAATTTAACAAAACAATCCTGGGGTGTTTTCTTTCCACAATAAGGGGTCGTGGCACCGTCAAACAAAGCAATCAGATCAATATCGCTGGAATAATTCAGTTCCTGGCCGCCAAGTTTTCCTAAAGCCAGCAAAAAATACCCGCAGCCCCGGGACGGATGGTCAGGATCAGTGAGTACCAACTCCCCCCTTTCATGGCAGCCCCTGAGGAGATAATCCAGGCCAATCGATAAGACATTATCGGCAAACGCGCTGAGTGAAGAAACCGTTTCCTCAGTGCTTTGTATCCCATTTAAGTCACCACAGGCCACAGCCAGGGCATAACGTCGTTTGGCGATACGCAAATGGCGCTTAAGGGTATCGTCACTAAGGTCTTGAGTCCCCAAAGAAGCCTGTTTACCCGGAAATATCTGCCTGAGTGCGCGTAACAAGCGTGTCTGGGCGTTTGCCGGACCCTGATCCAGCATATCCAAAAAGAAAGCGGTTTCTGAAAATAAAATACGGGTGAGATAAGGCGAATGGCTGAAAATGGTCCGGAGAAACTGTTTTCCCCCTGGGTCTTCAACAAAGGCATCAGCGCGGGCGGCTTGCTCTGTGTCCAGGCTATGAGCATGGGTATGCCAATCAGCCAGAGTTTGGGTGACCAATCCGGAATCAGCCGGGCAAACCGGTCGATGACCAGGTGAGTTTTGAGACTCTGTTGGAAAAAAATCGGGAAAATTCACGGGTGTCGATGATGCTTGTTATGAATGGGTAGAACAGCAAAAAGAACCGGTATCACCCAAAGCCATCCCAGAGTAGTGGCGAGAAGCCAATATCGAGTGAAAAGGGGCCAGGTAAAAATCTTTTCAGGTAAAAATCTTTAACAAAAAATCCGCCAACGGGATACAAAGAGGCATATGATTGATACAATCAATATCTGTAAACGCTCTTTTGTATCAGATCTTTCTACATGATCTTATCGGCATAAGGGCAAGGAAGTTCGTTCGGCTATCTAAAGAATGAAAATTTTTCTTGATACCATCGGGTCTTTTTTGATGGCCTGTCTTATTGCCGTTTTTTTGGCTATCTGGTGGCTTTATGATGGCCCGAGGCCGGTTTCTTTTCTTAATCCGTATTTTGAGAAAATCCTGAACCAGGCCGGTAACGGATATCGGGTTACCCTGGGGGAAACCATGTTTTCCTGGGGCGGTTGGGAACGTGCTCTTACTTTTCGATTGCATGATATCAAAGCCATTGATCCTGATGGGGTGACGGTGGCCGACATATCTGAAATAGCGGTGGGGCTGAATGTCCTCAGCTTGCTCAGGGGTGAAATGGCTTTGCGTGATGTTGCATTTTTCAACCCTCATTTTGTCGTTACAATGAACCAGAGCGGCGCATTGATCTTTGAGGTCCCGAAAACCGGTCAGGAAAAGACGCATCCCGGTGCATATCGGGTGAATTTTGAACAGATATTGGCCAATGAAGTCTATTCTGATCTCGATTCTTTGGTTATTCACAATGCCCGTATACAGATCAAAGACCAACGCCACCATATTTCCTGGCTTGCAGAACAGGCCAATCTCAGTTTTTCTTTGGATGAACGTATTTTGACAGGTGATTTTTCTGCTGATTTAGCCATTGAGAGTGGATCCTTATCGACCATGCGTCCTTATCTGGATGCTGACGGCCACCGGTTAAAAATTGGTCGGATTGGTTCTTTTCTCAGATATGATCTGGATACCGGCAAGGTTGATATTGATGGTCATACCGAGGAGGTGCAAACGCATCATCTGGCTCTCCTGGCTCCGGATCTGGAATTTTTGGAGATGCTTGATTTAACGGCCTCTGGTGAGGTTTCTGTGACTCTTCATCCGGGTGACATTCCACAGATTGGTTTTTCCTTTTATTCTCGAAAAGGCAATCTTGATGTTGGGCTGGGTCCGGGCCAGTTGTCGGTGAATGATCTATCGGTGTATGGACGGCTTGCTCCGGATGGAGAAAATCTGCTGATTGATCAGCTGGAGGTCGCATCGGGAGATATTAAACTCTCCGGTTCGGCGGCTGTCGGATGGAATGATCAAGGGGTTTCTTTGCGTGGTGCTGCGGTTTTGCGAGATCTTCCGGCGATCAGTTTAGGGCATTACTGGCCCCGTGATGCCAGTGATTTTGTCAAAACCTGGTTGACGGAAAACCTGAATGTCGGCTCTTTGACCAAAGCTGATACGGTGTTTTCGTTCTTTTTGCCTTCCGGGGATGGGCATGCTCCGGTGGTCAGGTTGTTTCATGGCAGTTTTGAATTTGATGACGTCACAGTTGCTTTTCTTGAGAGTATGCCGCCTGTAACCGCTGTTCGTGGTCGTGGTTTCTTTTCCAGAGATCAGGTGAATATCATCATTGATGAGGGACAGGTTGATGGGGTGACTGCTGAGGCGGGGGTCGTTTCTTTAACCCGGCTTGATACCGATTTTGAGCATGCCCATATCGAAGCCAGCACCAATGGCTCGCTTCCTGAGCTGATGCGTGTTCTTGATCATGATCCTCTGCGGGCGGCGGCTTTTTTAGGGGTCGATCCAGCAACAACCCGGGGAACCGCAACCGCGCGCGGTGTCTTCAGTTTTCCGATGGTTCGTCATTTGAGTCTTGACCAGCTGGAAATTGCCGCAACCCTTGATCTGCGTGATAGTGTGCTAAGGGAAGTTGTGGCCGGCCATGCGCTTGAAAACGGGATTCTTTTTCTCTCTGTTGATAAAGAAAAAATGACCGTTGAAGGTTCCGGGCAAGTCGAGGGAGTCGATATACAGCTTTCCGGGACCGAATATTTTGCTGATTCGGGATCTTTTAAGGCGCGCTATATGATATCCGGAGTGATTGAAGGGGACATATGGGACCGGTTTGGTTTTACGCCGGATCCATTTGTCTCCGGGCCGGTTGCGGTTGATCTGATCTGGACCAATATCGATGCGAAAAAAAGCAATTTGGCTATTGCGGCTGATTTGAGTAACGCCACTCTTGATCTCCCGGTATTTGATTGGGTTAAGGAGGCCGGAATTCCCGGCACAGCTCAGTTGACATTTTCTCTCAAAGAAAACGCACTACAGTCGATTGACGGATTTTCTGTGAATACTGACGGGTTTCAGGCTGCCGGTCAGGGGGCTATAGGCTCCGAAAGTGGCCAATTAGAACATCTGGTGGTGTCGCGGTTGCGCTTTGGCCGTAGTGATTTTGCCGCCGAGATTATTCCGGGTGATCGTCCCCTGATCCGGCTTGATGGAAAAAGCATTGATCTGGAACCTTTTTTCAATCGCAATACCGATGATTTGTCTCTTGAGGCTTCACATGATGCGGAGGCTCTGTTTCCTGATTTTTTTGCTGATATGCGTGTTGATCATTTGTGGGTTGGTGACGATGCAAAACTCTCTGATGTTTCGGGAAATCTGGAATATCGGGATGGGGTGTGGCGGTCAATCTATTTAGCCAGTATGGGTGATTCTGGTCATAAAACCCGGTTACGTGTTTCTCCTGATCCGGATTTGCCGGGTCGTTACATACGTTTTTTAACCGAAGATGCCGGATATTTTCTGCGTTCCCTTGATCTTTATTCTCACATGACAGGAGGGACTCTTTTGCTTGAAGGCCGGATTGATGAGGGTGATTACAACCATCCGATAACCGGAGAAATAGATATCAGTGATTTTGAAATTGTCGAGTCACCGGTTTTTGCCCGTCTGCTTTCTCTGCCCTCTCCTGACGGGCTGATTGAACGGCTGGGCGGGGGAGGGCTTGGTTTTCGAAAGCTCATCGCGCCATTTCAGTTTGTTGACCAGTCCTTAAAAATTGACCAGGGTCGGGCATTTGGTGCTCTTGGTCTTACTTTTGGAGGAATTTTTGATTTTAGGAATGACAGAGTTGATATGGCAGGAAGCATCGTCCCTTCCTATGCGTTGAACAGCATCTGGGGAGGCATTCCGATTATTGGTAATCTCCTGACCGGTTTTGACGAGGGTGGTGGCATTTTTGCGCTCACTTACCGGGTTTCAGGAAATTGGGAAAAACCCCAGGTGACCATCAATCCGCTTTCCGCCTTAACGCCAGGAATTCTCAGGGAATTTATAACGTTATTTGAAGGGAAAAAACCCGAAACCAGCTTTTCTTCCGAAGAACAACAGCTTCCCGAAAGGCAGCTGTTTCCCTGAATGGCTCCTGGTTGCCAGCTGGCACAACGGTAAGGGTTATGGTTATGTCGGATTGACGACTGCGTGACGTTTTTTCCCGGCTGAAATTTTAATATATCCATCTTCCGAAAGATCATTGAGGGAAACCGGTCTGGTTTCATCGGTGATTGGTTGGCCGTTAATGCGCCCGCCACCACCACGAATGAGACGTTTGGCCTCACTTTTACTGGTTACCAGACCGGCCTGATAAAAAATTTCATAGGCAGGAAGACCGGCTTTGAGAATATGCCGGGCGATTCTGCATTGTGGCAGGTCAGCACCGATACCACCCTGGCCAAAGGTTTGGGCAGCCGTTTTGGCAGCCTGATGGGCGGCTTTTTCTCCATGGCACAGCTTTGTTGCTTCTCTGGCCAGGATTTCTTTGGCTTCATTCAGCGCTGTTCCGTCAAGATTTTCCAGCCGGGCGATCTCTTTGAGCGGTAATTCGGTAAAAAGTCTGAGAAAGCGGGCAACATCTGCATCCTCGGTATTGCGCCAGAATTGCCAGTAATCATAGGGTGAAAGCCGGTTTGCGTTGAGCCAGACCGCTCCTTTTGCCGTTTTTCCCATTTTGGTCCCGGAGGCTGTTTCAATCAGGGGGGTTGTGAGGCCAAATAAGGAGCGATTATCGACCCTCCGGGCCAGTTCGATCCCGCCGATAATGTTGCCCCATTGGTCAGAGCCACCCATCTGTAGACGACACCCATAACGTCGTGACAATTCTAAAAAATCATAGGCCTGTAGAATCATATAATTAAATTCGAGAAAGCTGAGATTTTGCTGACGCTCCAGACGGAGTTTGACCGACTCAAGACCGAGCATCCGGTTGACTGAAAAATGCTGGCCAACATCACGCAGAAATGGAATATAAGCCAATTCATCAAGCCAATCGGCATTATCCAGCATGAGTGCATCCTGAGGCTTTGTCCCGAAGGTTAAGAAACGTCTCAATACATCACTCAGGTGACGTTTATTGCTGGCGATCGTTTCTTCATTGAGCAGCCGCCGGGTTTCATCTTTACCTGAAGGGTCACCGATTTTGGTGGTACCACCCCCCATCAGGATAATCGGCTTATGGCCGTGACGCTGGAGCATCCGAAGCAGCATAATCGGCACCAGGCTACCGATATGGAGGCTATCGGCGGTACAATCAAACCCGACATAGGCGGCGATGGGCTCTCTGGCCATGAGAGCGTCCAGTTCATCACTATTGCTGCATTGGTGCAGATACCCGCGGGCATGCACCTCATTCATAAAAGCCGATTGCATCTTACTTCCCCTTTTATGCGGCGGCGTTTAGCATAGCATTTCGGTTGTCACAATGGACAGTTATCAGGGTTATATTGTGTCAGGGTCATATTTGTATCAGGATCGTATTGTGTCAGGGTCATATTTGTATCAGGATTGTGTTTGCTGGTCATGTTTCCTTGTCTGAGTCTTCCTCTTGATTCTGGCCTGGTGCCGATTGATGCTGAAATATGTGCCATCGGTCTGATGAGTGGCACGTCTCTTGATGGTGTTGATGCTGCTGTTCTGACAACAGACGGGGTTTCGGTTCTTTGCCCTGGCCCTGCATTGACTCTTCCTTATCCTGAATCTTTTCAATCAGAATTGCGGGCACTTCTTGGTCTTGATCGTGATATGGATCGCGCCCGAACAGAACCTGTCGAACATATTTTGACTGAGATTCATGCTCAGGCAGTCGAAAAGCTCCTGCTTGAGATGAGTGATCATCCTCCCCCGGAACATAATAACACCCCGTACGTGATTGGGTTTCATGGCCACACGGTCACTCATGCCCCGGAACGTGGCTGGACATGGCAGTTGGGGAATGGTGATATTTTGGCGAAAAGAACCGGTCTTACCGTGGTGAGTGATTTTCGGTCTTCTGATATCGCAGCAGGGGGGCAGGGGGCTCCTCTGGCTCCTCTCTTTCACCAGGCACTCAGCCACCATATCAGTCGACCGGTTGCTTTTCTCAATATTGGTGGGATCGGGAATGTAACCTGGATTGGTTCAAAGAATGATCTGATTGCTTTTGATACCGGTCCCGGAAATGCCCTGATTGATGATTGGATCAGGGATCACGGGTTGGGGAACTATGATGCCGGGGGTGCTGTGGCTGCTCAGGGGCAAGTGGATCAACAGGCTCTCAACCGTCTTCTCACTCATGACTATTTTGGGTCTCCCCCCCCTAAGTCGCTTGACCGTCTGGCTTTTAATACTGCGGCGGTGGCTGATTTGTCGGTCACTGACGGAGCCGCAACGCTCACCGCTTTTACCGCCCGGGCTGTTGCTCTTTGCCTGAATCATTTTCCGGACCCGCCACAGCATTGGTTTGTGACTGGTGGCGGGCGTCTCAATCATTATTTGATGGACCAGCTACGCGATATCCTCAATCGGTCAGTGAAATCGAATATATCAGTTGAACCTATAGAATGTCTCGGTTGGTCGGGGGATGCTCTGGAGGCTCAGGCTTTTGCCTATCTTGCTGTGCGTGCATGCAAGGGGTTACCACTGACTGATCCATCGACAACCGGTGCTGCCCGGTCATTATCTGGTGGGTGTTTCCATTATCCCGGCTGATCCGGCACAGGAGAATAAGCTGGCTCTGTCCATCAAATTCTATCTATCACACTCTATTCATCAAATCTTCGCGCAAAATTCGATCGCAATTCGGGTATGATAGGGGTTTGATTGGCCGGAGATCAGGCAGCATTCTGAAGCGTTCTTTCTTCTATATAACGGCTGACGATACCTGCCAGTTCATCATGTTTACCGGTAAAAAAATGGTCGCATTCCTGGACTGTTTTATACTCAACCTCAATATTACGCTGGGCATTGATTTTCTGAGCCAGCTTAGCGGCGCTGGATTCGCAGACAATCGTATCATCCTTTCCGTGAACGATGATACCAGAGGAGGGGCAGGGGGCCAGAAAATGAAAATCATATTGCTCTGCGGGTGGTGAAATAGACACAAAGCCGGAAATTTCCGGGCGCCGCATCAAGAGTTGCATCCCGATCCAGGCACCAAAGGAAAAACCGCATATCCAGCAGATCTGAGAATTGGGATTATGGGTCTGGAGCCAATCAAGAGCTGCTGCGGCATCACATAACTCGCCTTCTGCACCATCATGGTCACCATGAGAGCGTCCAACACCACGAAAATTAAAGCGCAATGTTGAGCAATGATGTTTGATAAATACTTGCGATAACGTATAAATGACTTTGTTATGCATGCTCCCGCCGTATTGCGGATGCGGATGCAAAATCAGCGCAATCGGCGAATCTTCGGTATTATTGTGTTGGTAACGCGCTTCAATCCGGCCGGCCGGGCCGTTGATGATGACTTCAGGCATCCTGCCTCCTCATACATAATGGGTTGATCGTCACGGGATAGGTCTTCCTCTATTGATGATGCTTGCGATGATGCTTGTCGGCGGGATCATCAGCCGGGTAAAAAGAGGCACCCTATTGGAATTTGTCTCCCTGTTTCATTGATATCCTGATCAATATTTCAACCGATAATGCCTGTACCCAACAAAGTGTCTTTCTCTGTTGCAAACACCGGGTCATTCATTGTTTGATACTGTTTCATTTGATTGTTTAATACTGTTTGATACTGTTTGATATGTTGATATGAATCGCCTGATACGGACTATCTGATACGAACTGTCTGAGTATGAACCATCTGATATGAATCGACTGATACGGACTGTCTGATATGGACCATCTGATACGTTGTTTCATTCACAGGTATCTGATCACATTATCTGACCGTATTATTTATTTGACCGTATTATCTGATCGTCATCCTGTCTGATCATAACGGCGCATTGGCCGGGTGATTGTGCTGAGTCATCACCAATCGGCCAATTTTCCACTATACTAACGCATTCTATAATAATCCAATATATAATAACGCATGATCATGGGTATGTCAGAGGCTGAGTTTTCAGGAAGATGGCAATGATCCGGGAAGATTTACAAGCAGTTCTGGAACGTGATCCTTCGGTGCGCAGCCGTATTGAGGTGATTCTCACCAATTCCGGGTTTCACGCTGTCCTCTGGCATCGTTTATGTCATCTGTTGTGGTGCTGGCGGTTGCGGCTGGTCGCCCGTTTTCTGGCCATGTTCAGCCGATTTTTAACCGGCGTCGAAATTCATCCGGCGGTCCGGATTGGCCGGGGGTTTTTTATTGACCATGGTTCCGGGGTGGTGATTGGTGAAACTTCAGAAATCGGTGATCATGTGACACTCTATCACCAGGTGACTCTGGGTGGTATTTCGCCGGCTATTGATAGTTTTAGCCAGGTTGAGAAAAAACGCCATCCGACAGTCAAAGATGGGGCTATTATTGGTTCGGGAGCTCAGATTTTGGGTCCGGTTGTGGTCGGTGAGCGGGCGCGTGTCGGGGCGAATGCGGTGGTTCTCAGGGATGTTAAAGCCGGATCGACGGTTGTCGGCATTCCGGCAAAAGCGGTCACACGAGCAGCCGCATGTCCTGATGAGGAATTTACGGCTTATGGAACGCCGTTGGGTGGTTTTCCCGATCCTCTGCCCCGGGCGATGGAAAGTATCATGGCTGAAATCGAACATCTCAATGAGCGTCTGAGCACTCTTGAACAACAGATCAAACAGAATCACGATTCTGATCAAAAGACCGCATTAGCCGATTCATCTGAAGATGCCGCCAGCCGTGACTCCCCGGGGATTTGATCAATCACATGTCAGCGGCATGATGTCGATTTATCTCAATGATGATTTATCTCGGCGATGATTGATCTCAATGATGATGTATCTCGATTATAATGCAGCAGCACCCCTGCTTCCTGAAGCCAAAGCGGCTATGCTGCGGGTTTTGGAAATGACCGGCAATCCGTCTTCTGTTCATGGATTTGGTCGCCGATTGCGCCAGGAGATTGAAACGGCCCGCCAATCAGTGGCTGCTTTGGTTGGGGCCCATCCCCATGAAGTGGTTTTTACCTCCGGCGGTACTGAGGCGAATAACCTTGTTTTGAGGGCTTTTGGTGCGGGTCAACACGTGATGGTATCGGCGGGGGAACATCCCAGCATGATCAAAGCGGCATCCCGGGGAATGGTGGTGCCTCTGACAACCGGGGGATCGATTCGCTTTGAGGGCCTTGAAAGCGTTCTCAATGCTGTTCGATCTGAAAATGCTGAGCAATGTGAAAATACTACGAAATGTGGAAATTCTGCTGAACGTGAAAATACTGATAAAGCTGAAAATGCTGAGCAATGTGAATGCCCGATATTGGTTTCGGTGATGATGGCCAATAATGAGACCGGCGTTCTCAACCCGATGGATGATATTGTGGCCTGGGGACGTGATCGCGGGGTCTATCTGCATAGTGATGCCGTTCAGGCGGTGGGAAAAATCCCGGTTGATCTGAGTGCTCTTGATCTTGATTACCTGACCATCTCAGCGCATAAAATCGGCGGTCCACATGGTGTTGGTGCGTTGATTATCCGTCACGAAAGCCCTTTTGTTGCCGGTATTGTTGGGGGCGGTCAGGAGGGGGGGCGGCGCGCCGGAACCGAAGATGCAGCATCGATTGCCGGTTTTGGGGCTGCTGCGGCTGTGGCGACACTTTCCCGATGGGGCCAGGTTGCGGCTTTGCGTGATGACTTTGAGAAACGTTTGCTGACCCATATACCCGAAGCGATCATTTTTGGCTCTATGGAGCCGCGTTTGCCCAATACCTGTTGCTTTGCTCTGCCTGGGTTATCCAATGACATTCAACTGATGCATCTTGACCTGGCAGGGATTGCCGTGAGTTCGGGTTCTGCCTGTTCTTCGGGCCGTGTTGAGCCTTCTTCGGTTCTTCTGGCAATGGGGGTGCCGCCTGATCTGGCTGCATGTGCCATTCGGGTCAGCCTGGGTCTGGAGAGCAGTCAATCAGAGCTGGATGCGTTGTTCTCGCAACTCATGCAGTTACGCAGCCGCAGGCATAAGCATGCTGTATCAGTGATGAATTAGGCGACAGCTTTGACTTGTTTGATGAAAGACGTCACGGTTTCTTTCAGGATATCGACCTGATCGGTGACATTTTCTGCAGCTGTATTGGCCTGGCCGGCTGATTGGCTGGCATATTCAATAGCATTCTGATTTTTTCCCATATCCGAGAGTATGGCTTTGGTCCCGTCAGCGGCTTTCTGGATGCTGCGGCTGATATCCTTGGTTGACGTATCCTGAGCCTCTATGGAGGTTTGGATTGCTGTGACATAACCACTGATTTCACCCATCGATTCAGAAATGCTTTTGATGACTTCGACGGCTGTTGAGGTTGATTCCTGAATAGAGGTTATCTGAGAAGAGATATTTTCGGTGGCATTGGCGGTTTGACCGGCCAGATCTTTAACCTCCGAAGCCACGACGGCGAATCCTTTTCCGGCGTCCCCGGCCCGGGCGGCCTCGATAGTGGCGTTGAGAGCCAGAAGATTGGTTTGTTCAGCGATATCCTGAATGATCATGGTCACATTACCGATATTCCGGGCTGACTGATCCAATGTGGAGACCTGATCATTGGCGGCCTTGGTATTCCTGGTTGCTTCGGTGATGTCACCACTGACCCGGTTGATCTGCTGGCTGATTTCGGCAATGGAAGTGGATAATTCTTCAGCCGCTGAGGCAACAGTTTGGGTATTGGTTGAATTTTCCTGAGTTTGTTCAGCCGTTTGTGCAACGATTTTTTTCCTTTCCAGCGAATTTTCAAACAACGCTTTGGATGTGTCACGCATATTGCCCATGCTTTCGCTGATTGACTGGAGCGTTTTTTCAATATGCTTTTCAAATACTCTGATATTCTTCTGCATTTCTTTGTTTTTGTTTTCGGCTTCTACATGGGCCTGGTGTTCTTTGGCGAGTGTTTCTTTCTCCGAATCGATGCGTTTGATTATATTGTCGCGCAAAATAATGGTTGCACGCCCCATCTTACCAATTTCATCTGTACGATTTCCTGTATCCAGAACCAGGCTGGTATTCCCTTCAGCCAGTTTATTGACAAAAAATTCTAATTTCTTCAATGGGTTGGTTATGGAACGGGAGAAATAGAGACTCATAAAGATGGCGACTAAAATCCATACCGCAGTGCTGATAGAGACTTTATCCAGAATTGCGTTAATGGATGCAAAAATTTCTTCTGTTTCCTGGACCGCCGCAACCGACCAGAGGGTATTTTCAAATTCGAGAAGTGTGGCCGCAACCTTTAATTCAACACCACGATAATCAGAACTTTGGTCGGTGGTATTGTGTCCTTCAAAGGATCGCGTAATCGCCTCAGACATAATTTGAGAAGATAAAATATCATTTTCTTCGCTAAACGGTGAATCATTGCGCAGAAGCCCGTCCTGGCCAACAATTAATGTTTCACCGGTTTGCCCAAGCCCTGAACTGTGTGTCATGATCTCATTGATCTCATCAATCGGCATCTGAAAGACCGTGACACCGATTTTTTGGTCACCCTCATAGACCGGCGTTGAGATAAAACTGGCCGGCGCATCATAGCTGGGGCCATAGGGCCGAAAGTCAAAAAAGTGAATCGATTGCTTTTGACTGCTTTCCTGTGCCGACCGGAAGGCATTGCCCAGGTCAGTATCTTTCCAGATACCGGTCAGCAGATTGGTGGCGTAATCATTTTCCTTAAAAACGCTGTAAATCAGATTACCATCCAGATCAAACAGGAAAATATCGTAATACCCTTTTTCCTTCAGGAACAAACGAAACCAGGGATGCAACGCCCCATGCAGGGTATCGTAATATTCCACCCCTGCCTGATCGAGCATGTCTTTCTGGCCAAGCGGGTAGGGATTATTCTCAATATAGGATTGTTGCAGATAATGGGTCTGCTCACCTGAAGGGAGTTGATTCCAGGCATCTGTAAAATCTTTGGTCGCCTGAATGACGATTGGACTATCGGCAAAAATGCGGATATCGCTTCTGATATTCTCAAGGTAATTTTCTAACTCCGCTTTGCGGATTACAGCGGTTGCTTCCAGACGCGCAAAAGCGGTTTCACGGATATCACCAGAAGTGATCAGATGAATACCGGCTGCAATCCCCCCGCAAGCGAAAATAACCAGCGAAGCTGAAAGCAGGGATATTTTTGATCTTATGGGTAAATTGCCAATGAAACTCATGCTGTTATAAATATTTTATATAAATATTTTAATGAAACAACTTTAACGACACCAAAAACCATTTTTAAAGGATACACAAGCAGAGATTCCTTCGCACATATATTCGCACATAAAAAAGATTCTTTGGGGGCATAAAAAAGACGGTTTGATGATTCAACAACAATTTAATGACTCAATAACAGTTTAATGACTAATGACAATTTAGTGACTTGAATGATAACTTAATGACAACAAAATGCTTCCCTGGGCGTGGTCCCACGCAGGAAGATATATCTGGTTTTTACTTTTTTAACACGGATTTTTTGCTTGAATCCAACCGCCGCCAAGAATGCGGTCACCATCATAAAAAACACAAGCCTGCCCGGCAGCAATACCGCTTTGTGGTTGGGTCAATGTAACATGCATCATGGTTCCGGGATGATCAGGCCCGGAGGGGGCAGGCTGGATATGACCAGGGACCGGAATGCCGGTTGAGCGCAGCTTGACCTGTAGGTCGAGACCGTTATCCGGGATACTCTCTTTATTATTCCCCAGCTTATTATCCCCCAGCCAGTTGACGTTATGCAGTGTCAAATGCCTGGTCAAGGTGGCCTCATGCGGTCCAACCACAACACGCCGGGTTTCGGGTTCCAGACGCACCACATAAAGGGGTGTATGAGGACGATCCCGGGTGGCTCCGATACCCAGACCCTTACGCTGGCCGATGGTGAAATGAATAATCCCCCGATGCCGCCCCAGGACAGAGCCATCAAGATGGACAATATCCCCGGGCTCTGTGGCTTCAGGTCTCAGCCTGGCCACCATATTGGCATAGCGTCCATCCGGCACAAAGCAGATATCCTGGCTATCCTGTTTATCGGATACCGGCAGCCCAAGGCGGTGCGCCTGGCGGCGCGTTTCTGTTTTTTTTAAATGACCGATAGGAAAGCGTAAAAACGCCAACTGATCACGGGTTGTGGCAAATAAAAAATAGCTTTGATCTTTTTCCCGATGGGTAGCGGCATGAAGTTCCGGGCCATAGGCACCTTCCAGCCGCCGCACATAATGACCTGTTGCCAAAGCATCCGCACCCAGATCACGGGCCGTGGATAAAAGATCATGAAATTTCACACTTTGATTACAGCGCACACAGGGAATCGGGGTCTCACCCCGCGCATAGCTGTCTGCAAAATCATCAATGACGGCCTGACGGAACCGGCTTTCATAATTAAGAACATAATGCGGAAACCCAAGATGTTCGGCAACCCGGCGGGCATCATGAATATCAATCCCGGCACAGCAGGATCCCGATTGACGAGTCACCGCACCATGATCGTAAAGCTGTAAAGTGATGCCAATCACATCATAGCCCTGTTCAGCCAGAAGACCGGCCACAACAGAGCTGTCAACCCCGCCAGACATGGCAACCACAACCCGCGTTTGCTCTGGTGGTTTACTGATATCCAAACCCGTCATCATGGTCTTCTGATTGTGTTGATTGCATCAGGTATCGGTTTCATCAGGTGTTGGTTTTATCAGGTGCTGATTTTACCAAACAGCAGGAAGACGCAACAGCAAACCATCCAGTGCCTCAGTCATTTCCAGCTGGCACCCCAATCGCGAGGTTTTCTGAAGGCCGACAGCCAAATCCAGCATACTGGCTTCATCGGGTTGAATATCGGGAAGTCTGTCAAAATAAGCCCGGTCAACAATAACATGACAGGTCGCACAGGCCAGAGATCCGCCACAGGCACCCTCAAGATCAATCTTTGCATCCCGGGCAATCTCAAGGATCGTTCGCCCTGCTGGTGCATCAATTTTATGCCGGGTTCCATCCGGCTCAATGAACGTAACGTAGGGCACGACCTCAACAGGCTCGATGAACTGATTGCTGACCAGAAATACGTGAAAGGGTGCCGGATGTATTATGATCGCAGGACGCAACGTAACAAAAATATCGTCACAAAAATATCGTCTTGAAACCTTTACACTATCCCGGCATTGGGCAACAAAACAGCATTCAGGACGCCCAATACGACCAGGAGATCAATGATTGTCAAACATAAAATGATTCTCCGCAACCGCACCGGCCTTTTTCATTGGGATTATTGAAGACAAATCCAGACTGAAGGGTATCTTCAACATAATCCATTTCGGTTCCAAAAAGGAACATCGCCGCCTTAGGATCAATATAGATGGTCGCCCCGTTATCCAGCTTAATGTAATCGTCATTGGATGGAATTTCATCGGCAAATTCCATCCTGTAAGAAAGGCCGGAGCACCCGCCCTTCGAAACGCTCAGACGCAGACCGGCAGCCGGTTGCGGGCGTTCTTCAATCAGGTATTTGACCCGCTCCATCGCCGCGGGAGTCACCTTAATCATTGCAGGAAGGGGCATTTCTTTGCTCTTTTATCTGTGCCAATTTATTTATTTCTGTGACGATTCATTCATCTTAGTATTTGTCATTTATCTTAGTATTTGATCACATTTATCTTAGTATTTGATCATAAGAATGATCAATATAGACCTTATATAGTCCTATATCAATATATGGTCCGATACCAATCCGATACAAGTCAATGAAAAGAAAAACTGCATTTGGTAAAAAATGATATGAATTCCGGTGATGATCACGTGATATAAATCCCAATATCAATATATGAACCCCAATATCAATCCAACCCTCTGTCAGCTCCCCATCCGCACAGCCGGGGCTTTTTGTTCCCGTAACCGCTCAACTGCTTCGGTCAGGGATTGCGCCAGCTGGTCAATGTCTTCCCGGGTGGTTTGACGCCCCAGGCTGATCCGCAGACCACCCTGGGCTTGCTCATCATTCAGCCCCAGGGCTTTGAGAACATAAGACGGGTCAATCTCAGCCGAGCTGCATGCTGAGCCAGTGGAAAGACACATACCCTCAAGGGACCGCAGCAGAATATCTCCCCGCAGGCCCTCAAAACGAATATTCAAATTACCCGGAATACGGTTTTTCATGCTGCCATTGATCCATAAACCAGGCTCAGCTTTCTTTAGCCGGGTGACAAGATGATCACGCAGGGATGCTAATCTTTTTTCTTCGGCTTTCTGTTCGGCAACCGCCAGTGTTGCAGCCTGACCAAACCCGACACACAAAGCTGGCGACAAAGTCCCTGAACGCAGGCCGCGCTCCTGACCGCCCCCGGAAAAAAGCGGCATCAGACGCACCCGCGGACGCCGACGGACATAGAGTGCTCCAATGCCTTTAGGCCCATAAATTTTATGGGCCGACAAACTGACCAAATCAAGCTGAGCCGCCTCTACATCAAGGGGTAAACGTCCCAAAGCCTGGACACAGTCACTGTGAAAGAATGCCCCCCGGGACCGGCAAAGACGACCAATATCATCCAGGGGATGAATCACCCCAATTTCATTATTGACCGCCATAATGGAGACCACCAGGGTCTCCCGGGTGATGGCTGTATCCAGACGCTCCCAATCGATCATGCCATCCTTTTCAACCGGGATAATGATCAACTCATATCCTTGTTTTGCCAGATGATCCGCCGATTCAAGAACACATTTATGCTCAGTTGCCACAGTGACAATGCGCCGTTTACGCTGAGCGTAAAATCCGGCCAATCCTTTGAGAGCCAAATTATTTGATTCGGTTGCGCCGCTGGTGAAAATGATTTCTTTGGATGAGGCCCCAATGGCATCAGCAACCTGATGCCGGGCTTGTTCCACCGCTTCTTCGGCTTCCCATCCCAGGATATGGCCATCGGAATGGGGATTGCCGAATTTTTCGTCCAGATACGGCCGCATGGCGGCCGCCACCCGTGAATCCAGAGGCGTTGTTGCCTGATAATCAAAGTATAGAGGCCGGGTCACCATCCAGCACCCATTTCTCAGAAGAAACCAAGAGCCAGGCGGGCATCATCACTCATACGGTCCTGATTCCATGGCGGCTGCCAGGTGAGAGTCACTGTGACCGTGCCAACACCATCAACAGCAGCAACCGTTGTCGCCACTTCCTGAGGCATCTGGCCAGCCACCGGACAGGCCGGAGCGGTCAGTGTCATGAAAATCTCAACATCACCACTTTCATCCATATCACAGGAATAAATCAGACCAAGATCATGAATATTGACCGGTATTTCCGGATCATGAACGGTTTTCAGGGCCGCAATGATATCAGCAAGCTCGGCTTTTTCTTCATCTTCAGCCAGGGGGCTTCCGGCAATCGCCTTCGTCCCGTCAGGAACCGTGGGTTGTCCCGGATAGAAAGGGTAAGGGGACGGTGTATCTTCCGGGGTTGCGCTCAGCACATCATCAGATTCTGAATGGCCGGATGCAGAATCAGCCGCCGACTGGTGAACTGACAGCGTATCACTGACAGCCGCCTGACCGGATTCCGCCTCCTTAGTATCGGTCGCTGTATGCCTGGGTGAGGGGGTGTCACTCATTGCGTTCTCCTGAATCAATTTCCCTCAGTCAACAGCATTTTTCGCGCTTTTTCGATGGCCCGGCCCAGGGTCTCGACCTCTGCCAGATTGTTATAAAGAGCAAAAGATGCCCGGACAGTCCCGGAAAGACCCAGCCTGGTCATCAATGGCTCAGCACAATGATGACCAGAGCGGATCGCAACCGCATCCAGATCTGCTAATGTGGCAATATCACCGGGATGCGCACCATCAAGAGTAAAGGAAATGACACTGGCTTTATGGGGTGCAGATCCTTGAATGGTCAATCCGGGGATCGCCTCCAGACGCCGGGTTGCTGCCTTTAGCAGAGTATCCTCATGATGGGTGATCCAGTCAAAACCAATCGATGAAATATAATCAAGGGCCGCTTTCAGACCGGCAGCCTCAGCAATCGGCGGAGTCCCGGCTTCGAATTTGGCAGGTGGCTCAGCCCAGCTGGCTTTTTCAAAAGAAACCGACTCAATCATATCACCGCCACCCAGAAAAGGCGGCATGGATTGCAGCAAGTCTCCCCTGGCATAAAGAACCCCGATTCCTGAGGGGCCATAAATCTTATGGCCGGTGAATACATAAAAATCAGCCCCAAGAGTCTGCATATCCACCGGCATATGAACGACTGCCTGACTGCCATCAATCACCGCTTTGGCCCCAACCTGATGGGCCGCAGCAACGATATCTCGAACCGGTGTCACCGTCCCCAGGACATTGGAAACATGGGTTATCGCAACCAGTTTTACCCGCTCATCAAGCAGCTTCTCATACTCCTCAGTGATGAAGTGACCATCATCAGTAATCGGCGCGATCCGTAGCTCAACGCCTAAATAATCACGGAGCATCTGCCAGGGAATAATATTGGAGTGATGCTCCATTTGCGAAATAATGACGGCATCACCGGCCTTACAAACACTTCGACCATAAGAGTGCGCAATCAGGTTAATGGCCTCGGTTGCGTTACGGGTAAAGACGATTTCTTCGGGTCTGGCTGCATTGATAAAATCTGCAACACTCTGGCGCGCACCCTCATAGGACTGAGTTGCTTCCTCACTGAGCCGGTAAACACCACGATGAATATTGGCATATTCCTGGCCGTAGCAATGCGTCAGGGCATCAATGACCGCATGCGGTTTCTGGGCTGAAGCCCCGTTATCAAGAAAGCATAACGGCTTGCCATGAATCTGCCGTTTGAGAATCGGAAAATGAGACCGAATCTCCTCAACAGACGGGGTATGCAGATTTGTTTGGGTTAAGGCCGGTTGGGCAGTCATTCCGGGGTTCCCAGACGTTGACGGATAATCCGGGAAAAAGCCGCTCTCACCTCGGGGTTTTGAATTTCACAAACCGCTTCCTGCATAAAGGAATCAATCAAAAGGCCGCGCGCTGTTTCCTGATCCAGACCCCGGGCCCGGAGATAAAAAAGATGCTCAGAATCAATCTGGCTGGCTGTTGCGCCATGACTACAGACCACGTCATCGGCATAGATTTCCAGTTCCGGCTTGGAGTTGATTTCAGCCTTATCCGAGAGCAGCAACACCCGGTTGAGTTGGTATCCATCGGTTTTTTGCGCATCTGGACGTACCAGGATTTTCCCCTGAAAAACCCCATGGGCCGAATCCTCTAAAATGCCTTTATAAACCTCCCGTGAGGTGCAATGCGCTGTGGCATGATCAATAAAGGTGCTGTTATCAATATGTTGGGTATTGCCACCAATATAGGCCCCAATCAGACGCACATCGCCATGCTCACCGGCCAGTTTGGGACGAATTTCGTTACGGGCCAAAGTCCCCCCGGTCTGAAGGACAAAGCTATCATAACGAGCCTCTGCAGCCAGTTCAATTCCGGCAGCAGCCACATGGAACGCCTCCGTATCATCGGATTGAAATTTGTAATGACCACAGCGCGCACGGCGACCCAGCTGTATTTCCGCCACTGTGTTGCTGAAATAGAGTCCGTCTCCGACATGGCTTTCAACGATATCAATATCCGCATCCTCACCAATCAGGACATGAATACGCGGATAGAAAGCAATCGATGATCCGGCATTCCCCTGGCCAATCGAAACAATATGAAGCGGACGATCCAGAGTCATCCCGGATGGTACAGTGATCACAATGCCATCAGAGAAATGGGCCGTATTGAGGGCTGCCAACGGCATGGCATCAAGGGATAAGATATCACCGATCCGGTTCATGATGCTGCTCTGGTCTCCGGTGCCCTGACCAATCCGGGCAAGAGACTGAATGGAAATCTCAGAAGGCAGGGTGTTGGTATCAGAAAGATCCGCCCTCATGCGTCCATTTACCAGAACCACCCTATGGGCCTGGATATCGGCGATGGTAGCCGGGATAGCCTGGACCTTTGCTTCTGTTTGCGCATCACCAGGAGACCAGATGAGGCCCCGCAGCCCGTTCAAATTGGTGTATTTCCACTGCTCGTTGTGAGGGCCGGGCAATCCCTGATATTGATAAGATTGTCCCCCGTTATGATGCAGGGTTTTCAATATATCATCATCTGAGGTCGGTTCATGATGAGCAATCGTGGCCAGAAAAGGGTCTTTTTGTTCCATCCTGTTGTCTTTCTTGTCTTTCCCGTCTCTTTCGTCTCTCTTGTCTTTCCCGCCTGTCTAAGCGGCTGCTGCGCAATAGGCAGCATAGCCTTTCTCTTCGAGTTCCAGAGCCAGTGATTTATCCCCACTTTTGACGATTTTCCCATCAGCCATAACATGGACAACATCGGGTATGATATGGTCCAGGAGACGTTGATAATGGGTAATGATCAGGAAGCTCCGGTTCTGGTTGCGCATGGCGTTGACTCCCTTCGAGACCACTTTCAGGGCATCAATATCCAGACCGGAATCGGTCTCATCAAGAATGCACAGGCGGGGTTCGAGTAACGACATATGAAGCATCTCATTGCGTTTTTTCTCGCCACCGGAAAAGCCGACATTCACCGGACGTTTCAGCATATCAGCATCAATATTGACCTCGGCTGCTTTGGTGCGCAGCAGTTTAACGAAGTCCATATTATCAATCTCTTCCTCCCCCCGGGCTTTGCGGTGAGCGTTATAGGAATGACGGAGAAAAACAGCACTGGAAACACCGGGAATTTCAACCGGATACTGAAACGCCAGAAACAAACCAGCCCGGGCGCGCTCATCAGCCTCCATATCAAGTAAATCCTTGCCATCCAGCCGGGCACTCCCGCCGGTTACCACATAGTCTTCCCGGCCTGAGAGAACATAAGAGAGGGTACTTTTTCCCGAACCATTGGGTCCCATGATGGCGTGAATTTGGCCAGCCTCAATCGTGAGATCAATCCCTTTGAGAATGGGTTTATCATCAATCTCTGCTTTGAGCGCATCAATTTCCAATAAGGCCATGTTCTTTCTTATTCCTCCGTCAAAAAATTCCAAAAATAAGCCCAATGACAGCAAAATCGTGACAGATAGGCTGAGACCCCAAACTCAGCCAACACTGCCTTCAAGGGAAATGCTGACCAGCTTTTGAGCTTCAACCGCAAATTCCATCGGTAATGTTTGTAAGACTTCCCGACAAAAACCATTGACAATCAGGCCGACTGCTTCTTCTTCATCCATGCCTCGTTGCAGGCAGTAAAAGAGTTGATCTTCACCAATTTTGCTGGTTGAGGCTTCATGCTCAATCTGGCTGCTGGCATTGCGGGATTCAATATAGGGAACTGTATGCGCTCCACAGGTATGACCAATCAGCAAGCTGTCGCATTGGGTGAAGTTCCGCGCACCGGCCGCTTTGGGGAGAATACGTACCAACCCCCGATAGGTCTGATCGGCTTTACCGGCCGATATGCCCTTGGCAATAATACGGCTGCGGGTGTTTTTACCCATATGAATCATTTTTGTACCGGTATCGGCTTGCTGGCGGTTATTGGTGATTGCCACCGAATAAAATTCGCCGCTTGAATGATCCCCTTGCAGAATACAGCTTGGGTATTTCCAGGTGATGGCTGAACCGGTTTCCACCTGAGTCCACATGATTTTAGAATGCGCCCCCCGGCATGCTCCCCGCTTGGTGACGAAATTATAAATCCCGCCTTTGCCGTTTTCATCACCGGGATACCAGTTCTGGACGGTCGAATATTTAATATCAGCATCCTCAAGAGCAACCAGCTCGACCACGGCGGCGTGAAGTTGATTGTCATCACGCATCGGTGCGGTGCAGCCTTCGAGATAACTCACTTTGGATCCCCGGTCAGCAATGATCAAAGTACGCTCAAACTGGCCGGTGTTTTCGGCATTGATGCGGAAATATGTCGAAAGTTCCATCGGGCATTCGACTCCCTCCGGGATATAAACGAAAGAGCCATCAGAAAAGACCGCAGAATTCAACGTAGCATAAAAATTGTCCGAATACGGCACCACGGATCCTAAATAGCGGCGCACCAGTTCCGGATGGTCTTTAATCGCCTCAGAAATTGAGCAGAAAATAACCCCACACTGGCGCAATTCTTCTTTGAATGTGGTCGCAACCGATACCGAGTCAAAAACGGCATCCACAGCCACCTTTTTCGCACCCTCGACTCCGGCTAAAATGGCTTGCTCAGCCAGCGGAATGCCAAGTTTTTGATAGGTTTCTAAGAGTTTTGGATCAACATCATCCAGTGATTGGGGTCCGTTGCCGCTCTTTTTCGGGGCGGCATAGTAATATAAATCCTGATAATCAATGGTCGGGTAAGAGAGTTTCGGCCAATCGGGTTCGGCCATGGTTTGCCAGTAGCGATAGGCTTTCAGCCGCCATTCCAGCATCCATTGTGGCTCTTCTTTTTTGGCTGAAATCAATCTGACGATATCTTCGGAAAGACCTCTGGGAGCCAATTCCATATCGATATCGGTCGAAAAGCCGTATTTATACTTTCCAGCCTGTAACTCCCGGACTTGTTGGATGGTTTGTTCGGTTGCCGCCATGATGGCTTCTCCTTTACCAGTAAAAACAGTTTCTTCCCCAAGCTATTGATGGAGCGGATCATGATGCTGAGTATCTGAGCCGAATCAGACTCTCAATTATCTTAATATATCAATCAATTGTAGATTTTTTATAATGTATTATATTTGTTTTATTTTATGGTTGCTTTATCCAAAAATTCACAATCACTTTTTAAATATTCACAGGTGATATCTGATGGCTGTTTTTTTCAACCGGTGCTTTTTGGCTGGTCCCGCCACTGGTTGGGGTTACAGAGTAGTCTGAAGCCATCATATCAGCCAAAGATACTGACTCCAGGGCATCAAAGACCGCCCGGTTGAGCGGATCCCAATGACCCCGCATCGGGCATAGATTTTCGACCGCGCATTGACCCTCGACACCATCCGCACAAGCAACCAAAGCCACCGGCCCATCGACTGCTGCGATGATGGTTCCGACTGTGATATCGGCTGGGGCATGGGCCAGAAGATATCCCCCTGAACTGCCCCGCTCCGAAACAACGATATGTCCCCGGGCCAAAATCTTCAGGGCTTTGGCGACTGTTGGCGCGGGCAGGGCGGTCATATGAGCCAACTCAGCTGCGGTCAGCAACTTCTCCGGTTGGTCGGCCATCCGGCTTAAGACCAGAACACTGTAATCGGTCATTCGCGATAATCGTAACATGGGTATAGACAGACTTTTCGTTGATATCTTTCCGGCGGTATAGTGTTTCAGCCTGGCTGGTCTTTTTTCCCGATTTCCGTAGGCTTAATTCCGTAAGCTCATGAACTTAATCCCGTCAACTCAACAGAGAAAATCCAGCAAAGAGAAGGGCACGCATCCCCATACCCATCGCTCAGGAACCCCCAATCAGGATCAAACCGGTTCTATTTATATACATAATCTAATCTTTGTCACAATTCCCTTCTATCATTTCTTAAATTTTTAATCGAGACCGGGATTATTGTCCCTGGAAACTTCAACTGGATATGAATCTTCTTCAAAGGATCAATCATCATTCAGGAATAAAGAGAGGATGAGGAAAAGTGCAGGCACAAACATTCAAGACCCCCACGCGTCCATCTGCGGATCATCAAGCCACCAATCCATTGCCTGATGTTCCCAAAGGATGCGCTGAGGCCACATTTGCCGGGGGCTGTTTTTGGTGTATGGAAGCGGCTTTTGACACCATAAAAGGCGTCAAAGCAACATTTTCCGGCTATACAGGAGGATCGGTTAAAAACCCGGATTATCGGCGCGTATGCAGCGGTGAGACCGGCCATGTCGAGGCCTTACGGGTGATTTTTGACCCGGATGAAATTACATACTCCGCATTGCTTGATCTCTTCTGGCGTAATATTGATCCCAGCCGTGATGATGGTCAATTTTGTGATCTTGGACCGCAATATCGACCGGTTATTTTTGTCCATGATGACCAGCAAAGAACCCAGGCTGAACAATCGCGCCGCTTGCTTGAAGAAAGCGGAGTCCTCAAAGGAAGTCTGATTGCGGTGGCAATTATGGATGTGATGCCATTTTATCCGGCCGAAGAAGAGCATCAGAATTATTATCGAAAAAATCCGATACGTTACGCACTCTATCATCGCGGATGTGGGCGTGAACGGCGTTTGGAGGAAATCTGGGGAAACGCTGGTAAAAATATTTGAAAATAACCGGGCAATCAACGCATATACGGCAATCAATGTATAATCAATGTATAAATGTCTGTATCTGTTGAGATAAGACGTAATCTTTTTTTATTCCCTGAGATGTTTTTGATTGACGTTTCTTGACGTCTTTGCCCTCCGGGGGCTAGGTAATGCGATGGCTTTTGCAGTTTTGTGAGAGTCGGAATATTTGCGGTGGCTGTAGCTCAGCTGGTTAGAGCACTGGTTTGTGGTACCAGATGTCGTGGGTTCAAGTCCCATCAGCCACCCCAATTTTTCGACACAATGCCGATCAAAAAACAATGCCGGTCAAAAACCGCGCCGATCATCAAAATGATCCATCAAGATAAAATGATCCATCAAGATAAAAAGTGATCCGTTAAGAAAGCTGTGCTAAGAGGAAGAACCTTTTGCCAAGATGAAGGATCTGATGTGACATGGCACAGGCGCGTATTTACCGTCCGGCAGCAACACCCACTCAGTCGGGTCGGGGGCATGGACGTCCCTGGGTTCTTGAATTCCACTCTCAATCCCGGCGGTATCGTGACCCTCTGATGGGGTGGACCGGTTCTGGTGATACCCGAAGCAGCCAGGTTCGTCTGCGTTTTGCCACATGTGACGAGGCTGTTGCCTATGCCAAACGAGCCAATCTGTTATATCATGTACAAGAACCCAATCAGCCGCGCGCGATCATCAAATCATATGCGGCCAATTTTTACACCCGTCATCCCCGTACTCCTGCGCGCCCTTAGCTCAGCTGGATAGAGCAACGGCCTTCTAAGCCGTAGGTCGTAGGTTCGAATCCTACAGGGCGCGCCACATAACCCAGGCATATCCTGTTGATTATGGGGACTGTGGGGACTGCGGGTATCTTTCCGGCCCGGATAGGCTGTCGATTTTAAACCGGTGGCTCTTCATTAAGGATACACCAGACAGGAACATGATCAGAGGCTTTGTGCTGTCCCCGCCATTCCCGGTCAATCCCGGCCCGCTCCAACCGGTCAGCAGCCTGTGCTGAAAGCAGAAAATGATCAATCAGTATTCCTCGATTCATCGGCCAGGCACTGCCCTGATAATCCCAAAAGCTGTAATGGCCAGGCTCCGGCAGGCAGGTCTTGACCGCATTGGTGAGACCCAAATGAAGCAAAGAACGATAGGCGGCCCGGCTTTCCGGACGGGCAAGGGCATCGTCACGCCAATTTTCTGGTTCTGCAACATCATCATCAGTGGGAATGACATTATAGTCACCACCAATGACCAATAGTTCCTCAAAATCCAGTAACTGTCTGATATGCTGTTGAAGACGCTCCAACCAGGCCAGCTTATAGGGGTATTTATCGCTTTCGACCGGGTTGCCGTTGGGTGCATAAATATTGACGATCCGGATCATACTACGGCCAAACGGCACCGTAGCCTCAATATAGCGGGCGGCGGTGTCTGAATCGTCCCCCGGTAAGCAATAACGCAGATCCTCCAAAGGGGATTTGGACAAAATAGCCACCCCATTATAGCCTTTTTGGCCAGCAATCTCGATAATGTAGCCGGCTTCATCAAGTTCAGCATAGGGAAAAACCGCTTCAACAGCTTTGATTTCCTGTAAAAGCGCAACATCAGGAGCCTCCGATTGCAGCCATTTGAGCAATAATGGCAATCGGGCGCGTACTGAATTGATATTCCAGGAGGCAATTTTCACCAGATGCTCCGGTTTTTTCGGTTGATGAATCGAGTGCTCAGAAAAACCTCATATGGCTGACTGAGAGTGAGGATCATCTGTCAAACCTCAATTTAATGCCCCTCAATTTAAATCGAAAAAGAGGTCCCGCATCCACAAGATGATACAGCATTGGGATTATTGACCTTAAAATATTGCCCCATCAAATCCTCGATAAAATCAATCTCAGAACCGGCAAGAAGATCAAGTGAGACCTCATCAATGACCAGTCTGGCGGCGGCTTTTTCAAAAATCCGGTCATCTTCGCGAAGTTGTTGATCAAAGGAAAAATGATAAGAAAACCCCTGGCATCCGCCACCGGTGACGCTTACTCTGAGAAACTCCCCATCCTGACCTTGATGGGCGGCCACCTCAGTGATACGGCGGGCTGCCCGTTCGGTTAATGTGATGGTGGGGGGCGTTGCAGACGCAGACGTCTCAGCCACAGAATCAGAAACAGATGAAGACATGAGTCGCAGAGGGTATCATTCAGGTTTAAGATCGGGGATTGAAGTTTAAGATTGGCGGCAAATGATATCAGGGCAATGGGCGGCACTGTGAGAAAATGACACTGTGGGAAAATGATACTCTGACGAAAATGAGCAGACGATTCCAGACTATATATCTATTTGCCAGTCTGTTGCCACGCAAAAATGACCTGTAAAATCCTGAAAGCGAAATTTTGGGTGATATGTGAAACATTGAATCATGGCCAATCAGTCTTCCGGGAGGCTTCCGGTTGAGGCAGGGATCATCCATGCGTATGATCATTTTGACCATATCCATGATTCATCTTGAATGATTGATCCGGTTTTGCTGTATCTGCCGGGGCTGATTCTGGCTTGATGATTTTTATTGATGATTTTTATTGTATCTTCAATGACTGAATCATTGATCCTCATAGATTTCAGATATTGAATCCCCAATGTATTTTTGATCCCGATGTATTTCAAACATTTAGAAAATTTGATTGAAAAGACTCTCAGGCATGTGATTGCTGATATCCGGGAGAATAAGGAATGGAGTCGGAAAATCCAGGTTGAGGTGACCCGTGATCCTCAGCATGGGGATGTGACGACCAATGCAGCCATGGTTCTTGCAAAACCCAGCGGTCGGAAACCATGTGAGCTTGCAGAAATGATTGAGGCCGGACTGAAAACAGACAGCACTGTTTCTGATGTCGAGATTGCCGGTCCGGGCTTTGTGAATCTCCGTCTAAAGCCGGCATTTTGGCAGGCATGTTTGCGTGAAATTCTTGAGGCTGGCCCATCCTATGGCCAATCAAAAATTGGCCAGGGGCAATCGGTTCATGTCGAATACGTCTCGGCCAACCCCACCGGACCCATGCATATTGGCCATGCCCGGGGTGCTGTGGTTGGTGATGTCATTGCCAATTTGCTGGCATATACCGGCTATCAGGTTACCCGTGAATATTATGTCAATGATGCTGGTTCTCAGATTGATACACTGGCGCGCTCAGTTTATCTGCGCTACCGGCAGGCACTGGGAGAAGAGATCGATAATATTCCTGAAGGATGGTATCCCGGTTCTTATCTGATCCCGGTAGGGGAAGATGTAGCCCAACAGCATGGGGATCAATGGCGTACTGCCGGTGAGGATCAATGGGGTGGACCAATACGCAAGATAGCGGTGGCAGCCATGATGGATGTTATTCGTGATGATCTGGCCCTGCTTGGGGTGCATCATGATATCTTTTTTTCTGAGCATCATATGACTGCTCAGGGTCATGTTGAGGCTGTGTTTAATCAGCTGGAACAGCAAGGATTGATTTATGTTGGTGTTCTTGATCCTCCCAGGGGTAAAAAACCAGAGGATTGGGAAGAGCGACCACAGGCTTTGTTTAAGACTGGTCATTTTGGGGATGATTGTGACCGCCCGCTCAAAAAATCAGACGGATCCTGGACATATTTTGCGGCTGATATCGCGTACCATCATGATAAAATACGTCGGGGTCATGATATTTTGGTTAATATATGGGGAGCAGACCACAAAGGATATGTGAAACGGTTGCAGGCAGCGGTTGATGCTTTATCCGGCGGTCAGACCAGGCTGGAAGTTGTTTTAACTGATTTGGTGCATCTGAGCGAAGGCGGGAAGCCGGTCAAAATGTCCAAGCGGGCCGGGAGCTATGTGACCGTACGTGATGCTGTGGAACGGGTCGGTAAGGATGTGGTACGTTTTATCATGCTGACTCGCAAAAATGATCAGGTCCTTGAATTTGATCTTGAAAAAGCAGTTGCTCACTCCCGTGATAATCCGGTTTTTTATGTTCAATACGCCCATGCGCGGTGTCATTCGCTGTTTCGTTTGGCCAGAGAAACATTTCCTGATGCTGATCTCAGCCGTCCGGGCCTTTTACAGGCAGATTTCTCAATTTTGACCGATGATGATGAGCTTGCTTTGATGAAAAAACTGGCCGGTTGGCCGAGGGTGGTGGAACAGGCTGCTGAGGCACGCGAACCGCATCGTTGTGCATCCTGTTTGTACGATATTGCTTCGGGGTTTCACGCTTTATGGACCAAAGGCAGGGAAGACCCGGGATTGAGATTTTTGTTGCCTGATGATGCAAAGGTGACGTATGCCCGTCTGGCATTGGTGCAGGCAATATGTGATATTATTGCTTCAGGGCTTGGGATTTTTGGTGTGAAACCAGTAAAGGAAATGTGACGTTATGGCTCCGGTTGGTGATGATCGTTTTGATAAAAACGAGCGTGATGAAAATATGGTGGCAGAAAATGCTGACGTTGTTCCTTCATCTGAAGACCAGACGCCCCAGAATTATGATCCAACGCCTGATTACGATCCCGAACGTTTGCGCCAGTTTACCCGTGACGGGCCTTCCCAAACTGGCCCCAGGCGTACCGGTTGGATCACCGCATTGGTTGGATTGAACGGGGTTTTGGTTCTTGGTGGCCTGGGGTATTGGTATTTTGCTTTCTGGAAATATCTGCCTGATCCTGACACCGGACCGCCTTTGGTGGTTGCCAAAGAGGGTCCTGTGCGTGTTAAACCCGATGACCCGGGGGGGCTTGATATCCCGCATCAGGATAAATTGATTTATGGCCATCTTGATCCTGATGGTGCGCCGCAGGAAACGGTTGAACGTCTTTTGCCACCTCCCGAAATTCCGGTCAGTCCTGTAATCGCAAAGGGTGAAACAGATCGTAAAACTGCCCGGATTGTTGCTGATATGCCGGAACATATTACACCCCCCGATCTGCCGGTATCATCGGATGTTTCTGACGTTGCGCCACCAATATTACCGCAAACATCACCCTCTGATACGTCACCAGATGAACAACCGACTGCTGAAAAAACACCCTCATCATCAAAACACCCGAAGAGCGTTTCACCGGCGGGTGACTCTTTGGCTGAAAAACAATCAACTCAGCAGGATCAGCTTGCGGTTGTGCCTGGCCCGGAATTTTTCCGGGTCCAACTGGGAGCATTTCGTAGTGATACTGCGGCTCAGAATGGCTGGAAAGCCCTGTCAAAAGAATTTTCCGGTATTCTTTCTGGTTTGAAAGGAGAGATTGTCCGGGCTGATCTTGAGGAACAGGGGGTTTATTACCGTATTCAGGTTGGTCGTCTGGAAAAAGAGGCGGCTCAAAAAATCTGTCGTCAGTTATCGGCTCAAAAGAAAGAGTGCCTGGTTGTCAAAAGATAATACGCCACCACGTGCAGTCATCCTGAGTTGCCAGGGTCCGGTCCTGGAAGCTGAGGAAAGAGCATTTTTTGCAGAGTATAATCCGCTCGGCTTTATCTTGTTTGCCCGTCATTGCCGTGATCCCGGGCAGTTGCGTACATTAACCGCCGCATTGCGTGATTGTATTGGCCGGCCTGATGCGCCCATTCTCATTGACCAGGAAGGTGGACGGGTTGCGCGCCTCCGGTCATCACCCGATACGCCCTGGCGTTCTGCACCACCAGCAGCGGCTTTTGGCAGGCTCTACGAACAATCACCGGATATTGCCAGACATGCTGTATCCGTCAACAGCCGCCTGCTGGCTTGTGAATTGGCTGAGCTTGGGATCAATGTGAATTGTGCCCCTCTGCTTGATCTTTATCTCCCCGGGGCCAGTGATATTATCGCAGATCGTGCCTTTTCCGGCGATCCTGATGTTGTGAGTTGTCTGGGCCGGATTATGGCTGAGGGAATGATGACCCAGGGAGTCATTCCGGTGATCAAACATATTCCCGGACATGGCCGTGCTTTGGTTGATAGCCATAAAAAATTACCGGTGGTTGACGCCGCATATAGTGATCTGGAAAGGTCTGATTTTGTGCCTTTTAAGAATCTGGCTGATGCTCCCTGGGCCATGACTGCCCATATTCTTTATACCGATTATGATGCTCATCGGCCGGCGACTGTCTCATCACAGGTTATCAACCAGGTGATTCGTGATCATATCGGTTTTGATGGTGTTCTGATCACTGATGATATCAAAATGGCGGCTTTAGAAGGTGGATTTGATCAAAGGGCCCGGCAATCGATTGCTGCTGGTTGTGACATTGTTCTCTTTTGCAATGGCAGTTTAGAAGAAAACCGTTTGGTTGTACAATCGGCCCCGGCGTTGTCTCAGGCTACTCAGGAGCGGTTGGCTCATGCGCGTCGTCGTTTGTCATCACCATCAGAATCGCGTGAAGCATTGCTGGAACAATGGCAGAGGCTTGAAACCTTTTTATAAAAAGACCAATCTGCCAAAAGGCAAACACATGTATTCGTCAAATCATCAACCAGGCATGAGTGCAAGATGATCCACGCTCTGTTTGATAGTGCGTATACAGCTTCAACATGGATCATTCCGGTTATTCTGGCAGTGACCCTCCATGAGGCGGCTCATGCTTATGTGGCTTTCTGGTGTGGTGACAAGACGGCCCGAAACCTGGGCCGGACGCGCATCAATCCTTTGGTGCATATTGATCGTTTCGGGACAATCATTTTACCTTCTGTATTATTTCTGCTCAAAGCGCCGTTTATTTTTGGCTGGGCAAAGCCGGTACCGGTCAATTTCGCCCATTTAAGGAATCCCAGGCGCGATATGATCTGGGTTGCTGTTGCTGGTCCGGCGACCAATATTATCCTGGCTATATCAGCGGCTTTGCTGTCTCATCTGATTGTGTTACCGCCCCAATCCGGGGTTTCTGAGTGGCTGTTTGCCAATGCGCATAATGCGATGATCATCAATGTCATTCTGGCTGTTTTTAACATGCTCCCGGTTCCCCCATTGGATGGTGGTCGCATTATTGTTGGGTTGTTACCATCGCCTTTGGCGGGTTATTGGGCGGCCCTTGAACGCTTTGGCCTTCTGATTATTTTGGGAATTTTATTTATCCCTACATTGATCGGCGTGGTCATTGGGGTTCCGTTTGATGCGTTTTATACACTGATTGAGCCCCCGGTTTCCTGGGTATATCAGGGAATTTTATACCTGACCGGATGGATTGAGTGATGTCTGAGAGTTCCCCTGATGATTTTGATCGTGCTGTTCGTGCTCCGGCCCTGGAGGAGGAGAGCAATGAAGCCTTACTGGTTGATCTGGAGGGCTTTGAAGGCCCGCTTGACCTCCTGTTATCAATGGCCCGGGATCAAAAAATTGATCTGCGTCATATATCGATATTGGCTTTGGCTGATCAGTATCTTTCTTACATTGAGCGGCTTGGGAAGATGCGTCTGGAAATTGCGGCTGATTACCTGGTGATGGCCGCATGGTTGGCATATATAAAATCACGGCTTTTATTGCCACAGCTGGATGATGAGGAAGAGGATATAAGCGGCACTGAAATGGCGGCGATTTTGACGTTACGTTTGCGCCGCTATGAGGCCATAAAGAAAGTTGGGCGTCTTTTGATGGAGCGTCCTCAGCTGGGCCAGGATATCTTCAGACGTGGCGAACCGATGCATCTGAGCGTCAATGTTTCGACAATTTATACTGTAACCCTTTATGATCTGTTGCGGGCATATGGCCAACGGCGTGCGGTCAGAACCGGTCATTCGGTTCTTCGGGTTGTCCCGACCGAGCTTTGTTCGATGGATGATGCTTTGAAAGCATTGGGTCGGTTGCTTGCCCGGACGGCTGATTGGTTTGATCTCCAGGCTCTTCTGACCCCTGATCTTAACGATTGCCTGGTTCGACGTTCTGTTTTGGCCTCGGGTTTGGCGGCCAGTTTAGAACTGGCCAGGAGCGGGGCTGCGGATATCCGCCAGGATTATTTATTCGGACCGGTTTATCTGCGTGAGGCCGCTTCTGATTCTGGTTCTGGCGGATCATCATGACCGAAGATGGATCTGCCTTACGGATTCTGGAAGCATTGCTTTTTGTTTCCAGTGAACCGGTGAGCGAACAACGCATCGCCGAATGTTTGCCTCCGGGCAGTGATATTCAGGCATTAACAGCCGAGCTTGCTGATCATTATAGTGCCCGTGGTATCCATCTGCGGCGTGTGGGTTCATGCTGGGCATTCCGGACGGCCCCGGATGTTATGCCGTATCTTGGTGTAGAGCGTGAAGTGCGCCGGGATTTATCGCAAGCTGCTGTCGAGACTTTGGCAATCATTGCGTATCACCAGCCTGTGACCAGGGCTGAAATCGAGGAAATTCGTGGCAAATCGGTGAGCGGAGGGACCCTGGAAATTCTCTCACGAATCGGCTGGGTCAACCCTAAAGGCCGCCGCCAGTCGCCGGGGAGACCAACGACATGGGGAACCACACAAGCCTTTCTGGATCATTTTTATCTGCAATCGGTTTCTGATTTACCGGATCTGGCTGAACTCAAAGCGGCGGGTTTTCTGGATGCACGTCCGGCAGCTGAAATTTATGATGGCTTTTCCAATCGCAAACGCCAAAGCCTCGGATTACCGCTGGCTGGTGATCATGATCCTGATGACGGTGACAGCGGAGATGACAGAGGTAACATGACAGGGAATCCATTTGAGAGCACCAGAGATCTTCGGGAACGTGATGATTCATCTGATGATGACGAGACAACAATGATGATTGAATCAAAGAAAGAGGATGAATCATAGCAGTTGGTTGTGGTTTTTTATGAAAAATTGTCTCATAATAGAGGCTGTTCTTTGTGAGTGGCTTGTTGAAATCTGGAGGCATGCAAACAATGACCCCTGGTCCCTATCAAATTCTCCTGATCTTGCTGATTGTTCTGATTATCTTCGGGGCTGGAAAATTGCCCCGTGTTATGGGTGACCTTGCCCGGGGCATTAAGAATTTCAAACATGGCTTAAAGGACGAAGAGGACAAACCCAAGAAAATCGACCGCCGTAAAAAGGCTGACGCCGAGAGTGATCTTTGAAAATTTTTGTGCTCAACCCGCCTGGCATGAATGTTTGATATCGGATGGACTGAGATTGTTTTAGCAGCAGTGGTCGCTCTGGTTGTCCTTGGACCCCGTGATCTTCCCCATGCTCTGCGCCTCCTTGGCAGATGGACGCGAAGAATTCGCCAGATGGCCCGCGATTTTCATAACAGCCTTGATTTTGATACCCGGGATGATCATCACCCGGCCACCTTTGAGCAGATCAACAGGATTGGCGGTGATCAGGCCGAAGAAACTGTTCCTGCTGATACAAGGATGGATCAAGGCAGGCAGACGCCGCCTTCTGAAAAATCGACCCTAAAAAAAACGACCCGTGAGCCAGAAAAACCGGAGGCATCTTCTCCGTGAGGGCCACAATCAGATAAAAAATCAGGCAGTCCATGATGTCACCTTCCCCCGGCGACAAAAAATCTTCCGCATCATCAATAATCGACACGCCGATTACTGAAAACGCAGAGGGTGGCTTTATGTCCCCTATGGAGCATTTGCTTGAATTGCGTAACCGCCTGATATGGTCGCTTGCTGTTTTATTGATTGCTTTTGGGATCAGCTTTGTATTTGCCGAAGATATTTATGAATTCCTGGTTCGGCCTCTTGCGATGGTCCTGGCCGAACGCGGTGATGATTACCGGATGATTTACACTGATTTGACGGAAGTCTTTTTTGTCTATTTACGGGTGGCTTTTTTTGCGGCGTTTATGTTGGCTTTTCCTGTTATTGCGGTTCAGATATGGATATTTGTGGCTCCGGGTCTTTATGCTCACGAAAAACGGGCTTTTCTTCCCTTTCTCATTTCAACACCTGTGCTGTTTTTTCTTGGGGCATCATTGGCATATTATGTCATCTTTCCATTGGCTTGGCGGTTTTTCCTCAGTTTTGAGATCGGAAACGGAGAAGGGGTTCTTCCCATCCAGCTGGAAGCAAAAGTGAATGAATATTTAGGCCTGGTCATGAGCCTTATTTTCGCCTTTGGAGTCAGTTTTCAACTGCCGGTTTTATTGACTCTTCTGGCGCGCGCCGGAATCCTCACTGCGGCTTTCTTAAAAAGTGGCCGCAAATATGCTTTGGTTCTGGTCTTTGTTGCCGCCGCCATTTTGACTCCTCCCGATGTGATCAGCCAAATCGGCTTGGCAATCCCGATTTTTTTGCTCTATGAGTTGTCTGTTCTTTCGGTCAGCATCATGGAACGCCGACGTTCCGCAAAGCAGCATTCAGAGGATAAAAAGGATTCTTCTGATGTTGCTTTTTAAGTGATCTTCCTCAATCATCCTTCTGGTTTTTATTTCGTATTTTAGCGTCAGTTTTGCATTGATTATGTGCCCATGCATCCGATTAAGACGATACGTGACAATCCTGCTGTTTTTGATGCAGAGCTGAAACGGCGCAGTTTACCGCCGGTTGCAGAGGATATTCTGGTTCTTGATAGCCAGTTGCGCACAGCCAAAGCCGCCGTTCAGTCATTACAGGAACAGCGCAATACCCTTTCAGGTCAAATTGGCTCTTTGATGCGTTCCGGCCAGCATGATCAGGCCGAAGCCCTGAAAGCCAAGGTGGCCTCTTTTAAGGATGGTCTGCGTGATCAGGAAACAGAAGTTACCTCGATTGAGGAGCACTTACAGTCTCGTCTGGCTGAATTGCCCAATATACTTTCTGCCGATGTTCCTGATGGTCCGGATGAAACCTCCAATCGTGAGGAACGCCGGATTGGCGAGCTTCCTGATTTTGATTTTACCCCCCGGGATCATGCCGATATTGGTCGTGGTTTAGGTTTGATGGATTTTGAAGCTGCTGCGGCCATGTCCGGGGCACGTTTTGTTGTTCTCAAAGGACTTTTAGCACGGCTTGAGCGCGCTCTGGCAGCGTTCATGCTTGATTTGCATACCCAACGTTTTGGTTATCTTGAAACCTATGTACCTTCTTTGGTACGGGACCATGCTCTTTACGGGACCGGCCAACTCCCGAAATTTTCTCAGGATTTGTTCAAAGCAGGAAGTGACCATTGGTTGATTCCAACCGCAGAAGTTTCTTTGACCAATATGGTTGCCGGAACCATTCTGACAGCCGATGCATTGCCCATACGGTTGACGGCCTACAGTGCCTGCTTTCGTTCGGAAGCCGGGGCTGCCGGTAAGGATACCCATGGTATGATCCGCCAGCACCAATTCAGCAAGGTGGAGCTGGTTTCCATCACCACAGCCGAACAGTCAGCTGATGAACATGAGCGGATGACCGCTTGTGCAGAAGAGGTTCTCAGGCAATTAAAGCTGCCTTACCGGGTTGTTACATTATGTTCCGGGGATACGGGTTTTTCGGCTCAAAAAACCTATGATATTGAGGTCTGGCTACCAGGGCAGGGGGGATATCGGGAGATTTCCAGCTGTTCTAACTGTGGTCCGTTTCAGGCCCGGCGGTTGCAAGCCCGTTACCGGCGTTCTGAGGGGGGTGCTCTTGATTATGTTCATACCTTAAATGGCTCAGGGCTGGCGGTTGGCCGCACATTGATTGCTGTCCTTGAAAATTATCAACAGGCAGATGGATCGGTGCTGGTTCCGCTGTCTCTCCAGCCTTATATGGGCGGGATGAAAATGATCGGAGCCCTTTGATGCGGGTAAAGAGTAAAGGATGATTGATCAGGACGCTCTTGCGACTCGCAAAATCAGTTTATTGATGGAATTGCGCAAATGGGGTGTGAGTGATCATCGGGTGCTCTCAGCAATTGAACGCACACCACGTGAGGTTTTTCTGCCCGAATTTCTCCATGGCCGGGCCTATGATAACGTGGCTCTTCCGATTGATTGTGGCCAGACAATCAGCCAACCATTGGTGGTTGCGGTGATGACTCAGGCACTGGATCTGGAGGATCGCAATCCCCGTTGTCTTGAGATTGGCACTGGTTCGGGGTATCAGGCCGCTATCTTATCCCGGCTGTGTCGGCGGGTGTATAGTATTGAGCGACACCGGGACCTTTTTCTACGTGCCCAGAGTTATTTTAAGACTCTCCATTTGACCAATATCGTGGCCCGCCATAGCGATGGCAGTCGTGGCTGGCCAGAGCAAGCCCCGATTGACCGGATTATTGTGACCGCGGCGGCGGTTGATGTTCCGCCTGTTCTTGCTGATCAACTGGCTGAAGGGGGAGTCATGGTGGTTCCTGTGGGTGATATTTACGGTGAACAACAGATTTTACAAGTCCGGCGTACCCAGGATGGGTTTGACCATCAGTCGATTCTCTCGGTTCGTTTTGTCCCTCTGATTGAGGGAAATGCTGAGGAAAAAAACACAGGCAAAAAGGCACAGGAACACCCGGTAAGAAATACCGTGATGTGATAAAAAAGATATGACAAAGACATTTGTGTCCTTTTTTTTGCATTCTCAAATATACAGGCGCATCACCCGCATGATCTGCCTGGTTGGGTTTAGTGTGTTGGCGGGTCTTTCCGGGGCTTGTGAGAAATATGTTTATTTCTGGGATGAGCATCCCAATCTTCCGGGCGATCCCAAACCTCAGGGTAAAGAAAAAAAAGCTACCGGGCCGGGGGGGATCATCACCGTGTCTAAGGGGGATACTCTTTACGGATTGGCGCAACGTCATGGTCTGGTCCTTCGCGATTTTATTAAGGTCAACCATCTCAAACCGCCTTATATTCTTCAGCCAGGTCAGCGTCTTGAGGCCCCGCAATCCAGAGTATATAGGGTCTCAAAGGGAGATACAGCCTATGGGATTGCCCGCCGACACGGTGTTGATGTGTATCGTTTGATCCAGCTCAATAATTTGTCCGGCAACGCAGTTATCCGGGAAGGTCAACGTCTTAAACTGCCACCGCCGGTTGTTTTGTCACCGCCTGCTCAGTCATCGAAGAGTCAAGATTCTCTGTCCGGGCAGGCAGCCAAAGAAAAAAAACCGATCAGACAATCTGGTAACAGAATTCAGGATATCAGGAATACCGGTCCAACCGGGAGTACTGAGGCCCAAAGACCCAAACCCCGACCGAAAAATATTCAATCAAAGCCTCCCCGGCCAAAGGCGGTTTCGCCTCCGAAATTGGCCGGCAAAGGGTTTTCCTGGCCCGTACGTGGTCGGGTCATTTTGCCCTATGGTAAGCAGGCCGGTGGCCGTTTTAATGATGGCATTAATATTGCCGCTCAATCAGGATCTGATATCCGGGCGGCGCAAAATGGTGTTGTTGTATATGTTGGCAATGAATTGCCGGGATTTGGTAATTTGCTGATTGTGAAACATGCCGATGGCTGGACGTCCGCTTATGCTCAGTGCCGCGAAATTTTCGTCAAGCGCGGTCAGAAAGTAAAAAAAGGCCAGGTCGTGGCAGAGGTCGGGGCAACCGGTAATGTCTCGAAACCACAGCTTCATTTTGAATTGCGCCGGCGGGCTCAGCCGGTCGATCCCCGGCGGTATCTGATTTAAGTCTTGCGGCCCTCAATATATGATATTTTCTCAATACTGAGGAATTGTAATACTGAGGAATTGTAATGGAATGTCTTCTTTGTCTCGGGGAACAATGGACCCCGGTCTCTCAATATGATCGGTACGGACACCCTCTTGAGACTCGTTTATGCGAGGGTTGTGGTCTGATTTGTAATAACCCTGTCCCTGATGAAACCACGTTGATGCGTTTTTATACCGATCAATACCGTCTTACGTATAAGGGAGCACATATACCGCGCAAACGCCAGATTTACAGGAATTTCAAGGGTGCCTACCAGCAAATGATCCGTTTTGGCGATGTGATGAAAACCACCGATACTGTTCTTGATCTGGGTTCTGGTAGCGGTGAATTTCTCTATCTTGCCGATAAGATAGGCAAGACAACATATGGCATTGAACCGTATCAGGCTTATGTTGAATATTGCCGTGAGACATTGGGCCTTAATGTAAAAATGGCTTCCCTGAGTGCGGATCTTTTCGCCCCTCAGCAATTCGATTTTATTCGCGCCAATCATGTTCTTGAACATATGGCCTCACCGATTGAGGCCCTGGGTATTGTGCGTCGCTGGCTGTCTGAAGACGGGGTTCTTCATCTCGAAGTGCCGGATATTGAGCAGTATTGTCGCAGCAAATCAGTCAAAAATATTTTTCATTTCGGGCATATTTTCAATTTTAATTTCGAGACTTTGGTGGCAACCGCCGGTCTTGCCGGGTTTGAACCAATAGCCGGCCAAAAACGTTCCACCAGCCTGTTGTTGCGTCCTTCCTCTTTCCGGACCCATGATCAGGCCAAAAATAAAAACAACGCCTCCCGGTTACGTAAGATTATTGATGCTCATTATGATCAGGGATTCCGGTGGAATCGGGTGACGAAAACCGGCAATAAGCTGGGGCGGTTGCTCACTGAAAGCTATTGGGCTGCCAGGCTCGGAACGCCGCAGAAGATTGGTCAGTATTTTGCCGATCAACTCGGTTGATGAACCGGTTTTTTTCAGGCGTTTAATATTGTAACGGGTATTATTTTTCTATAACCAACGGCTTTTTGAGGCGACCGGCCAGAAACTGGATATAATGCCAGGCTACCCGCCCGGAGAGTGCGCCGCGTGACCGGGCCCATTCCAGACATTCGGCACGCATTTTTTCTGGTTGAATGTTCAAACCATAGGCCCGGGCATAGCTGTCCACAATTTCAAGATAGGTTTCCTGATCAAGCGAATGAAAGCCAATCCAGAGACCAAAACGATCCGAAAGTGAGATGTTTTCATCAATGGCATCAACCGGGGCAAGAGGACTCCGGGCCTCATCATCCTCACGTGGCGTCAGGTGGCGTAAATTAGAGGTCGCGTAAAATAAGATATGATCCGGTCGTCCTTCGATGCCACCATCAAGAACCGATTTCAGCGATTTATAATGGGTATCAGATGTGCCGAAGGATAAATCGTCACAAAAAAGGATACAGCGCCGGGTTGTCTGGCGCAAACAATGCAATAAATCGGGTAGGGTGGTGATATCTTCGCGCTGAATTTCAATCAATGCCAACCGCTTTTTTTTGGCACACCGGGCATTAACGGCGTCAAATACTGATTTAATGAGAGAGCTTTTTCCGGTTCCCCGTGCCCCCCATAACAAGGCATTATTGGCCGTATGGCCAAGAGCAAAAACCCGGGTATTGGTGAGCAGACGCTCTTTTTGGTCATCCATCCCCTTAAGGAGATTGATGGGAATCGAATGGGTATTCTCAATGGCCCGTAAATAACCGGGCCGGGATTGCCAGACGAACGCATCAGCATGGCCGATATCCGGTGGCGATGGCGGAGGAGGCGCCAAACGTTCCAGGGCCTCAGCAATACGTTTGAGCAAAACAGCATTCGATGAGTCGCTTGTCTGGTCACTAGAAGACATCGCGAGTGATGCTGCCTGAATAATTGGATCACGCATGGCAGCGATCATAATCCGTTCATTTTCATCGTCAATTATTCAAAAATGGTCGATGATTCAGAGGATCGTGATGATTGGGCTTTAGAAAATAGTATACAGTTGAAAACAGTATTCAGGGGAGAGTGTTTATAAGGAAATTATTTATAAGGAGAGTGCTTATAAAGAAATTTTGTCTTGAAAAAATTTTGAATTGAACGAAATAAAAATCAACCATCAGGAATCAATCATCCAGGTCAGGGCGTGAGAGAGTATTTTTACCCGGCCGGAGTTGCAAAACCTTCACAGGAAGCTATAGTCTGCGCCGGACACTCCCCTGACAGATCGATAATGGTAGCTAAGCATGACATTTTTAGATAGATTTTTTGCCGATTTTTTGGTTTCTCCCGCCCATGCCCAAACCGGTGGTGCTGCAACCGGGGCTGATTTATTTGGTGGTTTTCTCCTGCCACTTCTGCTGATTTTTGTCGTTTTTTACTTTCTGCTCATTCGTCCCCAGAATAAAAAACTCAAAGAGCACAGACAAATGGTTGAGGCTCTCCGGCGCGGGGACAAAGTTGTAACCAGCGGCGGCATCATTGGCTCAATTTCCAAAGTCGATAATGATACCGAAATTACGATTGAGATTGCCGAAAAGGTGCGGGTAAAGGTATTGCGTCATGCCATCACTGAGGTCCTCAATAAACCGCAACCAGTTGGTCAATCTGTTGATCAATCCGCTAAAACCCGGACAACGACAAGACGCACAAGCAGCAGTTCACGGACGCGTAAACGGAAAACAAAATAATGCTCCATTTTTCCGGCTGGAAAGTCGTTACAGCCCTGGGTCTTTGCATCATAGGATTGGTTTTTGCGCTGCCCAATTTTCTGGCCAAAGATCATGCTGTTTTGTTGCCTGACTGGCTGGGTGAAAAGCAAGTTAATCTCGGCCTTGATCTTCAGGGAGGCTCCCATCTGCTGTTAGAGGTGGGGCTGAAAGATGTGATCCGTGAGCGCATTGACGGATTGATTGATGCCATGCGGGTTGCTTTGCGTAACCAGAAGATTGGCTATACCGGTCTTGGTCCCAAAGGTCAGAAAGCCACGGTTGAGATTCGTGATCCGGCCCGGATTGCTGATGCACGGGCCGCTTTGTTGTCTTTGGAGCAGGGGCTTGAATGGAGCGAAAATGATGCGGTGATTGAGATCGGCTTTAGCCCGGAAGCCTTACGCGGGATCAAGACCGAAGCCATTCAGCAATCAATCGAGGTTATTCGCCGCCGCATTGATGAGACCGGCACCCGGGAGCCGGCTATTCAACGCCAGGGGGAAGACCGGATTTTGGTCCAGCTGCCCGGGTTACGTGATCCCGAACGGGTCAAGTCCCTTTTAGGACGTACCGCTAAATTAACATTGCATTTGCTCGATGACACGACTCCGGCTCTTTATGAGGAAAGAGGAAAGGTCCTGCCGGCCGGAGCCATGCTGGTCCCCAATGATGATCTCAATAATCCCGAAGAGCCTTATTATATCGTTCGAAAGCGGGTTGAGGTGAGCGGTGATCGCCTGAAAACTGCTGCCCCAACCTTTGATCAGACCAGTGGTCAATACGTGGTTTCTTTTACTTTTGATACTATCGGGGCCAAAAAATTCGGCAAAGTAACCCAGGATCATGTCGGCAAAAGGCTGGCTATTCTCCTTGATGATGCGGTGATCAGTGCACCACGTATCCTGCAACCCATTTTGGGTGGAAGTGGAATCATCACCGGACGTTTCACAGTCGATGAAGCCAATGATCTGGCTTTGCTGCTGCAAGCTGGCGCGTTGCCGGCACCGCTGACGATATTAGAAGAACGCAGCGTTGGTCCCAGCCTGGGAGCCGACTCGATTGCAGCAGGTCAGATTGCCTGCATCATCGGCTTTGTCCTGGTGGTGGTCTTTATGGCGGTGATTTATGGCTTCTTTGGGTTGCTTGCTGATATTGCTCTGGTTTTGAATTTATTTTTGATATTGGGGGCGATATCGGCCTTGCAAGCAACACTCACCTTACCGGGAATTGCCGGAATTGTTCTGACTGTTGGTATGGCGGTTGACGCCAATGTTCTGATTTTCGAGCGTATTCGTGAGGAAATTCGATCTGGACGTACCCCGATCAATGCCGTTGAATCCGGCTATCGACAAGCACTCAAAACCATTATTGATGCCAATGTGACCACATTGATTGCGGCTATTTTGCTTTATGGTTTTGGCTCAGGGCCGGTCAAGGGATTTGCCGTCACCTTGTCTTTAGGCATTATGACATCCATGTTTACGGCAATCGTGATCACCCGGATGATGGTGGTCTTATGGCTCAGGAAAGCCAAACCCTCTTCGATACCGATTTAAAAATACCCGTTCATAGAAGCGGATTTTTGCTCTCTTTTTCTCTTTTTACTCAGTTTTGAAATAGATCTCATGCACTGGAAACCGATTTCTTTTATTCCGGCTCAAACCACAATCGATTTTTTCGGTTTGCGTCAGCTGACATTCATTCTATCGACGCTGTTTATTCTGGCATCGATCATTTCTTATGCTGTCCGGGACCTGAATTACGGCATTGATTTTGACGGTGGGATCATGATTGATGTGGTTTTTCCTGATCAGCCGGATCTCAGCATTGTCAGAGAGCAACTCCAGTCACTGGAACTGGGAGAGATTGAAATTCAGGAATTTGGAGCCCCGGAAAATATTTTAATCAAAATTCAACGTCAATCCGGGGATGAAAAATCCCAGCTGGCCGCTACCGGTAAGGTCAAATCGATGTTGGGCGATGATCTGGATTATCGGCGGACTGAATTTGTCGGGCCGAAAGTGGGGAGTGAACTGATTGAGGCCGGGATTACTGCGGTTCTTTGCTCTCTTGCTGCGATGTTGATGTATATCTGGCTGCGTTTTGATGGTTGGCAGTTTGGTATTGGTGCCGTCATTGCTCTGGCCCATGATGTGATTGCCACGATTGGTATTTTTGCCATGTTACAGTTAGAATTTAATCTTTCCACTGTTGCGGCGATTCTCACCATTGCCGGGTATTCGATCAATGATACGGTTGTTGTGTATGACCGTATTCGTGAAAATTTACGCAAATTTCGTAAAATGCCGCTGGGGGATTTGCTCAATTTAAGCACCAATCAGACTCTGTCCCGCACCGCCATGACCAGCCTGACAACGTTGTTGGCTTTGCTGGCTTTATTTTATTTCGGTGGTCCGGTGATCCATGACTTTGTCTTTGCTATGATGTGGGGTGTGTTTGTCGGGACGTATTCATCAATCTTTATTGCTGCCCCTTTGCTATCGGTTTTTCAGCTCCGGCGTGAGCGCAAAGAGGCTTCAACAACGTCTTAGCTTCACAAAAACCGGGACCCCTTAAACAGAGGCCCCGGTTTTTTGTTCGTTCTCAGAGAAAGCTGGCCCGGTCACAGCTGAGGCCCCGGGCGGCTTTTTAGTAATACAGATTCTGAGCAGAAACCATCGCATACAGCATCGGAATGGAAAGAGCCGTATTGGTTCGCGAAAACAGCATCGCTTTTCGTGCTGCTGCGGCTTGCTCTTCTGGTCCGACCTGGACAATTCCCAGAGCCTTTTTCTGATTGGGCCAGATAAAGTGCCAGACATTGATTGCCATAATAATTCCCAACCACATGCCAATGCCAATCGCAAAGTTTTTATTGACAAGAATACCGCCACTCAGGCTCAAGGTCAGGGCATCAATCAAATAGCCATTCATCCAGGCCAGCAACAGACCGGTCAGGAGGGTGGCGATGGCTGCCCAGCGGAACCAAAATAAAGCAGCCGGGGCAATCACCTTACTGATGGCTGGTTTTTGATCTGCAGGAATTTTGCCCATATTGGGGATTTGCACAAAATTGAAATACCATAACAGTCCAATCCACATAATCCCGGATAAAACATGTAACCAGCGCAGAAAAAAAGCGAAATAGGCATAATCAAACCCCGGTGGATATGTCACTTCTCCCACCACCAGAATCATAACAATCAGTAAAAGAAAACCCAGCAACAATGTGCGGGGCAGGGACTGAAGAATCGAACCCATTATATATACTCCATCATTGGCTCATGATATTGGTCTTGAACAGATATCATAGATATTTCGACTGTGTCGGGTCGTCCCCGAACTTTGACTATTTTAACGACCCGAAGTAATTTAGCATTTTTTAACATATGGCCAAGTGAAAAACATACCGAAACACTGAAATCACGTGGCATCGGCTTTTTAAGGAATATTGATTTTATGAACACAACACATGCGTTAGCATCGGTCAAAGAGACTTTTTTTTCATGTCTGGACCGGGCATCATCCAATGATACGCCCTATCGACATTGGAATTTAAGGGATGTTTTTCCTTCCGCTGTTTTGGCTGATCTGCAACAGCTTCCCTTTACTGTGGCTAATTTAGGGGGTGTTTCCGGAACCAGAGAAATGCATAATTCTTCGCGTAATTATTTTGATTTAACCAATCGTCAGACCTATAACGTCTGTGATTTGGTGGCGACCGCTTTTCAGGAGCCGGATATGACGGCCCGGATAGCGACCTTTTTTGGTGCCGATATTGCGGGGACCTATCTGAGAATGGAATATGCTCAGGATACCGATGGCTTCTGGCTCGAACCCCATACGGATATTGGTGTCAAGCGATTGACGGTCCTGATCTATTTATCCGATGGTCCGGGCCATGATACCCTGGGGACCGATATTTATGCTACCCAGGATGAGCATGTTGGTCGCTCACCTTTTGGTCCTAATTGTGCGATGGTTTTTGTTCCGGCTGCTGACACATGGCATGGCTTTGAGAAAAGAACAATTTCCGGGGTCCGTTCTTCAATCGTTTTGAATTATGTCACTGATGCGTGGCGGGCCCGCGAACAGTTGAGTTTTCCTGACCAGCCAATCACTTTATAATCATTATCTTCGGTTATCACGGCTTGTTCTGATCAATCAGGAAACGGCTTTGATGAATCGGTTTGATCCTGATTGATCAGAGTTTTTTGTCTGAAAGCTGCTTTTATTGCCTCAGCAATCAGGATGGTTGCATTCACAGGGGTAAAACGGCCATCGCCATACCATCTGCCATCGAAGCGCCTTACCTGGCCGGCTTGTTCCAGCCGGTCAACAAAAGCAGCCAATTTCCGGCTATGCCCGTTGGGGCGAAAAACTGATACCGGTCGGCCGGTGATCAGGGCTTCGCTGACCATATTATGAGAATCGCCGGTGACCACCACTCCATCGGCATGCGCCAGTAAATCCAGATAGGGGTTGCTATCGGGAGGACCAGAGAGGTCCTGGTGAATCCAGGCCGGATGATCGCCGATGGCCTCAATGACTGCCTGCATAACCCGGTGCGGGGTTCGGCGTGATGAGGTGAGCATGAAACCGCCCACCTGACTGGCCAATCTGCGAATACCGGTTACCAGGAGTTTAATTGTTTTGCCGGGCCGGAATGTTTTATTGGTCGGATCCCCGAGAATGATTGCGATACGTGGTTTGGGAAGATTCACAATCGGTGGCAGAGGAGCATGGCGACGTTGGTCCAAAATCTCCTGGGTGATGCCATGGGGTGACGTGGGTGTCACGATGACATTATCGCCACGCAAGGGATCATGTTCCGGGACCCAGATGATATCGGCAACATCAGGCGATACTCTTGGGTCCTTTAGAATGACTGTCAATGTGTTAGCGTTTTTATTGGCCTTGATCAGGCGAATATAGGCAATCGTAGAGCGGCCTGATCCAATGACGATATCAGGAAAGGGTGATGCAATGGGGCTTCGGGTGTTTTGGGGGTGGTCTGACCACGGGACTGGTCCATAGGGCATAATCCAACGCCAGGGTGGGGGGGGTGAAACAATCCGCTCTTCGTAAGAGCCTCCCAATGCCTGAGCCACACCCAGGCACTGGACACGGTCACCAATTTTACCATCAGTCAACAGCCAGATATGAGGGGAGAAACTCATTTTCAATATTCTGTTTTCATAAAGGCCGGTTGGGATTGCCTGTTTCTGATCTTTCGTCATACCGGATATTGAAATACAGATATGAGATATCTGTGCCAACAGAGATCCGGGCCAGTGATCTTACCGCGAATTGACCGTTGCAGGATTTTGTCAATATATTTCAAATAAAGGTTGTATAAAGATGGTTTTTCAATAATGGCGTAGACTGGCACCATGAAGAAGATCGTTTTACTCAACCCCTGTTCGTCCGTCTGGCCTTGGTTTTGGCGTGGTTCAGACTTAATCGGAGCAACACTTCTGATGGTCTGTCTGGCCGTGATGGCCTATCGGCAGGGCGGGGATTTCCTGTTGGCTGGCGGGGCGGCTCTCTTAGCGATGGGTGCCTGTGGTCTCTGGATACGGTTGCTGGCAATACGGCGTCATGGTTTTCAGGTTATTGAACACACCACCCGGATTGTTTTCACTGCCCATGATACAACCACAGCACAGGTGACAGTTTATGAAAGCTGTTTGTATCAGGCTTTGCTGAATGGGCAAAACGTCTTACATACCCGAAAATATGTCCATCAACCAACATCAATCAGCGGTGAGGGGTTGCTCTCAGGCTGGAACTACAGGGTGGATTATGATCCGGAGTATGGAGATGTTCATGACAATCATTTTATAACACCCCAAGTTCATCTCCATGAGGCACGCGCACTCAATTTAGCATTTCGCTTGCCACGAACACTGCGTGAAGGGGAGAGAATTCGGCTCAATGAGGGTTTTGAATTTAAGAGCAGCTTGTCGAAATCCCAAAACTCTCTGCTCTTTCCGGTTTTTTTGCCAACCAGATGTCGGCGAATCATTCTGGTATCTGAAGACCTGTATCCCGAAGAAATACATGTAAAACTGCTGGATGGTATGGGTGTGCCGCGATCCATTTCCGTACCATTTATTGAAACTGAGACCGGAGCACGGCAAGGCAGTATCGACTGGCCCAACCTCCGGCCGGGCCAGGAAGCAGAAATTTCCTGGAGATGGTCACACTCAACAGTTGAAACCGCACAACGGCAAATGTCTCAGGGAACTCCTGATGTATCGGCAGAATTGGCCGACGGGATACTGGCTGAGCGACTGATGAAAAGTACATTGGCCGGAGATGCCGCTACCGATGCAGCAACAGCCCTGGCTGCTGATCCCCCCGCTGATGATGAACAATCAGCCGAAGATCATCCGCTCATCAAGGCAGCCCGGGCGCGTCTTGGCATTCCACGTCAGGAAAAATGAACCGGTTTTTCCGGGCATTCATGATCCCGCTGATGAATGATTGATCAATGCCAGATGCCCGATAAACCGGGTTTTTACTGAGACGGCTTGAGAACCGGGGCCAGAAACTGGCCAGTATAACTTTCTAAGGTTGCTGCCACCTGCTCAGGGGTTCCTTGCACGACAATTTTTCCACCGCGATCACCACCTTCCGGCCCCAGATCAATCACCCAGTCAGCCGTCTTGATCACTTCTAAATTATGCTCAATGATAATCACCGTATTTCCCTGATCAACCAAGGCATGCAAAACCTCAAGCAATTTACGTACATCATCAAAATGCAGGCCGGTGGTTGGTTCATCAAGAATATAGACCGTTTTCCCGGTTGCCCGTTTGGCCAGTTCCCTGGCCAGCTTGACCCGCTGAGCCTCACCACCCGATAACGTGGTCGCAGCCTGGCCAATTTTGATATATCCAAGCCCGACTTTTCTCAGAGTTTCAATTTTATTACGTATTGCCGGAATAGCCTGAAAGAACGAAGACCCTTCCTCAACTGTCATATTTAAAACATCAGATATCGATTTGTTTTTAAATTTAATTTCTAATGTTTCTCTGTTGTAACGTCGCCCTTTACATTGATCACATTCAACATAAATATCAGGGAGAAAATGCATCTCAATTTTGAGCATGCCTTCACCCTGACAGGCTTCACACCGACCTCCTTTGACATTAAACGAAAAGCGTCCGGCTTTGTATCCTCTTGACCGCGATTCAGGAAGTTCGGCAAACCAATCACGTATGGGTGTGAAAGCTCCGGTATAGGTCGCCGGATTGGAGCGTGGCGTGCGGCCAATCGGGGATTGATCAATATCAATCACTTTATCAATATGCTCTGTACCCTCTAAAAAATCGTGATCACCGGGGATATCACGGGCATTATTCAGGCTCCGGGCGAGAGCTTTGTAAAGGGTCTCAATCACCAGAGTGGATTTACCGCCACCCGAAACCCCGGTCACACAGATAAAAGAACGCAGAGGAAAGACCACCTCAAGATCACGCAGATTATTGGCTCGCGCTCCCTTAAGGGTGATCGATTGGACGTCCTGATCATCATGATCATCAACCGCATCACCTGTTATAGTTCTTTGATGGATCGATTGAAGACGTCGCTGATGAGGAACCGGGATCATTTTCTTACCGGTGAGATAATGGGCCGTCAGCCCTTTCCCAGCAGCCATTACCCGTTTGGGAGTCCCCTGAGCAACAACTGAGCCACCATGAAGACCCGCCCCGGGTCCAAGATCAAGCAGATAATCAGCGTTGAGAATGGCATCTGCATCATGCTCAACCACGATGACTGTATTTCCCAGATCCCGCAGCCGTTCTAAGGTTTCCAATAAGCGCTGATTGTCCCGTTGATGCAGGCCGATTGATGGTTCATCAAGAACGTAGAGAACCCCGGTTAAACGTGAGCCAATTTGAGAAGCCAGCCGGATGCGCTGACTTTCCCCCCCCGACAAACCACGTGAGTTTCGTGATAAGGTGAGGTAATCCAGACCAACATCAATCAGAAATTCCAAACGTTCATCGATTTCACGCACAATGCGTTCGGCGATTTTCCGTTGTTTGGGGGTGAGGGTTTTCTCGACACCAGCAAAAAACCGGCGGGCGGCAATGATTGATAAGCGACTGGCCTGGGCGATATCAAGGCCATCAATTTTAACCGAAAGAGCCTCAGCTTTAAGGCGTTTACCACCACAGCTTTCACATGGACGTTCGGATAAATAGCGCGAAAATTCTTCCTTCAGCCAAATATCAGCCTTATTAAAACGGCGCTGAAGATTGGGAATGAGGCCTTCAAAAGGTTTGCTGATCGTTTGGTTTTTGAAACCATCATCATAGGTAAACTGAATATCCTGCTTCCCGGAGCCATACAGAATGATTTTTTGATAATGCGGTGCTAAAGCACGCCAGGGCGTTCCCATGCCAAAATGATAATGCCGGTCAAGATCTTCCAGGGTTTTCATATAGTAACGTCCGGTTTTCAGACCAGACCAGGGAAGAATCGCCCCTTCACGCAGAGATTTTCCACCATCAGGAATCAGAAGATCAACATCAAAGACCTGTTTAAATCCCAGACCATCACAATCCGGGCATGCGCCAAAAGGATTGTTAAAAGAAAAAAGACGCGGCTCAACCTCTTCAAGAGTAAAGCCGGAAACCGGACAGGAAAAAGAAGCTGAAAATGTCAAACGCTGACCATCATCAGCTCCTTCGGTCAACGCCAACCCATCGGCAAGAGCAAGACATGTTTCCAGAGAATCCGCCAGCCGTGATTCAATGCCCGGCTCAACCACCAGCCGGTCCACAACAACCTCAATGCTATGTTTGCGTTTTTTATCGAGAGCCGGAACAGCATCAATTTCATAAAGAGTTCCATCAATTTTAACCCGCAAAAACCCACGTTTTTGATACTCTTTCAGTTCTTTGCGGTACTCCCCTTTACGGCCACGCACCACCGGGGCCAGAAGATAAAGGCGGGTGCTCCGGGGAAGGGCTAAGATTTGATCAGTCATCTGGCTGACTGTCTGGGCCTCAATCGGCAGCCCGGTTGCCGGCGAATAGGGCACACCCACCCGGGCCCAGAGCAGCCGCATATAGTCATATATTTCAGTGACTGTACCGACAGTTGAACGCGGGTTGCGCGATGTTGTTTTTTGTTCAATCGAAATAGCCGGGGACAACCCTTCAATGGAATCAATATCCGGCTTTTGCATGAGTTCAAGGAATTGCCGGGCATAAGCCGAAAGAGACTCAACATAACGCCGCTGACCCTCAGCATAGATCGTATCAAAGGCGAGAGAAGATTTTCCCGAACCCGATAAACCGGTGATGACAATCAGTCGGTCACGCGGCAGATCAATATCAATATTTTTAAGGTTATGTTCGCGAGCACCGCGAATAATAATTTTTCCGGTCATCAATCAATCGGTTACCAATGAATCAAGAATGCAATCAATCTAAGATATCGGAGATATTATTTGTCAATCACATCATTACGAACGTCTCCTGATACATGATAAAATGGGTCTGGCCATGGTCGGTTGCCATGATCAAATGTAATTGTCTATTGGTTCTGTGATATCCGACGACTGTTTACAGGATATCAGCTTACAGAATATCAGCACGGACATCAGAAGGGGTGAATTATTTTCTTGGTTTATCGGAATGTCCGGCATATAACGCCTCATAAGAGGCTGTCTGTTACGATTGTTTTTTCTGGTGCGACTGTTTTTTCTGTGTGATTGCTTTTACAGCGTTCGACAAAGTGGTCATGTCTCTTAGATAAGAGCCATCAACAGATTTCATCAATCAACAGATTTCATCAGTAACGTGTTGTACAATTCGTAAAACGGTATGTGTCTATGGCTGGAAGCGTCAATAAGGTCATTCTTATCGGTAATCTTGGTCGTGATCCGGAAGTCCGCTCCATGCAATCAGGGGGACGGGTGGCCAATCTGTCCGTGGCAACATCAGAAAGCTGGATTGATCGTTCCACCGAAGAGCGTCGGGAGAAAACCGAATGGCACCGGGTGGTGATTTTCGATGATAAATTAGTCGAAATCAGCGAAAATTATTTGAAAAAAGGCTCAAAAATTTACCTTGAAGGTCAGCTTCAAACACGCAAATGGACAGATCAATCCGGCAATGAACGCTATACAACTGAGGTTGTTCTGCAACGCTTTCGCAGTACTCTTACGATGTTGGGTTCACGCAATGATGGTATTCAAACCGGGACAGATACTTTACCCAGCCAGAATCCTGAACCTGCTTCTGATCCGGTTTTGGATGATGATATCCCTTTTTAAGGGATGTCCTTTAAAGCCAGAATTGAACACCACAATTCATTTTAACAGCAAGATATTACAGATCGATACCCGGTGATTGGCTGGGTATTGATCCTGTCAAAAACATAGTCGAAAAACGTGATCTTGAAAACTGCATTGTCAAAGGCTGCTGGTGATTTCCGGCAAGGATCGGCATTGCGGGATTTCTGGATATCTTTCGCCCATGAACGTTATCAGCAAAAATATGCCAGGGCATTTTTGGGTCCTTTCTGGCCATCCTTATATTATCTTGCTTTTGTTGCTGCGATTGTTCTGATCTTTGCCGATGGTCGAAGTATCGACAAGATATATTATGCCGCTGATGTCTCTTTTAGCCTTCTAATCAATACTCTCTAAAATGAGTTCCTAAAATACATTCTGGCATATTACTGTTTGCGTAATTTTTTGCGTATTGTGACGTTACGCAGGATGACCCGCAGGCAGGTTTCATCTTCGAAACCGGGTTGATAGGGTGTTTCCTGATTGTAAAATTTGGTCCGCAATTCTGTGTAAAGCCGGGCTTCGTTGGCGGCAAGTTCCGCATATAAGGCATCAACCTCTTCAAGAAGAACCGAGATACGTTCAAGAGAAGCAGCCTGGGACATTTTGTTTCAAGTGATTGAGCAAATTCGGGTGGTTCGTGCTGACTTTTTAATTCGTGATGATTTTTAAAATGCGATGATAGCATGACGATCAAGTGACGAGGCGTTATTTTATTCTTGCGACTGAGTAGCCGGGCATGCAAGGATAAAATCAAATTTTGGGAGTCGTAACTTCTACAGAATTTACATTATGAGCCTTATCCTGCAATAGAGGGTGGACTGAGTTTACTATTTCCTTGTCTGTTGATTCTTCTTCAAATTGATACGTGAAATTGATACGTAATCTTCAAGTCATTTGGTTGATTGATGCCTCTTGATTCTCAGCATTCTCTCCCCCCGGTGCTGCATTCCTGCCCTCAGCATCTGGAGGGAGATGACTTTCATCGGCATGCGTTATGCCGTTCTTTTCAGGAAACCCGGCAATTCAGCCTTGATCTCGCGGCCCCTTTGAGTCCAGAGGACATGCTCGTCCAATCGATGCCTGATGCCAGCCCGACCAAATGGCATGTTGCGCATGTCACATGGCTGTGGGAAGAGTTTTTTTTAGCCCCTTTGGTAAAGGGGTATGAATTTTATTGTGACTCTTACCGCTATCTGTTCAATTCTTATTATGATGCGGTTGGTGAACGGCAACCAAGGCCGGAGCGTGGCTTGTTATCACGTCCCTCCTGCGATGAAGTGACTGCGTATCACCGCTCTGTCACAGAAAAAGTAGATGATGTTCTTCATCGATTACCGGCTGAGCGTTTGATTGAATTAAAATCACTGGTAGAGTTGGGCCTTCAACATGAAATGCAGCATCAGGAATTGATATTGATGGATATCAAGCATGCTTTTTCCTGTAACCCGTTGCAACCAGCTTATCAGAAGGCCACCAAACAAAAATTTTCGAAAGCGGCCCCACCCTTGAAATGGGTCGGTTATCCCGGTGGTTTGACCGAGATCGGCCGAAATGCCAATGGGGAAGAGTTCTCTTATGATTGCGAGCGCCCGCGCCACAAAATTTATCTGGAGCCTTTCAAACTGGCCTCACAGTTGGTAACATGCCAGGAATATAGCGAATTTATTGAGGATGGTGGCTACGAAAGGCCGGATTTCTGGTTGTCAGATGGTTGGGCTGCTGTGCAATCACAAAAATGGCAAGCCCCGCTCTATTGGCGTCGGGAAAAAGATGGCTCTCAAACCGTTCTCACATTGTCAGGACGTCGCGCCATTGACCCCAATGAGCCGGTATCTCATGTCAGCTATTATGAGGCTGATGCTTACGCGCGCTGGGCTGGTCGTCGTTTGCCGACCGAAGCAGAATGGGAGGCGGCGGTTGTTCATACGGGGAAGCCGGTGAAGGGCAATTTTGTTGAATCGCAGGTCTTGCATCCTCAGGTTGCGCAAGAAGAGGATCCGTTATCTGTATCCCAAATCTACGGTGATTTATGGGAGTGGACCGCCAGCCCTTATGTAGCCTATCCGGGGTTTGAACCGACCCCGGGTCTGGCCCGGGAATATAACGGTAAATTTATGTGCAATCAGATGGTGTTACGTGGCGGTTGCTGTGTTACACCGGCCCGGCATATTCGCGATAGTTATCGTAATTTTTACTATCCATCGCAAAGATGGTTATTTTCCGGGATTCGTCTGGCTGCCTGATAGATTTCCCCCACAGCGTGTTCGTATTTTTGTTTTCCTGTTGTTTTCGGCCCCTGCCGTTTCTGTCAGGGAAAACACCGATATGAGATTGAATGACTCCAACTGAATCGAGAGACAACTATGAATTTAGAAAATGATCCACGCCAAACATTCCTGAGCGATGTTTTGGATGGTTTATCGCTTCCGCAAAAAGCAATTCCGTGTAAGTACCTTTATGATGAAAAGGGGTCCCGTCTTTTTGAGCGCATCTGTCAACTGGACTGTTATTACCCGACCCGGGTTGAATTAAGCCTCTTGCATCGCTATGCGCATGTGGTGGCTCAGCGTCTGGGTCCACAAGCCGTGGTGGTGGAATATGGGGCTGGATCACTGGATAAGATTCGCATTCTTCTGGATCATTTGGTGGAACCAGCTGCTTTTGTTCCGATTGATATTTCCGGGGACCATCTTGAGGAATCGGCGTCTCAGCTGGCATCTGACTACCCGGAAGTAACGATCAATCCGGTTTGTTCCGATTTTACGCAGCCCTTTGATTTGGAATCAGCTCTGGGCGATGAGATTGCTGCACAAAAACGTCTGGGATTTTTCCCCGGTGCAACGATTGGTAATTTTTCCCCTGAGGATGCGTCCAGTTTTCTCTCAAACAGAGTTCAGGAATTAGAAAAAGATGATATGATGATCATTGGCTTTGATCTGAAAAAGGACCCGGATATTATTCAAAAAGCCTATGATGATCCTCAGGGAGTCACAGCCGGTTTCAATCTCAATTTACTTGATCGGGCCAACCGGGAATTGAATGCTGATTTTGACCTTGATGCCTTCAAGCATGAAGCGCGCTACGCAGCCGAACAGGGCCGCATTGAGATGCATCTGGTGAGCGAAAAAGAACAGACGGTCCAGGTGGATGGACAGCATTTTTGTTTTGATGCTGGTGAAAGTATTCACACTGAAAATTCCTATAAATATGATCCGGATGAATTTTCCGGATTGGTTCGTGATGCAGGATTTATCGTTGAAAATATCTGGCAAGATGAATCCGGTCTCTTTGCCTTAAGTGATTTAACGGTTGGCCCGGGTGCTCCGGGTCATGATTCGGTATCTTTGGCCTGATCCTTTGAATCCAGACCAAAGATCATGCGTAATTCTGTCATATTTCCGCTATTTTCTCTGAATCCCTTTGGCATCTTTTGATCTTGAACGGGCCCGCCGCGAAACCCCGGGCTGCAACAGCATTATCCATTTTAACAATGCTGGTGCGGCGTTGCTTCCGGTTGGTACTCTGGAAATCATCATTGGTCATTTGCGCCGGGAAGCTGAAATAGGTGGCTACGAAGCTGCTGAAGAAGCCGGGGAACGAATTGAGACATTATATGATCTGGGAGGGCGATTTTTGAATTGCTCGCCTGGTGATCTTGCATATTGCCAGAGTGCCACTCACGGCTGGGCTTTGGCTTTTGAGGGATTATTGGCCTCCGGGCGATTGCGGCCCGGGCATGTGGTCTTAACCGGGCAAGCTGAATACGCAAGTGGTATTTTGGCGTTTTCCCGGGCGGCGGAACGCCATGGCATTAAAATTGAGGTTGTTGCAGATGATCAAGATGGGTCGATTTGTCTGGCTGATCTCCAACGACGTTTACGCCCGGAAGTCGGGCTGATTGCTTTAACACATGCACCAACAAATTGTGGTTTAATCAATTCGGCTGCGGATGTCGGGCGTCTGGCCCGCCAGAGTGACACACCCTATCTTCTTGATGCCTGTCAATCGGCAGGTCAAATTCCGCTCGATGTTACGGTGCTTGGCTGTGATATGCTTGCATTGACCGGGCGCAAATATGTGCGCGGCCCACGGGGCAGCGGATTGCTTTATATCGCACCCCATGCCCAATCCTGGGTCGAACCGCTGATGTTTGATATGCGGGGGGTTCAATCAGAAAGCCTGTATCATGGTCAGAATACAAAATTTGCGTACCATCTGCGTCCGGATGCTCGACGTTACGAGCTTTGGGAATCCAGTATTGCCCTCCGGTTGGGGTTGGCGGCGGCATTGGAATATGCTCTTGAATGGGATCTGGCGCAGATCGAAAGACGTATAACCATATTGGCTGAACGGCTACGATCCGGCTTACGCGGCATTGATCAGATCATTCTGCATGATAAGGGCAACCGGAAAGGCGGAATCATTGGTTTCAGCCACCCAATAATGCCTGCCAATTTATTGAAAACCCGGTTACGGGAAAAAGGAATCAATATCAGTGTATCGCATCGGGAAATGACTGCATATGATGCTCAGGCCCGCCGCTTACCAGCTTTGGCACGGGCTTCGGTCCATTATTACAACAGCGAGGATGAGGTGGACTGCTTTATCAGGACACTGTCCGGGATCATTGCGTGCGGATAGAGATACAAATCACGTAACCATTATAAGCATAAGGGAATTCATTGGTGATTACTCCTATATTAAGGATGTATACTGTATTGGATGTTTTAATATTTGCATCACAACAATGTCTGTGTCAGATAGTATTGATGTTTTTATCAAAAAGAGTGTATTTCCTTTTTGCCCTTGTTTTGGTGGTGGCGTGTATCTTCCCTCAGCGGGGATATAGCCAGGATCCTGCCGGGCCGGATTTATCGGCCCCTCCAACCGTGATGCCGGAGGAAAAAGAGTGGCAAAGCTGGCTGGCGGGTCTGCGGGCTGAAGCACTGGAAAAAGGAATCAAACCGGCGACTCTGGAAGCTCTCAATGGTCTGAAACCGATCCCGCGGGTGATTGAGCTGGATCGGGCACAGCCGGAGTTTAAACTGACTCTTTCTCAATATCTCAACAGAGTCGCATCACCAACCCGTATGCGCCAGGCACGGGAAAAATTACAAGCCAATCGTGATCTTTTGTTACGTATCGAATCTCTTTACGGTGTTCAGCCGCGATTTTTGGTCGCCTTATGGGGGGTCGAAACCAATTTTGGTGGTATCAGCGGCGGCTTTGATGTCATTCCTGCTTTGGCAACCCTGGCCTATGATGGCCGCCGTTCAGAATTTTTCCGCAAACAATTATTCAATGCCCTGACAATCCTCGATCAAGGCCATATCACAGCAGATAAGATGCTGGGATCATGGGCCGGAGCAATGGGGCAAACGCAATTTATGCCGTCGACTTTTGTCGGGTATGCAGTTGATTTTGATGGCGATGGTCGACGCGATCTTTGGGGGAGTCATGCTGATGCTTTGGCTTCAGGAGCCCATTACCTCAAAAATGTTGGTTGGAATAACGATCTGACCTGGGGCAGGGAGGTCAGCCTGCCTGCGGACTTTGATCCACACCAGGCGGGTCTGAAACCTGAGAAAGCCCGCTCTTTGGCAGAATGGCACGCCCTGGGTGTCCGGCGACTGAATGGCCATCATTTACCACAGCGTGATATTAAAGGATTTATTGTTTTACCGGAAGGCGAAGAACCGGGGAAACGGGCCTTTCTTGTGTATGATAATTACCAGGCTCTTTTGAAATGGAATCGCTCCAACTTTTTTGCGATTGCAGTCGGAATGATTGCCGATAGCCTGAAAGGGTTTTAGATGTTTGAGCACATCTTTTCTCATCAGGTCGTCTGGATTCGTCATGGATTGACGTTTGGTATCCTTCTTTTGATATGCGGTTGTTCTGAGATCAATCTGCTGTCTCATGTTGCTAAAAAAATAGGCGAAGATGCTGATCAAACATCATCTGATGTGACATATAAGGTCGGAAAACCTTATGAAATCAATGGCGTGTGGTATTATCCGAAGGTTGATTACAGCTATGATAAAACCGGTATTGCATCCTGGTATGGTCCTAATTTTCATGGGAAGCCTACCGCTAATGGCGAACGCTTTGATATGAATTTGGTCTCGGCTGCTCATAAAACATTGCCTTTGCCGAGTTTTGTCCGGGTCACCAATCTTGAGAATGGCCGGGCATTGGATATCCGGATCAATGATCGTGGCCCGTTCGTTCATGGCCGTATTATCGATCTTTCTCGCCGGGCAGCAGAAATTTTGGGCGTAAAAGAAAAAGGTATCGCTAAAGTACGTGTCACAATTCTGGCTGATAAAAGCCGGAAGGTCGCTGAACGTGCCGGTGCTCATAAGCAATTAGCGCATAATCTTAAGGGGGGGGACGGAGAAAAAGAGGCAGAGCATTCTTTGTTGCATCCGGTAACCCGGAGAAACTTGAATTCTCCCGGAACACCTCCTTCAGGCAGGACTCCTTTAGAAAAAGAGGCCGAAGACAAACCTCATTCAGCTCTGGCTCTCCTTCGGGACCCATCTTCGGAAGAAACACCAATCCTGAATGAAAAAACCGGACAAAAAACCCCTCTTTTTGAGCAAAAACCGGTAATACCGAGCTTTATGTATATCCAGGCCGGGGCGTTTTTAGACCTTCGCAATGCCAATAAACTAAAGCATCTTTTGCAATCTTTCGGTCAGACCAATGTTACTCCGGCGACAATCGGTGAGAATGTGTTTTACCAGGTAAGGGTTGGCCCTTTACAGGATATGGCTGAGGCTGATTCTATCCTGGAACAGATTATTCGCTCCGGCCATTCGGATGCCCGCATCACAGTGATTGAACGGACACCCCAATGATGAAAATGGGTCACATAATCCGGCCTGTTATCGGGGCATTTCTGCTCGCCGTATCATGGGCGGTCGCACCATCATTTGCCAATACAGTCACCAATTTCGAGACGACAGCCAAACAAGCAATACTGATGGATTTTCAGACCGGTGCGGTGCTGTATGAAAAAAATGCTGATCAATCGATGTCTCCAAGCTCTATGAGCAAGATGATGACTGCTTATATGGTCTTTAAGCGGTTAAATGATGGACGTTTATCTCTGGATGATGCGCTGCCGGTGAGTGTAAAGGCCTGGAAAAAAGGCGGGTCGAAGATGTTTGTCCGTGAGGGAGAAAACGTCTCAATCGAAAATTTGCTCCGCGGTATTATTGTTCAATCGGGGAATGATGCATCGATTGTCATTGCTGAAGGTATTTCCGGATCTGAGGAATCCTTTGCTGAGGATATGACCCGGGAAGCACAGCGCATTGGCCTTGAAAATTCAGCATTCAAAAATGCAACCGGCTGGCCCGATGACGGGCATTTTATGACCGCACATGATTTAGCGCATTTAATCATTCGTACAATCAAAGATTTTCCGGAATATTATCATTATTACACTGAAAAAAGTTTTACCTATGGTGGCATCAAACAAGGAAACCGTAATCCGCTGTTATATAATATGCCGGGAGCAGACGGCCTGAAAACTGGCCGCACCGAGGCTGGTGGCTATGGGTTGGCGGCTTCAGCCGTCCGGGATGGGAGGCGGCTGGTCATGGTGATCAATGGTCTTGAAACGGCTCGCGCACGCGCGAAACAATCCAAAAAACTGTTGGAATGGGGTTTTCGCGAATTTGCCAATTATCCGTTATTTGTCGCTGGTGAAACGGTCATGGAAGCACCGGTATGGTTGGGTGATATACCAAGAGTGCCTTTGGTTATTGAAGAATCTCTGACTTTATCGATCCCCAAATCTTCCCGCCAGATGATGCGTGTTGAAGTGACATTTGATGAACCGATTCCAGCCCCGATCCAGGAAGGCCAGATACTCGCGACAATGCAAATTTTTACTGCGGATGATCCGGTGATTGAGCTTCCTCTCAAATCCGGTGCTGATGTGAATAGCCTGGGACTATTTGGTCGTTTGAATGCTGCGATCAATTATATTCTGTGGGGCGATAGTCTTTAGGTCATTGTTTGATCTTTGGTATCTGGTTTTCGTATGGCCCCAATTCAACAACCACAAGGTCGATTGATTACTTTAGAAGGCGGAGAAGGGGCAGGAAAATCCACACAAGCCGGTTTTTTGGCCGATGCCTTAGCAGAGACCGGAATTGATTGTCTGCTCAGCCGTGAACCCGGCGGCGTTCCGATTGCTGAGGAAATTCGACATCTTTTGGTCGCACAACGACAAGAATCTTTTGATCCTGTCAGTGAGGTATTGCTGCATTCTGCAGCCCGGCGGGAACATTGGATAAAAGCAATTCAACCAGCTTTGGATGCCGGAAGATGGGTGGTGTGTGATCGTTTTTCCGATTCTACATATGCCTATCAAGGGGCCGCTTTGGGTGTTGATTCATCGGTGATCGAGTTTTTGGTTGCTATAGCCACCGATAAAAGGAAACCAGATATGACGCTTATTTTGGATATTGCGCCGGAAGATGGATTAGCCCGTACACATATACGCGGACCAGCCGACCGTTACGAATCACTGGATGTGACGTATCATCAGATCATTCGGCAGTCTTTTCTGGATATTGGGCATGATGAAGCAGAAAGATGCGTTATTATTGATGCGGGGAGGGATGTTACGGATGTTCGGGATGTGATTTTTTCGGTTGTTGAAAATCGCTTTTCGGTTTCCTTGACCAGGCCATAATTGATATTTCTGATTTTGTGGATTTTTGTTGATGACACCTACGCATGTAACGTCCGGGGATATTCGGGCACCGTATCAAACTGGCGTTTTATTTGGTCATCACAAAGCAGAAACGGTTTTATTGGATGCTCTTGCCAGTGGGCGTATGCACCATGCCTGGTTGTTTCATGGCCCTGAGGGAATTGGCAAAGCGACCTTAGCATATCGTCTGGCCCGCTCTTTGTTTGCGACTGCACCCGGTCAGGAAAGTGATGGTGCAGATCCCTCTTTTTTTGGACAAGAAGACAAAGAGTCGATTGATCGCGGTTTGGCGGTTTCTTCTGAGCATCCGGTTTTCAAACGTATTGCCGCAGGAGGACAGGCGGATTTATGTGTGGTGCGTTCGGATGACCCGTCTGAAAAACGCCAGGAAATCCATATTGACGATATACGTCGAATGATCCGTTTTTTTGGTTTAAGTGCGGCTCAGGAAGGCTGGCGTATTGTGATCATTGACGGTGCTGATCGTTTAAACGTCAATGCTGCGAATGCGTTGCTCAAAATACTGGAAGAACCCCCTCCACAATCTTTGCTGATTTTAACCGCACAAACGTCATCATTATTACCAGCAACGATACGTTCACGTTGCCGGAGATTGCCCTTATATTCTTTAGATCAATCCGATTTCAAAGATGCTTTGCGTTACTCTGTTTTAGATGATTCTGCTCAGAAATGGACAGAGCTTGATTTTGATCTCCTCTATACCTTATCAGAAGGGAGCCCGGGAAAGGCGCTGCGTTACGTGCTCAATGATGGTTTGACCATTCATCACCAGCTTACAGAAATGCTCGAAAATCATTGGGATGATGATGCCATCCATCATTTAGCCGAACAAATCGGCGGGAAAAAAAACGCCTTTGGTTTGATGACAGTGCATAAAATCTTAAGCCGATGGTTGAGAGAAAAGATCAATCATTTGGCGCAACAAAAATCACCTCTGCTGAGCCATTGGATGAACGCATATGAAGAATTGGAGGATTTATTTTCAGATTCTCATCGATTAGATCTGAATATGAATCACGTTATCCTCAATGGCCTGTTGATCATGAAGAAATTTTCTCAACATCAGTTGAGCACAACAGGGTGACAGAAGAGAATTTATTCTACTCTGACAATATGTGTGTCCTATAAAAAACAAGTTTTACCATGCGTTCCTCTTCAACATATTACGTAACCACACCTATTTATTACGTTAATGATAAGCCTCATATTGGCCATGCTTATACAACCCTGGCCTGTGATGCTTTGGCTCGGTTTCAGCGATTGGATGGACGGCAGGTTCTCTTTCTTACCGGGACCGATGAACATGGTCAAAAGGTTGAAAAAGCTGCCCTTGCTGCAGGTCTTGATCCCCAGGATTTTGTGGATTTGGTTTCAGCCAATTTCCAGAAAATGAATGATTTTTTTCAGATATCCCATGATGACTTTGTGCGTACCACCCAAAATCGCCATATTAAAGCCGCTCAGTCATTATGGCAGCTTTTGGTTGATCGCGGGGCGGTTTATCTGGATCATTATGCTGGTTGGTACGCATTACGCGACGAGGCATTTTATACCGATTGTGAATTAATTTCAGGCCCTGACGGGAGCAAAACAGCCCCAAGCGGGGCGCAAGTGGAATGGGTTGAGGAAGAAAGCTATTTTTTTCGCCTGTCGGATTGGCAGCAACCATTGCTCGATTTTTACCAATCCCATCCTGATTTTATTGCTCCGGCCAGTCGACGTAATGAAGTTATCCGCTTTGTGGAGGGCGGATTGCGGGATTTATCAATTTCACGCACTGGTTTTCAATGGGGCATCCCGGTTCCTGGTAATCCTCAACATGTGATGTATGTGTGGATTGATGCTTTGGTGAATTATCTGACCGCTGCCGGATATCCCGATCAGGAGGGGAGGCTTTTCCAGACGTCATGGCCGGCTGATCTGCATGTTATTGGTAAGGATATTTTGCGCTTTCATGCCGTTTACTGGCCTGCATTTTTACTGGCTGCAGGTCTTGAACCACCGCGGCGGATTTTTGCTCATGGCTGGTGGACCAATGAGGGAGAAAAAATTTCTAAATCTCTGGGAAACGTGATTGATCCCTTTGAACTTGCTGAGCGTTACGGTTTCGATTCGCTTCGCTATTTTTTATTACGTGCCGTGCCATTTGGACAAGATGGAAATTTTTCACAAAAAACGATGATCGAGAAAGTTAATGCCGATTTATCAAATGATTTTGGTAATTTATCTCAAAGAGTTCTCTCAATGATTCATAAGAATTGTCAGGGGGGGGTTCCTGCCCCGGGAATAGTGACGGCTCCGGATCAGGCATTGCTTTCCCAGATTGATGCGATTTTACCAGATATGAGAGAAGCAATGAATATCCAGGCATTTCACAAGGCACTGGATTGTTTGTGGGAAGGAATCGGGGCAGCAAACCGGTATGTTGATCATCAGGCACCCTGGGTTCTGAAAAAAACCGACCCGGATCGTATGGCAACAGTGTTATATGTTTTAGCCGAAGCCATCCGTCGTTGTGCGCTTCTGGCTCAGCCTTTTGTTCCTGATGGGGCAAAAAAAATTCTTGATCAGTTATCGGTCTGCGAACATCAGCGACAATTTTCAGCCCTTGGCCGGGAAGGGGGTCTGGAGCCAGGGACAGTTCTTCCCCAACCTCAGGGCGTGTTCCCCCGGTATGAAGATCACCCATAAATAAGCAAGTGAAGAATATAGGCTCAGTAAGTAAGCAGCACAACCATGCCCCCCAATTTCCTGATTGATAGTCACTGCCATCTTGATTTTCCCGATTTTACACCTGATTTTGATCAGGTCATAAAACGGGCTCAGACTGCCGGTGTCGGTGGCATGCTCACCATTTCAACCAAAATTTCGACCTTCGATGCGGTTCAGCGTATTGCTAAAAATTATGATCATATATGGTGCTCGGTCGGGGTTCACCCCCATGAAGCCAATGCCGAAGGCCAGGCAGCAACACCGGAGCATCTTTGCCAGTTAGCCACCCAGGGTGAGGCTGTGGCTTTTGGCGAATGTGGCCTGGATTTTCATTATCAGCATTCAACCCCTGAAGCCCAGGAAGCCAGTTTCCGCAACCACTGCCAAGCAGCACGCCAGGCCGGTCTGCCGGTTATCATTCATACCCGTGATGCTGATTCCCAAACGGCGGCAATTTTGAGATCTGAATGTGCTCAAGGTCGGTTAACCGGCGTTCTTCATTGTTTTAGCGGTGGACGGGAATTGGCAGAAACAGCGATTGAGCTGGGGTTTTATATTTCTCTTTCCGGGATCATCACATTCAAGAATGCCACCACATTGCGGGAGATGATCACCACTCTTCCGCTTGAGCGTATTTTACTGGAAACCGATGCGCCCTATCTGGCTCCTGTCCCTCATCGTGGTCGGCGTAATGAGCCGGCTTTTGTCGCTGATACAGCACAGTATCTGGCAACTCTGTTCGATATGTCGCCTGAAGCCCTGGCTTCTCAGACAACGGCTAATTTTTTCCGTTTATTCAGAAAAGCGCGACCACCACTCGAAGGCCAAAACGAATCATTTGGCCAAGGATGACAATAACATAATGACCATCAATATACGTATTCTGGGATGTGGCAGTTCTGGCGGCGTTCCGGTGGTTGGTCTGGGATGGGGAGCATGCGATCCGGATAACTCGAAAAACCGGCGGTTGCGTCCCTCGGTTTTGGTCTCAACCCAGGGTATCAATATTCTGATTGATGCCACGCCGGACTTACGTGAGCAGCTTCTCACTGCCAGAATTGATCATATTGATGCTCTTCTCATGACTCACACCCATGCCGACCATTTGCACGGCATTGATGATCTTCGCAGAGCCAACCTAAAGCGTGAAATTGACCTGTATACAAATCAGGATACGTTGAGAGTCATCAAACAACGTTTTGGCTATCTTATGGCATCATCGAATCAGGAAGAAAAAACGAGCCAATCTTATTACAAACCTTTTTTGATGCCGCATACCGTGGATACCACAGATGATATCACAGACGGAATTTTTTCCATCAAGGGGCCGAAAGGAGAGGAGGTGACTGTCAAAGCCTTTGCTCAGGATCATGGATACTCAACAACGCTTGGGTTTCGGATTGGAGATTTTGCCTATTCAAGTGATGTCGTCGGTCTTGATGAACGTGCTTTTGATCATTTGGCTGGCATACAGGTCTGGGTTGTTGATTGCTTACGCACAACACCCCATCCAACCCATGCCCATTTAGAGAAAACCCTAAACTGGATCTCACATATTCAACCACGCCAGGCAATTTTGACTCATATGAGCCATGAAACCGATTACCAGACATTACTCAATTTATGTCCATCAGGGGTTGAACCCGCTTATGATGGCATGGAGATCACTGTTGGTTAACAGGATGGGCGTTTTGATTTTTGTGGATGGCGGGGAGAAGCAATACCAACCGGCTTGCCCATTATCACATCATCGGAAAAACAGAAACAGGCCCGATTGCGCAACCGCAAACCATCTGGCAAAATGGCTATCGGATGAAGGTTAAAAAATCAGGAAATTGCCGATTATCTGAAAGTATACCCCAGCACCATCAGCCGGGCTGTACGCCGCCCTGAATAATCTTAAGCGGCTTTTTTCAGTTCCTTTTGTTCTTGGGGTTGTATCAAAAGATGCAACCCCAAGGCTTTCAAAATCTTTGCAGTCAAAACAATATCTAAATGGCCTTTGGGTGATAAGGCGCGATAAATACGGTTCGGAGAAAGCCGGATTTTTCGTGCCAAAGCCGCCATGCTACCTTTTTGTGCTTGAATGACATATTTAAGGGCACGCTTAAATAATTCGTCGTCGTCGTCTGAAAAGACTTCCTGAAGGTACAAAAATGCCGCTTCTTTGTCCCGCAAAAACTTGTTGCGGGTTTTAGACCATGGAACACTCGGCGGATGTTTCTTCATTTATTTCTCTCTTTGTAATCAGATAGATATTTTTTTGCCAATTCAATGGCCCGCCGTTGGTTTCTTTTTGTTGATCCGGCTAACAATAAGATCACTTTTCCGTTGATAATTGAAAAATAAATGCGATATCCGGGACCGTAATGCTCCCTCAATTCATAAAGACCACGCATCCCTTTAATGGACTTATAATCTCCTAAATTTCCGCCCACAACCCGAGTCAAAAGTTTAGAAATTTTCGCTGATAATTTCTTATCTTTAAGGTCTTCAAACCATTCTTCAAATGGCTCCCGACCAGAAACCGTCTTATATTGTTCAATTTCATACATAATATATCACTTATCTGAAGGCGTAAAGGAAAAGAGCGGCTGCCAGAACAAACATCACACCATCTGATTGTTTCTGTTGAGAAATAGCGGAAAGCTGAATGACGGGGCGGCGGTTATAGGATTGCATCAGATCAAAAATTAACATTTGCATTGGGTCACACGATCGGGCGTGTTTGCCATTGGCGGAAACATCGGGAAATTCCGCCTGAAAAATCCATGATCCGGTTGGCAAAACTGGACGGGATATCACCCGATATTGCCCTGATTGATCTTGCACGCTGGCGGGCTGAGCGTGAAGACAATGCACCGGAGATTGTTGCGATTTATAATTCCATTGGCTCCATACTCCGGCGGGCATCGGCCAATTTAGTGGTGGTTTTTTGGGTGTTGACGGCTCTTTTGGTCGGTACGGGGACGGCTGCGGCGGCTCCCATATCGGCGTCCGAAAGTCGTATAATGTATATTATGGAACTTATTGCTTATTCCATATAGACACCTTCACCAAACAGAAAATCAGGTCTGTGGAACAACCAATGCTACAGTTATACAGAACCGCTCTTTGAGGAGCTGAATTGAAAAGTTCAGTTTTCTTTATCTTTCAATCTGCCTGGTCAGTTAGTTACTGTCCGAACAGAGTTTCACGTGATCCAAAAATCTCTTCGACCAGCGCGAACATTTCAGGATGATGATCCTCCAGGTCAGAGCGACTTGTCCTGTCTGCGTTGCACATTATTGCCATATCGATTCCGCCTGATGAACACAGCCTGTCAGGTGAAGTAAAGCCTTTCCCTCCACGCAGATTGAAATAGGCTTCCACGCTATCGGCAAGATATTCATCATCCAGGTTACCGCGTGGTAAATCATTCCCATCGTCACTCGTTGCGTCCCCGTCATTATCCACAAAAATCACACGCCCATCCTGCAGAGCCTGGCTGATGATTCGATCAAGACCGTTTCTGAATTTCAGGATAGGCATCGTTGATGCCGTAATAGTTGAGGTGGCCTTCATTGGGATTAACACCAGAACCAGAGAGGTCGGGGTGAGTGTACCATCATCTGCGGTTATTCTGGTTTGGATATTCTGAATTTCCGAAGTAGCACTGGGAACAATCGCTGCAACCGCCAATTCATCTCCGCTTTGGGTGTTTGGTGACCGTAAGGGTTTGTCCGTTACTGGTACCGGGCAGAGTATACTGAACCGGGATTCCGCTGGCGGGTTCTCAGATCAATTTCACTACCTCCCGTACTGAGGCTTTGGCCAGGCTGTGTCTATATTCTCGTCAACCACAATGATCTCATTGGGGGGGGCATTGGTTGTCGAATGAAAGAGTTGCGTTGAATTTGTAACAACAGACACCCCTCTTACTTCTCTGCCAGAACTTGCCGGCAATGCTGGCTCAGAAGTGATGGCGTTCGCGGTCACAACATCGACATCACGGACAACCGGGTTCGTCATACGGGCCTGCAATCCCTTCAGACGTTTCCCGGGACCTTTATGTAAGGGAATACGCAAACGAAACAGGCCAAAAATCTGGTCATCCCGTGGATCGTCATACTGTGCTTCAAGACCTAAACTCAGCTGTGTTCCATCCGGGATGTAACGTGACCAATCATATTCGGTTACACAGAGTTCGATGCGCCCCCGGGGACCGGTAACGCTGGGTGCTCCCCGGGTTCCAAAGAAGTGATATCCACCAAGATACAAACGCACATCCACCGCATCATTTCTCTGATAGGATTTTGGTAATATGGCACGTCGTATGTTCAGACCAATTTCACTATCAAAACCATAGAGGGCGCGCTCCCGGTTGCTGTACGTAATGCTCAATAAATCCGGTCTTTCAACAACTTTCACATCCCGGACTGAAATAGCACGTGACTTGGTAAACGGAATATAGCCATTGGTCCGAAAATCGAGATTTTTTGACAAAAATTCACCACCAAAGGTTGATTGATAAAATTTATTAGAATTGCGACTGACCCGGACATCGTAAAAACCATACCCACCAAGGATATAGTTTTTATACATATGTCTTGCCCCCAAACCGATATTGAATTCCCGGTTGTTTTTATCATCAAACTGACCGCGCATATTGAGAAAGAAGAGATCATTAGAATCCTGAGCCAAAGGAAAAAAGATATTGAGTTCCCCCAAATGACGGCTCGAACCTGGTTTCCCACTCAGATCAATATAAGCCGAAAAAGTCTGGGTATCATCGTCCGCCCGGACATCAGGAACCAGAAAAGTCCCCCCACAGAAAAACAACGCAGACAAAAACAGCAGCCGCAAGACACATTGACGATGACTCATTCTAAAACCCCAAAAAATTATGATGACCAATATGACACGATTATTGCCGATATGATGGTTATTGTTTGAATATGCAGATTGTAAAAAGCAAAAGAGTATTTAAGAAATAAAAGAGTATTTATTTTCTCCAACAAGGCAATCTCATTTCACAATTCCTGAATAATAATCAACCAGCCCTGAAACTGAAAACGGGGCTTGGCTTTTATTTCCTGGATTCTTATGATCTGGCTTATGCCTGCCCTTTTTACCGCTTCTGATTTGGCCCAAAATCCGCATGTCCGGGATTGACGTATCCGGGGCAGATGCCCGGGAATTGACTCGTTTGCTCAATGTTATGGCTGCTCTTCGTGATCCTGAGCATGGATGCCCATGGGATCTGGAGCAAACCTATACCACCCTTGCCCCTTATGTGATTGAAGAAGCCTATGAGCTTGCCGATGCCATTGAGCGTGATGATATGGCCGGATTACGTGATGAGGTCGGCGACCTGCTGTTTCAAGTCATTTATTACAGCCAGCTGGCCCGGGAAGATGGCTTGTTTAATTTTTCTGATGTAGCACGCCATGTTGCAGATAAGATGATTCGTCGCCACCCTAATGTTTTTGGGAATGCCAAAACCCCGGATTCCAAAGCCCAGATTCGGGCATGGGCACAAACAAAGCGATCCGAACGCCAGGCAGCCAGCACCGGAGATGCCGATAAACAGTCGGCTAATCAACCAACAACAAGCGAATTGGATTCTATTCCTTTGGTTCTGCCTGCTCTGATCCGGGCCATGAAGTTATCTTCCCGGGCTGCTGATTTTGGTTTTGAATGGTCAGAATTGGCCGATGTGTGGGCCAAAGTGAGAGAAGAAGAAAAAGAATTGCAAGAAGCCAGAGAGCACCCTCTTCAGGCCGAAGAAGAATTCGGTGATCTGTTGTTTGCTTTGGTCAATGTTGGGCGTTGGATGGGGATTGATCCCGAAACAGCCCTGCGGCGGGCGAATAATAAATTTGAACAGCGTTTCCGTCGATTAGAAAAACAGCTTTCTGATCAGGGTCTCACCCCGGAACAAGCCGGTGCTGATGGAATGGAAAAAATCTGGGCACAGATCAAGCAGGAAAACAGTCAGCCAGCCTGTAACCCCCAACCTGGTTGTCACGGCCTTTCTGATCAATGACAGTGATTGCTTTTATCGGTTTGGGGACTATGGGGTATCCAATGGCCGGGCATCTTGCAGCAGCCGGTTATTGCCTTCGTCTTTATAACCGAACCCAATCCAAAACGGTTCAGTTCCTTGCTGAATATGGAAAGACGCATAACACGCATCATCACAGCAAGACAGCTTATGATGCTGCCTGTCAGTCTGACTGGGCAATAATATGTGTCGGCAATGATGATGATCTGCGTGCGGCAACATTGGGAACCAATGGGGTTATTTCCAGCTTAAAGCCAGGATCTTGCCTGATCAATCACGGAACGTCCTGTGTTGAAATTTCCCATGAACTCTCTTCGGCTTGCGCTGCCCGGAACATAGGTTTTTTAGATGCGCCAATTTCCGGAGGACAAGCCGGTGCCCAACAAGGTCTTTTGAGTATTTTTGTTGGTGGTACCGGTGAAACTCTCTCCAGAGCACGTCCGGTTCTGGAATGTTACGCTCAACAGATCACCCATATGGGGGATGTGGGTTCTGGCCAGATCACCAAGATGGTCAATCAAATTTGTGTTGCCGGTCTCTTGCAGGGATTGTCGGAAGGCCTGGCTTTTGCCAAAAAAGCCGGAATAAAAGGTGAAGCATTGCTTGAAGCCATTGGGAGCGGTGCTGCACAATCCTGGCAAATGGATCATCGGGGTTCGACCATGCTGGAAGGCCGTTTTGATTTCGGCTTTGCGGTTGAATGGATGCATAAGGATTTAGGGATTTGTCTGCATGAAGCCGAACGGATCGGCGCAACCTTGCCGGTCAGTCGAATGATCCGCGATTATTATGCTGAACTCATTGCTGAGGGAGACAACCGCCTGGACTCTTCTTCTTTGATTAAAAGATTGCTTTAATAGACTGTAAATAAATAATAAAAATAAATAAACTAAGGTATTATCTCATGTTATTTTCAATAAAGATTTTTTTCAGTAAAATAGAATCCAAAACGAGCATTGATGGCTGAATCTTTTCAGGTTTTCCGGGTTTTCTTAAAGTTGGGTCTGACTTCCTTTGGCGGTCCTATTGCCCATATCGGTTATTATCATCAGGAATTGGTTGAACGGCGGGCGTGGCTGACTGAGCGGGCCTTTGCCGATTTGGTGGCTCTGTGTCATTTTTTACCCGGTCCTGCCAGCAGCCAGACCGGTATCGCCATCGGATATCATCGGGGGGGAGCAGCCGGTGCGCTGGCCGCCTTTGTTGCTTTTACATCACCTTCGGCCATCATTATGATGCTCTGTGCTCTGGCCGCAGATGCGATTGATCGTCATGGTGGCTTTGTTTTTCTCCGCGGTCTGGAATTGGTTGCGGTCGCTGTTGTAGCACAAGCAGTCTTGAGTATGCAGGCTAGTTTATGCCCGGATTGGCAACGCCGGGCCATTGCCCTTCTTTCTTTGGTCATCCTGTTGGTTTACCCGTCTGCCCCCTCCTTTGCCAGTCAACTCAGCGTGATTGTGTTGGGGGCCTTTCTGGGTCGGTTGTTTTTAAGTACCGACAAAAAACCCAACGCCGCAACACTGCATTGCGATGGGTACGATGGGTTACGTACACCATCCCGGAAAGCCGGTTTGGTGGCAATCATTTTCGCCATTGGCGTGCTGGTTGTATCCTTTGGTTCCTGGACAGGAAAACCGGCACAGCTTGCCGGTATCGCGCAATCGGGGGCCCTGGTATTCGGTGGTGGGCATGTCGTGTTGCCGCTTTTGGAGGGGGCGACATCAGGCTGGATTGATCGCGATATATTTTTTGCCGGCTATGGTGCCGCCCAGGCATTGCCGGGTCCCTTGTTTTCGTTTGCAGCCTATATCGGCATGCTGGCTGATTCTCCGCCTTCGTTTCTGTTTGCCCTTTTATGCCTGGGGGCTGTGTTTATTCCGGGATTTTTACTGCTTTTCTCGGCTCTTCCGTTTTGGAATCAACTTTCTTCCTGGCATCCGGCGCGCACATCAATGGCTGGAATCAATGCGGCTGTGGTTGGTCTCCTTGCCGCTACTTTGATTGATCCATTATGGGTTTCCAGCGTCCATACACCCCTTGATTTTATCATTGTATTGGCGGCGTTCGTCTTTCTGAAAAAACGTTTGATCCCGGTCTGGGGCATTGTATTGGCGGTCGCCCTTCTCTGCGTCATCCGGGCCTTGTAGGGATCATCCGGTTTATGATTATCCAGGGGGATTGTCTTCCTCCATCACTTTTTTTTCAACGAACCGGCCCGCAAATGCCTGGCGCAACCGCCCCAAAGCCGGAGAACTGAGAGCCGCATCAAACGTCACCATCTGATTGATATGGCTGTGTTTGAAAACACAAGCATTGCGGTGAATCCAAGCCAACAAAGCACCATCAGCCGCATCAACACAGAGCGTAAGGCGGGTATCATTCTGCCTCAGCATGGAATCGATAAGAGTGATCAAATTTATGATCCCAACCCCACTGACCGCTGAAACCGTGACAAAGGGATATTCAGAATCATGTGCCGGTTGACGATTCCATAAATGGCCGGTTGTTGAATCGGAAAATAAGCAGCTGGAGGAAATCTCAGCAACATCAGAAAGCAGATCAATCTTATTATGGAGTTCTAAAATTGGTGGCCCATCATCGGAAAGAACCCCAAGCTGGCCCAAAACATCCAGAACATCACGGCATTGGGCATCGGTATCCGGATGCGCAATATCACGGACATGAATCAATAAATCAGCAGTCGTAACTTCTTCCAGTGTTGCCTGAAAAGCCGCAATGAGATCTGTTGGCAGATCAGAGATAAAACCCACTGTATCCGATAAGACAGCCCGCATCCCCGACGGTAAGGACAGAACCCGCATGGTTGGATCAAGAGTCGCAAACAACTGATCACGTGCCTGGGTTTTGGCACCTGTTAGCCGGTTAAACAGCGTCGATTTCCCGGCATTGGTATAACCGACCAAAGCAACCACCGGATACTCCTGACGTTGCCGCCGAACCCGCTGTAAGCCCCGCCGCCGTATCACATCATCCAAACGACGGCGTAAACGGCCGATCTGATTATCAATCATACGGCGATCCGATTCGATTTGCCGCTCACCGGGTCCTCCCATAAAACCAGCCCCACCACGTTGACGTTCCAGGTGAGTCCAGGAACGAACCAGCCGACTCTTTTGAAAGGATAAAGCAGCCAGTTCAACCTGCAACCGACCTTCACGGGTTTGGGCGCGTGCTCCGAAAATCTCCAGAATGAGAGCGGTTCGATCCAGGACTTTGCAATCCCAGGCCTTTTCAAGATTGCGCTGATGGATCGGGGATAAGGCGGCGTCAATCACCGCAACGTCAATTCCGGCCTGGTCAATCAAATCTTTCAAACGCTGTACCGCACCACCACCCATCACGGTGGACGGACGGATATAGGTGACCGGAATGGTCTCAGCATAGAGCACATCCAGATGAATAACAGCAGCCAGATCCAGAGCCTCACGCAAACGGGCCGCCGGGTCGCGTCGAACCGCTTTACCGGGAAGATCAAGATGAGCAACAATCGCCCGCGCCGGATCAACCATAAGAGCCGGTTTATAAACCCCGGTCAGATGCTGACATCGGACAGACCCGTATCAACCAACATCCTGTACCTCTGAGCTGCTGGCCAGCTCTTGCCTCTTGCTATGGAGTGCTTTATCTGGCGTATCACCCGGTCGGTCAAGAAAAACCGGGGATTGCGGCATAACAGTCGATATCGCATGCTTGTAAATGAGTTGGGTGCGTGAATCCCCTTTAAGCAACACAGAAAAATTGTCAAAACCAGCAATCATTCCACGTAGCTGGACGCCATTCATGAGAAAAACAATCACCGAAATTTTATGTTTCCTGACATGATTCAAAAAGGCATCCTGAACATTCTGGGATCTTTCAGATGGCATCTTCTCCTCCCCGATGTTGCATTTTAGCATGCAATCCCTGAAGACGCTTTACCTTTTTCTTACGCATTGACGGCCTTTTATCCTGTTTTTCTACCCTTCCTTCGAAACATTGACAAGAATATCATGATGATCATGATCGTGAAAAGTGATCATTAAAAAAATCTTTTAATTGTCAAATGCCGATGCCGCGACATGGTCGGTATAAGCCGCCATAAGCTCCCGGGTCTTTGGGCCAGGCCGACCATCGGCAACCGGGGTGGTATTGATGCGGGTAACCGGTAAAACAAAATTGGTTGTGCTGGTTAAAAAGGCTTCCCGGGCATTGGCAACCTCTTCCATCGTGAATGCCTGTTCGGATAGCGGCATCCCTAAATTGGTCGCCAACTGCACAATATTTTGCCGGACAATCCCACCAAGAATACGATCATCAGATGGGTGTGTGCGCAACACATTGTGCGCATCAACAATCCAGGCATTGCTCGCTGCACCCTCAGTAATCAAGCCACTTTCAGGATCAATCTGCCATGCCTCAAAAGCACCCTGATCGGCTGCTTTTTGTTTTCCTAAAACATTCGGTAATAATGCTATTGCCTTGATATCACACTGTTTCCACCGTATATCTTCTATCGTTACGACCATAACCCCATCTTCCATCATCTGAGCATGCGGAGATTCAGCCGGTTGAGCCGTCACAACTAAAGACAGGTCAAGCGTATCAGGAAAAAGATGGTGACGCGGCGCAACCCCACGCGTGATCTGAAGATAGACAAAGCCACGTATCAACCGGTTGCGCCGAATCGTTTCGTTGATAATGACATGGAGAACCGGGCGCGACCAGGATGATACCATCATCAGCCGGGTCAGGCTGTTTTCTAAACGGTCAAAATGGGCATCCAGATCAATAACACGCCGATTTTCAACCCAGAAAACCTCATAGACCCCGTCAGAAAATTGATATCCGCGATCCTGAATCGAAACCACGGCCTCAGAAAGCCGAAGATACGTATCATTAACATAAGCAATAGCAGGCACGGGTATCCTCTTTTTTGCATCCTTGTTTGGGGGAGTGGCTGGATTTGGAATAATACAGCACAGGGGATCAATGGCTAAAAAAATTCCAGACGGGCAGAAAAGGCTTTTTCAACCTCCCGGACAGCCGAAGCAGCCGCAAACAAAATGACATGGTCACCCGATTGTATCATGAGATCAGATTTCGGATGCAGGATTGCATCATCACGCATAACAGCACCAATGATGGTCTCCCTGGGCAAGGGAATCATATTAAGGGGCTTATTGATTAACGGGGAGGTCTCAAGGGCCTCAAATTCCATAATTTCACCAATACCCTCCCCCAGAGATTGAACAGCCTTGATACGCCCCCGGCGTACATGTTGCAAAATCGTCGAAACAGTAATCGCCCGCGGATTGACCACCGCATCAATCCCCTGAGCAATCAATAAAGGAGCATAAACCGGATTATTGGCCAGGGTAATGGTTCTTCGCGCATGATCATGAATGGCCAACAGCGATGCCAGAGCATTGGTTTCATCTTCATTGGTCACCGCAATAACAGCATCAGCCATATGACAGCCGGCTTCATGCAGAATTTCAGGATCAAGAGCACTCCCGTTCAGGACAGTCACATGCCCAAGATTGGTCCTCACCATTTCTGAGGCTTTTTCATTGATTTCAATCAATTTGAGAGCAACCGAAGGGTCATTTTCGGTAATCAGGGTAGCCAAATGTGTTCCGACATGCCCACCCCCAAAGATGATAATACGTATTGCTTCTTGTTCTTCATGACCAAATGCCATCATCGTCCGGGAAATGTCGTTTTTTTCAACGACTGCATAGACTTCATCACCGGGATACATCTGAGAATCGGCATTGGGTATAATCAAAGAGCCCTGGCGCAAAATAGCCAGAATATTGACCTCAAGATCAGGGAACAACCCCGAAAGCTGACGCAACGGCGTATGGATGACCGGACATTTTTTGCCCAGACGAATACCGAGAATTTGCACCAAACCATTGGCCATCGGAATGGCATCAAAGGCCCCAGGGACCCTCAAACGTCGGGCAATCGCCCGGGCCACTTCCAGTTCCGGAGAAATACAGACATCAATCGGTAAATGGTCGCGGGAAAAAAGATCAGCCCAGACCGGTTTTAAGTAATTCTGCTCACGAACCCGGGCAATTTTAGTCGGTATTTTGAATAACGAATGGGCAATCTGACAGGCAACCATATTCACTTCATCAGATAAGGTGACCGCAATCAGCATATCAGCATCAGCAGCCCCGGCTTGTTCCAGGGTGCCCGGATGCGATGCCTGACCGACCATCGCCTGCACATCAATCGCATCAGAAACCCGGCGAATCAATTCAGGTGATTGATCAATTACCGCAACATCGCTGGCTTCACCAGCCAAATGACGAGCAATGCCAAAACCAACTTCACCAGCACCACAGATAACAACTTTCACGATACTTTTCCTGTCTGAAATGATCCTGAAAACGTAGCGGTTTTTTCGGAAAACGTTTTCGTAGCCAGAGAATCTGATCCATCATCATCGGATGGATCAGAATCGGGTGAATCGGTTTTGCTCCGCTTACCATGCGATAGCCAGAGACCCAGAGATTTCAATTTGCGGTGCAAGGCTGACCGTTCCATGCCGACAAAAGCAGCTGTTTTGGTAATATTTCCATCAAAGCGATCCATCTGATTGATCAGATACTGGCGCTCAAAGGCTTCCCGCGCTTGCCGCAAACCCAGATCTGAATATTCATTATAAACAGAAACATGGGTTGTTTTGCGTGTATGGGCGGTAATTTCAGGAGGAAGCATATCAGCCTGTATCGGATCATCCGGATCACCGGGAACCATGATTGATATCCAGTCAACAACATTTTTTAGTTGGCGAACATTACCCGGCCACTGATAACTTTTAAGCACAGCATACGCATCATCACTGAGCGGGCGCGGCCTCCTTCCCCCGGACCGGGATGAAGCAGTCATGAATTGGGCAACCATATCAGGAATATCTTCAGCCCGGTCAGCAAGACCCGGAACATCAATCGGCACAACACTCAAATGGAAGAACATATCCTCCCGAAAACGACCTGCCTTAATCTCAGCCTGAACGCTTTTATTGGATGACGATAAAATCCGGACATCAATCGTTAAGGTTACTGTTCCACCGATCCGCAAGAATGACTGATCTTGCAAAATCCGCATAATTTTCCCCTGGCTCTCAAGGGGCATATCGGTCACTTCATCCAACAAAAGCGTCCCACCATCGGCTTGTTCGAGAAGCCCGGGCCGGGTCGGCTCGCCCGCCGATTCCAATCCAAACAATTCTTCTTCTAATTTATCCGGGTGCAATGTTGCGCAATTCAAAATCACAAAAGGTCCATCGGCGCGTGGTGACAAAGCATGGATACGTCGGGCCACGACCTCCTTACCTGATCCGGCGGGGCCGGTGATCATCACCCGGCTGTCACTGGGAGCAACCCGCTCAATAGCTGATGAAACACCACGCATACTCTGCGAATGACAAATCAACCCAACCGCATGATCAGAACTCAACCGGTTACGCAGGTCAGCCAACTCACGCCGCAAACGCCCGGTTTCAAAAGCGCGGCCAACAGTCATCAAAATCCGATCACTGTCAAACGGCTTTTCAATGAAATCATAAGCGCCCAGCTTAATTGCCTCAACAGCGGTTTCAACCGTACCATGACCGCTCATCATGACGATGGGCAAATCAGGATGATCTTTTTTCAAACTGGATAAGACCTCCATCCCGTCAAGACCACTGCCCTCAAGCCAGATATCCAGAACAACTAAGTGAGGACACTGACTCTCAACTTGTTCCAGTGCCTGGATACCGTTAACCGCCTGACGGGTGGTATAGCCCTCATCTTCCAGCAACCCGGATAAGAGGTCGCGGATATCGGCTTCATCATCAACGATAAGAATATCGGCTGTCATCATGATACGCAGAAAAATTATAATACGCAGAAAAATTGATCACTACGAAAATTGATCACTACGGACATTCTTCAGGGTATCGAATACGTGTCTTAAGTCCATTCTTTTTGCTCCGATAAATCACTTTTGGTTTCGGGTTGTTTTTATGCAGAATTTTGAATACGGAGCAATTCTTGCCGGGACTATTGTTAATGAACGACTCTATCAACCGGCTGATCGGCTGTACCGGCAGATGCGTTGGTCGTTTCCAAAGGTAATACAATACGTACCCGGGCACCGCCGCCCTGACGATCCTCCAGATACAACAAGCCACCATGGTCCTCAACAATTCTGGTCACAACAGCCAAACCAAGACCAGTCCCTTTTTCACGTGTGGTAACATAGGGCTCTGTGAGACGATCACGCTCTTCAGGAAAGCCACATCCGTCATCTTCAAGTGAGATTAAAAAACCGTCATTTTCAGAACACAACGCAAGAGTAATGTGACCTTTTCTGGTTTTTTTGGTATTGCGGCGATGACCATGATCCGGCTTTTGACCTTGTTCATTGTTATTCATTTTAATTTTTGTATCAATGGATTCAGCGGAATTCTTAATCAGATTATTCAAAAGCTGGCTGATCTGGCGTGAGTCAACAGAGGCGATTAAAGGACCATCATTGCCCCGATAACTAAAAGCAATATGAGGATACGCGGCCTCCTGTAACAGGATGGATCTCTGGCATAACTGGTCAAGATCCGCCGCCTCCATCATCGGGCCAGGCATCCGGGCAAAGGCTGAAAATTCGTCAACCATACGTCCAATGTCGCCAACCTGGCGAACAATGGTTTCGGTACAAGCAGCAAACGTTTCCCGGTCAGTAGAAATTTGCCTGAGATATTTACGTTTCAAACGCTCTGCAGAGAGTTGAATCGGGGTCAGGGGATTTTTTATTTCATGAGCAATCCGGCGCGCCACATCAGCCCAGGCTGCTTTACGCTGTGCTGAAACCAGATCAGACATATCATCGAATGTGATGACATAGCCAATGATCCCGTTCTGGCCATGCTCTGCGGCTATACGAACCATAAGAGTCAAACTTTTCTCCTGGCGGGAGAGTCGAATTTCATCCTCAACCAGACGTTTTTTTTGTCGCATTATTTTGTTTAACAAAAGCTCCATCTCAGGGATCGTCTCAGCCAGAGGGTGACCTAAAATATCCGATTTTTCCAGGCCCAGCAGATCAAGAGCAGAGCGATTCGGCACTGTGACAATTCCCTGATGATTAAGGCCAATGACGCCGGCTGAAACCCCTGAAAGAACGGTTTCCATAAATTCGCGCCGCTCTTCCAACGTGCTGTTGGCGGCGATCAATTCGGATTGCTGAGTTTGTAATTGGCTGGTCATCCGGTTGAAGGAACGGCCAAGTGCAGACAGTTCGTTATCGGCTGTTGATATGGGGACTTGTACTGTCATATCACCGGCCCGTACTTGTTCTGCCGCCTCAATGAGCTGGCCCAGAGGATGAACCAGGGAAGTCGCAACATGCAATCCTCCCCAAACAGCAACCAAAAGCAGCATCACATTCACAACCAGAAAAATATCAGCAAAGTTGCTTTGAATGCCGGAAAGATTGGCAAGCAATCCTTCATATTCAGCCACGGCTTCCTGAGTCCCTTCAACTCTGTGCAAGACTTGAGAATCAACGAAGCGCCCGGCATAAAGATATGTAGGAACCGGCCGGTCAAGACGCAATAAAGCACGGACACGATCCTGTTTTTCGCTGGTTAATACGGCAATTTTTCCCTGATCAGCATCTTCAAAAGCCCAGTCGGGGGGCGCAGGCTCAGTTTCGATGATGAAACTTTCCCCATATTTAGCCCGAAGACGCCCGCTGCGTTCAAAAATAACGACTTCAGGAATAGAGCGGGATGCGGCAACTGCGGCCACTGTGTCTCCGAGACGTTCAATATTGGCATAAATCCCACTGCCTTCCTGGTTCAAGAATTCAGAAATACCCAGAACATCGTTACGGATATTTTGCTGATGTTCGCGTAAATAGGATTGAGCAATATAGTTTGATTCATCAATCGCTTTATGGACTTTTTCATTAAACCAGGCTTGCAGACCGTGATCAAAAAAAGCAACCGAGAATCCAGCCACCAACAAAGCCGGTGACACAGCAACAATGCTGAATAATAAAACCAGACGGGTATGTAATTTTGATCCCGCCAAAGCACGGCGGCGCTCAACCAGAACATTCCATAAGCGACTGGTAACCAAAAAACCGATGATCACAAGCAAGGCAAAATTGCCTGCCAGTAAAATCGATACCATTCTGGAATCGGTGATCGTCGGTGCCCGACCAGCCAAAATGGCATATGTCACAATGCCCGAAAACAGACCCAGACCAACCAGGAAGGTCGATATCTTACCACCCAGATTGATACGCCCCGCCCAGACCCGGATATTTTTTGAAAGAGAAACGGGAAATGATATCATATTTGAAGAAATTGAGAACTCCCGATCAGATCACAGCCGTAAACACCAAAAACATCGGTTCCGACAGCGTTTTAAAGCATTTTTTTCAGACAGATCACTTTAACATATATCCCAATATACATAATTGTGATAATGGTTAGGCCGGTTTGCTGATTATATGCGCACCGATTATATTAATAAAATTCAGAATAACATGCGTAGAATGAGGTCACTTCGTTACGCAACTTTAGCGTTATTTGTAATAGAATTGTTCAGGCAAACCAGCAAGAGGTCTTAGACATGTTATTGCGCATCAAACCCCAAAGCCAACCCAGGCCCAGTGAAATCACTCCTGAATCTGTTTTTCAAAACCGGCGGCTTTTTCTGGGGCAAGCCGCAGCAGCGGGCGTCGTCCCTGCCCTGGCTGCATTTCCCGGCCAGGGACGCGCGGCAACCCCTGAAGGAGCAGATACGTTAGATGCCGCCCGGAGCCCGGTTTATACAGCCGATGAAAAACAGCTGACCTCTTATGAAGACGCCTCCCGGTATAATAATTTCTATGAATTTGGAACCGATAAAAGCGATCCTTCGCGCAATTCTGGTGCCTTTGAGCCACGTCCCTGGTCGGTCGAAGTCAAAGGAGAGGTTAAGGGAGCGGGAATCTACAACATTGAAGACCTGATCAAACGCTATCCTTTGGAAGAACGGGTATACCGCTTGCGATGCGTTGAGGCCTGGTCAATGGTTATTCCCTGGGTTGGTTTCCCGCTTGGGTCATGGATTCGCGACCTGGAACCGTCCGGTTCAGCCAAATATGTTGAATTTGTCACTGTATTCAATCCTGAACAAATGCCCGGACAACGAAGGCCGATCCTGGATTGGCCATATGTCGAAGCATTGCGCCTTGATGAGGCCATGAATCCCCTCACCTTGCTGACTTTTGGTATGTATGGCCGTCTTCTTCCCAAGCAAAACGGTGCGCCTGTCCGGGTTGTTATACCGTGGAAATATGGCTTTAAATCGATTAAATCAATCGTCCGGATCCGCTTTACTGAACAACAACCGGCAACCACCTGGAACGTCAATGCTCCGCGTGAATATGGTTTCTATGCCAATGTCAATCCGGAGGTCGACCACCCCCGCTGGAGCCAGGCCAAAGAGCGGAAAATTGGTCGATTCTTTAAGCATCCGACCCTCATGTTTAATGGCTATGGCGAAGAAGTCGCCGATCTGTATCAGGGAATGGACCTGAACATCCATTATTAAAACCACGGCTTTGAGGCGATCCATCCATTTAAGACGATCCATCCATACGTCATTTCATCAATCGATCAATCATGTCGCCCCCCCCTTCTGTTTCTGAAACAACAGAGGACAAACGTCCCTCAGCCGCCAAAAAGCGACGTTCCCGGTTTCCCAAACTACGGCCCGGAAAACTGCTGGTTTTTGTTGCTTCCCTGGGACCTTTGGCGTGGCTGATCTGGCTGGCGGTTGATGACAATCTGAGTGCGAACCCGGTTGAGTTCGTCAATCGCTATCTTGGCGAATGGGCCTTGAAATTTCTTCTCCTCAGCTTGACCTTATCGCCTTTATCCCGCCTTCCTGGCATGAGAAAAGCGGTATCCTATCGGCGGATGATTGGTCTTTTTGCTTTTTTTTATGTCTGCATACATCTGTCAAGCTATGTCATCCTTGATCAATTTTTTGATTGGGCTGCCATATGGAAGGACATCATCAAAAGAGTCTATATTACCCTGGGGATGGGGGCTGTACTCATGTTAATTCCCCTGGCGGTTACATCAACCAATAAGGCGATCAAACGCCTGGGATCCAAACGTTGGAAAGCTCTCCACCGCCTGGTCTATCCGGCAGCTATTCTGGCAGTTGTCCATTATATCATGATGGTCAAAGCTGATCTTCTTGAACCACTGATCTATGCGGCGATTTTGGCGGTTCTTCTGGGCTTACGTTTCAACCGGCTTTCCGGCTATTTTTCACGATACTTTTCCAAAGCGTCTTAGCCTTTGATCCGGTCAGGACTATAGGGACGTTTGCGTACAGAAAAATTTAATTGGGTGTATCGGCAACATTGTTGTCCTCAGCCGTTAGTTGTTGAGGCTCACCATCAGCGAAATTGAGTTCTGGATTACTGGAAAGTGGTTCCCGGGCTTGAAAGACAGTTCGTCCGGAGATAATTTCTTCCGGGCGTGGTGACCAAAGTTTAGCAAATTCTTCGGCAATTTTAACCTGATCATCCCGGAGCACAATCAGAAGGTCTTCACGCAACAAAAGTGCCTCGCGTTGTTCTTGCGGCTGATCACTCAGGCCAGTAAGGGCAAGGGAAACCCAGATATAAGACTGTATCGGATCTGCTTTAACTCCTTCGCCATCATAGTACATTCTGGCAAGCTGAAACTGGGCGGGAGGATACCCTTGCTGAGCAGAACGCCTGAACAGAGAAAAGGCACGTTCAAAGTCTTGCTCATTGATCCAGCTGACTGCCTGATCATATTCTTTTGGCGGTTTACGCTGATAATAATGCATATTTGCCAGCCTGTACTGAGCCAGCCGATGCCCACGTTCAGAGGCCTCTTCATACCAAAAGAGAGCACGTTTAAAATCCTCTAAAATTCCTTCTGTTCCCTGATCATAAATCAGGGCCAGATTATATTGCGCTTCAACATGGCCTTGAAACGCCGCGTTGCGTAACAATTCAAGGCCAAGAGAGATGTTAGCATCCAGCTGTTCATTGCCTTCGATATAGAGCTTTCCCAGTACATAACTGGCATCAATGCTGCCGCCTCCTGCTGCTGCCTGATACCATTTCAGAACTTCACCATAAATTTCAGAATTTTGTTTGATCCCTTTGAGTGGATCAATCAGCATTTGACGGGCCTCTTCGCTCCCCAGATTCTCTGCCCTGACCAGCCATTTGGTTGCTTTTGAGTAATCTCTTGCGACCCCAAGGCCGCGTTGATACATGAAACCGACAAAAACCATCGATCGAACATGGCCCTCTTCGGCCAGCGGCAGCCAATATTCGAAGGCACGCTCAAAATTGCCGCGATTATAAGACCTCAGACCGGCTTCATACTCCTGAGACTGATCGGTTTGCGCCAGCCCAACCGCCAACGGCATGACCATTAGCATCAAAAAAAGAAGAAAAAAAAACCGTTTTTTCATCCTGTTCTCACCTGGTATTGCCGACCTGGTATCGACGGTATTGTTCCGGATCATCGAATATCTCGAACGTTACGAATATCCCGAATCTAATCGGGTATTCTAAGCCTGACCATCATAGCTGACTATCATAGTGGAAAATTGATCTGATCTTGTCTAGTCTGGATCTGTCTGTTTTAAATATCTGGCTATTCTGGCCATTGATAGTGATGAATCTGGATATGGATGGGTGGCTGAGTGGTCGAAAGCACCGGTCTTGAAAACCGGCGGACGTTCACGCGTCCCGTGGGTTCGAATCCCACCCCATCCGCCAAATTTAACAGGCTGATTTTCGTTGCTCGTTTTGCCAACTTTCGGTCAGTTTACTACAATCACGTGTTGAGGATACGCATTATAAAATAGGGGTTATAATGATTGCTTCCAATGTCTCTGCTCTCATGCGACAGGGAATTTTTTGCGGTGTATCAAGTTGTCGTGGCGAACGCGCCTACGAAAAACCTAAGCCAACGCCAAGATATGTCCGTGTCCCCAATCCCAAGACACCCTGAAAATCCTTCGTAAACGTTACCCTTTTCCTCACCGGCTTTCAGCAGCATTGGCAATAGAGGAGATTTGGGTAACCAGGCTATGGGCATTCTGTAATCGTTTGCGGGCATCGGGCCAATCGCCCCGGATGAATAAGCTGTGATCGGGTTTGAAACGTAACCGTCCTGCTTGCGTGCTGACATAATCAACCAGCCCGGCCGGGTTAGCGAATTGATTGTTATAAAACATCACGGTTGCCCCTTTAGGACCAACATCAAGTTTGGTAATTCCGGCGGTCCGGCAGGCACGTTTGATGGAAACAATCTGGATCAAATTATCTACTTCAGCCGGTAATGGGCCAAAACGGTCTTCTAATTCTGTGGCAAAACCGATACTTTCTGCCTGGTCACGTATCCGGCCCAGCCGGCGGTAGAGATTGAGCCGCACACCGAGATCAGACACATAGCTTTCCGGGATCATCACCGGGACACTGATCGTCAGCTGCGGCGTCCAGTCTTCTCCGTCCTTGTCGCTTTCTCCCCTGGCATCCGCGACGGCTTGCTCTAACAAATGTTGATATAATTCGGCACCAACCTCGCGGATATGGCCGGATTGCTCACTGCCGAGAAGATTACCCGCCCCCCGGATATCGAGATCATGATTGGCCAATGTAAAGCCAGCCCCCAGGGTATCAAGTTGATGAAGAACGTGCAGACGTTTTTGCGCCTGCGCACTCACACCACCAACTGGTGGAGTTGTAAAATACGCATAGCCCCGGCGCTCAGAGCGTCCAATCCGTCCACGGAGTTGATAAAGCTGTGACAACCCAAACATATCAGAACGTTCAACAATCAATGTATTGACATTGGGTAAATCGAGACCGGATTCGATGATGCTGGTCGAAAGCAAAATATCAAACCGGGCCTGACGGAAGTCATTCATCGTCTGTTCCAGATCACTCACAGCCATGCTGCCATAAGCCACCCGCCAGCTCAGATGAGGAACATAATCCCGCAACCGCGCTTCGACCATGGCCAGGTCTTTGACCCTTGGACATACGTAAAAACTTTGCCCGCCCCGGGCATGCTCCCGATTGAGGGCCTCACGAATCACCACCGGATCCCGGGGAAGAATAAATGTTCGCACCGCCAGCCGGTTGACTGGTGGAGAAGCAATCAAACTCAAATCACGCACCCCGGCCATGGATAATTGCAATGTGCGTGGAATCGGGGTGGCACTCAGGGTCAGAACATGAACCCCGCCGCGCAAATTTTTGAGTTTTTCCTTTTGTTTGACCCCGAAATGCTGCTCTTCATCAATAATAATCAAACCCAACATATTGAAACCGACTCTGTCACTCAGCACCGCATGGGTGCCAATGACGATCTGAATATCTCCGGATTTTAAACCATCGCGGACCTGAGCAGCCTCCTGAGGAGTCGTAAAACGGGACAGAACACCGATTTTGACCGGCAATCCGGTAAATCGGCGGCGGAATATGTCAGCATGTTGACGGCACAGCAAAGTCGTTGGTGTCACCACCACCACCTGATACCCATTTTCAACGGCAACATACGCAGCCCGGAGTGCCACTTCGGTCTTGCCAAAACCCACATCACCACAAACCAAACGATCCATCGGCCGGGTGGCTGCCATATCTTCCAGAACATCACGAATGGCTGAATCCTGATCTTCGGTTTCGGCGTGAGGAAACCGGGCACAAAAGGCTGAAAATGCGGTCTTGTTTGGCTGCATCGGTTCCATTTCAGCAGACGCCCGGGCGGCCGCTACCTTGATCAATTCACCCGCCATATCACGTAGCCGGTTTTTAACCTTTGCTTTGCGGGATTGCCAGGAAGCACTTCCCAAACGATCAAGAGTTCCCAAACTCTCGCCACCGTAACGAGACAATAGCTCAATGTTTTCAACCGGCACATAGAGCTTATCCTCATTATGATAGGTCAGACTCAGGCAATCATGCGCCGCACCACCAACATTCAGAGTTTCCAACCCTTCATAGCGACCAATTCCATGCTCTATATGCACCACCAAATCACCCACCGACAGGCTGGATGCTTCGGCAATCACATCTTCGGCCCGCCGCCGCCGGGCTGCCTGAGTGGTCTGTACACCGAAGAGATCTGCCTCAGCAATCACCATCAGGGTGTCACGGACAAAGCCGCGTTCCAGGGCCAGGGTGATCATAGAAATGGTGTTTTTCTGCTCAAGGCATGTGGCCCAGTCATCACATAGAACCAACGGGTTCAGATTGTGCTCTTCTAAAAGAGCATGCAGACGTTGCCTCCCTTTATGGTCCCTGGCGGCAATCATCACTTGTTGCCCTGAGGCCTGAGCTTTTTCAATCGCTGTTTTGGCTTTTTCTAAAGCGGCCACAGGTCCGGCTGACGATGTCATGGCCGTAAAATCAGGACCAATTCCCCCTCCGGCATCCACCACATCAGCATGGGCAGGCAGGCTGTAAGGGGTAAAGGCCCAACGGCGGCGCCGGGAAAGAGCCGCATCAATTTCTGAGGGTTCGAGATAGAGACGTTCGGGCGGTAAAGGGCGCAGGAGTACATCATCATATGCCGATTGACCATCCTGATCGGTTGCCCGGGCGTGCCAACAGGCCCGGATCATATCCAGACGGGCGGTCAATAATTCAGAAAAATTATCTTCCAATGCCAATACTGCATTGGGTAAATAATCAAAAATAGTCGCCATTTTTTCATGCAAAAGCGGCGACCAATGGGCCAGCCCGGGCGGTTCCTGACCCGCCGAAACCGCTTCATAAACCATGTCCTTACCGCCACCGGTCCCAAAGAGCTCCCGGTACCCGGCCCGAAAACGGCCAATGGCTTCCTGATCAAACGGGAATTCACGGACCGGAACCAATTCACAACGGTCACATGTGCCAGTACTACGTTGAGAAACCGGATCAAAGATACGGATGGTTTCCAGCCGATCGCCAAAAAAATCCAGGCGTAACGGAGACCCAACACCGGGCGGAAAAATATCAAGCAATCCACCCCGGGGCGCATATTCTCCCGGTTCGCGTACGGTTTCAGCCCGTTGATAACCATGCGCATCAAGAAAATTCTGTATTCCGGATACCGATATGGTTGTGTCGGCAGACATGATGATATGCGCATCAGCCAGCATTTCAGGAGGGGGTAAACGCTGAGTAAAAGCAGCCACTGTTGTGATGACCGCCTGTGGACCTTCATGCAGCCGCCCGGACATCCGGGCAGTGGCCAGATCACACAAAGTATCCATACGCCCGGCCACCACATCATTGCGTGGTGATATCAGATCATAAGGCGCACAATCCCAGGCTGGTAAGACGGCAACCCGGGTCTTTGGTGCAAAAAAATTCAGTTGGTCAGAGAATGTTGCCAGACGTTTTTCATCGCGTACCACAACCAAAACAGGCGGCAATCCGGCTGTGGAAAGCCAGTGGGCGACAACCAACGCATCAACCCCCTCAGGGGCATGTGCAATCCGGCTCAGACCCACCGCCCCTGAAAGATCATCAATAATACTCAAGTCTTGAGAAAATCCAGTTTATGGTTCACAAATAAATCAAGGACCCGGGTGCGGTATGCTTCCGGGACATCCTCCTGACCGCTGATCCAGGCATACAGATCATTGTCACCGTATTTCAGCAGTACCTCATAACAATCAAGCCCTTCTGCATCAAGCTGGCCGAGATATTGACGGCCAAAAGTCGATAATATCATATCCATTTCCCGCATACCGCGATGCTCACTGCGAAATAATAACTGCTTACGGCGCGTGTTGAGATCCTGGATTTTCGGGAAATTTTTTTTGGGAGGGTTCATAATAGGAGGTTTTTCATCGTAACGTTCTGAGATGTGACGTTCCGATACGCACGTACAGCACGTTCGGATATATGTCATCAAAAAATAAGCAAAAAACTGTTGTTAAAAAAAACTGTTGTTAAAAAAAAACGTCCCTGAAGTCTGGAAATCATCTTTCATGTTCAAAATCATCTTTAAAAACTTTAATATTCAGGATCATGTTTAAAAAATATGATTTAAAAATATGAAAAGACCGAAAACAACCACAATCAAGCCGGGATCACGATAAGGCAGCGATCTGTAATCTATACTCTTTTCCATGTCACCTCCCGGGGTTCGTGTTTCCTTATCCATGCGTCCATCAATCCTCAACCCGCTTTTTGCATCCATTGATTCTCTGCCAGGTATTGGCCGAAAAACTGCTCAATTATTAGAAAAAGTATCTGGCCCCAGGGTTTTGTATCTTCTCTGGCATCAGCCAACCGGAGTCATTGATCGCCGCTATAAACCGGATATCGGCGAGCTGGCCGACCATCATATCGGGAAGAATATCACGCTCCGTCTTACGGTTGGGGCGCATCGCCCCCCGCCCAATAAACGCGTACCTTACAGAGTATCGTGCCGGGACAATACCGGTTCCATCGACCTGGTCTTCTTCCGGTCCCGTAAAGAATACCTAAAGCAACTCCTTCCTGAAGATACATGCCGAATCGTCTCAGGTCGCCTGGAACGTTACGCAGGAAAGTGGCAAATTCCACATCCGGATCATGTGGTATCACCCGAAAAAATCGCTGATCTGCCCGAAATTGAACCGGTTTATCGCCTCACCGAAGGTCTCAGCCGTAAAATTGTATTGCGTACCCTCCAGAGCGTCATCAGAACAGTACCTGATCTGCCCGAATGGCTGGATGCTGAAAAAATCCGCCAGCATCATTGGCCCGGTTGGCGCAAAGCGGTTGAAGAATTACACAGACCCGGGACCAGTCATCAGGAAAAGCCGGCCCGCCGCCGACTCGCCTATGATGAATTACTGGCCAATCAATTATCCTGGGGCCTCACTTGTCTTAAAATCACCCGAGGTTCGGGACGATCCACAGACCCTGATTCAATGGCAAAAGCAACACTGCTCAATCAGGCCAGCCTGATCATGACCCCCGGACAGGAAACTGCCCTGCGTGATATTGAAAACGATATGCGATCAAACGAGCGTATGCTGCGATTGCTGCAAGGGGATGTGGGATCCGGCAAGACCCTGGTTGCTGCCCTGGCGATTGCCAATACAATCGCATCAGGGCGGCAAGCTCTTTTTATGGCACCCACTGAATTATTAGCCCGTCAACATTGGGAAACTCTCAGTCATTTTTTTGCTGCTTCAACCCCTGAGGCCAATAGTGTCTTATTGACCGGACGCAGTACGGGAACCCAAAGACGCCGTTGTCTGGAAGAAATGGCCTCCGGGTCGGCGATGCTGGCGGTCGGGACACATGCTTTGTTTCAGGACACAGTGCGGTTTCATGATGTTGGCCTGGTCGTGATTGATGAGCAACACCGTTTTGGAGTCGATCAACGAATGCGGATGCAAACATGCGCTCCTGAGGCGGATATTTTGATGATGACGGCAACCCCAATCCCGCGCAGCCTGACTCTGGCCCTCTATGGCGGGATACCGGTTTCACGGATTCATGACAAGCCACCAGGCCGCCATCCCATCGATACCCGGGTGCTGCCTCTGGAACGAATCGATGAGGTGTGTCACGCTCTTTCGCGAAAACTCAAAGACGGTGAGCGGGTTTATTGGATATGTCCGGTGATTGAGGAAGAAAATGACGCCGGACTCACCTCTGTCACCGCCCGTTATGCCTTTTTAAATCAACAGTTTCCGGATCAAGTCGGCCTTGTTCATGGTGGTCTTGCCACCAAAGATAAAGAAGATGTGATGCAGGCTTTTGCCGCCGGCCGCATCACCATTCTGGTTGCAACCACCGTGATTGAGGTCGGGATTGATGTCCCTGAGGCAACCTTGATGATTATTGAACATGCTGAGCGATACGGTCTGGCCCAGCTTCATCAGTTACGCGGACGAGTCGGACGCGGCACGATTGCCGGGGTTTGCCTGTTGCTGTATGCCTCCCCTTTATCGAAAACCGCTTTGTCCCGGCTGAAAACACTACGCCATAACAGTGACGGTTTTGAGATTGCTGAACAAGATCTTCTTCTGCGCGGCAGCGGCGATATGCTGGGTGTCCGGCAAAGTGGCCTGCCTGATTTTAAGTTGGCCGATTTAGCAACCGATCATGACCTCCTGGCTACCGCAGCACAGGAAGCCCAGGCCATCATCAGGGCAGATCCGGATCTGAAAGGTCCACGCGGCCCTGGGTTACGGATTCTTCTCTATCTCTTTGAGCATCATGAGGCCATCCGCCGGGCCCGCAGTGGCTAAAACCGGAAACATGACCGTAGAGAAAATTCTTTATTGCAACCATTGCAACAAGACCATTATTTGAAACGACGGCGGAGATAAGCAACCCTGAAATACAGAAACGCCGGCAATAAACGGAGGATTTTTACAAGCCAGGTAAATAATTTTGGGAAATGAATTTCAAAACCACCCGCGCTCATCCCTTTGACAATATGTCTGGCCGCTTGCTGGGCTGAAATTTTCATGGGCATTCGAAATCTGTTTAGTGCCGTCATCGGTGTTTCAACAAAACCCGAATTGATGACTTTGACATCAATTCCGCTGAATGTTTCTTCACAACGTAAGGATTCAGCCAAATTGATTAAGGCCGCTTTGGTAGAAGAGTAAGGCTGGCCACCCGGCAAACCACGGTAACCGGAAACACTCGCACAAAGAATTATCTGGCCGTTATTCTGAGATCTTAAAATCGGGAGAACGGCATGAACGACATTGAATCCCCCTTTCAGATTGATATCAATCACCTGGTGAGCAGCACGGAGATCCATAGAGTCAAGAGTCCCTGGTGTATAAATTGCCGCCATAAAAATGGCGCTGTCCAGCCTGGGAAACGCCTTTTGGATGGCCTTGGCAGCCCGGGATACTTGCGTGTGATTCGCCACGTCAAGGGGAAAAACCCGGTGATTGCCGCCCAATTCCCGATTGAGTGCATCCAGAGCATTTTTGCGGCGGGCTGATAAAGCCAAAATTGCCCCCTGCCCGGCCAATTCAACCGCCAAAGCCCGGCCAATGCCGCTGCTTGCCCCCACAATCCAGATATGGTGACCGTGATAACGCTGCATTTCTTTGATATCTCCTTTTTTATCTCTCTTAAACATCTGCAACAGATCAGGGATCTATTCCGGGAAAGCCAGATAAAATACTCAGAAGAATATCCCCCCAGGATTGATCTTCTCCTTTCACCAGGTATCCTGTTTCTGCATGAATAAGGTCAGTTCAGCAACTGTGAGACCGAATTTTTTAAGATAAGAGCGGTTGATCAAGACCCCATCATTCATCAGAAACATCCAGTCATCAAAACGGATGCGATAGACCTGGTCTCCCACCGGTAAATCCATCTGATAGGCCCACCGCATTGCTGATCCCTGAGTTTTTCCCTCAGCAATGCCAAGGATATCATCAGCTTCTCCCTGATAATGGTCATTGGTGATTTTGATGATTTTCCAGATTCGTTGTTGCTGTTTACCATCGTAATAGTCAAAATTTTCTTTTAGCGTACCGCTTTCCCCGTCCCAGGATCCAACCATATCAACATCAAAACGCCGCACCACATGGCCCTTATAATCCTGAACCAGACCCCAGGCCTTAATTGGACCATTGAAATAGTCTTCGAGAACCAAGGGTGGCCCGGAACCCTGATAATGATCAAGAGAAGGCCCGGAACAGCCACTAAGAAATGCCAACAGCCCCATGAGAATCACCATTTTGTTCATCAATGCGCTCCTTTATACTGCTTAAATTCCAGAGTAACCAGGCTGCCAATAATTTGATCAGGCAAGGGACGAGAGCATAAAGCATGATCAGAACAACAACTGCCTGGGGGGTGTTTTCTGTGCCCGCCGCAAAGCCAAAAGCACCCAGAATAAGAAAGGACACTCCACCGGCAATAGCCAGTGATATTTTGGGCAGAAACGCCAATAAAGCGTAATATTGAGTAGCCTGTCTTTCAGCTTTCAAAGCGGTTATACGGTCAGCAAGGATAGCTGGGGGTAAAGAGAGATCCGCACCCAAAGCCGCCCCGGAAAGAACACAGATCACACCGTAAGGTAAATAATCACCCGGCTGCATACTGGTTGCCCAGATAAACGTCACAACGGCCAGAATCATCGCCCAGAACCACGCCTTTTCTCGACCCAGACGATCTGCTAACCGCACCCATAGCGCCATGAAAACGGCTCCGGATATAAAATAAAGAAACAAAAAGAGTCCGGCTAAATGATCTGCTGCCAGATAATCACGAATGAAAAATAACACGGTCACTCCGGGGAATGCGGCTGCCAGATGGGTCAGAAAACACAGTATAAAAAAACGCTTGTCGATACCCAGTAAAATCGGCAGGAAAGACAACCCCTGCCGGTGACTTGATCGATAAATCGGATGATCTGCCGATAAGCCCGCCATAAAGTGACCAAAAGCCAGCAAACCCACCACCATCACAGCAGCAAAAATCCAGAAAGAAAGGATATAGACATCCCCAGGATCAACTGGCCCTGAAAATTGCGGAAAAAATTGTAAAACAGTCGGCAAAATGACCGCAATCAGCAACCCGAGTAATGTCAGGGCTTCCCGCCAGGCCGCAATACGGGTCCGCTCAGTTGGCGCATCACGCCACAAACCACCGATCATGGAAAAATTGATGGTGACAATGCTAAACCCGGTGGTGGCACCAATCATACCGATGGCAAACCAGATAACCGGAGAAATACTGCCAACCGGTCCATAAAAGACCGCCGCCATACCCAAAATCAACAGAACAACACCAACCAATAAAATGGTGAAACGTCGCTGTGCATAACGATCAGATATATAACCGATAACCGGGTCCTGGAAGGCATCCAGTAACCGCACCCCCATCAGAACGATACCAATCAGGCTGATGTTAACACCCAGATTACGGGTATAAAAATCAGGCGCATGGATATAAAGCGGCAGCCCGGCAAAAGCCAATGGGAGTGCTAAGACGGCATATTGAAGAATAAACCGCAATGAAAATGGAGGCGGGGCGCTCATTGTACTCCCAATAATTTTTGACGCAAATCAGGCTGGCTGGTTTTTTCACTGAGCCAAATACCAAAAAACTGACGGCCGAATTCCGGATCATCAAAGGCCCCGATCTCCTGATTATCCAGAAAAAAAATACTCCGCCCATTGGCCGTATAAATACCGGTTAAGGATACCCCCTCATCAACATCCGGGAAGATGCGACCCATCTGCTCACCCCATAAAGACAATCTCTCCTCATCTTCAAAACCCTGTTGACGTATTTCCTCGATTGACCTTTCGGCAATTTTGTCGCCGTATAAACGGCGCAAATAGATCAATTTAAGAGCAAAAGGCTGATCTTGTTGCCATTTCCCATCCGGGGCATATAAAAAGGAATCGTAAACATCCCAGATAAAAACGCTCAAACGTCCCTGCCCGACCAGCTGAGCATCCGGGACATGTTCTCTGATTTCCGGGTCTACAGAGGCCACAACAGAAGGATCAATGACCTCAGAACGTGACTTCCCGGAGTTATCGATGGAAAAAATCCCCGATTGCCCGGCCAAAACCGGAGACGTATGACCCCAAAGGGACATACCAACCCAGGCAGCCACAAAAAATGCAGGCGCACAGCAAATATATTTAATAATCCGGCTAAGCATGGCTGAGAGTGACTTGCATAACGTCATTATGGCCGGTTTTAAATCCGGCGATACATGCGGATAAATAAAAACGCCACAGACGTATAAATCCATCATCAAACCCCAGAGCTTTGACAGCCGGCCTTTGTTGATCAAAGGCTTTGAGCCAATGGATCATGGTCCGGGCATAATCCTGGCCAAAATTCAGCACCCCTTCCATTTTGAGACCGGCCCGTTCGGCTTCTTGCTGAAAACGCGACGGGCTGGGTAAAAGACCGCCGGGGAAAATATAGCTGCGGATAAAATCGCTCCGGCGTCGATAAAGCGGGAAATCCCGATCATTGATCGTGATGGTCTGGATAACCGCCCGACCACCGCGTTTGAGTAAATTGCCGATGCGCCGGAAATAAACCGGCCAATTCGATTCGCCAACGGCTTCAAACATTTCAATCGAAACGATATGATCAAAAAGACCCTTTTGAAGGCGATAATCCGTTAAAGAAACCTGTGCAGCAGCATCAAGACGACGCTGTGCATAACGGCATTGCTCCCGGGAGAGCGTGATTGCCTGGATAGCAAAGTCACCACGCGCCACAGCATGCTCTGCAAAGCCGCCCCAGCCACAACCAATATCCAGTAAATGGCCTGAGGAGGAATTTAATTGCTTAATAATTCTGCTGTATTTATTTTTTTGAGCAGCCTCAAGAGATTCATCTTTGCTCCGAAACAAAGCCGAAGAATACGTCATAGAAGGATCAAGCCATAAGGCATAAAAATCATTCCCCAAATCGTAATGCGCCCGAATATTTTTCTGGCTGCCTCGCAACGTATTGCGGCGCAGCCAATAGGCAATATTGGTCGCCAAATGTGAGATGTCCTCGCTGAATGCAAACTGATCAAAGCTGGATCGGTTGTTCAGGAAAAAACCAACAAGAGATGCCAGGTCATCACTCTCCCAGTAACCGGACCGGTAATCATTGGCAAAGCCGGTATCACCCCTGAAAATCAGATTGCTGAATACCCGCCATTCATGAAACCGTATGGTGGCAGAGTCACCGGGATTATGACCACCAAAAACCCGGGTCTGCCCATCTGGGGCGGTCAGCGTGAGACTCCCGGTCCTGGCATTATCAAGGCACCGAAACAGTCGGTTGGCCAGGGATTTTGCAAAAATATCGGTCAACATTGAAGGGAGTGGAAGAAAATCACTGAACGCATTACGTCAATCTTACCGCGTCAATCTTACTGCGTTAATCTTTCGAAGTGTCGCCTGGTGATCAATAGGTTAAAAATTTTTTGTTGTCGATACTGTTTGCTTTTTTTGCGGCGGTTTTGTGATATAGGCCACCCCTTTCAACAACAGCTTCAGAGCTTGCCAATGGATTGCAGCCGTCACTTTAAGCGTCAACAGAGGATGGCGCCAAAAAGCCCGGCGCAAAACAGGCGGAGTCATCTCTACCCAATTCCCGGCCAATGATGTGATGAGTTGCCTGCGTTGATCATCCGGATAAAAATCAATCCAAACACCAAATTGATCATCCCTGATATCAAAACGAAATTGATAAGATCCCTGACGCTCAAGCATCGGGGAAACATGAAAAATCTTTTGCCCCTCCAATACATCACCCGATTGAATGGGCCGATGATTTTGGTGCGCACAAATATAGATATGGTGTTCACCAAAAGTGTTATCAACCTCACATAAGACTGCTCGTGGCTGATTCATCCGGTCACAACAAATCCAAAAACTCACCGGGTTAAAAACATATCCAAAAATCCGGGGCATACAGATCAAAATGATTTCACCATCGGCCGCCACTAATTGATGATCAGCCAGGAGTTTGCGTGCCCAGTCCTGCAATCGATTGCCATCGCGCGGACCATGATCACAATCATAAAAACTTAAAATAGCCCGACGATTACGGGCCAGTGGCAGCGCGTCTATTTTGCTCAACGGGAGAACCAGATAAAATACCCGGTACCAAAAGCTGTTGACCTTAGGGAAAAGACGTTTGTGAGCCACCCGGCCAAACAGAATTTTTGCGTGATCCATCACCTTCTTTTTCCCATATCATGCTTCTGGTCGCCAGGGAACCGATGCCCCCAGGGATTGAGCAACCCGGATCGCGCTCAGCAAACCATCTTCATGAAAGCCATATCCCTGATAGGCACCACAAAACCATAAACCACGTTTACCCTGGATCATGCCGATATCTTTCTGAGCATTGATCGCCGGAAAATCAAAAAGCGGATGAGAAAAGATATGTTCATCTAAGATGCAATCGCAACGTGGTCGATGGCTGGGATTAAGAGTCACAAGAACTGGTTGATCTGTCTGGAGATTTTGTAAATTATTCATCCAATAACTTAAAGAGATATCCTGCTCCTGATTTTCCCGGCTGTGTTGACGTGATAGATAAACCCAGCTCGACCAGCAGCGTTTATTCTTTGGCATAAAGGCGGGATCCTGATGGAGAATAATTGTGTTTTCCCGGTACCGGAAACAACCCAGAATTTTTTTCTCTTCTTCAGTGGGGGTGTCAATCATCTCCAGAGCCTGATCCGCATGACACGCCAAAACAGCATGATCAAAGACTTCTTGCCCCCCCTGGTTGTCTTTGATGGTGATGGTGTCTGCTTGTGCACTGACATGATGAACTCCACAACCAAGCCTGATATATGCGTTGTGATCACCAAGGGCCTTGATCAAACGTTCAATATAAACCCGACTGCCACCCGAAACAGTATACCATTGGGGATGCTGATTGACCGTGAGCAATCCATGATTGTGAAAAAAATCAATGAATGTTTTGGCAGGAAACGCGGTTATTGATGAGGTCGGGCTGCTCCAGATCGCAGCCCCCATCGCCACCAGATAATAATCCTCAAACCATTTCCCCAAACCCAGAAGATCCAGACAATCCCCTAAGGTCAGATCAGGGTTTTGGTCGATGAAACGTGTTGCTTGCCGGTTAAAGCGCAGAATATTAAACAACATGCCCCAAAAAGCCGGGCGAAAAAAATTCCTGAATTGAGCAAATAAATGACCGGAGCCATATTCTAACCAGCCATCATCAATGCTGACCCCAAAAGACATTGAGCTTTTTTCAACCGGGACTTTGAGTTCCTCAAACAACCCCATCAGATGAGGATAGGTACGATCATTGAAAACAATGAAACCAGTATCCACCGGAATCATCGTCTTGCGCCCGGTATCAGAGGGGATATCAACCGTGCGGCTGTGGCCACCAGCGATGTTAGCCTGTTCGTAAAGCGTGACGCTGTGCTGGCGGGACAACAGATACGCAGCACCCAGACCAGAAATACCCGCACCAATAACAGCGACCTTCACAGAAAATATCCTCCGTCCCCATGATCACACCCATGACAGATATATCGGCTATCAGCCATCGAAAGCCGTATCATATATCCAGCCCTTTTATGCTTTGTCCCGGCTGTTTTTATACCTTGAATGCTCTCACCCCAACTTTTTTATAACTCCGGGGACCCAGCTTTAATCCATAACACAAAATATTCCCGAACTCAGATGATGATTGTGGTCTTTAAGACCCCTTCCGATAAGGAATGGTGCGCTGATTGCCCCTGGCTGGCCCAGCCATACGGGATTTTTTCTTTGCGGATGGAGAGCGACGATCCGGCGGCGTAATAATGCCGCCGGAAATGATCATCTTAATGCCTTCCTCAACCGTCATATTTAAGGGGATCAATTCTTTTAACGGCAGAAAAAGAAGATAACCGGAAGTCGGGTTGGGTGTTGTCGGCAAGAAGACATTGACCACTTCATCGGCGGTCACATTCTGAACTTCGCCTTTGGTCTTTCCGGTGATAAAGCCGATAGCCCAGCAGCCACGGCGGGGGTATTCAAACAGAACAACCTCACGAAATGCCTGGGACTGCGATGTGAAAACAGTCTCAAAGATTTGTTTGAGTGCGCCATAAATCGTTCTGATCACCGGCATACGATTGAGAGTATGCTCCCCCAGACGGACCAGATAACGTCCCCCTACCCCTGTCGCAATCCAACCAATCAGGATCAAAAAAACCAATAACGCCACCAGCCCCACCCCCGGCAGATCAAACGGCAAATAGCTCGATGGGTTATAAGAATGCGGGATAAGCGGTGTGACTTTTGCGTCAACAAAGTCAACGAAAAGCCAGGCCGCATAAAAGGTAATCCCCACCGGAGCAGTCACCAGAATCCCGGTGACGAAACAGCGACGTATGCGGGTCATAAATGGCGAGACCCGACCGATTTTTTTAGGTTTAAGAGCCGAAGACATACCGGTTTTTTAGCGGGTGATGACTATTGAAGACAAGCCAGAAAATCACCCAGGATGAATACCAGCCATAAACTAAAGACCAGGTTAAGAGCAAGCCGGCCACCAACAAAGGAGCAACCGGAAGGATTCTGCTTTTGGAATATCTGAACTTATGATATTTTCTTTGGAAAGAGAATGCCCCCACCTCATGTCACTATCAATTTTCAGCTAAGAAGATCAGCTGAAAAGATCTGTAAAGATGCTGATCATCAAAAACATCTGTAACAGCCGACAATACCGATCCTGAAGGAGTCACCATGACAGACACATTAGAACGCCATCGGTTGGAAACGCATGCCAAAAGAGCTGAACAACTGGGTAACATGGCTCATAATACCGGGCTTACTCTCACGCGGGTCGCCCTTTTCATCAATGCCGGGGCTTTATTTGCGCTTCCGGCTTTTTTGGCAGCTTTTGAGGAACAAAAATTATTGTTTGATGGGACCCTGATCGGTTCTGGAGGGTGTTATCTATTCGGTCTGATTTCTGCTGCTCTCTCTGGTTATTGCGCCTATCGTGGTGCAGGTGATTTAGCATCCTATTTTCGAGATATCTGGACCGCATATTTTCAGTACAGTCAAGATTCCGAAAATAATCCGACAGAAAAAATGACCATTCTCAGCGACAATTTTGAACAAGCACACAAAAAATTTGGTGCTATCGTGAGAACTGATAACCTGAGTATTGTGTTCGGCTTTGCCTCTTACATTTTATTTGTACTCGGATGCTTATTACTCGCCTGGTTTATCTATCCCGGATAAGCTCCCGGAACTGTTTGCGAAAGAGACAACCTGCCTGCTACAGCCAAGCCGCTAACCGGGTGATGATGAATGTGATGTGCAGGTTACTCTTGCGTGAGAGTGGGATTTACCGGGTTTTACCGAGATATTGTGATATTTCAAAAGTATATAGTGGGAGATTTTGGGATTTTAAGGAACCTATCCCGGAAAAATCTGGCGGGTTACTTTTGCATAAAAAGTTAAAATCTGGTGGGTTACTTTTGCGTCAGATTTTTTAACCCATTGAAAAACCATAAAACCCGATTTTGAAATAAGGCACTACTTGGACGTTTGAGCAAAATCGGGCCAACCACGCCCAAGTTAAGGAATATCTATTTAATATCAATGGTTTGGTGTTTTTGGGGTGGCCCTGATCCGAAAATTAAGTTGGAATCAATATTGAGGTCCTGCACATCTATCAACACGAGCACTCGCAAGCTCAAAGCGCGCTTGAGGAACATTGGATTCTTTTCCCTGAGCCAGCAATTATAGTCATAATCCCATTGTCATGTATTTGACTGAACTAACCGGACTAAACGAGTTTTCATGCTATTAGCACCAGAACTTACTGGCCGTGCTCGAACATATAGGCCACGCCCTTACTGATCCGACGCACATCAAATTTGGACCAGGTCACATGATCGATGATACATCCATCATTATCGTAGAGGATCAGACTTCCACCTTCATTGGCGAGTTTGATTTTTCCCTTGGAGCGACCCTTAATGCGCAGGGTCCCACCGCTCTCGATCACGCCATTGATCTTTGCCTTGCAACCTTGCCCGTCAGTAATCGACCAATCCTTGAGCGTAATTTTTTTGTAGCTACGATTATAGAGCGATACCCACTCATTTTTAGACTCGTTTCGAACAGGATTAATCATAGCGGCATTGATCACAATTGGCCGTTCCGAAAGTGCTTTGATGTGGCATCTTTGGTCGCTACCTCCGGCGATCACGTCCTTGAATGCGCCAATCGGAATTCTCTCTGGTAGCAATGAGACATTATGCCTCTGATTGCGCACCTTGTTGTTATGATAAAAAAGTGGGTTGGATACGTAGATTTTTTTGCCGAAATCAATTCCCGTCATTTCCTGTAATTCGCGGATCGTGACCTGATATCGCCTGTCTGTTTTAATACTTGCCGCACCTTTCTTATCTCGTAACACACTCTTATCTTGGAAAATCGCGAAAGCCTTAACGCCGAGCTTTTTAGACGGTTCTTTGCTCTTGGTGCGATAGCAGATGACTTTGAAGAAGCCTGACGGTACGCGCGCCGACCTTTCATCAGACAGGTGCACTGACCTGTCAAAGTCTCCATAAATCGGTCCTGTGAAAACAATCAGCTTGCCGTTCGCATCATCACTAAACTCGCGAACTACATTTTCTTCGAGTGCTTTCCATTCGCCTTTATTAAGGCTCTCATGCTGGTGTGATGCATTGGCGTAAATAAAGGTCGCTTTACCAGCCTTATCGGCTACGTCGTCCGTCTCACCCCACATGGCGTTGTGGCGCATCACCATATGACCACGATCATAAGGGTTGTGGATCTTTTTTCCAGACCGTGTCTTCCGATTTTCGTAAAACTCATTACCGATCTGGTTTTCTTTACCGATATACTTATCTTTCGTCCAAGATTTTTTACCCATGTCACTGCCGAGTGACTTGAGCAAAGTCTGATCCATGTTGAATGCAGAATAGATCAGTTGCTTGGTATGCTTGTTCATGACGATCGTGAAGTGGAGATGATCAGAATAAATGCCACACCGGAGAACCCCCGATCTTGTCAAAACTGACTGGGTCAGTTTCTGATCAAATTTTGGAAGCGGCACCTCAATGTCGTCCCCGATAAATTTTGGATCATAACCTTTGGCCATACATCCAACCCTCCTTGCCATAATTCACTCAAGTACTAGCGGAATTTTTTTGACATCATCACAATGAAACCGCTCACAAACATCTGGCCACGACAGACTTATCCACAAAAAGCAGACTCAAAGTAACTGTCGCATTGGCGCATTTTAACTGTCGCGCTACACTGCCTGCTAAACAAATGACCAGCATATGGCCGGGTTGCTGAAGGTTGATCACCTGAAAATGGTGAGCCCGACAGGGATCGAACCTGTGACAACCTGATTAAAAGTCAGGTGCTCTACCAACTGAGCTACGGGCCCTTACTCAGGCATTTTCAATCGGGTGCTCTCTATTCAGTTCCTTTTGCGGATATTAGTCAATTTGGTCAAGGGGCGTCACTTTCTTTTTTTATTTTTTTTGATTTTTGTGTGGCTGATTTGGCTCATTGAGCCTGATTGGCGTTCCTGGAATAATACCGAGTAGATGCCTCAGGTCAGATGATCCCCCAAAAGCCCCGCCATTGGCGCAAAACAACCCACAGGCCACAACCGGCAACACCCAAAACCATCATCCTTTTTAACTATGGTTTTTGATCGTCAACATCGGCTGCAACCCGCATCTGCTTAATCACAGACGGTTTATCCAGAACCTCCCCATTGGCCCCGGTGCCGGGACGAATACGATCAACCAGATACATCCCTTTCACGACCTGGCCCCAAATCGTGTATTGACCATCCAAAGACGGCAAATCAGCATAACAGATGAAAAACTGGCTATCGCCACTATCCGGGTTGGCGGCCCGGGCCATGGATACGGTACCGCGCTGGTGCTTAGCCTGAGAAAATTCAGCCGGGATTGTCCGCCCGGAGCCACCGGTTCCGTTACCATCCGGGTCTCCGCCCTGGGCAACAAAACCAGGAATAACGCGGTGAAACGTCAAGCCATCGTAAAATCCCTGACGGGTGAGTTCCTTAATCCGTTTGACATGTCGGGGAGCCAGATCAGGCCGCATCTGGATCACAACCCGGCCACCCTGAAGATCCATATAAAGTGTATTTTCCGGATCCATCGGCACAGCATCATCACCCTGAGCCGGAACCCCGATCAAAACGCCCAGTACAACAACGAAAAACCGGACAATCATCCTCCACAAACGCATGGCTCTTCTCCTTTTAAGTCAATACCGATGAGTATGCTAAGATACCAATCAAACCAATCTGAAATGAATCAGGGTCGCTGATTTTTAAAGTGCTGATTCAAACGGCGCACAACCCCGCACGGGACGAATTCTTCCACCCCTCCCCCAAGACGTGCCACCTCTTTCACCAATCCGGAACCGGTAAATTGATGTGCCTGATCAGCCATAAGAAAAACCGTTTCCACAGTCGGATCAAGGCGGGCATTCATCCCGGCCATGGTGAACTCATATTCAAAATCTGATACCGCACGCAACCCGCGCACAATAACCGAAGCCTCAACGGTTTTGACCAAGTCAATCAACAAAGAATCAAAGGACTTAATTTCAACCGTTGCATGGCGACCAACACTTGCTGTGAATTCCAGCCTGGCAACTTCTTCCTCCAGCATCGCCACCCGGTCATCAAGGGAAAACAGAGGTTGCTTCCCCGGATTGGCGGCAACCCCAACCACCAAACGATCAACGAAATGGGTGGCCCGCTGAATGATATCCAGATGGCCAAATGTCACCGGATCAAATGTACCAGGATAGACAGCAGTATGAACCCGGGCTGATGACGAAGCGTGCGGCATTCCTTAGAAAAACTGATTGATTTTACAGGAAAAGATAATGAAAAAAAATGACAGGCAATGATCCCGGTCTGATTGTATTATCGACCAGATTGTTGACCTTACTCATTGACAGAGCCAGCGCAAGATGAATGGAAAAAATGACAGGCCATCATGATATGTGAGCGTAAAAACATAAGGGATGGCCGTAATGTGAACCCTCCGCCTACACTGAACTATATCAGAGAGTTACTGAGTTTTTAAACGATTTTTCGGCTTTTTTCGTTCCATTAAGCAACGAATCGTCGCCCTTGCTTCTGATATAATTATTGCCATTGCGAGCATGAACCTCAACCCGTCCATCAAACCAGAACCATTATTTGGGTTGTTCGGGTCTGACCATCTGTGGGGTTCTTCGTGGTTTCTTTGTTTATCTGACATTATTTTTTTCTTATGAAACATAAAAGCTCCTTGTGTGAAAGATCCGGATGCGACTATTCAGCCGCATCTGGATATGTTCTAAATTAGGGCTGCCAGGTTACTTACTGCCTGGCGGATTGTTGCCCCGGCCACCCCCGGAGGGATTCCCGGTTTGACTCGGGCCATTGGGCGGGTTTCCGCCCGCTTTTTGTTTGGTAGTCATAGTGTGTTCTCCTTTCGGAAAAAGTTGAAATAACACGCAAAATTATGTATACTTACACAATAATTAAGCGTTTTTGTTGATATGTGCGTTTTTTGCACATAAGTAATTATTAGCCATAATGTAAGAAAAAATGAGGAAATGTCAAGGGGAAAAAATGCAACCAGAAACCACATACCAGGCGATCCTGGGCCAGGCACTGAAAGAACTACGGAAAAGCAAGGGGATGGACCAGGCTGAGATTGCTGAAAAAATGGGAATGAACCGCTCATCATGGTCGAGAATTGAGAGTGGCAATACGGTTGTTACGATTCAGCAACTCCGGAAAATAGGAGAAATATTTGATCTGGAAGCCAATGAGATCTTGCTGAAGGTCGATACGATTGCCAATTCCCTGAAAGATAAGGGCTATATGGTGCATTATGATTCGATTAAGGAAATCAGATCAAAATCAGGCGGTTCACAAGGCCTGGCCCTGATTGGAGGTGCGGTTCTGGGTCTGCTGGTCGGCAGTCTGCTCTTTGGTAAAGATAATAAAGATGACAAAGACGGATGAACGGGCATAATTTGAGTCTATCAGCCCCGCTTTTACCTTCTGTTTTGCTCCCGTTTTGATCTTTTGACTATTCTGAACCATCCGGATCCGTGTCATCTGGCTCAGCGTCATCATCTGACTCAGTATCCGCCCCGGAGACCTCAATCAGCCGGGTCACCGAGACCACCTTTTCATCCTCAGCAACATCAAACAAACGCACCCCCTGGCCAGAGCGACCAATCACCGAGATATCGGCAACCGGACACCGGATGAGCTTACCGCCATCAGTCACCAAAACAATCTGATCTTCCACCGCGACCGGAAAAGCCGCCGCCATCGCCAGACCGTTGCGTTTGGTCAGAGTCATGTTGGCAATTCCCTGGCCACCCCGGCGCATGACCCGATACTCGTAGGCTGAGGTTCGTTTACCATATCCCTGGTCGCTGATGGTGAGGATAAATTCTTCCTGAGCCGCCAATTCAGCATATCGATCCGCATCCAGATTATGACCCAAAGTGCTTTGTGTATTCTTATCGGGCTGATGATCGGCCGATACATCAGAAGAACCGGGTTCTGGATCATTCTCCCGGGCCATACGCAGATACGCATCGCGTTCCTCAACCGCGAATTCGGCATGGCGGAGAATGCTCATAGAGATGACATCATCCCCCGGCTTGAGGAGAATGCCCCGTACACCCATTGATGTGCGTCCCGAAAACACCCGAAGATCCTGAACCGGGAAACGCACACATTTTCCCCCACGCGAAGACAGCAAAACATCATGGCTGTCATCACAAACCGCAGCAGCAATCAAATGATCCCCTTCATCGAGTTTCATCGCGATTTTCCCGTTGGCTTTGACCTGAGTAAAATCGGTCAGGGAATTACGCCGTATGGTCCCGCTGGCGGTTCCAAGGACAATCGATAAATGCTCCCATTCTGATGATTGGTCCGGTAACGGCATCAGAGTCGTAATGCCCTCCCCGGCTTCCAGAGGCAGTAATTGCACCAGTGGCTTACCGCGCGCCTGGGGCGAACCAACCGGTAATTTATAGACCTTAAGCTTATAAACCATGCCGCGCGAGGAAAAGAATAAGACCGAGGCATGGGTACTAACCGCAAAAACCTGGACAACAAAATCTTCTTCACGGGTTGCCATGCCGGCCCGGCCCTTGCCGCCGCGCTTTTGAGCCCGATACGCCGAAAGGGGGACACGTTTGACATAACCAGCATGGGATACAGTCACCACCATATCTTCACGCGGGATCAGGTCCTCATCATCTGTATCCAGGGCCTGATCGATGATTTCGGTCCGGCGGGGCGTGCTGAGCTTGCCCTCCAAAGTCAATAATTCATCACGCAGAATGCTCATCAATCGCTGACGAGAACCCAGTATATCAAGATAATCAGCGATTCGCGCCGCAACATCCTGCAAATCCTGGGTGATTTTGTCACGCTCAAGACCAGTCAGACGATGCAGCCGCAAATCAAGGATGGCTTTGGCCTGGGCCTCAGAAAATTTGTACAAACCAGCCTGATCCACCTCACGGCCTGGTTCATTGATCAGGGCAATCAGGTCCCTCAGATCACCGGCTGGCCAGGCATGCTCCAACAAGGCCGCCCGGGCCGCCGCCGGGTTGCTGGCCTTACGAATACAGTCAATAACCGGATCAAGATTGGCAACCGCAACCGCCAGACCGACCAAAACATGCGCCCGTTCACGCGCTTTACCAAGATCATAAGCCGCGCGCCGGGTGATGATTTCCTGACGAAAATCAACAAAAGCCGCAATCGCCGCCTTCAGATCAAGCAATGCCGGCTGGCCGTGATTAAGAGCCAGAAAATTGATCCCAAATGAGCTTTGTAAGGGCGTAAACTTAAAAAGCTGGTTCAAGACAACATCCGTATTGGCATCACGCTTGAGTTCAATGACAATACGTAAACCATCACGATCTGACTCATCGCGTAACGTTGAAACACCAACAACAATCTTGTCGCGGGCCGCTTCAGCCAAACGCTCCATCAAGCGTGATTTATTGAGCTGATAGGGAATTTCATTGACAATAATTGCCTGACGATCCTTGCCGACTGATTCAATCGCTGTACGCGCCCGCATGACCACCGAACCCCGCCCGGTCCGGTAAGCAGCATGGATACCACCCCGGCCAACGATCAAACCGCCGGTCGGGAAATCCGGCCCCGGCATGATTGTCATCAGCTCTTCTAATGTTACATCCGGATTATCAACATAGGCACAACAAGCCGCAATCGCCTCACCCAGATTATGTGGCGGAATATTGGTGGCCATACCAACCGCAATACCGCTTCCTCCATTCACCAGTAAATTGGGAAATGCTGCCGGCAGAACAACCGGCTCCTGAGAGGAGTTATCGTAATTCTCCTGAAAATCGACAGTATCGCGATCAATATCATCAAGCAAAGCATGGGCAGAAACCGCCAAACGCGCCTCGGTATACCGCATGGCAGCCGGTGGATCACCATCCATTGAGCCATAATTCCCCTGCCCATCAATCAAAGGCAGGCGCATCGAAAAATCCTGAGCCATGCGCACCATAGCGTCATAGATCGCGCTGTCGCCATGAGGATGGTACTTACCCATGACATCACCAACAATACGGGCAGCCTTCCGGTAGGGTTTGTTAAAATCATACCCAGCCTCTTTCATGGCAAAGAGAATACGCCGGTGCACAGGTTTCAATCCATCACGCGCATCAGGCAGAGCCCGGGAAACAATCACGCTCATGGCGTAATCAAGATAGGATTTGCGCATCTCGTCTTCGAGAGTCACGAGATGAATATCAGAGGATGGCACTCCCTGAGTTTGTGTCACAGCCACTCCAGATACAGAAAATACAAAAAGAAAAAACCGCTCGCATCCCGGTTATCTTTGACCACCGTTATGCAAAGAGCAGGTGAGGTAAAAAACCCGAACGGTCAACCGTCACCTTATCAGTATGAACCCGGCGGTACAAATATATAAATGCCAAAAAGCACCGCCATGATCATTATTCAGCAGATGTCAAAACATGTTTTTATTGTTCGTTTAATAAATAAGTTTAATCAATTAACATATTATTTTTGTTTATTTTTTTGTCAATACTGACTCAGTCATTTTTCCTGGCATAACCGGTCCTCTTACTACATCATCATCATTCGTATCATCATGACCTGCCAGGCCGGGCGGACGGAATATCCAGTTCGCGAATCTTTTTACGCAGCGTGTTGCGATTGATACCCAGAATCCTGGCAGCCTGTAATTGATTCCCGCGTGATGCTTCCAGACACAGCGAAATCAGCGGGAATTCGACCTCATTAAGGACCCGTTTATACAAACCCGCCGCAGGGAGTTCATCGCCATGAGCATCAAAATAGCGGCGTAAATGACGTTGAGCAGCTTCTCTCAGAGATTCGGAGGGTGCATCATATTCTTCTTCAGAACCGGTCAGTTCTTTTTCTAAGACCCCCCGGCCAATGGTTTCCTGAGAATAAAGAGCAGCCAGGCGACGCACCAAATTTTCCAGCTCGCGGACATTCCCCGGCCAATGATATGATTTCAGAAACGCCATACCCCCGGCATCAATTTGCTTGGCCAGCAAATTCTCATCGGCCAGCTGAGCAGAAAAATGGGCAACCAGATCCGGAATATCAGCACTGCGTTCGCGTAAAGGCGGCAGACGCACAGGCACAACATTGAGCCGGTAAAACAAATCTTCGCGAAAAACACCCTGACGGACCAGTTGACGTAAGTCGCGATGGGTCGCGGCAATGATACGGGCATCAGCCCGGACAGGACGGCGACCACCGACCATTATATACTCACCTTCCTGTAATACCCGCAACAAGCGGGTTTGTGCATCCAGCGGCATATCACCAATTTCATCCAGAAATAACGTTCCACCGGCAGCCTGTTCAAAACGTCCCGGGTTACGCTGGATAGCCCCGGTAAAGGCTCCCTTCTCATGACCGAATAATTCACTTTCAATCAATTCACGGGGAATGGCAGCCATATTCACAGCAACAAAGGGGCGTGAAGATCGTTTGCTGTAACGATGCAATGCACAGGCAACCAATTCCTTACCAGTCCCGGACTCGCCACTAATCAAAGTGGTGAGATCGGTTCCCACCAACCGTCCGAGAATACGATACACATCCTGCATGGCCGCAGAACGCCCGACCAGAGGCAATCCTTCCTCAACCGGACCGGCAATCGGCAGAGCTGGTGACTCCGCCGATACATTCAAAGCGCGCTCCACCACCTCAATGACTTCTTTCAGATCAAACGGCTTGGGAAGATACTCAAAGGCTCCTTTCTGATTGGCCCGGACCGCCGTGCTCAGAGTGCTTTGTGCACTCACCACCACCACCCGCATTGCCGGGCGCATTTTGAGAATACGTGGCACCAGATCAAGGCCATCCTCATCCGGCATAACCACATCCGTAATCACCATATCCCCTTCACCAGAACGGACCCAATCCCAAAGCTGAGCAACCGTGCCAGTGGTCCTCACATGATAGCCCTGGTCTGATAAAGCCTGATACAACACGGTGCGGATCGATTGATCATCATCGGCCACCAAAATCGTCGCCGGTGGTTTTGTCACAGAAAGTTTTGTCACAAAATCAGTCATGATCAGGAAACTCTGTGTGACATATGTTCCGGATAAACAGGCAACAAAACATTGAAAACAGTGCAGCCAGGACGACTCTCAAATTCGACAAAACCACCATGATCATCGATAATTCCGGACACAAGAGCCAGACCAATTCCAGTCCCGCCGGTTTTATCACTCACAAACGGATCAAACAGGCAGTCGCGCATCGTTTCCGAAACTCCGCCACCATTATCACGAAACCCGACCCGTAACGGCAACACCCGATGAGACCGGGAACCAGGGACAGCCAGACGAACCCCATGCTGGTAAGAGGTTTCCAGAGTCACCATCCCTTCGGGAGAATGGGTCGCCTGAACGGCTTCGCAGGCATTCTTGAGAAGATTAAGAAAAACCTGAATCAACTGGTCACGGTTACAAAACGCCAACGGCAGTGATGGATCATAGAGGCGGCGTAAGCGCAAGCCACGGGCAAAACCATTTTCGGCAATCCCAAGGATATGATCAAGAATCTCATGGAGATTGACCGGTTCCCGAGTCACCGGATGATGATGAGCAAGACCCTCAACATGCTCCACCAGGCTACGGATACGGTCGACCTCATTGGTGATTAAAATGGTTAATTCCTGATCATTTTTGTTCTGGCTACGCTTACCGATGAGCTGGGCCGCACCACGGATACCAGAAAGGGGATTCTTGACTTCATGAGCCAGAGTGGAAGCCATTGCATGAAGGGCGCGCCCGGAATTGCGCTGATTCCATTGGCGATCAATACGATCAGCCAGATCACGTTCACTCAATACAACCACAATATCACGACGCTCAGAATCATCCTCAGCGTGATCCGATAAGCATAACCCGGGCAGATATGACAAACGCAACGCAACAATACGTTCGCCCAAACGGGGACTGCTCAATGGAAGATGATGCTCAGCCAGACTATTACCACCGGCCCGCAATTTTCGTAACAAAGGGAAAAAAGGACTGTCCGGGGGCAACATATCATCCATGACAGTGCCACATAATTGGCTGGCCCCGGCGGCAAAAAAATGTTCAGCGGCCTGATTCACATATACTATCCGGTTATCATGACGAATGACCAAAACCGCATCCGATAAAGCATTCAGAATATCTTCATGTCTCAGCATCGCTATTCTTTTTCACCGAAGAAATGCAGCAACGAATAAAAAAAGAAGTGTCAGTCATAAGGGTGAGGTGAGCAATTTTATGTTAAAGAAATGATCATTTTCACTTTAAGTAAGTATTCATAACTTATTAAGATATATTAACAAATTGTTAAAAAAATCATCATATTTACGTCAAAAAAATGGCCACAAATTGTTAAAAAAATGATCATAAATGCAGTGAAATTATTTTTTATGTATAGCTTAAAGAAATTTTTTTTAAGTTTTTGGATTAAAAGAAAAAATTATCAATTAAACTCTCAATTTCAGCCGGTGTGTTTTTTGAATTGACCCCGGACCGGAATGCGGCTGAGTTCGCCAGCCCTTTGGAGTACCAGGCAAGATGCTTGCGGGCCATACGTGTACCGGTATCCGGGCCGTAATGCTCGACCATCGCAGCGAAATGGTCACGGATGATGATTGCTTGTTCGCGCAAACTGGGCTCCGGCGGGGCCTGACCAGAGTCTAAATACCGACATGCCCAACCAGGAAACCAGGGACGACCATAACTGCCGCGTCCGATCATCACACCATCGGCTCCGGATTGACTGAGGATTGCACGAATATCAGCGTAGGTGGTCACATCGCCATTAGCGATTACCGGAATCGAGACCGCTTCTTTGACCCGGCGGATAAACCGCCAGTCAGCACGCCCGCGATACATTTGACAGCGGGTACGACCATGAACGGTAATCATGCGGATCCCACATTGCTCAGCAATCCGGGCAAGGGATACCGCATTGCGATTGGATTCATCCCAGCCGGTACGCATTTTCAAAGTCACAGGGATAGAAACCGCTTTCACCGTTGCTTCCAGGATAGACGCTGCATGGGTCTCATCGCGCATCAAAGCCGATCCTGCATGCCCATTCACAACTTTTTTGACCGGACACCCCATATTGATGTCAATCAGATCCGCGCCCAGATCCTGATTGAGACGGGCTGCTTGCGCCATCACCAACGGCTCACAGCCGGCCAACTGCACCGCCATGGGTCCCTGATCCGGCGATGTGCTGGCCATTTTCAGGGTACGTTGATTGTGGCGGATCATCGCCTGGCTGGCAATCATTTCAGAAAACACCAGACCAGCACCAAATTTCTGAGCCAGACGGCGGAAAGGCAGATCGCTCACCCCCGACATCGGGGCGAGAAACGCCCTGCCCTGAACGGATAAAGGCCCGATACGAATCGCCGCCCCGACAGGGTTGGTGGAATCAGCTGTTTTCGGGGAAGCGGCTATCTGAGCATCCAGAAACGACAGAGACATGCTGTTGCGAGAATCATTGGGACAATCCAAAGAAGAATCCAAACAGGACGTGATCATGACACTGCTCCTGGCATCATTGTCGGCTATCTTCCCGGATTGCTAAAGCCGGTCCCCGGCCTGCTTGTACCAATCACCTGTATGTAAAAGACGATGACCCATAAGGCAAGTGTTATTCTTGCCTGAATTATAAGGGTTTTACCGACATCGCTCTTGGTTTGTTGGTGTTGGAAAATCGACACATCACATTGTCCTGCTACATCTGAAATATCCCGGAAAGATTTGAGAAATTGAACGATGCTGCCGCCAAAACCATGCCGCATATCCGGCAGACGGATATGCGCTTAAAGGGAACCGGAAGGATCAGAACTGAAAACAGAATCGATAAAAGGAACACCCCGGTCAGCATAGGATGCTCCGGGGGTGTGGATTGGCTTATTTTTCAGCCAATGCGGCACGGATTCGCGGCCAGTTGGCATCACCATTACTGATATTCATCCGGGTATTGCGTGACCATGTATCCTGCACGCTTTTGGAATAATTGAGATACAGCTTATGATCAACGATTTTCCATGCCCTGGGATCAATGCTCGCGGTATAGCCCTGGCCCACCGCCCAGGCACAATAACCACCGTATTGGGGAGCATATTTTTTTGGATTGGCGTCAAAAACTGCCTTATTTTTGGCTGTGGAAAACAACCATACCGCCCCCTCATAGCGGCTTTGATGATCACTTTTGCCTTTCACTGCCTGCCCCCGGGTAAAGTAAGCAACAGGATCATAGCCACGAATAGCATAGCCCTGGGCACTGTAAATCACCTGCCCCATCGCCGGGGCAGGAAAAACCAGACCGGAAAAAGCCACAGCAGAAAAAAAGAGAAAACAAACGAAAAAAATATTCCGCATACCCATACTGTGACTGCTCATTTTGCGAGCCAAACCGACCTGGTAAACCGAAAAAAAGGTCTTCATTGGTGCTCCTCCTCTGTTCATCAATATGTCACAGAATCAATATGCTATAAAGTTGCTGTCGTCAGATCTCACTCATCATCCGATTTTTTTCAGGTTTGGTTTTTTCACGCCTCAACTCTGTCATACTGTGCTCATACTATGCTGACGAGCAAACCAACGGATTGATAAAATATATGGATTAGTAAAACATATGGATTGATAAAATATCACGTAACAGAAATCATATCATAACGAGGTCATTAAAACATCCGTGACGAATTTAACACCGGGATAGGCTAAACTCAGCAATAAATACGCGAGCAGAACCCCGCGAGCAGCCTGGCTTCCTCCCAGGCTCCCCCGGGAACGCAAAATCAGAAGAACACCAATGACTCCTAAAGTCAGCAAGCTCAATAATGTCTTATGATCCCATTGAAGCACAACATTGGTGAGACTATACTGCGCCCCCATCCCCCAAAGGATAGCAAAACCCAGCAATCCCGCGCTCACAATCAATAATCGAAGTTCTAATATTTCAGCATCCGTAATGGATGGCAAACCATCCAGAAAAGCGGGACGTCTCTTCATGCGCAAAGCACGCTGGCGCAGGAAAACAGCAAGTCCGGAAATCGCCGATAAGGTTAAAGCCGCAAACGCCCCCAGAGCAAAGGCTATATGAGCCTGAAACCACAAAGATACAGGGGGAAAAACCGGTGGCAAACCCGGGGCCTTCCCCCAGATAACGGCCAGGATCCCTAAACCAACCAGATACGGCAGCAACAAGCCGCCCAGACGCCAGCCATGGGCACTCACGCACACCAAAATGATATATGATACCAGGCTACAACCAATGATCAGCCACAAAGCGGCTGAAAATTCTGCGGGCCATCCCCCTCCGGTCTGTTCAATCATCCAAACCAGTGGGCCGACACATGCCAGGATCAGCAACACCCAAAAAACACCACCCGGCCGGCCGCCGCGCATTACATACAATGCCGCTGGCACCAAACAGGCAAGCGGGATCAGGGACAAAAAGGAAAAGGCAGCCATCACATCATGATACGCGACTTATAGTGTTCATTTAATCACAAAACCGGTGACTGTAAAAGGTGGCTGTAAAAGATAACAGTAAAAGACAGCGCAATAGCGGTCGCATGACCGAATTAAGCCAGAGAATCGTTGAGAAAGAGAACAATCTAAAGAGTTTTTACCCCGGGATCAGAGAATGATTGCCCCGGTTTGCTGCTTAAAGATTCCAACCCTTCCACCCGACCAACGATATCAATCAGCCCGGCTTACAAGCCGCTACATGAATATCATAAAGCATGGTTGAAGATAAAAAATGTTTTTCGTGGTGATTTTTGCTTGACAAACCGCATGACTTAATATTCAAACCAGTGATACGTTATAACATAACATAAAAATCCGTAACCTAATGAATTTCTGGTACTTTTGACAATAATTCGCAAGAATCATTTGTTAAGAAAACAACATTCGTTAAGAAAACAAAACGTATCAACACTACAATCTCAGCAATACAATCACTGACTAAGCAGGAGTTCCGGTAATGCAGAAATGGTTTTGCCAAATGGGCAGATGCGTCATTGCATCATGCTTTTTATTCTTCTCCCTTCCCGCCCAGGCTGAGGATAGCGATGATCTCAGGCAAAAACTGGAAGCTCTGGAACGAGAAATTCAGGCCCTGAAACGCCGGATTCAAGATACCGATGCCAAAGCCGAGACAGTCGTTGAGGCTCTGGAAAATAGCCAGAGCAAAGGACACGGTCATGGTGGAGGACATGGTGGTCATGGCGGAGGACATGGTGGTCATGGCGGAGGACATGGCAGTCATGGCGGAGGACATGGCAGTCATGGCGGAGGACATGGTGATCACGGTGGAGGAGATGGTGGTCACGGTGGAGGACATGGCGGTCATGGCGGAGGACATGGTGGTCATGGCGGTGAATATGAATCATCACGCACGAATATCGGCGGTTTTGGCGAACTCCATTATAATTCCTCAAAAGACGAAGTTGATTTTCACCGCTTTGTTCTGTTCTTCGGACATCATTTCAATGATTGGATCAGCCTGAGCAGCGAATTGTCATTAGAGCATGCTGTGGTTGGGGATGACTCACATGGTGAACTTGAGTTAGAGCAAGCCTATGTCAATTTTGCCCTGACCGATTCATGGGATCTCAAAACCGGGGTGATGCGGGTCCCGGTTGGCTTGCTGAATGAAATTCATGAACCCGGCACTTTTTATGGGGTCGACCGTAATCGCGTCGAAACCGCCATTATCCCGACAGGCTGGTGGGAAGCAGCGGTCATGACCAGCCATAATTTCCGTAATGGTCTGGGAATTGATGCCATGCTTTCTTCGGGTCTTTCCGTGGCAAACACTGAGACAGAAAATAATGCTATTACAAACAGGCAGACTGCTTTCACCATTCGCAACGGACGCCAGAAGGTCTCCGAAGCACCGGCCAAAGATGGGGCTTTTACGGCCCGCTTACGCTGGAGCGGAGTCCCGGGCATTTATCTCAGTGCTGTGGCGCAATATCAGAGTGATCTATTACAAAACACCAGAGGTGCCAGTGCCCCAGCCTGGCTCACCAATGTCAATGCAGATCTGTATAAAGGGCCGTTCGCGCTCCGGGCTTTGTGGGCACGCTGGGATATCTCAGATGCCAATGCCAAAGCCATAGGCAGAAACGAGCAATGGGGATTTTATGTCGAGCCTTCGTATCGCCATGCTCTGGACGGAAGATGGGGTGATGTCGGCGTTTTCTATCGTTATACTCTTCTCGATCAAACAGCCGGAGATAAAAATGGCTCGCAAGAAATCCATCAGCAAACCGGCCTGAATTATTGGCCGATTCGAAACGTGGTCTTCAAAGCCGACTATGATACGCGAACCCACAGCCAGAGTGGTGAAGAAGATATTTTCAGCCTGGGTATGGGGTATCAATTTTAGTCAGAGAAAAAGATACTGACCAAGATATCATACTGATTAAGATATCATACTGACTAAGATATTAACGTGGATTCCAGGGGTATCGATTAAAGACCCAGATGTTCCACCTGACCATCGGTATGGATCAATCTGGCCCGCAAATGGCGGTCGGCAGCAACCAGAGAACGGGTACGCTCCGGCGGCATAACGGCAAAGGCGGTGGCGTAAGCATCCGCCTTTGCCGCCGAGTCTGCATGGACACTCACACCCAGAACGCTATGGGAACTCAGACCAGTTTGCGGATCAAATAAATGGTGCCAGCGTGATCCATGACCGAAACGGTAGCCATAACCGCCAGAAGAAGCGAGCGCTCCTTGTTCCAACGCAACCTTCTGGTCAAAAAGGTGATGAGGACGGCGTGGATCAACCAGGCCGATTTGCCAGGCCAGGCCATCCTCTCTTGGACCCAGAGCATACGGTTCTCCAAGATCAATCAAAGCATGATCCAATCCGAAACCACGCAGAATTGCTGCCAACCGGTCAGCAGCAAAACCCTGGACAACACCATTCAAAGTCAACGCCATCCCGGGGCGGGCAAAACGAACACAACGCCCATTGATCAAAACACGCCGCCAGTCTACCAGATGCTGAGCCGCCTCAATGGCCGCAGATGACGGACCGAACGCCCCAGAAAACGCCCCGGAATATGCGTCAGAAAGCTCTGTTGATTTCTCTGAATGATCAGGCTGTTGTCCCGAACCAGGCTCAGGCAATGCCGAAGAAGCAAAATGATCCGCATAAAGACGCCATAGAGGTTGTACGGTCGGATCAAAGGCACCATCGCTACGTTCACTCACAATCCGGCAAAAATTGAGCAAATCGATCATCTCAGGCGGGGCCGGATCAAGAATGCCGGCAGCATTGAGACGTGACAGAGCCGAATGAGAATCAAGCAGGCTGAATTGATTTTCTAAATAGCCAATCTCAGAAAGGCAACGATCCATCGCCTGTCTGACAACATGATCCCCTACACCCTTCCCGGCCTTATGACTGCTTACAGAGTCTCCGGCCAAAAGAATTCGGGCATATGTACCAAAAACAATGCCCCGCCATTCTTCAAATTGCGATGTTTGTGCCCATCCTGCCGGGCCGGCCATCAACCCGGCAACCGAAGCCGCTGCGTAGATACAAAAACGCCGCCGTGAAGACCGGCCAGGCCAGCATTGATCTGGTAATTGCTGATCGGACACTTCATTAAAATCCTTTCTTAATCCAAAATTTCTTCATGAGTCCCTCCATGAATCTTTCCATAGAAACACCCTGAATGATCATGAGGATGTTTCTTAAAATGATTGAGAGTATTTAAATAGGACTTTATTGGTCCTTTTATATTGACTTTGCATATGATTATCAATAGTGAGATTACCTGAAACAAAACCCTCAAAAACTGTAAGGGATTACCAATCATGCAAAAATGGTTTTACCAAGTGAGCGGATGCGTGATCGCATCATGCTTTTTAGTATTCTTCCCTCTCCTTGCCGCCTGGGCTCAGGATACCAATGATCTCACTCAAAAACTGGAAACACTGGAACAAGAAATTCAGAATTTGAAACGTCAGGTTCAAGACACCGATGCCAAAGCTGAAGCAGTTGTTGAAGCCCTGGAAGATGGTGGGGCCGGCGGACACGGCCATGGCGGAGGAATCGGATCGCGAACGACCATTGGTGGTTATGGCGAACTCCATTATAACCACTTTACAAAAAACACTAAAAATGACGAAGTTGATTTTCATCGATTCGTTCTGTTCTTCGGGCATCGATTCAATGAATGGATCAGCCTGCAAACGGAATTGGAATTGGAGCATGCTCTGGCCGGAGAAGGTAAAAGCGGCGAAGTCGAGCTAGAGCAAGCCTATATCAATTTCGCCTTCAGCGATTCATGGGATATCAAAGCCGGGGTGATGCTGCTCCCGGTTGGCTTGCTCAACGAAACCCACGAACCCAACACTTTTTACGGGGTTGAACGCAATCGCGTCGAATCTGCCATTATCCCGACCACCTGGTGGGAAGCCGGTGTCATGAACAGCTATAACTTCAGGAATGGCCTGGGTATTGATACCATGATTTCTTCCGGTCTTGCTGTGGGAATCAAAACAAAAGAAAATGGCCAATTTGAAAGTTCATCATTCTCCATCCGGAGCGGACGCCAAAAAGTCTCTGATGCGCTGGCCAAAGATGGGGCTTTTACCGGCCGCTTACGCTGGAGCGGACTTCCGGGCGTTTATCTCAGCGGTGTGGTACAATATCAAGCCGACCTCCTGCAACGCGCCACCGGTATCACTGCTCCGGCTTTGCTGACCAATGTCAATGCGGATCTGTATAAAGGACCCTTTGCTTTACGTGCTTTATGGGCACGCTGGGATATCTCGGATGCGATTGCTGATGCCAATGGCAGCAACGAACAATGGGGATTTTACGCCGAGCCTTCTTATCGCTATCCTCTTGGCGGAAAATGGGGTGATGCCGGCGCTTTCTACCGCTATACTCTTCTCGATCAAAGAGCCGGAGATAAAAATGGTTCGGAAGAAATTCATCAGCAAATTGGTCTGAATTATTGGCCGATTCGCAATGTGGTTTTCAAAGCCGACTATGACTGGCAAACGCATGGCTCGAATCGGGACAATGTTTTCAACCTGGGGCTTGGATATCAATTTTAGGGGAAAATAAGATACCGACAAAGATATCCTGCATCTTTACCAGCCCTTCTCTTTGAACAAAGAGAGGGGCTGGTTTTTACACAGATTTTTTCTGATTTTTTCTCAGGGTGGTTTTTCCTGATGATTTCCCATTCCGGTCATCCTCAATCTATCATAATACGCCCGGTCACAATGAGCCAGGGAGTTCTTTTTGTTCTCCTGAAAGGGCCGATTCTTGCCATGACGTATTTAACAACTTTTTTTGTTTTTATGGTCATCATGCCGGCTCTCGGACGGGAAGATGTCTATTTATCCCCCCAGGATTTTCTGGCTGAAACCTTTGACAATTCTCCACCTGAAGCCCAAACCATCTGGATCAAAGGTGACCTTAAAAAGACTCTGAAATCTTTTTATCCCCATAGTCGCCCCCCCTTGCGGACCCGGTATTGGCGCAAAGACCAAAAGACAGCCTGGATTCTTGAAGAAATTGGCAAAGAGGCATTCATCACCACCGGCATTGTGGTGCATGGGGGCAAAATTGAACGGATCAAGGTGTTGATTTATCGGGAAAGCCGGGGCTGGGAAGTGCGACGTGATGCTTTCGGAGACCAGTTTATTGGGGCTGGCTTTGACGAAAATGGCGACTTAGATCGCTCTATTGACGGCATTTCAGGGGCAACTCTTTCGGTCCATGCCCTCACGGGTCTGGCTCAGGCAGCCTTAACACTGGACAAATATGCCACAGATTTGAGAAAAGCATCCGGGAAACAGTGAGTCATGATCTCCGGGGATCATCCCGGACAGAAATTCTCCAGATAAAATCAATGACGTCAGAATCTTTTGGCCCTGATAAGCCACCCCATCAACGGCGGAAAATGAACTGGCGGCGCCAAGCTATTGCCTGGCACCAACGGATCGGGCTGGCAATTATGGCATTTGCTCTGATCTTAGCGCTCAGCGGTCTGGTTCTCAACCATAGTGAGAAGCTGGGCTTATCGGATACTTATGTAGCAACCGATTGGTTGCTTGATTGGTACAATATTGACCAATCGACAATAGAAATCGGTTGGGAAACAGAATTTGGCTGGATCAGCCATGTCGATGGCCATCTCTTTCTCAATGATCATAGATTGGCCCGGAAAATTGAATCCGCTTTGGTTGGCGTTGTCTGGAATGGCACTGTGTTAGCGGTGGCAACCCGGGATCATGTATGGCTTTTTCAGGAAGACGGAACATTGATCGAAAAATTGCTCCCCCCTACAGGACCGATTGATCAGCTGGGACGTACGCAATCGGGAAATTTACGCCTGCGCACGGAAAACAACACGGAAAACAATATGTATGACGGAGGTCAGGATGCCGTCACATGGTTGCCGGATCAATCAAGAGAAACGGTGATCTGGAGCCACCCCGGGAACCCGCCGATAGCGGTTATACGCTCTGTGATTGGCCAGGCGCGTCACCATGTTATTTCCTGGGAGCGGTTTTTCCTCGACCTTCATAGCGGGCGATTATTTGGCACATTGGGTGTTCTAATTGCCGATCTGACGACATTGGGGTTGATTCTCCTGGCATTGAGTGGCCTCTATGCGCGTATGACACGGTGACATCAGTTATGTCATCATGGATATAAGTTACGTCATCATTGAATCGATAGCCGGGAATCACACCCCAGGAATCAATAGCCGGAAGAACGGTGTCCTCAATTCATCATGCCGATTATGGATCATTCCTCCAGCCCGCAATCCCGCATAAAGATCAGAAGAACCGATGTCCTGATTGTGGCTGCCGGAAGGGGGAGACGTTTTGGCGGTACCACACCGAAACAATATTGTGATATTGGCGGGGAATCGGTGCTCCGCCGAACTGTACGGGTGTTTCTTGATCACCCTCAGATCACCCGGATAAGGGTGGTTATTCATCCTGATGACCGGAAACTCTGTACTGATTGTATCGGTGATCTGCATCTGCCTGCCCCGATTGAGGGCGGTCCACACCGCCAGGATTCAGTACGGCGGGGACTGGAAGCCCTGAGTACAGATCCCCCGGATTATGTGTTGATTCATGATGCAGCCCGGCCTTTTGTCACCGCACAAACCATCAGTGCCGTCATAGACGGGTTGGCAACCGCACCAGCAGCCCTGGCTGCGACCCCACTCACCGATACGCTGAAAAGAGTGGTTGAACAACAATCTGTTGAAACGATTTCCCGCGATGGTTTATGGCGTGCCCAAACCCCCCAGGGATTCCATTTTGAAACCATCCTGGGACTGCACCGGTCTGCCGGCGATGCACTGAACCATCAGGCAACCGATGATGCAGCCCTGGCCGAACGGGCCGGACTTACGGTAACCCTTGTCCCGGGTGGAGAGGATAATATAAAAATAACAACCGCCGATGATCTGGAACGGATCCGGCCCGGGAACGTACATAACAACGTACATAACACAGCAATAACCACAGCATCCGGTCTTATGCCAGCAGATGATGGATCAATAGAATGGGAAACCCGGATCGGTACCGGCTTTGATGTCCATGCCTTTGGTCCGGGGGATCATGTGATTCTTTGTGGCGTTCCGATCCCCCATGAATATTGCCTGACAGGCCATTCAGATGCCGATGTGTGCCTCCATGCTTTAACCGATGCTCTGCTGGGTGCTATCGGGGCCGGAGATATCGGGTTGCATTTTCCACCAGATGACTCTCAATGGAAAAATGCATCTTCCGATCAGTTCCTCGCCCATGCGGTTCAACTGGTAAAAGATGCCGGTGGCCATATTGTCAATACGGATATCACCCTGATCTGTGAGACCCCGAAACTCACCCCGTATCGCAAGGCGATGACAGACCGGGTGGCTGAAATTCTTGGGATGACTAAAGACCGCATCGGGATTAAGGCAACAACCACTGAATGTCTGGGTTTTACCGGGCGGCGCGAAGGAGTTGCTGCTCAGGCCGCCGCATCAGTGCGTTTACCCATCAGAAAAACCCAAAACTCCTGAATCCAAAAACAAGACCTCTGATAGCCAATAGCTACATTTGACACTCCATATGGCTGCCCAAACAGACCCCCCTCCTCCCCCACGAACCGATCCACCGGCAGAATATTCAGCCCGGTTGGCACGGATGATTGCCAGCGGCTTTGGTCTGGGGTATCTGCCCAAAGCACCCGGAACATGGGGATCACTGGCAGCCTGCATCATAGCTTGGCCAATAACCATAGCCGGGGGACCCATTGCGCTTCTTGTGGCTGCAGGCTGTGCATTTGGTATCGGGTTATGGGCCAGCGGCGTTTGCTTACGACAGAATCACAACTCCGGGTTACAATCGGATCCCGATCCTTCCTGGATTGTCATTGATGAAATTGCCGGGCAATGGCTGACATTGGTGATTGCACCACTCGACCCCCTTCATTACGCATTGGGTTTTTCTTTCTTCCGCAGCCTGGATATCCTCAAACTGCCACCGATTGATCAGGCGGAATCATGGCCCGGACCATTGGGTATCATGGCCGATGATATTGTTGCCGGTGCAGCAGCAGCAACAATCTTATGGGGTTTTAGCTAAGTAAGGTAAGCTAAGTAAGGTAAGTAAGATAAGCTGAGCAAGCAACACAGAACCAATGGAATCCATGTGATCATCAATGATCATGAGCAGTGATCTCTTGTTTCCCCAATCCATCAGCAGCCTGGCTGCTGAATTTGTCGCCATTTTAGCCAAACGCGGTTGGCAGGTGACAACCGCTGAATCCTGCACCGGTGGTCTCATTGCCGCTGCTATCACCGACATTCCCGGTGCTTCAGCTGTATTCCGGCGTGGTATCGTTGCCTACGCCAATCAGGAAAAAACAGCGTTGTTAGACGTCAGTGAGGATATTTTGAACCAATATGGTGCAGTCAGTACACAGGTAGCACAAGCCATGGCGGCTGGTGCCTTATTCCATGCCAAAGCCGATATAGCACTTGCGGTTACCGGTGTTGCCGGACCTGGTGGAGGAAGCCCCGATAAACCGGTCGGGCTGGTCCATCTGGTCGCCCTTGGGAAGGAAGCAGAGGAGGATCTCTGTCTGCATCATCGAGAAATTTTCACCGGTCACCGTTCAGATATCCGCCAGGCAACTGTGCGACATGCCCTTCAGATGGGCATATCCCTGGCCGGTCACAGTATATAAATGACTCACAGTATATAAATGACAACGTCGACGTCATGAACAACACAAGAAGAGCATCAATGACGTCATGAATGACGTCATATGAATAACGTCATGTCCCCCAATCACGGTCTCAAAGACATGAGGGAGGAGGGTCATAAATTTGGCGGGCCCGATTCTCAAAAGAGATCACCAAACGCCGCATTGCTTTATCAAATACCGCCCCCACCATTGCCCGAAACAGCGGTGAGCGAAACTCAAAATCAATCGTGAAATCGATCTGACAGTGCTGCTGTCCATGTGGTCCGGCCTGAGGGCTGAAAATCCAGGAATTATGGAGATAACGGAACGGACCATCACAGTATTCAACATCAATGCGTCCCTTACCTTCAGAATCCGGAGGGGTCAAAATGTCTTTTGAGAGGAAAGACTCACGAAACATTTTATAGCCGATAACCAGTTCCGCCAGAATTTCACTCTCACCATGTTCAAGAATACGGACGGATTGGCACCAGGGCAAAAATTCCGGGTAACGCCCGACATCAGCAACCAGATCAAATAATTGCCGGGGAGAATACGGAAGGCAACGCTTCAGTTCGTGAGCAGGCATTGATACATGTGTTTCAGTGGTCAAAACAACAGCAAAAGCCAGGTCCTGCACGACGCTCCAATACTGGAGCGAACAGAATCACGCACCCAAACCTCTGGTCTGAGAGGAATGGCTGCTTTGGCATCTCTGTTGAACCAAATGCGCAAAGTCAGCACCGGCATGAAAGCTGGAACGGGTCATTGGTGAACTTGAAACCATCAAAAACCCTTTGGCCCGGGCCAGACGGGCATATTCCTCAAAACGCTCCGGAGCAACATATTCGGCAACAGCAATATGGCGGCGGCCTGGCCTGAGATATTGGCCGATTGTCAGGAAGTCAACCCCGGCAACTCTCAGATCATCCATCACCTGCATCACCTCCGAACGGCTTTCTCCCAAACCAACCATCAGGCCCGATTTTGTAAATAAGTGCGGGAAAGATTTCTTGATATCAGCCAGTAAACGCATACTTTGAAAATAACGCGCACCAGGACGTACGGTCGGATAAAGACGCGGTACCGTTTCCAAATTATGATTGTAAACATCTGGCCGGGCCTCTGCCACTCTTTCAGCAGCACCTGGTTTACCAAGAAAATCAGGGGTCAGAACTTCGATACTGGTCTCCGGCATACGAGACCGGATCTGTTCAATACAGGCAACAAAATGCCCGGCCCCGCCATCAGCCAGATCATCACGGTCAACCGACGTAATCACAATATGTTTAAGGCCAAGGGTCGCACAAGCCTCAGCAACCCGATGAGGTTCATCCGGATCAGGCAAACCGGGTTTCCCGGTCGCAACATTGCAAAAAGCACAAGCGCGGGTGCAAACCGCACCCAAAATCATCACCGTGGCATGGCCCTGAGACCAGCATTCACCAATATTCGGGCAGGAAGCCTCCTGACAGACTGTATGAAGACGCAACCCCGCAATCAGATCACGGGTTTTTTGGTAGCCTGGTGATGATGGTGCCCGGACCCGGATCCATGCTGGTTTAGGCAAATCAGACGAAGGCAGATCAGAAGAAGAGCCATCACGCCGAAAGGACATCATTGTCGATGACTGAGCATAACCGCTCTGATCATTGCGAGGCTTTCGATCACCGTGGCTGCTGAATGATGGTCTCATAATGACAGAGTTCTCATCACATAGTGAGAGAACAGGAATCGATATGTGACAACTGACTGATGATCATCCTGTTCATCTCTCTGTTCATCTCTGAACACGCATTGTTCAAAATAGCACTGATACAACCAATCACGCTGGCAATCAGGCATTGGAATCACTGTTGGATTCTGTTTTCGTCAACCATCTTTCGTCAACCATCCGGATTTTCAGGAATCATCGGGTTTTGCAAAAGTCACCGGGTTTTGAGAACGATGCTCCGGCGGTGTAATCACGTAATATTCCTCAGCACGCCCCAAAGAAAGAACGGCGCGTGCCCGTTCTTCCAACAAGTCAAGATCAAGATGATCGGCGCGCAATAAACCAACTTTTTGCTCCCAAAGAGCCCGCTTAGAAACAAGAGTCACATGATCAGCCTCAGCCCTGGCCAGTAATTCCTGTAACCGCCAATATGCCAATAAGCCCCGGTCGCCAACGACCAGATGGTATCCAAAATATCCCAGAACCAGCAGACCAAACGTCAAACCCGCCAAACGGCGAAAGCGTTTCTTTATTTCAATCAACAGGCCCATCAAAACAGCCGATCATGACCCAAGTCATACGTCAAGTCCCCAAGTCAAATAAAAGCGTCAGATTTGAGTATTCATGATAAATCTTAACGCAAGATCAAACCACATCATTTTGCAACAAGATTCTTTATTCCTGTTTTGATTATCGTTTTACAGATTATCGTTGTGCATATTACTATTTTGCTGTTTGTTTTGCCGCCTGTTTTTGAAAACCCGGATCAGAAAGAGGCTGAGCCTTAAGGGTCGAAAAACCAGGGTAATGAGCACTCTCATCAAGATGCTCAGCAATCCGCAATAACTGATTATATTTAGCGACACGCTCACCACGCGAGGGAGCCCCGGTTTTGATCTGTCCGCAACCGGTTGCAACAGCAAGATCAGCAATCACGGTATCTTCGGTTTCTCCGGAACGATGGGACATGACCGTGCCATACCCTGCCCGGGAAGCAATCTGCACAGCTTGCAGAGTCTCGGTCAAGGTGCCGATCTGGTTCACCTTGACCAAAAGAGCATTGGCCAACCCCGCATCAATCCCTTTACGCAATCGATCCGGGTTGGTGACAAATAAGTCATCTCCGACTAATTGAACCCGTTCCCCCAGTTCCTGAGTGAGAAACGCCCAGCCCTCCCAGTCATCTTCAGCAATCCCGTCTTCAATCGAAACGATGGGGAATTGAGAAACCAGATCACAATAATAAGCAGTGAGGCCAGCGGCATCACAATCCCGGCCCTCGCCGCTCAGAATATAGCGTCCATCACGATACAGTTCACTGGATGCAGCATCCAGAGCAATCACAATATCCTGACCCGCTTTATAACCGGATTTTTCGATTGATTTCATAATTATATCAAGGGCTTGGGTCGAGTTTTTCAAATTTGGGGCAAACCCGCCTTCATCGCCGACAGCCGTGCCATACCCGGCCTCTGATAACACCATACCCAGGTGATGAAACAGTTCAGCACCCATACGTATCGCCTCATCCATCCGGGAGGCCCCAACAGGCATGATCATAAATTCCTGAAGATCAATCGCATTGGAAGCATGAACCCCACCATTGAGAATATTCATCATCGGGACCGGAAGAATATGAGAATCAACCCCACCCACATAGCGGTAAAGGGGTAAACCCACAGACTCAGCAGCGGCTTTAGCAACGGCAAGGCTGACACCAAGAATGGCGTTGGCTCCCAGGCGGTTTTTATTGGCCGAGCCGTCAAGACTCCTCAATGTGGCATCAATATGGGATTGATCATCAACCTCAAAGCCACGCAAGGCAGGGGCAATTTCATGATTGACAGCAGTTACCGCTTTTTGAACCCCCTTACCATGATAACGACCCTTATCATGATCCCGCAATTCATGGGCTTCATGAGCACCGGTGGATGCTCCGGAAGGAACGGCAAATCGTCCCAGAATGCCGTCATCCAAAACGACATCGACTTCAATGGTAGGATACCCCCGGCTATCGAGAATTTCGCGGGCGTGAATATCGGTAATTGCGGCCATGACTTTAGTTCCGTCAACAGACATATCTCAAAAGATCGCCGAACTTAGCCAGAGAGTCGGGCCTTGTCCAGAGAGGCCCGGAAAGACCCGGAGAGCAAATCATACATCTCAAGTCAGGAATCTCAGGACACATATCTGAGCATAAGAATAATCGCCTGAGAATCACACCGGTTCAGATCGACTATCCGGAGCGGTCGCCATGACGATTGACCAAAAGGAATCCAGCTGCAAAGAAGCACCACCGACCAAAAGGCCATCCACCCCGTCAATCGCAAGAATCTCCGATGCATTATCCGGTTTAACCGAACCACCATAAAGAACCGGGACAGCCCTGTTTTCTTTCTTTTGATCATGACGGTGGCAATGTTCCTGACCGGTCTTGTCCTGATCAGCTTGATCAGAATGTCCCGGAATTGATACATCCATCTTACTCAAAACATGGCCAATGGTTGCATGGATATGCCTGATCTCGCCAGCATCAGGAATCTGCCCGCTCCCAATCGCCCAGAGGGGTTCATAAGCAACCACACAACCGATCGGTATGCTGTCTGAAGAAAGGGAGCAACGTAACTGATCCGTCACAACGTCTTCAGCCTGACCAGCCTGACGCTCCTCAGCAGTTTCACCAACACAGATAATCGGGGTCAAACCAACCGCCAGGGCAGCAGCGGCTTTGGTCCGCACCAGAGCGTTGCTTTCCCCATGCTCAGCCCGACGCTCCGAATGGCCCAAAATGACGTAGGATGCCCCGGCATCAACCAGCATAGCAGCAGCGATATCACCGGTATGAGGCCCCTGAGAAGACGAATGACAATCCTGCCCCCCCAAGGCGATGGGAGTCTGGTCAAGTATGGGGGAAAGAACATGCAGCAATGTCGCAGGCGGACACAAAACAATATCACAGGAAAGAGAATCAGAAGCAGCCCGCTCAGCAATTCCCCGGGCCAACAAACTGCCCTCGGCAGCCTGCTTATGCATTTTCCAGTTTGCAACAATAAGAGGACGGGACATATTTTTGAAGAAAAAGTCCTTGAGAAAAACCTGAGTTTACGCTGGCATCTTTGTGCTGGCATCTTTGTATCGATGATATTAAAAAATATGTCGCCTCTGAAACATCTTAAGTACCCGAATAATATAAAGTACCCGAATAACATATTTGCCACCAATACTAAAATATTGATCAAACAATAGTGACCAAAAATATTCACATATTGCCGCCACTGTGTCATCTGCCTATGATATCTTTACCATCGGCGGGTTCTTTGGTTTTGGTCTGTTGATTTTGATCTGCCGCCGGGCTTAAGCGATACCAAAACGTGAGCAATACCCAAACAGGTAAAAACCGTTGTCATGATTGTTATGGGAGAGTGAGAGCATGTTACGTGCTATGCGCAATAGTACCCGGAACTGGCTGGCCAAATTCATGGTCGGCATCTTGTTCATTTTGCTGGTCCTGAGTTTTGCATTATGGGGTGTTGAGGATATTTTTCTCGGCTCTGATCAGGAGAAAATGGTCGCCAAGGTGGGCGATCTGGACATCAGTGCTGAGGAATTCTCCACTCAGTATTATCAGCAGACAGCAGAAATAAAGCGTCTTCTCGGCAATGCTTTCAGTGCTGAAAGAGGGCGTGAAATGGGGTATGTCAGCCAGGTGGTGATTGGGCTGGTTAATCGCGCTTTGTTTCAGAATGCGGCCGATGACCTTGGCCTGACGGTCAGCGATTCATTCATAAAACAGCGTATTCTTGATGATGATATTTTCCATGACGATTTCGGCCAGTTTAGCGAGATTATTTTTCGTGATGCCCTGTATGAGAGCGGCTATACCGAAGAAAGCTATGTCAATGGTACGCGCCAGGATCTAATCCGCGAGCAGTTGCTGGCTGTTTTTCAGCGCATCCCTCCCCCTCCTGAACTGATGCTTGATCCTCTGGTTAAATTATACCGGGAGCGGCGCAGCGCCAATGTTATCACTATTGATATGGATGCGGTTGAGGGATTCGATCAACCCAGCCAGGAAGAACTGGAAGCATATTTTGCCGATCATGCCGGGGATTTTCAGTCTCCCGAATTGCGGGATATTTCTTATATTCATGTCGAAACCGCCGATGTTATTGACCAAATTGATGTTGCCGGGGAAACCCTGAGGGAGCTCTATGATGAGCGCATTGATGACTTCACCAAACCCGAAAGGCGCAATTTACAGCAAATTCTCGTTCAGGACCGTACGGATGCCGAAAAAGCCAAAACCCTGCTCGACCAGGGAGAAAGTTTCACTTCGGTTGCCAGGCAAATCGCCGGCCTAGAAGAGCAAGATATCACCCTGGGCTGGAATGAACGCGATGATCTTCTGGACGCATTGGTTGAACCGGTTTTTGCCACCCAGGACACGACGGTTGTCGGGCCTTTAGAAAGCCCCTTTGGGTGGCATATCCTCCAGGTGACAGCCATTGAGGAAGGATTTGTAACAGCTTTTGAAGATGTTCAGCAAACTCTGCGTGATGGATATGCGCGTCAGGAAGCCCTTGAAATTCTCTATCAGATGATCAATCAGAGTGAAGACGCATTGGCTGGCGGGGCAACCCTGGAAGAATTGGCCGCAACTCTTGACCGGAGCATTGAAACGCTTGAAGAGATCAGCAGCGATGGCAAAACAGTGACCGGTGTAAAGACAGAAAAATTACCGCCCAACCCTTTCCTTGAACGGGCTTTCCGGGCAGAACCGGGAGTTGTCAGTGAAACCATTGAAAGCGGAGATGATGGATTCCTGGTTATCCGGGTGGAGCAAATTGATGCACCGCGCCCATTGTCTTTCGCTGAAGCCGGGAACCGGGTTAAAGAAACATGGATTGCTGACCAAAAGCGTCAAACAGCCCGTAAAACCTCTGATTTTATTGCCAAAGAAATCAATCAGGGCAAGGATATCGAGGCCATAGCCCGGGATTATGGATTTGAAGTGGTCGGCAGACCGCCTTTTTTTCGCGATGATCTGGCCAATGCCGAATTGCCCCCTTCTTTGATTGCTGAATTATTTACTCTCGAACCAGGACAAGCAGTGGTCGGTGAAGACAATCAAGTATTCATCATTGCCCAGTTAGCTGATATTGTTCCGGTTGCTGAGGGGCCGCAAGAAAGCGAAGACCGCGCCGGGACTGCCGCACGTTTACGCAGCGACCTGGCCTCTGATCTTCTCAGTCAATATTCGGTTATTTTGCAGGAACGTTACCCAATCAACATCTATGACAGTGCCATTGATTCGCTGCTGTGATGGCCTGGCTGTATCCATGCCATTTCCTTGCGTATCCTCACTTTGAAGAATAGTGCGTTTTTTCTATGTCCTCGCGGCCCCCGTCTTCGCGGTTAGCGTCATTCATGGACGGTTACACCAACCGAAAGCCGCAAATCGTCTGGAAACGTTTTGCCGCTGATTTAGAAAACCCGGTTGCAGCGATGCTCAAAATCGGGGCCGGTCAACCGTATAGTTTTCTTCTGGAATCGGTTGAAGGCGGCAGCCATCGGGGACGCTATTCAGCGATTGGCTTATGGCCGGATCTGATCTGGAGAACCCGCAACGGTCAGGCAGAGGTCTCACATTGTCAGCAAGGGAGTGTTTTTACGCCTTGTCCGGATTCACCTCTTGATTCGCTGCGTATCCTGATTGAGGACTCACGGATTGATCTGCCGGAAGAATTGCCACCGCTGGCAGCCGGTTTATTCGGTTATGTGGGCTATGATACCATGCGTTGGGTGGAATCAATCGCCGATGAAAATCCAGACCCTCTCGGCCTGCCTGATGCTCTGTTTGTCCGTCCCAAGGTGATGATGGTTTTTGACAATATCAGCGATGAATTGACCATTACCACCCCGGTGCGTCCCTCCGAAAAACTGGATGCAGAAACAGCCTTCGACGCCGCTCAGACCAGGATCTCTGAATGCGTTGATCGATTAAAAACCCGCTTAGGCCCGGCACGTTTGAGTCCGGTCCCTGAGTCCGCATCATCATTACCGGATTCATCCTTCCAGCCGGATTCCAATATGACTCCTGATGCGTATCGGGAAATTGTTGAACAAGCGCAGGAATATATCCGGGCCGGGGATATTTTTCAGGTGGTATTATCACAACGTTTTTCTATCCCCTTTGATCTGCCGACCTTTTCGCTCTATCGATCTTTGCGACACCTCAACCCGTCACCGTTTTTATTCCATTTCAATTTTGATGATTTTGTTGCTGTTGGTTCCAGCCCGGAAATATTGGTGCGAAGGCGCGACCAGGAAGTCACCATACGACCGATTGCCGGGACCCGGAAACGCGGCATCAGCATGGCCGAAGACCACGCCCTGGCCGAGGAATTGATCAATGATCCCAAGGAATTGGCTGAACATTTAATGCTGCTTGATCTTGGTCGTAATGATATCGGAAAAGTCTCAGTGACTGGCAGTGTACGGGTCACAGATCAGATGATTATTGAGCGTTATTCCCATGTCATGCATATCGTTTCTAATGTGGTTGGTATCTGTGAACCAGGAAAAGATGCCCTGGATACTCTGCTTGCCGGCTTCCCGGCCGGAACAGTCAGCGGGGCACCCAAAGTACGGGCCATGCAGATTATTGAAGATCTGGAACCAGAAAGACGCGGCTTGTATGCAGGCGGAGTAGGTTATTTTTCCTGCACCGGTGATCTGGATTTCTGTATCGCCCTGCGCACGGCAGTGGTCAAAGATAACCGGATGTATATACAGGCCGGCGGCGGCGTTGTAGCCGACAGCAACCCGGAAGGAGAATATCAGGAAACCCGTAACAAAGCCCGCGCCCTCATCCGGGCCGCACAGCATGCCGGGAATTTCCCTGTGCAATGATTTTCATTCTGGCAATCAGCCAATCCTGGTTAATAGAATGCGCTGGCTTCTGATACCACAGCCGATTGAACGGTGTGAGCAGCCCGGTGGCGCATAACCACATGAGCCACACTGGCCAGGGCAATCCCTTTTTGGCGTAATGTTGGCAACCAGCTGGCCAATGCGGCGATGGTATTTTGGTGAGGGTGGCCGATTCCCACCGCATACCCCCGACGCCGGGCAATATTTTCCAAAGCATCCAGCTGTGCATTGATTGTTTCAGAATCACGCTGATGATCAAGGAAAATATGACGGCGGACATGCGGAATGCCGGAAGACTCAGCAATGCTTGAACCCAGGGTATCCGGGCTGGTTACCGAATCAAGAAAAAGCAAGCCACGCCTGGCCAAAGAAGACATCACCACACGCATCCCATCAGGATCAGTGGTAAAAGCACTGCCCATATGATTGTTAATCCCGACATAACCATCGAAACGAGATAAGGCCCAATCAAGGCGGACCAGAATATCCTCTTCATTCATGCTGCCATCAAGAACATTGGGACCCGGATCATGGGAGCGATCATGCGGCTGCATCGGGACATGAACCATGACTTCATGACCGGCATGACGCATAGCAGCAGTCTGAGTGGACAGATCATCTGCATACGGCAAAAAAGAAATTGTCAACGGACCAGGGAGTTTGGAAACCTGTTTTAGTGCCCGGTTATTCAGACCAAAATCATCCATGACAATAGCGATAAAGGGCTGATCTGAGCCATGAGAAGACGGCGTTGCAGCATAACGCAACCAGTCAGGCGCAGTGTCAGAACCAATCAATGCGGCCAATTCGTCAAATGTCTGACGATCTTCGAAGGGTGAATCTGATACAGAATGCGGATGAAGAACCGGGCGTTTGGTTGAGACCTGGTGATGTTCTCGTGTGAGTTGATCCGGGGACCGTCCTTTTAATTGCCGTTTTGTTGGAGGACCTTGCCCTCTGGTAAGAGTCTGCACTGAGCCTTCCTTATCAGGAACCGGCCGGGCCGAATCATCATCGGTCAATGCTGTCTTTGACGTTGTCACGGATGATGTTTCTGACGTCTTTTGTGAAGATGCTGTCGATGTTGGTGTGGTTGCTGTCAGCGTGATTTTTTCAAAATCAGCCGGTTCGGGAAGAGAACCTTCATCTTTCTCAGGAGACGATACCGCGATACCGTGCGGATCTGGGCTTGAATGGTTTCCCGCGCGCAGACCAGTTGATGATTCGGGGGATGATTTTTCCGCCAATGGCGGAACAACAACCGAAACGCTCAACGGTTGCGGGTCCCGTGAAAACGAGACAATCATCAAAACAACCGCTGCCGAGAAAGAGAAGACCGATACGAGAACAATCTTCAGGGTATCCGTGAGCCAGCGCATCCCATTCACAATCATGTCTGATCCATTATAACCCAGAAACCTGCCGGTGTCCTGTATATCAGAACCTGGCGGGTTTTATTCGTGGGTGATGTTATCGGCAATTTACTGGAATTTTTCAACATATAGATTGCATATACCGGATTTTTACAAAATATAGATCAAAATATAGATACAGCGGGTGCTTTTTATCAAACCTGCTACCACTGTTATGGATGAAAAATAGTCAATTATGGATGAAAAACAGTCAATCTTTTTGTGAATATCTCTGTAAATAATCAATCTTAAGTAAATTCTTCCCCTTCCCGGTCTTCGTCTCCCTCCGGGGTGATGGGACTCCGGTTAATGGTCCTGAGGTTCAGTGACCGGTTTTTTTGGTTCTCTTGCGCTCTTTCAATCTCAGAAGTCTTCTTCTGTGCCCCCGGCAACCAATCGGCCTTTTATCTGGCGGGGAATCAACAGGTGATGGTGAGGCCAGGTTGGCTGAGAATGAACGGAGTAGAGAAGAAACTGAGGAAAGGATCGATGAGTTACAAATGAATTTGGTGACTACGCGGGGCCGGATGGACCGACTGTCCCCGTCATCGGATAATTGCGCTCAATATGGCCGGACCACTGATCCTTTATCGAAGACCGGCGACGAGCCGCAGAAGAAAAACTGGGCGCTGGTCGCGCCGCCCAGTCCGGAAGACAAAAAGGATGATGGGGAAAAGGGAGATGATCGCCAGATTGTCAGCTGTTTGTGTAATGACTGTTTTGAGGCATATGGGAGTATCCAATACTCGTACGATAATCATCGTAAATTCTGTTACTGGTCTCAGTACTGCTTTCGTAACTCATGCTATGCTGGCTGCTTCCCAAAACATCACTCTGTCTCGGTTTGGTATGGGTGGTTATTTCTTGCCAATACCGATGATCTCCCCGCAAACGCCGATAAAAGGCGTAGGAAATGTAGAATGGAACCCGGAGAAACATAATAGAGAAGGCAAGAACAACCAAGGTTGCAAGGATAGTTGCTGCAATTCCTTCAAAAGGAAAGTTGTCGGAAATTGTTTGAAATCCCATATAACAAAACATACCTATAGCTGGTCCAAAGGTGATCACTTTAATCCATGCAGGCCATTCAAGGGGTGGTTCGGTGGTCTCAATTACTCCTGGGGTTGCCTGGGGCACTATACCCTTATTTTTCAGTTTCCGCAAAGCCCAGCTGGAAAGACCTTTGGCCACCCATTGCTGCATGGTCGGGTAGTAGACGGCTCCCCGGGCTTCCAAAGCATCCGCCTGCTCTCTGGTCTTGGCGGCAAAAGCATAGATGGTCGTCATTGCTCTCATCCTTCTGGTTGTTTCTTCAATCATCCCTGGTATTCAAACCGGGATAGGGTTTGGGGATGGTTCAGCTTTTCTTCTCTGAACTTTTACACCCTTTCCCCCTCTCTTTTTTTACGGGTTTATCACTCAAAACAGCTTAATCAAAGCAGCCAGGACCGCCGTTTGGCCCAGCAAAGTCCCAAACATCCATTTCAGAATATCAATTTTAGATTCCGCAATATCTTTCTTCAGCGTGTTCTCAAGTTCTTTAATATCCCGCCTGGTTTCAGCCCTCAGTTCCGCAATATCCCGCTTGGTTTCGGCTTTTAGTTCCTCAATATCTTTTTTGCTTGCCAGACGCAGTTCCTCAATATCTCGTTTGACTTCCTCAATATCTTTCTTGGTCGCCAGGCGTAATTGTTCAATATCTCGTTTGACTTCCTCAATATCTTTCTTGCTTGCCAGTTTATATTCCAGCAGGCGCGATTGTTCTTCAGCCAGAACCTCAGCCTGGGGTTCCGGCATTCCGGCTTTGGTCAGACGCTTAACAAAGCTGTGGGTATCAAAAGCAACCGATTCCATGGTGTTCTCAGTATGATCGAGTGGGTGAAAAAGGTCAATCAATGGCTCCGGGAGAACCTTCTCTCACAATCATTTCACTCTGCCTTTCTCCTTTCTTTTCCTTTTGGTCAGGGAGTACTTTCATGAAGATCGATTATGCATGTCGGCATTATATTTATCTGTATATGATCTCTTTGGTTTTATTTTAATTGAGAGTTCTGTGCCGTTTACGTTATGGAATATGGTTTGCGAAACTGTATAGATAACATTCTGTATAGATAACATTCTGTATATATTGCCTGCATAATATATTACCTGCATACATAAGCATCCGGACGCATATATATATGATGATCTCCATCCCTGTCGGCGGAAATTCACCATCATGATTCTGCTTATCGATAATTACGATAGCTTCACTTATAATTTGGTTCATTATCTGGGCGAACTGGGTGCGGAAGTCAGCGTAAAACGCAATGATGCCATAACATCCCGGGAAGCCCTGGATATGGGAGCATCAGGAATTGTCATCTCACCAGGGCCGTGCGACCCGGATCGCTCAGGGATTTGCCTCGACCTGATCACAGAGAATGCCGCCAGAGGAAAATCAGCCTTGCCGATATTCGGTGTTTGCCTTGGGCATCAGGCCATCGGCCAGGCTTTTGGTGGCAAAGTGGTGCGGGCACCACAACCCATGCACGGAAAAGTGAGCCAGATCATTCATCATCAACAAAGCATCCTGAAGAATTTACCCAGCCCCTTTTCAGCAACGCGCTACCACTCCCTGTTGATTGAACGCAACAGCATGCCGGCTTGCCTGGATATCACAGCCCAAACCGATGACGGTCTCATCATGGGTCTACAGCATCGTGATCTGCCCTTTTACGGTGTACAATTTCACCCCGAAAGCATTGCCACTGATCACGGGCACCGCATTTTAGAAAATTTCCTCACATCAATCTGATTCCTGAATCACGATAACGATTCCTGAATCACGATAACAGTGTCTTTCCACTATCATTCATTCTTGTAACAGCTATTTTCCTATAACCATCATTTTGGCGACAGGACCGTGATAGAGGATGTCGCCTTGAGAGGAAAAATTTTTGAACGCAATTCAGTCTTATATCAGCCGGTTGACCAATGGCCAAAACCTCACTGAGCATGATGCCCGTGATGCCTTTGATATCATGATGCGCGGTGAAGCAACCGATGCTCAGATCGGTGGTTTATTGATGGCTTTACGATGCAAAGGTGAAACCACTGAAGAAATTGTCGGGGCAGCAAAAGCATTACGGCAAGAGGCAATCATGATCGATTCTCCTTCCGAAGCCATTGATACATGTGGCACTGGCGGCGATGCGAAAGGAAGTTTCAATATTTCAACAGCCGCTGCCATTGTTGCAGCAGCTTGTGGTGTTAGAGTTGCTAAACACGGCAACCGGGCTCAGACTTCGAAATCGGGATCAGCCGATGTTTTAGCGGCTTTGGGCGTTGATCTTGATGCGCCTCTTTCTGCCTGTAGCGATGCGCTCAATCAGGCTGGAGTCTGTTTTCTTATGGCCCCACGCCACCATCAGGCTATGCGCCATGTTGCTGCAGCACGGCGGGAACTCGGGGTACGCAGCCTGTTTAATCTGGTCGGTCCTCTGGCCAACCCGGCCGGAGCACAGCGTCAACTGGTTGGTGTTTTTTCCTCCCAATGGGTCACCCCGATGGCCGAAGCTCTCGGACAGTTGGGTTCACAACATGCCTGGGTCGTTCATGGTTGTGATGGTTTGGATGAAATTACGCTTGCCGGAACAACCGAAGTTGCCGAATGGAAAGATGGAGCCATTCGCCGATTCACCATAGAACCCCGGGATGCCGGACTGGATACAGCCTCAACCCAATCCCTGAAAGGTGGTGATGCTGCTGAAAATGCGGCGGCTCTGCGGGGTGTCCTGGCCGGAGACCCTGGTCCCCTACGCGATGTCACCATCATCAATGCGGCGGCGGCTTTGATTGTGGCTGGCCGGGTACAAGATCTCGCTGCCGGAGCCAGACAAGCCGCTCAGGCGATTGATTCTGGTCAGGCCGCCGCAACGCTTGATCAGCTGGTTGCTACTTACAGCGACCATAAAAACGGGTGAAAGATACAGCACCGGTATGAGTAATATCCTCAATACAATTCTGGAAACCAAGCGATCTGATGTGATTGCCCGCCGCAAGGATATTCCGCTGTCTGAGATTGAGAACAAGGCACGCACCCAATCACCACCACGAGGATTTATCCGGGCCCTTCAAACCCCGTCTGGTTGTCCTGCCATGATTGCCGAGATTAAAAAAGCCTCACCCAGCCGGGGCGTCATCCGGGCTGATTTTGACCCGGCATCGATTGCGCTGAGTTATGCAGACAATGGAGCAACCTGTCTGTCTGTTCTGACCGATACGCCTTATTTTCAGGGAGAAGAAAAGCATCTCACAGATGCCCGCCATGCTGTTGATCTGCCGGTTTTGCGCAAAGATTTTATCCTTGATCCCTATCAGGTTGCTGAAACCCGCGCGATGGGAGCTGATTGTTTGCTGTTAATTCTTGCCGGGCTGGACGATACCCAGGCGGCTGAATTAGAGGATGCAGCCTATACATGGAATCTGGATGTCCTGATTGAAACCCATGATGAATGGGAAATTGAACGAGCATTGCGCCTGCGTTCCCCCCTGATTGGGATCAATAACCGGAACCTCAAAACCCTGGAGGTTACTCTGGAAACGACCAGGAATCTGGCCCCTCTCATTCCCGCCAATCGACTGACGGTTTGTGAAAGCGGAATCAAAACTCCTGAACAGATCCGGTTGATGACAGAGCTGGGGGCAGATGCGTTTCTGATTGGTGAAACCCTGCTCCTTGAAAACAATCCGGGAATGGCCCTGCGCCGATTGATTGAGGGACAAACTGATATCAAAGCCAAAAATCAGAATGAACACACAGCAACATGAATACACAGCAAGACGGAAGAGAATGTGATGACCCAATGGACTCATTTTGATGATTCCGGGGCTGCCCGGATGGTGGATGTTTCCGATAAACCAGTCAGTCAGCGCCAGGCCATTGCCGAGGGACGTATTGATATGCAGCCGGCCACCCTTGAAAAAATCAAGGACCGGCAAATCGGTAAAGGCGATGTATTAGGGGTTGCCCGTCTGGCCGCGATTATGGGGGCAAAAAAGGTCGGGGACTTGATTCCACTCTGTCATCCTTTGGGGCTGGATTCGGTAGAGATTGCTTTTGAAACCGATGACAAAGGCGTCATCATCACAGCCACCTGCCGTGTCCATGGGCGTACAGGGGTAGAAATGGAGGCGATGACCGCGGTTTCTATCGCCGCCCTGACAATTTACGATATGTGTAAAGCGATTGATCGGGCGATGTGTATCGGGGCTCTTCGCCTGATCCATAAATCGGGTGGCCGGTCGGGAGATTATTGGGCCGGGGAAACACAAAAAAACATAACGTAAAAAATATAACGTAAAAGATGTAACGTAAAAACATAGAGCATCCTCATGCGTTCGGTCGAATCAGCCCTGGAAACCATTCTTGCTGCTTTTCGCCCGGTTGAGACCCAGACCATTGCTTTGACACATGCATTGGGTCGGGTTCTGGCCGAAGATATAACCGCGCGTACCGGTCATCCACCCCGTGATATTTCAGCGATGGATGGCTATGCCGTACGATCAGCCGAATTGTATAACCCACCCCATTCATTTCCGGTCGCCGGAATATCGCCAGCCGGAGGCACACCGCCAGAGATGCCCGGCGGCCAGGTGGTCCGTATCTTCACCGGCGGTGTCATGCCGACAGGTTCTGATGCGGTCATTCTTCAGGAAAATACCCGGAGCCACGGCAATAGCGTCACGATTGATGAAACTGTTGAGCCAGGATGTTTCGTTCGCCGGGCCGGTCTTGATTTTGAACAAGGTCAGACTCTCCTGAAACAAGGCCAAACCCTGAATGCGCGCACAATCGCTCTTGCAGCAGCAATGAATCACGGCACGATACCTGTATACCGGCAGCCACGGATAGGAATTCTCTCAACAGGCGATGAAATTGCCCCTCCCGGCTCTGTTCTTGGTGATCATCAAATCCCCGGTAGCAACGGACCCGGATTGACCGCCTTTGTCCAGGCTCATGGCGGTATCGGGCATGATCTGGGGATTGCCCGGGATGATCATGCAGCCCTTAGTCATCAACTATCCCCGGTCATACCGATGGATTCTCAGTCAACCAAAGCAACAGCAAACAGCAAGATTGATCTCCTGGTGACAACCGGCGGCGTTTCGGTGGGTGACCGGGATTTTGTCCAGGGAAGCCTGGCTGCGATGGGGTTTAAAATTCTGTTTTGGAAGGTTGCAATGCGACCTGGAAAACCTTTGCTGTTTGGCTGTCTTGGAACCACCCCTGTTCTGGCTCTTCCTGGTAATCCGGTATCAGCAATGGTCTGTGCGCATGTTTTTTTACGACCAATTCTCAACCGCCTTCTGGGGATCACCGGGAAAGGCCAGGAAACCATCACCGCCTGCCTGGTTGGTGACCTCCCGGCCAATGGTCAACGACAGGATTATATGCGCACCCGGCTGAAGTACCGCGAAAATACATGGTTGGCTGAGCCTTTTGACCAACAAGACAGCTCAATGATTGCCACCTTCGCACAAGCAGATGCTCTCTTAATCCGGCCACCACATGCACCGCCCTTGCCCGCAGGCTCCCCGGTCACGGTTCTGCCCCTGGACCCGGTCTTCCCGGCATAAGGCTGAAAAAAAGTCAGGGATCATTATTTTCTTGACACAAAAAAGAACCTAAATAGAACTATCGATCACGGTATTTCTTTGTTCGGTATTTCTTTGTTCGGTATTTCTTTGTTCGGTCCTTCCCTGGACCTGAGACATTTTTTCATAAAAAGACATCAATAAAACTCTCATAAAGAGTAAAAAGGTCAGCGCGACACAACATGAAGGGGACATGTCATGTTAACACGCAAACAGCACCAATTATTGACATATATCCGGCACTGCCTGGAAAAAACCGGTGTATCGCCTTCTTTTGATGAAATGAAAGAAGAGATGGGCCTCAAATCAAAATCAGGTATTCATCGTCTTATTCTTGGTCTGGAAGAACGCGGATTTATTCATCGGTTGCCCAACCGCGCCCGGGCTGTAGACGTGATCAGGCTTCCCGATAATACGGCCGGACATGTGCCTTCAGGGGGACAAACTCTGCCGAAAAAAAGTCACCCACAACAAAATGCCCAGGCCGCCGGAAATGACCAGCGGGTTACAGTTGTGCCTCTTTTAGGACGGGTTGCCGCCGGAACACCGGTCGAAGCCTTACGGGATGAAAAAGCACATATTGATCTTCCGGCCCATTTGCTCAGCATGGGAGAACATTTTGCTTTTGAAGTTGAAGACGATTCAATGATTGAAGCAGGAATTTTTAACAAAGATACCGTGATTGTCCGCCGCTGTAGCATGGCCGGGACCGGGGCCATTATTGTCGCCTTGATTGATCAACGGGAAATCACAATCAGACGGTTACGCCAGCGCGGTGATTCGATTGCTTTAGAACCGGCAAATAAAAATTATGAAACCCGTATTTTCGGGCCGGACCGGGTGCATATTCAGGGAAAATTGGTGAGCCTCATCCGGCGTTACGAGTAAAATAATCCGGTATTCTCTCAAAAGCTGTTTATAAGGACAGATCTCAGGAACGCATCCGGGCCGTGGATCAGTCAGGAAACCGGACGACCCAGGGACGCCGGCCACGCTTATCAGCAACCGAAAGGATACGGGGTGCCTGACCAGCCGCATCATCCAGCCACACCGCATATGTGCCGTTTTTGCGCATATCAAAACGATCAATCACCCCAAACCGGGCCGGACAAGGGCCAATAACCGGAACCAGCGCAATCACAATATCAGCCCGGCGACAATCTTCAGATAAGGCATCGGCGTCCAAAATCAAAGCTGCCCTCACTGCCTGGATTTCATAGATGCATCCCAGGGAGTCACAAACCAGAGTACGGGAGAATGCCCCGGAATCATCTGGCTGCATCATGCCCTGATATCCGGCCTGATACCCAGACCAGGAAACGCGGGTTTTGCTTGCGGTGCGCCGCAACCATTCTTTCTGAATGCGCTGACTGCGTCTGGCAGAAGAAACTGCTAAAATTCTGTTTCCTGACTGATCCAGCCGCACAGCAATCAGACGTGCCTGATCATCAACCAGAATATCCGGCGGCGGATTGGCAAAAATACTCAGGACCCCCAAAATGATGGCCGGAATACCAAGCCAACGAAGCCTGCTATGCCACAGGCACAGCCATAAACCACCCAGGACCATCATGACCAGGCCCCAGGATGTCGGGCTGATCAGGGTTTGAGCCGCACCAGGAAGACCGGCAACAATCTCAGCAATCTCAAGAATGACAGAGATTCCGTAACCCATCACAGACAAAAGTCCGGCTTCAAGACCAAACGGCATCAATAAGAGAGCCAAAAATCCGCATGGCATCACCCAAAAAGCGGTGATCGGAACACTGATCAAATTGGCCAACAAGCCATACACCGCCAGACGATTGAAGTGATAGAGCGCAAAGGGTGCCGTAGCAACGGTCGCAACAATGGTACTCAAAGCAATTCCGGCAACATAAAACAGGATGTTGCGCACCCACCATGCCCTCGAGCCATCATGCCTGAATTGTCCGGAGGTCTTTTTGCTTTGATGAGCATGACTCGGGTGACGCAATGCCAGAGAGTCGCCAATATGCTGGCGCAAGCCGGCATAGGCCGCCACCAGAGCCGTCACAGCAGCAAAAGACATCTGAAAACCCGGCTTGAGAAGACTTTCCGGGGTCAGGATCAAAATGATCAGTGCCGCAACAGCCACCAGACGCAGAGAAAGCGCAACCCGGTCGGTTAATATGGCCAACAATACCAGACCGGTCATGGCATAAGCACGCTGAGTCGGAACAGGAGCCCCGGTCAATACCAGATAAACAAAAGCAGCCAACAAAGCACTCAATGCTGCCCATTTCTTGATCGGTTGACGCAGTGCTAACCCTGGATAACAGGCCAGCACAGCGCGGCTGAGCCAAAACGCAAATGCCGCAACCATCCCCATATGCAACCCGGAAATCGCCAATAAATGCGCCAGACCGGAATCACGCATGATGCTCCATGTCGGGGGGTCAATTCCTCCACGCCGACCAGTCAAAAGAGCGGTTGCAATCGCCCCGGCCTGACCGGGTAAAACCGACCCGATGCGCTGAGAAAGATCTTGCCGTAATCGCGATAAAGCCAGGCTGAAGCTCTTAAAAATTGTTCTGTTTTCGCCGTCCAACAGCAGGGGTGAATCCAGGGTAAAAGGTGTCGATAAGGAATATCCGACAGCACCCAACCCCTCAAAATAAGCGCGTCTTTGGAAATCAAATCCTCCGGGTATTACCGGCGGTGATGGCGGATGCAAAACCGCACGCACCCGTAACCTCTGGCCGGCCACCGGGGGGTCCATTTCCTGGCGAACAACAATACGCACACGCCGGGGCATGGTATTGACCTGCCTGTCTTCAATCACCACAGGATCAAAGGTCAGGCGTATATCTTTATGACGAATCTCGACATTCGAAACCTGGCCTTCAATCCAGACCGGACCCAGACGTTGCGGCAAAACCGGTTCTGCGACCGCCCAGCTCCGATACTGAGCAACCCCCAGCCCCGCAAAGAACAACGCAAAAATAGCCAGAAAAGACCGCACAACCGGTCGATCAGTCTGAATACCGATCCATTGTGCAGCCGGACCAATCAGAAACCACGCCACCCCGGCAATGAGGCCAGGAATAAAGATAAAAGCCGGTGATGGTTCCACCGGCAAGGCAAAATAACACCCGATACCGCCAGCCAGGAAAATCGGTGACCACAGAATAAATGCGGGAGGAGAACCAATCCAGGCCGCACTATTCTGCCTCCGGTACCAGCTCCGAAGGAATCCACTTGATTTGGCTAACGCTGATAGCGATAAACCAAACCACTTGACTGGCTCCCGTGTCCCCACAACGCAAACCCGGCTTTATCAGAAAACAGTCCTGATTAAAGAACCATCCTGATCAATCAACAATCTCTGCTTCCCATCAGGGTTGCGATTGATCTGAGGGGTCATTTATACCCGTCAGATGTCTTTGTTTATAGTTTTATCCCCTTTGAATGAGTCATACCCACTGCTTAGAAAAAAATTTAGAAAAAATCCTCCCTCTCATAGGTTTAATGCGCATAGGTTTGATGCGCATAGGTTTGATATATTTGCGTTGAATATTCTGCCAATCCGCCCTTTAGAAAAGTCTCCTTGTCAGAAAATGAGTATATGATGAGCATTGTCACCCGATTTGCCCCCTCCCCGACCGGCTTTCTGCATATCGGTGGTGCGCGGACCGCCTTGTTTAACTGGCTTCATGCCCGCCATCACAACGGGCGTTACCTGCTTAGAATTGAGGATACGGATCGCAAACGCTCAACCCCCGAAGCAGTCGCCGCTATTATGGATGGTCTTGAATGGCTGGGCCTTCTGCCGGATGAAGAACCAGTCTATCAGTTTTCCCGCCGCAATCGCCATCAGGAAATTGCTCAGTGTTTACTGGAATCAGGCTTCGCGTATCGCTGCTATTGCAGCCAGAAAGAATTAGAAGATATGCGTATGAACGCCCGTCATGAGGGACGCCCCTGGCGCTATGACGGGCGGTGGCGTGATCGGGATCCCGCCGATGCGCCGCCAGAGATCGACCCGGTTATACGCTTCAAAGCCCCACAGGAAGATGCAACCATCATTGAAGACCTGGTACAAGGCAGGGTAAAAGTCGATAATCATACATTGGATGATATGATTCTGCTCAGGGCAGACGGAACCCCCACCTATATGCTCTCAGTGGTGGTTGATGACCACGATATGGGAATCACCGACATCATCCGGGGCGATGATCATCTGACCAATAGTTTCCGGCAAATTCAATTATTCCAGGCCCTTGACTGGCCAATCCCGCGTTATGGCCATATACCGCTGCTGCATGGGGCTGATGGAAGCAAATTATCGAAGCGACACGGGGCATTAGGGGTTGGAGAGTATCGGAAAAATGGCTATTTACCCGAAGCTTTGAACAATTATCTTCTCCGTCTGGGATGGGCGCATGGTGATGATGAGATTATCTCGCGTCAGCAGGCCGAAAAATGGTTTGATATCAGCCAGGCCGGGCGGTCAGCAGCCCGTTTTGATCAGGATAAACTGGATCATCTGAATGGATATTATCTCCGCACAGCAACAGACACAGATCTGGCAGCAGAGGTGGCCCGGCGGCTGGAAAATCTCATAGGGAAACAGCCGGGAAAAACCGAAATGACGCGTTTAGAACGCGGGATGGCTGGTCTCAAACTGCGTGCCAGACGACTGGATGAATTGGCTGAAAATGCGATGATTTATGTCATGCCCCGCCCGATCCCAATCGATACCAGGGCCGCCAAAGCTCTGGGTGATGAGGCCCTCATACATCTCACAACATTCAAAAAGCACCTCGAAAACACACCAACTGCCTGGTCGGCTCCTGATCTGGAGGCATTCACCCGCAGCTTTGCCCAGTCCAATGGCCTTACTCTGGGAATATTCGCACCGGCTCTACGGGCTGGCCTGACCGGGCGCACAACATCACCACCGATTTTTGAGGTGATGGATATCCTCGGGAAAACAGAAACCTTATCGCGTCTTGAAGATGTTCTTGAGTGATCGGTAAAGATAAAAAGAATCGTTCAAAAGAGTCGCCTCTTTGCTGTTGTCAATGATCAGCTATTTTGGGGTATCGCTGAGATGTCTTCAGAAGAACCTGCCTTGCCATTCACCGAATGGGTAACCCGGTATAAGGTTGTCTGCAGATTCTGGATATCACTGGTCAGAGATGAGGATGTATCACTGATCCCCCGGGATAAATCCCCTACCTGAGTGGCCTCGCCGGAGACCTCCTCAATCCGTACCGAAACCTCGCGGGCACCTTCAGCCACCTGTTTTACATTTTCAGATATTTCATCGGTTGCATTGCTTTGATCCTGAACCGATTGAGCAATATCAGCGATCATTTTATCAATCTCACCGATGGTTGTGGTGATTGACTGAATGGCAGAAACCGAGTTGCCGGTAATATCCTGCATTTCTTTGACTTGTTTGGTAATTTCTTCGGTTGATATCCGGGTCTGATTGGCCAGATCTTTGACTTCGTTAGCCACAACCGCAAAGCCCTTTCCTGATTCCCCGGCTCTGGCTGCTTCAATGGTGGCATTGAGAGCCAGTAAATTGGTTTGTTCAGCAATCTCACTAATCAGGACCACAACATCACCAACTTTGGTCACCACATCTTGCAATCTGGCGATCACAGTACCGGTTTGATTGGCCTGCTCAACCGCCGATTGAGCAACCTCAGCCGAACGGGTTGAACGGTCAGCAATCTCATGGATCGATTGACTGAGGCGTTCAGATGCCCTGGTCACAACCTGGGCATTGGTCATTGACTGGGTTGCTGCTGAGGCAACAAGCTGAGCATTGGACTGAACATTTTTGGCATTGCCGGACATCGTCTGAGCCGCCTGCGCCACATGAGCACTCAGCGATACCACCGTTTCGACAACCGATTCTGTTTCATTATTGATGGTTTCAGCCATTTTAGTCACAGCCGCATGGGTTTGCAGCCTGGCTTCTTCGGCGCGCTTTAAATCGAGCTGAGCTGACTGCTGATCCTGCTGTTGACGGCTGATAATCGAATCGCGCATTGATTGAAGAGCCCGAAGAAGTTTCGCGGTTTCACTTTTCCCGCGCGCCCGGATAGCAGTACTTAAATCACCCTGAGAGATATGTTCGGCACAACGCGTGGCAAATGCAACCGGACGCACAATCACTTCTGCGCTGATCAAAGCAATCAGTAATGACACCGCAGCAACACTATAGAGGACATAAAGTATGGTCTGCTCAACCTCAGCGGTTTCATCCTGAGTCATCTGGACGCTTTTTTGAATCTCAGATTGCGCGTTCAGGACCTCAGCATACGAGTCAGCACCATCCTTTTCCAAAATCCCGATCAATCCATGCAGCTTTCTGACCCAATTCTCAATTTCAGATCTTGACTGTATCACGGCATCATGATCATGATTTTTTGCTTCCTGGATGATGCGCGGTAACTGGTCTTTGCCAAGAGCAATAAAAGATCTTATTTCTTCCTGAGCTTTTTCATTCAGGCTGCTTTGAAAAGCCAGTTCAAAATTTTCGACAAAATCTATTTTCAGCAACTCAATCTCTTCGAAAATCTGCTGTTCGGTTTTTCCCCATAATGAGATAGGTTTTCGATCAGCCGCAGAACGACCAGAACCATCAGAACCATTTTTTTGAATATGCTCCTGAAAAAAGGCGTCAATGGCACTTATTTTGAGGAAGATCAGCAAAAGATCAACCTCGGCGGCCCGGACAAAATTGATCTCTCTTAACGGGTGTTCATAAATAAAGACCGCTTTATCGGCATTAGACGTTGCCAATGCGCCCATTTCATAAGCCAGATTGCTGATCTCTTCGGTCTTGTGAAATTTGTAAAAAGTCGCCGCACCAAACAAAACTAATACAATAAAAAAACTAACCAGGATTTGAATTCGAATTGGCATCATGCTTTCCCTGAACCAAATTTTAATTTTATTGATGATATACTGCTTATTTTACCTGGTTATTGAGAACCCCTCCTTTATCCAATTATTTATCTAATGATCGAAAAACCACCTCAAAAAAAGACAATTTCAAAAAAAACACAATTTCACCATATTTATCCCCGGTAACACTAAGTATTCACCGGTAATAATATGCAATCAGTGATAAACGGACTATAATCAAGGCTCTGATCAGAACAATCCCCCCAACGTGACAGATCGCCTCAATGATGGTTCTGGTGGCTGTCACCCATCACCATACCGATTATGTGCCAGCCGAAAAGATCTGACCCAGGGGCCAACCGTTACCATAACCGAAAAAACGCACAAAAAACTCAAGAGGAATCGCTTATGGCACCTTCTTCATCTTCTCCCGGTCCTGAAAACAATCCGGGAACCGTCACGTTAACTGATAACCGATCTGGTCACTCTTACGAATTGCCGATTATTGTCGGCTCCCAGGGGCCTGATGTCATTGATGTCCAGAAACTTTATACAATGACTGGCATGTTTACCTATGATCCCAGCTTCACCTCGACCGCCAGCTGTGATTCAGCCATCACCTTTATTGATGGCGAACAGGGTCTCCTCATGCATCGTGGATACAAAATCGAAGATCTGGCCCGGTATAGCGATTTTCCTGAGGTCTGTTACCTGATGCTCAATGGGGAACTCCCAAACACAGAACAAAAAGACCGTTTCACCGGTATTCTGACCCGCCACACCATGCTGCATGAGCAAGTCGCAAAATTTTACAGCGGTTTTCGCCGTGATGCCCATCCGATGGCAATCATGGTCGGGGTCGTCGGAGCGTTGTCGGCTTTTTATGCGGATAAGGAATATGATTTTTCCAGCCAGGAAGGTCGCTGGGTAGCAGTCAGCCGGTTATTGGCCAAGATGCCAACAGTGGCAGCCTATGCCTATAAATATTCTATTGGCCAGCCTTTTGTTTATCCCCGTAATGATCTGGATTATTCCAGCAATTTTCTGCATATGCTGTTTGCAACACCGTGCGAAACCTATGATGTCAGCCCGATCCAGGCACAAGCGATTGATCAGCTTTTGATCCTCCATGCCGATCATGAACAAAATGCCTCAACCTCAACAGTGCGGCTGGCCGGATCTTCAGGGGCCAACCCGTTTGCCTGCATTGCTGCTGGTATTGCCTCTTTGTGGGGACCAGCCCATGGCGGAGCAAATGAAGCCGTTCTTACCATGCTCAGGGAAATTGGCTCTGTTAAAAATATCCCTTCTTGTATCAAGCGCGCCAAAGATAAAAATGATCCTTTCCGCCTGATGGGATTCGGGCACCGGGTCTATAAGAATCATGATCCCCGATCAATGGTTTTACGCCAGGCAGCCCATGACGTACTCGACGAGCTGGGCCATCACGAACCACTTCTTGAACTGGCAATGGAGCTGGAGCGCATTGCCTTAGAAGATGACTATTTTATCGAGAAAAAGCTGTTTCCCAATGTTGATTTTTACTCTGGAATGATTCTTCGGGCCTTAAAGTTACCGACCTCAATGTTTACCGTTTTATTTGCAGTTGCCCGAACAGTCGGCTGGATTGCTCAGTGGAAAGAAATGAGTGAAGACCCCAATTCACGAATCGGACGACCCCGCCAGCTTTATAATGGCCAGAAAATACGCCCATATCTGCCGATTGATCAACGAAAAAGTAATCCCAATCGTCAGGATATATATCCCGGTCTGGTCACCTCCTGATTGATTTCATTGATTGAAAATGGGAATCAAGACACTCTAAAACAGCATGAGCGGCCCGCTCACTGGGGGTGTAGGGGTCTCCTGAACCCAGAGACCGAAGAACCGCACCGACAGCCTCGTTTTGATGCGCGACAGAAGCCGGATCGCTCAACCGCGATAAACAGGCAGAAAACAAACGAGAAGAGGTGCAGTTTCCCTGAAGAAATTCTGGATAAATTTCAGCATCCGCAACCAAATTAACCAAAGAGACATAAGGAATACGCAGCCAGAAACGGGCCAGGAAACCGGTCAGAGGATTGAGGCGATAGGCCACCACAACCGGCGTACCGGCCCGCGCCAATTCCAGAATAACCGTTCCGGAAGCCGCCAATGCCAGATTGCTGGCAGCAAATGCCCCCCATTTATCCTCCTCACCAACCACCACCCGGACCGGTGGCGTTGAACCGGTAAAAAGCGTTTCGATTTCCCCAACCCGTGACCGAAGGGTTGGGGCCACAACATGCAGACCAGGCAGACAATGTCCTAATTGCTTCAAAACCTGATAAAAAACAGGTCCATGACGGGCAATCTCACCGCGCCGTGATCCCGGTAAAATACACAGCAATGATGCATCAGCAGGAATCTGATGCTTCATACGAAAGATTTCACCAGCCTGCTCATTCAGACAGGTTTCAACAACCGGATGACCCACAAAAACCGCATCCAGGCCAAATTTCTCAAAAAACGGCGGCTCAAAAGGCAACAACGTCAACAGACGATCAAATAAACCAGCCATCTTATCTGCCCGACCCGGACGCCAGGCCCATACGCTGGGCGCAACATAATGGATACGCGGAATGCCGGATGTTTGCGGCTGGCCGCGCAACCGGGAAGCCAGACGCATCGTGAAATCCGGCGCATCAATGGTCACAACCGCGGCTGGTTGGTGTTCTGCCACCGCCGCTGCTGTTTGCCGCAAACGGCGAGCCAGACCAATCAGGCGGGGAATCACTTCAACCACCCCCATCACTGCCAACTCTTCCATCGCAAACAGGCTCTCTAAACCCTCAGCGATCATTGCCGGACCACCGACCCCGACAAACTCCAGATCCGGCCTGGCCTCCCGTAAACGGGCCATCAAACCAGCACCGAGTCTATCTCCGGAGGGTTCCCCGGCAACCAGAAATACCCTCGCCCCAGCCCCAAGAACCACAATCAACCCGCCGATTCAGTCATTGATGCCAGCTTTTTGATTCTGCCTTCTCCTCTCTCAACCCCGGTCAAAAAAAGACCTTCAGAATCAGCAACAGCAACGGTTTGCTGCTGGTCAATGATCAGACAACGCCCCGCCTCGACCGCAACCCCCCGCAAGCCAGCCCCGGCAGCTTGCCGCAAAGTATCGGGACCAATAACCGGCATATCAACCCGGCTTTCCTGGCCTGGCTTACTGATCTTGACCAAAACACCACCTGGACCTTCACGGCGATACTCAACACATCGCTGTAATAATCCAGCCGTTCCTTCAAGAGCCTCAACAGCCAGAACCATGCCTTGCTGAACCACCACCGCCTGCCCGACATCAACCGCACCCAGATGAGCCGCCACATCCAATCCACGGGCAATATCACGCCCGGCCTGAGAATCCGGAACCAGACCACCCAATACCCCCAGGGGAGCCGATAAAGCCGGCAAAAATGTTTCAACCGGCAGAACCCGAAACCCCATTTTCTCAATCTCACTGATCAGACGACGCAACAGAGAATCATCACCCAAAGCAGACGCAAAAAGACGTGCCGCCACTTTCGCCGTCGCCAAATCAGGTTTGATCTCAGACCAGGAAGGACGTTTCAGGGCACCCGCCATCACGATATCACGTACCCCCATCTGAGCCAGACGCTGCAAGGCCCCGACAGCCGCCCCCAAACGCGAATAGATATGACACACCCCATCAAAAGAAGGGTCATCCTTAAGAGCCGGATCACCAGAGGCAGAATCACCAAAAGACAGAACAACAACCCCACGCCCCCGGGCGCGGGCTGCTTTGACCAAAAGAGCCGGCAAATCACCATCGCCGGCAATAATGCCGATGGGATCAGCAGTCGCCCTGTCAGATTGGCTTATCATACCCCTTTTCTTTTCCAGGAGTGGGAAAACCAGGTAAAACTCAGGCTGTTGTCTCAACAGCCGGCTGGCACAAAGCCCGTTGAGAATCACCGCGAATAAAGGCAATGATTTCCATCACCGGCTCAACATCAGTATAAGAACACGACACATCCTCAACCCGCTCGGCAAAGCTGCCTTCCTGAGCAAATAACAAGCGATAGGCCGTCCGCAACGCATGAATGGTATCGCGGGAAAAACCACGACGCTTCAGACCCACAAGATTCAGACCGGAAAGAAAAGCCCGGTTCCCCATAGCCGAACCATAAGGAATGATATCATTCTCAACCCCGGACATCCCGCCAATCATCGCATGCCGGCCAACCCGCGCATATTGATGCACCGCCGAAAGACCACCGATAATCGCATAATCACCCACCTCAACATGACCGGCCAATGTGGCATTATTGACCAAAATCACATGATTGCCGAGAATACAATCATGGGCAACATGAGACCCGACCATGAGCAGACAATGATCCCCGACCTGGGTGATCATACGACCAGCCTGAGTGGCAGGATTGATCGTCACATGCTCACGGATCGTCACATCATCACCAATAATGAGTGCCGAATCTTCCCCCTTATATTTCAAATCCTGAGGCTGATGCCCCACAGAGGCAAAAGGATAGATCGTCACCCCGGAACCAATGGTCGTATTACCGGTAAGAACAGCATGAGAGAGCAACCGTCCCCCCGACCCCACACACACCCGTGGCCCGACATGACAGTAAGGCCCCACCACAACATCATCGGCAAGATCAGCACCATCTTCGATAATAGCGGTTGGATGAATGTCAGGCATAAAACGGTTAAATGAATATCAGGCGTAAAAAAGATATCGGGAAAATGAGTAGAGTGATGCGGCGGTGATTGACCGGACTATGATCCGGAAAAGAACCAATAAAAATAGGGTTGACCTTTTCTATCTCTCTTTTTTAACGATCATCGCCGAAAAAACAGCCTCAGCCGCCAGCTCTGACCCAACCATCGCATGGCCCGAAAATTTCCAGATCGAACCGCGATGACGTTCCTTGGTCACTTTGAGATGCAGAACATCACCAGGAACCACCGTGCGCCGAAAACGCGCATTCTCAATCGATGTAAAATAGACCACCTCGTTGTGCGCGTCTTCACCCCGGCTATGCATCACCAGAACACCGGCTGTTTGCGCCAATGCTTCAACAATCAAAACCCCCGGCATCACCGGATGACCGGGAAAATGACCAGGAAAGAAAAACTCATTCATCGTGATGTTTTTAATCCCAACAGCACTCTCTCCCGGGATAATAGCAGTCAGACGATCCACCAATAAAAAAGGATAGCGATGAGGAATCAACCGCATAATTCCTTCGATATCAATCTCCGGAAGCTGGGTATCAGGGTCCTGCCGGGTATCGGGGTTTTTTGTCATCGTCTTTTTATTATCGTCTTTTTATCATTGTCATCGATCTGATGGTTGTTTTTTTGACTGGTGCTTTTTGGCTCGCGAAGGTTTGGCCAACCGGGCAACCGCTACAGTCTGGCGATGCCAGTCACGCACCGGCACGGATGGTGAACCGGCAACAACTTCACGGGGCGAAACATCCCGCATCACGCCACTTTGAGCAGCGATCTGAGCTCCCGAACCAATATCTAAATGGCCGGTTAAACCAGCTTGTCCACCCACCATAACATAATCTCCGAGCCTGGTACTGCCAGAAATTCCAGTCTGGGCCACAATGACACATCCCTTACCCAAAACAACATTGTGGCCGATCTGAACCAAATTATCAATCATACAGCCCTGGCCAATCACCGTGTCCGGTCCACTCCCCCGGTCAATGGTCGTGTTGGCACCAATATCAACATCATCCCCAATCACCACCCGCCCAAGCTGTGGTACCCGATGATGACGTCCAGATTGGGTAGCAAACCCAAACCCATCCTGACCAATACGCACCCCAGGATGAACAACCACCCTGTCCCCTAAAAGAGCATATTCGATACTCACATGGGCACCGATACAACACCGGGAGCCAATCTCCACTCCCGGACCGATGACTGCATGAGGACCAATAGAGCACCCATCGCCCAGCACAGCACCAGCACCAATGACCGCACCAGCATCAATCCGGCACTCCGCACCAAGCTGAGCATCAGGAGCCGTCACCGCCGCAGGATGAATACCGTGAGTGAGTGGTGGTGGCGGATAAAACTTGTCGGCAATCAGCGCATAAGCAAAATAAGGATTATCACAGACCAGGAGGGCCATCCCGTCAGGAGCATGGGACACAGCATTGGGACGGGCAACGCATGCCGAGGATCGACTGGCCTTAAAATCCTCAAGGTAAAGACGGTTATCAAAAAAGACGATATCTCCCGGTTGGGCGGTTGAGAGAGGTGCCACATCATGCAAAAGCAGATCATCAGGACCGCCAACGATATCGGCCCCAACTAAGCGAGCCAACAGATCAAGACGATAAGGCCCGGTTCGTTGATAAAAACGGGCATCAGCCATGTTTTATCTTGTGCCCTGATTTGTAACCGGATTGGGAATTTCAAGAGATACTTTAGGCAATTTCTTATCAAGACGCCTTAAAGATTCATCGGTAATCTCAAGTTCAGCCCCAACCAATAAGACCTGACTTTTGGCCAGAACAACATTCACGCCATTGGCCTGAGCAATCTCCCGGACCACCGCAACCAGATTGGTACGGATAACCGCCAGAGACCGCTCAAAAGCGATATCAATCTGTTGCTTACGGCCCTCGAGTTCACGATTGAGAGTGGCGGCTTTGCGCTCCAACTCCCGTAGTTTTCTCTCATAAGCCTCTGCGGAGAGGATATTGCGCTGGCGATTGAGATCCTGTTGCTGATCACCCAGAGCATCTTCCTTTTTAACGATTTGATCACGCTCAGTACGGCGAATCTCATCAAGCTGCTCACGCAGGCTGATGGCTGATTTCGATTCGCGCAAAATTTTCTGAATATCAATCACCGCGATGCGAGTCTGAGAAGGATCAAAAACCACCGACTGAGCAGCAGATTGAGGGTCCGCCTGTGCTGTCGGGGGCGGTGCAGCGGCTTTTTTATCCTGAGCCTCGGTTACTCCTGGCCCAAAAGCCATCAAAACAGCCACCAAAACCAATAAAAGACGCTGTCCCTGAGAAAAAAGCGGTTTCATTTGCATTGTTTTTATCCCCTTGATCACCTGTATCATTCTCATCTGTATCATTGTCATTGCACTGGTTCCATCCATAATCATCTCAATCATTGTTCTAAAAATTTGTCCCGAAACTAAATCGAATGGCCTCAGTTCTGTCATAAGGTTCCCGGACCAGGGGCTTTCCATAGAAAATTTTGACCGGACCAAATGGCGAGGTCCAGGCAATACCAGTTCCCACCGATACCCGGGCTTTGGAACTCTTACGGACACTGGCACCGCTATCGGGATTATCCGTTAAGGTACCAATATCAGAGAACAGCCGCCCGCTAATACCCAGCTCCCGGGGGAGGCCGAGGGGAAAATCCAGCTCCGCCTGCAGCACAGCATAGGTTTCCCCACCCAGGGAATCCCCAGTCCTGATATCACGCGGACCAACCCCTGCATAGGCAAAACCGCGCATGTCATCACCACCTAAGAAAAACCGGTCAACCAGACGAATCTGGTTCTCCAGAGCAAAAATATGTCCGGCATTCAAGGAAATACTGCCAACCCAATCAGGCACAAAGGGATAATAAAAAGACCCTTTGAAAAGAGTTTCAAGATACCGGATGTCACCACCCAAACCGGCAAAATTATTGGTTAACTGAAGAAAATAACCATCAGAAGGATCAATCCGGTCATCAAGAACATCTAAGGTCAGAGACTGACCAATCACCGACTTTGTGAATGTCCCCCGCTGGTTTCTGATAAACCGGGAAACACCGAATCGAACATTAGAAATCGTATCCTGGCGTATTGTATAACGCCAGGACTGCCTCAGGTCACCAATCAATTTATAGCCAATACGCACGCCACCGCCAAAACTGCGCTGCTCGTAACCGCTTTCTCTGAGGTAATCCCGCTCAATATGGAAAACGTCAAAACCGGCCGACAGATTGCGATCCAGAAAATAAGGTTCAGTAAAACTCAGATCAATTTGCTGGGTACGACCCGAAATTCCCAGCCGAAGACCCAGTTCCTGGCCCCGGCCAAGGAGATTACGCTCACGAACACCAACATTCCCTAACAAACCATCACGGGTCGAAAAACCACCCCCAATCGAGAGTTCACCGGTGGCTTTTTCCTCGATTTCAACAGTAATGATGGTCCGGTCCGGACCACTGCCCGGAGCATTGGTAATTTCGACTTTTTCAAACAAACTCAGATTGGTTAATAAACGCTGTGACCGGCGGATCTTAGCAAGATTAAAAGCATCCCCGGCAACCAGCTCAATCTCCCGGCGGATCACTTTATCAAGGGTACGGACATTACCCTTGATCTCAATACGTTCGACAAAAACCCGCTCCCCCTCATCAATCAGGTAATGAATATCGACCCGTTTTTCTTCCGGATGCCGCTTAATCTGTGGACGGACATCAACGAACGCATACCCAACGCTTCCCGCAGCCTCGGTAATCGCTGTGATCGTTTTTTCGACTTCTTCAGCATCATACCAATCACCACTTTCGGTTTCGATTTCATCTTCAAGATTGAGATTTTGAAGATCACGGATATCGGTTCCAATGCTGGTTTTCCCAACCTTATACCGTTCTCCTTCATCCAGGGCAAAGGTCAGGAAAAAATTTTCAAGATCAGACGTCAATTCAGCCGATGCCGAGATGACCCGAAAATCAATATAGCCATTGTGAAGATAAAAGCGCCGGAGCAATTCACGGTCAAATGCCACCCGATCCGGGTCATATGTATCGTCCCGGGCTAAAAAACGATACCAGCGTTTCTCTTGCGTGAGAATGGCACCGCGCAATGTCTTATCGGAAAAATGATGATTGCCAACGAAAACAATACGTAAAACCCGGGTAATCTGGCCCTCATCAATCTCGAAGACCAAATTGACCCTGTTGTCGCTCAGCCTGATAATTTTCGGGTCTACACGGGCTGCAAATCTTCCGGCCCTGCGATAAATCTCTAAAATACGCTGGGTATCGGCCTGAACTTTGCTCCGCGTATATACAACGCGCGGACGTAACTGCACTTCTGCATCGAGATTTTCATCAGAGACATCGCTGTTCCCCTCAAAAACCAACTCATTGATAATCGGGTTTTCCTGAACCGTCACAACCAGGATATCTCCCTCACGAATCATATCGACATTGGAAAACAAACCGGTGGCATAAAGCGACTTGAGAGCCTGATCAAGAACCCGTGGCGTTAAAACCACACCAGGCGATAAATCCATGTAGTTGATGATGGCACTGGATTCGATCCGCTGGTTACCAACGATACGTAACTCCGGAAAATCATCACGATCAGATAATCCCGATATATCATCATAGGGAGTGGGAACAGGAGACTCCTGAACCAACGGCACGTCCGGAGGATCTGAAAGTGGGGGAGCCGGAATGGGTTGTACCGGATCATAAACCGGCGGAGCGGCTAAAACAGTCCCCGGAGCGTAAGCACCGCTGGGAGTCGCAGGAAAACCAGCAGGAGGCACAGCCAGAGACCCACCAGAAGGTGCAAAATTTTCCCCGTAATAAGGCACACCCAATGCTACAGGAACCGATGAAGACGGAAGAGAGGTTCCCGATGTCAAAGGATAGGCTTGAGGAAAAGAACTCTTTTGATCAGGGCCAGGCAAAAAATCCGGCGGCTGGGAAACCGCACCAGAATACGATGGCACAGGAAGAGCCGAAGACGGAAATGAACCTCCGGGTGTTTGGGGATAGGCCGGGGATGAAAAACTGCCGGGAGGCCCGCCTTCAGAAGTGGTCGAATCACCCGCATGGTTGCCCTGAGAAGGTGTTTGCTGAGCCATCACCGGAAACCAACAAAACACAACCAAACACAATACAGCTAAACACAATACAGCCAGCCAGGACCATCTGCGCTGGTGGGGCAACTCCTCCAAACCCGTCATCATAAACCCGTCATCATCTAGCCCAAAATCCCCCAGCGGTCGACCAATCGGGCAATATCATTATAACTGGCAAATAAAAACAGAAAAGCAATCATTGCTATACCAAACCGAAAACCAATTTCCTGGGCCCGCTCGCCCAAAGGACGGCCACGCAAAGCCTCAAGAGCGCAAAACAGCAAATGCCCCCCATCAAGAACAGGAATAGGAAAAAGATTGATAAGGCCGAGATTGATCGAAAGAAATGCCAAAAATCCAATGGCGCTGAGAAAACCAGATTGCCAAAAATCATCCAATAATTCGACAATACGAATGGGACCACCCAGATCTTCGGTTCCTCGTTCCCCTGTAAACATTTGGCCGATTGCTTCCAGAGTCATCGAAGAGATGCGCCATGTTTCAGCACATGCACTCCCAAGAGCAGCCAGAGGTCCATATGTCATGATCTCATGGTCGCTACCGGTGATGCCAATGAGACCCTGACGAATCTTCTGGCCGGTAATATCTGTGGTTTCGCCCAGTTCAGGAGTGAGCATCAATGCAATATCCTGATCATCACGGCGGATGATGAATTCCAGATCATCACCAGCCCGATGAGTCACCGCAAATCGAATATCAGAGAATGTATCAATATCCCGCCCATTGATACTGATAATGCGGTCACCAACCTGTAATCCGGCCTGTTCTGCAGCCCCGCCGGTAACCAGGCCGGAAACCACTGGTGCTGTAACCGTTTTGCCAATCAATGAATAGGCGATTGCCAGTACCACAATCGCAAAGAGGAAATTAGCCGCCGGCCCGGCAACAAGAATAAGGGACCGCCAACCAACACTTTGATGCTGGAAAGATACAGCCTTCTCATCCTCACTCAATGGAGAAGAAGATTGAGACTCATCACCCTGGATTTCGCCAAACATGCTGACATAACCACCCAGAGGAATCAGCGAAAAGCGCCAGCGAGTGCCGGATTGATCGGTCCATCCAAATACCTCACGACCAAAACCAATGGAAAATACCTCGACTCGTACCCCTGCCCACCGGGCCGCTAAATAATGGCCCAGTTCATGAACAAAAACCAAAATAGAAAAGCCGATTAAAGGCGGCAAAACATGGTTCCAAATCCAAGAGATATACTCCATGAATTCACTCCGTTTATCGAAGAATATAAAGAGTTATTGAAAAATATAAAAAGATATCACTGCGACCAGAGTGGCTTATAACGTAAATATGGCAAAATCAATAGCTGCCACAAAACCAACAGAACCATAACATTATTAAAAAATGGGTTTGTGGCCACTATATTGTGGCCACAATATGGAGAGCCTGCTCCGGCTCATTGGAGGTGCGCCGGGCTGGATGCTGAGACCCTAGACGCATTCCATAAACATTCTGCTGACACCCTCTCAGGATAAAGAGGCATGGACCATAATGCAGCCTATGGGAAATTTAGACTATGGGAAATTTATTGTGTCTTGTATGATAAGGGACAGTGAGACAAAAGTAGTCAACACTGAGTTTTTTTCAGCTTTAATGGCATCAGGCGATCACGGTATCAATATAATCATCATCAAGTAACCATCACGGTATCAATGTAATCATCATCCAGTAACCATCACGTCAGACATCATCATATCGGATAACCGTAACCGGAGTTTTGTCATGAAAGCAGTCGTTATCAATCGTTTTGGCGGTCCGGAGGTTTTTGAGACCTGTGAAATGCCCCGGCCCCAGGCCGGTCCCGGGGAGGTTGTGATTGCGGTCAAAGCCACATCGGTCAATCCGGTGGATTGGAAAATTCGCAAAGGCTCCCTGGAGGTTTTCGCCGCTGACTTTCCGATCATTCTTCATGGAGATTGCGCCGGAGTCATCGCCGATATCGGCAAAGATGTGGAAGGCTTTCAAACCGGTGACCCGGTCTATGCCTTTGCCAATGGCTTGATCGGCAAGCCTGGGGCTTTGGCCGAATATATGGCGGCAGATGCACGGATGGTTGCCCGCAAACCGGACCATTTATCGTTTGAGGAGGCTGCCGCCTTGCCTCTTGTCTGGGCAACCGCCTATATGGCTTTGATGGACCGCTTTACGGTCAGGCCCGGATCAAAGGTATTGATTCACGGCGGGACCGGCGGGGTCGGCTCACTGGCGGTTCAGTTGGCTGCAGCACGTCTGGACGTCGAAATCACCGCCACATGCGGTTCGGAGGAAAAATGCCGTCTGGCCGAAAATCTCGGGGCTAAAAAAGCGTTCAATTATAAAACGACATCGGTCACTGAGATGGTGGCTGAAGCAACACAGGGAAAAGGATTTGACGTCATTTTCAATACAATCGGACAAGCCGCCATCAATCAAAGCGTGGAAGCCGCCGCTTTCGGGGCAACAATCCTCGATATCAACGGCGTCTTCCCCACTCAGGGGCCTTTTCAATTCAAACAGCTGGGCTTGATCAGCATTTTTGCCGGTCACCCGATCATCAATGACTTTGGTCAGGAAAAGGTCGGCCATTGTCTGCGCGACCTCACCTTATTGGCAGAGGCAGGAAAGGTCCGCCCCCTGATTGACCCTCAACGCTTTACTTTCGCGACGATTGGCGAAGCGCACAGCTATCAGGAAACCGGAAATCCAGCGGGTAAAGTGGTGGTCAGTGCCCAATGGTGATAAACGGAACCATGTATTTTCAACCCTCCCTTAATGGCAACAAATAATCACGAAGACACAAACTGAAAACCAAACCAAAACGCAAAATATCTTTCGGGAATGAGGGTGCCCTGCTTTCCTGTACGCTTGATCAGCCCGTCAGCCAGGGCGACGAGCCTCTTTCGACCATCGTTATCGATACGTTCTGGACGTCAGTGGGGGAGCCGATGCCCATCGCCTGCACTCAGGCGATGGTCGAGTGCGGTTTTGCCCCTTCACTTTTGATGGTCGAGGCTGCGGCAGATTGGCCGATCTGCGGCTTTGTTCAAGAATTGGCTGCTTTGTAAGAAACCGGAGATTGAAGGGAAAATTGAGCAAAAGCCTCGGCTTTTTCGCGCGCCAAAAGATCAATTTCATGAACATCCCCCAAATTTTCAGGAGCCGGGAGAGCCAAAGCATCCAGTGTCCGTTCAACCAGACGAACAATATCAAGAAATCCGATACGGCCAGCTAAAAACAAAGCCACCGCAACCTCATTGGACGCATTGAGAATGATCGGGGATGCCCCGCCATTTTTCAGGCATTCATTGGCTAAATTTAACGCCGGAAATCTTTTCAAATCAGGGTGCTCAAATGTCAAATGCCCTAAATCAGCCAGATCAAGACGCGCCACAGGGGTTTCCATACGCCGGGGCCAGGCCAGACAATATGCAATCGGTGTGCGCATATCCGGGGTCCCCATCTGGGCCAGTAAGGAACCATCACAGTAAGCCACACAAGAATGAATCACGGATTGAGGATGAACCAAAACATCAATACGCTCAGATGCCATATTGAAAAGATGATGGGCCTCAATAATCTCCAGACCTTTATTCATCATGGTCGCCGAATCGACCGAAATTTTAGCACCCATCGTCCAGTTCGGATGAGAAACCGCTTCGTCAGGAGTCGCTGTTGCCATACGCTCCAAACTCCATTGACGAAAAGGGCCGCCAGATGCGGTCAGGATGATTTTTTCGATCTCCGCCGGATCATCAGCATCAAAAACCTGGAAAATAGCATTATGCTCAGAATCCACCGGCAATAACGTAGCACCATGACGGGCGACTTCGGCCTTGAATAATCCACCAGCACAAACCAGGCTTTCCTTATTCGCTAATCCGATGACCGCACCACGGCGCACAGCCTCCAAAGTGGGTTCCAAACCGGCAAATCCAACGATGGCCGCCATAACCCATGTGGCTGGTCGCCGGGCGGCCTCACAAAGAGCCGCAGACCCGCACGCAGCCTCGACCCCGCTACCAGCCAGAGCATCGCGTAGACGGGGATACAGAGACTCCTCAGCAATCACAGCCAATTCAGGCTTAAAACGACGTGCTTGTTCTGCCAACAGATCAACCCGTTGATGCCCTGTCAACGCCACCAACCGATACGCAGACAGATCCCGGGAAATCAGATCTAAGGTATTGCAGCCAATAGAACCTGTAGAGCCGAGAATAGTGACAGATCGTGGTGATGATTGGGACGTCATGGCTCAGATATCATTGTTCAGCGATCATCGAAAAAATTCCCCCAGCATCACAGCCAATGCCGCAACAGGAGCGGCCGTTAATAAACCATCGACCCGGTCAAGAATACCGCCGTGACCGGGGATAAGCCAGCCACTATCCTTGACCCCGCAGTGACGTTTCATGGCCGATTCGAGAAGATCCCCCCCCTGAGCAATCACTGCCAGCCCCGCACCCCCCAGAGCCAACAGAAATCCCGGCGGTGACAAACCAAGAAAATCATCAACTAAAACCGCGCTGGCTACAGCAGCAATCACACCGCCGATAAGGCCACTCCATGTCTTATGGGGGCTGATAACAGGAGCCAGACGCGCTCCACCAAATGCTCGCCCGGCTATATAAGCACCGATATCTGTCGCCCAAACCACAACCAATACCCAGGTAACCACACCAAAACCGCCCTCAACAGCCACACGCATCCATACCAGGGCCGCACATGGAAGCAGAATATAAGCCGATCCAGCCGCCAGCAACCAACTCTTTTTCTTCTTGTCACCCCCTTGTTGAGAACCCCCGACAAAAGCAATAACCGGTATTGCCATAATCCCCAGAATGATCGTCATCATAATCTGAGAAAATAACAGCCCAACCATTCCGGCCAATACCACAAACAGCAAAATCAAAGCCGATGGATCACGGAATTGCCGACCCGGCTGGTGTTTAGAAACCGGCTTCCGGTGAACCGAATGATCGCATAAAGCAACCCATTCAATAACCATCGCCACAGCACAACAACCAACCAGAAGCACGAAGAAAACAGAGCCAGCAACAACAGCAGCCAGAACAACCGGCACCAAAACGGCAGCACTCAGAAAGCGCATCCCAAAAACACGCCGCAGCCAATTCAACAAAGCCACCAACTCATATCTCGTCTGTCATCGCGGAAATACCGGCAATATTGGGAATAAGCGGAAAGAAAGATCATCAAAACAAGGAGAGGCCTGAGCATGTCTGAATAAGCAATATCTGCCTCAAACCGACTTTCTTCGATCATCTCCGGAATTCCGCACATCCTCAAAGCAACTGCATTCCGGCCCCTAACCCGGCCTCTAACGGCCAAAGCGACGATCACGCTCACGAAATTCAGCAACAAGAGCGCGTAAATCATCCCCCCCAAAATCAGGCCAGAGCTTGTCACTAAACGCCAATTCAGTATAGGCCGATTGCCAGAGCAGAAAATTAGAAATCCGTAATTCACCCGATGTCCGGATCAGCAAATCGGGATCCGGGAGATCAAACGTAGCCAGATGAGATGAAAACACATCTTCATCGATCATATCAGGATCAAGACGACCAGCCACCGCCTCCGCAGCAACAGAACGAGCCGCTTGTAAAATATCGCTCCGCCCACCATAGCTAATCGCAACAGTAAAATTGAGTTTTGTGTTATTCGCAGTGCGCTCCTCAATAGCGGTAATCATAGCAGCAATATTCTGATCCAGACGAGACCGGTCACCAATCACCCGAAAACGCAATCCGGCCTTATCGAGTTCATGGGCTTCTTGCTCTAAATAAACCCGCAGCAACTGCATCAGCCCGGCAACTTCATGAGCCGGCCGGCCCCAGTTCTCGTTACTAAAACCATAAACAGTCAGATAGCCGATACCGATGGCATGTGCTGCTTCCAGAACTGAGCGCAGAGCCTCAGCCCCCTGCTTATGGCCAGATAAATGGGGAAGACCGCGCTGTCTGGCCCAGCGCCCATTCCCATCCATGATAATCGCAACATGGAACGGAGATGGATCGTGACCACCGGTTTCTTTTTCCTCAATATTCCGGAGTGCGTGAAGAGCCATAGCTAAAAACCAAAAATGATCCGCAAAACGACTGCCTGAGCATGCTCTCTCAGGGCATTGATTCAGAGCAATATCACACTTGCATGATATCGTTGCGCTTGCCAGTCAATAAAGAGTCGATCATCTCAACATGAGAATCGGTGAGGCTATTGATCTTCTCAGCCTGATCACGTTGTGCATCCTGGGAAAGCTCACCATTTTTTTCCATATGTTTCAATTTATCCATCGCATCGCGGCGAATATTACGTGCAGCAACCCGGGCTTTTTCAGCATATTTTCCGGCAACTTTAACCAATTCAGAGCGACGTTCCTCACTCAATTCAGGAATAGGAACCCGCACCATATTCCCTTCAGACATCGGATTTAAGCCAAGACCAGAATCACGAATAGCCGCTTCAACAGCTGCAACCAGACCAGCATCCCATACCTGGACTGTGAGCAAACGTGGCTCCGGCGCACCAATCGCACTCAACTGATTGAGTGGCATCTTAGAACCATAAGCCTCAACATAAACCGGCTCCAGTAAGCTAACCGAAGCCCGTCCGGTCCGTAATCCGGAAAACTCAGCTTTCAGGGCTGTAACAGCACCTTCCATACGACGCTTATAATCAGCCAGATCACTCATGCTCTCCTCCCCTGCTCAATGACATGCCCGCTTGAGAAACCAAAATCCAAACTCAGGCAAAGCAATTAATGTTGCGCATTCTCAGCAACAGAGCTTTTCCGGGTGGTGCTCTTTTGGTCCGTATTTTTTTGGTCGGCACTAATGAGCGTATAACACCCGGCACCACTCAAAACCTGAGCAAATGCACCGGATTCAATGACTGAAAACACCAAAATATCAATATCATTTTCACGGGCCAAAGCGATTGCTGCGGCATCCATAACCCGTAAGTCACGAGCTAAAACATCAGTATAAGAGAGAAAATCATAACGTATCGCTTCTGGTTCAAGAACCGGATCAGCACTATAAACCCCATCAATTTTGGTCGCTTTGAATAACGCCTGACATCCCATTTCAGATGCACGCAAAGCAGCAGCCGTGTCGGTGGTAAAATAGGGATTGCCTGTCCCGGCAGCCAGAATAACCAACCGGCCCCGGCGCAAATGACGAATAGCCAGAGGACGAATATAAGGCTCACATACCGACGGCATGTGAATAGCCGACATAACACGGGCTTCAAGACCGCGCCGCTCCAGAGCATTCTGGAGAGAAAGAGCATTGATCACTGTCGCCAGCATACCAATGGAATCAGCAGTTGGACGCTCCATACCCTCAGCAGCATCCGATACCCCACGAAAAATATTACCCCCACCAACCACCAGAACAATTTCAACCCCCGTAGAGGCCGCAACAACAAGCTCACCGGCTATCCGGTCAATCGATTGTGGGTTGATTCCCTGCCCACCACCACCGGCCAGAACTTCTCCGGAAAGTTTAAGAAGAATACGTGAATAGAGCGGCTGAGCGGACATGTTGCTGAGTGGACGTATTTTGCTGAATGGACGTATTTTGCTGAACGAGCATATTGATCAGTATTTTTTAGAATTTTATGCGTATTTCTGATTTTACGTATTTCTCTGTAACAACATCTTTCTCTGTAACAGCATCCATCATCCTGATCTGCCGGGCCAGCTGCATGCATAAGATCATCATCACCCGGAATGATCTTCATCCGGGATTATTTTTGACCGGCAACCGCCGCAACCTCATCAGAAAAATTTTCTTGTGCCTTCTCAATCCCCTCACCAAGTTTGAACCGTAAAAACCCGGTAATCTCCACAGGCATCCCGATCTGCTGACTGGCTTCCTGCAACGCCTGAGCAACCGATTTTTTATCATCCATAACGTAGGGCTGTTCTAAAAGGACCGATTGCTCATAAAATTTACGCAACCGCCCCTCAACCATTTTGGCAATAATATCTTCAGGCTTGCCACTATCGCGCACCTGTTCAGCCAGAACAGCCCGTTCACGCTCAACAAGATCAGGATCAAGATCATCCCGGGATACAGAACGCGGATCACATGCCGCCACATGCATGGCCAGAGATCGACCCATTTCAGCCAGTTGATCCGGTGAAGCCTTCGACTCCAAAGCCACCAAAACACCAATCTTTCCCATGCCCGGAACAACCGAAGAATGGACATATCCGGCAATAGATCCGGATTGCACCGACAAAACCGCCGCCCGACGCAGCTGCATATTCTCACCAATGGTGGCAATAAGATCCGTCAATTCTTCGCCTAATGTACGCCCGGAGCCAGCCCCATCAAGGGCCGCCAATGCCTCAGCATCCAAAACATCACGCCCAGAGCCCAAAACACAACCGGCAACAGCGGCAACATAATTTTGGAAAGAATCATTGCGCGCAACAAAATCAGTCTCAGCATTCACCTCGACAACAGCCCCGCGCATCCGGTCAATCTCAATGGCAACCAACCCTTCAGCAGCCGTCCGACCTGCTTTCTTTGAAGCTGCCGCCAACCCTTTTTTACGCAGCCAGTCGATGGCGGATTCCATATCACCATCACTCGCAGCCAAAGCCTTTTTACAATCCATCATCCCTGCACCAGTTTTCTCGCGCAGATCTTTGACCAAATTCGCTGTGATCGCAGGCATCACTTACCCTTTTTCTTCTTTGACTTCAGATGTATTCTCTTGCGTGTTCCCTTCAGCCTCATTTTCTGGAGACGTACTCTGTTCATCGGGTGAAGACTCACCAGAGTCAACTGACCGAACCGGTTCAGGAGTGGTCTCAGCCTCAGGAATAGCTTCGGGTTGCGGTGACTCCTCACCAATGGCCGGTCCGGCAGTACTATCCGGGATCATCTCAGCAAGAGGATCAACCGCCGCAGCTGAGTCGGGATCACTCTTAGCCATTTCCGTGCGAATACCATCAAGGATCGCTTCGGCTGCCAGATTGCAATAGAGCGTGATCGCCCGCAAAGCATCATCATTGCCCGGAACAGGATAACGGATTCCTCCAGGATTGCTGTTACTGTCAAGAATGGCTGCAACCGGAATACCCAGTTTTTCTGCCTCAGCCACAGCGATTGATTCACGAACCGTATCAATCACAAACAGCATATCAGGCACATCACCCATATCCTTGATTCCACCAAGAGCGCGATCCAGCTTATCGCGTTCACGTTCCAGGCTCAGCCGCTCTTTCTTGGTAAAGCCGCCGCCTTCCTCCCGGGCAAACATCTCATCAAGCTGTTTCAAACGTTTAATGGATCGGGAAACCGTATTCCAATTCGTCAGCATACCACCGAGCCAACGATGATTAACAAAATGCTGGCCACAACGCCGGGCAGCATCCGCAATCACCGGTGATGCCTGACGTTTCGTACCAACAAATAAAATCCGTCCACCTCTGGCTGCAACATCACGCATGGCTTCCAAAGCCCGATGCAGTAATGGCAGACTCTGTTGCAAATCAATGATATGAATATTACTGCGGATTCCAAAGAGATAGGGTTTCATTCTCGGATTCCAACGGCGCATATGGTGCCCGAAATGAACCCCAGCTTCCAGAAGCTGACGCATGGTAAAATTTGGCATTGTCATGAAGAGTTGTCCTTTTCCGGTTTGCCTCCGCGCGCACGACCCTCTAAAAAATACCTCCAAAAACCAGAAGGAAGCATCCCTTTAGAAAAGCACCGGAGCAGCCAACCAATTCAGCCACTAAGCACGCGTGTGAAATATAGATACCGGGATAACCCGGCTTCAGGAAAAGCCGACATACCGCCGCTGACAATTTTTTTCAAGCCCCCTGTTGTTTTTTATACTGGTTGACTCAGGCATTTTTTACAGGGTCAAATACCCTGGAGAGAACTCGATACCAATAAAAAATCGCCCCCGCAGTCACTATAACCGGAAAGCAAAAAAACATGGATGGCTTTCAGCTACCGTCTTTGGGAGAAAGACACCATTTGGAGTACATCGTTCAAAGAGATAAGACAGTCCCTTTTCTCTATGCTGAATGTGCTGAATTCCAGAGGATGCCGCATATATTTGCAACCGGTTTTATGGTCGCTTTGATTGAGTGGTGCTGCGTGAATGCTCTGGCTCCTTATCTTAAACCCGGTCAGGGATCACTGGGTACCTTCATTGAAGTCACCCACCAGGCTCCTACCCCCATCGGTATGAAAGTTCATGTCGAAGCCATCTGTGAGCGCATTCGTAGTGAAAATAATGTCTTCTGGACCGTCACCGCCCGTGACCAATCCGACATCATCGGTATCGGACAGCATGGCCGCCACCTGGTGGAATGGGATCGCTTTAATCAACGAGTCGCCGACAAAGCCGCCACCCTATAGCCTTGCACTTTATAGCCTTGCCGCCCCCAGGTCTTCTCTCCCCATATCAACTTTGTCAGGAACCATCTCTGCGTCTTTACTGTGAGACAGACGGATCACCACATCAATATTTTTGATCCGCCGGCCCGACGGGGCATCGGGTAAATGGGATATCCCAACCTGATCACCGGGAATATCCTCTAAAAGGCCGCTTTCCTCATGATAAAAATGATGATGAGGTGCCATATTGGTGTCGTAGAACGTATGGCCAGAAGACGCAATAATCTCCCGCAAGAGACCCGCCCGGGAGAATTGGTTCAGAGTATTATAAACTGTGGCCCGGGAAATCCCCATGCGCAAATGCCGTACCCTCTGGCATAATTCCTCAGCCGTGAAATGATGAGGGTCTTGCTCAAACAACATCCTGGCCAGCATTTTACGCTGACGGGTGGGACGCACATGATGCTGTTTTAAGAGTTCAATGGCCCGGGAATATACAGTCATGACAAAAACCTCGCTCTTTAAGATTTTTTTCTTTTCTTTTTAAGATTCTTTTCTCTAAAATTTTTTAAGGGGCAGGCTGACTGAAAACATGTGTTTCAGCATTTTGACTGGTTACTCAATAAAGTTCTCAATCAATTAAATTTCCTGATTAACCAGGAAATTCCTTAAATTTTTTTATAATTGACAAAACCATTGTTTATAAGACCTCTTTTATTAAGACCTCTGTTTATAAAACCTCGTTTATAAGACCAAAGTGACCCAAAGCCCCCTTAGAATAAAAGGTCAAATTTCTCCCGCAAAAGCAAAGAAACCGTGAGAGAGGAAAACCTATTGGGACTAATTTAGTCCTGTTTTTCAGAAAACGCAAGCGGCCTGATTGTGTAAAAATAATATCGCAAGAAAACCGGATATGATCACCGGAATATGATGACCACGAGTGTGGCGGTATTTACCGGCCAAAGGGCGTTTTCTTATCCCTTTAATATTATTATATAAAATGGTTGGGGAGACTGGATTTGAACCAGCGAACCTCTGCTCCCAAAGCAGGCTATCATTGAATAACTTCAATGGTGTTAGCCAATTTTGGCCCACTCACCCTGCACGGCAGATCAATGACTTAGACCCTAAATGGCTAACGCTGTTGTTGACTCTCTATTCAGAAGGCAAACAACCCCTCAGTGACAGTACTTGTCACAGGATATCGCCAAATATGCTCTCAGAAAATCTGTTGCTAGCACACCTCATATGATAGTGCCTTCAAGATACAATCTAGGGTACCAGACTCACTTTCGACATTAGGCGTGATTGTATCATTTTCACCATTAAGCGCACCCGTATCACTGGATGGCACCGCCTGTAAAGAAGCGTTCCCCGATCTGCTTTCTGGGTAGTTGATAGAAGCGGGTCCCCGACTGATATTATCAATTTTTTGTGTTGAGTGTGCTGATACGGAATCATTCAACACTTGGGACCCCACATGCTTAGTAACATCTACCGCAGTAGTAGCCAAAACACCCCATATGACTGCAGAGGATATGGAATATAAGGGTTTTCGTGTGTATGCCCATATTGCTCCGACCACAGAGATACCAAGGCAATAAAATAAAACTGTTATTTTTTGAGTGTACGATTGATTGTCAACCAAAAATATCTTTTTCACGCTATCAAACTCAAACAAGCCAACCGCTGACAAAGCGTACAAGCATCCACCTACAGCACCCCACCCCAAAAGTTGCCTGGAGGTAAGGGGCTCACCTGTTTCCAGGCCAAACCTGATATTTTTGATATTTAACATTTTTATACTTCATCGTTCAAAATACAGAGGAAAACTCATATCGCGTATAGTTAATAAGAACTTAATAGAAAAGCAACTATTAAGTGTATTCAGGTCATCAACTATTTTATCACGCTTGATACTCTGGTATGCTTGTGGATGCCTGACGTGCCATATGTTGCGAGGAAACATCATGCGATCGATAATCTTTTTCTCAGATTTAATTCTTGTCCCTACCTTGGCTTTGAAAGAACAGCCGGAATTGGCTCTGCGGAGCCGAGGCAACGCAGACGCTTAAAAACTTTACTGCTGCTGGACAGACAATTCATTGTTCACGGGAACAGAAGAATGAATACGGGCGCATCATCCGTAAGTGCTGGTTTATTGACGCCGATGGCCGAGAAAACCATTTGAATCAGACGATGATTTTCATGAGACCTACCAATACCAACTGATAAAGCAGTATTCATTACCGAGTCATTGAGCGTTTATCCCAGGATCGTGCGCCAGTGTAGCCGAGATATCCGGCACCAAACAAGGTCCAAAGAGCATCAGGGACGGCGTCAAGCATGCACCTGATATTGGTGGCGGCTCGGGTCATTTGCTCCGGCCACCAGATGCCAAGAATGCCGCCGAAAAAACACAAAGCGATGATAACATAAATCAGATAGAGGAAAGAAGGCCGGGCACGGCTGGTCCAGGGGTCAGATGACTTAGCCTCGGCAATAATCGCTGAAAGCTGAACTTCGGCGGCCTTCAGCTTGCCCTCTTGTTCCAGCTTGATCAGCTTGGCCTTGGCGTTGGCCTTCTCTTCATCGGTTTCAAACAAGTTGTCAATCAGGTCTCCGGCCAGCTTGGTGACCGGTCCGGCAAGAAATTGTAACATCGTTTAGACTCCTTTCAGTTGGTTGGCGATCCGCTTGGCTCGCGCCCCGACTTGCTCAGCCCAGCGGCTCTCAAGAGCCTCAAGTGCCGCCCGTTCCCCAATCGCCTTTTTGCAATGCGGCCAGCATAGCCTGAATATTGGTGGCGGCCTGGGTCGCATGTTCGGGCCACCAAATACCGAGAATGCCGCCGAAAAAACACAAAGCGATGAATGCGGAGACGTGGAGAATCAAGAACGGAGAACAAGAACAAAATTTGAAACTGGCTAACTCACAAAATTAAGTGGCTAACTTTATAAGGCGCATGGTATCAAAAAAAACCTTATCCCTTTAATATTATTATATAAAATGGTCGGGGAGACTGGATTCGAACCAGCGACCCTCTGCTCCCAAAGCAGATGCGCTACCAAGCTGCGCCACTCCCCGCTCCCGGAACTTTAGGGATTATCCCGACCCGGGGCAAGAGAATCAAGGCAGCGACCCAACCGGACCGACAACCCATCTTCACGGCACATTAAACCGCCGCTCAATGCCGTTGGCTTTTTTTGTGCGGTTCCCTTGCCTCAGAACGTCACTGGTTTTCCCTCTGGGGGTGCCCCCCCTACGGGTCCCCCAGAGGTAATTGGTGATTCTCCCTCTGGGGGTGCCCCCCCTACGGGTCCCCCAGAGGTAATTGGTGATTCTCCCTCTGGGGGTGCCCCCCCTACGGGTCCCCCAGAGGTAATTGGTGATTCTCCCTCTGGGGGTGCCCCCCCTACGGGTCCCCCAGAGGTAATTGGTGATTCTCCCTCTGGGGGTGCCCCCCCTACGGGTCCCCCAGAGGTAATTGGTGATTCTCCCTCTGGGGGTGCCCCCCTACGGGTCCCCCAGAGGTAATTGGTGATTCTCCCTCTGGGGGTGCCCCAGAGATAAACCGTGCTATAGTTGCCCTATATTCAATCAGCGAGATGTGGCGCTCACTCACCGTAACCGATTGAGTGGCCGGGATGACGACGTCCCGGCCATTTTATTTTCGGCGAGATGATCCCCCAGCCCGGGGATGCGGGGTACGACTCTTGACTATACTGTTTTGATACGCTGTATTACCGCACATATTCAAATCGACGAAGCGGTGCTCGCTCTCGTAGTCGACTGGATGGCCGGAGTGACACCGCTCCGACCCTTTTGTTCTTGACGACTTGATTCTTGACAACGATAAGCCAGAGTCCCTTGCCTCAGAACGCCAACAGCGTTATAGTCGCCTCATACTGGATTGGCGAGAAGCTGGCCGGAGACGTCCGTAGTCATTCTGGTGGCCAGGTCCGGCACTGCCTGGTCATAAATCTCCTAAAATCATTTTTTACGCCGATACGCCAATGTGCCTGAGCGAAGGTTGTTCAGGTATTTTTCGCTGTCGGCATTAAAAGTTGTCACACCCCGCCAGCCGGATTTGTATCAATCAAAGACCGTCACCCCCGGAACCGCTTTTCCAGCAATGGAAAACCGCGCCAAATATCTTCGCCGTAATAAAGCCCGACCATCGAGGGACCGCTCCTGATGCCTGTAGCGCGACATTTAAAATGCGTAAAATTAAAATGCGTAAAATGCTCGAATAAAATGCGTAAAATGCTCGAATGCGACAATTACTTCGAGTCTGCTTTTTTTTAGATAAGTTCGTACGAAGTATAGAAAAGCCCCCCCGAGGGGTGTTGGATCGTTGTCAGATATCTTGGTTCTAACATCACCCAGTCCGCAGCCTGGCGTATCTGATCTGAGACATAGATTAGCCCGGTGAATTGATACTTCTGAAAAAAATGCGTCAGGGCCGTTCAATTTGATAATGCTGGGGCCAAACATTGTGATCATCCACTCCATGGGAACCGGCCCGGCACCGTGATTTCACCATCCCGGCGACTGATATTGCAGCCGGGTCTGGTCAACACATAGTCGTCTTCCCCAACCGCCAGTGAAATTGCTTCACGGATATAGCTGGTGAGCATGGTCCCGCCGGAGACCTCTTCACGGGTGATCAGATCAATGATCTCAGCCTCAATCACGGCCCGGATCTGCGGCGTGTCCGGGGTGATCGTCAATCCGGTGATATTGAGAGGCCCTGGGATCGAGGCAAGAACTATGACTTCAACAGTCACCGGGCGCACCGCATCAAGGGCCGCCTGGACCAAACCGGATGCTAATCCTAAAGAAACAACTGTGACATTCCACGATCATCAACCTGCCAACCCAGCCAGATTGATCTGGATTGATCGATTACGTCACCAGGCAGGATCCGCTTTAAGCCGGATCATAGCGTGCTCATCTTAGGCCGATTGGTCCGATGACCAAAAACGATTGCACGGTGCTCACAGCCTGATTGGGCAGATTATAGCCATTGCCAGAAAAGACCCGGCAGTTATATGGGTAAATGTTGACTCTCACGCTACAGGGATTGTATCTGTAGCCGGAAGATTTCAGATCAATATTTCAGGCCGGCGATGGAAGTGTATCAAACCTCTTTGGGTACGAGTCTTCCGCATCGGCAGTATTTTACCACAAATAACCGCCTTAAGAACCATTCTATACTATATTTCATTAAGTAACGGGCGGGAATCTATTTATATTTTTTCATAATTTCCTTTTTTTATTTGCCGGCGGCAAATAAATGTGTCCAGAAGTTAATAAAATATTCTGGAAAATTTGTGATAGTTTTGTCCGTTATGTTATCAGGAGGACTTGGATTACGACGACAGCCACTATTTACCCGGGAGCCTTACCCTAGGGCACTTGGTATTGACCATTTATGCTTATAATAATGAGTGACGGGGAGAGCCTGCCCCCAAAAACGAGCGGGCCATGTGTATTGCATGTTTTGATGAGATTTTAACAATCACAAATCGTGATCTATTTTTTGCACAAAAGATAAATTCCGAAGAAAGGAGAGATTTATTATGGGCGCATCCCTTGATTTATTGATAACTCTGGCCGTTGGGAGACTGGAATAGCCAATGTTCCGTGATTTATGGGCATATCGTCAATTCATTGCGAGTTCGATTCAAAATGAAATGATTAATCGTTTTGCGCGTAGCAAACTTCGTAGTTTTTGGGTCATTCTTAATCCCTTGTCGCAAGCTTTAATCTATGCGCTGATCCTCTCCAACGTTTTAGCCATAAAGTTACCTGAAATTGAAAACAAATATGCTTATGCCATTTATCTGATGTCTGGCCTGCTTGCCTGGTCATTATTTACGAACATAGTCTCGCGATGCCTCAATATCTTTATCGATAATGCCAGTCTTATAAAAAGAATTCGATTTCCGATGGTTGCATTACCTGCAATCGTAGCAGGATCAAACACTATCAATAACGGTTTTCTCTTACTATCGATCCTTGGAATTTTCTTATTGTTGGGTCACAGCTTTTCTTTGATGATATTCTGGTTATTACCACTGACACTCATCCTGGTTGGTTTTTCTATCGGGCTTGGCTTGATATTGGGAGTATTCAATGTTTTTTTTCGTGATTTGTCTCAAATAGTGCCAATTGTTCTTCAAGTTTGGTTTTGGTTTACCCCAATTGTGTATCCAGAATCGATTATTCCGACACCATACCGTGATTGGTTCACATTCAACCCTATCTATAGTGTGGTTTCCTCTTATCATAATATCCTTTTGTATCGGACCCCCCCCGAATTTTCGGGAATTTTAATTTTTAGTCTGCTGGCATTTGCTTTGCTTACGTTAAGCCTTATCCTGTTTCGTCGGTCGGATGAAGATTTAGTGGATGCATTATGACGTTACTAAAGGTTGAAAATGTTGGAAAGGTGTACAGAGTATACCCAAGTGAATGGCGCCGGATTGCGCATTGGTTTGGATTTTCATCCCGTCCGCCAATTGAAACCTGGGTTTTAAGAAACATTCATTTCAATATACATCCCGGCGAAGCGATTGGTATCATAGGTAAAAATGGTGCTGGAAAAAGCACCCTGCTGAAAATTCTAACCGGAATTATCAAGCCATCAGAGGGACGCGTGACCCTCAAAGGACGGATTGCGTCTTTAGAACTTGGGATGGGCTTCGATCCGGAACTTTCCGGACGGAAAAATATTTCTCACTCTCTCAGCCTGATGGGCTTTTCTGCTCGCGAGATCAAAGAATTAATTCCGCAGATCGAAGCCTTTGCAGAGATTGACGTATACCTTGATCAACCGGTCAGAATCTACTCAAGCGGGACGCAATTAAGGCTGGCCTTTGCTATCGCCACGGCACGGCCACCAGATATATTCGTCATAGATGAAGCCATGTCAGTTGGCGACATGTATTTTCAGAAAAAATGCCTGGATAGAATTCGGGAAATGTTAGAAGAAGGCACATCATTGGTATTGGTAAGTCACAGTATGGAAATAATCCGGGAGTTTACGGACCGTAGCATTTTTATCAATCGCGACAATTATATTTTTGACGATACGGATACTGTGATCAAAATTTACGAACAAGAACTTTGCAAGGCTTCCTGAAGCTCAGGTTTCTAAAGCATCTTACTCAGAACTCAAAGATTGACTCGTGAGCGACGTGGTATCTCCTGAAGATGTCATAGCTTCTATTATCCAGAAGCCCATAAATATGGCCCCCGGTATTTCGAATACAATTATTGATATTGGAGCAAATAGTGAAGCACCAATTTCAGATTTTTTGATAACTCAGTATTCATCTTCAGCTTATTTATTTGAACCCCAACAGATTTGCGTCGATAGGCTGAAAAAAATTTCGTAAAAAACACCTGAGGTTAAAATACTGCAATATGCACTTTTAAATACATCAGGGATCATGCCGTTGTTTGAAGGCTCTGACGGGCCGGGAATCGAATGTGCTACGCTGTACACCAAAAGTGATCCATGGGCAAACATAGCTGTTAACAGAAATAAAAGTAGTGACGTACAAGTTACGGGGAGGAAAATTTTTGAACGTGAGAATATTCACGATATTGGTGTTTTGAAAATAGATAATGATTGCGAGATTTTTGTATCCGGCTGTGCGAAGGCAAGTTTGACAATTTTTTTGAATTGGTGACGGTTTTATCTGTTCCTGCTGGGGCACTGTCAGTGATCGATTGTCTCATTGGCAAGGAAAAGCAGTACTGAATGTTTGAACCAAACTTCCAATTGAATACGACATCTTTCGAAATCTATCAGCCACAGTTTTCGGAATGGGGCTGTTCGGCAAGGCCGTGACTGAAACGGCCAGTATTCAACAGTAACATCTTATTTTTAATCAAGCGATTAGAAGTTGTTCAAGTCATAGAATTAGAATATGTGCCTCCTTGATTGACAAGCAATCACAGACCGCAAAAGCGTTATCGTTTTTGACGTGGGCTTAAATAATCAAGATGAAATTTTTCAATTTTTTCAATTTTCGAAGACCACCAATACGACACTGTCATCTGCCGGGATTTTTGCCTAAAACACTGTGCCAGTTCAGAAAGACGATCACCCAATACGCCATATATTTTTGTCTCCGGACTCCAATGAAATTGTGAGAATATTGATCCGTGATTGTTGAACAAAATAAACGTTTGAAAATTGGAATAGAAGCCAGACTTCTTACTCAACCCGTCAATGGCATAGGGCGTTATATCGCCCAAGCAACAAATGAATTGATCAAACAAAATGGCGATTTTTTCTTATATAGCACAGGCCCGATATCCTGGGAAAACACTCGACATGGTAATCTGTCGATCAGAACAAAGTCTGTCCATTCCCGAATTGGAAAAATGATTTGGTTGCAGGCTGTTGTTCCTTACTGGGTAGCAAAAGACCAGCTGGATGTTTTTTGGGGCACAGCGCACAGGCTTCCGCGTTTCTTGCCCACCAGTATTTCCAGAATAGTAACCATCAATGATTTGGTATGGAAGCATGCTGGCGAAACGATGAGGCCGTTAGGCCGGATGATGGAAGCTCTCTTGATGCCACAGGCCATTATCCATTCAGATTTGATTGTTGCGATTTCCGAAAATACCGCACATGATGTGCGTACAGCTTATCCGGAGGTATCGGATAAGATACGTGTCATTTATCCACAGTTCACGCCTTTATCGCATGATCAAGTGGCATTGGACCTGCGCTTACCAGCTTCCTATATTTTGTTTGTTGGCACACTGGAGCCAAGAAAAAATCTTTACCGATTGATCAAAGCATTCGCTTCTCTTCGAGAAGTGAATAAAGATATCTCTCTTGTCATTGCGGGGGGTAAAGGATGGGGCAATGTAGATGTCTACCAGTGGATTAATGAACTCGGCTTAGATGGCAACGTTATTCCGGTTGGCCATGTTACAGATGAACAGCTTGCGTCACTTTATGCAAACGCCCTATTCCTTGCGATGCCTTCTTTATACGAAGGATTTGGTTTACCGATAATTGAAGCCATGTCATATGGCAAGGCAGTGCTAACATCCAATATATCTTCGATGCCAGAAATTGCCGGAAAGGCAGCTTTTTTGGTTGATCCGTTTGATGAGCATTCAATCGCTTCGGGATTAAAGACGCTTTTGAATAAAGCAGAACGCAGTAAATTTGAGGCGGAAGCAAAAAAAAATGCGAAGAGATTTACTTTACAGGAAAATACTGAAAAATTATGGGAGATTTTTCAGGAAGCTATAGATATCCGAAAAACAAAAATACAGAGAAACCATCTGTGAATATTCTCCACATCTACAAAACCTCTAATTTTGAAAGCTATGGTGGTGTTGAGACTTTCATTGGTATGCTGTGCAAGGAAAATGCTCAATTAGGTGTTAACAATACCCTCCTGACATTACACCCACGCCCCCGGAAAAATCCAATTAGAATGGACGGCTACACCATTCATCAGGCAAAACGGAATTTGTTTTTGGCTTCGACAGGGTTTTCGTTGTCTGCTTTCAGTAAGTTTAAGAAATTGGCAACCCAAGCGGATATTATCCATTATCACTTTCCCAATCCATTTGCAGACATGTTGCATGTGGTATGTTCGCCTAAAAAACCGTCTATCGTTACCTATCATTCAGACATCCTCAGGCAAAAATATCTGCTTCATATTTACAGATTTTTGAAACGACATTTTTTAGATTCTGTCGATCGTATTGTTGCAACCTCTCCCAGTTATTTTTTCTCCAGCGATGTTTTACAAAAATATGCTGAGAAGGTATCTGTCATTCCGATTGGAATAGACCATAGCCTCTATCAGACCGCTTGCCCTGATCGTCTGAATTATTGGCGCAGCCGCTTGCAGGAGCCCTTCTTTCTATTTATTGGAGTCATGAGATATTATAAGGGGCTTCACATTGCCCTTGAAGCTATTTCTGGCACAAAAATCAGGTTTGTTATTGCGGGAGTTGACGGTGGCATTGAAAAAGAGCTCAAAGCCCAGACTGTAAGGCTTAACTTGAACAACGTTGATTTTCTGGGCCCTATAAATAACGAGGATAAGATTGCGCTTCTCCATCTGTGTTATGGGTTTGCTTTTCCATCTTACCTTCGCTCTGAAGCATTTGGAATCTCCCTTTTAGAGGCTGCATCTGTTGGTAAACCTCTGATTTCATGTGAAATAGGGACAGGAACAACTTTTATTAATGCCGCGAATGAAACAGGGCTTGTTATTAAGCCTCATTCAATCAATGAGTTAAGAAAAGCGATGCAATATCTTCTGGATAATCCGGATATTGCGGCCAAAATGGGAGAGAATGCAAAAAAACGATCTCGCAAATTATTCACAGTAAAACAACAAGCACAATCATACTACGAGCTTTATCAACGATTGCTCGATAAGAAGCAATGAATTGACGCCTGTTTTCCAGGGCATTTATAGTCAAAATAGCCATATCTGGCCCGGATAAGGACGTATCAATTTTCCGGTATAGATGGAGCGCAATAGTTAAAATGCGCTGCGGCGTGTGTAGCGCGCAGGTTTCTTTTTACATCTCTTTATTTTAGAGATGCCTGACAGACAAAAAACAAAAAAAGTCAATAAGAACCCAGCCCGTTCTCAAACAACCATCTAAAAAAAACCAACCGGGGATGCCCTCTCAGGAGTGGCCACTGCCAACAGGACCGTAAGATTGAATATTATGGCGGCCCACGGCGTTATTGTTGTGCAAAGTCAACAAAAAAGCCGGGCCTTGGAAGCCCCGACCCCAAAAGGAGTTCAAAAATGAACAATCAAGGCAATAAAATAGGTATCACAGAGAGTCAACACAAAAATAAATTTTTTGTCGCTGCTGTTTGGAATGATGAAACCAAGGCATATTGCTCAGAAACCAACATCAAGTTGTCTCCCTGATTGAGAGTTTCCTTCCTACAGGTCGCTCAGGCGGGATTGGGACATCGCCAGAGTTAGCGGCGTGCCCGGTTACCTGCTCATGCCCCCCAGCCATCACACCACTGTTTCCCTCTATGTTTGTTTTCCTCTATGCTCGCCCCGGTTATAATTTCAGAGAGAAGATGCTTGAAAATAACTGTATGAGACCAAAATAGTCGTGTTAGACCACAGTCTGGTGATCGTAATATCAGCCCTTTTGCCCCCTGTTACAACCTTCACAGCATGACAGGAGAAAATCAAAATGGGATATTTTGTCCTCAAAAGAACGGCAGATCAGCAATATATGTTCAATCTTCATGCAGCAAATGGCGAAATAATTGCCACATCTGAGCGTTATACGACCAGGCAATCTGCCCAAAATGGTATTGCGAGCGTTAAAAAAGAAGCACCCAATGCTGAGGTCAGGGATAAAACCTAGCCTGATGGTCTGCCATCAACCCCTGATTGTCTTTTGAAAGATGAAAACTGGTCGGTTTGTGGATAAATGAACCGACAATGGCGCACTCAATCCGGTGCGCTCTTTGGGTTGTCTCATCGATAAACAAACAGGACAGAAAACAAACAGACAAACAGGACAGACCACCGCCAAAGCGCACAATATGCGGAGGTTCATCTATAAGATCATAATCACCGGGGATTTGATTGATTGTGGCGACCCCCGGTTTGATGTCTAAACAGCCGATCCATACTGCATGATGCAATCATGGCAAAAAATCACGCTTAAAAAAATTGATGTGTTGTGATGCCGGAATATCCGGCTGCCGGAGCACCCGGCTTGAGGGAAAATCCGCCGGAGCCACCACAAGAACGATTACAGAGAGTGCCCAGACGTGACCGGGGCTTGATAATCGTTCTGGTTGTTTAATCATCGCGGCCTTCATGCGCAGCAACCTTTGGATTTTTCCCGGTTGGCATGAAAACAGACCCGGATCAATCCCCGACAACCTGATCAAGACGGCACCGGTTGCATCACCTTGCATCACCTGTGCCAAAGCCCGGATTACCTGAGTCACCGGGATTACCCCAGTTTATCAAGATCACCCTGCCCGCCGATTTATACAAAATGGCGATTGTGATGGGATGAATATATGCGTGATAGATCAACCCAATTTTGAAACAATTTTAGGTTGTTAAAGCAATCTTAATCTGTTAATATGGGTTTATTAGGCTTATTTATGAGCCTTGTGCTAAAGGAAAGTAATGTGACCAACTACAATATTATGGCAACTTGCGGATTTACGCGTATGCTACGGGCGGCGACAGTTGCGATTATCATTCGGCCAGCGGTAAAATAAACCAAACCGAGTAAACTCATGTCACCTTTAGATATCCCAAATGTCGTCACTACTAGTTTGCAGACTATTAGATATCAAACCGATATAATCGCCGCACTCTCATCCGGTGGAGTAGGTATTGTTATTTTTATATTGGCACGTATTTTCGGCATCTTTGACGATGCTAATTTATCCGGTTTTAAGAAAAAATTTGTTCCAATTATTTCCCTTATATGCTTAGTAATTTCAGTAATTTTAGGCTATTGGGTTGGAAACTTGATCGTCGGATATCACCTTGAGATTGTAAAAGGCATCAGCGCAAGCACAGGGGTTCCGATCCCTGATGCCAGAAACCATTTCATTGAAGAATATCAGCCTTTATTGCGTTACATGGCTGTTTATCAACTCTCCACCAGCTGCATCGGCTTAATTACGTTCGTCATTTGGTTTGTTTGGAATTTGTCTAAAACACGGTAATTTGGTCGGAAACAGCAATATGAGAGAGTGGGAGAGAACTATATGAGGTTTGCCATTTTTACAGCCCTATTTCTGGTATTAAATTCTCCAATTCTCGCGCAAGATGTGAGTTTGGAAGATATAGGAGATATTGGGGATATAGCGAAATTTCTCAAAGAAATTGAACAGAGCACCTTGCAAATTGAAGAAAGCGATGCTCAAAGATTGCCTGAATTTATCACCGAATGGAATTTGGTATTAGACAAGAGAGCCGAGAGAGTTCTGAGCATTGATAACATCAGTCAAGAACAACTCATGAATAGCTTAAAGGAACTAGGAAAAAACAAAGAGGCAATTGAATTTCTCCTGGAGCCGGAAACTGAGTCACTTTTCGATAGTTCCTATCAGAAAATGCAAAAATCTCCTTCGCTGATTGGTGCACTTCCCCGTGACCAAGTTTTGCGATATTGGATAATGGGTGGAGCAGTTTCTGCTGGAACAGAGAAGCCGGGTGTCTACTTCCCGGCGAGGTGTTGGTGGCCCATTATAGGATGCGCAGGGACACCACCAACGGAGCAACTACCCAGGTAATAAAATTACGTGAAAGATGGGCGAAATAGTAAAATGAGCTTATTGCTACCGAGTCCAAATATAAGTATCGGGTTCGGCCCACTCCCAAAACACCAATTCATTGAATATTAACCGTTCTTTCCTGACTTAGAATCAAATGGCCGGAAAACGAGTTAAAAAATCCAATGCAACAGTAACCCGCCAATTCAGGGGGATTCTGTGTCCCATTTTGGATCGCTTACAGACCGCTATATCCCGTTGATACCCCGGCATGATCCCGCTTCAATCCCCCTTGATCCCGGCCCTATCCCGGCACATCCCGCTTAGGCAAAAGTAACCTGCACATCACACAGAAAGTCATCAACACTCTGAGAACAATGGACTGCTGAAAATGTCCCACAAGCGGGTCTCAGCGTGGGGTTCTTTTTTCTTAGTTTATTGATTTATATAGATAAAATACGCAAACTGGCGTCCCCGAGAGGACTCGAACCTCCGACCTGCGGATTAGGAATCCGCCGCTCTATCCAACTGAGCTACGGGGACAATCGCTTTATCATCAGTCCCTGATAATCAGTACCTGTCATCATAATCGGTGCCTGGACTCCATAGATAGTGCTCATTGTTCCGGCACCGGCATACAATGCCTGAAAAAAAACTATTCAACAGCTTTTTTTCGCACCGCCAGATACCAGCCATAGACAGTATAGACCAGCTTCATCAACTGCAATGGTGTCTCAAGGACCTATTGTGCTGTTTTACTGACCGCAACATTGCCCCGGCGACAGGATAGACGGACACATCTTCCCATCCCCTTTTATCTGCCCGAACCAGGTGGCCACGGCCCTTTTCTATAACCAACAGATTGGTTATTGATTCGTCGTTGATCCACAAAACGAGACATCAATCAACACAATATCTCAAAATCACACTCCGGCCTCAGAGTGCTATCGTACTGATTTTATGATTAAAATTATAATCCAACAAAAAACAGCAGAGCGGTAGTGGCGGAGAGGAAGGGATTCGAACCCTCGAGACGGTGATTCCCGTCTAACGGTTTAGCAAACCGTCGCCTGACCATCTCAGCCGAATGGCTCTCAACAAAAAACCGGCCCGCCGGAAGTTGCTTGTGCCAGTCAGTCACACTATACTCTCCCTATGCGACTGCTCAAAATCATTGATGATATTGTCGTTGACGGCATTCTCACGCCCTTGATGTGGATGTTTTGGATTATCCTTGCCTGGTCCGTTCTGGGCCCCGTAGTGGCTTTCATTATTTTACTGGTAGGGCTGGGGCGTTGGTTGGCCAGGTAACCCGCCAAGCAAGACAGCAAAGAGTAAGAAATGAGTATGAGCGAGCAGAAAAATACTCTTGGCGATGTCCCGGCGATTGTTGCTTTCGTGAGTTTTGTGATCGTTGCGGGAGCCTTGGCGGCAGGAACGACTTGGTTATTTGGTCTCACGCTTGCAAATGCATTGATCGTTTTTGCCGGGGTATTGGTGTTAACAATTACTGGGGTTTTGCTGGACACTTCCCGTACCCCCGCGAATTCCCGGCCACGGTAACACCACCATCACCGGCTCCCCATCCTCTGGATGGCACAAAAAAATGGATCATGGCCCTGACCGGTTTGGTTGCCCTTGGTCTCATTCTCGACGATAGCCCCGAAGACTTCTCAGAATAACCCGTCGTCACAGCCCCGCTATTGCATAGCCGGTGTTGACCGTCAGCGGAATATCTGAGGACTCCGTACGAACCTCGTTTATGCGCATATTGGTGGGGGGCGCATTCTTAAACGCCACCTCAATCTTCCCGCCTGCTTTGGCTTGGGTAAGACAGCAAGTCCGAAGGCATGGACGGCGTGACCTCACCCGATTGAGATACTCCGGCATTTACATCAATCCAGATCTGTTCCTTGACCCAATCAGGCATCCAGTCGATCACATATCTGACCGACTCACTGAGCCAGGCCGTCAGGTCACCCCAGTCGGGATTGACAGCTTCGGTCACCTTCCTGAAGGTTTTTTGACCTCAACCGGGTCCCCCAGACTGACCACAGTCCCGGAAACTTTACAGGGATATCGAAGCAGTTTGCCATCTTTTCCCTCAACTACCACAAAATCGTTAAAAAGAGGATGGACAGGCGGGGACCACTCTTTCTCCCCCTCTGATTTCTGATGCTTTTTTCAGCACATTTGCCAGCAAATCCTGCAGCTGATTGGGATCGCCCTTAAAGGCTTCACGAATATTCTCCGACCCAATCACACCCAGACCCGTAGGGGGGAAATCACCAGTTACCTCTGGGGGACCCGTAGGGGGGGCACCCCAAAAGGGAAAACCAGAGGACCCGTAGAGGGGAAATCACCAGTTACCTCTGGGGGACCCGTAGGGGGGGCACCCCAAAAGGGAAAACCAGAGGACCCGTAGGGGGAAAAACACCAGTTACCTCTGGGGGACCCGTAGGGGGGGTACCCCCAGAGGGAAAACCAGAGGACCCGTAGGGGGAAAATCACCAGTTACCTCTGGGGGAATGATCCCATGGGTAACGGTCTTTGATTGGCATAAATCGGGCTGGCGGGGTGTGACAACTTTTAATGCCAACAGCGAAAAATACCTGAACAACCTTCGCTCAGGCACATTGGCGTATCAGCGTAAAAAATGATTTTAGGAGATTTATGACCAGGCAGTGCCGGACCTGGCCACCAGAATGACTACGGATGTCTCCGGCCAGCTTCTCGCCAATCCAGTATAAGGCAACTATAGCGCGGTTGGCGTTCTGAGGCAAGGGGGGCCATAGAAAAAGCCAACGGCATTGAGCGGCGGCTTAACGGGGCTTCCAGAGGGGGTTGGTGATTGATCTCAATCCTGCCTGGGGGACCCAGCTACCTCTGGGGGACCCGTAGGGGGGGCACCCCCAGAGGGAAAACCAAAGGACCCGTAGGGGGGTACCCCCGGAGGAAAAACCAGAGGACCCGTAGGAGAAGAATCACCAATTACCTCTGGGGGACCCGTAGGGGGGCACCCCCAGAGGGAAAACCAAAGAGAAAATCAATTAAAAAGTTCTGGTTGCTCCGGCTTTTCCGCCCCATCACGCTCGCGCTCATTGGGGATGAGGGGTAAGCCACGGGCTTTTTTATCCTCAATTTCTTTCAGAGTATTTTCAAGAAGGATAAAGCGCTCAGCCGAGCTGGGATGGGTGGTGGCATGGGAAATACCCTCCGGGTTAAGGGTGGCCATACGCCGCCAGAGCTTGGGAACTTCCTCCAGTGGCAGACCCGCCCGGGCCATGATATAGAGGCTGACGTAATCAGCCTCAGCTTCAAAATCCTGACTAAATGCCTGGCTGCCCAGATCGGTCCCGATATTCTTAAAATCCGTATAAACCCCCACCGAAGCCGCCAGAATATCGACCATACCACCAAAGAACAGACCAACCAAAGCATTGTCTTTTTTAGCCTCAACATGGCCGCGGGCATTATGGGCAATTTCATGAGCAATAACAGCGGAAAGCTCATTATCCTCCCTGAGGAAATTAACTATCCCGGTGGTCAGGAAAACGTTTTGGCCATCGGCAAAAGCATTAACGTCAGCGGACTGGGTAAGAAAAACCGCATAAGGACAAGAGGGGATCGATTCCAGATGAATGACCCGTGATTGGGTCTCATCAGTCGATGACGAGGGAATGATCTTGAGATCAAGCGTTTCAGGGATAGAGGGAGAAAATGTTGTCTCGAGTATATTATTGGCTCTTCCGCCACTCATGTACTGTTGATTAAGTTCCAGAATGATATCACCGGGTGACAGACCAGCCGCCTCAGCGGCCGAACCGGGTGAAACACTGACAATGATCAGCTTCTCACCAAAACCGGCCCGCTGAGCAGCGTCCTGAAAATCTTCCGGAAACGAATGCCGGTTACGGGCCGCAAAGCCAAAATCCCGCCCAACCACGTCTGGACAAAAAGGCACCGCCGCATATGCTAAGGGCTGGCCAAGACGATGAATTCTTTTAAGTTGATCGATCCAGGTTTCAAACAAAAAATCTTTCTGACGATCCTGCTCCATCTTGACCTCGGCCCCACCAACGCCAGGCAAATGAGCCTGTGGCACCGCACAGGCCGTGAGCAGACCCAGAATGCCAAAAACCAGGACCGCAGGAGTAAAAAATATTCGCAGACTCACCATCAATACAAACCTCCACCCGTCAATATTCAAATATTCCGCTTGAAACGCAACCTCTTGTTGAATAATTGATCCTTGATAGTCAAACGCAACCGACCCGCTGCATCCGTCGCGGTTTTCATCGGGAATCGGCGGCATCTTTGCCAGAAAGAAACAGGCTGTCACCCAGCTTGAGACCCAAACGAGCCACGCTCCCCGCATTCAACTCAAGAACGCTATGGACCGGCTGTTTAGAAGGCATCGAAGTTTCCGATAACGGAACCGCATTCTCAATAATCTGTACAATATCACCGTTCTCATCGATATAAAGGATATCAAGCGAAAGATACGTATTCTTCATCCAGATCGAAATCAGGCGTGGTTCAGGATAGATAAATAACATGCCGGCTTGTGGCCCCAGGCTACGGCGGAACATCAGACCCCGTGCCCGCGCCTCCGGCGTATCAGCAATCTCAACCGTAAAGCGATGGGAGCGATGATCCGCCCCGGTAATAACCAAAATCCGGGTTTCCAGAGAAAGCATATGATCACTGTTCTCCGCGACCAATGAGTCTGATGGGATGTTTTCAAAACCCGCTAAAGAGAACCCACCCACAGACACAATACAAAAACAAAAAAGAGCACCAAAAAAGCCAGAAATACGCTTAGATTTATAGGCTTTTGTGCAATACATTCTCATGATGGAGGATTCCCGCGAAACTTAAGAAAACTGGCCGCTGTTATATCCGTGATATATAGCTATAATATAGTAAACGGACACCGCCTCTGAAACCAGAGGCTGTCATCACTGCTGTTTTCATCAAGCCCGGAATGAGCCCCCATATCCCCGGCTGAATACCCAATGTCAGTTGCTGCCTGTATCCTTTCTGCGATGATGTTCTCTGATGATGTCATGACAGATTGTGCATGACAGATTTTGATCGCACCATAATAAACAGGATATGATATATAATAATACATGTCTGGCTACCCAACCATTCTGGTTCACCTGACTGATGATCCCGGGGCTGAGGACCGTTTTGCCTTTGGCTGTGCTTTGGCACACCGGTTTCAGTCACATCTGACTGCCTTATATACGGCTCAGCCAATCTCGGTTGCTGCAGTTGAATGCGCCAATTCTCAGGGATTTCTGACCGAGAGCCTGGAAATTTCACGCGAAAGGGGTAAACGCCTCCAGGTAGAGATAGAACGCATGGATGAACAACGGGGTGCAAAAACCCAATGGTGCTGGGATGAGGGCAACCCCATGAACAGCCTGCGCACCCATGCTGTGACGACTGACTTGTTGATTGTCGGCCATAGCAAAAGTGAAGACGGACGGGTTGTTTTTTATGCTCCGGAAAACATCGTCTTACAAACCGGATGCCCGGTGATGATGCTCTCACAGCCGGTCAAAACCGAACAATGGCCACAAAAAGCTGTCATTATCTGGCAGGCAACCCCGCATTGCCTCAGAGCCATCCGGGATTCTTTGCCTCTGATCAAACAAGCCCGGCATGTCAAGGTTGTCGGCGCCGATGCTGATCCTGAAATATTGGTGGTTTTTCTCAAACGTCATGGCGTCACTCCCCATTCTGTCGATCAACCGCCATTGGTTCCCGGTAATCCGGGGGAACTTCTGCATTATGTCGAAACAGTGGGGTGTGATTTTCTGGTGATCGGTGCCGATGGATATAGACAGCAATATAACGCTCTGCCTGGTCGTGTTACCAAAGAAATTGCCGAAAAAGTGGCTCTCCCGGTTCTTTGGTCACATTAACGATTTTTTTGAAGGGGGTATACCGAACTCTCATCCTAGTAAGACCGGATCACCCCTCACCAAAGCCAACAGACATCAGAGAAAATAAAGCCATGTCACCAGAGCAAAAAGAGGAAATAAAATAGACACCGACCAAATCATATAGCCGAAAAAGCTGGGCATACGCACCCCGTCTTCAATGGCGATGGAACGCACCATGAAATTAGGTGCATTCCCGATATATGTAATAGCACCGAAAAACACTGCCCCGGCCGATACCGCCAACAAAGTCGAAGAAAGCGGCCCCATCAGCATCTCCGCATCACCGCCCGCAGCATTGAAAAATACCAGATATGTCGGGGCATTATCCAAAAAGCTGGAGAGAACCCCGGTCAGCCAAAAATAAATCCAATTCACCGGCTGGCCGTTCTGTGACAATGTCGAGATAAGGCCAGAAAGAGCACCATCCTGGCCCGCTTTCAAAATTGCAATCGCCGGGACAATGGTCACAAAAATACCGGCAAATAATTTGGCCACTTCAACAATCGGAAACCAGGTGAAATTAGCAGCCTGACGGCTCTCAATCCGGGTCAGCTTCCAGGATAAAGCAGCGATAACCAGCAGCAGCCCATCACGAACCACATTCTGAAGTTCGATATTCACATGATAAATCGTAAAGGAAATACCCGGTTTCCAGAGACCACTCATCAGAACAGACGCGACCACACCCAGAAGAAGCAGAATATTTGGCCACCCCTCAAGGGAAAGCCCTCCTAAAGAAAATTTCGGGGCATCTTGGCCTGTCGCTGCCCGGTTACGTTCTGGCTGTGTGCCTGTTTCACGCCGATAGAAGAAACCATCCAGCAAGTAAAATGCCGGGAGCAAAATCCCCACACAGACAATCATTGGCCAGAATAATTGCGTGGTTGGCCAGAAAAAATCGACCCCTTGTAAAAACCCTAAGAAGAGTGGAGGATCCCCCAAAGGAGTCAGTGAACCACCAATATTCGCAACCAGAAAAAGAAAGAAAATAACAAGATGAATCTTATAATGCCGCCAGGCATTGGCAGCCAGAAAAGGACGAATCAGTAATATTGCCGCACCAGTTGTCCCGGTCCAGCTGGCCAGCGCAGTACCAAAAGTAAGAAAACATGTATTGGCCACCGGAGTCCCCGGCAACATCCCAATCACCCGAACGCCGCCAGCCACCGTATAGAGAGTAAATAATAAAACAACAAAGGGAAAATATTCGAGAAAAAAGACATGAAACAGTTCGAAAACAGTGCTTTCCAGACCGTAAAGTATCAAATAAGGAATAAGGAAACAAAAAGCCCAGAAAGCTGAAATCTTGCCAAAATGAGCATGCCAGAAATGCCCTGAAATCATCGGAACAAAGGCAATAGACAACAAAAGACCAGCAAAAGGAAGTGCCCAAATCAGGCCCAGCTCTCCACCATCAATATGGGGTGGACCGCCAACCGCTGCCCAGGCCGACCCATTCACCATCATCAATGCCACCAGGCAAAGCGTGACTGTCAAAGAAACATGAACCCCAAAAAAGCGGCAAAAAATACCAGACACAATCAAAACACCCTATGAAAAATGAATTGTGACGGAGAAACTAACCCGCCCCCTGACCCGGACTTTCGGGATAGTATCTATATAGTATCTATACAGAAAATAGTATCCTTATAGAACAGCATGCGGAGAGTGAAAACCGGATTTAAACGATCTTAGCCTGATTCAACAAGAAATACTTGATGAAAAAACCAGCGCATGAAAAATTGCAAGGATAAAAATGAAAGATCATAATCAATAAAAAGATCACAACCAATCAGCCGATAATGACAAAATGCCGGAAGGATAAAGGATACAGATATAAGAAATACAGGTATGAAGAATACAGACTGATATGAAGGATGCAGGTTTGTAAAAAACAAGGGATATAAAGGATACCAACAATGAGCCGACTCTATGGAAAGAAACACCGGACCCTGCAAGATCAATTCGGCACCCGCAATATGGCCGATAAGATTGAGGCTGTCGCCATGCATACAGAAATCGGTGAGGCGGAAAAAACCTTTATCGAAAGTCAGGATATGTTCTGGCTGGCAACAACAGATGAACGGGGTCGTCCGACCGTTTCTTATAAAGGGGGAGAACCAGGCTTTGTCCGGGTGATTGATGCCCGGACTTTGGCTTTTCCTCTTTATGATGGCAACGGCATGTTCCTTTCAGTCGGCAATATGGCTGAAAATCCTGAAGTTGGTCTTTTATTCATTGATTTCATCCGACCCAATCGCCTGCGGATACAAGGAACTGCGCAAATCAACCAGGATGATCCTTTGATGAGCGATCTCTTTCCCGGTGCCCAGATGGTGGCACGGATCCATGTGAGTGAAACCTGGCCAAATTGTCCGCGCTATGTCCACCGCATGCAAAAAATCGAAACGTCACGTTACGTCCCGGATCAAAATGGTCAGGCTCCCCTGGCTGGATGGAAACGGGTTGATGCCTTCCAGGATGCCTTACCCCGGAAAGAACAAGAACAGGTCAAAAAAGCTGGCGGGGTGATCCCTATTGAAACATGGCTGGAGAAAGTTGCCAAAGGCGACCAGGATGCCTGAATAAAATCGGCAAAAAAACCTGAAACTCTGAAAAAACGTAGGCCAGAAGATACCGATTCTGCCTTTACATTCTATGATACCGGGCAAGGCCGGGACCTCGATGACAGCGATGGCTGATAGGGCACCCCCAGATATCAGAATGGTCACCCAGGCAAAAATCCAGGCGATTGGGCCTGGTGATACGGTTTTGGTGGATTCTCTTGCGGCCTCTTTGCTCTTTCCAGCGTTGTGACCGGTCAGGGGTGATGATGATCCCGATTGCCCGGGGACCAAATTCGGCTTGTGGTTCCGGCAACTCCGGCTTTGGCCAACCACCTGACAAATCTATTGAACATCAAAAGCAACCGCTTCTGACGTCAATCAGGAGGGACAGACCACTCTAACCCGGCTTTTCATCAGATAATTCAGCCCACATGATTGAAAATTGGTTAATTATTAGTTGCATAAACAAATGCTGCGGTTTATGGTTTGGATTGTGTCTAAAGAAAGTCTCAGAAAATTAGGAACTTTAAAAAAGTTTTAGAAGGAATTCTGAAGGAAACCATTGGAAAAGTCAGGGTTATTCATCAATGATAGAGCTTCCATGAATGATACGAATTTCGGGGGCTATAAATGGGGGCTATAAAATTGAGCCGCAAAACTGGGCAGCAGGATAACACTGGTCTGCGACTGTTTTAACGATCATCATGTTTAATGGTCATCATGATCCATGTTGGGGAGAGTAAGATGCTCAAATCACTACAAATCGAACCGGATAAATGCACAGGCTGTTTGCAATGCGAACTGGCCTGCAGTTATGAAAATGAGAACGTCTTTAATCCTGCAAAATCGCGTATCAAAGTGTTCGATTTTCACGAAGACGGGCGTCATGTCCCTTATACATGCACCCAATGTGCCGAAGCCTGGTGCCTGCATGCCTGCCCGGTCGAAGCGATTCAGATTGATAAAGATACCGGGGCGAAGATTATTGTCGATTCCCTTTGTGTCGGTTGCAAAGTATGCACCATTGCCTGCCCGTTTGGCACAGTCAATTATAATGCAGATACCCATAAAGTGATCAAATGCGACCTCTGTGGTGGCGAACCGGCCTGCGCCGAAGCCTGCCCCACCCAGGCCATCACTTATGTGGATGCTAACTGGACCGGGCTTGACCGAATGCGCTCCTGGGCCGCCAAGACCGATGCCGGTGCACAACAAGGGGAAATAGAGCTTCCTCCACCAACTCACTAAACCATTGGTACAAAAACACAGGCTTCAATAATAAAAATGGGGTCAAGCCCCTCAAGAGCCGAAGGAGAAATAAAATGGGATGGCATAATAAAGTTCTTCGAGTCAATCTGACCGCCGGAACCTGCGAGTCCGAGCCATTGAATATGGAATGGGCAAATCGTTATCTTGGGCAACGCGGTCTGGCAACCAAATATCTTTCCGAAGAAATCGACCCGAGGGTCGATCCTCTTTCCGCCGACAATAAAATTATTTTTGCCACCGGCCCCCTCACCGGCACGATGGCTTCGACTGGTGGACGCTACTCAGTCATCACCAAAGGCCCGTTGACAGGCTGTATTGCCTGTTCCAATTCCGGCGGATATTGGGGAGCCGAATTGAAATTCGCCGGCTGGGATATGGTCATCATCGAGGGCCGTTCCGATACACCGGTTTATCTCCATATTGAAAACGATAAGGCTGAGTTGTTGAGTGCGGCCGAAATTTGGGGAAAGTCAACCTGGGATACTGAGCCCTACTTAAAAGCCAAGCATCAAAACCCTCAGATGCGTGTCACATCAATCGGGGTGGCCAGTGAGCAAGGCTGTCTCTATGGTGCTGTGGTCAATGACCTCCATCGGGCAGCCGGACGTTCTGGTGTCGGGACAGTCATGGGATCCAAAAAACTCAAAGCCATTGCTGTGCGCGGCACTGGTGGTGTCCCGGTCGATGATCCGCACTCTTTCATGAAGGCCGTCAATGCAGGTAAAAAAGTTCTGGCCGAAAATGCCGTGACCGGCCAGGGCTTGCCGACTTACGGCACCCAGGTCCTGATGAATATTGTCAATGAAGTCGGGGCGATGCCGACCCGTAATTGGCGGGAAGTCCAATTTGAAGGAGCCAGCAAAATTTCCGGTGAGGCCATGCATGAGAAACGTCCCAGCGATGGTCAATCCAACCTGATTGCCAACCAGGCCTGCTTTGGGTGCACCATTGCCTGTGGCCGCATTTCCAAAATCGACAAAACCCATTACACCGTGGAAACACGGCCGGAATATTGGGGGGCTTCGGGTGGACTGGAATATGAATCAGCCTGGTCTTTGGGGTCGGATACCGGAATTGATGATCTGGATGCCCTGACATACGCCAATTTTATCTGTAATGAGCAGGGTTTTGATCCCATTTCTTTCGGGGCAACAGTGGCTGCTGCGATGGAATTATATGAAATCGGTGCGATTAGCGAAAAAGAAACCGGCGGGATATCCCTTAAATTCGGGGATGCCAAAGCCCTGACAACCCTGGCTGAATTGACCGGTAAGGGTGAGGGTTTCGGAAAAGAGATTGGCCTGGGATCAAAGAGGCTTTGTGAAAAATACGGCCATCCTGAATTGTCAATGACGGTTAAAGGGCAAGAATTTCCAGCCTATGATGCGCGCGGTATCCAGGGGATGGGTCTGGGTTATGCCACCTCCAACCGGGGGGCATGTCATTTGCGCGGCTATACAGTGGCTTCAGAACTCATGGGCATTCCGGAAAAAACTGATCCGCTGGAAACCGAAGGGAAACCGGAGTTGCTCAAAGCTTTCCAGGATGCAACGGCAGTGGTCGATTCGACCGGGCTGTGTGTATTCACCACCTTTGCCTGGACCATGGATGATATCCATCCTCAGGTCCAAACCGCCCTTAAGAAGAAATGGTCGGTTGATGAATTGATGGAAGCTGGGGAGCGTATCTGGAATTTAGAACGCAAATTCAATCTGGATGCCGGGATATCCCCCAAAGAAGATACACTTCCGCAACGGGTTCTCAAGGAAGCGGCCAAAACCGGACCCGCAACAGGTAAAGTCAATGAACTTTCGGCGATGTTGCCTGAATATTATAAGCTCCGGGGCTGGACTGCAGAAGGCATTCCAACCAATGAGACCTTGTCACGTCTGGCACTTTGATCACGCCAAATGACGTGAGACTACGTATCAAAAATAAAGGGAGAGCCGCTCTGGTTCCTCCCTTTATTTTTTCCCTTTATTTTTACGGTCTGTTTCATTGGGTTGTTTGGCGTTGTAAGAAACACCCTGTTTCGTAAAAAGCGTTTTCAAAAACCCTGCCAGAACAAGACCGCGCCCAGACAATGATCGAAAAAAACGAGTCCATTCTGAAAAAAAAGGTGACCCAATCATGAGCACAAAAAATGGTCAAAATTATGTGGTTGTCGGGGCTGGTCCGGCAGGTGTGGTCGCCGCTGAGGCATTGCGTAAAACAGATCCGACAGGAAAAATCACTCTCATTGGGGACGAGCCAGAACCACCCTATTCGCGCATGGCCCTGCCGTATTATCTGATTGACCGGATCAGTGAAGACGGGACCCATCTGCGTCATGATCATGACCATTACACCAATTTAGGCATTGAGGTTCAAAACGCACGGGTCAGTGGTCTTGACCGCTCTGCTCGTGTTCTTCATTTGGAAAACGGTTCAACATATCCTTACGACAAACTGCTCTTTGCTACTGGTGCCAGCCCAATTAAGCTGCCGATCCCCGGTATGGATCTTGAGGGAGTGATTAACTGCTGGACTCTGGAAGATGGTCGCCGTATTGCCGCCCGTACCCAACCCGGAGCCAAAGTGATTTTGGTCGGGGCTGGATTCATCGGCTGTATTGTTCTGGAGGCTCTGGTTGAAAGTGGTGTTGACTTAAGCGTTGTCGAAATGGGTGATCGTATGGTTCCACGCATGCTTAATCCGGTTGCCGGCTCCATGCTCAAAAAATGGTGCCAATCGAAAGGGGTTGCGGTCTATACATCGACCAAAATTACCGCTATTTCCCAGGGAAACGGCCCTCACCCTTTGCAAGCAACCCTTGAAGAAAACAACAGCAGCACGCAACGTATTCTGGATGCTGATCTGGTCATCACCGCTGCTGGTGTCTCTTCAAATATTGGCTTTCTTAAAAATAGCGGAATTGAGACCGATCATGGCATTCTGGTCAATGAATATTTCCAAAGCAATGATCCGGATATCCATGCGGCTGGTGATTGTGCGCAAGGACGTGATTTTTCAACCGGGGAATTTTCAGTCCATGCCATTCAGCCGACTGCTGTCGAACATGGGCGCATTGCTGCGCTCAATATGGCCGGATCACCGATTCCCTATCGCGGAAGTTTGAACATGAATGTTCTTGATACGCTGGGTTTAGTCTCCAGCTCATTCGGTTTATGGATGGGTAGTGATGGCGGCGATAGTGCTGAATTGGTGGATGAAAAAAATTTCCGCTATATCAATCTGCAATTTGAAGAAGACCAGGTCATTGGTGCCCAGAGCCTTGGCTGGACCGACCATATTGGTGTCCTGCGCGGTCTGATCCAGACGGGTTTGAGACTGGGTCAGTGGAAAGATCATCTAAAAAATGATCCCATGCGGGTTATGGAGGCTTATCTGGGTGCGACTCAGTCACCTGTCGGCACGTAAAAATATAAAAACGGATGACCTGTCAAAAATTTTAACCGGAAAATAAAGTCAATATTTTCATCCATCATTATTTGCCGGACTTTGTTTTTTCTTTCTTCGCTCAATCTCCAAAAATGGATGCTGGGTATATACCCAGCCTGTCATGTTGCAATTTTAACCATTTGATTTTGGTTTTATTTAATTTATTGGTCCTTAGAATTCGCCTCCCCGGTTCTGCACTTTCCGATCAGTGGGTATGTACCTTCCCGGCGAGGAACAAGTCTGCCGCCTTTTCATAACCTGACCACCCATGATAAGTCAGAGCAAAAAGCAAAATATGCATCAACAGTGCCTTTATTCCTGATATTTGTCTGCTGGCAAATCGATACCCATATAATGCACTCAGGGTAAAATGCCTGAACTGGGGTTTTGCTCCAAATTCCAGCCCCTCAATCATCAGGCTGATTTTTAAGAAACCTGCCGTTACATAACTGCCTAAGCCCCGGCAAACTGTTATAACACAGCATGAAAATAGGCTTACATTACTAGATTCATTTCGTTGTAAAGGTTTGCCTGTAACAGATTGCAGCATAGATTGTAATGCACCTTATGCGCCCGTCTTGGCTCCGTTTATGACGTGGTACATGCGCTCTCCTCGAAGAAACATTATCTCTATAAGCAGCTTCGCGGGTAAATTTTTGTAAGGTTTTTCCGGTACGATTGGGAGCAAATTCTTACAGAGTTTCAGATCTCAGCCTTGCCCGTGACCTGGGCTTCTTACATACCCTCTTTTCCAGGTCTTTTTTCCTCATAACAACGGTTTCCAGGCATTCCTAAGTCCGGGGCCGCTTTTTCTTTAGCACGCTTATCCTTTACCTTCGCAAAGGTTTTGCAAGCAAAACGCTGGCCGATTTCCTGAATTCTTCCAACACATGGTCCTGCCTTATTCCTGAGTGTGGTGGCTCTATTACATGGCACAATGCCATATAGACGGCGAAACGCCGTGTCATATTAGACAGACATATCTCAGTAAAAAGCATTAACCAATTTTTTATTCAGTCATGTCTTAATGGGGTTCTGGACTGCTGTTTTTTCAATATTCCATATGTTTTGAAAGTGATCTTTCCCCCGGAGAACAACAATGAACGTATCTGTTAGGGCTATACTGGCAAACACAAAAGATTCAGACCAATCATCTATGGAGCCGGAGACCCCTCCTCTGCCGACATTTATGAATGAGCCGATTTGTCCGGAACCCAAGCTGTTAAAAAGGTTTCAATCCAGTAAAGCGTTGCGGTCAGCTGCCCGGGTTGGCGGCCTCACCCTGGGAATTTTTGCCGCTATTGTGATTGTTTTCGGAAAAATGACGTCGGAGACAATCCCTGACGTTACCGGGGAGATCACCCAATCCAATACCAGCGACCATAATTCCGGTTCGGTCCTGGGTTCTGCGCTTGGACAGGCTTTTGCGGCTGATTTCAACACAAATAACCCCGGTAATGCTGTCGTACCGATGGCGATCTATCCAGAAACAAAAACCGTGAGTCAAAACGATCAGAAAAGAGCACCCATGACTGCGGAAGAATTGAAGCAAAAGGTGCGAGATCTCCAGCAAGAGATGAAAGCCATGGAACAGCAAGGGTATGACGTTGGCGGTGAGATTGATTTTTCACAAACCGTTGCTACGGGAGACAACGCTGCCTCCCTCACAGTAGCAGATTCAGAAAATATGTCAGATGTTCAATCTCCGGCTTCAGACAGTATTGCCAACCCCCAATGGGAGGAGCCCTTAACCCCCCCACGCTGGGGGGAGGAATATAGTCAGGATATCAACCGGGAAGGAGTCGTTATCCCCCTGAACCGGCCAGAACAAACAGCCTGGCTGACCACCCCGCAATGGAAGCGTACTGATCAACATATTGACTATAACCAGGACAACGATACCGCATATTCTGCGAGCTTAAACTCTCAACAATCGGGCCATTTCCGTATCCAGCTGGGGTCATTCCGTTCTGCTGGTCTGGCACGATCCGGATGGCAACAATTACTTTCGCAAAATAGCGATATTTTAGGGGTTCTTGATCATTCAGTTGAAGAAGCTGATCTTGGTTCCCGTGGTGTTTATTATCGTGTACAGGCTGGTTCCTTTGCCAATGCCGGTGTTGCTAAAGTCATTTGCGATGAAGTCAAAGCCCGTAATGCAGACTGTCTGGTTGTCCGCCGCTAAAATGATGATAACCAGCCTGGTTAATCAATGGACATTCCCTGAACAAAGAAACATCCGTTCAAACCAGAAACCAGGCCCTGAATGCTGAAGGTTGTTTTTTCTGAAACCTGCCTGAAATGACGTCTATGGGTGTGATGGCTGCCCCTTGAAAACGCCTCTTTGAATAAGAGTGGCTACGCTTACAGTCATGGTAACAGTAATGTGACTTGAACAGGAATATAGATTTTATTCTAATTTTCCGATATTCATGCTCACTGAGATATCCGCTCACATGATGCTTCCTATGCGTTTCATTCCCTGGGTATTCGCCCTGACGTCAGCTATTTTTGCATCCGGGGTTGGCTCTCAGGCAGGGCAAGCAGAAGATTCTTCCCCGGTTGTAGTAGAATTATTTACAAGCCAGGGCTGTAGCAGCTGCCCGCCAGCAGAGGCTTTCCTGAGTGATCTGGCACAACGTAAAGACGTGATTGCCCTGGAATATCATGTTGATTACTGGGACTATATCGGCTGGAAGGATCCCTTCGCCGATCCCCTTTTCACTCAGCGGCAACGGAACTATGCGCGCCAGTTTGGAAGACGCAACGTCTACACCCCGCAAATGGTTATTGATGGCAGTGATCACGCGGTAGGATCCCGGCGCAGTGAGGTGAATGCGCTCATTCGGGATGCACGTACACAACACCCATCACGGGAGGTCGGGGCGAGGCTGGAACCACGCCCGGATCATCAAATGGGATTGCTGGCCGTTTTGAACGGACGTCCAAAAAACGGAAAGACTTTGGATGTGAATTTTGTTTCCTTCGAAGATCAGCATACGACAAAGGTCAAACATGGCGAGAATGCTGGCCGGGAATTGACCAATTCCCGGGTTGTTCGCCGTTTGGAGCGGCTGGGCCAATGGCGGGGCGGTATGGCAGAAATTGCCATTGATCCATCATTGATGATTGGCGATGGCTCGGTTTTGCTTCTTCAGGAACCCAATGGCGGCCCGATTGTCGCGGCTGATATATGGCGATAGACCCATATAGGGAGACAGAAACGTCAGCCCGTTGATCCGGTGAGGATGGTGGATTAGCGGACCCCGGTATGCCGGGATAAATGTAAATCTTGCCCCAAAGTCATGGGGAGAGGCTCAGAAGCCAGTAACACCCGGTAGACTTGCAGGTTGCTCAGGACCCGCTGGACATAGATGCGGGTTTCCCGGAAAGGAATTTTTTCAATCCAGTCAAGGGAATTGATGTCATCCTTACGTGGATCGCCATTTTTCTTCATCCATCTTTTGACCCGTGCTGGTCCGGCATTATAAGCCGCCAAAGCCAATATCAGAGATTGATCATAACGTTCCAGCAATCCCTCAATATAAGACCGACCCAAAGTGAGATTATAATCCCGGTCTGTTTTAAGGCGGGAACGTGAATAGGGTAACCCCAGCATCCCGGAGAGTTTTTTTGCTGTCGCCGGCATGATTTGCATCATCCCGCGTGCTCCGGCATGGCTTTGTGCTTCGGGATCAAACCCGCTTTCCTGGCGGATGATTGCCATAATCAAAGCAGGATCATAGCCCGGAGTTTGAGGAAGAAAAATCCCGGCCTGTGCCGGCAGAGGATAGGCGTAATCCATCACATCAATTTGAAATTTCTGGGCATCACGGGCGTATTTTGCCGCCAGATCGGAGCGTCCCGCTTCACCGGCCCTTTCTATCACCAAGGCTTTTTCCATCGGTGATTGCGCCATATTGTATAAATGCCTGATAAAGGGATCGATTCGTTTCTTTTCGCCAATCGAACTTAAAAGAGCCACCAACCGCACAGTTTCCCGTGCATCCATATCAGTTCTGGCATCCGGGCCTGGCCTGGGAAATGGATTAAAATCCAGTGTTTTCTGCAAGCCCCAGCTGGCTAACTGGCCGTAAAAAGTGGTGGGGTGGGCGGCTGCTTTTTGGTTCCAGGAAGCAACCCTTTCTGCATGGCCGATATGTGCAGACGCCCGGGCGGCCCAATAGGCAGCCCGTGATTGCGACAGCGAAAACCGGACATTCTTATACATGGTCCTGAAATGCTCATAGGCTGCTGTTCCATCTTTTAAGAAACGCAGGGCAATCCAGCCAGCCAGCCATTCAGCTTCGGCAAAACCCAGCGTGCCGGGTGGTTGTCTGTGCTCACGGGCCAGACGATACGCCAGATCATATTTTTCCGCATCCAGGACCCGGCGAATGATATGATCACGTTCGACCCACCATAATTCGGGATGAGGTGGCTGAGGGGGTGTCTGATCGAGGATTTCAATCGCCCCGGCAATACGTTGCTTACGCCGCCGCCAACGCAGGCGCTCGTAGAGAAACCCCGGATCATTGAGGAATTTTGCTGGCACTTGATTGATCGCCCAGTCAACCCCGCCGCGATAGGTTCGCAACCGCCGCCGGGCTTCAGCCAGGGCCGCATGATCTGAATCGACTCGTCCCATGATTCGCCGTGCTGCTGTCAGTTTTCCCTCCCAAAGCAACCGGTCCAGCCGGACATTGTTATCTTCAGGGGTCCATAGATCATGGTGGCGGCGGATGAAGTGATGCTCCTGGCGGCGACCAAAATCGGCCTGGCGCCAGATTTCACGGATGGCTTCTTGTGCCTGAGCCATGCTTCCGGTGGCCAACAGAGCCTCAGCATAATGGATCTGTCCTGCTGAGGATAAGGGGGGATATTCGGCAAACCAATCGAGAATATCACGGGGCGGTGCATTGCCCATTGATTCTTCAATCCGTACTCTCAGGGTCGCTTGTTTGGGCCAATCCGGATGGGTTTTGACAAAATTCTGAAGATCCCGCAGCCGGTGTCCAGCCAAAGGCCGTTGATAATCCAGCCAGGTGATATAGGTTCTGAATAATGGGTCATTGAGTGTTTTTGCCTGTCGTCTGGCCTGAGGCCACCGCCCGGCATCAACCGCATTGAGAACTGAGCGGTATTGCTGATTTTTCAGGTATGCCAGGGGACGTGGGGCCGGGCGAATCGGTTCCTCTGATTGACCAGCTCCCGGTGAGGAAGATGCAGAATCCGCCCTCAAAGGATGAGCATCCCCTGAAACAACCACCAGAACAGCCAGAACAATCAGGACCCCCCGGACCAGCATGGTCATGATCGACAATAATGTGCTCTTCCCCCCTGAAATCATCATCAAATCCATCGGTGAAGAAACACCATATTGATAGGTATTCTCAAGGGAAGTCTTCTTTGAGCGGAAATATCTGGTGGGATGATTTTGGTGAGAATATTGTTGGTGATTGTGCAAATCTGCTGACTGCTCATGCTCAGGACATGCTATATCGTAAAATAATCATGTAAAAAATATTGCACAGACCACCTGTGCGTGATGACACAATCGCGATAATAATGCGGCAACATAATGACGGACACTATAATGACGGGCAACACAATGACGTCACAAACAAAACACCCTGAAAAATAAGATAGATAAAAGCGATACGATAGAGTCAAGCCCGGTGATACCATATTTGTGATACTGTGATACCATACAGATAAGCCAGAGAGTTTTGCTATGCCGGATGATACCATCCGGCTATCAGGTCCATATACTGCGGCTTGTTGCTGGCCGGCCAGGTGAGTATCCTGATATATATGTTATCTGATACAATATTTCCCTGATAGAGTATTCCCCGACACAATATTCCCCGACACAATATTCCCTGACACAGTATTGATTGACTGGCATTGTGGTTGTTTTCATATTGGTTGATTTTTGGTTGATTTGAAGGAGAACGCATCATGTTCAAAGGGTCCATTACAGCCCTGATTACACCCTTTGCCGAGGATGGCAGCTTTGATGAAACCGCTTTTCGTTCTCTGATTGACTGGCAGATTGCTGAGGGGTCTCATGGTTTGGTTCCCTGCGGAACCACCGGTGAGTCGCCAACTTTGAGCCATGATGAGCACCGTTTTGTCACTGAGGTCTGTATCGAAGAAGCGCGGGGCCGGGTTCCGGTTATTGCCGGCTGTGGGTCTAATTCCACGGCTGAGGCGGTTGCCTTGGTTGAGCATGCGGCTCAGTTAAAAGCCGATGCGGCCCTGGTGGTCACCCCGTATTATAATAAACCCTCTCAGGAAGGTTTATACCTGCATTTCAAATCCTGTGCTGAGGCTGCGGATCTACCGATTATTATCTATAACATTCCGGGCCGGAGTGTTGTTGATATGAATCATGATACCATGATTCGTCTGGCGGCATTGCCGAATATTATCGGGGTCAAGGATGCCACCTGTGATCTGGCCCGCCCGACCCGGGTGGCGATTGATATCCCGGATGGATTTTCTTCTCAGCTGTCGGGGGAAGACGCCACCGCATTGGCTTTCCTGGCTCAGGGCGGGGTTGGCTGTATTTCGGTGACTTCCAATGTTGTGCCTGGTTTGTGTTCACGAATGCATGAGGCCTGGATGAAGGGGAATATTCAGGAAGCCCAACAGATCAATCAAAGCCTGTTTCCGCTCCATGATGCTTTATTTGCCGAAAGCAATCCGGTTCCGGTTAAATACGCCGTGAGCTTGCTGGGTCGATGTGGCAAAACGGTGCGCCCACCTTTGGCACCGCTTTCTGGTCCGGTTGGGCAAATTGTTCGTGATGTCATGAATGGTCTTGATTTACTTCAATAAACGGGTTGAACGTGATGGGGGCAAAAGAGACCGATGGCAATCGGGTGATTGCCCGTAACCGGAAAGCCCGTCACGATTATCAGATTGAGGACAGTATTGAGGTTGGTTTGGTCCTCACCGGCAGTGAGGTGAAATCCTTACGCCAGGGCAGAGCCAGCCTTGCCGATGCTTATGCCGCCGAGAGCAAGGGAGAGCTGGTGCTTTTCAATGCTCATATTCAGGAATATGACGCCGCCAACCGGAACAATCATCAACCCCGCCGGACCCGTAAACTCCTGCTCCATCGCCGTGAAGTCGATCATTTGCTGGGCGCGATCAGCCGCCGGGGGATGACGTTGGTGCCGCTTGATCTGCATTTCAATCGCCGGGGTATTGCGAAATTACAGCTGGGGCTGGCTCAGGGGAAGCGTAAAACCGATAAGCGGGCGGCTGAGCGGGAACGGGAATGGAAACGTGCTCAGGGCCGGTTACTGAAAAACCGGATCGATTGATCCAGCCAGGTTGGTAAAACCGGTTCGATGGGGCGAATAAAACCGGATGGATGAAACCAGATCGACCAATCGGGTTGATCAACCGGATAAATTGATAGAACCAGATTGATGGAACCAGATTGATCAAACCGGGTTTCAGGAATACCCTTGCCGCACTCACCTCAGCCGGATATCAGCCCCTCCCCTCTATGGAGTTTTGGAGTTTACGGAGTTTACAGAGTTTTGGCTGTTTTTTGTGGATGATACCAGGTTGTATAGGGTTTTATTTGATTTTGAACCGGTTGCGGATGGCCAGCAGAAACAAAAAAATCAGAATCACCGAAAAGACTGATTGCAGGATGGCGGCGATTTCAACCCAGTAAAAATCAGCTGAGCAATCCGGGTTACCCCGGCAGAATGTTGCCTCCAGATCACCCAAGGGATCATCACGCCCGGCACCGAAAAACGGCACCCCCCGGGACAGGCTAAAGGCCGCGATGGTCCCGTTCCATGACCAAAGAGGAGCATTCAAAAAATGGGAATAAAACCCATAGGCCCCTGCCCCCAAACCGAACCAAATCAACAAAGGCCGGAGCAGACTGCGCCCATAATCAGACACCCATCCATAAAGCCCTAATGCAGAACCAACCGCGCATAGAGAGATTGGTTTGAGAAGATATATACGCAAGACATGACACGATCTGCGTAACACCCGCCACAATACCCACCACCGCCGAGAAGTCGGTTTAAAAAACAATCTACGCAACGCCAGGGCCAGAACCCGCCACCACGCTGGGATTTTTTTTACCCCCAGCTTACCTTTTTTAAGCCGCTGCTTTTTCTGCCGCAATTTCTCCCATTCCTCATTCTGACGGGCTTTGAGTTCGAGAATAAAAAAGTGATGGGCCTCCTCTGAGGCTTGTTGCTGTTCCATCGCCAGCTTGAGAGTCCGATAGGCCCGCGCGGCCCCCGGACTCTTGGCGTCCCGAAATTCAGCCCCGAAAAAATCGGTATCCTGATGCAGTTGGCAATTATGAAAGCGTGGAACACCCTTGAAAAGGGTACGGCGAAAAAGGGTTTCACCCAAAAAATCCCGGTTGGAAAAATCAACCGAGCCATGAAACGTCACATCCGTAAAAAAAACGGACTGAAAAACCATCTTCTCAGAGATATTAGCAACCATCGAGAAATTGGCCCAGTCACCAAATGTCGCTTCAGAGAAGTTGGCCATACCGACAAATTTTGACCCAGAAAAACCAATCCCTCTACCAAATTTTACCTTATAAAAATTAACCCTATCGCCAAATACTGCCCCGGAAAAAGTGACCCCATTGCCAAACGTCGCGCCTGAAAAATTGGAAAACAAGCCAAATGTTGACCCTAAAAAAGTGGCACCATCTATCAATATCGCCTCAGAAAAATCAGCGCCAAAGTCAAAAACTGTTTTAGAAAAATCAACATCATGACCAAATTGTGTTTTGGAAAAATTAGCATGATAACCAAATGTCGCTTCAGAGAAAGCCGCTTTATTACCAAATATTGACTTTGAAAAACTGACTAGATGACCAAATTTTGCTTCCGAGAAATTGGCATGATGACCAAAAATCGACCCAGAGAAATTAGCATCGTTACCAAATGTTGACTCTGAAAATTGAGCATCATCGCCAAATTCAAATCCGGCAAAGGAGAGGCCCCGATACTCCGGCTGGGTGAAATCAGTCTCAGAAAGATCAATGGTGATATCCGGGTTTTCTGCGCGCCAGGCATTCCAGGCATCCACACCCTCAAGGGCTTTTCGAAGATGATCCGGGTTGGCCATAGAGAGAAAATCCAAAAATATTAAGAAAATTCCAACCGCTCGACCATCGATAAGCTGTCCAGAGCATCCATCATCTCCGGCCCGGCCCGATAGCGACCCGGCAGGGTTATATCAACTCTTGCCCCTTGCCCGGATGCCTCAACCGGAATCACCAAAACAACCGATCCACCCCGCCGCCGCCGGTCCTTGAGTGCATAATTGGCCAGGGTTTTTTGCAAAACATCCAGAGCCGCCCGACCATAATCATCACTCTGCCGGGCAGTATCCTCTTTGCCTGTTTCATTACTTATTTCTTTGCCTGTCTCATTACCTGCCTTGCTGCCTGTTTCATTACCTATCTCATGATCTGTCTTGTCATTGTGCTCATTATTTTGCTCATCACCCCCGGCATGCCGGGCCGTCCAATGAATACGAATCACAGAACCAGCCATTTGTTCACGCAACGCCTCTTCTAATGGGCGAATGGTTTCTGCAACCAGCCGCACCCGGTCTCCATCCGTGCGGCCCCGGACCTCCAGCCAGACCAGGCTGCCGGGCTCCGGCACCGAGCCGGCTGCTGCCAGCACGTCAGAAAAAATCACCACCTCAAACAAACCGCTGGGATCAGAGAGTTCCACAAAAGCATAGCGATTGCCTTTCTGGGAACTGCGCAAACGTTTGGCCAGAACAACCCCGGCCAGCTTGATTTTACGCTCCCCCCCATGATCACGTATATGCCCCTCCAGAAAAGCCGCAGCAATCGCCGCCGATTGCTCAATCGCCGGGCCATACGCATCCAGAGGATGGGCCGAGAGATAAAACCCCAGAGCATCATATTCATGTTTCAGCCGCCCAGCCGGACTCCAGGGCGTGAACTCAGAAACCTGAATATCCGGGGCCTCCGATTCCATCGCTTCACCACCCACACCACCAAACAGATTTTCCTGACCACTTTCACGATCCCGCGCACCAGCAGCCGCCAGACGAATCATATCCTCAATGGCCGCAAAAACCCGGGCACGCTCCGGATCCAGAGAATCAAATCCACCCGCATAAACCAGATTTTCCAATAACCGCTTATTGACAATTCTGGTATCAAGGCGACAGGCAAAATCACCCAAAGAAACAAACCGGCCATCGCGATGACGAATATCGCTCAGAGCCTGCATCGCCTGTTCCCCGACATGACGCACCCCGGCCAGACCATAGCGAATGGCATAAACAGAGCCATCATGATTTTCCGAAACATCAGAAACATCCAAAGCATTACCGGGTCGTTTTTCAACCGTAAATCCAGCCTGAGAATGATTGATATCCGGCGGCAAAACCGCAATCCCCAACCGCCGGGCCTCCCGGCGAAAGGCCGCCAGCTTATCGGTATTATGAAGATCACAAGTCATCGAAGCAGCCAGAAACTCAACCGGGTAATTGGCTTTCATATAAGCCGTATGATAGGCCACCAAAGCATAGGCAGCAGCATGGCTTTTGTTGAATCCATAGCCGGCAAATTTAGCCATTTGTTCAAAAACATTCTCCGCCTTGGGACGCGACATACCCCGTTGCTCAGCCCCGTCAACAAACGTCTGTCGCTGGGCATCCATCTCTGAGCGGATTTTCTTCCCCATTGCCCGGCGCAATAAATCCGCCGCCCCCAAAGAATAACCAGCCAGGATCTGAGCAATCTGCATCACTTGTTCCTGATAAATCATGATGCCATAGGTTTCGGATAAGACCGAATCCACCCGGGGATCTAAACCAGTTGATTTCTCACGACCATGTTTGCGGGAAATAAAGCTGGGAATGTTATCCATCGGGCCAGGGCGATAGAGAGCCACCACAGCGATAATGTCCTCAAAACGATCCGGTTTCAAACGGCGCAAAACATCCCGCATACCGGCACTTTCCAACTGAAAGATGCCAACTGTATCCCCGGCAGTAAGCATGCGGTAAGTCGCAGCATCATCCAGATCCACAGCATCCAGAGAAAATTCCCGATCACGGGAACGCACCAAATCGACCGCTTTTTCCAATATGGTCAATGTTTTCAGACCAAGAAAATCAAATTTCACCAAACCGGCTTTCTCGACATATTTCATCGAAAATTGTGTCGCCAGCATATCCGCACGAGGATCACGGTATAACGGCGTGAGCTCAGTCAAAGGCCGGTCACCAATCACCACCCCGGCTGCATGGGTTGATGCGTGACGGGTCAACCCCTCCAGCTGCAAGGCAATCGTCATCATGCGGGCAATATGAGGGTCGGAGTCCCGGGCCTCCTGAAGGGCCGGTTCGGCATCAATCGCCTGGGATAATGTCAGGGGAGCAGCCGGATTAAACGGAACCAGCTTACAAACCCGATCCACCTGGCCATAGGGAAGATTGAGCACCCGCCCAACATCCCGCAAAGCCGCACGGGCCTGTAAAGTCCCAAAGGTAATGATCTGAGCAACCCGGTCCTGGCCATATTTATCGCGGACATAATGAATCACCTCATCACGGCGTTCGACACAAAAATCTATGTCAAAATCAGGCATAGAAACCCGTTCGGGATTCAAAAACCGCTCAAACAACAAACCAAAACGCAATGGATCAAGATCCGTTATCCCCAGCGCCCAGGCAACCACCGAACCAGCCCCCGAACCACGCCCCGGACCAACCGGAATCGCCTGGCTCTGAGCCCAGCCGATGAAATCAGCCACAATCAGGAAATACCCGGCATAGCCCATCTCAATGATCACCTGGAGCTCGTAATCCAATCGCTCCCGATAGGAGGTACTGGCCGTCTGATCATCAGCCAGAGATAATGAAGCCAGCCGTTTTTCCAGACCCTCCCCGGCCTGGTGGCGCAACAACGCCCCCTCATCTTCTTCAGGGGCAAAGCGCGGCAATAACGGCGAGCGTTCCTCAGGGAACACAGCACAACGGCGGGCAACCGTCACAGTATTGGCATAGGCTTCGGGTAGATCCGCAAATAATGCCCGCATCTCATCGGCGGACTTAAAACGATGATCCGGAGTCAAACGACGGCGATCAGACTGGCTGACAACAACCCCATCAGCAATACAGAGTAAAGCATCATGGGCTTCATACATGTCTTCCTGAGAAAAATAGATATCATTGGTCGCCACCAAAGGAAGATTGAACGTATCAGCGTAATCCAGAAAATACGGCTCAGTCTGTTGCTCAGCCGGCAGGCCATGGCGCATAATCTCCATGTAAAGGCGGTCTGGAAAAATCTCCGCCAGGCGACCCAGCAACCTTTCTGCCGCATCCTTCTGACCCTCGAAGAGCAAACGACCCACCGGGCCCTGCGGGCCACCGGTCAAAGCAATCAGACCAGAAGAACGCTCAGCAATCGCCTCAAGATCAAGATGCGGACTGGCCCCGGGATCGACCTCCAGAAAAGACTGACTGACTAAAAATAAAAGATTGTCATATCCTTGCGCATCTTTAGCCAACAAAATCATCGGAGCCGGAGATAAACCAGGACTGGAACGCTCAACCACATCCCTCACCCCCAATAAACAACCGATAATCGGCTGAATCCCGGAGGAAGAAGCCTTCTGAGAAAATTCTAATGCCCCAAAAAGATTCCCATGATCAGTCATCGCCACCGCCGGCATCGAATGATCCCGGCACAACATCACCAAATCATCAATCTTAATCGCCCCTTCCGATAAGGAATAAGAAGAGCGGGCACGCAAATGAACAAAATCAGCATGCGCCATAGCACAAGAACCCAGGCAAAAAAGAAACACCCAATGACCCCGGTGACAGAGGTCCCTCAGTTATACCCTTAAAACAGACCAAAACCACCCCGCGGGTCAGACCGCTATACAGGCCGCAGCTGACCATGATCCAGACTCACAACCCGATCCATGCGCTGTGCCAGATGAATATTATGAGTCGCAACCAGTGCCGCAATGCCCAACGTGTTTAATAAAGACACAGTTTCCGAAAAGACCCGTTCAGCCGTATCCTCATCAAGGTTACCGGTCGGCTCATCAGCCAGAAATAACTGTGGGACATTGGCCAATGCCCGGGCAATCGCCACCCGTTGCTGTTCACCACCTGAAAGCTGCGAAGGACGGTGGGAAAAACGGGCAGAAAGACCCATCATATCCAGTAAATCCTTTGATCGGCGGTGAGCATCACGCCGGGACAATCCGGCAAAAATTTGCGGAATCGAGACATTCTCCACGGCCGAGAATTCCGGCAATAAATGATGCTGTTGATACACAAAGCCGATAGAACCCCGGCGCAACGCCGTGCGTTTATTATCATTCAAACCAGCCACATCATAGCCGGCAATCTCAACACTCCCCTGGTCCGGTTTTTCTAACAAACCAGCGATATGCAGCAGAGTCGATTTGCCAGCCCCCGATGGTCCGACCAGGGCCACAATCTCACCGGGAGCAACCACCAGGTCAATACCACGCAACACATCCAGACGGTCCGAACCCTGGAAAAAACCATGCCTGATCCCCGCCAGCCGCAACGCAGCATCACTCACATAAGACGTATCCTGACCACTAGACATATCCTGACCACCAGACGTATCCTGATCACCCTCCCCGGCATTATCCATAACGCAGAACCTCAACCGGATCCAACGTAGCAGCCCGCCAGGCCGGATATAAGGTTGCCAAAAAAGATAACCCCAAACCCATGCCAGTCACGACAGCAACCTCAACCGGATCAACCACAGCCGGAAGCCGGGAGAGAAAATAAATCTCAGCCGAGAATAAATCACCACCGGTAAACATCTCCAGCCAACGGCGAATGGACTCAATATTTTCGGCAAAAGCAAGACCAGCCGTAAAGCCCAAAGCTGTCCCAACCACCCCAATCGTGGCCCCGGACAAAATAAAAATACGCAAAACAGACCCACGGGTTGCCCCCAGACTCCGCAAGACCGCAATATCCATACTCTTATCTTTGACCAGCATAATCATGCTGGAAACAATGTTGAAAGCAGCAACCAGAATAATCAATGTCAGGATCAAAAACATGACATTACGCTCGACCTGAATGGCGTTAAAAAAACCAGAATTGGCTTGCTGCCAACTCAAAATCCGGTATTGAGGACCCAGGACACCACCCAAACGCTGCGCAGCCTGGTCAATTTCAACCGGGTCAGTGGTCACAACCTCCAGACCGGTTACCGCCGCCGGCCCGGTTTTGAAATAGATCTGAGCCGCCTCAAGCGGCATAAAGATAAAGCTGCTGTCATATTCATACATACCGACTTCAAAAATCGCGGCAACCCGATAAGCCCGTAAACGCGGTGCGGCTCCGAATGCTGTACGGTTCATCTGGGGTGAGATCAATGTCACAGGATCATGAACCCTCAGCCCCATTGCCTCAGCCAGACGGGTGCCGATAATTACCGAATCACGACCATGAAAATCGGTCAGATGACCCTGAGTGATGCTATCGGCCAAAATAGGACGAGCCGCAAAATCAGCCGGACGCAACCCATGAACCATTGCCCCCCGGGCAATACCATTGGCCGATGCCATGACCTGACCCTCAACCAATGGCGCAACATGCACCACCCCCTCAACCCCGCGCAGTTGCTCAACCAAGGCATCATAATGGGTGACATGACGATCCTGTTGAGAATAAATACCGATATGACCATTGAGACCAAGGATACGTTCAAGCAGTTCCTGACGAAACCCATTCATCACCGCCATGACAACAATCAGGGTCCCCACTCCTAACGCAATACCAAGCAGCGAAAAACCGGCAATCACCGACACAAACCCCTCCTTACGGCGGGGCCTTAAATAACGAAAGGCAATCAGACGTTCGGCACTGGAATACATCGGAGCAGATGAATCAAAAAATACGCGAATGAAAGGAACGAATGAATCAAAAGAACAGACAGATCAAAAACGCAGTCATCAATTTCTCGTCACGCTACAACCAGATTGTGAAGCAAAACAACAAAGCCCGACACCAGCTTCATGCAGCAACCAAACAATTCACAGCCGCATCAACGGATAATTCCCGGCGTTGACCGTCAGCCCGAGTCTTGACTTCCACAAGACCGCTTTTAAGACCACGCGGACCAATAGTGACCTGCCAGGGTAAACCAATTAAATCCATATCGGCGAATTTTTCCCCGGCCCGGATATCACGATCATCATGCAAAACATCAAGACCAGCATTTTCCAATCTGGTTTTCATATCCATAACAACAGCCGAACATTGGCTGTCAGCCGGTTTAAGATCAATCAAACCCACCTGGAACGGCGCAACCGAAGCCGGCCATATGATCCCCGATTCGTCATGAGAAGCCTCAATGATTGCAGCCGGCAGACGGGAAACGCCAATACCGTAAGATCCCATCTGAGGGGTGATTCGTTCTTCATCAGCCCCCTGAACCCGCAAATTCATCGGGGCCGAATATTTATCACCAAAATGAAAGATATGCCCAACTTCAATGCCATGGGCCTGGCGCAACCGCTCCGGCGCAACCGGGCAGGAGGCCGGATCATGCATGTCAGCATCAGCAGCATATAACGACCTCAGAACCTCTGTATCAGCTTGAGAACCCTCCAGCAGAATACCATCATAAGCCGCATCGTAATAGAGAGTACTCTCCCCGGTATCGGCCAGAATATGGAATTCATGGCTCATATCTCCGCCAATGGGGCCGGTATCGGCACGCACCGCAACCGCTTTCAGACCCAGACGTGCAAAGATACGCAGATAAGAAGCAAAAACCTGGTCATAGACCTGTCGTGCTGACCGGGCATCCCGGTCAAAAGAATATGCGTCTTTCATCAAAAATTCCCGCCCACGCATGACCCCAAAACGAGGGCGAATCTCGTCACGGAATTTCCACTGAATATGATACAACCGCAACGGTAAATCCCGATAGCTGGTGAGATAAGACCGGGCAATGGCGGTAATCATTTCTTCATTGGTCGGCCCATAGAGCATATCACGATCATGGCGATCACGGATGCGCAACATCTCCGGACCGTAGGCATCATAGCGCCCGCTTTCCCGCCAGATATCAGCCGGCTGAATGGTCGGCATCAGCATTTCATTAAAGCCAACCGCATCCTGCTCTGCCCGCACAATAGCCGCAACCTTATTGAGAACCCGGCACCCCAACGGCAACCAGGAATAAATTCCGGCTGTTTCCTGATGAATCATGCCAGCCCTCAGCATCAGCTGATGCGAGATAATGGCCGCTTCGGCCGGGGCTTCTTTAGCTGTTGGAACAAAAAAACCAGAAAGACGCATGAGAAAGACTCAATACCTCTGAGTAGCTAACGTAAAAAATGATCCATATGCTGTTATGACAGGATGCAGCATTGCCGGCCAGAGACAAACCGCATACCCGATCTTTTTTTTTCAGCTTAACGATCAACAGCACCAGAAGGCCCGACCCCGCAAGGCCCGGATGCAGAACCAACCTCCTGACCATCAATATGTACACGCCCACTGGCCAGATCGACCTCAACCTGGCCCAGCTGTATCGAACCCAATGGGGTATTGTGATGGGATGCTGCTTTGGTGGCAGCCAACAACTCCTGACCGGCTTTCTCAACCTGTGCCTGAGCATCCCCGGCCTGTGTTTGAGCATCCCCGGCCTGCATCAGGCTAACCCGGGCCGCAGCCGTATTGCCACCCAGGGCGACCGCAACCATCTCTTGATTCCCGGCTTGAGCATGTTCGAGTGCAAAACGCGCTTGGGTAATTTTTGAAAGGACGTCCCGGGTCTGGGTAATTTTTGAAGGGACGTCCTGGGTCACAGCAGGACGTTCTTTTGTCACTCCCGGATATTCTTTCAAAATCGAAGAAGCCAGGGATTCAACAGCTGCAAGACCCTGGGAAAGATGGCTCAAACGCGCTGCCGGATCATCGGCAGATGCCGCACTGGCCTGGGCTAATGATTGCTCGTAGGTCTGGGCAGCTCCGAGTAAGTGAGCCTGATCTGGCCGGTCAGCGGTGTCTTTGGTAATGCGCCTGACCAGTTCTCGAATAGACGTATCCTCAAGATCCTGTTTAGCCTTTCCGACCCGCTCATTCACCTTATTGATCAGCTTCCGGATCGTTTGATTGGGCCGGGTACGGGTAAAGTGATCACGGCTGAGTGTTGCCTGGTTATTTTGAGTACTGAGTGTTTTAATCTGATTGGTGGCCTTGGTCGTCCTGGAAAGGATGCGATTGGCGGCCTTGGCACGTTCCAGGGAATGGTGCAAGGCCGCCTGGTCTTTCTGATTGACCGACTTTGGTATTTGTTCAACAGCTTTTTCAAGAAATTGAATCCGTTTTTCAGCGGTTTTGCTGACCCTGGCTTGCTGTAATAATCTGGAAATTTTACGTCTATTTTCCAGAGTTCCACGTCTCGTTTCACCTCTATTGCTCAAAGTCCGTGAAATATCGGAAATCCTATCCTCCAGAGATTGAATCTCAGGCACAGACGTTCCCGAAAGCCGGGCTTGATTGGCCGCTTGCGCCTGCCCCAAAATTGATTGAATTTTCCTGAGGTCATCATGATCGGCCGGAAGATTTTTTTTCGCCGCCTGGACAGCTCTGTCATAATGCGATAAGCGCTCTTCCAATGTCGGAGCAAGCTGAGCCTGTTCTGTAGCCTGGCGTATGGCTTGAGCCGTCAGCCTGTTTTTTTCATCCTGCTCTTTTGCGTTATCCTGCTTTTTTGTGAGTTTATTCATTGCGAGTGTATCCAACAGAGTGGCAATCGATGTCCCATCACCACCCTCTGACGGTTTCGTATTACTACCCTCTGACGGTTTTTTATCGCCACCGTCTAAAATTGGTTTACCCGCTAAAATTGCGTCAATTTCACCTCTGGCGACACCATCAACACTGTCCGTGATCAGTTGTTGGGTTGCTTCTTCGCTCGCCGCAACACTCTGCGCCAAACCAGCCAGACGTTCTTTTGCCTCTGTGGCCGATGCAGCCTGTTCCAGAGCCTGATCAATCCGGTCAATGATGGCTGACCGTTGACCATCGGCCGGGTTCATCACCGATGGAGCAAAACCAGCCACAAAATGGGCATCGCTCAAGGCTTTGCGGGCGGCGGTGGTCGCAATGGCAACTTCAGTCTCGGCAGCAGTCAAAGCAGCAGCGGCAGCAGCAGCCCTGGCATCACGCTCCGGACCGCCAAGATAATCACGGGGATTGACCGAAATATCAAATGTCACGCTTTCGGGTAACCTGTAGGGGGTGTTTCCCTTCCCCCGGGCCGGAACAACCGGACGTCCCTGAGCATCAATACCCGGAACATAGGCAACACCATCGCCTGCCAGACTACCGGGCGGACAATCCGGCGGCAAACCAGCACGCAATGTTACCTCCGCCTGAGCAGAACAGACCCAGAAAACGCTAAAAATCCCGCTCAAACCAATACTAAAGATACAATCACGCCCACAGAACATCCCAAACCACCCGCGACAAACAGCCAAAAGAACCAGCATGAACAGGATAAAGATGAAAAAGATGGCCGCAAACATCATACAGATACCAATCATTCAGAGGCTGATCATAGCTATGGAAACCGCTTATGATACGCATACTATCATACCGACCTGTCGCACAAAATCTTTCACTGCTCAGGCAACAGGATACCCGATCAGACCGGGCGACTATCCAATATTTCAGTATAGCACTCTTTCATAGAGCGGCTGTTTGAGTAGAGTAGTGTTTGAGTAGAGTGCTGTTTTTTGGAAGTATTTCCATAAAAATTGAATTAAATTCATTAAATTGCATCGCTGTCAACAGCACTCTGTATCACTCTGTCATCCTCACCCTGTTCATTGCGTTTCTGCATCCAGGGCGGGTTGAGCCGGACAATATGCTGATAAACCGGGCAATCTGACCGATGAGCCCCAGGGAGATAGCCGGTGCTCATCAGAAATTCGCCGACAATCTCCGGGCCAACAAAAACAAAATGATGCTTAAACAGAGCCAACCATAAATCGGCTGAACGGGGATGATGTGCATCAAGCCAGCCAACAAAGCTGCCATAATTCTGCCGAATGACACCCAGACGACGGGCATTTTCAATGGTGGCTTCAATTTTACGGCGATTGCGGATAATACGCCGGTCAGACATCAGACGCTCAATATCACGCGATCCATAAGCAGCAACCCGATCAATATCGAATCCCTGAAACGCCTGTTCATAGCCCTCAACGCGTTTGAGAATAGTCAGCCAACTCAAACCCGCCTGGTGAATCTCATGCACCAGACGCCCAAACAACGCCGCATCCTCCCGTAAGGGGAAACCATAGTGATGATCATGATAGGGACCATGCCACGGATGACCGGGAGCAACATCGCAATACCAACTCACGTCACCAGCCCATTCATGACACTCAAAAAAAGAAGCAGAAGCAACCTGTCATCGTCATACAATCTGTCGTAAAATCCGTCACAAAAATCATGCAATGACTGTATCTCTATTGCCGCCTATACCGGACGGAACGACACCAGACCCGATTGCGCAACCATATAAAACACGATCCATAAAACAATCGTGATCACCGTTGTGACGATAAATTTAAGAGCAATACGCGGTTTTTCCGGAGCACTTTCCGCATGCCCGGCCCCAGGATGATCAGCAGGATGCGCCCGCCACGGCAAAACAGCAAACAACACCACCCACCACAAGATGACAAAAACCACGATACCGCCGGCAATACCCATTGCTCAGGATTGCTCCAATTCAACCAGGGTCCCGTGAAGATCCTTGGGATGGAGAAACAAAACCGGCTTCCCATGCGCACCAATCTTAGCCCCACCTTCACCAAGAATACGCACACCAGCCTTGCTTAAATGTGTCCGCGCACCCTCAACATCATCAACCTCAACACAAAAATGGTGAATCCCCCCATCGGGATTACGTTTCAAAAACCCGGCAATCGGTGAGTCCTCACCTAAGGGATACAAAAGCTCAATTTTGGTATTGGCCAATTCGACAAATGCAACCTGGACCCCGTGATCAGGATAATCCTCAATATCCGATACAGCCCCGCCCAGCGCATCCCGATAGAGTGCACACGCAGCCTCAATATCAGGAACGGCAATCGCAATATGATTGAGACGACGAATCATTCCCTTTGAGTAGCCGAGCATGGCGTAAAGTGCAAGTCACTCGTTTTGTCCATGATCCGGTTTTCTGATCACACAAGCTGCCATAATCAGTACCGACAGCTCTCCTTTAATGCTTCGGGAGATATGCCTGATCCAGCCGGATCACCTGAACCTCAATCCAGGGACGCAATCCAATCCCGGACCGGAAACCACGGCGCATCACTTTGCGTGCAACCTGGACAATTTCCTGGTCATCACAAGCCTGTTGATCGGAGAGATTCTCAATAGCCTCAGCCACGGATTCGGCAAGATCATCGATAAACTCCCCGTCACGATTCGGATCCAACAAACCAGGGACACTCAAAACCGGGTCGGATAACAAAGACCCAGCCTGATCAAGAGTAACAGCCAAAAACACCGACCCATTATACATAATCTTTTTACGTTGGCGCAAAATCTCACTCTCAAGGGGAATCAAACGATCCCCATGACGAGCCAAACGACCCGAAGACACCGAGCCAACCGGGCCAGCCCCACCAGGAGCCAAACGAACCACAGTACCATTTTCAGCAACCACCGAAGCCGGAAGACCACATTCTTGAGCAAAACAAGCCTGCTGACGCAAATGCCGGGCTTCGCCATGAACCGGAATGACAACGCCAGGGTTAAGCCACTGATACATTTTTTCCAGATCAGAACGACCAGGATGACCAGAAACATGAATCATGTGATGTTTCCCGGTAACCACCTCCACACCCGCAGCAACCAGACGATTCTGGGTACGTGCCACCGCCTGCTCATTGCCCGGAATAACCCGGGATGAAAAAATCACCACATCCCCTGAGGACAACGTAACAGCCGGATGATATCCGGTAGCAATCCGCGATAAAGCAGCCTGAGGTTCGCCCTGGCAACCAGTGCAAATCAGCAAGGCTTTATCACGGGGAATTTCCGATAAGTCATCTTCCCCCATCAAAGGCGGAACATCACGCAGATACCCGCATTCCCGGGCAGCCTGAGAAAATCGATGAAGAGAACGACCCACTAAAACAGCCGCACGCCCATTTTCAGCCGCCGCCAATGCAAGACTCTCTAAACGGGCAATATTAGATGCAAAACAAGTCGCCGCTACCCGGACATCCTGGTAATCAGAAACCAGAGAGATCAGATTTTCACGCACTTCGTTTTCTGAACCTGCCGAATGTTCAGACATAATATTGGTTGAATCACAGATCAAAGCATCAACACCCTCCGCACCACATTGACGCAAAGCATCAATATCGGTTGCCGGACCGCTTAAGGGGGTGTCATCCAGTTTCCAGTCACCAGTATGAAGAGCCGTTCCATAGCCAGTTCGGATCATCACGGCCTGGGCTTCTGGAATCGAATGTGTCAGACCAACATAACGCAATCCAAACGGACCAATATCAAAGCAACCACCACAGGGAATTTCACGGATATCAACTTTCGGCGCATCTGGTGCTGCCTGTAACTTCCGGCGTAACACAGCCGCAGCAAAAGGTGTCGCAAAAACCGGACAGCCCAACTGATCCCAAAAATACGGAATAGCCCCGAAATGATCCTCATGGGCATGAGTCAAAACAAGACCAGAGAGACGATCCACCTGACCCAAAATAAATCCAGGGTCAGGCATCATAATGTCAACACCCGGAGTCGTATCGTCACCAAAGCCGATGCCGCAATCAACCATCAACCAATGACCATCACAGCCATATAGATTGAGATTCATGCCAATTTCACCAGCCCCACCAAGCGGTACAAAAAGCAGTTCATGGCCCGGAACAAAATCCGGATCAAGCTGCTGAGATAGCTGAGAACTCACCAATACCAACCTCGCTGACAGGAATCATGTTTCAAAGACCACGCATATAATCCGCAGGGACGAAGCCTGCAAACCCTGAACCCGAACATCATCCTATTCACGCTGGTGATCTCCGGTTACGGTGATAGAGACAAAGTAATCCCCTGAGAGTCAAGTCAGGATCAATATGGGTAATTGATCGCGCAACACCCTGGAAAACCGAAGCCAAACCACCCGTGGCAACCAAATAGGGATCAGAGCTTCCAAAACCGGACCGCTCAAGATCAGACGAAAGACGCTCAACCAAACCATCAATCATGCCAATATAGCCCCAATAAATACCTGATTGCATGGCAGTCACAGTTGATTGACCGATGATGGTCCTGGGTTTTCTAACCCCAATCAATGGCAGACGCGCTGCTGCTGCATGGAGAGCCCGGATGGATAAGTTAATCCCCGGAGCAATCGCACCACCACGATAATGGCCCTGATCATCAATCACATCAAATGTCGTTGCAGTACCAAAGTCAATCACAATAGCCGGCAACCTGGAATCATCATTAACCGCAGCAACATTAGCCAGACGATCCGGGCCGACTTCCGATGGGTTATCAACCTGAATCCCAAAACCAAAATCCAGCATCTGCCCCGCATCATCTTCCTCAGCACTAATCATCAAAGGATCACAGGAAAAATAACGCTGGCAGAGCAATGATAAAGAACGCTGAGCCGCAGGCATGACATTGGCAATCACCACATCACGGATCTGATCAATCCCAAACCCCGCAAGATCCATGACCTGAGCCAACCAAACCGCATATTCATCAGCTGTGCGGTTGAGATCGCTGGAGATACGCCAGCATCCGCGCAAAACCCGGCCATCATAGATGGCAAAAACAACATTACTGTTCCCTGAGTCGATGGTAAGAAGCATACTTAAAAAAACGCCCGCAATAACATCAACCAACGCCTAGACTTTATCATTCAGAAGAACATCACCCGCCATAATCCGATGATACATACCGCTGGAGTCGGTGAGCAACAAAGCACCATCTTCATCCAATCCGTCATAATGGCCGGAAACCCGACCAAGACCCGTATCAACCACCAAAGGATGATCCGGAACATATGCCCGGGCTTCCCAGGCTTCCCGAACCGGACCAAACCCGCCTCCGGGAGCTGGCTGGCACCAACATGTATACCATTCCCATAACCTGGGGAGAATATTCTGCATCGCCTCAACAACCGATACCATTGCCTTGTGATCACCCAGATGGGCATTCAGATACGTAGCCTGACCGGCCATGTTTTCCGGAGAAGAAGCCAAATTAACCCCAATACCAACCACACACCAAATGAACCGGCCATCCCCCGCAACAGTATCAATCAAAATACCGGCTACTTTCATTCCATCGATTAAAATATCATTCGGCCATTTACAATGAAGTTTTGCCTCCGAACCACTGGTGACCAGAATATCATTCAATGCTTCGGCTACAGCGACTGCCGCCAACAGGCTCAGTTCTCCGGCCCGGGCCGCTGCTGCACCCGGACGCAGAATCATTGAGACAAATAAATTACCCGGATCCGAAACCCATAGACGACCATGGCGTCCCCGACCTGCCGTTTGGCGCTCAGCCCAGATCACAGCACCCTCTGCCGCCCCGATATCAGCCAGTCGCCGCGCCTCATCATTGGTGCTGCCCAGAATTGAATATCGATGAAGAGTAAAATGAGGCTCTAAAATCTGTACCACGCTTATGCTTCCTTTATCTGATCGCTCTTACATGCCTTTATATTGAAACAGCGAGCAGTTTCATCTTTGTTGCAATGTCCTGATAAGAATAAAATGGCTTCATTGAACGCTTTGAAACAACCGATCATCTATAATAAGGCGTTAAAGGAAAACAACGCATTAAAATACGAGAACCCTGAAGAGAAAGGGCCCATACTCAAAAAAACATTGACCAGAAAAGCCAAAGACCCTGAGCAATCTTCACCAAAAAGCCGGACAAACAATCAAACAGGTCAGAAATCAACCCCCGACCACCGCATTGATAAAAATCTAAAGGGCGATCAAGGCAAAGGACCAACAGAAACTGCCTCAGCAGCCCTTAAAGCGGCCTCAAAAACCGGTGCCGGATAAACAAAAAACAGTAACGTAAACAGAGCCGTCACCCCGAGGATAATACGGATATCACGGCTGATAATACGGTCAAAAACCTGGCTCAGATCATCAAAATACACCAATTTGACAATACGTAAAGAGTAATACGCCGCCACCACACTGGCTAAAACACCAATTACTGCCGGGATATATAATCCGGCGTTCACGGCAGCCATAAAAACCGCAAATTTAGCAAAAAAACCTGCCAAAGGAGGAATCCCGGCCATAGAAAACATCAAAATCGCCAGAACCGCCGCCAGAAACTGATGACTTTTCGAAAGACCGGCCAAATCATCAATGGCTTCAATCATCCGGCCCTGGCGCCGCATACACAAAATGACCGCAAAAACCCCCACAGTCATAAACAGATAGATGGTCATGTAAAGGATAATTGAGGCCACACCTTCCCGGGTCCCGGCAGCCAGACCAAGCAGAGCAAACCCCACATGACCAATCGAGGAATAGGCCATCAATCGCTTTATATTGGTCTGATTAAGGGCACCAAAAGAACCCACAATCATCGATAAGACAGCGAGAAAAACAATAATCTGAGTCCAGGCCAGCCCTAACCCTTCAAAGGGTCCTGCAACCACCCGAATCAGTAAAGCAACAGCCGCAATTTTCGGAGCAGCCGCAAAAAAAGCAGTCACCGGCGTCGGGGCACCCTCATAAACATCAGGCGTCCACATATGGAAAGGAGCCGCCGCAACCTTAAAGGCCAAACCAGCCATAACAAAAGCCAGACCAAACAGAATTCCCAGATCCGCTTGCATCCCCGGACCAGCCAGGACATCAGCAAGAACCGTGAAATTGGTTGATCCGGCAAAACCGTAAATCAGGGAAATGCCGTACAGCAACAATCCTGAAGATAAAGCCCCCAAAACAAAATATTTTAAACCCGCCTCACTGGCCCGCAGGTTATCTCTCTGAATAGCCGCCAAAACATAAAGAGAAAGACTCTGTAATTCGATGCCCAGATAAACAGCCAGCAGATCATTGGCTGAAATCATCATCATCATGCCAAGCGTAGCAAACAGCACCAAAACCGGATATTCGATTCGCTGACCATCAAGGCGACCCTGGTAGTCAAAATAAAAGATTAAAGTCAAAGCAGAAGCCAACAAAACCAGGATTTTCATAAATGCGGCATACGAATCATCAATAAACATGCCGGACATCACAATCAAACCCTGGCCGCCGTGAAAACTTTCGACAAAAACAGCCACCAGCATCACCAGTACAACCAACCGCCCAAGAAGACGCGACACCGCCTCACCCATGAAAACACCCCAGACCAGCAACCCCATGCCAGCAACAGACAGGAGAATTTCAGGAAGAAGAACAGTCAGTTCAAAGAGTGCAGGCATCGCCGTTTCCTGTAGGCTGTCATCAAACAGCTAACGCATTGCCAAATGTCCCGAATCCCGGGCAACTTCGACAGTATTGATCAAATTTTCCACCGCCGGGGTGGTTAAATCCAGAATATCCCCCGGAGCAACCCCCATCCAAATCACCAGAAAAACCAACGGGACCAATAGCGCAACTTCGCGCGGATTGAGGTCAAGAATCGCCTTCAGACGCTCATGAACCAAAGGACCAAAAATGACCCGCCGATAAAGATGCAGCATATAGGCAGCCCCCAAAATAATCCCGATTGCCGCACCCAGGGCCAGTAAACTCGAAACCTGATATGCCCCGGCCAAACTTAACAATTCACCCACAAAACCGCTGGTACCAGGCAGACCCACAGATCCCATCGTAAAAATCATAAAAATCATCGCATAGGCCGGCATGCGATGAACCAGACCCCCATAATCAACAATCGCACGGCTATGGATGCGATCATAAACCACCCCAACACACAGGAATAAAGCCGCCGAGATCACGCCATGGGAAAGCATCTGAAAAATCGCCCCCTGGATTCCTTGCATATTGGCGGTAAAAATGCCGATGGTTACAAAACCCATATGAGCAACAGAGGAATAAGCGATGAGTTTTTTCATATCCTCCTGAGCCAGGGCAACCAGAGATGTATAGATAATGGCAACAACACTCAGGATATAGACAAGGGGTGCAAAAAATGCTGAGGCATCGGGAAACATTGGCAAAGAAAAACGCAGAAAACCATACCCCCCCATCTTCAGCAAAACACCGGCCAGAATGACCGATCCGGCTGTTGGTGCCTCAACATGGGCATCCGGCAACCAGGTATGGAAAGGCCACATGGGGACTTTGACGGCAAAAGAAGCAAAGAAAGCCAGCCAGAGCCAGGTCTGTAAACCAGGATCAATCGGTGTCGTCAACAGAGTCATAATATTGGTTGTTCCGGTCTCAGCGTAAATCACCAGCAAAGCGACCAACATCAACACCGATCCCAGCAAGGTATAGAGAAAAAACTTAAAAGCCGAATAGATGCGCCGTGCCCCGCCCCAAATCCCGATGATCAAAAACATCGGGATCAAAACACCCTCAAAAAAGACGTAAAAAGCAACCAGATCGAGAGCACAAAACATCCCGATCATCAAAGTTTCCAACACCAGGAATGCACACATATATTCACGCACACGGCTGGTGATGCAATCCCAGCTGGCAAGAATGCAAACCGGTGTCAGAAAAGCTGATAACACAACGAACCAAACCGAAATGCCATCAACTCCCATCCGGTAATCAATACCAAAACCCGAGAGCCAATCTTTGGTTTCAACAAATTGAAACCCGCTCTCATTGGCATCAAAGCCGGTGATCAGCCATAAAGATAAAAGGAAGACAACCGCTGATGTCCAAAGAGCAACAGCACGCGAAGCCCGAGCGATATCGTCCTGCTCACCACGGGCTGTAAAAATCAGGAGCACACCAATCAGCGGTGTGAATGTCAGCAAAGAAAGAATGGGCAGATGAACATCCATGACTGTCACCCCCCCATCATCGGTTCAGGCACCCGAACACCGGCTGCCCCCATGATCACATACAAATACCAACCGGCCAATGCGGTTACCCCGATAATCATGGCAAAGGCATAATGGTAGAGATAGCCGGTCTGCAACGCCATGATCCGTCGTCCCAAATTCATGATTGAGGCAGCAACACCATTGGGACCGACACCATCAATCACATCGCCATCACCGGACTTCCACAAACCCCGCCCCAGTATCATGGCCGGACGGACACATACCCGGTCATAGAATTCATCGAAATACCATTTATTGTGCAAAAAACGATACATACCCGGTGCAATACGTGCACATGCTTCGGGCAGACCGGGAATCATCACATAGGCAATTACAGCAGCCGAAAAACCAAGAGCCGCCATCACAACCGGTGACAATTTAACCCAGGCCGGCGCATGATGAGCAGCGGCAATCGGATCCCCAAGGGATGTAATACTACCAACCCAGAAATCGAGTCGCTGCGCACCGACAAATATTTCATACCCAAGATAGCCTGAAAACAGGGCCCCAAAAGCCAAAACGAGCAGAGGAATGATCATCACCGGTGGCGATTCATGAAGATGAGCCATGGTTTGCTCATCAGCTCTGGGGGTTCCGTGAAACGTCATAAACAACAGGCGCCCGGAATAAAAAGCGGTGAGTACAGCAGCCGCCAGACCCAGTACAAAGGCAAAAGAGCCAACCAGACTATCGGCTGCCCAGGCTGCTTCCAGAATGATATCCTTGGAGTAATAGCCGGCAAAGAACGGCACCCCCATCAAAGCCAGCGAGCCAACCCACATCAAAAGATACGTCATCCGGATATGACGTGCCAGACCACCCATACGGCGCATATCCTGCTCATCAGACATGGCATGAATGACTGACCCGGCCCCCAGGAACAACAACGCCTTAAAAAAAGCATGGGTCATCAGATGAAAAACCGCCGCCCCATATGCCGAAACACCACAAGCAAAAAACATGTAACCAAGCTGGCTACAGGTCGAATAGGCAATAACCCGCTTGATATCGGTTTGAGTCAAGGCAACGGTGGCCGCAAAAAAGGCCGTCAGCGCACCAATCACAGTGATAAAAGTCAAAACTTCCGGGGCGTATTCCAGCAAGGGTGACATGCGGGCAACCATAAACACACCGGCGGTGACCATTGTGGCGGCATGAATGAGTGCAGAAACCGGGGTCGGTCCCTCCATCGCATCAGGCAACCAGGTATGCAGACCAATCTGAGCCGATTTACCCATCGCCCCGATAAAGAGCAGAAGACCAATGACGCTGAGCGCATGAAGCTCAAAACCAAGAAACAGAAATTGACGCTCCGCCATCAAAGAGGCCTGAGCAAAAATTGTATCAAAACTGACACTCCCAAACAGGAGATAAATCGCTAAAATCCCAAGCAAAAAGCCAAAATCACCCACCCGGTTGACAACAAAAGCCTTCAAAGCGGCCGCATTGGCTGAGGGGCGATCATACCAAAAGCCAATCAGGAGATAAGAAGCCAGCCCAACCCCTTCCCAACCAAAAAACAGCTGTATCAGATTGTCGCTGGTGACCAGCATCAGCATGAAAAACGTAAACAAGCTGAGATAAGCAAAAAAGCGCGGCTTATGGGGGTCTTTTTCCATATAGCCGACCGAATAAATATGGATCATGCTGGAAACGATATTGACCACCGCCACCATGACCGCGGTCAGCGTGTCGTAACGCAGTGACCAGGAAACCGAAAAATCTCCTGAACTAATCCAGGGAGCCAGCTCAATCATCCCGGCATTGCCGGCAAGAGCCACATCCATAAACAGCCATACCGAAATTGCTGCTGCCATCAGCATGAGGACGCAGGTCACCATCTGGGAGGCCCGGACCCCCAGGCTCCGCCCCCCTAGTCCAGCCAGGATGGCACCGAGCAATGGCAAAAAAACCGCCGCTTGATAGAGCATAAAAAAAGGGCCTTTCTGTTTGGCCGGTATAGCCTGATGTATACGGTCTGGTCTGTGCGGTCTGATTCTTGCGGTTTAGTCTGTATGGTTTGGTCTGTACGGTCGGGCGGACGCTTTGCTGAATTGATCGGTTCTGTATCAATCTGTGCAGGGTCTATTGAGACGCAGAATCAATCCAATGGTTGATCAGCCGACAGATACAAGGTGACGGGATCAACCCGCCGGTGTTCTTTTGGATGTCTGGCGTTTTTTCCGGGGGCGGGCAGCAGCCTGTTTTCTGGATGAACAGGGTTTGGTGGTGGTTTTGAAGGTTTGCTGAGGTTGAAAAAATTTTCTTAATTATTAAAATTTTAATAATTAAAATTATATCCCAATATATTATTATTAAAAAATAAATTTGATCATAAATCCAATAAATAAAGATAATAATAAAACAATAATAAATACCTTAAAAATATTTATAACATTTATATCATATAAACGACCGTGAAAAATATTTTCCATTAGCATTTTATCTTTTTGAAAACTACTATATATTTTTTTTAACATACGATATATTTTTTTTAACATACGATTTCTTCTTAATTTATTTACTTTAGTTCTTCTTAATTTATTTACTCTAAAAAAAATAAAATCAAATATAACCAAAGTAATTGAAACAATTATTAAGTAAAAAATGTTAGCTATAAAACCAAGAACCAAAAGAAATAAAATTTTATACCCATCAGTATATTGAGTAATATCAAAATCAATTAAACGGGCAATTGTTTGTTCTCCTACGGGAAGATAAATTGCTGCCCCTTGAAGGCAAAGGAATACTAAAATGATACAAATTTTAAGAGGGATTTTGACCATTTTATTCCTATCCTTTCATTTGATTGACATCTTCAACCGCAATCGAGCCTTTATTGCGGAAGAAAATAGTCAAAATAGCCAGCCCAATCGCCGCCTCAGCAGCCGCAACCGTCAGAATAAACATCACAAAAACCTGGCCGCTGATATCCTGTAACACATGGGAAAAAGCCACGAAATTGATATTCACAGCCAATAACAACAACTCAATCGACATTAAGATCACGATAATATTCTTGCGGTTGAGAAAAATACCAAACACCCCCAGAACAAATAAAAGTGCTGAAACCGTCAGATAATGACCAAGACCGATCGAAACCATGACGTGCCCTCTAAAAATCAACGCCCTGGCCAATGCCGGGTTTCTTCAACTCAATGCTGTCTTCAGCCCGCCGATCAATCTGAGCCGTGATATTCTGATGGCGCACACCAGAGCGACGGCGTAACGTCAGAACAATCGCCCCGATCATCGCCACCAGCAAAATAAGACCAGCTGCCTGGAATAAATAAATATAGTCGGTATACAGCACCGCACCCAATGCCTCGGCTGAACCCCAGCTCAAAACCGGCTCACCCGAAGCCACACCGACCCCTTTGGTTGTCCATCCGCCAATCACAACAATCAACTGCGCCAACAGAACCAATCCAATCACGGCCCCCACCGGCAGATAGTCATGAAATCCCTCACGAATGCGCGCCAAATCAACATCAAGCATCATAACCACAAACATAAAAAGAACCGCAACCGCCCCCACATAAACAATGATCAAAATCATGGCCAGGAATTCAGCACCGTTGAGCAAAAATAAACCAGCTGAACTGAAAAAAGCAAGGATCAGAAACAACACCGAATGCACCGGATTGCGGGCAACAATAACCATAATCGCCGCCCCCAAAGTGATCCCGGAAAAGAAATAAAAAGCCAGAGCCGGAAGCAAAACAGCCGGATCACTCATAGCATCCTCCCCGGAAAGCCCATAATCCACCGCCGCACAACCGGTCGCGGCCTTTCACCGGGAACAGCAGATCACTCTCAACGATAGGGCGCATCGGAATCAAGACTGGTCGCTAAGGCGCGTTCCCAGCGGTCTCCATTGGCCAGTAAACGCTCCTTATCATAAAAAAGCTCAGCCCGGGTTTCAGAAGAAAATTCAAAATTCGGCCCCTCAACAATGGCATCAACAGGGCAGGCTTCCTGACAAAAACCGCAATAAATACATTTTGTCATATCAATATCATAACGAGTCGTACGCCGCGAACCATCGGCCCGTGGTTCTGCCTCAATCGTAATTGCCTGGGCCGGGCAGACCGCCTCACAGAGTTTGCAGGCAATGCAGCGCTCCTCACCTGACGGATAGCGGCGCAACGCATGCTCACCACGAAAACGCGGGCTGATGGGTCCTTTCTCAAACGGGTAATTCAGGGTCGCTTTGGGTTTGAAAAAATATTTCAACGTCATCCATAAGCCGCCCAGAATCTCGACCAGCAAGAAAGCGCGCAGGCTGCTCTTAAAAGAAATCATGCTCCCCCTCCCGCTATATTTCTGACATAGGTCAGATACCCGGCAGTCAAAACAACCCAGGCCAGCGACAAAGGCAAAAATACCTTCCAGCCCAGCCGCATGAGCTGGTCATAACGATAGCGCGGCAGAGTCGCCCGGACCCATAAAAATACAAATAACAAAGCAGCAATCTTAAGAATAAACCAAACCGGACCAGGCAACCAGTTAAAAGGAGCAACATCGACCGGCGGAAGCCAACCACCGAGAAATAAAATAGCCGTCATCGCACTCATCAGAATCATGTTCGCGTATTCGCCCAGAAAAAACAGGGCAAACGGCATCGAGGAATATTCAACATTATAGCCTGCAACCAGTTCAGCTTCAGCCTCCGGTAAATCAAAAGGAGCACGATTGGTCTCCGCCAGAGCCGAAATAAAAAAGACAACAAACATCGGCAATAAAGGCAGAGCAAACCATGTTTCAGATTGTGCCCGGACAATCTCCGACAGATTCAAAGAACCCACACAGAGCAAAACAGTAATGATGACAAAACCGATCGAAACCTCATAGGAAATCATCTGAGCCGCCGAGCGCAATGCACCCAGAAAAGCATACCGGGAGTTACTGGCCCAGCCAGCCATCAAAACGCCATAAACACCCAGTGAAGAAATGGCAAAAAGATAAAGAACCCCAACATTGATATCAGACAGAACCAGACCATCACCAACCGGAATCACCGCCCATGCCACCAGGCTGAGAGAAAATGTCAAAACCGGGGCCAAAAGAAACACCACCGGGCTGGCACGAGTCGGAATGATGGTTTCCTTGGTAAACAACTTAAGACCATCAGCCAAAGGCTGCCCAAGCCCAAAGGGACCCACAACATTCGGCCCCTTGCGTAGCTGCATCGCGGCAATCACCTTACGCTCAAAATATGTAAGATAGGCCACCCCGACCATCAGCGGCACAATCAGAGCCACAATTTTAGCCACAATCCAAATACCGGGCATAAGATAAGCATCCCAAACTGCGTGTAGCATTCAGCCCCCCTTGCCGTTACGGGCATGCGATGGGGTGACAAACGCCTCAACACAGCGTGCCATTGTTTCCGAAGATCGGGAAATGGCATTGGTCATATAGAAATTATGTGGTCCCTTACCGAAAGGAGCAGCCCCAATGCGCCCGGACCTCCCGAAGGATCGCCACGAATCAGCAGCCATTCCGTCATCCTTTGACCATGCCGGGACACTTTCTTGCATACGCGCGCGCAAGCCAGAAAGATCACGATACCCAGGGTCCAGATTCAATGCCCCGGCAAGGGCGCGGATGATTTTCCAGTCCGCACGCGCCTCACCGGGTGGTTGAACCGCCGCCAGGGCTTGTTGAACCCTCCCTTCAGTATTGACATAGGTCGCGTCTTTTTCAGTATACGCCGCACCAGGCAATACAATATCCGCATGCTCAGCCCCGGCATCGCCATGATGGCCCTGATAAATCACGAAGGTTTTCTTAAACGGAGCCATATCGAGTTCATCAGCGCCCAGTAAATAGACCAGATCCAGCCGATTATGCTGAGCAGCCCGCAGCATCCCGGAAACATCAAAACCGCCTTTGCCCGGTGTGAAACCAATATCAAGGCCACCCACCCGTGATGCTGCTGTATGAAGGACATTGAAACCGTTCCAATGGTCGCTCACCAAACCAAATTGCTCCGCCAGGCGGTATGCAGCACCGAGAATCATCGCCCCGTCAGGTCTGGCAAGAGCAGCCGTACCAAGGATCAGCATTGGACGCTGAGCCGCACGGAGCAACCGGGAAAAAGCATGCGACCCTTTAATAATCTGTGTCATCAAAGCAGGTTGATTGCCCAATTCCTTACAAGGATAGGTTAAGTCATCCCCGGCCCGCCCAATACGGCCAATCGTCAACCCACCCTGGAGAAACCGCCGGCGTAAACGAATATTGATAATCGGGGCCTCAATACGGGGATTACAACCAATGAGTAAACAAAGATCTGCCTTCTCAATGCCTGCAATACTGGTATTGAAACGATAACTAACCCGGGATCTGGGATCAAGAAACCCGCCATCCTGGCGACAGTCACGATGCGGTACCCCCAGACGATCCATCAGATTTTTCAGAGCAAACATCGACTCACAGCAAGCCAGATCACCGGCAATCGCTCCCCAACGATCCGGAGATGCCCGCTTGATACGCCGGGCCACCACAGCCAGAACATCCGGCCAATCAGCTTCAACCAAACGCCGACCCTTACGCATATATGGGCGATCAAGACGCTGGCGGCGCAACCCGTCATACGCAAAACGAGTCTTATCGGAAATCCATTCCTCATTAATCGATTCATTGAGGCGCGGCAAAACCCGCATCACCTCAGAACCACGGGAATCAACCCGGATATGACTCCCGACCGCATCCATAACATCAATGCTTTCGGTCTTACGCAATTCCCAGGAACGTGCGGCAAAAGCATACGGCTTTGACGTCAATGCGCCAACCGGACACAGATCAATCATATTACCGGATAATTCTGAACTCAGGGCTTTTTCGACATATGTCCCGACCTCCATATCTTCACCGCGCCCGGTAGCCCCTAAATCTTCCACACCAGCCACTTCGGTAGAAAATCGAATACAACGGGTACAATGAATACAGCGGGTCATCGCCGTCTGAATCAGCGGCCCGAATTCCTTCTCTTCCACCGCCCTCTTTTCATCAGTATAGCGACTAAAGTGACGGCCATAAAATAAGGCCTGGTCCTGAAGATCACATTCACCACCCTGATCACAAATCGGACAATCAAGAGGGTGATTGATCAGCAAAAATTCCATCACACCCTGACGAGCCGCCCGGACAAGATCACTGTTGGTGCGAATCGCCATACCGTCAGCAGCCGGCATGGCACAAGAAGCAACCGGCTTGGGAGAGCGTTCCATCTCAACCAGACACATACGACAATTCCCGGCAATCGACAGACGCTCATGATAACAAAAGCGCGGAATTTCGATGCCGCTTTTCTCACAGGCCTGCAAAACAGTATAGCCAAAAGGAACCTCAACTTCCCGCCCATCAATGGTCAATACCGGCATCTTTATACTCCTTATCCCGGTCAGGCAGCCTGAACGCCAGGTGCGGAATCCTCAGCCTTAATACCAGGCTGAGCAACCATCTGACGCCTCAAAATACGCCGCTCTATCTCACCGCGAAAATGACGAATGAGACCCTGAACCGGCCAGGCAGCAGCATCACCCAGCGCACAGATGGTATGGCCCTCAATCTGGCGGGTCACCTGGTCAAGAACATCAATATCTTCAATGCGCGCATCCCCGGAAACCATACGATCCATCATACGCATCAACCAACCAGAACCCTCACGACATGGTGTACATTGTCCACAGGATTCGTGGCGGTAAAAAGCCGATAAACGCGCAATCGCCCGAACAATATCAGTGGTCTGATCCATGACAATCACCGCTGCTGTGCCAAGACCAGAGCCAACCTGGCGCAGGGAATCAAAATCCATCGCAATATCATTACAGATTGATTGCGGCAATAACGGCACCGATGACCCGCCGGGAATAACCGCCAGAAGATTATCCCAGCCACCACGCACACCACCGGCATGAGTCTCAATGAGTTCACGCAAAGGAATACCCATTTCCTCCTCAACATTACACGGCTTTTCAACATGGCCGGAAATGCAGAAGATTTTGGTTCCGGTATTGTTATCACTGCCCAAACCGGAAAACCATGCCGCACCCCGCCTCAGGATAGTCGGCACAACAGCAATACTCTCCACGTTATTGACCGTGGTCGGACATCCATAAAGACCGACATTGGCCGGGAAAGGAGGCTTAAGACGCGGTTGGCCTTTTTTCCCCTCCAGACTTTCGATCAAAGCCGTCTCCTCACCACAGATATAGGCTCCGGCCCCCAGATGAACATGAAGATCACAACACCAACCGGAATGGCAGGCATCATTGCCAAGCAAACCGGCTTCCCGGGCCTCCATAATAGCCTCATTGAGAATGGCTGCCTCGCGGTGAAATTCACCCCTTACGTATATATAACCGGTTTGCGCACCAATGGCGAAGCATGCCAATAACGCCCCTTCAATCAATTTATGCGGCTCATGGCGCAGAATATCACGATCTTTACAGGTCCCGGGTTCCCCCTCATCGGCATTGATGACTAAATAATGCGGTCGGCCATCAGAATTTTTAGGCATAAAAGACCATTTCACACCGGTAGCAAAACCAGCCCCCCCGCGTCCGCGTAAACCGCTCTGTTTAACCTCGTTGATGATCCATTCGCGTCCCCTGGCTAACAAATTTTTGGTTCCCCGCCAATCGCCCCGCCGACGAGCTGCGGCCAAATGCCAACCCTTAAAACCATAAAGATTAGAAAAAATACGATCTGTATCGCTTAACATTTAGTGCCTCTTCCCGGCATTTCCGGATTTCGATGATCGTATCGACGACCTGCCTTTACGGCGGGTTTTCACTGGTTCACTGGTTTTCATCGGTTCACTGGAGGAGCGGGCCGACTGAGGACCCGGTTCAGCCGGACGACCTTGCTCAAACCCGCGCAAGACTTCTTCTATCCTGTCAGGATTTAAATCCTCGTAATAATCCTGATTGATCTTAACCACCGGTGCATTAACACATGCACCAAGGCATTCAACCTCGCCCAGGCTGTAAGCACCATCACGCGATACGCCACCAGGCGCAATCCCCAATACATTCTGGCAGCGTTCAATAATATCCCCGGAGCCACGCAACCAACACGGCGTGGTCGTACAAACCTCAACATGCTGGCGTCCCACCGGTCGAAGATTATACATAGAGTAAAAACTCGCGACCTCATAAACCCGCATGCTCGGCATACCAAGAAGTTCTGCCACATGATCCATCGCCGCCCGGGATAACCAACCGCCATTTTGTTGCTGCGCCAATGTCAGCAACGGCATCACAGCACTTTGGCGATGCTGGTCCGGATAACGCCGTAAGATACCGGGAATCAGACTTTTGGCTTTTGTCCCGAAAGTAAACCGTTTTGGTTGTAAAGAGTCCGGGGCCGGGATTTTGTGAGGCATATCCATGTCATGTGCTCTCAACGATCAATTTCGCCAAAAACAATATCAAGACTGCCGATAATTGCCACCATATCAGCCAGCATATGCCCTTTAGACAGAAAATCAGATGCCTGTAACAGAGCAAATCCAGGCGCACGAATTTTGCATCGGTAGGGCTTGTTGCCACCATCAGCAACCAAATAAACCCCAAATTCACCTTTGGGAGCCTCAACAGCAGCATAAACCTCACCTGCCGGAACCCGATACCCTTCGGTATAAAGCTTAAAATGATGGATTAAAGATTCCATCGAATCTTTCATGTCATCGCGTCTGGGTGGGGCAATTTTACCATCTTCACAAAAAACCGGACCATCAGGCATTTTTTCCAAAACCTGATGAATAATCCGACAGCTTTGGCGCATCTCCTCAACACGTACCAAATAGCGATCAAAACAATCACCATTCTTGCCAACCGGAACATCAAAATCGATCTCACCATACGCATCATAGGGCTGAGACCGCCGCAAATCCCATGCAACCCCCGAAGCCCGCAAACACGGACCGGAAAAACCCCAATCACAGGCATCACGAGCCTCAATAACCCCGATATCGACCGAGCGTTGACGGAAAATACGATTGTCATTGAGAAGCCCCTCAATATCATCAACCAATCGGGGAAAACGCTCAGCAAAACTGAATATATCTTCAGATAAACCAGAGGGTAAATCCCGATAAACCCCGCCAGGACGGAAATAGGCTGCATGCATGCGGGAACCCGAAACACGCTCATAAAATTCCATTAAAATCTCCCGCTCCTCAAACATCCAGAGAAACGGTGTCATCGCCCCAACATCCATCGCGAATGTCGAGATATTGAGACAATGATTGAGAATGCGGGTGATCTCGCTGAATAAAACGCGGATATATTGAGCACGCAGCGGGGCTTCTATACCCAAAAGCCGCTCAACAGCAAGAGCATACGCATGCTCCTGACACATTGGGGAAACATAATCCAGACGATCAAAATACGGAACGGCCTGAAGATACGTCTTGTGCTCAATCAGCTTTTCGGTACCGCGATGCAAAAGACCGATATGAGGGTCAGCACGTTCGACAATTTCCCCATCAAGTTCGAGAACCAGGCGCAAAACACCATGAGCCGCCGGATGTTGAGGGCCAAAATTCAGGCTATAATTCTCAATGCGCCGCTCACTCATGATGACATATCATCACCATCTGCCCGGGTTGCTTTTTCATCTCCGGGCAGAGGAACACCTTCCCACGGACTGTCAAAATCAAAACTGCGAAACTCTTGAGTCAAATTGACCGGTTCGTAAACAACGCTTTTTTTCTCATCATCATAACGAACCTCCAAATAACCGGTGAGTGGAAAATCCTTACGCAAGGGGTGGCCTTCAAAACCGTAATCGGTCAGCAGACGGCGCAAATCCGGATGACCAGAGAAACGAATTCCATACAAATCCCAGGCTTCTCTCTCATACCAGGCGGCTGATGAAAATACCCCGATTGCACTGGGAACCGCCTCATCTTCACGCACCGCTAATTTAACGCGAATCCGCAAATTCTGGGATAGGCTGAGAAGATGATAAACCAACTCAAAACGTTTCTCACGCTCCGGATAGTCAGTGCCGCAGATATCAACCAGCACCTTAAACGCACAGGCAGGATCATCACGCAGGACCGTCAAAACACGCAAACTATGTTCCGGATCGGTCCAGAGTGTCATCTCGCCATGGGAAAAGACCGTCTCGCCCAACCCGTCACCAAGAAAAGACGACAAACGCTCAGCCAGATCTTCCAGACCGGGATCCGCCCCAACGCTGTTCATCTGATCAATTCCATTGCTCATATCTCCATCTTACTATCCAGCCTTACTATTCAGCGACGTATAAAACCGGTCCGGCGAATTTTTTTCTGTAGCTGGAGAACCCCATACAGCAATGCTTCGGCAGTCGGAGGGCAGCCGGGAACATAGACATCAACCGGAACAATACGGTCACAACCACGCACCACAGAATAAGAATAATGGTAATACCCACCGCCATTGGCACAACTCCCCATCGAAATAACCCAGCGCGGCTCAGCCATCTGGTCGTAAACCTTGCGCAAAGCAGGAGCCATTTTATTGGTCAAAGTACCCGCAACAATCATCACATCAGACTGGCGGGGACTCGGACGAAACACTACCCCAAAACGATCAAAATCATAGCGGCTGGCTGCTGATTGCATCATCTCAACCGCACAACAAGCCAGGCCAAAACTCATCGGCCAAAGAGAACCACTACGCGCCCAGCCAACCAACCGGTCAAGCTGAGTAATGGCAAACCCCCTCTCTTGCAAAATACCGGTTATAGGATCAAATTTCCCGGTATGTCTGGGGATTCGAGAAGACTGATCCATCAAATTTACTCCCATTCCAAAGCACCTTTGCGCCATTCATAGATGAAACCAACTGTGAGAATGATCAGAAAAATGACCATCGACCAAAAACCAGCCACCCCCAATTCACCCAGAGAGACCGCCCAGGGAAATAAAAACGCAACCTCAAGATCAAAAATAATAAAGAGCAGAGCAACCAGGTAAAAACGCACGTCAAAACGTCCCCGGCTATCAGAAAAAGGATCAAAGCCACATTCATATGGTGATAATTTCTCACTATCTGGATTCTGGGGTGATGCCAGCCAGGAAGCAATAACGATCACGGTCCCCAAGCCAAAAGACAGAAGAAAAAAGACCAGAATTGGCACATATTCGGAAAGTTCAAATTCCATAGTCTCAAACCTAAGGTTAGCAACAGCGATTTTCCAAAACGACGCCAAATATGACAGATATGACAAGACCAGCCAGACAATACAGTGATCCGGACACTCTATTGATAAAGCAAAAGTTATTTATGTAATCTCAATTTATGTCATTATTTCAATTTATATCATTGAATAATCAATCAATGCAAAGCGGCACAGATCACGTTAAAAAAAATACACGTCAACAAGAAAATACATGTCAACAAAGCATATGAGTGAGAAACAGTCTGACCATCGGTTGATTTGCGTGATCTTCTCCCGTTATGAAATATTCTCTCGTTATGAAATATCCGCCAGAAATTTAGTTGTTTATGAGAAAATCACCGAATTCACAACCTCAGCATAGCGCGATACATGTAACGATCCATTGTTCTCAAAGTGATCGAAAATACTCTGTCTTACGTAATGGTATCCCTGTCAAAACACCCCGTAAACGTGATATCCTCCTTCCCAACCGGGCATTGGCCGAAGCACTGGCAGACGAATGGCGGAACCAGGGCAAAACCATAAACCCGGCTGATATGCCGCTTACCGCTCTTGCCAACACCGCTCTTGATCATACGGCGACCAACCGCGAAACGATTCTTGATACCCTGATCTCTTACGCCAATCATGATCTTCTCTGCTACATTGTTGATAAGCCCCAGGAATTGGCAAGCCGCCAACATGCCCTATGGCAACCGATACATGATTGGGTAAACAACACCTACACTATACAACTAAAAATCACTTCCGGTCTCACCCCCATTCCACAACCGCCGGATTCATTGGCGCATTTGCGATCAATCGCAGCTGCATATCATGATATGATATTAACCGGATTTGGTGTGGTGGTGACCGCAACCGGTTCTTTTTTATTGGGTCTTTGTCTGATTGAAAACCATATTGACAGCCAGATGGCTTTTACCCTTTCCCATCTTGAAGAGACCTATCACGCTGAACAATGGGGGAAAAATCCAGAAATGGAAACCCGCCATAAAATGATTGCCAAAGACATTGAGCATGCGTCACATTTCTTGAGGCTTTGCAGATTGGATGATATCGGTTAAACGAAGCATCCGTATTGTGTTATCTCTTGAGGTCCTGGCTGTGGGTCTTGGTTGTATCGGTCCCGATCAATCGCCAGGCAGTACCGCATTAAGCCCGGGAAAAGTATTTTATGCATGAAATTATCCGTAAACTTGAAGAAAAACGCGAACGTGCCCGCCAGGGCGGAGGGCAACGCCGTATTGATACCCAGCATAAGAAAGGCAAACTCACCGCCCGTGAGCGCATCGAATTGCTGCTTGACCCTGGTTCCTTTGAAGAATGGGATATGTTTGTCGAGCATCGCTGCAATGATTTTGGTATGGATCAACAATCCATCCCCGGCGATGGCGTTGTTACCGGCTATGGGACCATCAATGGCCGGTTGGTGTTCCTGTTCAGCCAGGATTTCACAGTCTTTGGCGGCTCTTTATCAGAAGCACATGGCGAGAAAATTGCCAAAATCATGGATAAGGCGTTGCAAGTCGGGGCTCCGGTTATCGGCCTGAATGACTCCGGTGGCGCACGCATTCAGGAAGGTGTTGCCTCACTGGCCGGATATGCTGAGGTTTTCACCCGCAATGTCAAAGCATCCGGTGTCATCCCCCAAATTTCAGTCATCATGGGTCCATGTGCTGGCGGTGCGGTGTATTCACCAGCCATGACTGATTTCATCTTTATGGTTCGTGATACATCATATATGTTCGTCACCGGACCGGATGTTGTCAAAACAGTCACCCATGAAGAAGTCACCCATGAAGAATTGGGTGGTGCCAAAACCCATACCGGGAAATCATCGGTTGCCGATTTGGCTTTTGACAATGATGTCGAGGCCCTCCTTAACCTCCGTCGTTTTATGGGTTTTCTCCCGGCCTCTAATAAAGAAGACCCGCCGATCCGTGACTGTTCAGACCCTGCTGACCGGGCAGAAATGTCGTTGGATACCCTGGCCCCGGATAATCCAAATAAGCCCTATGATATGAAAGAGCTCATCCTCAAAGTCGTTGATGATGGCGATTTTTTTGAAATTCAACCCGATTTTGCCGCCAATATTTTGGTCGGTTTTGGCCGCATGCAGGGAGCACCGGTGGGTTTTGTTGCCAATCAGCCGATGGTTCTGGCTGGTTGTCTGGATATTGATTCGGCCCGTAAAGGATCCCGATTCGTCCGTTTTTGTGATTGCTTCAATATCCCTATCGTGACATTCGTCGATGTTCCTGGTTTTCTGCCGGGAACGGCCCAGGAATATGGCGGCATCATCAAGCATGGTGCGAAGTTATTGTTCGCCTTCACTGAAGCGACTGTGCCTAAAATTACTGTCATCACCCGTAAAGCCTATGGTGGGGCCTATGATGTCATGAGTTCAAAACATTTGCATGGCGATGTTAACTTTGCCTGGCCATCAGCTGAAATCGCCGTCATGGGACCAAAAGGAGCGGTAGAAATTATTTTCCGTCAGGAAATCGGTGATGCAGAAAAACTGGATATGCGCACCCAGGAATATCGGGAAAAATTTGCCAACCCGTTCATTGCCGGACGACGTGGCTTTATTGATGATGTCATTATGCCGCATGCGACACGCAAGCGTTTATGCCGTTCTCTGGCAATGCTGCGCGGTAAGAAAATCGAAAACCCCTGGAAAAAACATGACAACATTCCCCTGTAGATACTTCAGTTTATCGTTATTCTTGTTTTCTCAATACAGGGCCTTTTGATGCGTCATCATCCCGCCCGACAGAAAAGAGTAACAGCGTCATCATCGTTTGATTTGTTTGATTTTTTATTGGATCTATCGCGACCATGTTTTCCAAAATCCTGATTGCTAACCGGGGCGAAATCGCTTGCCGGATCATTCGTACCGCCCGAAAAATGGGTATCAAAACTGTCGCCGTCTGTTCAGAAGCTGACATTGATGCCGTGCATGTACGTATGGCTGATCAATATGTCGTCATCGGGCCGCCGCCGAGTACCGAAAGTTATCTCCAGGCAGAACGTATCCTCCAGGCAATGAAAGATACCGGTGCTGAAGCAGTCCATCCTGGTTATGGTTTTTTATCTGAAAATGCCGCCTTTGCCAAAGCAGTTGACAAAGCCGGGCTGGCTTTCATCGGGCCTCCTCCCAAAGCCATCGCCGCCATGGGTGACAAAATCGAATCCAAAAAATTGGCAGACAAAGCCGGGGTGAATACCATCCCCGGCCATATGGGAATCATAAAAGATACCGGGGAAACCATCCAGGTTGCTAACGATATCGGATATCCGGTCATGATCAAAGCCTCAGCCGGTGGTGGCGGCAAAGGTATGCGGGTAGCCTATAATGATGACGAAGCGCGTGAAGGGTTTCAATCGGCACGCAATGAAGCACAATCAAGTTTCGGCGATGACCGGATATTTGTCGAAAAATTTATCGAACAACCACGCCATATTGAGATTCAGATTCTCGCCGATAGCCATGGAAATACGGTTTATCTGGGTGAGCGCGAATGTTCGATTCAACGTCGTCATCAAAAAGTCATTGAAGAAGCACCCAGCCCCTTTGTGACTCCCAAGATGCGCAAACAAATGGGTGAACAAGCAGTCGCTTTGGCCAAAGCGGTCGACTATCACTCCGCCGGTACGGTCGAGTTGGTCGCCGGAGCCGATAAGAATTTTTATTTCCTGGAAATGAATACGCGTCTGCAAGTCGAGCACCCGGTCACTGAATTGGTCACCGGGCTGGATTTGGTCGAATGGATGATTCGCATCGCTGCTGGCGAAAAATTACCGTTTGACCAGGATCAGATCACCCTGAACGGCTGGGCATTAGAAGCCCGTATTTATGCCGAAGACCCAACACGTAATTTCCTGCCCAGCATTGGTCGGCTGGTCAAATACCAGGAACCTGAAGGTCAGGGAATTCGAGTCGATTCCGGGGTCAGCGAAGGATCTGATATCAGCATGTTCTACGATCCAATGATTGCGAAGCTCTGCAGCTTTGCCGACCATCGAAACGACGCAATTACCCGCATGCGCATGGCCCTTGATGAATATTATATACGTGGCCCCAGACATAATATCGCTTTCCTTTCTGACCTGATGTGCCACCCTCGATTCATTGCCGGTGACCTGACAACCAATTTTATCGCTGAAGAATATCATGATGGTTTTCATGGGGCTGAAATCACCGCCGGGGAACGTGATCTTTTAACTGCTGTTGCGACATTCATCCATTTGCGGGTCATGTCCCGGGCTGCAACAATCACAGGCCAATTACCCGGACATGAACGCGTCATTGGCCATGATTGGGTGGTCATTGAGGGAGAAACACATACTGCGGTGACCGCCTCCCCGATCAAAGATCAAGGATACACAATCAGCCTTAAGGATAAGGTTTTCTCTTTGTGCAGCGATTGGCAGTTAGGGATGACTCATTTTCGGGCCGTGATTGATCAGAATCCTCTTGTGGTACAAATTGAGCGCACTGGCCCTCATTACCGGCTCATGCGCGGTGGCGGTATCCTCAACGTGATGGTTCTGACAAAGCACCAGGCCGATTTGCAAAAATTCATGCCCACCAAAAAAATCGCCGATATGTCTGATTATCTTCTTTCGCCGATGCCTGGTCTGCTGGTATCGGTCGCCGTTGAAGTGGGTCAGGACGTACAAGCCGGCGATCAGTTGGCGGTTGTCGAAGCCATGAAAATGGAAAATGTCCTGCGCGCTGAGCACGACGGGACGGTTCAATCCATCGAAGCTGAAGCGGGCCAAAGCCTGGAAGTCGACCAGCCGATTTTGCGGATTTCGTGAGAATCTCAGCACCTGTGTGGTCGTATTCACATGAGTATTCACATTGTGGGGCTTTTCAAAGTGGGTCTTTTCAAAAAAACCCAGAAAAACAGGAAAATATTTGCGCTTTTTTTCGCCGGAGATTTTTGAAAGTCGATCAAATGACATTCGCGAAACATAAATGTAATCAACACCAGATTGTGCCAGCAGGAGCGCGGCCATATAACCAAATACCGCTACACTTGATCGCCTGTTTGCAAAATAGCTACGATTGAACCCTGGATTTTGTATCCGGGACGCATTCAGCCACCCTCTCCCTTAACCTGGTCCTTTCCGAAAATGCGGAAGAAACGATCTTATCCAGGGAGAAGATCACATCCGATAGCGGACTCAGTTTGAAATTTCTTTTTTTAATGAAACAGGCAGTTGCCTGATATCGCGCCTTACAGGATATTACGCCTTAGTAAGTCTGATTAGTAAGTCTGACAGGCTTCACATCCAAGCCGCTCAGTATTGCCGGCCAATAAAAAAGACTCTCCATAAGACCATCTCATGGACCAGAGAGTCAGCCAATATGAGAACCCTTATTCCCTGAACGAGCCACCATTCACATAGTCATCAAGATAGCTGTACGAGAACATATATTCTTGTTCGGCCAGCGGCGTATGGCAAGAAACACAATCGAGTTTATTTTCTTTCGGAGTCACCCCGTCAGCCTGGTAAATGCTGAACCCCCATCCACCGACACGATGGGCATGAGGAAAATTTTCCGGCCAATTCTCCTTCCGCTCCATAACGGCGACCGCGGCTAATGTATCAATAACGTAAAGACCCTCTTCATCAATCAATGCTTCGCCTTCTGAATCTTTCTGAACCTTATAAACCTCCATCACAATGACCGAACCCGGCCCTACTCTCACACCGTCTTGGTCACCTGAAGCAGAGCCTTTGGCAACCGCTACATCATTGGCATACAGTTTGGCGACCTGTACATTTTCGGAGCGGTTCACTGTCGCATAATGAGCAAATGTCTCTTTGTAATTGGCAGGCACTTTGACAAATTCCGGATCACCCCCGGCATAAGACAGGGCCGCAAAAACCAAGGTCGAAAAAAAGGCCGTAAACAGAGAGAACTTCTTCATTTTATCCTCGTTTTACTTCGTTTGTACTTGTTTTACTTCGTTTTTACTTGTTCAGCTCGTTTTACTTTATTCATCTTTGCTTTACTTTGTCTATTCTCGTTTTACTTCGTTTATTATTGTTCTCATGTTTATTATTGTTCTCATCAGGGTGGTTGTATCTTGACAAAAACAACCAGTTACATAAAAAACGATCACAGATAGAAACGATTACAGACTAAGAATCATTCGCAAACAAGCAGAGCCATATGATGCTGAACCGAACCGAACAAACTTTTGACCAAAAGCAGCTTATCACGGATGATCATCTCCACCAACAACAGAGTCATCAGCAGCATCACAATAAAGTGAAAAAGCTGCTCAACCAACCATAGGATCTGAGTAATAGGTTTTAAATTTTGAGATACCCGGTTTGCACAAATCGCTGAGTATTTCCAAATATTGGATACTCTGTTGAAAAAAAAGCGCCGGTGCCGTGAAAAATCACTATGCGTCATGAGGCATCAACGCATATTTTTCCCAGCTTATTTCTGCCGGGCTTATTTTTCCGCCCGGACTTTGTTCTCATAGCTTCTATCATTTTGTATGGAAATAATGGTAAACTGAAATACGTGGATTGTGACGAGAGATGGTTCCGTATCGAAGAGCTAAGCAACACAGTTCTTATCGGCAAAATGACCTGGGTAAAATAATCTGGTAAAACACGGATAAAATAAAAAATACCGGGTAAAATAAAAAACACGAATAAAATAAATAAAATTACAGAGTAAAACTATGGAAATGCGTATCAAAGAACTTCGAAAAACCCTTAAGGGATGGACCCAGGCTGACCTTGCAGAGGCAACAGGGCTCTCCCAGTCTTATATTGGGGCCATCGAAAGCCGGAATATTGATAAATCACCGTCAATGGATACTCTGGTGGCTATTGCCAACGCTCTCGATTCCCGGGTTGGTGAGTTATTCGATGACGCAAAACCTGTCCCGATTACCGGTAAAGTTGGGGCCGGTGCTAAAGTCCCGCTGGTAGATGCCTACGAAAAAGGAGATGGGCTGTATCATGTCTCCTGCCCTGCGGAACTCCATCACACAACCAAAGTGATCGGTGTCGAAGTCGATGGGGATAGCATGATCCCGGTTTATGATAGTGGTGATATCCTCTTTTATTGGCGCGATACAATCGGTATACCCACCGAAGCCGTCAACACACGCTGTATCTGCGAAGATGATAATGGTGATGCCTGGGTCAAATATGTAAAAATCGGCAGTGAGCCAGGCAAATTTCATCTTATCAGCCTCAATCCTCTGGCTGATAATATGCTCAATATATCCCTGAAATGGGCCGCACCCGTCCGGTTCCATCTGCCCAAAAATCTGGTCAAACGTTTTGAATAAATTCTGAAAGGCTGGGGGGATATTAAGCCCCCCGGCCCTTCATAGGAGTTCAAAATGAACGAAAAAATCGTAAAATGGATATCATGAAAAGTCAACGCCATCAAAAATATCAGACCTTTCACTTGTACGGTTAGCCAAACCCTGATTATAAAAATTCAGTCCTTCGGGAACCAACAATCTTTCCCGGAACCGCACAATAGCTTACCGCCACTCAGCACAACCCACCCCTTGCTGTCTTTGCCTGGCCAGAGTGCCCTACGGGTCACCGGGGAAGCGGTGTCGTGAAACAACCAATGCTATCAGGAAATACGTCTTATTGAATTATCATTGAATTGGTTTGTACTGACTTTTCTTTTTTCAATACATTTTTGGTATGAAGACTGAGGATCAGAACTCAAATTGATACAGTTCACAATGACCCCGGCCCTGTCATCACCAAACGTCTCGCGCAGATTAAATTGATATTCATCACCATACCGAATCAACTGCACCTGGGCCAGGTCATCAGGCGTCATTCCCGCTTCACCCATCGCCTTGATATGTAGAGCCAACTTTATCATATCGTGCAGCTCTGGAATCTATGTGCCATCTTTCGTTGGTTTTTCTTCCATTCCCTTTGGGTAGCTTTGGGCAGAATGCCGTCTGATGGTCACATATCGCTACATCCCCGGCTATATTTCCGGTGTCAATGATAGGGCGGACTGGCCTCCGGTTGCGGGATACCCTTCTTCACGTCAATGCCTGTCTCGTCAGGGAACTCATAAAAAATGCCGGGTTCTGCTCACATTCAACAAGAATTGCTCAGATAAACAACCGACAGGCAAAAGAGTGCCACCCATTGATGCCTCTGTATATTTTTGACGGCAGTATTGACCGACAATTCTGAAAAAAAATATTGCCAGCCTGACCATCGAAGGAAAAAGTTTCGTCGTCAATCTCTGAGCGTGATTGCCTTGATTTGACAAATAGCTCATTCAGAAAAGCATTCCTGACCCGGTTTGAAGACGTCGCTTGTCTGAATTTGTCTGACAATGATGTGCCGGGCACTGATATGTCTGGGAATGACATATCTAACACTGAAACATGCGGTGCAAATTCGCCGGGTCACTTAACGCCTCCCTAACATATTCCACAAATCCCGGACCGGAGAGCAATACCCCACTTCTCCAGGTTGCCCAACCGGATTTCATGTCCTGTCACTCTTCACGTGCTCACGGATGACACAAAAATCCTCCCCAAATATGAGCGCGACGAATGCAGAACGATCAGCATATCCATCCAATCTAGATGGCCGGGTCATCTGACATCTCACTGGATACAGTGTCACCAGACACGCTGCTTTTCCAATAACCCCGGAAAGTATCATGAATCGGTTGGCAGGGACCGGTTCCTCAGAAAGATCAGAAATATTTCCAAAAGTATTTTTTTGTTGACAAAAATATTTCTATTAGTATTTTATACCAGAGCAGAGAGTGTATCGGAAACCAGAAAACCTCTCTGGTTGTTTCCGTCAATATCTCATCAAAAAACCGACTTATGAACACTCATCCGAAACGACCAATCGATAACCATGAAGAGGATATCAAAGAAATGGACACCCCGGAATACACCACCACAATCAGCCTTGAATGGGAAGATGAAACCATCCTTGAAATGGATGTCTGTGCCAACCCGATTATTGATGATGATGATGTGATTGATGTCACAGATATTGGTGTGGCTGCACTCGGTCTGGAAATTACTCAGGAATGGGTGGAAGCACCACCATGGCTGGCTGAACCAATCCGGGATGTCCTGCTCAGCAGCCCGGGTCAACGCCAATCCATGCTCGAAAATGACCGACAATATCAGGGTTGGGAGAACCGTCAGCCAGAACAAGCCAATGATTGCTTTAGCAGACGGTCATTGTATCACTGAAAATAGAATTTCCTCCCCGACAGGACGTGAGGAGCGTCCTTCCGGATGCTCCTCACTTCCTGACAAATTCATGAGCACCCCGACCATAATAAACAAATATTTCACAGCAACGTATGACATGATTACTCATGCGCTGCAGGCAATCATGGGTTTGTTCGATTGTAAACACCTTTAGTAATAAAAAGCCCTGTATCCTGAGAGCAATGATCTCTCAACCGATTTGGAAAAACATCCCAAAAAATATGCCAACCAATCTCTCTTCAGAAAGATCTGACTTTGGAGTCACCCTATGACCTATTCAGCACGCCCTCCCCTTATTGAGCGTCTTTATGCCAACAATTTTTTAGATGACTACCATCTTGATGCTGCCCGTGAGATTACCACCACGATCCACAGCTTTGAGCGCTCTCTTTTTGCCTCCCGCAACCCTTATCAACCCCGTATTGATCAGCGTCCCCATATCAGCAGTTGGCATTTTCGGGCATTTTCACCTGGAACATTAGACATTTATCATCATCATTACCGGCCCTGGGCTGAAATGATGGGGGTAATTTCAGCGCGAAAACTGGCTGATCTCAGCACACGGCCAGATGATAAAAATGCTCTGGAATTTATGTGGGATTTTTTGACTGAAAAACCGGTGACCGAATTAACAAAAAAATATCGGCTTAAAGTGAGAGGACAGCGTTACTGGAAACCGGTTGTCAAAAACTCCCTCCATATTTATGCCGAAATTGCCCGATGGATTGTTCGGGACGCAGCCTGAACCAACACAAGACAGAGCATCTTTTTTGTTTTTTTCTTGACGGGGGGGCATGTTTTTGCTATCATTCGTTCATAATCATATTTCTGTAAGTGATTGCCAATATGTTGACCCCTTATAGGTTAATTTACTTCTTATGGGCTCACTTAACTTACAAAATAGGGAATCCAGAATAGGTAACCGCTCATTTGAGTGATGACCAACGTGATCACCCAAACGAGCGATCACCTAAAAGATAAAATAAAACCCAAAGACAAAATAAATTGACTGTCAAAATAGATGGTTGCAATGGGTAATTACTTACAGAATAGGTAACCGCTCATTTGAGTGATGACCGGCGTGATCACCCAAACAAGTGATCACCTAAAAATAAAATAAAACCCAAAGACAAAATAAATTGACTGTCAAAATAGATGGTTGCAATGGGTAATTACTTACAGAATAGCTAACCGCTCATTTGAGCGATGACCGATGTGATGACCCAAACAAGTGATCACCCGAACAAATAACCATCTACAGACAAATAGTTGCCAAATTACCCGGCTCAATTACTCAGAATGAGTGATTACCCGGGGATAAGTCATCACTTGTCCAAATAAGTGATCACTTAAAACAAGACAGGGTAGCTGCGTCAAAAAAGGATGTGCTTCTCCTGAGTTCCGGACTGGGGTGATGCCCCCGGAAGTTCCTTAATTTTACATTCACCTTAATTTTACATTCGATTGAACTTTACGTTTGATACGTTTTTTATGTTCGGTGCGTCGGCACGAAGACGTTCCGCCATAGAAATTTCAGCTATAGATATTCCAAAAGAAACCGCCGGAAGCGTTCCGGCGGTTTCTTCGTTTGGTGTAACACGGGCGTAACACGTATGTTCAGAATTGAATGACCACCGGGTCTTTGAAACCATTATCACAGGAAACCAGAATGCCCATTCGTAAAAACAATATCAGTAAGACAAACACCATCGGGCAACTGAAAGGTCGTGGTAAAAAACCGGGTTCCCCAAAAAAACCGGCCGGTACCCTGGTTGAAATACGCCATTTAGCTCAATCTCACAGCAAGACTGCTCTCAATCGAATTGTTGATCTGACCGGATCCAATACTCCTTCGGTTGCCCTGGCAGCGTGTCGGGAGATTCTGGACCGGGCTTATGGCAAGCCGGTTCAGGCCACTGAGATCACCGGTAAAAATGGCGAAGCCGTTGCGATTGATGTCACCGCGATTACAGAGCGGTTGAATGCTAAGCTGGGACCAGCCAGTGATGAACAAAGCCCCTAAGACCCCAATCCCATCTGGGGGACCCGTAGGGGGGGCACCCCCAAATAGGTATCAAACAGAGGGACCCGTAGGGGGGGCATCCCCAAATGGGTATCAAACCCAAAGCCTGGCCGAACGTCTGGCCGCTTTGCCCCGTGATCAGCGTGACCAGATCATCAGAACATTTTCATCGGATGAACAAGCCGCCATAACCTATGCGTGGCGGGCGTTCTGGGCACGACCGGATCAGTTGGCTCCTGAAAGTGACTGGGCGATCTGGTTGGTCCTGGCTGGGCGGGGTTTTGGCAAAACCCGCACCGGGGCCGAATGGATTCGGGAACGTGTTGAGGCCGGAGCCAGACGTATTGCTTTGGTTGCAGAAACAGCGGCCGATGCCCGCGATGTGATGGTCGAAGGGGAAAGCGGATTGCTTAAAATCTACCCGCCAGAGAACGCCCCGATCTATGAGCCTTCCAAACGCCGGATCACCTGGCCGAATGGGGCCATTGCCACGCTTTATAATGCCACCGAACCGGATCAACTCCGGGGGCCGCAACATGATACGGCCTGGTGTGATGAATTGGCGAAATGGAAACGAGCCCGTGAAACCTGGGATCAGCTTCAATTCGGGATGCGGCAAGGTGACCCGCGCATTATCGTCACCACCACACCACGCCCGATTGAACTGGTCAAGGCACTGGTTGCCGGAACCGAAGGCCGGGTTGTGGTCACGCGTGGTCGTACCGCTGATAATCAGGCCAATCTTGCGCCTGGCTTTATTGAGCGTATTGAGGGCCGCTATGCCGGAACCCGCCTGGGTCGTCAGGAACTCGAAGGCGAAATACTCGGCGACATCCCCGGTGCTTTGTGGCGGTTAGCGGATATTGACGCCTATCGGATTTTGCAACCCCAATCCCGTTTAGTGAACCCGCAGGGTGGAAGCCATCCGGGCGGAGATAGAGCAAATAAACCCGCCAATCCATCCTGGGGGACCCGTAGGGGGGTAAATCACCTAGGTGGAGATAGAGCAAACGGATTCGCCAATCCATCCTGGGGGACCGGTAGGGGGAGAGACCATCCAGGCGGGGATAGAGCAAATGAACCCGCCAATCCATCCTGGGGGACCCGTAGGGGGACAGACCACACAGGCGGAGAAGTAGCAAACGGATTCGCCAATCCATCCTGGGGGACCCGTAGGGGGGGCACCCCCAGGATGGAATTAGAACGTATCGTGGTGGCGGTGGATCCGGCGGTGACTGCCGGGGATGAAAGTAATGAAAGCGGGGTCATTGTCGCCGGAGTTGCCCGTAATGAGGGCTATGTCCTCGAAGATGCCTCATCACGATCAACGCCGCTGCAATGGGCGCGAAAAGCGATCGCCCTTTATGACAAATATGAGGCAGACGCCATTGTGATTGAAACCAACCAAGGCGGTGACATGGTGAAACATACCTTAGAGAGTGTGCGGCGCAGTATCCGTATCCTTGAGGTACGAGCCAGCCGGGGCAAACATATCCGGGCCGAGCCGGTTGCCGCGCTTTACGAGCAAGGACGAATCCATCATGTCGGCACCTTTCCGGAATTGGAAAATCAAATGTGTCAAATGACAGCGGCGGGCTATGAGGGTGAGGGATCTCCTGACCGCCTGGACGCATTGGTGTGGGCGTTCAGTGAGTTGTTTCCACGCCTCACCAGCCGTACACATCTCAACGGGGTCTCACTCCGTGCGCAAACTGATTTTAAGGTCTTTTAAATTATCCTGTGGGGGTACCCCCCCTACGGGTCCCCCACAGGATGATATAACCCAATTATCCTGTCTAAGGTCACACCCTACAGATCACCCACAGGATCATATAACCCAATTATCCTGTCTAAGGTCACACCCTACAGATCACCCACAGGATCATATAACCCAATTATCCTGTCTAAAGTCACACCCTACAGATCACCCACAGGATCATATAACCCAATTATCCTGTCTAAAGTCACACCCTATAGATCCCCCACAGGATCATATAACCCAATTATCCTGTCTAAGGTCACACTCTACGGGAAACAAGCGCACTCCAATCCCATTTGGGGGACCCGTAGGGGGGGTACCCCCAAATGGGCATGAAACAGAGGGACCCGTAGGGGGGGAACCCCCAAATGAGGATCAAAGAGAGCAATGGCTTCTGGTCTTTTGCGACCCTGTCCCATTGGAGCCGGATGCCGCATGGCGGGACCGTTGGCTTGAGCAGCTTCTGAACTTCTTCCTAAAGCCGACTTTCCGGCATGTGTTTGCGATGCGCCGGGCGCATGGTTTTGATGGTTGGCTGTTGGTCAATCCCCATGCCGGAACCATTGATATTCTCGAACTGCAGGGAGATACATATGCCAATACGGTGATTGAGAACGGCAGAAAAGGTCTCTGCCATGTCCTTGCTGTTCAGAGTCAAAGACCCCTCACCTGGCAGCCCCGCGGTGTCTTCTCTTGTGTTTCAGTGATTGCACATATGGTTGGGGCAACCGGATTTTTTCTCACCCCCTGGCAACTGTATCAAAAACTCAAATCAGATATCTGAAAGGGTTCCCGTTCCCACCTGGGGACCCGTAGGGGGGGTACCCCCAGAGGGAAAATCCTCCGGAAAAACACCAATTACCTCTGGGGGACCCGTAGGGGGGGTACCCCCAGAGGGAGAATCCTCCGGAAAAACACCAATTACCTCTGGGGGACCCGTAGGGGGGGCACCCCCAGAGGGAGAATCCTCCGGAAAAACACCAATTACCTCTGGGGGACCCGTAGGGGGGGTACCCCCGGAGGAAAAACCAGAGAACCCGTAGGAGGAAAAACACCAATTACCTCTGGGGGACCCGTAGGGGGGGAACCCCCAGAGGGAAAACCAGATGACCCGTAGGAGGAAAAACACCAATTACCTCTGGGGGACCCGTAGGGGGGGTACCCCCAGAGGGAAAACCAAAGAACCCGTAAGGGGTCAATATCAACCAACGCCATCCTGGGGTACCCCCGGGATGGAAATTATAAAAGGAGAAAAATGATGGGCGGATTGTTTAGCTCACCCAAACCACCGGATACCTCAGCGGCTGATACAGCGCGGCACAAAGCCGAACAAGAACGTGACCGCCTGAAAGCTCAAAATGAGGCGACAATCCGTAATCGCCGTAACCGCAACCGGGGGCGATCACTCCTTGCTTTTACCGAAACCGGAATGCTGGGTGTGCGTGGAAATAAAACCAAATTAGGTGAATGATGTCTGAAAGCAATGCAAACAAGCCCGCGACCTTGCGTCGTTTTGAGCGTGCCAGGGCCCGGCGGCAACATTGGGATGGGCTTCTGAGTGAAGCCTATCGCTACGCCATCCCTAATCACGATCCACGCGGTCATCAGACCAGAGGAAGCCAACGCGATAGTGATGTCTATGACAACACCGCCGTCAATGCGGTCCAATGGAAAAAAGCCCGCTTGCATGGGCAACTTTTCCCGCCGTTTCGTGAATGGATGGATTTTACACCTGATAGCAATCTGTATGGCCAGGCCATGGGAGACGGAAAGGATTCTCACTGGAAGGAATTCTTCAAAGACGCACGGGATAAGTTCCATGCCGCTATCGAAGTCTCCAACTTCCATATTGAAATTGATCCGGCTCTTGGGGATGCCTGCGTATCTACCGGCTGTCTGATGATCCATGCCGGATCCCCGGAAAACCCGTTGCGGTTTGAGGCGGTACCGATTGCTCAGTTAATCCCTGAAGAAGGCCCGGACGGAATGATCAGGACTTTGTTCCGGGAATGGCGGATCAGCGGCCGTCAGATCACCGAGAAATGGCCTGATGCCAAGCTGCCTGAACCAATCAGGAAAGGGATTATCAAAGAACCGGATGATCAACTGCCGGTGGTTGAAGCCTTGCTCCATGACTACGCGACAGATCGTTGTCGCTACGAAGTCTGGCTGACCGGCGGCCATGAGAATTCCGGGGATACGCTGATCCTCACCCGCATGTATCCGGTCAGCCCGGCGATTGCCTTCCGGATGGATAAGGCACCGGGCGAATGGATGGGGCGGGGTCCGGTCCTCAATGTGCTGGGTGATATTAAAACCGCTAACAAAGTGGTGGAATTGACTCTTAAAAATGCCTCGATTGCTGTGACCGGTATCTGGCAGGCTGATGATGACGGGGTGCTTAATCTTTCCAATATTAAGCTCACGCCTGGTACCATTATTCCCAAAGCCCAGGGATCACAGGGACTCCAACCCTTGCAGGCACCGGGTCGGTTTGATGTTTCGCAAATCATTCTCCAGCAGCTTCAGGAAAATATCCGGCGTGGAATCCAGGGGCCAAGCCTGCCACCAACCGATGAAGGAACCCGCACCGCGACTGAGATTGATGCGCGCATGGCCGAGCATCAGGCAGTTGAGTTGCCGATCTCGCTCAGATTGCTGAGTGAACTGGATTACCCCCTGGCTGAACGGGTGCTCTCTATCCTCTCCAGTCCTGAGATGGCCGGGTCGCCATATTATATTGATACGTCTTTTATTACGGACAAGGGATTGTCTTTGGTTCCGACTTCGCCGCTGGTGCGGTTGCAGGATTTAGCCGATGCGGCCCAATCTCAGCAAATCTATGCTCAGGCTGCTCAGCTATTCCCCGATATTATTGGCGGGGTGGTCAATCGACCTGGCTATTTGAAACAGGCCTTGGGGAAAGCGGGCTTTCCGGCTGAACATTTTTTGAGTGAAGAACAACAAGCCGAGTTTGAAGCTTTGGTACGTGTGAAAATGGCCGGTATTGAGGCTGCTCAGAGAATGGCGGCCACCCTACCTCGTGGGGGACCCGTAGGGGGGGCACCCCCGCGAGGGGGAACAAGTGGACCCGTAGGGGGGGCACCCCCGCGAGGGGGAACAAGTGGACCCGTAGGGGGGGCACCCCCACGAGGGGAAATAAGTGGACCCGTAGGGGGGGCACCCCCACGAGGGGAAATAAGTGGACCCGTAGGGGGGGCACCTCCTGTGGGTGATATCAACGGAGGCGGGTTATGAGTCGCCCTCCCTGGCAACGCCAGCCAAAGAGTGACGATGAAGCCGCACTTTTATTCGCCCGGGTCTTTACCACCGATGAAGGGGAAAGAGTGCTGGAACATCTCTGGCGCATGACTCTCGATCAGGCCACCGGACCAAGCATCACAGATGCGCATCTGCGACACCTGGAAGGCCAACGTTTCATCGTCAAATACATCACTCACCAAATCCGGAAAGGACAAACCCAATCATCCTCAACAGAAAAGGTATGAACCATGAATACAGAATCGTTAATCGAACTCCCCTCTGGGGCCGATGAAGAAACAGCCACCACTTCACGTGGTGGCGTTATTGAGCATAAGGGTGAGCGGATTGCCCTTGATCAAAATTACTGGGATACAGCAGCCAATGAGGGTCAGGGGGGTCCGAATGTCGGTGCCCTGGCCAAGGCTGTCACTGATCTGAGGCGGCAGGTTTCGGGACGATCAGAGCCTTCCCCCGATACCTATGAACTCAACGTGCCGGAACCACTGGCCAATACCATCCAGGCTGATCCCAATCATCCCCTGGCCAAACCGGCGATGGAATGGGCCAAAAAGAACGGGCTTTCCCAACAAGCCTTCAATGACCTCACCAGCTTGTTTTATACCCAACAAGCACAGGAAGAAGAAGGTAATCAGAAATGGTATGCGGAGCAAAGAAGTATTCTTGACCAGGCCTTAGGACCCCATGCTGAAACAATCAAACAAGATATCAGCCGTTGGTTTGAGGGTCTGTTGGCCAGAGATTTCAAAGAACAACCGAAGCTGCTGGAGGCTGCTCAAATCATGGCATCAAGTGCTGATGCCGTCCTTTTGATCAAAGCATTGAAGGATAAAATCAGCGAACGCACGGTTCCCTCTGGCCGGAATGAAGATTTAGGGGTCTTGCTGGCCGATGATCTGCGTAATCTGCAATCCTCCCAAGCCTATCTTGACCAAAGTCATCCCAATCACAAGGCGACAGTGGCTAAAATACGGGAAGGCTATCAACGCCTGTATAAGGAATAGATATTATGGGCGGACACGCACCCAGGCATGGGCTTCTGATGGTCGGATCAATCACCCGAATACGAGCCTGTCAGGGACGCAAAACCGGGTGAGAATACAGAATCTTCAATACTTGAACAATTCTACAGATTAACTCTCCCAGGAATAGCGAGCACTATAAAGGAAATCAGGTATCAAAACCCTAATCAAGATGGACAAGTATTTGATCGAGATGATCTTACCTTTAACCCAAATGGACCCGGTAGTTTAGAGAATCTCTCCTGGCACCCTTCGCAAGCACTCACTGCAGCATGGGCAACCAAAAAGGTCGCAGAGGAAATTTACGGTGAAGACAACATAAGTCACGGGGCAGGCAACGCCTTCTTACATGTCTATCTCAGCTATCGTCTCACCGAAGAATTAGGACCCAAAATCGCCCGACGTTTCACCGATGCCAACGAAGTTGCACCAGTCGGCAATTATATAAGGGGCCAAATATATGGTGGAGAACCGAACCCCGAAAGGGAAAAGAAATCGGACTTATCCCGCAACTGGGAGGGACGTCGTCTTTATGAACGCGTCAAAGATCGTCAAAAGGCCATAAAAATTCTTTCGGAAAAATATAAAAAAGATGGTCCTTCAAGACTGATCGACCAATCTGGAAAAAAGTATGATTTTTGGCGTGACTTCTGGCGTTAATATCAGAGAATGGATGTGCGGGCTGAATTCAGTAACGGGGATAATCATCAATAACCACAGTTCTATGTTTACCAGGCATAAAAATAACACACAACAATCGGAAGAGCCGGTGACAATGGGTACCCCACGCACCCACCCTGATCATCTATCAAGCATAATCCTGTTTTTATGGCTCACCGCTCTTTATCTCTTGGGAGCAACAGCTGTTGGTGGATCGATTGTTTTTATATTTCTCCAATTTTCAATAGTTACAGAAATAAGCAATTACAGCTCAACGGTCGTTATGACTCTCTTACCCATGGATCTAGGGGATATTCTGACAAATGTTATAGCAATCTTGGTGACCGTTATCTTTTTTATGTTAGTGATTATCTTGCCTCTGCAACTGCCCGGCTGGTTGATAATACAGGCATCTGTGGGCAAATTGAGATCCCTTCCCAAGGATATAAAATTCTCTTCTCTCTTTGTGTTACGGTGGATCGCCCGGTTAGCAGCAATCGCTTATATTTGGGCAGTAGTAGGGAGCGTATTTGCCTCCTGCGGCTTTAGCATTGAGTTGGCTACCCTTAACCGGAACTTTACATTGGGAATTGGTGATATCAACGATATTTTTTTAAGTATCAGCAAAGTCGTGTTATTGCTGGTCATCTTGGTATTTGCCCAACTTCCCGGCTGGTTTGGATTGTGGTACCTGCGCCAACCATCATCATCCCTGCCCATAACCGATGATCGGCTTTGGCAGCAAAGAACAGCCAAGTACCTCCGGACCAGCACAACAATCGCCATCATTGCTATGGCTGGCTATTGGGGATATGAATTGATTAAAATCGCTGTATCGCCAGAACATGAATTGACGATACTCAATGTCCTTTCTGTTCTGGTAACAGGGGGTATTGGTATGATGGCTATTCTGCTTTTTGCTCAAATCCCTTGCTGGTTGGTAATGGGATGGTTAGAACAGCAGCAGCGACAAGCGACGATAGTCCCCAAAACAGCGATTGATCCACTCCAGCTACTATCAGAGGTCACCATCGGCTATCTCGCGACCATCTTCGGTGCCGGGGTTGTTTGGTGGTTTGAATTGGAAAAATTCGGTCATTACGACATTCATAATATCTTTATCTCCCGGCTGCCCCCAGTATTGGATGCCTTGCTGTGGGCTCAGATCCCCGGCTGGATTGCCTTATTCCTCTGGTTCGCATTGTGGCTGAACCAGGCCAGAAAACAGCTCGTAGCATAACCCTATCTCAAGTCACATGATCAGCCCCGCAACCCAGGGTTAGCGGGCCGCTCAATATCGTTAAATAAGAACCACCGTTAAAGAACACCCTCTCACCGCCTCCAGACAGGGCAGAGTGAGAAGCATCAATGACTGATGCTCTGCCCCACCAATCTCTAAAACCAATTTTGACCAAAGCCATCCCAACCACAAGGCCACAATGGCCAAAATACGGGAAGGCTACCAACGCCTCTATAAGGAGTAGATAGTATGATAGAAAAAACACCCAGATTGTTATAACTCTTCAGAGACAGCCCTGTTATCGGTTTAGCTACTCTTGGAGCTAAAACATTCCGGTATTGGGACTCAGACAAAGCCGGGGAATTATCTTATCGCGATGATGTCACCCATAATCTGAACGGCCCTGGTAGTTTGGTTAACCTCCTCTGGCATATTCCCGAAGCACCTGCTGCGGCGTTGGCGGCATAGGATGCTTGGAACACTGCCTGGCAGTATCATGATGAAACCAAGCAGTATCATGACAAAAAAGCGAGTAAAGAAAGAGCCAACGCCTTTTTGCATGCCTATCTCAGCTATCGACTTACCGAAGAATTGGGACCCAAAATCGCCCGACGTTTCACCGATGCTAATGAAGTTAAACCAGCTGGCAATTACAGAAGAGACCAAATAAGCGGCGGTGAACCCAACCCGGATAGAGAAAGAAAATCAGACCTTTGGAATAACGGCTTTGGACGCCGTCTTTATGCTGAGGGATTGGCCAAAAATGCTCAGGAAGCCAGAGACATGATTTTACAAGCGATTAAAAATGGTCATTTAAGTGTGATCAGTGATCGCTAGCCTGAGGTATCTTTGTGCTCCCAAAACACTATACCAGCAATGGGATCGTCTCTCATGGCAACATCGGTGACAGGCCTGTATATAGTGGTAGGAACAAGAGGAATCTATTGTGATGACGATAATCCCGATAACTCATCCTGACTATCCCTCAGATATGATCTATTCTTTAAGGTCCTCTATCCTCTATCTCTTCGGTGCAACAGCAGTTGGCGCAGCCATTTCCGGGATTTATTTATTGTTCCTGATGATCCCGAATACGGACGACCCCTATCTAATTACAGATATCATTCCTTATGACATAGCTGGTATCCTTGACGGAAGCATCAATGTCTTTGTCATATTTTCCTTTTTGATGCTCTGTTTCATTCTGTTCCCGCAGTTACCCGGCTGGTGGGCGATCTGGAAGACATCCCGCACACTGCAATCCCTGCCGGGGAAAACAAAGCACCTTTCTCTGTTGATATTACAAGGAATAGCCTGGGCAGCAGCAGTCGCGTATCTCTGGTTCCCCATAGGAGTCGGAATTGCTGTATGTGGTTTTGAAGTCTATCTGGCTATTCTCAACCCACAATTCACATGGATAAAACCAGAAAATACCGGGATCGGGGATCTCCTCTGGAACATGGGCCAAGCCCTATGGCTGCTGGCCGCTGTCACTTGTATCCAACTCCCGGTCTGGTGGGGCTTGTGGTCTCTCAACCGACCAGCATCACCCATACCCAATGATCCCCAATGGCAACGCTGGCACGAAAGAGCAGTGAGATATCTCAAAGCAAGCACCGTAATCACAGTAATTGCTGCGGCTCTTATATTCAGTTATCGGGGGCTGAAACGCTATCAAGAGTTTATAGCATCCGGAGGTGAATTGGATATCTCTTTCGGGCTGTTTGTTTTGTTTGTCCGTACAATCATTGCCATGATCTATGTATTGCCCATTCTGTTCCTTGTTCAACTCCCTGGCTGGTTAGTGATGGCACGGTTGGAGAAATGGCGGCGGCAGGCAGCCGGAATTCCAAAACCCCACATCAAGCCACTCCGTCTGCTCCAGGGGATAGCCATCGGTTATCTCACCATGATCATTACCGCACGAATAACCTGGTGGTTTCGTCTGGAATATGTGGATAACCATGATTTTGAGGATGCCTTCATCCCTCACCTGACCCCGGTATTGGATGCCTTGCTGTGGGCTCAGATCCCCGGCTGGATTGCCTTATGCCTCTGGCTCGCATGGTGGCTGAACCAGGCCAGAAAACAGCTCGTATCATAACCCTACCTCAAATCACATGACTACACCCGCAACCCGGGGTTAGCGGGCCGCTCAATATCGTCTCGTCAAAAGGCCACAATGGCCAAAATACGGGAAGGCTATCAACGCCTGTATAAGGAGTAGATATCATGATAGGAAAAACACCCAGATTGTTACAACTCTTCAGAGCCAGCCCTATTATCGGTTTAGCTACTCTTAGAGCTAAAACATTCCGGTATTGGAACTCAGACAAAGCCGGGGAATTATCTTATCGCGATGATGTCACCTTTGATCCTGATGGCCCCGGTAGCCTTGAGAATCTCGCCTGGCATCCTCAACACTACTCAACTGCTGAGCGCATCGGAAAAGAAGCCATCCATGTGACACAAACAGTTTACAGAGGACAAAAAGTTGGCAAAGAAAAAGCCAACGCCTTTTTGCATGCCTATCTCAGCTATCGTCTTACTGAAGAATTGGGACCCAAAACAGCCAAACGTTTCACCGATGCCAATGAAGTTAAACCACCACGGTTGTATGAGAATGTCGTTACACCTTGGAAAAAAGCTTTGGAAGATAAAAGAGTAACATACGAAAAAACATTGAAACCTTCCTGGAATGCGTTGAAAAAACTCCCTTTCTCCTATGATAATCCCAAAAAAGAAATGAGATCAGACCTTTGGAATAACGGCTTTGGACGCCGTCTTTATGCTGAGGGACTGGCCAAAAATGCTCAGGAAGCCATACGAATAATCAAACAAGCGATTGAAAATGGTCATTTAAGTGTGATCGACAATCTCTAGCCTGAGATATCTCTTGCTACCGGAACACTACGCCAGCAATGAGGATCATCTCTCATGGCGACAGCAGAAACAGGCTTATATATGATGGTGGGAATAAGAGGAATCTATTGCGATGACAATAATCCCGAAAACCCATCCTGATGATCCGGCAGACGCAATCACTTCTCTGTGGCTTTCTATCCTCTATATCCTGACGGTAACAGCGTTTAGCTGGTACATAATTTTGGTTGTTTGGTTATTTATATCATCTCCAGACTGGCAAGACCCTGATCCGACACTGATCACAGATATCATTCCTTATGATGTGAGCGACATCCTTGACAGGAGCTCAGGAAGCATTGGGATATTTTCCCATTTGATGCTCTGTGTCATTTTGCCGCTGCAACTACCCGGCTGGTGGGCGATCTGGAAAACATCCCGCACACTGCAATCCCTGCCGGGGAAAACAAAGCACCTTTCTCTGGTGGTATTACAAAGAGTCGCCTGGGCAGCGGCAGTCGCGTATCTCTGGCTCATCATAGGTATTGGGGTTGCTGTATGTGGTTTTGAAATCTATCTGGCTATTCTCAACCCACAATTCACATGGATAAAACCTGAAAATGCCGGGATCACTGATACCTTTTGGATGATTGGTGAAACTTTGCGGCTACTAACTATGATCGTACTCATTCAACTCCCTGGATGGTGGGGCCTGTGGTTTCTCAACCGGCCAACATCACCCCTACCCATACCCAATGATCTCCGATGGCAACGTTGGCGCAAAGGGGCAACCCTCTATCTTTGGGGAAGTACCGCAATCACCATGATAATCATAACAATCCGTGTTGGTTTTTTTCTGTATGATGAATTTTTAGCCCCCGGTCATGTGTTCAAAATATTTGACATGGACCTTGTAGAGTTCTTTTTCCTTGTATTTTTTGTTCTGCTCGTTGTTTCTGGAGCGATTTTGTATGTCATGTCTGTTATACTCCTTGTTCAATCACCCGGCTGGTTGGTGATGGCATGGTTGGAGAAATGGCGGCGGCAGGCAGCCGGAATTCCAAAACCCCACATCAGGCCACTCCGTCTGCTCCAGGGTGTAGCCATCGGTTATCTCACCATGGTCATTACCGCACGAATAACCTGGTGGTTTCGTCTGGAATATGTGGATAACCATGATTTTGAGGATGCCTTCACCCCCGACCTCACCCCGGTATTGGATGCCTTGCTGTGGGCTCAGATCCCCGGCTGGATTGCCTTATGCCTCTGGCTCGCATGGTGGCTGAACCAGTCCAGAAAACAGCTCGTATCATAACCCTACCTCAAATCACATGACTACACCCGCAACCCGGGGTTAGCGGGCCGCATGGGACGCCAAAAAGGTCGCAGAGGAAATTTACGGTGAAGACAACATAAGTCACGGGGCAGCCAACGCCTTTTTGCATGCCTATCTCAGCTATCGTCTTACTGAAGAATTGGGACCCAAAACAGCCAAACGTTTCACCGATGCCAATGAAGTTAAACCAGCTGGTAATTACAGAAGAGGCCAAATAAGCGGTGGTGAACCCAACCCGGAGAGAGAAAGAAAATCAGATCTTTGGAATAACGGCTTTGGACGGCGTCTTTATGCTGAGGGACCGGCCAAAAATGCTCAGGAAGCCATACGAATAATCAAACAAGCGATTGAAAATGGTCATTTAAGCGTGATCAGTGATTGATAGTTTTAAGGTATCTGTATGCTGCCAGAACACTGCGCTAACAATAAGGATTGTCTCTCATAGCGACAGCAGTGACAGGCCTGTATATGATGGTAGGAATAAGAGGAATTTATTGTGATGACAATAATCCCGAAAACCCATCCTGATGATCCGGCAGACGCAATCACTTCTCTGTGGCTTTCTATCCTCTACGTTCTGGCGGTAACAGTAATTGGCGGAACTATTTTCAGGATGTATTTATTGGGCTTGATAGAGCCAGACATATACGATCCCACTCCAATCACAGATATCATCTCTTATGACATAGCTGGTATCCTTGACGAGAGCATCAATGTCTTTGTCATATTTTCCTTTTTGATGCTCTGTTTCATTCTGTTCCCGCAGTTGCCCGGCTGGTGGGCGATCTGGAAGACATCCCGCACACTGCAATCCCTGCCGGGGAAAACAAAGCACCTTTCTCTGTTGATATTACAAGGAATAGCCTGGATAGTTGCAGTCGCGTATCTCTGGTTCCCCATAGGAGTCGGGGGCGCTGTATGTGGTTTTGAAGTCTATCTGGCCATGCTGAACCCACAATTCACATGGATAAAACCAGAAAATACCGGGGTCGGTGACCTCCTCTGGAACATGGGCCAAGCCTTATGGCTGCTGGCCGCTGTCACTTGTATCCAACTCCCGGTCTGGTGGGGCTTGTGGTCTCTCAACCGACCAGCATCACCCATACCCAATGATCCCCAATGGCAACGCTGGCACGAAAGAGCAGTGAGATATCTCAAAGCAAGCACCGTAATCACAGTAATTGCTGCGGCTCTTATATTCAGTTATCGGGGGCTGAAACGCTATCAAGAGTTTATAGCATCCGGAGGTGAATTGGATATCTCTTTCGGGCTGTTTGTTTTGTTTGTCCGTACAATCATTGCCATGATCTATGTATTGCCCATTCTGTTCCTTGTTCAACTCCCTGGCTGGTTAGTGATGGCACGGTTGGAGAAATGGCGGCGGCAGGCAGCCGGAATTCCAAAACCCCACATCAAGCCACTCCGTCTGCTCCAGGGGATAGCCATTGGTTATCTGGCCATGGTCATTACCGCACGGATAACCTGGTGGGTTCGTCTGGAATATGTGGATAACCATGATTTTGAGGATGCCTTCACCCCTCACCTGACCCCGGTATTGGATGCCTTGCTGTGGGCTCAGATCCCCGGCTGGATTGCCTTATGCCTCTGGCTCGCATGGTGGCTGAACCAGGCCAGAAAACAGTTCGTATCATAACCATATTCTCAAATCATATGACCAGCTCCGCAACCCAGGGTTAGCGGGCCGCATGGGATGCCAAAAAGGTCGCAGAGGAAATTTACGGTGAAGACAACATAAGTCGCGGGGCAGGCAACGCCTTCTTGCATGTCTATCTCAGCTATCGTCTCACCGAAGAATTGGGACCCAAAATCGCCCGACGCTTCACCGATGCCAATGAAGTCAAGCCAGTCGGCAATTACAGAAGAGGCCAAATAAGCGGCGGTGAACCCAACCCGGAGAGAGAAAGAAAATCAGATCTTTGGAATAATGGCTTTGGACGCCGTCTTTATGCTGAGGGATTGGCCAAAAATGCTCAGGAAGCCATAAAAATGATCAAACAAGCGATTAAGAACGGCAACTTAAGCGTGATCAGTCAACCTTAATCTTTCTGTGTCCCCACGCTATCAGAACGCTGTACCAGCAATAAGATCATTATTACTATGAGTACCCAGTGACAGCGTTGCATCCAGAAACAAGGATATAAGAGGCGCATGGCAATGACGACCAATCTGCACACTGATGCTGACGATACCCCAGATGCGGTCACTTCCTTATGGCTCTCTGTCTTTTATATCCTGTCTGTAACAATAGTTGGCGGAATCATTGCTGTGGGTTTTTTGTTATTATTGACAACCCCAGATACAGATAGTCACATTCTGATTACAGATATCATCCCCTATAATGGGGTCGATATCCTTGACGAGAGCATCAATGTCTTTGTTATATTTTCTTTTTTGATGCTCTTTGTCATTTTGTTCCCGCAGTTGCCCGGCTGGTGGGCGATCTGTAATACCTCCCGCACACTGCAATCGCTGCCGGGGAAAACAAAACCTCCCTCCCTGTTGGTACTAACAAGAATCGCCTGGATAGTTGCAGTTGGATATCTCTGGGCAATCATAGGAGTCGGAATTGCCGCATGTGGCTTTGAAGTCTATCTGGCCATTCTCAACCCACAATTCACATGGATAAAATCCGAAAATGCCGGGATCGGTGATCTCCTCTGGAACATGGGCCAAGCCCTATGGCTGCTGGCTGCTGTCACTTGTATTCAATTCCCCGGCTGGCGGGGACTGTGGTGTCTCAACCGACCAGCATCACCCATACCTAATGATCCCCAATGGCAACGCTGGCACAAAGGGGCAGTCATTTATCTCAAATGGGGTACCGTAATAACTGTAGTTGTTGCAGCCTGTATATTCGGTTATCAGGGATTGAAACACTATCAGGAGTTTATAGCATCCGGAGGTGAATTGGATATCTCTTGGGGGGTATTTTTGATTTTTTATCATACAATTATTACCATTATTTATATATTGCCCATTGTGCTCCTTGTTCAATCACCTGGCTGGCTGGTCATGGCATGGCTGGAGAAATGGCGGCGGCAGGCAGCCGGAATTAAAAAACCCCGCATCAGGCCACTCCGCCTGCTCCAGGGGATAGCCATTGGTTATCTGGCCATGATCATTACCGCACGGATAACCTGGTGGTTTCGTCTGGAATATGTGGATAACCATGATTTTGAGGATGCCTTCACCCCTCACCTTACCCCGGTATTGGATGCCTTGCTGTGGGTTCATATCCCCGGCTGGATTGCCTTATTCCTCTGGCTCGCATGGTGGCTGAACCAGTCCAGAAAACAGCTCGTATCATAACCCTATCTCAAGTCACATGACTACACCCGCAACCCAGGGTTAGCGGGCCGCTCAATATCATCAAATAAGAACCGTCATTAAAGAGCACCCTCTCACCGCCTCCAGACAGGACAGAGTGAGAAGCATCAATAACTGATGCTCTGTCCAACCAATCTCTAAAACCAATTTTGACCAAAGCCATCCCAACCACAGGGCGACAGTGGTCAAAATCCGGGAAGGCTATCAACGTCTCTATAAGGAGGAAATATCATGGGCGGAATTTACCCTAATTATGGGCCTCCGGTAATCAGTCAATCCCCGCAATCACCAGAGAAAAAGCGACCCGGTAAAGGCGGGGAAATGTCCCTGTCGGAAAAACTTCTCTATTCCCTCCCTACCCCTGAAGGTACAGTTAATGTAGAAATGAATAAGCTTAGAGAATTCCTGCATCGGAAATTGGACCAAGCCGGACAACTCTCTTACCGCTACCGCGATGATGTCACTTTTGACCCGGAGGGTCCCGGTAGTTTGGTCAATCTCCTCTGGCATCCCGAATACTCCTTAACTGCCTGGCGCATCAAGGAAGAAGCCGAGAATGTAACGCAAGAACTTTATGCAGGAAAAAATATCAGAAAAGGAGAAGCCAACGCCGTTCTGCATGCTTATCTCAGCTATCGTCTCACCGAAGAATTGGGACCCAAAATCGCCCGACGTTTCACCGATGCCAATGAAGTCAAACCAGTTGGTAATTATTATAGGGGCCAACTCAGCGGTGGCGAACCCAACCCGGAGAGAGAAAGAAAATCAGACCTTTGGAATAACGGCTTTGGGCGCCGTCTTTATGCTGAGGGACTGGCCAAAAATGCTCAGGAAGCCATAAAAATGATCAAAGAAGCGATTGAAAATGGTCATTTAAGCGTGATCAATGATTGATAGTTTTGAGATATCTGCATGCTGCCAGAACACTGCGCCAACAATGAGGATTGTCTCTCATGGCAACAGCAATGACAGGCCTGCATATGATGGATAAGAACAAGAGGAATCTATTGCGATGACAATAATCCCGAAAACCCATCCTGATGATCCGGCAGACGCAATCACTTCTCTATGGCTTTCTATCCTCTATATCCTGACGGTAACAGCATTTAGCTGGTACATAATTTTGGTTGTTTGGTTATTTATATCATCTCCAGACTGGCAAGACCCTGATCCGACACTGATCACAGATATCATTCCTTATGATGTGAGCGACATCCTTAACGAGAGCCTGGAAAACCTGAGTATATTTGCCCTTTTTATATTCGTTGCCACCTTACCATTGCAGTTACCCGGCTGGTGGGCGATCTGGAAGACATTCCGCACACTGCAATCCCTGCCGGGGAAAACAAAGTGCCCTTCTCTGGTAGTATTACAAAGAGTTGCCTGGGCGGTAGCAGTTGCGTATCTCTGGTTTACCATAGGAGTCGGGGTTGCTGTATGTGGTTTTGACATTCATCTGGCCATTCTCAATCCGCAATTCACATGGATGAAATCAGAGGATATGAAAATCAGTGATGCTTTCCCAATCATTGGGCGAGCCTTATGGCTGCTGGCCACTATCGCATTCATCCAACTCCCTGGATGGTTAGGACTGTGGTTTCTCAACCGACCAGCGTCACCCATACCCAATGATCCGCGATGGCAACGCTGGCGCAAAGGGGCAATCCTCTATCTCTGGGGAAGCACAATCCTCTGTGTCGTTGTTATAGCTGTCTATTGGGGACTGGAGCGTTATCAATATTTGATAGAGTCTGGACGTAACCTATATAACTCTCTCGGGCTGTTGGTTTTTCTCGTTACTACATTGATCACTACAATAACGCATACGATCTATGTACTTCCGGTTCTGTTCCTTGTTCAATCACCCGGCTGGTTGGTCATGGCATGGTTGGAGAAATGGCGGCGGCAGGCAGCCGGAATTCCAAAACCCCGCATTAAGCCACTCCTTCTGCTCCAGGGGATAGCCATCGGCTATCTGGCCATGATCATTGCCGTATTGATAACCTGGTGGCTCCGTCTGGAATATGTGGATAATCATGATTTTGAGGATGCCTTCACCCCTTACCTGACCCCGGTATTGGATGCCTTGCTGTGGGCTCAGATTCCCGGCTGGATTGCCTTATGCCTCTGGCTCGCATTGTGGCTGAACCAGGCCAGAAAACAGTCAGCAGCATAACCCTATCTCAAGTCATGTGACCAGCCCCGCAACCCAGGGTTAGCGGGCCGCTCAATGTCATCAAATTAAGAACAATCTCTCACCGCCTCTAAACAGGGCAGAGTGAGAAGCATCAATGACCAGCACTCTGCCCAACCAATCTCTCCAATCGCAGAATCACTGTGACCAGAACAAGGGAAGGATGAGAACGGATGCCCCCTGAATGATTGTGTTGAGTTATCAGAAACACCAGCAGATTTCAGCGCATCATAAGTTTTTAGGAGCATTATAACCATAACGCCACGCTCCATATTTAAAAAAATGCAACCGGCTTATCCTGGCCAGACCCGGTGATTGTACGGCCATCTTGGGGCCTATCCTAGCCAGACCCCCTCGTAAAGGCTTCACCCTATCACTCAATAACGAAACGAGGACTCTAGCTATGTCTATCAATATCCCTACCTGGTTTCAGGAGGAATTTCAGTCTGATGTCCATCTTGCCTATCAGCGCAAGGGGGCCAAGCTTCGCAATACCGTACGGGTCAAAAACGGTGTTAAAGCCGAGAAAACCCATTTCAACACCGCCGGAATTGTCGGCGTTGGGGATAAGGCACGTGGCGGCGATGTCCCGGTGATGACCGGCCAGCGCGGGCGTGTTCCCTGTAGCCTTAAATCGAGCTTTGGCGGCGATTATATCGAGGATCTGGATGAAATTATGGCCAGCGTTGATGAAAAACGGGTCATTGCGGATTCGTTTGCCTGGGCGCATGGGCGGCACACCGATAGTCTGATTATTGATCAGCTTACCGGAGTTGGTGTTACCGAAGAAATAGCCGTTAACGCCAAAGGGTTGACCCAGGGAAAAATCCAGCAAGCCATTGAGACTCTCAATAAGGCCGATGTCCCTGATGACGGAATGCGCACAGCTTTGGTCACTGCACACGCCTGGGAAGAGCTTCTGCAAATCGATGCATTTGCCAAGTCGGATTATGTGAGCGACAAGTCCCTCCCCTGGCTGAATGGCTGCGAAGCCAAGCGTTGGCGCAACTGCCTGTGGATGATGCATACCGGCTTACCGGTGAGCGGTAACACGGCAACCTGTGTTCTCTATCATAAGACTGCCGTTGGCCACGCGATTGGCAAGGATCTGACCTCCACCTGGTCCTGGGAAAACCGCAAATCAGCCTGGTTCCTGAACACCCGCATGCTGCAGGGTGTATGTCTGATTGACCCCAAAGGGGCGATCAAAATCAAAGTCAAAAACGACACCACATTGTAAGGAGAAAGCATCATGGCTTTTGATCAATCCCACCTGGCCGCAATGGTTCATGCCGATGGGCAAACCTGGTGGCAATACAAATCCACCGACCCGGCCAACACCATCACCACAAGCGGCTATTTCAATAATGCCGCCGCCATGCTCAAGGTCGGTGATCTTGTTTTCGTCCTTTCCGGGACTGGCAACAACACCGGATCCTTCCATGTGGTGAGGGCCAATGATGGAACGACCGTTGATCTGAATAACGGGTTATTCATCCCTGTTGCTAATCGCGGCTAACTTCATTGATCAGAGAGCGGGGCTTCGGCCCCGTTCTCATCTCAACTCTTGAATATGGATATCTCATTATGGCTCTGACAGTCTATCAACTCTGTTCGCGTGCGTTGCTCAAAATTGGGGCCAACACCATCTCCAGCTTTGATGAAGGCACTGCCGAGGCTGAGATTGCGGGTAATCTCTATGGCTCTGCGCGCGATGCGTTACTTTCTGCGCATCCCTGGTCCTTTGCCACCGGGCAAATAACACCCCCTAAGTTGGCGGCAAGCCCATTGGCAGATTTCCAATGTGCCTATCAACTCCCCAATGATTTTCTCCGGGTTCTCTCTCTGGGGGAAACTGATATGAAGACGGGACGTGGAGTCCTCTATCGTATTCATGAACGCCGTATTCACACCAATACCGATGGGGTGATGCTGACCTATATTTTTCGTCCTGATGAGAGCATTTTTCCGGCCTTTTTTGATGCCGCGCTAATTGCTCGTTTGTCGGCTGAGTTCTCCATGCCACTTACCGAGAATACTGCCCGGACCGAGGCATTATTCAAACAGGCTGAAATGGAATTCCGGCAAGCCAAACTGATTGATAGTCAACAGCAAGCCCCGGTCGTGTTTGAGGACTTCAGCCTGATCCGGGCACGGGGGGCATCATGAACGCCCGCATTTCGACTCAACAATACAGCTTTACCTCCGGGATGCTGGATGACGCCCTGGAAGCCCGGACCGATATCCGGGCCTATTATGCCGGGGCACGACAAATCCTCAATATGCTGAACCTGCCGCAAGGCGGGGTAACCATGCGGGGCGGTCTGGCATATGTGGCTGAACTGCCTCAGGCCGCCAGAGGAGCACGACTGGCACCTTTCGCGTTTTCAACCGAACAAACCTATCTGATTGTGTTCACGCATCAGCAGATTCATGTATTCCGGGATGGGGTCAAACAAACCACCGTTAAAAGTCCCTGGACAGCCCGTCATCTCCCCCATATCGACTGGACCCAATCTCTTGATACCATGATCATCGTCCATCCTGATATCAAACCCCGCCGGTTCATGCGCCAGGGGGCACATAATCGCTGGGCACTCTCTGAACTGCCCCTTCGCGATATCCCCCAATATGATTTTGACGGGAGCGGCGGGAACAGTGCTGAAAACACCTGGTCACGAACCAGAGGCTGGCCGCGCTCGGTTTTCCTCCGAGAAGGACGTCTGTATTTTGGCGGTTCACGCTCCCGCCCGCAGACCATCTGGGGGTCACAATCAAATGACTTCTTTTCTTTCAGAACTACTGATGACGCCTTTGATGACGAATCGATTGAAGCCAGCTTAGACGGAGACCGGGTCTCAGCGATTGAGCAACTGTATGCTCTGGATGATTTTTTTACCTTCACCTCTGGCGGCTTATTCGTTCATACTCAAAGCCCGACCACCCCGAAGAATTTTTATTTTACCCGTCACTCCGAACTTCCGGCAGCCAATATTCGTCCGGTTGAACTGGATGGGTCAATCGCCTTCATCCGGCGGGGGAAAGATGGCCACCATCAATCCCTGCATGAGCTGGTCTATGATGATGCCAGGCAGATTTATACCGCTCAGGATCTTGGATTACTGGCCACCAGCCTGCTCCGCTCCCCGGTTTCGATGGCGGCACGTCTGGGTAATGAGACGGATAGTGCTCATCATCTTTTCGTAGTCAACGGAGATGGAACCATCGCGGTTTTGAACACCCGCCGGTCACAACAAATCACCGGCTGGAGCCTGCTGCATACTCAGGGGCAGGCTCTGGATTGTACCGTCGTTGGCAATAATGCCTATGTTCTGGTTAAAAGACGGTTCAATAATGCAGATCGTTACTTCCTTGAACGACTGAATCCCGACCACCGTTTTGATTCCTCAATCAAACAGTCTGTATCGCCGCCCGGGGACACCCTCCCTACGGGTCGCCCAGGCGGTAATTCAGTCACCCCAAAGAGCCGTTGGAGTGGATTGGCGCATCTTGAAGGGCAAACGGTTTCCTTGCTTGGTGACGGGATTTATCTGGGTACTCAAAGCGTCACGAATGGCCAGATCACAACCCCGTTTCCAGTACGCATTCTGGAAGCAGGGCTGGCCTTCGACTGGGCAGTTGAAACCATGCCGGTTGAGGCGCAACTAACCAATGGAACTCTGGTTGGCAATCAACACCGTATCGTCAAAGCCACCATCCGGGTTCAGAACACTCAGGCTATGAATGTCAATGGGCGCATCGTGGCTTTTAGTGATTTTGGAGAGAAAAGAATGGGCGCATCCCCACCTTCTTTCACCGGGCTTAAAACAGTCCGGTTTCTGGGCTGGTCCGGGGGGCGCAAAGAAACCGGAGCCACCATTCGTATGACCGGTCAGTCAAGTGGACCAGCAACCATTCTTTCTGTTACCGCAGAAATTGCATTTTAATGACCCTGTAGAGGGAAACCCCACAGGGAATAACAAATAAACAATCACCCTGTGGGGGACCCGTAGGGGGGAACCCCCACAGGGAATAACAAAGGAGAAAGACTATGGGTGGAAACGCAGGAAAAACTCTTTTACCATTACTGGCGGTCGGAACTGCTGGTGTAGCTGCATCTTCTATGGGGCTACTTGGGGGTGGGGCAGCAGCCGGAAGTGCGGCGGCTCCTACAACAGCCAGCTTTATGGCTTTTTCCAAAAAGCCTTTGCAACTTGCTGCAAATGCGGCAGCCAAAAGCTGGTTTGGTGGGATATCCGGAAGCCAGGCCCTGGGCCTGGGATTACTGGGCGGATCATCCCTTCTCAATGGACTGTCGGCAGCCAATCAGGCGCAGGCACGAGAAAACGCTTTGCAACTCCAGGCAGCCCGTGATTCTCTCAATCTTGCTGAATCGGAAAAGGAAAGCCAAAGACGATTGGCTCAGGCTTTGGGTGCGCAAAACAACTTCTATGCCGCAACCGGCACTTCAGCATCCGAAGGCTCAGCTTTGCAAGCTGCCGAGGCTGCTAAACGGACAGGGGATGAAGAACTCTCTTTATACGCGACCCAACGCCGACTTAATCGATACCGCCCCTGGAGACCTTCCAGGACCGCCATTGCCGCCGGGTCTCTGCTGGATTTTGGGACCGGGGCTTACAATATCCTGAAGAAGTAAGACCAGAGGAGATTAAAGAAACAGCTTAACGATAGCCACGATTGCCAGCGTTGCACCAGATGCAACCACCGCTATATACCACCGGTTTTCGGTTCTGAATTTATCGGTTTCTGCCGACATTTTTTCAATAGATGTATAATAGTGAGCAATCTGAGCATCCATTTTACGGAGTTTCAGATCCCATTGTTTCTGTTCTTGTTCGGTCATGTACTTCTCCTTACGGGGTCAATATAGCACCAGTAGGGTCGATAGTCTTTGAAAAAAAAGAAAGCCCCCCGTTTCTGAGGGCTATGAGATATCAGGTTGCGGCCCCATCGGAGTTAAGGGTTTAACCATGCCCTGCCGCAACAACTACGACAATGCGCCGGACCACCCAGGATGCGTACCGTGATTAACCATCCCTCACCTAATTTACTGGCCCCGCAGACGGATTCTCATTAGCCGCTAACGCTCTAGCCTGAGTTGTGGACTAGAGGACTGATAAAAATGACGTGTTTGATGTTAAGAGATCATTCCACTCACATTGAGTGTATCACCAACCGCCTATTGGCGGTTTTTTTATGGAGTCAATCATGAACCATATCACCATTGGGGATATATCCCCGCGTATTCGATACATCGCCGATGGGCGGCAAACCGTGTTTTCATATCCTTTCCCGATTTTTGAGAACAGTGATCTTGAGGTCTTTATCGGGGATGTACGGCAATCAGGTGGCTTTACCGTTACCGGAGCCGGAAACAGCCGGGGGGGGAGCCTCACTTTCACTACCCCGCCCCCCGCTCATGCTGTGGTGACTTTGCGCCGTCAGATACCAGTCCAGCGGACGACGGATTTTCAGGAAGGTGGGGCATTCCGGGCCAAAGTGATCAATGATGAACTGGACCGGATGACTGCTCAAATACAGCAAGTCGAAACCGAAGCCGGACGGGGTATTAAACCTTCTCCCAGCGATGCAGTCGAAAGACTGACACTGCCCCCCTCCGGCACGCGAACCGGCAAATTATTGGGTTTTAATGACCGGGGAGAACTGGTTGCCAAAGTAACCCCTGGTGAAGTGAAAACCGCAAGCCAACGGGCACGGGACGCCGAAGTCTCGCGCCGGGAAGCGGAGACCGCCAGTCAGCAAGCCGCCACGCATCAAACCCATGCCCGGAGATACCGGACTGAGGCACGGGAAGCCCGGGATGAAACCCGGGGTGCTCTGCAAACAGCCCGTATCACCAAAGCCACCGCCGCCGAGGCCCGTGCCGGCACCAACAACACCAAACTGATGACGCCGTTGCGGGTCAAGGAAGCCACAAAACATTTCAGTGCTCCCCGTTTTGCTCAAACCTCACCCTATATTCGAATCATCAAAACACCTGGTGATACTGGGCACTACTACCCGGTCCTGCTTGGGGGGGGGTCATTTCTGGGCGATGTGCTGATCCAAAGACATCAACATATGGATGCTGTGTATAGTGGGGGGCTTTTATTTGATGTGCGATGCTATCCAGATGGACGGGGGTATTGGCCGAAACGATATGATGTTCGGGCTTATCAGGAAGTGAATTACCCAAGCACAGGAAACCTCACACCACAATTTATTGCCAGGTTGCAAACGGACGCCACGGCACGGCGAGACAGAACAGCTATCTGGCTGAGGGGTGCGACCACCTATCGGGTGTGGTTGTCGGATGGGACTGCGGTAGTCTCCAATGCTCAGGGACGCATTGGGACTCAAACGTTTGGGGTGTTGGATAAAAACTATGCTCCCCTGTTGCCTAAATACACAGATAGGGGGGGATTGCCGGTTGGCACTATAATTGCCTTTTCAGGTCCACAAACTGTCCCCGGTTGGCTCCGTTGCAATGGGGCGCGGGTTCTAAAGAGCCATTACAACGACCTCTATAATATCATCGGTCACACTTATGCGTTGAGCACAGACACGACTGCTAACAAAGCCAACCATTTCCGGGTTCCTGATATGCGCGATTTATTCATTCGCGGGGCGACACAAAGCAACCCGGTCTCGTCAATCAGAGAACAAGGTGCTTTGAGTGTTCCCCCAACTGGATGGGGAGCATTCGGGAATCATCCAGCACCTACCAGGCCGGCCACCAGAGGGCGGCTCCTTGTTGGCAGTGGGATTGGGGAAAACAGAGAAGTTTTGGAGAGCGTTTTGCAGGCCGGACGTAATGTAAATGTGACGGGCAATGTTGTCCCTCGACATCTTAATCTTATCCATTGGATCAAATTTTAACCTGAGGTGTCTTTTATGAAAATCTATCACTACAATCCTGAAACGGGTGTTTTACTCGGTGAGGACGAAGCACAGCCCTCACCTGTTCTGGTTGATGACGAAGGCCGGGAACTGCAAGAACCAGATGCAGAAAATCCTGACCATTGGCTGATCCCGGCTTATGCGACTGAGACAGCACCCCCTGCGGCTGGTAAAAATCAGCAAGTTGTTTGGGGCGGGGACTCGTGGTCATTGCAGGCAATCCCCACGCCACCGCCAGAGCCACCGCCACCATCTCTGAGTGAGCGCAAGGCCACAATGGTGATCCGCATCAAGACGGAAGCCCGTTACCGGATTGAGTCCGCAATGCCAACCTGGAAGGTGGTGCGTTCTCTGACCGGTGGACCGGCAGTCGGGGCAAACATTCAGGCTGAGGCGCAAAGATTACGGGCTGTTTCCAACACGCTGGAAACCCAAGTCAATGCCATGAATGCTGAGGCTCTGGACAGCTTTGATCCCGGCGATGATCAGCATTGGGAAAAACCAACTGAGGAATAATTTTCAACCAGCCGCCTTTGGGCGGTTTTTTTACGCCTTGAAGGAGGCTTCTATGACAATACGAAAAGAGACTACAGACACAATCCTGGCCCGGATTGATCAACGGCTGAAGCATATTGAGGATCGCCTGGCCCGGTTCGACGATCATGAGCGGCGCATCCGCTCTCTTGAGGCCTATAAAAACTGGCTGATTGGGGGTGTGGCATTCATCAGTGCGGCCATTACGTATCTCATCATCTGGCTTAAGGGGGGTAAGTAATGAATGAGCGTGAAATGGAATGCCTGGTTCGCGATCTGATTCGTGATGAAGGACTACGCTTGAAGCCCTATCGGTGTTCTGCCGGTAAACTCACGATTGGCGTAGGTCGCAATCTTGAAGATCGGGGCATATCTGAGGCTGAGGCTACCGATATGCTCAGAAATGATATTTCCGGAGTTTTAGATGATCTGAATCGGAACATCCCCTGGTGGCAGAACTTAGAAAGATCGCAACGACTGGCTCTGGCGAATATGGGCTTTAATCTCGGCTGGCCGCGTCTCCGTCAATTTAAAAAAATGCTGGCGGCTCTCAAAGATGGGGATGTAGATACCGCCGCCCGCGAAGCATTGGACAGCCGATGGGCTGAACAAGTCGGATCACGAGCAAAGCGAATTACCCGTCAACTCAAGGGAGTACAGCCATGATGATGACCGCATTGGAAATCGGAGCCAAATTGCTGGATAAGTTCATCCCTGATGAAGGCGAGGCAGCCAAAGCACGGGCTGAGTTGGAACAACAACTTCTTCAGGCGGAGACAGAGGCCCGTCAGGGACAGCTGGAAATCAACAAGGCTGAAGCAACTCATAACTCCATCTTTGTCGCCGGATGGCGTCCTTTCATCGGCTGGGTCTGTGGTCTGGGGATTGCCTGGGTGTTTTTGGTTCAGCCCGTAACAATCTGGGCCGGGGCCGCCTTTGGCTTTGGGGTAAATATTCCGATGATCCCATCCGAAGGACTGTTTGAATTGGTGTTTGCCATGCTGGGCATGGGCGGTTTGCGGACCTTTGAAAAGATGAAGGGCATCGCACGGGAAAAGTAAATAACATCTCTATGAGAGACCAACCACCATCTGCGTAACCAGCCAGTCAGTCAAACCGGTAATCACTCTTTCCGTAAGCACAGAAACCGCATTTTGGATAACCCCATGGGGGGAAACCAATACAGGGCAGGATGATTGATAATAACCCCATGGGGAACCCTGACAGAGGATAACTCAGCATCTGATACCATATAACTTGACCGGGAGAAGATCACTCATAGGGAAAATTTCTCTCAAGGCAGGCTTAATAAGAGCATAATAAGAGCAAATGCAGGCACTTGCGGAAAACAGGAAATCATCAAGATACGGTCTTGCAGAAATTTTTTCACAAGCTGCGTCACTCAGCTAGGGAAAATTTCTCTCAAGGCAGGCTTAATAAGAGCATAATAAGAGCAAATGCAGGCACTTGCGGAAAACAGGAAATCATCAAGATACGGTCTTGCAGAAATTTTTTCACAAGCTGCGTCACTCAGCTGCGTCACGATGCGTTTGCGGCTCAGCCAAATGACAACAGCACAAACGCATTCCCTCACCCCGCATCCAGCCCTGCGGAGAGGGTGGTCACTAAGACCTTAAGAATGGCCAAAACAGACGCATACATAAAACGACTATAGCCCGTCATTGAAACAGGACCACCTGACCCCCGTAAGGGGGTTTTTTTATGGGCAATCACCAGGAAAGGAACAATCATGCCACCGAGGAAACGCAGTCACGTATCCATCCCGATTTTGCCCGCCCGGTCGCCGCATTTGACGGCACCATATGGTCCAGGTGCCAATACAGACGGACTCTCGATGGCTTCCGGTGCTTTGGGTTGGGCGAGCAATCCGGCAGCGCAGAGAATCCAGGGTGAGAAAGCCACAAAAGAACGTCACGCTGCTGAGATGGCGTATCTGGCCCGGATGGAAATCAATCTTGATACCCAGCTGGCAACGACAGCTGAACAATATGCCAATGATCCGGCGGGGTTTCAAAAGGCTATCGGGAAAAGCCGAAAAGAGTTTTTAAGCCAGTTTTCTGATGACAGGATACGCAATCTGGCCGGTGCTAACCTGGATCATAAGGCCCGCAAGCTGGGGGCTGGGATTGAAACAAGCCATCGGGACTCTGTCACTCGACAAACCGAAGACGATCTCAGGGCCGGGAGAGAACATTTTACACGGATAGCAACTCAAGCTGCCTATAACGGCGACATGGAGGCGGCACAGGAAGCGACAGAAAAATACGATCTGGCACAAACAACCTTATTCAATATGGGTCGCCTCACGCTCCAGGAGCGCATTGATACCCGTGATGCTTTTACCGATGCCATCACAGCCAATCAGATACAAGGTGGGTTTGAGCGGGCTTTGGCTCAGGGGCATCAGGAGGCAGAGCAATTCATCACCACCCTGGCCAAAAATAACTCCGGAGCCAAAGAATTCAGGGCCAAAGATGGTACCGGGATCAAGCGACATCAAAAGATGGTCGAGCTTCTGAGGCGGCGGCTTCAGGCAGTCAAAGCCGACCATGAGCGGGAACTCAAACGAGCCAGACAACAGGCCGAAAAGGCTTTGGTTGAACAACAACAGGCAGTGTTTGCCGGGGTTTTACCCCGCCTCAATGCCTTGGATTCTTCTCACGCTCTGACCCAGGGTGAATTGAATGAACTCCTGGACCGTCAGGAACTCACCCCCCAGCTTCACGCTCAGCTATCAAAGGCACTGAATACCGCCGAGCCAGACACCGATAACCCTCAGGAGGTGGCCCGGCTCTATCACCAACGTGATGAAGACAGCGTGACACCCCACGCAATGGCCGTTGAGACTCTGAATGTCTATGCCGGGGGGCGGATAACCAAGACAACTTTAGATAAGATTCTCACGCATACGGCCAAAGGAGCCGATGAAGCCCTTGAGATAAAGGAGTATCGGCGTCTGGCCCGCCAGGCAGCTGGTATTGTGGGGACCGAAGATGCCGAAAAGGCCCGGGCTGAAATCAGGGTCAGCGATGAATATGACCAACGGGTCGAAGCAGGTGAAAAACCCGACCAGATATTTAAGGCCATTATTAACCGGCTGAATTCTTTCAACCTCATTTCTTCCGCCCAGGCCGACGAATTAGACGAAACATCCTCTGGTCAGGAGGATTCCAGCCTTGATGAGGATAACTCCGATACCCCCCTCCTCATCGACAGAGATCCTGATTTATTGGCCGAAATCATTACTTGGTTAATATTCAAAAAGGTAGACAAAACAATCAAAAAACTCCCGGACGAATTCAAAAAAATCCTAGACAGATTAAAGAAGCCAAAAAGCAAAAATCAGCCCAAAAAAGATAAGGAAGACCAGCAAAGCGAGACCAAACCGGAGGAAACCGGACAAAAGCAGATTGAGCAAAAGCAACCCGGACGACAAATTATTAAAAAAACTACAACCGGGAGTATGCAGGAAAGTGACACCACCAGGTCCCCCAGCCCGGAAGAAAACGACAGAGACCCTTCACTACATAAAAGACTTAAAGATGGTTTTTTTTATCGCCTTAACAGCAAAGGATCACCGAGTTTCGGCCGGGTTACTCCGGAGATGACTGATGACATCAATAAAAACCGGAAAGAAAGAGAAAAGGTTGATTCGGGCGATATCTTCTTACGCAAAGGAGGACCTGAGGGTAAGGGAGGGCCTGATGGTAAAGGTGAAAAAAACATTGGGGAATTCCATATCAAATCCAAACATTGGAAAGGCATTGAAAAAGAGGGTTTTAAAAACGCAGCCGAATTCGTTGAGTATGTGGGCAACAATTTCAATGAGATATATCAAACACAAGGAGGAGAACGTCGGGACAAAGATGGCAACATAATTGAAAACCCCACCCGCCTAACTCTCGTCAAAAGCAATGGCGGGAACAAAATTCTGGTGATTGATCTGGAAAGGAAGGCCGGGCATTGGACAGTGGTGACCGGTTGGGTGCGCGAGAAAAACAAGTTACCAAAGACGTGGATTAAACTTTGGTCAAGGAAAGCAAAAGAAGCAGTGGTTGAAACGGCAAGGGACCTACCATAAGCAGAGACTGCATGGCGAAACTTTTTCAATGATCTGAAAACCTGCCCTGGCGGAGGGCCGGGCTTGCCAACCGCACGAGTCCCCTTTATCGACCCGAGGTTTAACCTCAGGTAGGCCCGAGGCAGAGCCTCAGACGGGCCCGAAGGCCGTGTCCCTTGGGAATCAGGGCATTGTTCGGATGATACCCCCAATATAAACGAAATGTCAACAAAATATCGTTCATATTTCAATCAAATTTATTCAAACGAAGGACGAACCTATCGGGATACAGATGGCAAAATCGTCAATGCCACCCGTCTGATCTTAGCCAAACGCAATGGCAAGGATAGAATTCTGGTGATTGAACTGGAAAAGAGAGCCGGACATTGGACAATGGTGACCGGCGGAAGATGGCGGAAAGAGTGGCTAGACAAAAGATCCCTTATTTGGTCAAAGACGAAAGAGACTTTGCCACACAAGCCGTGAAAGAATCCTAAAATCTGGCCCACCTTCAGCCTGCCCTGGCGGAAGGCGGGCCCACTCAACCGCACGAAGCCCCCTTACGCCTGAGGCAGAACCTCAGACGGGCCCGAAGCGAAGCCTCAGGCAGAGCCCTGGGGGTCAGAGCATTAGATAACGCAATACCCCGGTAGAAACGAAATGTCAACAAAATATCGTTGATATTTCAATCACATTGACAAAGAAAAAGGGGAAATTGATCGGGACAAAGATGGTAATATAATCGAAAAAGCCACCCGTCTAACTCTTGTCAAAAGCAATGGCAGAAAAAAAATCCTGGTGATTGAACTGGAACGCCGCGCCAAGCATTGGACAGTAGTCACCGGGTTCCGAACAACGAAAAAGAACTGGCTACACAAACAAGCCCTGATTTGGTCAAAACTGAAAGGAGTCTTGTTACCTTAGCCGCAAGACCACGAAACAGAAAGGTCAGGATCCGCACCAGCCCAAATTTGCTTCCGGTAAAGGAGAGAAACCTGCCTTGGCGATGGGAGGGCACCCCATCGCATAGGTCCCTTGTATGACCAAGGCCGAGGCCAAAGACACACCCAAGAGTGCGATCCAAGGATAGCACCAAGGGCACTAAATCCCCTTTCCTAAAGCCGAAGCTAAAGAAGGCCCACAAGGCGCAGTCCTAAGGCTTGGGACCAAAGGTAGCACCAAGGGCAGTGCCCCGGAGACCAAGACATTGGATCGATCATATTCCGGTAGAAACAAAATGTCAACAGAATATTGTTGATATTTCAATCACATTGACGAAGAAAAAGGGGAAATTGATCGAGACAAAGATGGCAGCATAACCAAAAATGCCATCCGCCTGATTTTAGCCAAACGCAATGGCAAGGACAAAATTCTGGTGATTGAACTGGAAAAGAGAGCCGGGCATTGGACAGTGGTGACCGGTTGGGTGCGCGAGAAAAACAAGTTACCAAAGACGTGGATTAAACTTTGGTCAAAGAGAGCAAAAGAAACAGTGGTTGAAACAGCAAGGGACCTACCATAAGCAGAGACTGCATGGCCAAAATTTTCTAATGATCTGAAAACCTGCCCTGGCGGAAGATAGCAGCCAACCGCACGAAGTCTCCTTTAAGCTCAATGGCTTACAGCCAAAGGCAACCCCAAGAGCACAACCCGAAGGCAGCACCAAGGATACTAAGTCCCCTTTGAGCCTTTGGCTAGAGCCAAGGGCAGTTCCCAAGGGCAACACCCAATTCTTGGGACTAAGGGCATTACCAAGGGCAGCGCCTGGGGATCAGGGCATTGAAGGATTTATAACCCCAGAGTATTGGCAAAGCAAGGCGAGAGACAAACCAAACATCCGCATCACCGTCATCGTTGTTTGCCAACCCCAAAACAAAACTCATTCAGTAATCAGGCCGGGCCAGCTATGCGCAGCTGGGGGGCATTAACGTTTTCTTCTCCAGCCATATGCCACACTTAATTTTGATCTGGCTGGTCCTGATCTGACTGGCCCGGTCGGATCGTCAGTCCGGAAACTGTATGTCTCATTATCATTGTCTTCATGATTACTCCTGCATGATTGCTTCACTATGGCCAATCCATTCCTTGTAACAGCCGGTTTCTGGATCTTTATCGGCGTTATCATTATATCGGCGGGAAAAGCGAAGTCTCACCGCCATATCCTGATCGCAAGTAGCGTAGCCTGTGTAGCCTGTATCATCGGAGGGCTGACACCATCTTCAGCGATAGCCATTTCTCCCGAAATTGCTGCTTTGGTTGACCCTTACATCCTGGTCTATTCGCTGGTTATGGTTCTGTTGGGGTTGGCTTTGGCTTTTCTGCTACGCAGTTTCCAGGCTGAAAAAAATCTCGGACTTTCCCAAAATCGCTTTCAGAATATGTTGCTCTCAGCAAATGAAGGCATTCTCGAAATTGACGACAAAGGCCAGTGTCGTTTCTGTAATTTAGCAGGAGCACAGATTCTGGGTTTACGCACCCCTGATCACGTGATTGGCCGTGACTTCAGGACGGTTTTTTATTTCAGCCAAATGGTCGATAGCAACCCGTATCGTGACTATAACACCGAGCCTTTGGGACCCATCAGCACGGCAATTACACAACGCCATTGCGTTGATGATGGCGAAGACATTTTATCAAAGAATGACGGATCCTCCTTTCCGGTGCGTTTTTCAGTATCCCCCCTAATGCGTAACGGAACATTCACCGGGGTTGTTGTCACCCTGATGGATATCACCAAACAAAAAAGCATCCAGCAAGAACTGGAAGAAAAAGAACGCAATTTTCGCGGCCTCATCCAACATGCCCCCCGCGGTATCTTCATCCATAATCAGGAAGGACTCCTATTCGCTAACCAATCCCTGGCCGCTATGTTCGGCTACCGAAACGTGAAGGATATTCTTGATCATAATGGATTAAATGCATTTCTGCCTCCCCATCTCAGTGCAGTTTTCTGGGACAATGAAATGCGGCGTCTTAATGGTGAAAATACCAGCGTATCGTATGAAGTCACCGGGCGCCATCGCGATGGCACCCCGATCTATCTGGAACATAATGGCCAACAAATTACCTGGCATGGCAAAGCAGCCATTCATTCCACATTGACTGATATCACCGAAGCCAAAAAAGCGGCTACACTCAAAGAAAAAACCACCCGGGTTTTGCGTATGGCAACTCAAGCTGCTGAGGTCATTCTCTCAGCAACTGAAGAAGGACCCATGTTGGAGAAGGTCTGTGAAACCATTGTCAAATCAGGAAAATATAAGGCCGCCTGGGTAGCAGAGCAGCAGCATAACCAACAACAGGATCAAAGTATCAACCAAAACAATCCCGAAAAAGTCCAAAATCAAACCTTTAAACTCACCGGATGCCGGGGGTTAGGGAAAAAATTACGGCAATCCTGGGAGCGGTACTGGAATCGATGTGACCATAGAAAAAACCTGCTCCATCAGGTTATCACACGAGGCAAACCGCTGGTGATTACCGATATTGCGGATAACCCTGATTACCAAAAACTGCGCCTTGAGGCCTCCAAAGCCAATTATAACGGTATATGCCTCCTGCCGATGCGATCAAAAAACCACATCACGAGTGTTCTGGCTGTCTGTTCGGCTCAGGACGAAGGATTTTTAGACGAAGAAGTCGAGCTTATTTTGACTCTGGCCAATAACCTGGCAACCCATCTGCAAAATTTGCGTGCCCGTCAGGAACTCAGTCAGGCCATGAAGGCCTTACGTCTGCATAAACGTGCTCTTGAAGCCACCTCAGACGGCCTTCTGATTACCGATGCCACAGAAAAAGATTGGCCCATCGTTTACGCCAATCCTGCTTTTACCCGGATCACCGGTTTTACAGCAGAAGATATCTTAGGCCGCAATCCGCGTTTTCTCCATGCCAATGAAAGCTCACAAGATGGCCTTAATGCTATTCGTAAGGCTTTGAGGACCAACCAGACAGGACGCGCCGTCTTACGCAATTACCGCCATGATGGAAGCATGTTCTGGAATGAACTCACCATTTCCCCGGTCGCTGATCGCGATGGAGCCATCACCCATTATGTCGGCGTACAGCGCGATATCAGTGAACTCAAAAAAACCGAATCCCTGCTGCGCAAATCAATGGAAGAAGCCGAATATGCCAACCGGACCAAAACCGATTTCCTGGCCAATATGAGTCACGAAACCCGCACACCACTCAATGCAATTCTGGCTTTTTCTGAAACCATCAAACGTGAAGTCTTTGGCCCCATCAACAATCCCAAATATCGCGAATATATTGAAGATATTCATGAAAGCGGCAAACATCTTCTTGCTATCCTTGATGATATTCTCGATGTCTCGCGAATCGAAAATGGTCAATATATCCTCCATGAAGAGAAATTTTCTCTCACAACCGCCATCAATGCAGCCCTGCGTATTCTCAAAAACCGGGTAACAGAAAAATCTATTGATCTGGTTGTCGATTTACCTGATCCTGGTCCCTGGATACGGGCAGATGAGCGGTCTATCAAACAAATTGTCATCAATCTGGTGAGCAATGCCGTCAAATTTACCCCCGAAAATGGGCGCATTGACGTGGCCTTAACCATTGAAAAACCAGACCATCTCATTTTGACCGTACGCGATAACGGCATCGGTATTGCCGCTGCTGATCTCATGCGGGTTACCCAGCCATTTGTCCAGGGAGAGAATGTCGAAGTTCGTAAACATCACGGGGCTGGCCTTGGACTCTCCCTCGTTCAGAACCTCACCACCCTTCATGATGGACATTTCATCATTGAAAGCGATGAAGGAAAAGGCGTTGAGGCAAGCGTCTTATTACCTTATAAACGGGTCACTCAACCTCCTCGATTAACGCTACCCATAGCAATCAAAACTGAAAAAAAACCAAAAAAAATTTCCCGGAAAAAAACTCCTGGGAAAAAGAATCCGTCTGGTCAGAAATCTTCCCTGAAGAATTCACAATGAACGCTGCTCAAAACCTCAGCAATCATCAGACGGGAGCGTAAAATCGACTCTTGGATGATATGCCCCAACCTCCCATAAATAAAACCATATCCAAACGTTGTTCTGAGGATTACTGCCTAGTCTATGTCACCTGTGCAAACGTTGAAGAAGCCGAAAAAATCGGTACGGCATTAGTCAAACAGCGATTGGTTGCCTGCGTCAATATTCTACCCCCTATCCAATCAGTGTATTGGTGGAAAGGCCAGGTAGAAAGCGCAGCTGAATCGGCTTTTGTTGCCAAAACGCGACGTGTTCTGATGGCTGATTTAACCGAGAAAATCAAGAAAATGCATGGGTATGACCTCCCCTGTGTGGTTGCCTTACCACTTCAGCATGCTGAAGCTGAATTTCTTGATTGGATTGATCAGGAAACACGCCCATCTAAGAACGCATCTCTGGCTCATGATCCGGCTTGACATCCCTTCCCCCTTATGTATCCTCTGCACCGCTTGAGTTGGGGTTCTTATTCGAGATTGTTGCGCTCAGATGCTTATACTTCTCTTGTCTTTTTAAGACCTTGCTCAGCGACCCTTTTGGCCCATCTTTGAAAAAATTATGCATGGTTTGTGGGAGTGCTGTCATCCCTGTTGATTGGCACATCCCTTCAGGAAAGTACTATATATGAGAGGGACCAAATATGCCGCTTTCTAATGCCGGAATATCGGCCAAAACCTATTCAGCCAAACCCAGCCAGATTGAAAAGAAATGGGTGCTCATTGATGCTGAAAACGTGGTGCTGGGTCGCATGGCTTCTTTGATTTCCCGGATTTTGCGCGGTAAACATAAGCCAACTTTCACACCCCATATGGATTGCGGTGATCATGTGGTTGTGGTCAATGCTGCTAAGCTGCATCTCACTGGCAAAAAGCTGAATGAAAAATTTTACCACCGTCATACCGGTTATCCTGGGGGGATTAAATCGGTTACGGCTTCTACCCTTTTATCTGGCTCCCATCCCGAACGTGTTCTCACTGAAGCGGTACGGCGTATGCTGGGGCGTGGACCCTTGAGTCGACAGCGCTTAAGTAACCTCAAAGTCTATGCCGGATCAGACCATCCCCATGCGGCCCAGAAACCTGAAAAGCTGGATATCGCCGCTATGAACACCAAAAACACTCCTTCTACGAAAGCGGCCAAAAAATGATTGAAAGTCTTGAAGAGCAGTTGGCTTCAAACAATGTTCAGGCCCCTGAGCCAAAACTCGACGCGTTCGGGCGTGCTTATGCCACTGGTAAGCGTAAAAATGCTATCGCCAGAGTGTGGGTCAGGCCAGGCAGTGGTCGTATCACGGTCAATAAGCAGGACATTGAATCTTATTTTGCACGCCCGGTGTTAAGGATGATCATTCAGCAACCTCTCAATATCACTGACCGAAGCGAACAACTCGACGTCATCTGCACAGTTAAGGGCAGTGGTTTATCAGGACAAGCCGGGGCCATTCGACACGGAATCAGCCGTGCCTTGACTCATTTTGAACCCACTTTACGTCCTGTTCTCAAGACCGGGGGATTCCTGACACGCGATGCCCGCGTTGTCGAACGTAAGAAATATGGCCGCCATAAAGCCCGCCGGAGCCATCAATTCTCTAAACGTTAATCGGTACCAGACACCCGGTACTCAGTTCGTAAAAATATCACCTGAATTGCGAACGCAGAAAGTGATTTGAGGACACCCGAAATTTTTAATGTTTTGGTGCCTTGATATCGCGAAAATGTTCCCCGGAAAAAGCTGAGTCATACTGCCGATTTGATACACGACCATTGATCTTCCTGTGCGCGAAAACAGTTCCTCTAAAGACTCCTACAACAACCAAAAATCAGTACGGATTACCGCCCTCATCGCCGGGCCAAGCCTCGCTTTGTTCCTGCTTTTGGTACCGCCACCACAGGATATGACACCCGAATCCTGGCGCTTGGTTTCTCTCATAATCTGGATGGTGATTTGGTGGCTGAGCGAAGCCGTACCCATTCCGGCAACTGCTCTGTTGCCGATTCCATTGATGCCGCTTTACGGCCTGAGCAGTACCACCACAGTGACGACTCATTATGCTCATCCGCTTGTTTTTTTATTTCTTGGCGGGTTTTTGATGGCTGCGGCAATAAAACGTTGGGGTCTTGATAAACGCATTGCCTTAAAAATTATCGCTATAGTCGGGACAAGTCCTCAAAAAATCATCGGTGGTTTTATGATCGCCACTGCTCTTCTCTCTATGTGGATATCCAATACCGCCACCACTATGATGATGTTTGCTGTCGCTTTATCGGTCATTAATTTCGTTTCTGACTCTACCAATGACGAAAAGATCGTCAAAAATTTTGGTATAGCTCTGATGCTCAGCATTGCATACAGCGCATCCATCGGCGGTGTTGGTACCCTCGTTGGAACCCCACCCAATGCCTTACTCGCCGCCTTCCTGTCTGAGAATTATGGAATAGATCTCGATTTTTTCACCTGGATGCTGTTCGGTGTACCGATTGTTATCATGATGATACCTCTGACATGGCTCTTGATCACACAGCTGCTTTTCCCTGTCACTATAACAAAAGTCGGCGATATCAGTGCTATGATCAGACACGAAATTCTATCCTTAGGAAAAATGGGTTACCCGGAAAAAGTTGTCGGTGCTGTCTTCCTGGCAACAGTATCATTCTGGATTTTACGTATACCAATTACCCAAATCACCGGCCTGCCCATCAATGATACGTCAATCATTCTCATCGCTGTCTTGATTTTGTTTGTCTGGCCGGTCTCAGGCCAGAAGAGAAATTTTATCCTTGACTGGCAGGCCACAGCCGATGTGCCTTGGGGAATTTTGCTCTTATATGGTGGTGGCTTAGCCTTAGCCAGCGGGTTTAGAGATACCGGTCTTGCCGAATGGATCGGGGCGGCTGTGAGTGGATTTGACATGGATCTTTTTACGCTGCTGCTGGTCATCACCGTATCCATGGTCTTCATGACTGAAATAACATCGAATACGGCATCAACAGCTACGTTTCTGCCAATTTTTGGGGCCGTAGCGGTCGGAATGGGTCTGGATCCACTCTGGCTTACCGTCCCGGTCGCAGTCGCAGCCTCAATGGCTTTCATGACGCCGGTGGCAACGCCACCCAACGCAATCGTCTTTTCCTATGAACGGATGCATCTGCATGACATGATGCGCACTGGCTTTTGGTTGAATATGATAGCGATCGCTGTCATTTTGACGGCATTACATCTGCTTGCCGAACCCATTTTGGGTCTTTGATCTTTTCTCAAGCCTCTTAAAACCGGCCCTTAAAAAAATCATTCCCGAAGCAATCTTGCTTTGGATCAAGCAGAACGCAAAATCAGATGCACAAAAAGCCACAGCTTTGAAGACATGACTTCACCGGACCCTGAAAACGGGGCCTCATGCCGGCAATCCCTGCTATAATTTGGGTGAGCCAAACCGCACATAGCCTGATTGATGGCGAGTACTATCTGGTCATTTCCATGCATATGCGCTATGTTCATGTTCATGGATATGTTGGTGATTGATCCTTCGACTGAGTCGAGTCTCCGGCTTGGTATCTTTGTCGGCGTGTTGGCTGTTATGGGTCTGTGGGAACTGGTCATGCCACGGCGTGACTTGGTTGCGCCTAAGGCGCGGCGCTGGTTCACCAATTTTGCTATCGTGCTGATTGATACTGCGCTCCTCCGGATTGCCTTCCCGATCCTTGCCGTAGGCCTGGCTGCCTGGACCACCAAAGCCGGTTGGGGCCTGTTCAACTGGCTCGACTGGCCGGTATGGATTGAAGTTATTTTGTGCGTTGCCCTTCTGGACCTCGCCATCTACGCCCAGCATGTGGCATCACACAAGGTGCCGATATTGTGGCGTGTCCATCAGGTTCATCACGCAGACCGGGATTTCGACGTATCGACTGCAGTCCGGTTTCATCCGGTTGAAATTTTGCTCAGCATGTTGTGGAAATTTGTGGTCATCCTTGCCCTTGGCCCTGCATCACTGAGCGTATTCCTGTTCGAGGTTCTGCTCAACGCAACGGCAATGTTCAATCATGCCAATGTGCGGTTGCCGCTTGCTCTTGATGCTGTTTTGAGGTTGGTTCTGGTCACACCGGACATGCACCGGGTGCATCACTCGGTGGAACATAATGAGACCGATTCCAACTACGGCTTTAACCTTTCTATTTGGGATCGCATGTTCAAAACCTATATCCCACAACCCTCCGCAGGCCATGAGGCAATGGAGATCGGTTTGAAAGAGTATCGCGATATGGCACCGACCAGGCTTGGCTGGTCACTGATGCTATTTTTAAAACCCGGCCGGGCAAAAATCAGTACAAGGCCACCGGAATCAAGCGGGTAAAGGTTCTGCTGGTAAGAACCTGACCAGTGGGCCTGATCAAACCGGTCATTGAGGTTCTTCTAAAGCCAGTCATTGATTCCTTTGTAATGGGATCAGTAGTGTCATAGGAAAATCTGTAGCTGGCAGCACTCTTCGAGAGTAGCGACTGGACAGCTTTGCGCAATACGTACGCGTTGCAATACCGCGTTGCAATACACGGAAAAGAACAAAATGAATACATCAACGATCATGAGCCAGCGCATCACGCGATTGAATACAATCAGCCCGCTTTCCCATGCAGTCAATGCGTTTTCTGATCTGATGTCACATTCTGCAATGCCTCAACGACGATGAGTCACATACCCCTCAAGGATCTTGTTCAAGTAAAACCTTTATTTACAAATTCGATTTATTCTTCAGAAGCAAAATTGGAGCACATAGAATGAATATCAAAATACTGGTTCTTTTCTTGCTTTTGACTGCTGGCTTCACTTCGGGGTCTTTATTGTATAATGCATCTCATAGAGAAGAAAAACAGACTGACCCCTTTGCTCAATCGCCTCAGGACATATCTGAGCAACCGGAGGCTACAATCGCCCAGCCATCTTTCGCGCCACCTTCCGGGATATCCCCAGGCAAAGAAGAACAAAACATACCGGGTCACAATGCGCCCGGCCATACCGCATCTGGTCACAATATAGCTGATCAAAAAGTAACCAGCGCGCCAGAAAAAAATGATTCCCCGGGAGTCGGACAAGCCATCATTCAACTGGCCTGCAAAACTGCTAATGCCGTGGGTCGTGCTGAACCCGATAACCAGCAATATCATTGCGATCCCTCTCAGACATCATCAGGCGAATCCGCATCAGATCCAAATACATCGATCCAATCACCCCAAAACGTCAATCAAACAGCGCAAGTCGCAACCAGGGCAGATATAGATAACCTTGAGGATTCCGTTGCAGCCCAGACGGTACCAGTAACGGATGCACAGGCAACAGATGAACAGGCCCAACCCCAAACGGTACAAGCAGCACATATCCACAAAACGGTAACAGGCCATTTCCCCGCCAATGGCTTCTATCGAGATAGCTTTGAGATTGATGGCTGGCCAGTGAGTTGCAACGATCATCCTATTGAAGTTATTGAAACTTTTTATGAAGGCACCGATCCCAGCGGCAGAGGGCGATATGATGGCCATAAGCTATCGACGTTTAAGACTTCCACCGGGATAGATTTTGAAGGAAACGAACACATAACAAATCAGAGGCTCATTCTCTCTTCAGCTCTCAAAACCAAGCGAACTCTGACCAAGCTCTACCATTTTTACGATCAGTGCGTTGCATATGATTATCCTTCAAGCCACGAGCGCGCATGCCGGGTCGCAGAAAAAGGTAAAGAGGATGGTTGGTTGACACCAGATGGCGTGCAGTTTCTATGTCGGGAAACTTCCGGTGACGTATGCCAAAGTTTGAAACAGTGTTTCTCAGGGCCTCCGCCCAGTCAAACCTATACCAAGATTGATTCTGTCGATCCTCTGGCGCAGCAATATACAAAAGATTTTCCACCAGCAGGCGTCTATCCGCCAGGCAGTCTGAATATTGATGGCATCCCTGCACGTTGTGAAAATACGCCCGTTCGTGTCTTCTCTGCTCCGGGGACAAATTGGCTGGGGACAGCAATTTTGGACGAAAACGTTATCCATCTCAATCGAGACAATCTGATTAACCAGAGCACAGCCGGCAAGCTGGCAGTTTTCTCCGATGAATGTGCTCATATTACCTATCAAGCCAGCAATTATGAGGCCGCATGCGGGAGCTGGGTCATTCAAAAACAGAATAACTGGATTGATGATCGAAATGTGGAACAGTATTGCCGCAGCGCGAAAGAAAATTTTTATGTTGGCGGCTATTATCTTGAGCACACATCCCCTGAACAAGCGTGCCAAAGAGCACGGGGATGTTATTCAGGAAGTATTCAACCTATCCAGGGATCGGTCTGGGGACGCTAAAACCACTCAATCAGTCAACATGCCGTTTAAAGGCCTTTTGAAGATTTTGAGAGACGTGACGGGAATCAGAAAAACCTCGAAAAGAGTTTTTTTTATGCTTTTATCTTTCGGTGTCTTATCAGGCTGCGGTGAAGATATTGGCTATAATGAAGGGTACGGTGATGGCTTTGCGGTAGGTTACAATACAAACCTGTGAGATATGCGCGACTCTCATACATGGGGAGTTTAACAATAAAGATTACGCTAAAGGCTATAGCGATGGTATGACTGAAGGCATCGCGGCATGCAACCGTGACCGGAAGGCTCGAACGGTACAGTGACCTTATAGCAATCGACCAGCTCAGCCAGGAGAGACATGCGTCATAGAATGACGGCGGTGTTAATGACGCTTTACCAGAATTGAGCCTGGACCACCACAGGTACGTATCAGGCACTGTTTCGACTGGCATCGTGAAAGAAATCAGAATACGACCTGTTTGAAAAAGATCGACTCCCGCCATTTTCTCACTACCAAGAGATGTTGAACTTGTGTAGTGGTAATATATGAAACTGGTTTATCCGCAACGAAACACGATTATCTTTGGGTTTGATTCTGCCTGGACCGATAATCCAAAACAACCTGGGGCCATTTGCGCCATCGCCTTCAATGATCAGGGTGATGCCAATTTCATGGTGCCGGAATTGGCTTCCTTCGCGAAAGCATTGAATTGGATCACCGAGAAACAACGCGGCTTTGCCTTCAGCCTGGTCGCCCTCGACCAACCGACCATCGTCCCAAACCACAACAGCATGCGGCCCGTCGAAAAAGTAGCAGCGTCACTTATCTCTTTTGTCGGCGGCGGCGTCCAATCCGCCAACCGCAGTAAACAGACGATGTTCGGTGATGACGCACCGATTTGGTGGTTTCTGGATAGGCTCAAGGCAAAAGAATTCCCTCATGAAGCAAGGACAGCGTCTTCGGGCCATTTCCTGATTGAGGTCTTTCCGGCCCTCGCCCTGACGGCCTTGAATCCGAATTTTGCCAAGCGGCTCGGTCACCCCAAATACAATCCGGGAAATCGCAAAAAATTTTGCATAGAGGACTGGAAAGCTGTCGTCCAAACTCTTTCTGAAAAAGCCGAAGCGATGGGAATCAATGGCCTGAGTACCTGGGCCAAAGGCCAGATTGATCTTTCCAAGCCCCGCAAAGCCGACCAGGACCGCCTTGATGCGGCCTTATGCGCTCTCATCGGATTGATCTGGCGTGGCGGCCCCACCGAAAACTCAGCCATGATCGGGGACACCAAAACAGGCTATATGATCACCCCGGTCTCCCCGGAAACATTACCCCAGCTCAAAGACAAAGCAAAAGAACGTGATGTCGAGATAAGCCAATAAACACCGGCCCCGGCAACCGGGGTTCTCAACCCAGGTATTGTACAATCTTAATTATTGTACGCTCTTGATTGCAGAAAGGCAAAAACCCCAAAAAAAATGAGCCAACCCAGGCAGCGACAAGACCTGGCGTCGACTCACTTTTCTGCATCCCAAGACGCAGCCCCATCGGCATTTTCGGGGCTGTGCATCTATTGGCTAAATGGGTTGATTACCAGCCGCGGACTCAAGACTTCAATAAAGGGTTATCTTAAAACCGAAGCAGCAGACGTGTCGAAAATTCGTGGTAAATTTTACCGCCCTTAAGGGACGGAATGTCGCGTTCACCGACCAGGGTATCGAAATCATAGTAATTGTAAGCAGCCGTCAGATACAGTTCACCAAAGAGGGACGCTTCGGTTTCAAAGCCGCTACTGATCGCAGCATTTTCAAAATTATATGATATCTCTATACCGGGTCTGACTTTTTTAAGGTAAGGCAGGCCGATATAAAACGTCTGGTCATAGCCCAATGTCAATTCCTGGGAATTGTTCCCATCAGTGACAAATTCAAAAGCAAAGCTGACCAATTTATTATCATCCAGACGATAATCAGAAGCAATCATCAATGTGGGGCCGTCCACAGTGTAATAATTATAAAAATCCGCCGAGCCTCAGGATTCGTGCCTTGCGCTTACCTTTCGCAACGTAACCCCACGTGCCGAAAATGTAAGACCATGTCGTTCCTGATACAGCTGTGGTGATCAACTGGTTGCGCGCTAAATCCCGATCATCATAGTTCCTGCCCAATCTCTTCCAAGCCTCAATCATACCCGCTCGGTCACCAACCGGATCATCCCTCAGAGCATTCGAACGTTTGCCAAATAAGTATTCAATCAGATCGTCGTTGTAGAGAAAATAGGACGCTGCATTGACGTAGTAAGAGTAGAATGTCGATATATCGAAATAGTCACCCTCAAGAACATGGTTCCTGACGTGATTTCGTGCCAAATTGACTTGCTGATTGATGCCAGCAGAGGCCGCTATCAGACTAGACTGGTCACCGGATAAAAATGGGGGCTGACTATGTAATTGTCGAATCCTCCCGTTCCGCCAAACATTCGCTCCGGTCTTATTATTGGTGCGAAACAAGTGAAATGAAAAAGAATAGGGATTATCACCGAAATCGTGAAAATCAGGATTGAACCCTCCATCCACACCAAAAAGAGCTCCTCGGGTACGGTGCGCATATTCGTGAACGGTTTCCCAACCGGTTGTGAAAACGTAGCCCGATGGGTTAATGAATGTTTCTCCATCCCCGGTAAATGGAAACACGACAGCCTGAAGGCCTCGACGTACTTGCGTCCACCAATGGCTGTTATCCACCCCCGGCCGGGATGTACCGTAGACCCATCTTTCCGTCCAATCAAATACATATCGCCCCAGTCCCTGGTAGTTCCGGTAGAACTGAACCATGCTGCGCGGCGAAGGAAGTCGACTCTCTAAGGTTCCGCTGTCAATAACAAACTGAGGTGCGGCAACCTTCTCCTTCTTATGATGAAGTTTGGGCCGGTTATCCTGGGCACTTGGTGGACAGGGCAATAACTGATCCGAAGCACTGACCGGGCACGGCAACAATATGAGGCTCAGTGCAACCCCACAAAAAAGCAGCTTAGAAACCACAAGTAACGTTGTGTGAGCAGTTTCTGGGCCACCTGGCCCATTTGTTGGTCCCAAAATGGTACCGTTGATCACTTTCTGGAAATTGCTCAGTGTGGCATCCATCCGGCGCATCTCTTAACTGTCACGCTCCCTGTGATCGGCAAGGGGAAACCGATGCCACGCATCGCATATCTCAATGAACGCAGATACCCCGCCCTCATGTCACCATCCCGGATCAGGCAAGCAACCAACAGTGGCACGCCGGATCGAGTCTCTCTTGGTATATTGCATTTGTACAGCACATCTGAAAACCTGTGCAAGTATCGGAAGCCATAGTGCACCGGTCCGGCACAGAAGCTTCTCCGACATCGTGGCATCCAGCTGCCACCTCTCAAAAATCCTGAGAAAGCAAAGACAGGAGAAATAATAAAGAGATGCAAAGAAATGAGTTTTCTTTCGCAAACAGTTTTCCACAGCTACAAGACCTGGCGGCGACTTACTCTCCCACGCCTTAAGACGCAGTACCATCAGCGCTGAGGGTTTTCACGACCGAGTTCGGGATGGGATCGGGTGTATTGCCCCTCGCCATAACCACCAGGCCATGTGGCTGCAGAAAAATTTTCCAATAAAATCAAACATATAAAACAGATAAAAACAGTCTGTTTTTATCTACTCTTGCTTTTGTTCGTTTTTGCTTTCATCTGTTTGCTGATCTTTGTTCTTTGCCTGCTCTTTTTCTTGTTTTTATCAAGCTCTTGTTTTTGTCAAGGGATGACTAATGGTGCGTTTTGTCCGCGCCAAGAGTAAGAGAGCGAATCAAGCCAATCGAGCGATTAGGACCGGTTAGCTGCATGCGTCACCGCACTTCCACATCCGGCCTATCAACGTGGTGGTCTTCCACGGCTCTCAAGGGAAAACTGGTTTTGAGGGGGGCTTCCCGCTTAGATGCTTTCAGCGGTTATCCCGTCCGCACTTAGCTACCCGGCGGTGCCGCTGGCGCGACAACCGGTACACCAGAGGTGCGTCCATCCCGGTCCTCTCGTACTAGGGACAGCTCCTCTCAGTTTTCCAACACCCACGGCAGATAGGGACCGAACTGTCTCACGACGTTCTAAACCCAGCTCACGTACCACTTTAATCGGCGAACAGCCGAACCCTTGGGACCTGCTTCAGCCCCAGGATGTGATGAGCCGACATCGAGGTGCCAAACACTGCCGTCGATATGGACTCTTGGGCAGTATCAGCCTGTTATCCCCGGAGTACCTTTTATCCGTTGAGCGATGGCCCTTCCACTCGGGACCACCGGATCACTATGACCGACTTTCGTCTCTGCTCGACCTGTCAGTCTCGCAGTCAGGCAGGCTTATGCCATTGCACTCAACAGCTGATTTCCAACCAGCTTGAGCCTACCTTCGCGCGCCTCCGTTACTCTTTGGGAGGCGACCGCCCCAGTCAAACTACCCACCACGCAGGGTCCCGGACCCGGTTGCACGGGCCGCGGTTAGATATCAGAGAATAATAGGGCGGTATTTCAAGGATGGCTCCACACGGGCTGACGCCCATGCTTCAAAGCCTCCCGCCTATCCTACACAATCATTCCCTAATACCACTGCGAAGCTATAGTAAAGGTTCACGGGGTCTTTCCGTCTAACCGCGGGTACTCCGCATCTTCACGGAGAATTCAATTTCGCTGAGTCGATGTTGGAGACAGTGGGGAAGTCGTTACGCCATTCGTGCGGGTCGGAACTTACCCGACAAGGAATTTCGCTACCTTAGGACCGTTATAGTTACGGCCGCCGTTTACCGGGGCTTCGGTTCAGAGCTCTCACCCCTCTCCTTAACCTTCCGGCACCGGGCAGGCGTCAGACCCTATACGTCGCCTTGCGGCTTCGCAGAGCCCTATGTTTTTAGTAAACAGTCGCCACCCCCAAGTTTGTGCCCCTCTCATCTGGTTGCCCAGATAAGAGGCCTCCTTCTCCCGAAGTTACGGAGGAATTTTGCCGAGTTCCTTCAACATCGTTCTCTCAAGCGCCTTGGTATACTCTACCAGCCCACCTGTGTCGGTTTGGGGTACGGTCTATACGCCGGGGCTCTTTCCTGGAACACCTTCACTGCCCGAACAATCCAATAAGTCCGGACAATATACGGCATTCGTCACCACCGGCAGGTCCAGGAATATTAACCTGGTTCCCATCGACTACGCCTTTCGGCCTCGCCTTAGGGGCCGACTCACCCTGCGCGGATTAACCTTGCGCAGGAACCCTTGGGCTTTCGGCGAGAGGGTTTCTCACCCTCTTTGTCGCTACTCATGTCAGCATTCTCACTTCCGATACCTCCAGCGACTCTCACGAGCCACCTTCACCGGCTTACGGAACGCTCCGCTACCGTGTGCGCGAACGCACACCCGCAGCTTCGGCGCATGGCTTTAGTCCCGTTACATCTTCGGCGCAGGATGTCTTAATTAGACCAGTGAGCTGTTACGCTTTCTTTAAAGGGTGGCTGCTTCTAAGCCAACCTCCTGGTTGTCTTGGACTTCCCACATCCTTTCTCACTTAGCCATGACTTAGGGGCCTTAGCTGGCGATCTGGGCTGTTTCCCTTTCGACCACGGACCTTAGCACCCATGGTCTGTCTGCCGTGCAGTACTCATCGGCATTCGGAGTTTGGTTAGGTTTGGTAAGGCTCGCGCCCCCCTAGCCCATCCAGTGCTCTACCTCCGATGGTATTCACACGACGCTCTACCTAAATAGATTTCGCGGAGAACCAGCTATATCCGGGTTTGATTGGCCTTTCACCCCTAGCCACAGGTCATCCCCCCATTTTTCAACATAGGTGGGTTCGGTCCTCCAGTGCGTTTTACCGCACCTTCAACCTGCCCATGGCTAGATCACCCGGTTTCGGGTCTTATCCTACGAACTTGAAATCGCCCTATTCAGACTCGCTTTCGCTACGCCTACACCTAACGGCTTAAGCTTGCTCGTAAAACAAAGTCGCTGACCCATTATACAAAAGGTACGCGGTCACCCCGAAGGGCTCCCGCTGATTGTAGGCATCCGGTTTCAGGATCTGTTTCACTCCCCTTATCGGGGGACTTTTCACCTTTCCCTCACGGTACTTGTTCACTATCGGTCGTCGAGGAGTACTTAGGCTTGGAGGGTGGTCCCCCCATATTCAAACAGGATTTCACGTGTCCCGTCTTACTCAAGAACTTTTATGCAATCAACCCGTACGGGGCTGTCACCCACTTTGGCCCGGCTTTCCAGCACGGTTCCGGTTTTTACATAAAAGTCACTGGCCTGGTCCGCGTTCGCTCGCCACTACTAACGGAGTCTCGGTTGATTTCCTTTCCTCCGGGTACTGAGATGTTTCAGTTCCCCGGGTTTGCTTTGCGCCCCTATAAAATTTCAGAACGCAATGACCCTAAAGGGTCGGGTTTCCCCATTCGGAAATCCACGGATCAAAGCCTGCTCGCGGCTCCCCGTGGCTTATCGCAACGTGCTACGTCCTTCATCGCCTCTCGACGCCAAGGCATCCACCAAATGCCCTTTTGACGCTTGATTTGCTCTCAAACTCTTGTCGCGCACAAATACACAACAGCACCCATGCACAACAAGAATACAAAGATACAATTTACCCGTTTGCGCTGTTCTTTGCGAACTCACAGGAACGAAACCCATGAATACAAAAAAACAAACGCAACGGTTGCGATTCCTTGAAAATATCAAGAAATCGCCGGAAAACTCATTTCTTCACAATGTCACTGATCAGGAACCGACCTTATCAGACCGGTTACTTTACTCTTAAACCAACTGATTGCGTTCCATGTTTAAGACCATGACTCACTTTCTGTCGAACTCAAGAGAATTTCTATTTCATCGCATCCTTTACTTTCTTGCCCATTAACCAAACTGAAGCTCAATTTGGTGGAGACGGCCGGGATCGAACCGGCGACCTGAAGCTTGCAAAGCTACCGCTCTCCCAACTGAGCTACGTCCCCATTCCCGAGATTGATACGAAAAACACAGATTGGTGTTTTTTTGCGTTTTCTGTTTTCTACTTTTCTCAACTCTGAAATTTGTCTTAATTCTGAAAACGCCTCGAGAAAATCTTGTGAGAAAACTTCACGAGCGATTTTTTGCCTGATTTTCTTTTTTGCCTGATTTTAAGGCCAGGGACGCTGATTGGTGGGCCAGGGAAGACTTGAACTTCCGACCTCACGCTTATCAAGCGCGCGCTCTAACCAACTGAGCTACTGGCCCCATTTGATTGGCTTGCTTATCTAATACTCCGGCCCCACATCTGCAGGGATTTATATTTTCAGAGCAAAAGGTTTCTGCCCCCAGGCATCCCCTTAATTCGAGGGACGTGTGCGGAAAAGCACGGCGGATGCGAATGAAAGGGATTCACAGACGACGGCGTCAAAACCGTCTTTACCCAGATCGGGAATGAAACCAAATAATTGGCAAATGCCACCCATTTGAGAAATGCTTCCCGAAAATTATTGAAGATAAGCACCCAGAGTCTGGCTTTGAAATCAATCTTTGAGATGAAATGAACCATCTGAGATTTACCTGAAAGATAAACCTCGATTAAGAGAAATTTCAAACATGACAGAACTCAAGGGCTATCCTTAGAAAGGAGGTGATCCAGCCGCAGGTTCCCCTACGGCTACCTTGTTACGACTTCACCCCAGTCGCTGACCTTACCGTGGCCGGCTACCCCCCGAAGGTTAGCTCGCCGTCTTCAGGTAAAACCAACTCCCATGGTGTGACGGGCGGTGTGTACAAGGCCCGGGAACGTATTCACCGCGGCATGCTGATCCGCGATTACTAGCGATTCCGACTTCATGCACCCGAGTTGCAGAGTGCAATCCGAACTGAGACGACTTTTAAAGATTAGCTCAAGCTCGCGCTTTTGCAACTTATTGTCATCGCCATTGTAGCACGTGTGTAGCCCAACCCATAAGGGCCATGAGGACTTGACGTCATCCCCGCCTTCCTCCGGCTTATCACCGGCAGTTTTCTCAGAGTACCCGGCCAAACCGCTGGCAACTGAGAACGAGGGTTGCGCTCGTTGCGGGACTTAACCCAACATCTCACGACACGAGCTGACGACAGCCATGCAGCACCTGTCACCGATCCAGCCGAACTGAAGGAACGCATCTCTGCGATCCGCGATCGGGATGTCAAGGGTTGGTAAGGTTCTTCGCGTTGCGTCGAATTAAACCACATGCTCCACCGCTTGTGCGGGCCCCCGTCAATTCCTTTGAGTTTTAACCTTGCGGTCGTACTCCCCAGGCGGTGCGCTTAATGCGTTAGCTGCGCCACCGAAAAGCAAGCTCTCCGATGGCTAGCGCACATCGTTTACGGCGTGGACTACCAGGGTATCTAATCCTGTTCGCTACCCACGCTTTCGCGTCTCAGCGTCAGAACCGGGCCAGTTAGCCGCCTTCGCTACTGGTGTTCTTCCCAATATCTACGAATTTCACCTCTACACTGGGAATTCCGCTAACCTCTCCCGATCTCAAGCCACGTAGTATCAAAGGCAGTTCCCAGGTTGAGCCCGGGGATTTCACCTCTGACTGGCGCGGCCGCCTACACGCTCTTTACGCCCAGTAATTCCGAACAACGCTAGCCCCCTCCGTATTACCGCGGCTGCTGGCACGGAGTTAGCCGGGGCTTCTTCTGCGGATACAGTCATCATCTTCTCCGCTGAAAGAGCTTTACAACCCTAGAGCCTTCCTCACTCACGCGGCATGGCTGGATCAGGGTTTCCCCCATTGTCCAATATTCCTCACTGCTGCCTCCCGTAGGAGTCTGGGCCGTGTCTCAGTCCCAGTGTGGCTGATCATCCTCTCAGACCAGCTATGGATCGTCGGCTTGGTGAGCCTTTACCTCACCAACAACCTAATCCAACGCGGGCTCCTCTAAGAGCGGCCGAAGCCTTTCCTCCGCAGAGCGTATGCGGTATTAGCAGTCGTTTCCAACCGTTATTCCCCACTCTAAGGTAGATTCCCACGCGTTACTCACCCGTTTGCCACTAAGATATCCGGAGCAAGCTCCGGGTCTTCGTTCGACTTGCATGTGTTAAGCCTGCCGCCAGCGTTCGTTCTGAGCCAGGATCAAACTCTCAAGTTTGGGTTCGCCGTCATAACGACGAAATTCAAGTCTGGGAGCCGAAACCTGCACAAATGCGTGATACCTCATCCAAACAACAGAAAATCCGGCTTGGACAAAGTAATCAAGAATACACAAGATCCGGCGCGATCTCACACGCCGCCGCCTGTGCATCCCTTTCATTGATTTACAGTGTCAAAGAGCACGCCAAAACAGCAAAAATAATTCCGTCCTGACAGGCCGGGCGGAGAAGCTCCACACGGCATAGGTGGCGGTGTATACGCCTTACCCGAACTGCTGTCAAACACTTTCCCGTCATGACACCAAAATAGCGGTAAACCTGCTCCCTGTTTGGTGTTTTTTATCAAAATTTCAATCTTCGCCTTGATGATTTTGGTTCATTGAGCATACCCTTGGTTGGGTAAAGAGCGATCAGCATTTCTGAACAATTTCGCCACTTCCATGATTGGCGAAGAAAAACGGCCCATACAAATCATGAGAATGCATAATCAAAATCCAAAAAAATACGGAACTTCTTAAAGAATACTTTCTGTTTTCCTAGTCTGAGAATACATAAAGTTAATGACACTCACTTTGTGAAGTTGGCTTATAGTGTTCAAGCATTCATGTTACCCAAATAGCTCTATCTTCGTTGCTCATAATATTATACTGAGTTAGCATTGCGCAAATAACAATAAATACGTTTGGTATCAAAAAAAGATGAATGCAGGACTTCCCGTCGATCACCCAGCTGCACATGATCAAACGCCGACACCCTGGGGTTAAATTTCCTGTAAGCCCCTGTTGACTACGGTCCGCCTGATGGTCATTAACGTTACAGCTTCTTCTTTATGATTGCATTTTGTCTTTTTAGCCTTCATTTTGAATGCCTTTATTCTTAATCTTTTCTTTCCTTTTATTTTTAACTCTTTATATATCCTAAATTCTCGTGTATGCGGTTTAAGGTTATGGCTTCACAGCAATCCAGATTTCAAACCTTCTTATTACTGGGCCTTTTTGGGTGCGTCCTGACGGTAATATATGGGGAATCGGGCTTTACGCCATTTTCCGACACCCAACATATTCAAAAAAAGAACGTTCAGGAAAAGCAAAAAGAAGATATTTCACATACAAACGCTTTTGAGAACAATGTTTCTGAAGACACCATCTCACCAGGGGGGCTTTCCGGCCAGCCCCCTTCTGAAGACACGATTCCTGCCAAAGTCATCGATCTGCCTGGACGCTGGGTTGCTGAGCGACCAAACGACCTTCTTTCTTTAGAAGAGATCCCTTCTGATACCCCCATCGATGATCCCTTAGGTAATAATATCGGCAGACACGCCCCGCCTGATGATGGTATTCGTCTGACTGATGCACCTGATGATGTACGTGATCATACGGAAAATCGGGAAACAGTTCACACAGCCACTCAGCCGAATGATACCGATGCGCCTGATGATATGCGTAATCATACGAAAAGTCAGGAAACGATTCGCACAGCCACTCAACTGAATCATCGGCAAGAAGATTTTGAAAAGACCGTATTTGAGAAAAGAATTCTCGTGCGTCCGGGTGATACTCTGTCGATGGTCCTTACTGCAGCCGGGGTCGCGAAAGAAGATACCAACGCCACCGTTACCGCCTTGCAACAAATATTTAATCCCAAACATCTCAGACCCGGATACAGCGTTGATCTCACCCTTAAAGCTAATCAAAACCCGAATATCCATCTGATCACCAAACAAAACAATAACAGTAACCAGGGTCTGCGGTTACAAAAAGCAACGATTCAGACCGGACCTCTAAGTTCCATTATTATTGAACATAATGGTATATCCTTCCTGGCTTCCTTATCTGAGCAAGAGGTCCGGCGTGAGGAACGGCGTTTGAGCGGAGTCATCTTTAACAGCTTGTCACAAGCCGCCCATCAGGCAAAAGTACCAGCCACAGTCATTGGTGAGATGATTGATGCCTACAGTTATGATGTTGACTTTCAAAGAGATATCCGCCGGGAAGATCGCTTTGAAGTCATGTATGAAGAACATTTCATCGGTGATCAACCTGTCCCGGGAACAGCCAAATTGATCCATGCCTCCCTCGAACTCAGCGGCCAAAGATCTCATCTTTACCGCTTTCGTCCTGCTCAGGGAGAAGATGGCTTTTATAATGAGAATGGTCAGGGAGTGCGTAAAGCCCTCTTGAGAACGCCGGTAAATGGGGCTCGTTTATCCTCACGCTACGGCATGCGCAAACACCCTATTCTCGGCTATAATAGAATGCATCGCGGCGTTGATTTTGCCGCTCCTACAGGAACACCTATTTACGCTGCCGGTAATGGCGTCGTCCGGAAAGCTCAATACAACGGCAATTACGGCCACTATATTGAAATCAAACATAATGAGCGATTTTCCACTGCTTATGCCCATCTCAGCCGTTACGCCAAGGGTGTGAAAGCTGGGGCACATGTCCGACAAGGACAGATTATTGGCTATGTTGGCTCCACCGGACTTTCCAGCGGACCGCATTTGCATTTCGAGGTCCGGCGCAACAACAAGAGTATCAACCCGCTCAGTGTGCAATTACCGGCAGCCGAAAAACTAAGCGATGATGACTTGCAGCTTTTTAAGAAGCGGATCGCTGACATACAACAGCGTTATGCCAATCTGGAGAAAAAAACCGCAGTCGTCAGTCAAAAATAACCACTCTGGGGTCGGCCTTTGGTCAGAGAGTATCCACACCCATCATTGACCACAACGCCATTCAGGGATGAGCAACCAGAATCAGGCCACCTTTGCAAAATATCTCAGGAGTCGGAAATTTCCTGGCCGTTAATGGTGAGAACTCTGCCCTTTTGCACAGAAACAGACGCCGACTCACCGGCACTTAGAGTGCCTTTTAAAATCATATCAGCCAATGGATTTTGAATATATTTCTGTACAGCCCGCTTGAGAGGCCGCGCCCCATAAACCGGGTCGAAACCGATTTTTGCCAACCAATCACCGGCCGCCTGATCCAGTTCGAGAGCGATATGTTTGCCTTCTAATAAGCGACCAATGCGCTTGATTTGGATATCAACGATTTGACGCATATGATCCCGGCTCAATCGACGGAACAGTAGGATATCGTCAAGACGATTGAGAAATTCGGGCCGAAATGCACCGCGTACCACTTCCATCACCTGTGTCTCAATGCTTGAAACGTCTTGATGATCAGCTATACCAGCAATGATATCTCCTCCTAAATTGGACGTCAGAACGATCATTGTATTGCGAAAATTAACCGTGCGACCCTGGCCATCTGTCAACCGCCCATCATCCAGGACCTGAAGAAGGATATTGAACACATCAGGATGCGCTTTTTCGACTTCATCAAGCAAAATCACCTGATAAGGGCGCCGACGAATCGCTTCAGTCAAAGCACCCCCTTCTTCGTAACCAACATAGCCTGGCGGAGCACCAACCAAACGGGAAACAGCATGTTTTTCCATGTATTCAGACATATCGACCCGCAACATAGCGGTCTCGTCATCGAATAAAAATGCCGCTAAAGCCTTGGTGAGTTCGGTCTTACCAACACCGGTAGGACCCAGGAACAGAAAAGAGCCAATCGGTCTGTTGGGATCCTGAAGCCCGGTCCGGGCACGCCGTACCGCTTCACTGACCGCCCGTACCGCTTCCTCCTGACCAACGACCCGATTGCCCAGGCTTTTTTCCATATGCAGCAACTTTTCACGTTCTCCCTCCAGTAATTTATCAACCGGAACACCGGTCCAGCGAGAAACCACAGCCGCGATATCCCCTTCCTGAACCACTTCTTTCAACATGCGATGACTGCTATTATCATCGCCTTCAAGTTCGGCTAATGTCGTCTCAAGAGCCGGAATGACGCCGTAGAGAATCTCCCCAGCCCGGGCAAGATCACCATCACGGCGGGCCATTTCCAGATCAAGCCGGGCTCGTTCAAGCTCTTCTTTAGTTTTTTGCAACGTATTGATTTCGTCTCTTTGAGATTGCCATAGCTGAGTCAGTCGATCTGACTGCTCTTCTAAATCAGCGATCTCATCTTTCAATCGTTGCAGCCGTTGCTCAGAGTCGGTATCTTTTTCTTTTTCAAGAGCGGTTTGTTCAATTTTGAGCTGGATCACTCGACGATCCAGTTCATCAATATTTTCTGGCTTGGAATCAACCTCCATACGCAACCGAGCTGCCGCCTCATCAATCAGGTCGATGGCTTTATCGGGAAGAAAGCGATCACTAATATAGCGGTCAGACAAATTGGCCGCGGCAATAATCGCCCCATCAGCAATACGTACCCCGTGATGAAGCTCATATTTTTCTTTCAATCCGCGTAAAATAGAAACAGTATCGGTAACACTTGGCTCCTGGGCCAGCACCGGCTGGAACCGCCGGGCCAGGGCGGCATCTTTTTCAATATGCTTGCGGTATTCATCCAAAGTTGTCGCACCAACACAGTGAAGTTCCCCACGCGCCAGGGCCGGTTTCAACATATTGGAAGCATCCATCGCTCCATCAGCAGCACCGGCACCAACCAATGTATGAAGTTCGTCAATAAAGAGAACCAGATCACCTGCGCAATCGCTCACTTCGGTCAAAACTGCCTTCAGGCGTTCTTCGAATTCACCACGAAATTTAGCACCGGCAATCAAAGCACCAAGATCAAGCACCAACAGACGCTTGCCCTGCAACGCATCCGGGACATCACCATTGATGATACGCTGAGCCAGACCCTCAACAATGGCTGTCTTACCGACACCCGGCTCACCGATAAGAACCGGGTTATTCTTGGTACGGCGGGATAATACCTGGATTGTCCGGCGAATTTCTTCTTCACGTCCAATAACCGGGTCCAGCTTGCCATCCCGCGCTCGTGCGGTTAAATCGGTGGCATATTTCTCCAGAGCCTGGAGATGATCTTCCGCCTGGATCGAATCCAGTTTCTGCCCTTTGCGCTCTTTTTCCAAAAGAGGGGCCAGGGTATCGGGAGTCACTCCGCATTCCTTAAGGATACGTGCGGTATGCCCTCCCTGAGTTTGGCTGAGAGCCAAAAAGAGGGTATCCAATCCGACAAAACGATCTTTGTTACGGGTGGCTAAGTCCTGAGCCTCATCAAAAAGACGAATGAGTTCCGGGGATATATGAACTTGGCCGCCTTGCACCTTCGGCTCACGGGCCAGTTCCGCTGCAATCAAAGAAGCCGCAACCGCAGGATCCCCACCGCATTGGCTGATCATCCGGGCAGCAAATTGGTCCTGCCCTTCCAACATCGCCTTGAGGATATGCTCCGGCTTGACATGCTGATGATTGGCGCGGCGCATGTCAGTATGAGCCTGCTTCATGACAGCGCGGGCACGATCTGTAAATGCCTCAAAATCCATTCTACCGGGCTCCATTCCTGATTACACAACCATCGAAACCATCAATGCCCCAAAGAGGCCCTATGATTCGTCACAATGTGATTGTTATATGGAGCAAAAAACCCAGCCGGCAAGACCACCAGATGATCTTAAACAACTGAGATAAATCAGACCACAAGACCGACCTGGCACATGACCCCATCCGGCACCGGAGTGAAAGCCATTCTATAAGCTATGCTCCTGAAAAATGATCCAACAGATTCAGGAAATGCGCATATCAATCGCATCAACGGCTCAGGCTTTGGTCGGTGTTTCAGCCTCCGCAGAAGATCCGGATTCCGATGTGTCATCGTCTTCCTGATGCGCCGATTCTTGCTGATGCTCTGATGATCGTGCACTGCCATTACGACCCCGGCGCGATGAACCGGAATGATTGTTCTGAGGGCTGGTCTGATTTTGTGCGTTGATCAGACGGTAATAATGCTCGGCATGCTGATAGAAACTTTCAGCGGCAATTCGATCTCCCGAAGAGCCGGCATCACGGGCCAAAGCCAGATATTTTTCATGAACCTGGTGTAAACTGCCACGAACCTTTCCATCTGGTCCGTTGCTATCAACAGATTGTCCGCGAAAGCCACTGCCGTTACGCCGTGAAGTCCCGCGGCTGCGCGATTTATGAGAGTAGGAATTTGACTTCATGGTATCTGTTACATTCTTAATCAGAGAGCGTTGAGTGAAATATGTCGAAAGAATTGCGACCGTCTTATCAACAACGCATGGTTTAAATTTCAGTGGTTACGTTTCAATGAAAGATTATGCGCAGCCGGTTACAAGACCGACACAGCCACATAAGAATAAGATAACAGGCTGGCAGGACTTTCCAAGACTTTTTTGACTTTTCTGACTTTTTTCCTGATTTAAACATTTTTCCGGATCTGGCTTTATCTGGCTTTTTGCTCAGATGACAGCACCAGGCACCGATCACGGCCACCTAAATCACACACGACATCCAGCAAACCAAGACCGGATTGACGGGACAACCGGGCAACCTGGTCTGCCTGATCAGACCCCACTTCCAAAAATAAAGCGCCCCCTGGTTTGAGCTGTTCCCTGATCATTGGCAAGAGACGACGGTAACATTCCAGGCCATCCACGCCACCAGCCAGGGCACGCCGGGGCTCGTAAGATGCCACTTCCGGCATCAATCCATCAATTTCACCATCGGGAATATACGGCGGATTGGCCAAAATAACATCAAAAAAACCCTTACATGCACTCATCCAATCACCGGCAATCCATTCTGTTCGCTCCGCCAAACCAAGAAGAGCTGCATTACGACGAGCCAACCGGCACAAAGCAGGATCAATATCGATGCCAAAGCCAACCGCCGATTCGACTGCATGCAAAACCGAGAGCAAAAGGCATCCTGTCCCCACACCCAGATCCAGGACCCGTTTTTCTCCCTTGTCATGGGACGATAAATGTGCCACCGCAGCTGCAACCAAACATTCGCTATCAGGGCGCGGCTCAAGAGCATCGGGTGATACCTGAAACTCCAAAGACCAAAATTCCCGCCGTCCCAGAATATGGCCAATAGAGCGACGATGGCATCGCTGCCGGACCCAGTCCCAAAAATGATTCTGATGCTCCGTGCGCACGCTCTGTTGGGGATGACGGATCAAGTCAAGCGGGCTTTGATCCAGAACAGCAGCCAACAATATCCGCGCCTCATGGCGCGGATCATCAACTCCTGCTGCATCCAGATCCGGGGCTGCTTGCATCATAAGGGTAGAAACAGAGGTCATTGTATCAAGGATGGGATCCATCCCCCGGACATACCCAATGATGAGCCGGCCGGCCTGTATAACAAGAAAAGAGTGAACGCTCCAACGTGATCACCCGAAGCTCCCCCAGCCCTGGCCTTATGGGAATATATCATGATTGTGAATCAGCCAAACGTCTGGATTGATCGGCAACACAGAGAGCTTCAATGACTTCATCCAAACCATCCCCGGATAAAATCGCTTCCAGCTTATGCAGTGTCAAACCGATACGGTGGTCGGTGACTCTCCCTTGAGGAAAATTATACGTCCGGATACGTTCAGAACGGTCCCCTGAGCCAATCTGGCTTTTACGGGTCGCGGCCCGTTCATCTGCTGCTGCTTGTCGTTCGGCTTCATAGAGCCGGGAGCGCAAGACCTTCATGGCTTTGGCTTTATTTTTATGCTGAGATTTTTCATCCTGACACTGAACAACAAGACCCGAAGGATTATGCGTGATACGTACCGCACTATCGGTTGTGTTTACCGACTGACCGCCGGGGCCACTTGCCCGGTAAACATCAATACGTAAGTCTTTTTCATCAATGGTGACATCAACCTCACCTGCTTCGGGTAAAACCGCCACAGTTGCCGCCGAAGTATGAATGCGACCACCCGATTCAGTTTCCGGGACCCGCTGCACCCGATGAGTCCCGGATTCAAATTTAAGACGGGCAAAAACATCGCGGCCGGAAATTGAGGCAATCGCCTCCTTACAGCCACCAATTCCGGTTTCATTCAACGCAACGACATCAACCCGCCATTGATGATTTTCGGCATAACGAAGATACATCCGAAACAATGTTGCGGCGAATAATGCTGCTTCCTCACCACCGGTTCCAGCCCGAACCTCAATAATTGCATCACGGGCATCTGCTTCATCTTTGGGGAGCAAAGCCAGATGAATCTGTTTTTCCAATTCAAAAACAGAACTCTTAAGATCTGCATGTTCATCGGTCGCCAAAGCATACATTTCCGGATCCGTTTTGGAATCAGCCAACAAGGATTCGATATCCTGAAGATCATCACGTGCCTTGAGCAAACGGGTAATCTGCCCGGCAACCGGAGAAATATCAGCATATTCCTTCGATAATTTAGCATAAGATTCGGCGTCACTGCCTGCCCCATCAGCCATTTTCTGGGTCAAATTTTGATAGCGTTCAAGCACTGCCTGATATTTGGACTCAAGAGCCACTGGTGCATTTATCCTTAAAAATTTTGCTGACTGTCATCATCAATCGTCATCGTTTAATTTCATCATTTTTCCCAAATGATCGATAAAATTTCGCCGCATGGCTGCATCCGGGAGAGCATTCAGATGGTTGGTCAGAAACGCTATCAATTCATCGGAAAAAGAACCTGCCCCCTCACCGGGAAAACAATCGGTAACCCAGCACCGAATCTCCGATGGCAACCGGACCGCAGAGCGGGAATCACCCACACCGATATACTGCTGTAGCCCTTCCTCAATGATCGACCAGGCCACTGCAATATCATCGCTGATGCTGTTCCGGCCCTCCATCACCACCTGTTCAAGGTCATTGAGATCGTAAAGAAACACCCCATCAAGATCAGCCACCATAGGATCAACCACCCCCGGAATGGTCGCGTCAATCAAAAAAATTGGCCTGTTCTTACGCTGCTTTAAAACCTGCCGCATCATGTTTTGAGTGACTGAGAAAGGAGGATTCACCGGAGCGCAAACCACAACATCAGCCTTGATGAGAAAAGAGTAAATACCGCCGGGTAATTGATCGCTTCCCGCCTGCTTTACAGATTCATTGACAGATTCAAAAGAGTCTCCGGCCACACCAAGACTCATAAAACGCTTAAAACCCGATTGGTGTAACCGGTTGGCAATGACAATTCCACCTTCATGATTGCCCCAGACCAACAAAGTACTGGTTGAAAGATCACCAAAGATATCTTTAGCAATCCGGGCTGCCGCCCCAGCCATACTCACTGGCTTGGAAGAAAATTCAGTAACTGAGTGTACTTTTTCAGCGACTCGAATTGCCGATTCAATAACCTCAGCCAATCCATGGCTAACCATCCCTTGTTGGCGGCTCAAAGCCAAACCAATCTGCAGCTTTTCCCAGGCCTGGGAACCACCGGGAATAAGATCATCCAGACAAGCAGCAACTATAAATAAATGACGCAAAGCCTCAACCCCGGTCAGTAAAAACACCTGATCGGCAAGATCTTCTTCAGGAACAGCCATCACCTCAGCCAATGTAGATTGTACGGCCCCTCGGAAAGATTGGACAGCCGCATGACCGATATATTCAAGACGTTCATCGGTTGAGAGCAAAACAGCGTCATCAACCCCTTGCTGACGGATACGCATCAGTAAATCGATATCGCGCCCCGCCAAAGCAGCGATTTTCTCACGTATAGGCAAGGCACTAACGGTCGGGCTGATACCAACAGCAACCAGATTGCCAACAGCATCCGCCAGCGGCGGCATCGGATTCTAATCCATCCGCCTGGGAGAACCGGGCCGAAAATAGTTGGGTAACGCGTCAAAAGTCACCTGGGCCTGCTCTCCGTTTTCAAGATTACGTACTGTTGCCGCCCCTCGATTCACTTCCTCATCGCCAATCAAAACAGCGGCTTGTGCACCAATTTTATCGGCCCGGGACAGACGTTTTTTGAGGGTACCGCTAAAACTCATCTCCACCACAACATCCCCGGAGCGCAAAGACTCAGCAATCTTCATCGCCAAAGGCTGATTATGATCACCAACCGGCACAACAGCAACCGGATGATCCATCACTGAGGGTGTTTCAATCAAAGCACTCAGACGTTCAATCCCGGCCGCCCAACCAATACCAGGAGTGCGCACACCACCAAGCGTTTCAACCAAACCATCATAACGCCCGCCTGCCAAAACGGCATTTTGAGATCCCAAATCATCACTGATAAATTCAAAGGCAGTGTGACAATAATAGTCAAGGCCACGCACCAAAAAAGGATCATGGACAACATCAATATCCAGAGCCGCCAGACCCTTTCTCACTTCAGAAAAAAATGCAGCTGATGAATCATTGAGCCAATCACTCAAAAGCGGCGCATCAGCAACCACAGCCCGGTCCCCGGAATCCTTTGAATCAAGAATCCGCAATGGATTATGCTGAAGCCGCTCACGACTTTCAGCAGACAATTCCTCTCGCCGCTTTTCAAAATAATCAACCAAAGCCCGGCGATAAGCAGCACGGCTTTCAGCATCACCCAGGCTATTTAACCGTATAGTCAAACGATCAGCCAAACCCAGATTGTCAAGAATACGCTTACCCAAAGCGATCGTTTCGACATCAGCCAAAGGATTGGAAACACCCAAAAATTCGACCCCGCATTGGTGAAATTGACGCAAGCGACCCCGTTGAGGACGTTCATAACGAAACATGGGTCCACGGTAAAAAAATTTACATGGTGGAGTCATCCCATTGGAGATAAAGGCGCGTGCAACCCCGGCTGTTCCTTCTGGTCGCAAGCTCAGTTCATTGCCGCCACGATCCGTGAAAAGATACATTTCCTTGGTCACAACATCGGTCTGAACACCAAGGGTACGCGCAAAAACAGACGCAAATTCAAAAATCGGTGTTGCAATTTCACCGTAACCGTAAAGGGCCGCATGACGCTGCGCTACGTCAGCAATATGACGAAAAAGGCGGCACTGCTCAGGAAGGGCATCACTGGTGCCACGTACAGATCGAACAGAAGACACAGAACGATTCTCAATGAAATGCTCAAAAAAATACCCAAAAACACCATGTCAAAGAGGCAGTATCCTGCCTGGTCAGCCGCTCCGTCCGCATCCTACATCGCATCAAAAGATAACAACAGAGCACCCCAATAGAGCATCTTCCCATGAGGTTGATTCCCTAAGAGGCCAGCTTACGCTCCTTCAATGGGTCAGATGAAACCGGTTTGGCAGGGGATAATATGTCAGAAGAGGACGTTTTTTGTCCTGCTTCAATCTCAGCAGCTTTTTTCTCCACTAAATCGACCAGATGATCAACCAAATCACCTTCACGCAAAATATGATGCTTTTCTCCATTGAGATAAACCTGATGACCACCCCCACCACCTGTAAAACCGATATCCGTTTCCCGGGCTTCACCGGGGCCATTCACCACACAACCAATCACCGAAAGAGTCATCGGTGTGCTGATATGAGCCAAACGCTCCTCCAGCTGCCGGACCGTTGGCACAACCTGAAATTCCTGGCGGGCGCAAGACGGACACGCAATGACATTAACTCCCCGATGCCGCAGATTGAGTGCTTTTAACATTTCAAAACCGACTTTGACTTCCTCAACCGGATCTGCCGACAGAGAAACCCGGATGGTGTCGCCAATTCCTGCCCACAGCAAAGATCCCATACCGATCGATGACTTGACGGTCCCTGACATGAGTCCACCTGCCTCAGTCACACCCAAATGTAATGGGTAGTCGCACGCATCAGCAATTCCGTAATAGGCCGCTACAGCCAGAAAAACATCCGAAGCCTTACAACTGATTTTGAAGTTGAAAAAATCGTTCTCTTCTAAAATACGAATATGATTGAGGGCTGATTCAACCATCGCATCCGGGCATGGTTCACCATACTTTTCCAGAAGATCTCGTTCTAAACTGCCTGCATTGACACCAATACGCATTGAACATCCGTGATCCCGGGCTGCCTTAACCACCTCACGTACCCGCTCTGGCTTACCGATATTACCCGGATTGATCCGCAAGCAAGCCGCACCTGCCTGAGCAGCTTCAATTCCACGCTTATAATGAAAATGGATATCGGCGACAATCGGGACACCCACTTCAGGTATAATCTCGGCCAGGGCACGGCTTGACTCTTCATCAGGACAAGATACCCGGACAATATCAACTCCGGCATGTTCCAATTGGTGAATTTGAGTGATTGTCGCCTTGACATCACGTGTGAGTGTGTTGGTCATGGATTGCACACTGATCGGTGCATCACCACCAACTGTGACTGATCCAACCTGTATTTCCCGGCTCTTTCGCCGTTGAATATCTCTCCAGGGACGTATGCTCATAGTCGCACTCCGATTCACTCTATGCTGCCAGCACAAGCAAAGGGGGGATCACCCTCAAAATAGCGGCAAAAGAACAATTCTTCTGATAAAAAGCCATCATCACGGGAACGGGACCGCCTCCTGGTGTTCGTCTCCATCAGAAACCGCTACCACTCCAGGATAAAGAAGGTCTTCTGGTTCAAGCAGAACATCACGACGTACTGCGCCTTCCGGTCCGATAGGTGGAGCAGAATTTCCATCGACCAGGATACGAATGCCACCAGCATTACCGGTGGTGAGGCTGAGACCCGGCCGGTCCGGAACCCGGAAGCGTTCCCCGGGAAGCAAAACACGCGTCAACAGTAAGGTTCCATCAGGGTCGCGAATCTGCACCCAGCTATCCTGGGTTGCTTCAATGACGATCCGGACATCGGCGTCCAGTTCACCATAAATTTTAGGCTCCTCTTCAATCCGGTCCGCATCAGTAGACATATTACGACCAGGATCAGTTGCTGTGATATCAAGAGAGGATCGCGGCATGAAACGCCCCTGGCTACTGTTCCAATAAAGGTCAGATCCCTCCGGCAAAATCAAACCTTGCGGGCCAACACCCTGAAGATCATTTTCCTCCGTTGTCCGGTCTTCTGTCGCGTTGTGCCCACCGGGTATTCCATCATCCAGAGAGCTGGAAAGACCGGGCCTGGAACCAATATCCTGATCCGGCATGGTTTCCAAAACCTCAGGACCAGCTTGGTCAGGAACCGTCGTAAAGATATTCTGATTTTCCGACCCGACTTCATCTCTGTCCGGAAGATCATTGTTCTTAAGCGTGGTTTCCATTTGCACCACAGCATCAGGAGAAACCTCCGATGGCTGAGAGTCGCTGAACGGTGGCACGGGAATTATTGATTGATCAAATTTAGAAAATTGGTTTTGCCAAAAATCCGGCCACTGATCCCAGCTCATGTAAAGAGTAGCAGCGACTAAAAGGGAAACAACAGCCACCGCAACCGGCGGTGTTTGGGATTTGGCTTCGGGTTCGGGAAAATGCAGATCAGTCGGGCGGTTGTAATTTGCGGTCTCGGCACGAAAGTCACGAACAATCTGATCATGGTCCAGACCCAGATATTCAGCATAAGAACGCACAAAACCCAGACCATAAGCCGATCCGGGCAAGTCGGAATATCGTTCCTCCTCAATTGCCTGAATATAGACAAGACGAATTTTAAGCGCAGAGACAACTTGTTTAAGAGAACGCTTGCTATCAAGACGAGCCTCCCGTAAACGGCTACCGACTCCTGTGTGATCCGGCGCATCATTGAGCATCGAACTCTGCAGAGGTTCAGATACCTCCTCTGGACACTCCGGCTTATCCCCCCGATCAGGAATCGATATCTTGAGTTTTTCTTTCGCCATCATTATGGATCCACAATCAGCCTGTTTCAGAAAACAGAGACCCGACAACCACTGGCTCAAAAAGATTCAGGGCCATTCCGGAAACGATCAGCATACCACCAGGAAAATAAATAAGATTCATCAGGCAATAAACAGAATGCATATGTATCACGAAATGAACGCGAATGCATAAATACCAATCACAGGCTTTTCGCTTTTCTTATATTTCTCACATATTGCCCCTGGAAACAATGTTATTCAATACAGTTGCTTAAAGAATAAACTTGAGAAAGATCATTCATCATCATCTCATGATCACCGCTGATTATGCCCTCACACTTCATCGCAAACACATCACTCTATCAATGGTGTTTCAACGTCATAAAAATGTATCAAAATATACATATTGATCCTCAATATGGATGCTTTCATAAAAGAGGATATGCCCCCGACAAGACAAGAATCCGATCATTGTCAAAGATTGCGCAAAAAGCTCTCAGATCATCAATGGCTGTAAAAACCTTTTTCCACCATCATCCCTTCAATTTTCTCTCATAGCAAGTAAACTCATAAAGCCAATCACCTTTCAGTGCGTTCTCTCTCCCATATCCGCAATTTCGCCATTATCGCCCATATTGATCATGGCAAATCCACCTTAGCTGACCGGTTGATTCAGTGTACCGGCGGTTTGAGTGACCGGGAATTACGGGAACAAGTACTGGATAGTATGGATATTGAGCGTGAGCGCGGCATCACCATCAAAGCCCAGACAGCCCGCCTTACCTATACATCCCGCAACAAGGAGACATACACCCTTAATCTGATGGATACACCAGGCCATGCAGATTTCACCTATGAGGTGAGCCGGTCTCTTAATGCTTGTGAAGGGTCGCTGCTGATTGTCGATGCCAGCCAGGGTGTGGAAGCACAAACCTTAGCCAATGTCTATCAGGCGATCGAAGCGGATCACGAAATCATCCCGATACTGAACAAAATTGACCTGTCATCCGCCGAGCCAGAACGTATCAAAGCACAAATCAATGAAACGATCGGGATCGATACCTCTGACGCTTTGCTGGTTTCTGCCAAAACAGGCCAGGGAATCGAAGAGGTTCTTGAAGCCCTGATCCACCGTCTGCCTCCACCACAGGGAGATCCTGATTCGCCCTTGCAAGCCTTACTGGTCGATTCATGGTATGATACATATTTAGGGGTTGTTATTCTTTTGCGAATCATGGATGGACGCCTCAAAAAAGGCGATCATATTCGCATGATGGCAACCAATGGTTCTTACCAAATCGACCGGATTGGTATTTTCTCACCCAAACCACAGGAACAATCCGTTCTCGAAGCCGGTGAAATTGGTTTTATCACCGGCAATATCAAACATGTCGCCGATTGCAAAATCGGCGATACCCTGACCCTGGAAAAAAAACCCTGCCAGGTCGCTTTACCGGGCTTCAAACCAATCCAGCCGGTCATTTTTTGTGGATTATTCCCGATTGATGCTGATGATTTTGATTCCCTTAAAGAGAATTTGGCCAAACTTCGCCTCAATGACGCCAGCTTCGTGTTTGAGATGGAGACCAGTGCTGCCCTGGGTTTTGGATTCCGCTGTGGCTTTTTGGGTCTTCTCCATTTAGAGATTATTCAAGAGCGGCTGAAACGTGAATTTAAACTTGATCTCATCACCACTGCCCCGAGCGTTATCTACCAATACAGCCTCACCGATGGTAAAACATTGGCGGTCCATAATCCTGCCGATACCCCGGATCCTGCAAAAATAACTGAGATTTCTGAACCTTGGATTCGCGCCACCATCCTGGCCCCGGACATCTATCTTGGCCCCATTCTTCAGCTTTGTGCCGAGCGGCGTGGCCAGCAAATCGATCTTACATATGTCGGCGAAAGAGCCATGGCTGTGTACCGGCTTCCCTTAAATGAAGTGGTCTTTGATTTTTATGACCGGCTGAAGTCAGTCTCCCGTGGTTATGCCAGTTTCGATTATGAACTGGATCAGTATCAAGTCGGTGATTTGGTCAAAGTGAGCCTGTTGATCAATGGAGAAACAGTCGATGCATTATCTTTCATTTGCCATAAAGAACGAGCCGAATCGCGCGGGCGGCGGCTATGCGAGCGTTTGAAGGATTTAATTCCTCGTCAGCTCTTCAAAGTCCCCATCCAGGCCGCCATCGGCGGTAAAGTCATCGCCCGCGAAACTCTGGGTGCTTTGCGCAAAGACGTCACAGCAAAATGCTACGGTGGCGATATCACCCGCAAACGTAAATTACTGGAAAAACAAAAAGCCGGGAAAAAACGCCTGCGCCAATTTGGTAAAGTCGAAATTCCACAATCAGCATTCATTGAGGCCCTACGTTCAGGAGATAGCTAAACCCATCACCAGCATCCATGATACAGGACCCGGCAATCATCAAGATATCAGTACTCCTGCCCCGCAGAATGATATTTCCGGCGGCGACCACATAAAAAGAAACTCACTGCAGAAAGAATCAGAAAAACCGCCCAGGCCGACTGCTGCAAGGCGTCTTCAATCAACAAACGTAAAGTGGAACCACCCGGCATGATAAATCTGTGAAAAGCATAAAAACTATCAGCCGCATGGGTTTCCCAAAGCTGAGCCAGCGTAATGCTCATATAATGCCCTTCATCAAGATAAATCTGAATATCTTGCAGCCCGCTATAAGAAGCGATAAGAAAACATAAAACAGCAACCAGACGACATACGAAAAACATCGGATCCCCCTCATTATGCAGAATGGCTGACCAATCAACTGACTGCTCATGAAATCAACCAGAAATGATTCTTGTGCGCCTATCGCAGCTGGAACCTTATATCAAAACCTCCCAAATAATGGTTAATCAGATTGCTCATGCTGATCATGTCGGCTTACCGGGGAAACAGCATAATCACGCCGAAAATACAAGATATATCAAGGGATATCCCGATAACCAACCGGACGATCAACAACCAGAATAGTAATTTTTCTTACTTGAAAAAGTAATTTTTCTGACTGAATAGACAATCATTACAGCCATGCCTGATCAAGAGAATATTCAGCAAAAAAGTATTCAGCAAACTCAGACCAACCTCATTGAGGATTTTTCATTGCTTGAGGACTGGAGTGATCGCTATCAGCAAATTATTGATATGGGTCGACGTCTACCGCCCTATCCGGAAGAATACCGGACTGATGCTTTCAAAATACGTGGGTGCCAAAGCCAGGTCTGGATCCACGCACGGCATGAAAATGATCGTCTGCACTTCGATGCTGTCAGTGATGCGGCGATTGTGTGCGGCCTGATTGCTCTTCTTTTGAAAATTTATGACAACCGCCAGCCTGAGGAAATTTTGGCTGCTGATCCTGCATTCATCCGGTCTTTGGGCCTGGATTCTCATCTCAGCCCGACCCGGCGCAATGGGCTGGCTGCAATGATTGACGTTATTCGCCAAACCGCCGGATCGGTCTTACAGAAACAATCAGAACATCGGCAAAGCACCCCAAAATGATCATTGCACATGCTGGTACTCTCGGCTAGCTTCCCAAGCTGGCCGGGTGTCCGGGTATTTGCGTAACCGGAGGCGACTGTCTGATTGCATGATCAATAACTGGAAATAAACGCAATAACCGTAAACAAACGGAGGGGTGGCCGAGTGGCTGAAGGCGCACGCTTGGAAAGCGTGTATGCGGGCAACCGTATCGCGGGTTCGAATCCCGCTCCCTCCGCCACCACCGCTATGTTGTTTTTTGCCATATTGTAATTTTAATCATAAAATCAATATGATAGCACCCTAATATCGGAATGTGGTTTTGAAATATTTTGTTGATTTATGCCCTATTCTGTGCGTCAACGACGAATCAATAACAAATCCGTTGGTTATAGAGTGGTATTGGCCACCTGGTTCAGAAAGATAAAAGGGGGTTATGGTGCCCCACAAACCGACAAAAAAAGGGCCGGGATTTGTAAACCGCTGCCCTAACGCTTGATAAATTCCAGGAGGCATCGACCTGTTACCCCGGAATATAGAGACATAATCCAGTACATGAATGAGGCTCTTATCCATGACACACTACACATATTCTTATGTCATGAAAGCCCTGTGCAAAGCTTTTCCAGGCGGTAAAGAAGTCCTGAAAGGGGTGACGCTTTCTTTTCTTCCCGGAGCAAAAATTGGCGTTCTGGGCGTCAATGGTGCCGGCAAATCGACACTCATGAAAATCATGGCAGGCAAGGAAGAACCATCCAGTGGTGAAGCCTGGGCCGCAAAGGGAGTACGGGTGGGCTATCTGGAGCAAGAGCCCGAACTGGATACACAAAAAACAGTTTCCCAAAATATTACAGACGCAATGGGCGGAGTGAAGGATCTGCTGGACCGGTTCAACACCATCAGTGAATCTTTTTCCCAACCCATGGATGATGAAGCCATGAATCAGCTGCTTGCCGAACAAGGTGCGTTGCAGGAAAAAATTGATGCCGTTGATGGTTGGGAAATAGAGCGTATCATCGATATTGCCATGGATGCGTTGCGCTGCCCCCCCGGGGATACCCCGGTTGATGTCTTATCCGGGGGTGAACGTCGCCGCGTTGCCCTGTGCCGGTTATTGCTGCAAAAACCCGACATGCTGTTGCTTGATGAACCCACCAACCACCTTGATGCGCAATCAGTGGCCTGGCTTGAACGCCATCTTCGGGAATATGACGGGACCGTCCTGATGGTTACCCATGATCGCTATTTTCTTGATAATGTCACTGGCTGGATACTGGAATTAAACCGGGGACAGGGCATCCCCTTTGAAGGAAATTATTCACGCTGGTTGGAGCAAAAACAAAAACGTCTGCAACAAGAAGAGCGTGAAGAATCAGCCCGGCAACGCAGCCTGGCCAATGAACTGGAATGGATTCGCCAGTCACCACGCGCCCGTCAGGCAAAATCAAAAGCCCGGATTACAGCTTATAACACTCTGTTACAAGCCTCACAAAAACTGGTCCAGGGTCAGGCTCAGATTATCATTCCGCCGCCACCAAGGCTGGGGGATGTGGTGATTGAAGCAGAAGGGCTGAAAAAAGGATACAAAAACCGCTTATTGATAGAGGGGTTGTCTTTTCGCTTGCCACCGGGAGGGATTGTCGGTGTCATCGGAGCCAACGGGGCTGGCAAAACCACCCTTTTCAGGATGATTACCGGCCAGGAAAAACCGGATGCAGGAAACATCCATCTCGGTGAGACCGTACAGCTTGGCTATAGTGACCAAAGCCGGGATTCGCTGCGTAATGACAAAACCGTGTGGGAAGAAATCTCTGACGGTGATGATGAGGTGATACTGGGCAATACCACCATGGCATCCCGGGCCTGGGTGGCACAATTCAACTTCAAAGGTACGGACCAACAGAAAAAAGTAGGCCAGCTTTCAGGCGGGGAGCGCAACCGGGTTCATTTAGCAAAAATGCTGAAATCCGGGGCCAATGTTTTGTTGCTTGACGAGCCAACCAATGATTTGGATGTGGAAACCTTACGGGCTTTGGAAGAAAGCCTGGCCGCATTTCCCGGGTCCGCGCTGATCATCAGCCATGACCGCTGGTTTCTTGACCGCCTTGCGACTCATATTATTGCGTTTGAAGGAAACAGCCAGGTGGTTTGGTTTGCCGGAAACTATGCCGACTACGAGGCCGATTTAAGGCGGCGACTTGGTGAAGATGCCGGGCATCCACGACGCATCCGCTATAAACCTCTGACCCGTTAGCCAATGCTTGATGCGCATGGCTTAAATCTCTTTTGCCAGTCAGGGGAATACATGCCTCCACAATGCCCGCACGCAGCGGTAAAGCTGGCACAAAACACAATACATACCAGCCTGGATAGAATCCTGACGGGAAGCGGGTATACCCGAAAGACGCGAATCAGGAGGGCAATCGCTTTTTAACCCGGGGACATCATACGATAAAACCGGCGTAGAATTGGCTCCATATTCAGCAATGAACGTAACGATCAAGCACTGAAACATCCCCATCGCCCACAATTTTTCCATTGTCCAGCCAGATAAACCGATTACACAGCGAACGCAGCAGGCGTTCATCATGGGATACCAAAATCATCGAAGAGGCACGATCCATCATGTCATACATACGCGCCTTGCCTTGTTCGACGAACGCCTCATCACCTCCCACAAAAAGCTCATCAAGAATGAGAATGTCGGGATTGACCGTCGTTACCAACGAAAAAGCCAGCCGCATATGCATGCCGGTTGAATAATATTTGACCGGTGTGTCAATAAATTCCTGAAGTTCGGCAAATGCGATAATTTCCTGTTCCATTTCCCGCAACTGCGGCTTGCTATAACCAAGAACCGTACCATTAAAATAGATATTTTCACGCCCCGTACATTCTGGGCAAAATCCGGCACCAACTTCAAGCAATGGTGCAATGCGCCCGTTCACGCGTATCCTGCCAGTCGTTGGCTCATAAATCCGGCAAATATTTTTCAAAAGCGTACTCTTACCAGCACCATTACCACCGATGATCCCAAGGCGTTCCCCCTGATTAAGGGTCAATGACACGTCCTTCAGAGCCCAAAAATCCGACCAGGCGTTGCCTTTAGGAAAGTGCAGCAGATTAGCAAACCGCTCTTTGGCGGATGCCGTCCCATGATGATACAGGCGGAATTTCAACGAAAGATTTTCGACACTGATTACAGCCATATCCTACAACCTGAATATGATACGGTATTCATGCTGACGGAAGAACCAAAGCCCGATAGCCAAAGAAAGAAATGCGAATAAAGATGCCAACAGCACCGTTGTTGCTGAAGGAAAAACACCCTGGTCAATCGGTGCCCGAAATAACTCCACAAACTGTGTCAAAGGGTTCAGAGCAATCAGGTCAGAAAGCCGGCCAGACAAAGCATCAGGCTTGTAAAATACCGGCGTCAGGAAAATTAACGCCTGCATGAAAATCGCAATAAGATTTTGTAAATCATAAAAGTAAACTGTGCTAACAGATACGAATAAAGCAACTCCAAAACTAAATAAAAAAACCAGAATATAAGAAATTGGAACAAAAATAATAGAAAAATATAGATCTCCCTTGAATATAAGAATAATTACAAACAGTATTATCAATAAAAAAATGCTATCTATGAATGTCGTAATAAGATTACTCAATGGAAACATAATTTTTGGAATATAAATTTGTTTTATGATACTTTGATTTATTATAAATGAATGGGCACTTTGAGTAACAGAAGTACTAAAAAATATGAAGGGTACCATTCCTACGAATAAAAAAATGCCATAGTCTTTGAAGTCTAGATTAAAAATATTTGAAAATACAAGCGTGGTTACCGCCATCATAAATAACGGATTGATGAGTGTCCAAAGATAACCAAAAACTGTGCGACGGTAGCGCAATATCAGTTGCTGTTTGACCATCTCAAGCAAAACTGCTCTGAAATGAACCAACTCTGCTATATATTGAAGACCGTTTTTATCAGACGTATGATCAGGCATATTATCAGGCATGAAACGTTGAAATTTTAATAATCCGATTATGAAAAGAGTTCTGCCTGGTCGAATAAACAGCCATCAGCATCATAGGGTGAAAGAATTGGCCCTCTCAAGGGCCGCTTAATAGCCAACATCGGATCATTCCACAAGATACATCTTTCATGTTCGGGAGAGTAATAGTCGGTTGTTTTATAAATGTCAGTTGTTTTATAAATCAGATCAAGAGAGTCGCTCAGGGCTACAAACCCATGTGCACAGCCCGGGGGTATCCAGAGTTGCGTTTTCGATTCTTCGGAAAGTTCGATGCCAACCCATTGGCCAAAGGCAGGTGATGAGCGTCGTATATCAACAACAACATCAAAAACAGCCCCCGCGAACCAAACTAATCAATTTACCCTGGGCTTTAGGCGGCAGCTGGTAATGCAATCCCCTGGGAACCCCTTTCGTACTGCAGCTACGATTATCCTGTAAAAACGTAAATGCTGTGTCTGTAATATGGTTGAACTGCGCCTGGTTATAAATTTCGAAAAAAAAGCCGCGTTCATCGTCAAAAACTCTCTGCTCAATGATTTTCACACTTGGTATGCGGGTGTCTATAATGTTCATGTCATTATTGTTCAATCATGCCCGTGAAATGTTGAGCATTGTTCTTTTTCAGACAAGAATTGCGGGCGGGTTTTTATCCAATATTCAGGCGGTGCATGAATAACCAAGGCGATTACGATGCCCGAAAACACAATGCCCGAAAAGACTTGAAATAACGCCGTACACTGAACTCAAAGCAACCCTTTTTACGAGGGCTTACCTCTCACTTAGGTGAGCACAGAATCTTCCCGGATACCGGCACAGTCTTTCCGTCAGCACGATCACCGCATCGATTTTCATAAACCGGTTATCCCCCTTGAATTTTGCCTGTAAATCAATATATCTCAGCTGAGATTTTTAAAGTCGGTAAGCGAACTTCTCAAGACTGACGCACCGCTTTTCAGACCACATCCGTTTTAAGACAACACCCGCACCTTTAATGATACCTGGATATAAAATAACACCTGGATAGAAGTAGAATCAATCATGACCCAGACCGCAAAATGCCCCTTTATGCACGGGAGCGCAACCACCGACCATACAGCAAAAACAGATTGGTGGCCGCATACACTCAAGCTTGACATTTTACACCAGCATGATTCCAAATCCAATCCAATGGATGGGGACTTTCAGTATCAGGAGGAAGTTCAAAAACTGGATTTTGATGCACTCAAGAAAGATATGCATGCCCTGATGACCGATGAGCAGGAGTGGTGGCCGGCTGATTGGGGGCATTATGGTGGACTCATGATCCGTATGGCCTGGCATTCAGCCGGATCTTACCGGGTAAGCGATGGCCGGGGCGGTGCAGGTTCGGGAAATATCCGCTTTGCCCCCCTCAATTCCTGGCCCGATAATGCCAACCTTGATAAAGCCAAGCGTCTTTTATGGCCAATCAAAAAGAAATACGGAAACCAGGTTAGCTGGGCCGATTTAATTATCCTGGCCGGGAACATTGCTTATGAATCTATGGGGCTGAAAACATTTGGGTTCGGCTTTGGTCGTGAAGATATCTGGCATCCTGAAAAAGATGTCTATTGGGGTGCTGAAACGGAATTTTTAGCCAATAGCGAAAATCGCTACGAAGATTTATCGAAACCGGAGACATTAGAAAATCCTCTTGCTGCCACCCATATGGGGCTTATTTATGTCAACCCTGAAGGTGTCAACGGACAGCCTGACCCCCTGAAAACCGCTGCAATGATTCGTGAAACCTTTGCCCGTATGGCCATGAATGACGAAGAAACTGTCGCCCTGGCTGCTGGTGGTCATACGGTGGGAAAATGTCACGGGAGCAGTGACACCCCGGTCGGGGCTGAACCGGAAGCTGCTGATATTCACGAGCAGGGTCTGGGCTGGAATAAGCCCGGTGGAACCGCTCAGGCCAATGAAGCAATCACCAGCGGCCTTGAAGGGGCGTGGACAACATATCCGACACAATGGGATGATGGCTATTTCTCCCTTCTTTTTAAGTATGACTGGGAACTTAAAAAAAGTCCTGCCGGTGCGTGGCAATGGGAACCGATTGATATCGAAGAAAAAGATAAGCCGGTTGATGCATCGGACCCGTCAGTCCGTCATAACCCGATTATGACAGATGCCGATATGGCGATGATTAAAGACCCGGTTTACCGCAAAATTTCGGAGCGTTTTTATCAAGACCCGGCCTATTTCTCCGATGTATTTGCACGGGCCTGGTTTAAGTTGACTCATCGGGATATGGGACCAAAATCCTGCTATTTTGGTCCTGATGTTCCGGCAGAAGACTTGATCTGGCAAGATCCTGTTCCTGCCGGTAACCGCAGTTATGATGTGGATGCTTTGAAGCAACACATTTCCCAGACTGGCTTAAGCATTTCGGAAATGGTTGCAACAGCCTGGGATAGTGCCCGTACATTCCGGGGATCGGATAAACGCGGTGGTGCCAATGGTGCACGTATTCGTCTGGCACCACAAAAAGATTGGGAGGGCAATGAACCTGAACGTTTGGCGCGAGTCTTATCCCTCTTAGAACCCTGCGCAAAAGCAGCCGGTGCGAGCATCGCCGATACAATCGTCCTGGCTGGATGTGTTGGGATTGAGCAAGCTGCCAGGGCTGCCGGATTCGATATCGCTGTGCCATTTACACCAGGGCGTGGTGACGCAACCGATGACATGACAGATGCCGATTCCTTTTGCGTCCTGGAACCTCTGCATGATGGTTTCAGAAACTGGCTTAAGAAAGAGTACGCTGTGGGTGCTGAAGAACTGCTCCTGGACCGCAGCCAGTTAATGGGGCTGACAGCACCGGAAATGACTGTTCTCGTCGGTGGGATGCGTGTTTTGGAGACCAATTACGGCGGAACCCCGCACGGAGCCTTTACACATCGCATAGGCGTTTTGACCAATGATTTCTTCGTTCATCTGACAGATATGGCGTATGCCTGGAAACCAGACAGGGATCAGATATATCAACTCTGTGAGCGTAAAACCGGTCAAGTGAAATGGACAGCAACCTCGGTTGACCTGGTCTTTGGGTCCAATTCAATTTTAAGATCTTATGCCGAAATATATGCTCAGGATGATAATCAGGAGAAATTTGTCCGTGATTTCATCGCTGCCTGGACAAAAGTAATGAATGCAGATCGTTTTGATACCGATCATTAAAGGGCTGTATAACCCTCAATGATCGATGAGATCAAAAATGCCTATGCGTAAATTACAGCAGAGGTGCAAGACGGTGAGAAAGAGTTAAGCTGTTTTTATGTGATCGGTGCTGGCTGTGCGACTGTGAGAATCAGATAACACAACCTGGGTCAGCGCTGCGATGCTGCTCAAGGCTGACCAAAACAACAGTGCCGGCCAGTTGCTGAAAAAACTCTGGGTTGCAGCCACCGGAAACAAAAGGACAATCACCCCCCCGGCCAGAAGCAACCCAACCAGACGACGATCCGGCCCGGCAGCGATCACGCGAATAACCGGAATCACCAAAGCCACCACAAAAATCATAAAGCCAACAAAGCCGACCAAACCGGTTTCGCACAACCATTCAATATAAATATTATGCGGATGCAGATAGCCTCGTAAGTCACCCTGTAGATGAGCCTGTTCTGCTGACCATTCAAACTCCCGGAATCCTTTCAGCCCTACTCCGGTTATCGGGTTTTCAATCCATATCCGAAGTCCGGCCTCGAATAATTGACCATAAATTGACGACCAAAAATCACTCACATCAGTGACGAACAGTTCCATCCTGCGGCTCACGGCGTGACTGGACCAAAAGAGACCGGTCAATACCAGAAGTGCTGAAAACATGGTCCAAAAAGCGCGCATACGCCAGGATGGAACAAAAACAACAGAAAAACCCAGAATAGAAAATACGGCGATACATGTCAGCATGATGGCACTTCTCTCACCGGTAAGAATAATGAAGACATAAGCGACAGCACCGCATAGGGCCAAAGCGACCCATCGCCGTGCTGACCAGGCAGCATTCTGGCCCACCAAAACAGCCATCACCACAACCGGAAAACCCAGCCGCGTCACAAAATTCCCAATATTTGGTCTGTCAAGAGGCCCCGTCAACCGGTCTCCTGGCCGGTCCTGGCCACTCAGTGATATGTCGGTAAAAAATTGGACAAAACCATCCAGCATCGCCCCCCCAAGCGTCAGTAACCACAATGCCCCCACAATTTTTAGATCATCAACCGAACGTACAAGCCATAAAGTCGTGGCGGCAAACAATAAAACAAATCGAATCCATAGCAAAGAACGCGTAAAAGAGGTTTCCGGACTGATTGCCTGGGGTGAAACAAACAGATTCAGCAAAACCCAGATCATCAGGAGAATCCCCACCCATCCCGTGATGAGGTCGCGCCATTGACCACGTTGAACAATCGTATATAGAAAAGAAAAACAAATAAAACAAACAATAATTTCAGAAATTGTTCGCGAAAAAAGTAAAGATAAGGGAATGAATGCAAATAATACGATATTCAATGAGCGCAAATCATAAATATAATGACGAAAAAAATTCAATAAATAAGCCAATATATTCTCCTAATTTTCAAAATATTTATTGATATAATTCATGTCTTGGCGTCGAATATTAGAAATTTTTTTAAAAAAACCAGCAAAAGATTCCAAAGTCTTATTTTGAGGTTTGAATAATCCGGTCTTCGCACCAAGATAGCTGAGAAACACATTAAGAAATACACGAAGAGAGCCTGCCCCCAAAGCACCATTGCGGGTTGCTTTCCAGGCCATGGATACACAGTCCCGGACCAGTACCTGCCTGGCGGATGGAGGGAGATCTGGATTGTCATGCAAAAAATGATAACAGTTAAAAAACTGATCATGATGCTGCTGGGATTCATTTTTCGATATCTGGTATCTGGCCGGCGGTGCATAGATCATGGGTGACTTAAAATTGACCATGCGATGTGCTTTATGAGTGAGCCGTAAGCGTAGGGATTCATCTTGAATAAACAGCCGCAGATCACAGCCATTTGCCTGATCAAAAAGATCTTTTTCAACCAGCCAGGTCATGCGGCCAATTCGCTCGCCCCCGCGACGATGGAGAACATCAATAAAGGGGTTTTCAAGAACTTCGTATGTGAAATTTTTACCCAGAGGAGAAAGCGTGACCTGACTGGCGGGTTGAGTGGTTTTGATTTTTCTCCCATGCGCAAGCTGGGCATCATGCTTCCTCAATAAGCTGAACATAATTTCAACAGCATCAGGAACGATCAGTTCATCGGAATCAATCAGGCAAAGATAGCGTCCTTTTGCTTTACCAGCCCCCCGATTGAGAGAAAATGCCGGACCAAGATTGCGCTCATTGACCAGGATTGAGACATTGTCCAGGCAATGTGACTGGTTACGCAAAACCGATAAAGAATCATCACTGGAACAATCCTCAACGAAGATATATTCAACCAAGGCTGATAAGGATTGCCTGGAAAGGGCACTGATTGCGACAGGTAAAATATCGGCCTTGTTATAAACCGAGGTCACAAAACTAATATCAGGATGGCGGACAGTCACTCTCCGGATTTTCCACAACTGAAGCGATGAGCGAGAATGCAGAGCAATGGGATGGTGCGGTCGAGAAGACTCGAACTTCCACGGGATGTTATCCCACAACGACCTCAACGTTGCGCGTCTACCAGTTCCGCCACGACCGCAAATATCTCTTGCCTGAGCAAGAATCACTACCCATCACAACTAACCGGGATAGCAAAAACTGATCAACCGATCAAGCAGCCCGGTTTGGCTTGAAACCAACGGCCAGATAACACATGATTCGTGCCATGAATTGGCGACATTTTGATCACCTTGCTCCCTATCAGCAAACGGTGGCTGAGATGGAGGTTTTGGCAGCGTCAATTCGGGCCAAAACAGCCTCAGAATCAATCTGGCTTCTGGAGCATCCGCCGCTCTATACAGCCGGCACAAGTGCAAACCCTGATGATCTGATCAATCCTTCGCGATTTCCGGTGCATCAGGCCAGACGAGGCGGCCAATACAGCTATCATGGACCGGGCCAACGGGTTATTTACACCATGCTTGATCTCAAAAAACGCACGGAACCGGGAAAATCACCAGATATCCGGCACTTTATCTCTCAAATGGAACTCTGGATTATCAGGACCCTGGCTCTTTTCGGGGTGACTGGCGAACGACGGCGCGGTCGGGTCGGTATCTGGGTCAATCTGGAAAATGATCAGGGGCAACCACATACTGAACGTAAAATTGCCGCTTTGGGTTTTCGGGTGAGCCGGGGTGTAACCTCACATGGCTTATCAATCAACCTCAACCCGGATCTTTCTCATTATGACGGGATCATTCCCTGCGGTATCCGTGAGCATGGCATCACATCTCTGCATGATCTTGGGGTGACGGTCTCAATGGCTGATCTGGATGAAGCCCTGAAACATACTTTCCGGCAGATCTTCGGAGCGTAAAGGTCCTCAAGCCTGGTCACTTTCGGTTCGTCATAAGGGGTAAACGCCGCTTAAAAATAATTTTTTTCCAAGATTTTATGCTGTTGGTTTTTGAACAAAGCCGTGATCAGGCAACGGTTCCGGCCAGTCGGTAACCGGACAATCCCGGACAGTGACCAGGGAGACTCTGGCCAGAGGCGATCCTTCATGGCAAGCGGCGATAAAAGCCTCAAGAGAATCGGCACAACCAGCCGCCGCCACCTCTACCGAGCCATTGACGCGGTTGCGCACCCAGCCCCTCAGGCCAAAATGATGCGCGGTTTTAACCGTCCAGGCGCGAAACCAAACACCCTGAACCCGCCCCTCAATGATCAGATGAACGCTGCGTGTTGTCATTGTTCCTATTGTGATGATCTGTCGGTTATGGACACCCTTTTATCTTCCCTCTTCTTCCCCCTTTTGCTGAAAAAATGCCGGGCGGTTTTTTCAACCATAGCAATGGGTATTCTTATATGATCATGGGATGGTCATGGGATACTCATGGGTGTCCTTATGATTCAGAGTACGATTCAGAGCAAAATTTATTATTACTGAGGGTTCCCTTAGGGCGTTTGCGCCCGAACTGGCCTCGTTTTCCCAGCCATGTCGTCAGATCAGTCTGGGTACGTATAATGCGTCGGGTTCCCCTGGCTCCCAACCATGTCAATCCATCAGCCAAAAAGAAAACTTTCATATCCGATAAACCGCCCTGACGATATTTTTGCACAATCACCCCACGGCCACGGGTTAATGTTGGTAATTGATTCAACGGAAAAACCAACAAATTCCCATGATTACCTAAAACCGCGATATGATCACCAACCGCCGGAATGCACAGCTGTGCCTGTGCCCCTTCATTTAGGTTCAGCACCTGTTTACCGGCACGCTTGCGGGCCAAAACATCACTTTTTCTGACGACAAATCCGCGTCCGTCACTTGAGGCAACAACCAAATCACCCTCAGGGTGATAGACCCGGATATCAATGACATCAGCCGATTTTGGTAAATCCAGCAACAATCGCAACGGCTCTCCGTATCCGCGTCCTCCGGGCAACCCTCCGGCAGATAAGCAATAAAAACGTCCATTGCTGGCAAAAATCAGGATGGTATCGGTGGTCTGGGCATGCAGGCGAAACCCCTCACCATCTCCTTCCTTATATTTGGCCACCCAATCCTCATCCAGATGGCTACGGACAGCCCGTATCCAGCCTTTGCGTGAGCATAAAACCGTAATTGGTTCACGCTCAATCAGAGCATTGCGCGGCATATCCTGGTTGTCGGGCGGTTCTGCAAAGCTGGTGCGCCGGGCTCCCAAAGGATTTTTCCCGCCAAATGATTTTTCCAATGTCCGGATATCATCATTGATGGAGGCCCAGCGGCGTTTTTCTTCATTGAGCAGGGATTGAAGATCAGAACGTTCGGCATTCAGCCGGTTACATTCCTGGTCAATCCCGTGTTCTTCGAGTTTACGTAAACTGCGCAATCGCATATCAAGAACAGCTTCGGCTTGCCGGTCTGTCAGCGCAAATGCTTTGACCAGATGTGGCTTGGGGTGATCCTGGTGACGCAGGATATCAATCACATGATCGAGGTTGAGATATACAACCCGGTATCCTTCTAAAATTTCAATACGCTGCTCAACTTTGGTCAATCGATAGCCGGAACGCCGTATGAGCACATGATGACGATGATCAAGATACGCCTGTAGGAGTTGGCGCAGATTCATGACCCCCGGTGCGCCCGCAGCATCAAGGACATTCAGATTCAGCGAAATCCGGCTTTCTAAATCAGTCAGCCGGAATACTGTTTCCATCAGGAGTTCCGGGTCAGCATTGCGGGTCCTGGGTTCAAGGATCAGGCGCAAATCATCACTTGATTCATCACGCAGATCACCAAGCATTGGCAGTTTGCGCTCCTGAAGGAGTTCGGCAATCTGTTCGATCAGGCGGGATTTTTGGACCTGGTAGGGAATTTCACTGATGACAATATGCCATTTTCCCTGGCTGGTTGTCTCCACGGCCCAGCGCGCACGCACCCGTAAAGCACCCCGTCCGGTGGTGTAAGCCTCCGCAATATTTTGTGAATCTGAGACAATTTCGCCACCAGTCGGAAAATCTGGCCCCGGCATATAGCTGAGTAATGTATCAATCTCAGCATGGGGATGCTTGATCAGATGCCGCAAAGCCCGACAGATTTCACCGATATTATGGGGAGGAATATTGGTCGCCATCCCGACCGCAATACCGCTGGCACCATTGGCCAATAAATTCGGAAACCCCGCCGGCAAAACGACCGGTTCGCGATCTTCGCCGTCATAAGTCGGGGCAAAATCAACCGCATCTTCATCCAGACCATCCAACAAGCGTATGGCAACTGCCGTCAGGCGGGCTTCGGTATAACGCATTGCGGCTGCATGATCGCCATCAATACTCCCGAAATTGCCATGCCCCTCGACCAGCGGGTAACGTTGGGCAAAATTCTGGGCTAAACGTACCATCGCGTCATAGACTGCACGGTCACCATGCGGGTGATACTTGCCGATGACATCACCAACAACCCGGGCACATTTCTTAAAACCAGAGGAAGGATCAAGCTTCAAAACCCGCATGGCGTGAAGCAACCGGCGATGGACCGGTTTGAGACCATCGCGTACATCAGGCAAAGAACGCGCCACAATCGTTGATAAAGCGTAAGAAAGGTAACGCTCCGAAAGAGCTTCGCAGAGCGGTACATCGCGCACGTCTCCGGACGAAGACATGCCGCCGGATGAAGACATGTCAGTACTCACAAAACATCGTACTCACAAAACATTGGGTATTTATGTCAGTATTTATGCCAATGGGAGGGACAAAACTGTTTTCCATCCTTTATCCCGGAGCCAACACCAGCCGGTCAACCCTCCCATACTACGCCTTCTGGTCTGCCTTCTCAATACGTTCAACACGTGCTGTGCAATACATGCCGTGCTGAGCCAAAATGACAATTCAGTTCACACCAACACTGTCATTGATACCTGCACAGATATCTGAACAAACACCTGAACGCCTGTTTGCGGCTTTCTGAAAAAAAGAAATACGAACTGGACACATCAACATCACTAAAATAAAGTTCCATTGGGGTAAATATACCAAAGTTCAGATAAACAGGCATACAGTTTAATTGATTGGGATTAAGGTTTAATTGATTGGGATTAAGGTTTAATTGATTGGGATTAAGATGATGATCAAAAATGATAGAATCAATGGTTTTGCATCCTGTTTCGGGTTGGTGACTCTCTTTTTTGTTTCTGCTATCGGTTTGGCCGGATGCGGCGGCGGTGGCGGCGGTGGCGGTGCTCCTGCAGGCAGTGGCGGCGGTGCTCCTCCTGCAGCCTCAGGAACTGGTGGTACCCAGCCACGCCAGACCTGGAATGAGGCGTACCAAAATTACATGAATAATGCCGCCTTCAATGATGCCGATGTCCAGACTGTGCTCAATGATACGGAATTCGTTAATAATGACCGGAATAATGATGGTAACCCGATCATATAATGCAAGGAATTCAAGGACTTGTCAGCCCTAATATGCCGGGAACCGTTCGTACTGTAATCCGGCAGGTCGGGAGAAATTACGATCTGATCAATCTCCAATACCCGTTATCCATTGGTCTTAATGGCGGTCCTGCCGCCCCGGCAGGACCAACCACCCAGCAAGAGAATGAGCCACAGCTGATCGCCATCATGGATGGTGGGTTTCCGGTTCGTGATCACCAGGAATTCATTGACCAGGATGGCAACAATAAAATCAATTTCACCTTCGCGGAACCATGTACCCGAAATCCAATACCGCTTTGGATGAGTGGTGCATGCAACGGCGACCATGGCCTGAAAGTGGCTGCCGTAGCAGCCGGGTTACGCGATGGCAAGGGGATAACGGGAGTCGCTCCGGGGGCTAATATTCACTACACCACCGGATTTTTTGGTGACAGCCCCGAATTGAATGAGCATATCAATAATTCGATCCGGGACGCTGCACAAAAAGGTGCAGTCGTACAGAATAATTCCTGGGGATACGATAATATGTATTATCGAACCTTGCTGCATGAGTATCTCAATCAGGGAATTTCGGTCCTTGATGGTTTGGCCATGATGCACCGGCGGTTTGTCAGTGGAAAACCTGCGCTAGCGGGGTCAAAAGAAGCCTGGCAAAACTATGTCGACGCTCTGACAGAATTTACCAAAACCGGAGTCGTCGTCTTCGCCAATACAAATTCGAATGTTTTCCTCCCTGATGTGTTTGCCGGACTTCCCCTGGTATTCCCGGAGTTGAGAGGAAAATGGATTGTCGCCAACAACATAGCCCGAATCGTAGAAGACCTAAACAATCCAGACCAGTTGGGATGGGATTTAATTTCGGGAACATGCGAGGAGGCGGCGGAATATTGTCTGTCAGCCGATGGCTATGTTTTTACGGCCACAGAGGGCAACGCGAACTCATATGGACACACTCAGGGGACTTCCTTTGCGGCCCCGCAAGTATCCGGCGGTGTTGCGATCATGGCCCAGGCCTTTCCCAATCTCAGGCCAGAGGAATGGGTGAGCCGTCTGCTGGCCTCGGCCGATAACAGCTTTTTCCCGGATGCGCCGCAAGACACGTTCTACACGAATTTCGGTAATGGCGTCCGACATGCGTATCGGGAGGATTTTGGCCATGGCGTTATGGATTTAAGGGCCGCTTTGCTGCCGATCGGTAACCTGGGTGTCGCCACCTCTGCGCGCTCAGCCGGGCCAACGGTTTCATTATCACGGCTCAGCCTGTCGCCAGGGCTGGTTCATGGCAAAGTGGTTCAACGGGCTCTCCAGGGGCATAATCTGGCATTATTTGATGATTTGGGCACCGATTTTTACCTTCCCGCCACTGCCCTGACGCCAGAGCGGGGCAAAAAGCCGCACGAGTTTTCCCGTCGTCTGGATAAATTCGGGGCCGGGGCAAAAAACCGCGCCACCCAACCCACAGCCGCATTCGGTTTTTCCTCCAGCGGCGTCTCGCTGCCTTCCGGGATGGCATTGACCTTCGGCTGGGCTGAAGATGTGGGGAGCAATTTTGGTGTCGGAAGTGCCATCCCTCATCTTCACAACACCCCATCTTCCCTGCTGGGTCTGGCTGAAAACTCTCAGGCTATTGGGGCCGGATGGCAGCGGATGGATGGTTATTTCGGAATCTATGCCTTCGGGAATCCATCAAGGGCCGGAGAAAGCAGTATTTCTGGTCTGGGAATGTCGAGAGCCTTTCACTCTGACAATGGGGCGGTCTTTAATCTGGGTGTTTCCGGTATCACAGAATCTGAATCCTTCCTGGGGCTGAGATTGGCCAATGGCGGCGGCTTTGGAAGCACTTCAGGGGCAATCAATCTGGGCTTTTCCATGCCTGTAGGAGAAACTGAGTTTTTTGTATCCTCTGAGTTCGGAGGCGGACGCAGCAACGGGGCTGGCCTAATCCATTCCATTGATCCGGTGATGTTTGGCTCCTTTGCGGTGGGTTCTAAAATCAGACAAATCTGGAACAACCAGGACGCCCTGACGGTTGCCTTCAGCCAGCCCATGCGTATCGAAAGTGGGACAGCCAATATACGGTTACCAGTTGGCCGGACCAAAAGCGGAAACGTGGTTTACTCCGATCTGCCGGTTGACCTGAAGCCGGAAGCCAGACAGCTGGATTTAGGGTTTGATTATGCGCTCTCTCCATCCGGATCCACCGATATGCGTCTGGGTGGTGTGTTGTCTTTCAATGAAGGACATGAAGCCGGACAGACAGGCGGAACCGTGATGGGGAAAGTCACCTATCGTTTCTAAAAACTTGCTCGTTTTTAAGACCCTGATCATTTTTAAGTTCCCCCATGGCAGTCAGTGCCCTCAGGACAAAAAGGAGATTGAAATATTGCGCCGTTATTGTCCGGAAACTCGACAAACAGCCAGCCAATAGGCGATATGAACACCAAAAACTGTAAAATCAGCAAGCCCGCCTGCAATCCAATTTTTGGCTGCAACATGTGCTTTGCGTATTATCTGCACATCTGTTTTACGAACTGGACACATCAACATCACTAAAATAAAGTTTCGTTGGGGTAAATATACCAAAGTTCAGATAAACAGGCATATCGTTTAATTGATTGGGATTAAGGTTTAATTGATTGGGATTAAGGTGATGATCAAAAATGATAGAATCAATGGTTTTGCGTCCTGTTTCGGGTTGGTGACTCTCTTTTTTGTTTCTGCTATCGGTTTGGCCGGATGCGGCGGTGGCGGCGGTGGCGGTGGTGCTCCTACGGTCCAGCGGAGTTCGGAATGGCTTCGGGCGTACCGAAATTACATGAGTAATGCCTCCTTCAATGCTGCTGCTGTCCAGACTGTGCTCAATGATACGGAATTTGTTAATAATGACCGGAATAATGATGGCGCCCCCGATAATGTAAACAGCAAAGATGTCAATGATGATGATATAATCCGGCGGACCGGAAAAAATTTAGAACTGATCAATCTCCAATACCCGTTATCCATTGGTCTTAATGGCGGTCCTGCCGCCCCGGCAGGACCAACCACCCAGCAAGAGAATGAGCCACAGCTGATCGCCATCATGGATGGTGGGTTTCCGGTTCGTGATCACCAGGAATTCATTGACCAGGATGGCAACAATAAAATCAATTTCACCTTCGCGGAACCATGTACCCGAAATCCAATACCGACTTGGACAAGAGGAGCATGCAACGGCGACCATGGCCTGAAAGTGGCTGCCGTAGCAGCCGGGTTACGCGATGGCAAGGGAATGACCGGGGTCGCTCCGGGGGCTAATATTCACTATACCAGCGGATTTTTTGGTGACAGCCCCGAAATGAATGAGCATATCAATAATTCGATCCGGGACGCTGCACAAAAAGGTGCAGTCGTACAGAATAATTCCTGGGGATACCCAACGATGTATTATTGGGCCTTGCGGGATGAGTATCTCAATCAGGGAATTTCGATCCTTGATGGTTTGTCCGATCTGCACCGTCGGGTTACGAGCGGACCATCCGGGGTAAGTTCTCCGGAAGGGTCACAAGAAGCCTGGCGGAACTATGTCGACGCTCTGACAGAATTTACCAAAACCGGAGTCGTCGTCTTCTCCAATCAAAATTCGGGTCTGTTCGCCCCGGATGTGTTTGCTGCGTTTCCCTTGCTGTTCCCGGAGTTGAGAGGAAAATGGATTGTCGCCAGCAACATAGCCCGAACCGTTGAAGACCTAAACAATCCGGACCAGTTGGGGTGGCGGTTGGCTTCCGGTCGATGTTCGGATGTGGCAGAATATTGTCTGCTAGCCGACGGCCATTTTTACACAGCCATCAATGGCGGTACTGACTCATATGGATACATTAACGGGACTTCCTTTGCGGCCCCGCAAGTATCCGGCGGTGTTGCGATCATGGCCCAGGCCTTTCCCAATCTCAGGCCAGAGGAATGGGTGAACCGTCTGCTGGCCTCGGCCGATAACAGCTTTTTCCCGGATGCGCCGCAAGACACGTTCTACACGAATTTCGGTAATGGCGTCCGACATGCGTATCGGGAGGATTTTGGCCATGGCGTTATGGATTTAAGGGCCGCTTTGCTGCCGATCGGTAACCTGGGTGTCGCCACCTCTGCGCGCTCAGCCGGGCCAACGGTTTCATTATCACGGCTCAGCCTGTCGCCAGGGCTGGTTCATGGCAAAGTGGTTCAACGGGCTCTCCAGGGGCATAATCTGGCATTATTTGATGATTTGGGCACCGATTTTTACCTTCCCGCCACTGCCCTGACGCCAGAGCGGGGCAAAAAGCCGCACGAGTTTTCCCGTCGTCTGGATAAATTCGGGGCCGGGGCAAAAAACCGCGCCACCCAACCCACAGCCGCATTCGGTTTTTCCTCCAGCGGCGTCTCGCTGCCTTCCGGGATGGCATTGACCTTCGGCTGGGCTGAAGATGTGGGGAGCAATTTTGGTGTCGGAAGTGCCATCCCTCATCTTCACAACACCCCATCTTCCCTGCTGGGTCTGGCTGAAAACTCTCAGGCTATTGGGGCCGGATGGCAGCGGATGGATGGTTATTTCGGAATCTATGCCTTCGGGAATCCATCAAGGGCCGGAGAAAGCAGTATTTCTGGTCTGGGAATGTCGAGAGCCTTTCACTCTGACAATGGGGCGGTCTTTAATCTGGGTGTTTCCGGTATCACAGAATCTGAATCCTTCCTGGGGCTGAGATTGGCCAATGGCGGCGGCTTTGGAAGCACTTCAGGGGCAATCAATCTGGGCTTTTCCATGCCTGTAGGAGAAACTGAGTTTTTTGTATCCTCTGAGTTCGGAGGCGGACGCAGCAACGGGGCTGGCCTAATCCATTCCATTGATCCGGTGATGTTTGGCTCCTTTGCGGTGGGTTCTAAAATCAGACAAATCTGGAACAACCAGGACGCCCTGACGGTTGCCTTCAGCCAGCCCATGCGTATCGAAAGTGGGACAGCCAATATACGGTTACCAGTTGGCCGGACCAAAAGCGGAAACGTGGTTTACTCCGATCTGCCGGTTGACCTGAAGCCGGAAGCCAGACAGCTGGATTTAGGGTTTGATTATGCGCTCTCTCCATCCGGATCCACCGATATGCGTCTGGGTGGTGTGTTGTCTTTCAATGAAGGACATGAAGCCGGACAGACAGGCGGAACCGTGATGGGGAAAGTCACCTATCGTTTCTAAAAACTTGCTCGTTTTTAAGACCCTGATCATTTTTAAGTTCCCCCATGACAGTCAGGACAAAAAGGAGATTGAAAGCCAGCCAATACGGTGCTGGTAGTATCAATACAGTGCCGACAGTATCAATACGATACCGACAGTATCCAGTCAGTGCGTGAGAGAATTTAAAAAAATCAAAACCGATTGATACAGCACCACAGCAACTGACCGTTTCTATAATACCGACCATTTCTATCCAAGCGGCCCGGAAATGGTGCGCTCTATGCGCCGGGGAAAATCGCGATGGTAGCGGAGGAGGGACTCGAACCCCCGACACGCGGATTATGATTCCGCTGCTCTAACCGGCTGAGCTACTCCGCCTGATGTTTTCGATCAATCAGTCAGAAATATATTCAAAAGAAGGTTTCATAATTTTCTTTAATTTTCACGCTTTAATTCTTGCGCTTCAAAAATATCATATTTTTAACCAGAAATTCAAAAAAGCCGCACAACCAATGATCAAACCAAACCCCCGATTTTCCCAAAGGCTGCCATATACGGGCTTACCCGGAGACTGTCAATGACTGACCCAATGACTTGACCAGACGCTCTTTCATGCCGGCAGAGCAGGCGGGAAAGGAACCGCCGATGCCCTTAAAGGCCGGGTCCGGTTGATATGACCCATCTTTCGTCCGGGACGAATCCTGTCCTTACCATAAATATGGAGATGATCATTCGGCATGATCATCTGATTGCGGCGGGAAAAATCATCACCGATCAGGTTTTTCATATCCACATCAAAACGGCGCACCGGATCACGCAAGCTCGCCCCGGTAACCGCAAGAATAAATTGGGTAAATTGGCTGGTTTCACAAGCATCCATGGTCCAGTGACCAGAATTATGCGGTCGCGGAGCGATTTCATTGACCAATAATCGACCATCATGATTCACAAACATCTCAACAGCCAGTAATCCAACCAATTCAAGGGCTTTGGCAATATCCTGAGCCATCGTAGCGGCATGCTCAGCCAAATCAGGCGCAATACCCGCCGGTACCCGTGAAATATCAAGAATATGATCCACATGGCTGTTCTCAGATGGATCAAAACAACATATCTGACCATCAAGCCCACGGGCAACAATAACCGATATTTCCTTTTGGTAATTGACAAAAGCCTCCAAAACCGCACCGCCATCGCGGGAAACCCGCTGCCAGGCCGGACCCAATGCCTCGGCCTGATCAATCCGGACCTGACCCTTGCCATCATAGCCATAGCAGGCTGATTTAAGAATCGCCGGAACGCCCACCTTGTCTAAAGCAGCCGACAACCCATCTGCTGTTTCAACAGGGCAATAGGGTGCCGTTTCAATGCCCGGTATGCGGTTCAAAAATGCCTTTTCACCGATACGATTCTGAGAGATTTCCAATGCCAGTCGCCCGGGGCGCACAGGACGACGTTGTGCCAGAAAATCAATGCTCTCCAGGGGGATATTTTCAAATTCATAGGTGATGATATCAACATGATCAGCAAAATCAGCCAATCTGGACTGATCATGATAGGGTGCCACCGTGACAGCATCGGCAACATATCCGGCTGGTGAATCATCATCCGGACAAAAGACATGACCACGCCAACCGAGCTTTTGAGCCGCCTGAATGGTCATACGGCCCAGTTGACCACCGCCAAGGACACCAATTATTCCGTCTTGTTTCATAATATCTTATTTCATCAGATTTTTGTTTACTTCATCTGGTTTTTATTTCTGGTCGTCCTGGCTTTGCCCCGTTTGCCCCCCTTAGAATGCGCCGTAACAGGCTGCCCTTTTGATTGTTGAGAAGAATCCTGCGGACGCTGGGCAACCCGTTTTGTTTGTTGGCTGCGCCAGGAATCCAGACGCTTTGCCAAAGCCTGGTCGTGCAAAGCCATAATCGCAGCAGCCAACAACCCGGCATTGGTAGCCCCGGCATCTCCCACCGCCAATGCCCCCACCGGTATGCCAGCAGGCATCTGAGCAATCGAGAGCAAGCTATCCAAACCTTTCAAAGCCCGGCTTTCCACCGGGACCCCCAAAACCGGTATGGATGTCAATGCAGCAGTCATGCCCGGTAAATGAGCCGCCCCACCAGCCCCGGCGATAATCACCACAATCCCCCGCTGCCTGGCACTCTCGGCATAGGCAACCATGCGCTGTGGTGTGCGATGCGCAGAGACAATTTTTTTTTCAAAGGGAACTTTGAGATACTCTAAAATCTCAGCGGCATGACGCATGGTCTTCCAGTCCGACTGACTGCCCATAATAAGACCAACTGTCGGTTTAGAATGCCCGGTCATGGTTTTGGATTTGAATATGGAAAAAAAGACATGGTCAGAAGTTTGCTCAGTCAATGATTTTTCGGGCCAAATGATCTGGCTGAAAGGGGTATACAAAAATCAATTTCTCCCCTTAAGGGAAAACAGCACTATGATCAAGAATTCTCAAATGAATTAAGATAAAAATCCACCCCATCAATACGCCTTCTTAAGAACCCTCTTAAGAACCCGGAAACCACTCATATCACATTTTTGTCACTGCTTTTCCCTTCTTGCTGGCTTTGTGCCACCCAAAATAGTAAGATGAAGCGAGTGATTTTTACGATCTGAGGAGGAACAATGGCAATCATACAACATCTCAAAGTACTCCACGAAAAACATGCAGAACTTGATGCCGCTCTTGAGGAACAATATACCCGGCCGGTTCCCAATGAAGAATTGGTCAAAGACCTGAAAATCAAAAAACTCCGGATAAAAGACGAAATCAGCCGATTTCAAACGGATGAGGCAACCCAATAGCACCAACTGATCCCCCGACCAGAGAGTCTTTGCCGGTCAGACCAGTACATAAAAAAGCAGAAAGAGCAAAAAAGCATTCCCATAACCAAAAGGGGTGCTTTTTTGTTCGAGAGGCTGTTTTTTTCCCACCTCCTGGAGATCAATTCGTCTGTTCACTATAGCCCAGAGTAAGCCCGGAAAAACCGCCCCAAATAAATAACCAGCCATTGATCCGGCTTATTCGGGATTTTCTTGTCCTCCGGGTTCTGGTTTATATGAAGAGAAATCTTGTACTGCGGTATCTTGGACCTGGACATCCTGAATCTCCCCGGGAGTCTTTTCAGCCAGGCGTTTGGCCTTATGTTCGGCCTTTTCGCGGGCTTTTCTGATCATTTGATCCAGTTCATCGCGGCTACACATCCCCAATTCAACCGGATGACGCGGATTGATATTTGCAGAATTCCAATGGGAACGGGTACGCACAGCATCAATCGTCTGTTTGGTCGTCCCGATCAGTTTAGATATCTGAGCATCACTCATAGCAGGCTGGTTTTTGACCAACCAGGCAATCGCATCAGGCTTATCAGCCCGCTTGGCAATCGGGGTGTAGCGCGCGCCTTTGGATTTAACCAAAGGAGCAGGAAGATCTGTTTCCAAAATTGTCAGGCTGGCCAATGGATCTTTCTCACAACGGGCAATCTCGTCATGGGTTAACTGCCCATTGGTAACCGGATCCAAGCCAATAATACCACCATCGCTTTCCTCATCAGCAATTTTTTGCACCTCCAGCTGATGAAGCCCGACAAATGCGGCAATCTGCTCAAAGGTCAAAGTCGTATGATCAATCAGCCAGGCCGCAGTGGCTTTCGGCATCAAAGGTCTTGTCATGGAATCCTCAAACAGCTGCAAAATAAAGTATCTTAACGCCAGCAGATGGATGTCGTCATTAGTTGCGTCATCCCTCAGCCATCGTCAAGACTATTTTGCCAATATGCTCACCGCGTTCGAGTACACAATGAGCAGATGAAACAGCACTCAGGGGAAAATGGGCATGCACAACCGGACGAACAGACCGATCAACCAAAAGTGGCCAAATGGTTTTTTCTAAACCCTGAGCAATTTTGAATTTATAGGCAGTCTCACGGATACGCAACGTCGATCCGGTAAGAGTAAGACGCTTCAACATCACCGGTAAAAAATCAATCTCCGCCTGAGACCCTTTCTGATAAGCGATATTGACCAGTCTCCCTTCCTGAGCAAGGCAACGGATATTACGGGCAATATAATCACCGCCAACGATATCAAGGATAACATCAGCACCATGATTATCGGTTTCTTCCTTCACCACAGAAACAAAATCCTCGTGATGATAATTGACCGCCCGCCGGGCACCCAATGCCCGGCACGCCTGACATTTATCATCACTCCCGGCCGTGGCAAAGACAACCGCACCCTGGCTGTTGGCAATCTGAATAGCCGCCGTTCCGATACCACTTGTTCCGCCATGAATCAGGATAATTTCCCGCTTTTTGAGCCGTGCACGATCCCGAAGATTGGACCAGACAGTAAAAAAAGCCTCCGGTAATGAAGCGGCTTCGATACCCCCAAGAGTATCGGGAACCGGCAAGCATTGCTCAGCCGGAGCCACACAATATTCAGCATATCCACCACCAGAAACCAAAGCACAAACCCGATCTCCGGGCTTCCATCTGGTAACCCTATCCCCACAAGCACAGATGACACCGGCAACTTCCAGACCAAGGATATCAGTGACCCCACGAGGTGGCGGATACAGACCCTGTCTCTGCATAATATCAGGGCGATTGACTCCAGCTGCTGCCACGTCAATCAAAACCTCTCCGGGACCAGGAACCGGCACCGGATGCTGAGCAATCACCAGTGCTTCCGGACCACCCGGCTGGGGAGCGGTAACGGCCCGCATTGTGGCTGGAATAGTGTTCACAACTCAATCACCCTGAGACCGGGAAACACTGCTTCTATGAGGATGCGCCGCATCATCTTACCGGGTCTCCATCCCAGGGCTGAGGACCAAACGAATAATGATCGATCTGAAAATACAAGATAAGAAAGTACAAGATAACCAGCACAATGAACCGGCAATACCTGACCGGCTTGTCTAATTTTTGTCATCCCCGGTGCTGGTCGCAGATGCATTGTCTTCGGATTGGCCACCAACAGTGGGAACAGCCATGCCAATATCCTTAAAGCGGCGGTTGAATCGAGCCACCTGGCCACCGGTGTCAACCAAACGCCGCCCGCCGCCAGTCCAGGCAGGATGAGTTTTGGCATCAATCTCCAGCTTCAGGGTATCCCCGGCCTGCCCCCATGTCGAACGAGTCTGAAAGGTCGTGCCATCGGTCATGGCCACAGTGATATCATGATAATCCGGGTGAATATCTTTTTTCATGGTAAGGGTCCAATTAAGATCATCGAATCATACGAATCATACGAATCATACAATGTAAATGTTTAGATACGAGCTAAATGTTTAGATACCAGAAAAATACCTGGCTGATGAGAGAGCAGAGTGAAAAGAAAAAGATCAACCCACACAATCAGTCAACAACACTTAAAAACAATATTCAAACAATTTTGAACGGCGAGTATATAAGGGGATCACAAAAAAATCGCAAGTCTGATCCGCGCAGAAAATCTATCTCACCAAAAATCAATCCTGATGTTACACAACCAACCAGGCAATACACCCCGGGGGACCGGTATGACAAGACCAGCTAGTTCGACTCTATGCTGGTGCGACTCTGTCAAGTATTGGCATCATTCGATTAAAAAGGCGCCTATTTGATGCTCCGTTCTGTCAAAATCAACAGGGAAAATGCTCATCGGGTCCGGACCGGTAGCCTGATCAACAGCTTCCGGCGTTTGCGTCCTTATGTCAGACCGCATCAATCCTATGGAGTGGTGGCAATCCTGGCATTGGTGCTGGCTGCCGGAACCGTCTTATTGATTGGAAATGGCTTAAAGGAGTTGGTCGATCAGGGTCTTTCTTCGGGAGATATTCAATCCCTCAATCATGCGTTGCTGAAAATGCTGAGCATCGTCTTATTGCTTGCTGCGGCTTCGGCTGTGAGATCCTATTGTATCTTGAATCTCCGTGACCGTCTGGCAATGAGTCTCCGTGAGGCTTTTTATGAACGCATATTAGCCCATTCTGCAGATTTTTTCAGAAAGAGGCGGATATCAAACCTCCTGAACCGTTTTGGCTCCGAGGTTGATCTTGTATGCGAAGCATTCAGTGTGCAAACAGCAGGAGCAAGCCGCAACACAATTTTATTTATCGGTGGACTGGTGATGATGGCCGTCTCCAGCCCTCTTTTGACCAGCTTTGTTCTCGCTGCCATACCATTATTCTTCGTACCAATTATTATCTTTGGCCGGCGCGTACGCAATCTTTCGGAAATGAGCCAACAACGCAAGGCCGACATGTTCAGCCATATCACCGAAAGTTTACAGGGACTGAATATTGTCCAGGCCTATAACCACGAAACCCTGGATTTGGAACATCACCGGTCACTCACTCAGGAATGGCTCCACAAAACCCGGACTGGCTTCATCAATCGTGGATTGCTGACTTTTGCAACCATTGCCACGGTCTCCATTTGCATCGGCGTGATTATTTGGCTCGGTGGACGCTCAGTTCTCAATGGTACAGTTTCCAGCGGCACACTCACCGCCTTTATTTTCTACGCTGCCCTCTCAACAGCCGCATTTGCTGCTCTGGTTGAAACATATGGTGCCCTGATGCAAGTCGGGGGACCAATGGAGCGGATTTTCGATATTTTGGATTCTGAGCCAACTATTTTACCAACCCCCGATCTTCAGACACTCCCCAAACCATCCAAAGGCCATCTGGAATGCCGGTCTGTGACCTTTTCTTACCCTGACAACAAGGATACAGCGATTCTCAACGACCTGACCTTACAAATCGCCCCTGGAGAAAAAATCGCCCTGGTCGGGCCATCGGGTGCCGGAAAGTCAACGCTCTTTAGCTTATTGCTTCGCTTTTATGATCCACAATCGGGATCTATTCTCTTCGACGGGCTGGATATCCGTCATTGCCATGTCAATGAATTGCGATCCCAGTTTGGTCTGGTATCACAAGAACCGGTGATTTTTGCCTCCAGCGTTGCCGATAATATTCGTTACGGACGCCCCGAAGCCAGCATAACAGAAATTGAAGCAGCCGCACAAAAGGCTGCTGCTGCTGGTTTTATTGAGGCGATGCCCCAAAAATACGATACCCAGGTTGGAGAAAGAGGAGAACAGCTTTCTGGTGGTCAAAAACAGCGTCTGGCGATTGCCCGTGCCTTCCTGCGCCAGCCAACAGTCCTGCTGCTGGATGAAGCAACCAGTTCCCTTGATGCTGAAAGCGAAGATCTGGTCCAGACGGCTTTGCAACGACTCATGGCCGGACGAACAACGATTATTATTGCCCATCGCTTGTCAACAATTCGCCAATGCAACCGTATCGCTGTGGTTGCCAACGGACAGGTCATTGATCAGGGGACCCATGAAGAACTGGTCGCCAAAGGCGGCTTATATGCCCATTATGTCGCCCTGCAACAGCAAGAGAGCCTGCCTGGTTTCGGGAAAAATTCGGGAGGTATGCACCCGGAAGAAACCAGGGTTATCGCTGAGTCAGCTTGATTTCAATGCGTCTGTTGCGCTGATTGGCCTCTTCACTCAGTTCAGAATCAAGAGGATGATGCTCCCCAAAACCAGCCACTGCCAACCTTTTTCCGGGGATGCCCAGCTCCAGAAGATACGTGACCACCGACATGGCCCGGGCGGTCGAAAGCTCCCAGTTAGACGGATAGCGGGCACTGGCAATCGGAACGCGATCCGTATGCCCATCAATACGTAGCACCCAATTAATGTCATCGGGAATCGAGGTGGCAACTTGCTTCAATGTTTCAGCAAGGCTGGCAAGCTGGGACTGACCAGTTGGCTCCAGAAACGCTTTTCCCGATTCAAAGAGAACCTCAGACTGAAAGACAAACCGATCACCAACCACTTCAATCCCTTCCGTATCACCAAGAAGTGCGCGCAATCGACCAAAAAATTCTGAACGATACCGGGCCAATTCCTGGACCTTACCAGCCAGGGCAACATTCAGTTGACGACCAAGATCAGCAATCTTGACTTTATTGGCTTCATCTTCTGCTCTGACAACTTCTAAATGTGCCGACAGAGTCTCAATTTGCGAACGCAAAGCAAAAATTTGCTGATTCAAAACCGTAATTTCATCTTTTTGCTGAGTGGTCAGTTGACGTACCGCGTTTAAATTCTCTCCTTCTTTCCTGGCCTGCAAGACTGCATCAGACCATTGGCGTTCAACATCTTCTAAAGACTGCCTTACATCAGACAGATCATTTCGAGCCTGATTCAGCTCAGCATTCAGACGCGTAATATCCTGATTTTTTGTATCAAGAGCCAGCCGGGCCGCCTCGATTTCAGAACGCATCTGCTCGCGCTGGCCGATAGACATACTTAATTCTTCCGAAAGCTGCTTTACAGAATCACGAAGATCAGCATTACTGGCCTGCTCAAGAGAAAGAAATTCAGCCAATTCACCGATCCGGAATTGTAAACGTTCCAGGTCGCCCTCTTGCTCCAACAGGGTTTCGCGCAGATAAAATTGCGCAATCACAAATACCAAAAGAACAAAGATCACCACCATCAATAATGCGGCCATAGCATCAACGAAACCAGGCCAGATATTGGTGGTGCGTAACCGACGCGGAACCGCAGACATAGCCTAAACCGCAGAATTGTCCCGATGTGGTCGCCCAACCGCCGCAATTGTCTTGGCAAGAAGTTTCATTTCATTGCGGATATCTTTAGAAAGCCGGGCATTGGCCTGAGGAAGATCACGAGATATCTGAGCAAGATAAGCATCAATGTTACGCAGGTGAAGCTGAATCGATTCATTGGTCGGATCCGACCCGGCCTCAGCCAGTTTTCGTACAATATCACCCAGTTCTCCTTGCGTTGTCGTCGCATGTTTGAGGAGAAGCTGTTCTGCTTTCATCGCATCCGCCAGAACCGCCAGTTTTTCATTTAACTGACCAGCAGACGCATTGGCAGCCAACTGACGCTCTTCACTCCTGACCAGGACATCGCGGAGATTGTCCAAATTATCTGCCGTATGTTCCAATAAAGCCTGGATATAGACCGGGACCGATTGTTCACCATCAACACCACCACCACTCGATAATTTGGTCACACCAGCCAACCATTCTTCAACATAATTATAAAAACGATTATGCGCCTGACCCGCCTGGAGATCCAGAAACCCCAGGATGAGAGAACCCGCCAAACCGAATAAAGACGAACTAAACGCTGTTCCCATACCAGACAAAGGAGCTTCCAGACCAGTTTTCAGATCACGGAATACCGAAGAGATATCGCCTCCCCGGGCATCCAGACCCGCAATCACCCCCCCAACCGAGCCAACCGTTTCCAACAGTCCCCAAAACGTGCCAAGCAGACCGAGAAAAACCAACACACCAATCATATAACGAGAGATATCACGTGCCTCATCAAGACGAGAGGAAATGCCATCCAACAAAGAGCGTACCGAAAGAGCCGATAAACTCAATTTGGCGGCATTATTACCAAGAATGGTCGCCATGGGCCCCAGTAAACGCGGGGGGCGAATGCTGGAAGACGGAACCCGATCCTGGCGAAAATTCTCAATCCAGACAACTTCCGGGGACAATAAGGCAACCTGGCGAATGACATAGATAATTCCCAGCCCAAGAGTACCGAGAATCACAGCATTCAAAGGAGCATTAGACCAAAAGGCCTGGCTGAGTGCCGGAAATAAAAAGACACATCCACCCGCCACAACAGACAGGAAAATCAGCATGCGTACCAGATATCTTCTGGCACTCATCACAATTCTCCGCCTAACCCCGGGCGGGATATCTCAAACTGACTGAGAGAAATGCTAAGGAGATACGATAACAAGATCCGCCCGGTTGGGTGAACCATCACCATGGCTGCTCCCCAGAGCTTTGATATCCATTCTCGTCTCATCAACACCATTTTCGGCGAAAGCAGTGCGCAACTCAATTGCCCGCGACAAAGAAAGCCGACGGGCTTTGTTGGTATCATTACCAGAATGTTCAGAAAAAGCCAGAATTTTTAAGCGCGCTTCTGGAGACTTCACAAGTCTCTCAGCAATATCAGCGATAATCCCGAGAGCATCATCATCAAGAGAAGCTGATCCCGATCTGAAAAAAACCGGGACTGTATCGTCAAAAATCGACGTTTCCAAACCCGATACCGGCATATCCGGGGGCAAGGCAGCAACTTGCTGATCAAACCGCTCTTCAATAAGATTCAGGGGTTCCCCGTTATCCGAATCGGAAACCATCGATTCTGAGGTTGAATCAATCTCGGCAACCTCATCTTCGCTCACAATCGTCTGGTTCTCGTCTTTGAGTAAACTCACCCGAAACGTCTGATCCATATCAAAATCAGGCGGCGGCGGGACAGCATCAACAAAACGACTCTCATCGTCAGTTGTCTCAACATCGATTGCATCAATAAAATCTGTTTGGACTGTTTCCTGTGTAGAATCTGGATTCAAGTCGCCAGAATTCGATCCGGTAGAAAGCATTTCTGCCAAAACCGCTGACTGAGGCGGAGGGGCAACAAAATCCCCGGTGTTGTTTTCTGTCTGAGGGAGAGCGTCCACCATCTCCGTTTCCGGGGCTGGCTCTGCTTCCGGGGCCAGTTCTGCCATCTCCGTTTCCGGGGCTGGCTCTGCTTCCGGGGCCAGTTCTGCCATCTCCGTTTCCGGGACTGGCTCTGCTTCCGGGGCCAGTTCTGCTATCTCCGTTTCCGGGGCTGGCTCTGCTTCCGGGCCAGTTCTGCTATCTCCGTTTCCGGGGCTGGCTCTACTTCCGGGGCCAGTTCTGCCATCTCGATGTCTTTTGAAGAATGGTCGTCTTCTGTCGCCTCTGCTGCAGAATCGATAATCCATGTGGTCCGGTTGGACAGGCCCAATGCAGGCATCACCGGACCACCTTCTGGTGTAAGACCGGAAAGCAAGGCACTCCCGGATTTGGTCAAATCAGTTAAAGAGGGGTGGCTCCAAAAATGATCGCTTAAAGGAGGCAATCCAGCCCCAACCCCATAAACCAGACGTTCATTGATTTCAACGCTGGGCTTACCATCACCACCAATGACGACTGGCTGCGCCTGAACACCGGGTGATAAACCCAATACAGGAAATGCGATAATCGCAAACGTCACAGTCCGAATCATCACAGTCCGAAACGTCATCATCTTAGGCATGAGTCAAAGCACCTTTAATTGCCAGTATTTTTTCCCGACAACCATTTTTCTCTCATCATCATTAAAAATATCTGAACATGTCACCGTCTGAATATTACGATATTTAAATATTATAAGATTATGACCAGATAGTATACAAAGCAGGTATGATACAAAATACAATATTTTAATTAAAAAAACATTTTAATTAAAAAAACTGACCTGATTTTTATTTCCTCATAAAATTTTTATTTCCTCATAAATAAGAACTTTTATTTCACCATAAATGAGAACAAAGTGCAATATAGAATAGAAAATATGCTTTTTTACTCTAAGTAAATCTTAATATATACTTCAATAGCGAGTATTCGATAATAAAAGTTTTACCGCAGAATCACGTAAATTTTCGTTACTGGCCACAATATCGCCACTACGTAAGAAAGATTGTTTGCATTCAAAATCGCAAATCATGCCACCAGCCTCATGAAGAATGAGAGTGCCGGCCGCAATATCCCAAAGCTGTAAGCCCGCTTCCCAAAAAGCTTCGTAACGTCCTGCTGCGACATAAGCCAAATCCAGAGCCGCCGAACCCAGCTGGCGCAAACCAGCGCAATTCTCCATCACCGCCTCAAGCATACCACGATACGCCGGAGAACATTTCCTGCCAAGACAAGGAATACCAGTGGCAAAAATCGCCTCATCAAGGTTTCGCCGTGCCGAGACACGCAAGCGTTTATTATTAAGGAACGCACCTTTTCCTTCCTCAGCGGTAAACATTTCATTGCGTATTGGGTCAAATACCAAACCAGCAACGATTTTTCCATCATACTCATGCGCAACAGACAAAGAAAAATGCGGAATACCATGGAGAAAATTCAATGTTCCATCCAGAGGGTCAACGATCCAGCGATTTCTCCCATCACCCCGGATTTCACCACTTTCTTCCATGAGAAAACCAAATCCGGGCCGGACCCGACTTAATTCCTCCCGCAAAGTGGCCTCAGCTTTAAGATCAGCATGGGAAACAAAATCAGCCGGCCCCTTAAGAGAAACCTGTAATTGCTCAACCTCACCAAAATCACGCAGCAAACCACGAGACGCCTTGCGGACCGCCTTGACCATGACATGAATAATCGGCGAATGGGGAGCCATTCGATCACCGAGGCTTAATCTTTGGCACGTTCGGCGTAGCTGCCATCCGCCGTATTCACCACGATTCTCGTTCCGGCCTCAATATGCGGCGGCACCAGAATTTTTCGTCCATTTTCCAAAACAGCCGGTTTGTAGGAAGAAGAAGCCGTCTGACCTTTGACCACCGCATCAGCCTCAACAATCTCCATTATCACCGTTGCAGGGAACCGGGCCGCAACAGCCTGACCATCAATGAAATCAATCACAACCTCCATACCATCCTGGAGAAAATCAGCCTGATCGCCCAGAAGATCACGGCTCAGTGTCGATTGTTCATATGTCTCAAGATCCATGAATGTCCAGTTTGTACCCTCAGAAAAAAGAAACGAACAGGGACGCTCCTCAACATGCATACGTTCGACCGACTCTTGAGTACGCCAACGTTCGTTCGTCTTAAGACCGGTTTTGAGATCACGCATATCGACCTGAATAAAGGCCCCGCCTTTACCCGGCTGCAAGATGTTAATCTTGAGAACAACAAATTGTTTGCCCTGATGCTGAATGACATTACCGGGGCGAATTTGGTTGGCGTTGATTTTCACGTTTCTTTCCATTTCCCCATCTGACCCGGCAGAAATGCAGGCGATGAAGATTCTTAAGAAGATTCCCGGTCAACGGCGTTTTGTACCCGGAGAATACAGATGATGGGTGCCCTTGTAATCCAGGATCGACCACGACTCAATCCCATTTCTCCATCCACGCCAGGCATGGACCGGACCAATCGGTACCTTACCATAACCGCCCGGGATATCCAGAACATAGGTCGGTTGACACAGACCAGAGACACGGCCACGCAACCGGCGCATTAAATCCTGACCCTCAGCAATGCCGACCCGGAAATGACTGGTCCCCGGAGCATGGTCCAGATGATGAAGATAATATGGTTTGATCCGGTTGCGCACCATAACCCGGAACAGAGACTCAAGAATATCGGCGTGATCATTCACTCCTTTCAGAAGAACAGATTGACCAAGAAGAGAAATCCCGGCCTCAGTCAGCCGGTCACAGGCACGACAAGCAGATGAATCAAATTCATCAGGATGATTGGCATGGATGGCTATATAAACTGGTCCGTTGCGCCTTTTAAGAGCATCAATGGTCCGTGCAGTAATCCGCCCCGGCTCAGCAACCGGAACCCGGCTATGAAACCGGATCACCGCCACATGAGCCATCGCATCAAGTGCCGAGACAATCATGCTCAGCCGACGTGGGCTCAGCATCAGAGGGTCACCACCGGTGAGAATGACTTCCCAAATCTCACGATGGTTGCGAATATACGCCAAAGCAGCCGCCAGTTCTTTGGGTTTGAGAATACCACGACCCGGACCAACAAAGGCGCGCCGAAAACAAAAGCGGCAATAAACCGGACATGTTTGAATAGCTTTCAGCAATACCCGGTCAGGATAACGATGAACGATTCCTTTAATCGGTGACCATATGCGATCCCCGATGGGGTCTTCGTTCTCCAGACGATCCGTGATACGTTCACGCCGCGATGGTACATATTGGCGCGCCAATGGCCCCCGGCCTCCGGCAGCGGCAATCCGCCCGGTGAGACCCCTGGGTATCCGCACAGCATAACGTTCGCCAATATCAGCCAGATATTTGGCATTTTGGTGGCTGATGATACGTCGCTCAGCCAGATCCTCAAGACTGCAAAGGGATTGTTTATCACGATCGGAACCAGATTTCATGGTCTCAAACATATCCTCAGTCAGTACAGTACCAGCCTTCTGATCAGGGTCTTCCATGAGTCAAAATACCCAGATAGCGTGCAGAGAAGAAAATACGACCCCAGCATGACTCCAGCCAGTCACTCCAGCCAGGCAACACATTCAGCACATCATAGTTTGCGCTACTCAGTATCCTCAATTCATATCATCAATGAAAGGCATCGGTTATGAGTATCCATCATGATGATCCTCTTAAAAATCCCTGGTGCCGCCATGACTACGCCCGGCGCCGTCATCACCTGGTTCTCAGAGGAAAGCTCCGCTCCCGGCTGCGGACCTGGTTTGCCGGCCAAAACTTCCTTGAAGTTGAAACACCGAGTCTGCAAATCAGCCCCGGCTGGGAAGCCCATATTCAGCCCTTTTCAACCATGATGGAAATCAATGATGTTGAAACCAGGCGTTATCTGCGCACATCACCGGAAATTGCCATGAAAAAGCTGCTGGCCGCCGGCGAGACCTCTATTTATCAACTGTGCCAGGCCTATCGCAACGGCGAATCCTCACCCCTGCATCAACCGGAATTCACCATCCTGGAATGGTATCGAACCCACCAATCGGATCAGCAGGCTCTTGAGGCCATCCTCAATGATTGCCAATCCCTGATCCGTTATTGTGCCGAACCGGATCATCTCAAAATGACCCGCCATCATCATTCATGTGATATCGCCAGCACCTGGCGACACTGTACAGTTTCCGAAGCATTCAGGATATATGCCGGAATTGATATTCTGGCCAGCCTCTCTGACCAGGGAATGCCAGATCGTGACCATCTGGCTAAAGAAGCCGTCAAAGCCGATGTTTCGGTTGCCCAAGACGATGCCTGGGATGACATTTTTCACAAAATTTTTTATGCTCATATACAACCCCATCTTGGGGTCAATCAGCCTGATATCCTGACCCATTACCCGGCCCCGCTGGCAGCTCTGGCGGCTTTGTCCCCTGACGACCCACGACAATCGCAACGTTTTGAAATTTTTATTCACGGCATTGAACTGGCCAATGGCTGTGTTGAACTACGGGATACACAGGAGCATCAATCTCGCTACCGATGTGAGCACGCAATCAAACAAAGCCGTTATGGGCGGGAAGTCCCCGAAGATGACAATTTTATAAGGGCTATTGAGAGCGGCTTGCCACCATGTGCCGGAGTGGCACTCGGCTTTGATCGTTTGGTTTTGCTCTTTAGCGGTGCTGAGGATATTCGTGACGTCCTTTGGGAAGCACTGACGTAAACATTCTGGTTTATAAACAATATTCCAGACTGCCTGGATTCATCACTCTTGCATCGCCTGGTCTATGCTGCGGATAAACTCCCTTACCGCTGTGGCCGGACCATCGGGATGATCCCAAACGGCACCAATCGCACATAGATATTGTGCACCAGCATGGATCAGCGACCCGGCATGTTCGGGTGTAATGCCACCAATGACTGCGGCAGGAACAGAGTGTTGTTGATTCCATTCCCGAAGAATAGCCGGGGATGGTTTGGCCCGTGGCATTGGCTTAAAGCGGCTGGGGAAAAACGCCCCGAAAGCGACATAATCGGCCCCGTCAGCCGCCGCTTGCCGGGCCCTGGATAACGCATCATAGCAACTCACTCCAATGATTTTTTCCGGACCCAGAACAGCCCGGCTGTGCCGGCATGAAGCATCCTCAGCGCCAATATGAACCCCGTCACATTCCAATTCAGCAGCCAGCCGGGGATCATCATTCAAAATTAAGGGCAGCTGGTAATCAGAACAGACTGGCTTCAAGGCAGTCACAGCCGCATAAATCGCATCTTCAGCCAGGGCCGGCGCGTGATCAGGAGTTTCCGTCTTGATACGTAATTGTAAAAACGCGATAGCATCAGCAGAATCCCGCAAAACTGTGGCCAGGATATCCGCAAAAGCAACCGGCTCAGTCACACGGGGCGGGGTAATCAAATAAAGTTGAGGACGCTCAGACACTTTCTGTCGAGGTTCTCTATCGTCTCTATCTGTATGGTCTTTATCTGCATGGTCTCTGTGCCTATGACCTTTATAATGAGACTCTTTGCCGGTCATGTGGCTGGAATGCTGATCAATCCAGTCACAGCACGCAGTCTCAGCATCATCGCTGAATTGCAGATCAAGCACCGGGCCTGAAGGTTCAAACAGGTCTACATCATGGTCAGCAGCAATCCCGGCGATGTTTTCCTGAAACCGATTCTCGCAAACCACGCGGAGCATTTTAACCCCGGACCGGATTGCCGCCAAAGCCAACCCTGGCTCAGTTCCGCAATCAAGAACACATTCAATCCTGGCTTGCTGTCGATGGTGCTCAATATGCGCAACAACTTCCAGGAACCACCCAACCCCGGCATAACCGGCCGCACCAGGAGCGGTGATCAGTACAATCCGGCGACCAGATTTTTCGGCTGCCGCCAAAGCAGCCAGGGCATCGGCAAGGCTGTGAAAAACAATCAACGGAGGATGCCACTCCCCTGATGCGCCCCGCATTACTGGTTTTGCAACCTGGGAACAGTCTTTATTCCGTGCGCCCATCGGGCTCTCATATTGGCAAACGACCCATAGCAGCAGCCGTGTCTAACATGCGGTTGGAAAATCCCCATTCATTATCATACCAGGCAACAATGCGGCAAAAACGACAACCAAGAACCTGGGTCTGGGTCGCATCAAAAACAGAGCTGGCCGGATTATGGTTAAAATCGATTGAAACCAGAGGCTGTTCATTAACCGCAAGAACACCAGATAAAGATCCCTGCGCCGCCGTCATGATACAATGATTGATCTGAGCACTGTCGGTATCCCTGGCGGATGTAAAGGCAAAATCAACCAAAGAGACATTGGGGGTTGGGACCCGCATCGCGCATCCATCAATTTTGCCAGCCAACTTCGGAAGAACCAAACCAACCGCTTTGGCCGCTCCAGTCGAGGTGGGAATAATTGATTGTGCCGCTCCCCGGGCGCGTCTGAGATCTTGATGCATACTGTCAACGGTGTTTTGATCACCCGTATAGGCGTGGATCGTGGTCATATATCCATGCTCAATACCCACAGATTCTTCTAAAACAGCCACGATGGGAGCCAGGCAATTCGTGGTACAAGAGGCATTAGAAACAACCCGGTGATCAGGATGCAAATCATCATCATTCACCCCATAAACAACAGTTATGTCCGGGTTTTTTCCAGGAGCCGAGATTAAAACCCGCCCAGCCCCGGCCGTAAGATGAGAGGACGCCTGATCATAAGCGGTAAAACGACCAGTGCATTCCAAAGCGATATCAATGCCAAGACTCCCCCAGGGCAACCGGGCAGGATCAGGTTCAGTGTAAACAGCAACCGGACCACGGGCTGTCCTGATCATATCATCTTCGGCTGAAACCTCTGAGGCCAAAACACCATGAACCGTATCATATTTCAAAAGATGCGCATTGGTCTCTACAGAACCAAGATCATTGACCGCAACCAATTCGATATCATCACGCCCGGTTTCCAGCCAGGCCCGTAAAACCAAGCGCCCAATACGTCCAAATCCATTAATTGCGATTCGCGTTGTCATCACTCAACATCCCTTTATCAATCACGCATATACTCTATGGCCAGTCCTGCACAACCAACCCTGCCGGATATCTGTCCTGACGCTTAATAAGCGTTTCTGTACCGGCATTTTTTTCTACACTCTTTTGTAAAATTATAAGCATCCCTGAAAGGATTATCCTCAAAGCGTCATCTTCTTCCAATCATGATGACCATCTCCCAATCATCATGACCGCCATGATACCGGTAACAGAATGATGACCACTCTTTAGCCGGATACAGTAATGCCGCCATTGCTCAGACTCGTCAACCTATCCCCCTGTCAACGAACTCTCTTTTTCTATAGCCACAAATTTTCTATAGCCACAAATTGTGCGGCCACAAAAGCGGTTTACACAAACACTCTTTATAAGAAATGCTCTTCCTTTATAAGGTTATAAGGAACGTTCTTGTGGTTTAGGTTGTGTCATCATGCCGGAGAAAAAACAATGCCCGCAATAAATTGGATCACCCGGATCAATCAATCAGTCGGCCGGGCTGTTTCCTGGTTGACTCTGGCCATGGTTGGAGTGGTTTGTGCAGTTGTTCTGCTGCGGTATGGTTTTTCAGCCGGTTGGGTCTGGCTGCAAGAAAGCTATATCTGGATGCATGGCCTGGTCTTCATGCTCTCCATCGCAGCCACCCTGGAACAGGATGAACATGTACGGGTCGATATTTTTTATCGCTCCACCACTCCGCATCGGCGGGCCTGGATCAATATTGGCGGTGTGGTTGCTTTTCTGTGGCCACTGACAATCATTTTATTGGTCCTTTCCTGGCCTTATGCTGTTGATTCCTGGATGCGGCTGGAATTCTCTCGTGAGGCTGGGGGGTTGCCTGGCCTGTTTTTACTCAAAAGCATCATCCCTGTGACATGTATCCTGGTTTTCTTACAGGGGCTGACTGTGATTGCTGGTGCTGTTTGCATCCTCCAGAACCGGGGTCAGACACATGCCGATCTTGTCCGGCCGACCACCCCGCTCTGATTGGGGACCTGGTCCGGTAATCCCATAGGGCAGAATATTTTGATGTCTCTTCCTGAAATTCTTTGTGTGGCCATGTCTGTAGCACTCTGTGCGGCCTTGCTATTGGGCTTTCCGGTCGCTTTCACTTTAGCCGGAGTGGCGTTGCTTTTTGCTGGTCTGGGATCACTGCTTGGTGCTTTTGATCTTGCTCTTTTGGGGGGAATGCCGTCCCGGGTTTTTGGAATCATGACCAATGAAGTCCTGGTTGCGGTACCATTATTCGTCTTTATGGGAGTAGCGCTGGAACGTTCCCAACTTGCCGAACGTCTGCTTTCCGGAGTGGGTGCTCTGTTTGGCTCCATGCGCAACGGGCTGGGAATTGCTGTGGTGGTGGTCGGAATGCTCATGGCTGCCTCGACCGGTATCGTCGGAGCAACCGTGGTTACGATGGGGCTTTTGAGCCTGCCGACCATGTTAAAAGCCGGCTATGATCCCAGGGTGGCAACCGGAACCATCTGTGCTTCAGGAACGTTAGGCCAGATTATCCCGCCATCTATTGTTCTGATCCTGCTTGCTGACGTCTTGCAGGGAGCCAATATTCAAGCCCAGCTAGCCCAGGGAAATTTTGCCCCTGATTCGGTCTCTGTACTTGATTTGTTTGCTGGAGCTTTTCTCCCTGGTCTCTTATTGGTGATCTCTTATCTGCTCTGGCAATTCTGGATCGCCTGGCGCCATCCGGAGTCTTGCCCCCCCATATCAGAACAACGCGATTGGGTCGTGGTTATACGTGATATCCTCCCGCTGATTATCTTAATTGTTGCTGTTCTTGGCTCCATTCTGACCGGAATTGCCACCCCCACTGAATCGGCAGCGGTGGGAGCTGCCGGCGCCATCGGGCTGGCCCGCTGGCATGGTTTCCTCACCCTCACCATACTGCGCCAGATCATGGAAAGAACAGCCCGCATCAGTGCGATGATCTTTGCCATTCTGATCGGGGCTTCGGTTTTTTCCCTGGTTTTCCGGGGCCTCGAAGGGGATCAACTGGTGGCTTCTGCCCTGGGGGACCTTCCTGGTGGTCGTATAACAGCCATGGCGATTCTCATGGTGGCGATTTTCCTGCTTGGCTTCATTCTTGATTTTATTGAAATCATTTTTGTTGTGGTCCCTATTCTGGGACCCGTCCTGTTAGGGATGGGGTTTGATCCGGTCTGGTTTGGGGTGATGATTGCCCTCAATCTTCAGACCAGCTTTCTCACCCCACCTTTTGGCTTTGCTCTGTTCTATCTGCGTGGTGTCGCCCCACCATCAGTGACCACAGCGGCTATTTATCGCAGCACCATTCCCTTTATCATCTTACAGATTGTGGTTCTCGGTTTGCTGGCATTGTTTCCATCTTTGGCGACCTGGCTTCCCGGGGCACTCTTCTCATGATGATCCCGGCTGTGATTAGTTCAGCGCCTCTTCAAGACCATTGGGAGGCGGAAAACTGCCCTCAAGGTCACTGGGGGCGGTGTATTCTTCAGATTCCTTTTTCAGGTTTTCAACCCAGGAATTACGCAACAAGACCACTGAAATGCGCCGGTTGATCGGTGCAGTAGGGTCATCAATGTCCAGAAGATCATTAGATCCACGTCCCGATACCCGATAAATACGCTCAGGATCCAGGCCACCGCGGACCATTGCCCGACGGCTGGAATTGGCCCGGTCAGTTGATAAATCCCAATTATCATAGCCAAAACGCCGGTAGCGGGTGGCATCGGTATGGCCTGTAATCACCACTTGATTGTCCAGAGAAATAACCGCTGCAACCACTTGCTGAGTCAATATTGCCCCTTCATCGGTCATGGTGGCAATGCCCCGCTTGTACATGGGGGTTCCTTCACGATCAACGATCTGAATGCGTAACCCTTCCGGCGTTTGATCAATCAGTAAATTACCGGATAAATCCACTAATTCAGGGTTATTCTCTATTGCTTCACGGAGAGTTTTCTCAACCTGCTCTAATTGACGGCTTTCCTGAGCCTCACGTTCTTCCTGGGTCTCATCTGACTCAGCCGGATCATCAAGGGCCACTTCTGTTTCCGGGCCTTCATCTTTCTGTTGGGTCTCTTCGGGAAAGACAACAGTCACCCCAATTGCTGATTTATCCTGAATTAAAAAACCTTCGCTGGTGATCGTCTGGCCAGAAAAAACCCCATCACCACCGGAACTTGATTGAATAGCACCCGGAGTGGGCGAGAAAAAATCAGCAATACCCCGCTTTTGTTCTTCAGTGGTGGCATTCAACAACCATAACAACAAAAAAAATGCCATCATCGCCGTCACAAAGTCAGCATAGGCAACCTTCCAGGCCCCGCCATGGTGACCGCCATGACCGCCTTTTTTGCCTTTTTTGATGACAATATTGCCTTCAGCCATCAGATATCTTTAAGAAGGAAGTTCATTCACCGCTTCCTCAACTTCATAAAAGCTGGGACGCGCATCACTGGGAACCGATTTTCGGGCAAATTCTACCGCCACCTGGGGCGCATATCCCTGAGCATAGGCAATCAGACCCGCTTTTATACATTCAAAATATTTGTGATTTTTTGATTGAATATTCTTGACCGCTGATGCGGTTGGACCAACAAAACCATAGGCCAAAAAAACACCCAAAAACGTCCCCGCCAGAGCCGCACCGATAGATTTACCCAAAATTTCCGGCGGTTCAGCAATCAAAGCCATCGTATGGATCACCCCCATCACCGCCGCCACAATCCCCAAAGCCGGTAAGCCATCCGCCATACCTTGTACCGCAGCAGCCAAGGCTTCATCTTCCTCATGATGGATATCCAACTCTTTATCAATTAAATCTTCCAGTTCATAGGAATTTTCGGTTCCCAATGTAAACAGCCTGAGATAATCACACAGAAATTCGACCGCGTGATGATCTTTACTAAAGTCAGGGAATTGATTGAAAACCTCGCTCTCTGCGGGATTTTCGATATGGGTTTCCAATGCCAGCATCCCTTTTGATTTAGCCAGCTTGAAAATTGTAAACATCAAACCGAGAAGTTCAATATAACGGTCTTTCTTATAGGGCGATCCCTTCAGCAACAAAACCGGCAACAGAAGTGACTTTTTAATCACTGTAAAAGTATTGCCGATGATAAAGGCACCAATAGCCGCACCAACAATGATCACCACCTCAAAAGGCTGCCATAACATAATCAGATGCCCGCCAGCTGCTGCGTAGCCGCCGAACACACACGCCATGACAAAAAGGGAGCCAAAAATAACAAGCATGGAACGATTCAAATAATGTTTCAAATACAGTAATGCTGATCAGTGAAGAAAATGGATAACAAACCGAAGCAAGACGAAATCAAGAAAAAATACCCCCACCTGATTGTATCAATAAGCTGGAATTCCCGCTAAAAATACGTACCCTTTATCATACTTCGTCTGAATTTAAGACTTCTATACTAGGGTATCGTTAACGCAATCTGTAAATCCGCAACATTGGTTCCGGTTGCCCCGGTCATCAGAAGAGCCCCGGCTGACTTCAAAGCTGGGTAAGAATCATTATTCATCAGAGCTATCTCAGGATCAATTCCGTCACGCCGCATATCCCGGAGAGTCCAGGGGTGAACAACCCCCCCTGCCGCATCAGTCGGTCCGTCACGCCCATCCGTACCGCCGGAAAGAAATACCCAGCGTTCTGGTAAATGGTTTTGTTCAGCAGCCAAAGCAAAAGCTAAGGCGCATTCCTGGTTGCGCCCACCCAGGCCCGACCCGGTGAGCGTCACCGTTGTCTCACCACCCGCACTCATTGCTAAGGGCAGGGAAGACGACCGGAGCCGGTCAGCCAGGGTTAAAACCCATTTTTGTGCCTCCGCGCGCGCTTCACCTTTCAGACAATCACACCACCGCTCCAGATGATAGCCCTGGTCACGTGCGGCTCCTTCCATTGCCTCTAAACTCACCGTATTGCTCCCAATCAAGGTTGCCTCAGCCGTCCCAAATGCCGGATCACCCGGCTTGGGCGTTTCAGCAACCCGGCCAGCAACCCCATCTTCAATATGCTTCCGCACCGCATGTGTCAGATCTTCCCAGGCACCGCATTGTTGCAGGATATCCCGGCTATCGGCAAAAGTTGTCCGGTCAGGAACAGTCGGACCGCTGGCAATAGCACTCAAATCATCGCCAAGAACATCGGATAAAATCAACGCATGCAGATCCGCAGGAACGGCAGAGCGGGCTAACCTCCCCCCTTTGATACGGGATAAATGTTTACGCACCGTATTCACCTGATTGATGTCAGCACCACAGGCCAGTAAAGTCTCTGTCGTCTTGATTTTGCTCTCAAGGTCGAGACCTTCAGCAGGGCCTGGAATCAGGGCTGAACCACCGCCGGAAATCAATACCAGGAAAAGGTCTCCCTCATCGGCATTTTCGGCTGCTGCCAAAATTGATTGCCCGCCCCGCACACCATTTTCATCCGGCAAAGGATGACCGGCAGCAATGGTTTCACAGCCCTCAAGCTGACGGAAATTTTCATAATTTGTTACCACAATTCCGGGCTGAGCAATCAACTGTTCAGGGATCAAAGCACACGCGGCCTCAGCCATGCTGGAGGCCGCTTTACCAAAAGCAACCAGCCGGACATTCCGCCAGTCAGCCATCCGCCGGGACCCATCGCAGCGCCGCAACCACAGCCGTCCCTCTTCAACACCAAGTGCTGCTTCGACTGCCCGCTTTGGATCAGCCGCCGCAACCCCGGCAGTAAAGGCTGCTTCTGCCTGCTGACGCAAACGACCAACCCAATCTGGCTGTATACCAGATGAACCGCTGTGGGTTTTCATAGAAATCCCAGGCCCGAAAAAGGAGTTCAGGCCACCCGGTCAGGGGGTTCCCTGCCCTCAAAAAATGCCTGAACATTATCAACCACACGCAACCCCATCGCCGCACGGGTTTCTTCGGTTGCACTCCCCAGATGCGGTAAGAGAACCACATTTTCCATTTCCAGCAGAGGCGGAGATACCCGGGGTTCTTGCTCAAAAACGTCCAAGCCAGCCCCGGCAATCGCTTTGGTCCGCAGAGCTTCAATCAATGCGGCCTCATTGACCACATCGCCACGGGCCGTATTGATCAGAAATGAGCCAGGCTTCATCGCCGCAAACCGCTCACTATTCATCAGATGCCGGGTTTCCGGGGTTGAAGGGCAGTGCAAAGAAACAAAATCAGCTTCCTGCAAGACGTTCTCAATACTGGAGCATTCCTCGCCACCCACGGCCTGAACATCAGCCAATGCGGCTTCATTCAAATACGGATCATGGTACAGGATCCGCATTCCAAACCCGTGATGCGCCTTACGGGCCACTGCCCGGGCGATACGGCCCATGCCGATAATCCCCAAAGTCTTACCGGTAACCTTGGTTCCCATCATATGGGTCGGACGCCAGCCACTCCATTCTCCCCGGCGCAGGTGGCGTTCGCCCTCACCGCCACGCCGGGCAACCGCCAGCAACAGCAGCATGGCGATATCGGCTGTGCAATCGGTCAAAACCTCCGGCGTATTGGTGACAACAATCCCATGCTGTTGAGCAGCCTTAATATCAATATTATTGAAACCAACCCCAAAATTGCCAATTATTTTGGCTTTTCGGTTGGCTGCCCCAAGCACGTCTGCACTGATTGTATCGGTGACTGTCGGCATCAGGGCATCAGCCGAACACAGAGCATCCCGGAGATCATCTTGGTTCATTGGCGTATCAGATGCGTTCAGATTCGCATCGAATACTTCCTGAATGCGTGCCTCAACGGCAGCCGGCCAACGGCGGGTAACAACAACTTTGGGTTTTGTCATTGCCGGTTTCTCTAAAGAGCCTGACGCCAATATTCACCAGCAGCAGCAAGACCACTGCCGGGAGTGACATTAATGCCGCAGTCACGCATGGCCATTTCCGATCCGGCAATCGCAGAAGCTGCCTGCAATTCATTCAGATCACCAAGATGGCCGATCCGGAATACCCGGCCAGCCACATCCATCAGGCCCGCCCCCAAAGACATGTGATATTTTTCAAAAGCCGTTGCAATGACCGCACGTGCATCCGCATCTTCAGGCACCACAATCGCCGTCACCGTATCAGATTCCCATTTTGGTTCCTGAGCACACAGCTTAAGACCCCAGCCATCCTTGACCGCCCGACGCACCCCTTCGGCAATACGGTGGTGGCGCGCAAAGACATTGTCCAAACCTTCCTCAAACAGCATCTTGCAGGAAACTTCCAATGCGCGCAGCATCGGAATTTGGGGGGTATAGGGAAAATATCCATCCTTATTGGTCTTCATCATATCTTCCCAGGAATAATAGCATCGGGCCATCTTAGCTGATTTATGAGCTTCCAGAGCTTTGGGACCAGCACACAGAATACCCATGCCCGCCGGCAACATAAAACCCTTTTGCGACCCGGCAATCGCGACATCAACGCCCCATTCACTCATCCGGAAATCGAGGCTGGCAATCGAGCTCACTCCATCAACAAACAACAAAGCCGGATGATTATTGGCATCAATGGCTTTGCGCACTGCAGCAACATCTGAAGTCACGCCGGTTGCGGTCTCATTATGGGTGACACAGACCGCTTTATATTCATGGGAAGTGTCTTTGGAAAGGATATCTGCAACCATCTCCGGCGGTGTACCAGTCCCCCAGTCACGCTCAATCAGAGTCACATCAAGACCCAAACGCCGCATCATATCAGCCCAGAGATGGCTGAATGTACCAAAACGGAAAATCAGGACTTTATCACCAGGCGACAAGGTATTCTGAATTCCGGATTCCCAGGCTCCGGTCCCTGATCCGGGATAGATAAAAACCTGGCCATCATCGCATTGGAAGACTTTCTTCACCATCCCATAAAGAGGAATGGTGAATTCAGGCAGTTCTGGATTCCGCTGATCTTCTGTCGAAATATGAATAGCATTAAGAACCGCCTCAGGAATATGAGTCGGACCCGGAATAAACATATGCATACGGCCTACATGTCTGCGCGGCATAAAATCTCCTCTTAAAAGTATCTCAGTAGAATGCACTCAGTTTAAAGTATGCCCCTAACCTGTGGCTCTGATATCTGCTTTGTTCATCAATGGGCAAAGCAACAGTTAGCAGGCAACCGATGAATAACGCATTGAGTGACTTACTGGAATGACAAACAAAAATCAATCCAATATCAGGAATTGACCGGGAACCCCCTACCCAGCCCTTTTGACGAATGAAAACAACCGATCCGTTTAATTGAGTGTGGCCGCCGGTGATGCCTGGGGTGATAAGAGCAGAATTCTGGCTTCAGGAGCGTCTTGTTGATGGTTAGGGAACATAAGATAGTCTCCATCGCGCCACAAACGGACCATATCGTGACTATGAGGTGAAAAGAGATTACCCGACTGCCCCGGCACAGCAATAAACAGAGAATGCCCAAGATCCCCCAGATCATAGATTGCTTTCATCCCGGCCCCGTAGAGATGCCGGAATTCGGTCAAGCCACTGGTCAGTGAAAATTGGGCACCAATCGAGGTTCCTCCCTGATTGATCGTGTAGTCTCCGCCTCCGGTTTCAATCACCGCATCTTTCAGGAACCTCAAAAACGGAATGTTTTGTGTGAATTTATTGAGGAAAGATGCCTGATGAGCCATCCCCCAATGCCAATCAGCCATACGCGCCCCATAAGCATCCCGCAAGGCCTCCAGAGCTTCATTGAGGCTTTCGGTCAAAAGGATTTGGCACAAAGGAACTGAACCGGTTTTCCCGGATCCGCTTTCCCGACTCTCAGCCGGTGAATCCAAAGTTTCTTCCCCTTGGCAAAATCCGGTTTTTCCTTGCAAAGCGGTCTTGATCAGCACCGGTTGTGGACGCGAAAATATCTCAAATAAATCACCCAATGGTTCTTGTAGCAGCTGTTTTTGCAAAAACCGGAGCCATGTTTTAAAGATCAACGGCGCACCGGCGTGCCGGTCCATACTGCCATCCCAGGCTTTCAGCTCCTGCACAGCAGCACGGGTGGGTTCATCATGCCCCGTGATCGTCAGCATCAAAGGCAGCAGATCATGGGCCATGGTTGAAACCACATTATTCTGTAAATCAATCATCCCTTCGATTGAAGAACCATCCCCGGCAGCCAGTCGCTGGTGAATATGGCTGGCCCGATAGAGACCACGCCAGCGACCGGTCAGAAAATGCGGATAATCCCCGGTAACAATCTTATGGTTGGCGGTGGCAATCACCCCTTCTGGCGGATTATAAAGATGCGGCAAATCCTCAAAAGGAATCATAGAGACCCAATCATAGGCACCGCTCCAGCCCGGGACCGGGACTGACCCATCCCCTGATTTGCGTACCGGAACCCGCCCGGCGGCGTAAAATCCGATATGACCAGCCCGGTCAGCATAGAGAACATTGTGATGCGGGGCATGAAAATCACCCATTGCCTCAACGAAACTCTCCCAATCCGTAGCTTTATTCAGGCCATAAATCGCCTGGGCAAGCAGCACATCATCACGCAATGCGGAATCAGCCAAAGCCAGGACATGCCCCTCCTCTAAAACCGCATTCTCAAGAGATAAATCCGACATAACCGGGCCGTGGCGGCTGGTACGGGCAACAAATGTCACCGGCGATTGGCCTTTGACCTTGATTGTCTCAATCCGCTCAATGAAAGCCTGAGAACCATCAGGGGTCAGATAACGTCCCTTATCACCAGGAACCAGGCGTTCGATAAAATAATCCTGCGTATCAGAATGGGTGGTCGTGTATCCCCAGGCAATATCCTGATTATGCCCGGCAACCACAAACGGCACCCCCGGCATGGTCCCACCGACAACGTGATATCCTGGTGCCTCCATACGGGACAGATACCAAACCCCGGGCGTCGACAACCACAGATGAGGATCATTAGCCAGAAGCGGGAAGCCACTTTCTGTACGCCACCCGGCCACAACCCAGTTATTCGAGGCACTGGGACCATACCGCCGTTCCCCAACCGGCAGATGGTCCCATAACTGTTTCACCAATCGATATGCGGTTTGGTGGATTGCTTCGGGAGCATTTTCAGGGACCCTCTTTTCAGACCCCCTCTTTTCAGCCACAGTCTCTTCCTCTTCGGCCACAGTCTTTTCAGCAACAGCCGTTCTCTTCTCACCATGAGAATCCAGGATACCGTGATCAATTCTGCCATGATCAGAGTGACCGGTTTGTGGTTGTGCCGAACCTGTTACCCCCTCCAGTTCATCTTCCGGATAAGGGCCAAGAATAAGATCAACATCATGCGGCGGCAGGATTTCCAATAGCCGCACTCTGATCAATTCTTCACGGCGGTTATTGGAAAGCCATAATGCCATCAATCGCGGTAATATGAGAGAGTCGGCGGGTTTCCACGGCTCCGGCTCATACCCTAATAAAACAAATTCGGGTGGCAAAGCACCGGTTCGAGTCTCAAGAAACGCATTCACCCCTTGCGTATAGGCCTCAAGAGCCGCCAGTGTCTCTGGTGCCATAAAATTCAAACTGGCCTCAGCCAGACGCTGAAAACCCACCAAACGAGCATGCCGGTCACGCTCCAGAACCTCAGGCCCCAAAATCTCTGCCAACCGCCCGGACCCGGTGCGCCGCATAATATCCATCTGGAACAAACGATCCTGGGCATGCACAAAACCAAGCCCGAAATGAGCACCGGCTTCACTGCCCGCCCTGATCGTGGGAATACCATAAGAATCACGGATCACAGTGACCGGCTGATCAAGAAACGGAACAACCATGACCCCTTCCTGCTTTGGTAAAGAGGTCGATAACCAAGCAACAAAGCCGCCAATACCAACAACCAACACCACCACCGCAGCCAGCAGAACACGGGTCACAACAGACCATATGTGGCGCCCGGCAGAATCCTCCCCGGATGGTTTTTTCTCAGACTGTTTTTGACCAGGTCTTTTCAGGAACATCTTGATCTCTTCTCTTGCAAAAAATGCTGTATACGACAGTTGATACAGTGCGGCAGTTGATACAGTGCGGCAAGCCCTTCTCAGCATCGCCGCCGGAGCATAGGAGCCAGAATTGATTAGCAACCAGACTGTTCAGGCAACAGTGCCCATGTTAGGCAACAGTGCCCATAGAGCATACCATTATTATAGCCAGAATGCCTTGAGACCAAAAGTACCTGCCTACAGATCATATACCCTTTATCGTTATCCGGTTTTATTGTCTGGCCTCAGGACCCTGCCAAAAAATCCCGCTAAAAGAAATACCTCACCAAAAGAACCAGACGAAAAACCCATGATACAATTTTGATTTTTTGATCATTGCTTCACGTGGTGCCGGCACCCGCCCGGTTATGAGGTTCAAGGTATCAAGCTGAGGTTCTAAAACCCGGCCAAGCGGGATTTTCTGTATTTTCTGTTCCGGCACATCCTGAAGAGGTGAATAAAACCTTGACGTTAAAGGGGTATAAATATATACTATTTGTAATTTTCTGGCCTGGCATCTTCATTGACGACGGATATTCATCAACTCTGTCAAAGTCATAAATCCTCGAAGATCACAATTCTGCCCCGGAAAAATCCGCAAAGGACCCTTATCTTTCCCAAACACCCGAACAAATGAGGGATGAAAGAGTGATTACCTCAGATGGCCGATATACCCACCAACGCCGTGCCGGGTCGTTCTGTTCCGGGCTGGTTCTATACTGCCTGGCTGTGTTCTGGCTGATCCCCCCGGCAGGGGCGGATAGCCCGGCGATAAATGATACCGATGCGATTGATATCTGTCGCTATAACTCGGAGAGCCTTGAGGATTTAAGAGACCTGGTCAAAGCCAGAGCATTGGGAAAAACAGTTCCTGAACTGGCCCGCATTTTCAGTGATGATTCCGATCAGGTCCTGGCCGTATGGGAAGACCCCAAAAAAATCAACGAATTAACCCATGATCTGACCGGGGTCCCCATTGGGAACATCCATATTTATCGTATTTCGTGTCCGCAAGGATTTGGCAATCAAAACGCCTGGATTTTCTGGTTTTTGGAAAATCATGTCGGTGTCATTCAGATTATTGATATCCAGCTTTATTACGATGATGATCAGAATTTTGCCATGCGCAATGAAAGCATCAACGCCAACCGCTATCTCTCTGAGGATGGGGTTGTAAAAGCAGTCACCAGCATGGTGGAAGCTCGCTCGTATAGCCGCGAACAAATACGCGAAGAAATGATTGCCGGTGGCTTCTTGTATAATCGGTCCTGCATCACCGCCGAAATGGTGACCGATAGCTTTGTGACCCTGCCTCCACCACCCGACACGTTCTTTGCTCTTATGGGCTTTTATTATGCTGCAGAACATTATCCCCATGCCGCGATTTCTTTTTCCAGACCTTCCGAAGAATTTCTGAATGCCAAACCCTTTTTTGGTGAGGACCGAAGCGAGTGCGGCTATGACCGAGAGAAACATGCCCAACAATCAAGGGATTTTATGCTGAAAAACTATCCGGACACTTTATGGGCCAAAAGAATCATGGAAAACGAGACGCAAGGGCAGCTCAACGACAAGATCGAAAGCAATATCTCCTTTCTTAAATCCTTCTCCCCTACAGGAACCCCGGTCAATTCCGAACTGCTGATTGATATCTGTACGTATCATTTGGAAAGTTTTGATGACCTTGATGCCTTGGTTCAGGCCAGGGGGATTGGGGCAACACTGCCTGAACTGGCCCGTGTTCTCAGTGAAGATACGGCCGATATCCTCGCCTACTGGGAAGAAACCAATAAACCCCTTAGTGATCAACTTCGGGAATTGAGTGGGGTGACAACCGGACGACTTTACGAAATTGGTCAGGGATGCCGGCAAGAATTCGGTCTTTATGATGTTTGGTGGTTCCGGATCATTAAAAACCAAGACGGTCTAGTGGCATGGATTGAGACCACTCTTCGCTATGAAGATCAAACCCTCATGATGCCTGATGATCCGGGGGAACCAGCCGCCCGTAATCCATCCGCCGAAACCGAAAATGGTTCGGTCTATGACATCTCAAAAGACAGCATAACCGGTGATCCGATTGATCTGTGTCGCTATGGGTCTCAGAGCTTTGATGATCTGGCGGCTCTGGTCAAAGCCAGGGGGACAGGAACAACACTCCCTCAATTAGCCCACATCCTCAGTGATCATCCGGCCGATACTCTGGCCTACTGGCAGCTATATTACCAGTCAGTTGATCAGAATATCCAAAAAGTGACCGGGATTACCACCGGACGGCTCTATCGGTTTGTCCAACACTGCCCGCAGGCATTTGATAATCAGAATATCTGGTCTTTCCATATCTTAGAAAATGAGGATGGTCGGGTGAAACAGATTGATCCGTATCTTTTCTATGATCGTGATCAGAACTTTGCCATGCGCAATGAGGCCATCAATGCGGCCCGCTATGCCACCCCTAAGGGGGTTGTTCAGGCTGTCACCAGCCTGGCTGAGGCCCGTTCCTACAGCCGGGAGGACATGCGTGCGGTGATGATGGCCGGTGGCTTTTGGTTGAGCAGATCCTGCACAACCACCCAGATGCTGCGTGATAATTTTGTAGCTCCGCTTGCAGCTCCTGAAAGCCTGATTGGTCTGCATGTTTACCCACTGACTTCCCGGATTCAGTATCCGCATGCAGCGGTGATATTTTCCCCATCCTCAGGGGAGTTGATGAAGGTCCAACAATTTTCCAGATCCGATAGCCCGGAATGCCGCTTTTATGAAAGCAGTATGCGACAAAAAAACAGCAAATTTCCGCGGGAAAATCACCTGGACAGCTGGCAGACAAACTAACCGTTGCGTTGTCCTCAGACAAGTACTGATCATAAAAAAACTATGATCTCAAGATGCACCAACACCATAGGGAGGGAATCAATCAACAGAACAACAAAATATCAATAACAGCCCAACCATCACCCGAAAACCAGAATTACAAAGAAAGGAAATATCATGGCCGAAATACGAATCGAGGGAAAAAAAGTCTGGGGAAATACTGTGTTTGGAGGCAATCCATACAATGCCGGGCATCTATATCTGGTTTATGTCGATGACGGTGGCAAGGAAACTGTGATCAGAGGGGGACTAGTTAATGGAAACCTCAGTGTCAATGCTGGCGGCTTGCTCGAAAAATCAAACGATGCACGGAAAGAAAGGGACAAAGATGGGAACATCACAAAATCAGAAACCCCTGAGGAACGGGGCAGTATCGTTCTCAAATTGGGTGGTCGAGACCCAGCCGAAGTTTGGCAAGAACTGGTCGCTTATGCCAAAAAAATTGGTGATGCGAAAATTGGTTACGATATACATGGCCCCAATAGCAATACTCTGATTGCCGCCGTGCTCAGACATGTCGGGATTGATGTCGAAAACGTTTTACCTAAAGTAAAAGGGGTCACTGGATTGGATTTCAAAACACAAAAGGTTGACCTGAATGAGACAGCCTTTCCCGGACACAAGATCCATCATATACAAATTCCTCCCTATCCCGGTTCCAATCGAGAAAGCATTGACGAACTGATGAAAAAAGCCGAGTTATCGCCCCCCCAGGGCCAGGACAACCAGCAAAACCCGGAGACCGGTAGAGATCAACAGTTCCCAAAAAGAAAACAGCCCAGTCTGTCAGACAAAGAATCCTTCCTTGATCTGAGACCCCGCTTACCGGCTGAACCGATATCGGCAGAACAGCAGAAGACAAGAATCACCAGGCCAGAACCACATCCCGACAAGACACTCGACAATCCTGAGAACATCTTTCTTGCTGAACAGGAGAGCCGGGCCCGGCTGCAGCAAGCATTGGCACAGATCCAAGATCCCACCAATGATCTCAACATGATTAGGCAAAACGAAACCGGACAAAACAAGCCGCTCAGTCAACCGGAACAAAAACCAGTATCTGATCCTCAGCGTGCTGAATTCTTCAGACGACAAAGGGAGATACAGCAAAAACGCAAACACATGCTCGACCCCAACCAGCCATCTCTGCTCAATCTGGCACCTCCGGGTTCTGAACTGGCCCGGATTCTTGAGGAGAGAAAACAGAAACTGGCAAAGGAAAAACGGAAATCGCTGCGCGCCAACACCAACAATACTGCTGTTGCCTGAACCGGCCTCTTGCTGAGAACATACGATGCCGGTCGCTCGCACCGGCATCGTATGGATCTGGCAATCCCCGGGAAATATGCAAAGCCAGGCCAGGCCACCGGCATCATATGGATATGGCAACGCCGGGAAAGACAACTCTCTGCCAACAACCAGCCCCTTTTTTCTGTCAATTCCTTGCTCTGGTTCTGGTGGCCGTACCGGTACAGGGACTGACCAACCCTGGCCCGTCACAGGCATCATGGGCTGGATGTTTTTATTCTTTTATTTTCTTAGTTCTCTTAGTTTTCTCTGGCTTCAACGTCACAAACCCTCAACATCCGGGTTGGTTGCGGGGGCAGGATTTGAACCAGCACCCTCCTGGTTATGAGGCTCAAGGTATCAAGCTGAGGTTCTAAAACCCGGCCAAGCGGAATTTTCTGTATTTTCTGTTTCGGCACATCCTGAAGAGGTGAATAAAACCTTGACGTTGCGGAGGGATACAAACATATACTATTTGTAATTTTCTGGCCTGGCATCTTCATTGACGACGGATATTCATCAACTCTGTCAAAGTCATAAAATCCTCGAAGATTACAATGATCACTCTCCGGGAAGATCACAATTCTGCCCCGGAAAAATCCGCAAAGGACCCTTATCTTCCCCAAACACCCGAACAAATAAGGGATGAAAGAATGATTGCCTCAGATAACCGATATACCCACCAACGCCGTGCCGGGTCGTGCTGCTCCCGGCTGGTTCTATGCTGCCTGGCTGTGTTCTGGCTGATCCCCCCGGCAGGGGCGGATAGCCCGACAACGAATGATACCGATGCGATTGATATCTGTCGATATAACTCAGAGAGTCTTGAGGATTTAAGAGAGCTGGTCAAAGCCAGAGCATTGGGAAAAACACTGTCTGAACTGGCGCACGCACTCAGTGATGACCCCGATCAACTCCTGGCTAAGTGGGAAAAACCTAAAATAAAAATCGACGAACGTAAATATGAACTGACCGGAATGCCGATTGGGAACATGCATATCTATCGTGTTTTGTGTCCGCAAGGATTTGGCAATCAAAACACCTGGTTTTTCGATGTTCTGGAGGATGAGGAGGGTCTCATCAGGAGAGCCAATGTTAATCTTTTATATGATGATGATCAGAATTTTGCCATGCGCAATGAGGCCATCAATACTGATCGATATATCTCCAGAAAGGGGGTCATCTCAGCAGTTACCAGCATGGTGGAAGCCCGCTCGTATAACCGCGAACAAATACGCGAAGAGATGATTGCCGGTGGCTTCTTGTATAATCGGTCCTGCATCACCGCCAACATCATGACCGATAATTTTGTAGAGGCACCCTTTCCACCCAACAACATATTTTATTTTATGGGCTTGCAATCTTCTGCCTCCCATCCCGCCCATGCCGCGATTTCTTTTTCCAGGTCTTCCGAAGAATTTCTGAATGCCAAACCCTTCTTTGGTGAGGACCAAAGCGAGTGTGAGTATCACCGAGAGAAATATGCCCAACAATCAAGGGATTTTATGCTGGAAAACTATCCGGACACTTTATGGACCCAAACAATCATCGAAAAAGAGAAGCAAGGGAGGCCAGGATACGAGATCAAAAACAATATCTCCTTTCTTAAATCCTTCTCCTTTACAGGGATCCCGCTCAACCCGGAACTGCTGATTGATGCCTGTACGTATCATTTGGAAAGTTTTGATGACCTTGATGCCCTGGTTCAGGCCAGAGGATTGGGCAAAACAGTGCCGGAACTGGTCCGGCTGCTCAGTCATGATCCGGCCGGTACCCTGGCCAGCTGGAAAGAAACCAATTATCGCCTTGGTGATAAACTTCGCGAACTGAGTGGGGTGACAACCGGACGACTTTACGAAATTGGTCAGGGATGTCGTCAAGAATCCGGGCTTATTGATGTTTGGTGGTTCCGGATCATTAAAAACGAAGACGGTCTAGTGGCATGGATTGAGACCACTCTTCTCTATGAAGACCAAACCCTCATGATGCCTGATGATCCGGGGAAACCAACCACCCGTAATCCATCCGCCGAAACCGAAAATGGTTCAGTCTATGACATCTCAGAAGACAGCATAACCGGTGATCCGATTGATCTGTGTCGCTATGGGGCGCAGAGTTTTGATGATCTGGCGGCTCTGGTCAAAGCCAGGGGAACAGGAACAACACTCCCTCAATTAGCCCACATCCTCAGTGATCATCCGGCCGATACTCTGGCCTACTGGCAGCTATATTACCGGTCAGTTGATCAGGAAATCCAAAAAGTGACCGGGATTACTGCCGGACGGCTCCACAGATTGATCAAATACTGCCCGCAACCATTTGATAATCACAATATCTGGTCTTTCCATATCTTAGAAAATGAGGATGGTCGGGTGGAGATCATTGATCCGTATCTTTTCTATGACCGTGATCGGAATTTTGCCATGCGCAATGAGGCCATCAATGCGGCCCGCTATGCCACCCCTAAGGGGGTCGTTCAGGCTGTCACCAGCCTGGCTGAGGCTCGTTCCTACAGCCGGGAAGACATGCGTGCGGTGATGATGGCCGGTGGCTTTTGGTTGAACAGTTCCTGCAGGGACACCCAAACAATGGGAGATACGTTCATCGCACCGCCTGCATCTCCTCAAAGCCTGATCGGTCTGCATGGCTACTCATGGCCTGTATCTATGCATCCGCATGCCGTGGTGATGTTTTCCCGGTCCTCAGGGGAGTTTATGGAATCGAAAAAATTCTATAATCTCGTCTATACGAGTAGATGCCACTTTAACAGTAAAGCAATGCAACAAAAGAACAGAGAATTTTTTAAAAAAAACTACCCGGATAGTTGGGTGACCAAGCGGATCATTGAATCATCTTCAGAAATCGGAAACCCATGATCTCAAGATACAGCAACACCATAGGGAGGGAATCAATCAACAGAACAACAAAATATCAATAACAGCCCCAACCATCACCCGAAAACCAGAATTACAAGCAAAGGAAATATCATGGCTGAAATACGAATCGAGGGACTTGAAGTCCTTGAAACCACGCTGGGAGGAAACTCATTGAATGTCGGTCATTTATATCTGGTCTATGTCGATGACGATGGCAGGGAAACTGTGATCAGAGGGGGTCCGTCATCTGATAAGATCGAACTTGAAATCAGCCGCTCAATTGATATTTCAGCAGATCAACGGGTAAAGATGAATCTGTTATCTTTGAGTCGAGAACCAGTAACATCTGAGGACCGGGGGGCCATAACGATCGCTTCAGGCGAAAATGCTGAGATTCTTTGGCCACAACTGATGGCTGCTTCCAAAAAAATTCACGACGCAGAAATTGAGTATGATGCAGACGGCCTCAACAGCAATACTGTCATTATGGCATTGCTCAGGCATGTTGGAATTAGAGTCGAAACGCTGCCCAAAGCAAAAGGAGTCGAGGGATTGAATTGGGAAATATTTAAGTTCGATGGTCTCAATGCTTTCGGTGGCCAAATCATCGAACCATTCGAGATTAAACTTACAGTCCCTCCCTATCCTGGTTTTGAAGATGAAAAAGTTGAAGAGCTAATGGAAAAAGCCGGGTTATCGACCCCGGCCCAAATACGACCACCCCCCAGGGCCAGGCAAAACCCGGAGACCGGTAGAGATCAGCAGTTCCCAAAAAGAAAACAGCCCAGTCTGTCAGACAAAGAATCCTTCCTTGATCTGAGACCCCGCTTACCGGCTGGACCAATACCGGCAGAACAGCAGAAGACAAGAATCACCAGGCCAGAACCACATCCCGACAAGACACTCGACAATCCTGAGAACATCTTTCTTGCTGAACAGGAGAGCCGGGCCCGACTGCAGCAAGCATTGGCACAAATCCAAAATCCCACCAATGATCTCAACATGATTAGGCAAAACGAAACCGGACAAAACAAGCCGCTCAGTCAACCGGAACAAAAACCAGTATCTGATCCTCAGCGTGCTGAATTCTTCAGACGACAAAGGGAGATACAGCAAAAACGCAAACACATGCTCGACCCCAACCAACCATCTCTGCTCAATCTGGCACCTCCGGGTTCTGAACTGGCCCGGATTCTCGAGGAGAGAAAACAGAAACTGGCAAAGGAAAAACGGAAATCGCTGCGCGCCAACGCCAACAATACTGCTGTTGCCTGAACCGGTCTCTTGCTGAGAATATACGATGCCGGTGCAGGCCACCAGCATCGTATGAATCTGGCAACACCGGGAAATATGCAAAGCCAGGCCAGGCCACCAGCATCATATGAATCTGGCAACACCGGGAAAGACAACTCCTTGCCAACAACCAGCCCCTTTTTTCTGTCAATTCCTTGCTCTGGTTCTGGTGGCCGTACCGGTACAGGGACTGACCAACCCTGGCCCGTCACAGGCACCATGGGCTGGATGTTTTTATTCTTTTATTCCTTTAGTTTTCTCTGGCTTCAACGTCACAAACCCTCAACATCCGGGTTGGTTGCGGGGGCAGGATTTGAACCAGCACCCTCCTGGTTATGAGGCTCAAGGTATCAAGCTGAGGTTCTAAAACCCGGCCAAGCGGAATTTTCTGTATTTTCTGTTTCGGCACATCCTGAAGAGGTGAATAAAACCTTGACGTTGCGGAGGGATACAAACATATACTATTTGTAATTTTCTGGCCTGGCATCTTCATTGACGACGGATATTCATCAACTCTGTCAAAGTCATAAAATCCTCGAAGATTACAATGATCACTCTCCGGGAAGATCACAATTCTGCCCCGGAAAAATCCGCAAAGGACCCTTATCTTCCCCAAACACCCGAACAAATAAGGGATGAAAGAATGATTGCCTCAGATAACCGATATACCCACCAACGCCGTGCCGGGTCGTTCTGCTCCCGGCTGGTTCTATGCTGCCTGGCTGTGTTCTGGCTGATCCCCCCGGCAGGGGCGGATAGCCCGGCGACAAATGATACCGATGCGATTGATATCTGTCGCTATAACTCGGAGAGCCTTGAGGATTTAAGAGACCTGGTCAAAGCCAGAGCATTGGGAAAAACACTGTCTGAACTGGCGCACGCACTCAGTAATGATCCCGACCAGCTCCTGGCTGAGTGGGAAAAACCTGAAATAAAAATCGACGAACGTCTTCATAATCTGGGCAAAATTCCATTTGGTCATATCTATATTCACCGTGTTTTTTGCCCACAAGGATTTGGTAATCAAAATGTCTGGTTTTTCGATATTTTTGAGAATGAGGACGGTATTATCAGGAGTGCCCACACCCAACTTTTTTATAATGATCAAAATTTTGCGATGCGTAATGAAAGCATCAACGCCAACCACTATCTCTCTGAGGATTGGGTTGTGAAGGCCGTTGCCAGCATGGCGGAAGCCCGCTTGTATAACCGCGAACAAATGCGTGAAGAAATGATCGCCGGTGGTTTCTGGCTCAATCGATCCTGCATCACCGCCGGGACGGTGACCGATAATTTTGTCATCCGCCCTCTTTCACCCGATAATATGTTCGTTCTTATTAGCTTTTATCATATTCCGGATCCTCCTCCCCATGCCGCGATTACTTTTGCCAGACCTTCCGAAGAATTCCTGAATGTAAAAAAGGACAACAACGAATGCAGCCATGATGCAAGAACATATGGTCGGCAATCATCGGCTTTCTTCTTAGAAAATTACCCGGAGAGTTGGATCGCAAAAGCGATCAAATACAAAAGGGAACAAAAACGTCAGAAAAAACAACGTACATCGGAAAATGTTGCATTTCTTCGATCCCTAACCCCCATAAGGACCGTAGCCAATTCGATGCTCATTAGTCTCTGCGGCTATGATGTGGAAAACTTCGACGATCTTGATGCCCTGGTTCAGGCCAGGGGGATTGGGGCAACACTGCCGGAACTGGCCCGTGTTCTCAGTAAGGATCCGGCCGATACCCTGGCCTACTGGGAAGAAACCAATAAACCCCTTAGTGATCAACTTCGGGAATTGAGTGGGGTGACAACCGGACGACTTTACGAAATTGGTCAGGGATGTCGTCAAGAATCCGGGCTTATTGATGTTTGGTGGTTCCGGATCATTAAAAACCAAGACGGGGTAGTGGCATGGATTGAGACCACTCTTCGCTACGATGATCATAAAAACCCTAAAATATCCGATGATCTGACAGGCAGTCCAAAACCCACCAGTGATCCGTCCACCAAGGCCGAAAATGATCCGGTCCATGAGACCTCAGCAGACAGCATAGCCGGTGATCTGATTGATCTGTGTCGCTATGGGTCTCAGAGTTTTGATGACCTGGCGGCTCTGGTCAAAGCCAGAGGGTTGGGGAAAAAACTGGTGGCACTGGCCCATGCCCTCAGTGAGGATCCCGATCAACTCCTGGCCGACTGGCACCAACACAACCGGCCAGTTGATCCGGAGATTCAGGAAGTGACCGGGATTATCCCCGGACGGCTCTATCGGTTTGTCCAACACTGCCCGCAGGCATTTGATAATTACAATATCTGGTCTTTCCATATCTTAGAAAATGAGGGTGGTCGGGTGAAACAGATTGATCCGTATCTTTTCTATGATCGTGATCAGAACTTTGCCATGCGCAATGAAGCCATCAATGCGGCCCGCTATGCCACCCCTAAGGGGGTTGTTCAGGCTGTCACCAGCCTGGCTGAGGCCCGTTCCTACAGCCGGGAGGACATGCGTAAGACCATGAATAACGGTGGCTTTTGGCTCAACGGGTCTTGTGAGACCATTGAGATACTCAGAGATAACTTTGTAGCACCGTATTCATCTCCCAATAGTTTGGTTGGTCTGCATGGCTACCCATCCACTCCCTGGGATCAGTATCCACATGCGGCAGTAGTGTTTTCCCGATCTTCGGGAGAGTTGATGAAGGTCCACACAGCCCCTGATGTTGATCACCGGGAATGCCGCTTGAACAACGATACAATGGAACAACAAGGCAGAGAATTTTTTAAAAAAACCTACCCGGATAGTTGGATAGTTAAAAAAATGGTTCAGTGATCTCCGGGTTCAGAAACCCGGGACTCATGATCTGAATATGCACCAACACCATAGGGAGGGAATCAATCAACAAAACAAACAAAATATCAATAACAGCCCCAACCATCACCCGAAAACCAGAATTACAAGGAAAGGAAATATCATGGCTGAAATACGAATCGAGGGACGCGAAGTCAAAATGGGGAAAAAAGATGGAAATAATATATTCGACGCCGGACATTTATATCTGGTTTATGTCGATGACGATGGCAAGGAAACTATTATCGGCGGGGGACCAAGTGATAATCCATTGACCAATGTAAACGCCACTCTTGATGTCATAATAGATTTTCCAATCCAGCTTTCACAAGAGAAATGGGACGGGAAAGACATAGAGGTCAGACGTCAAAAACGAGGAAGCATTACTCTTGATTTGGGCGACCGAGACCCAGAAGAAGTTTGGCAAGAAATGCTGGTTGCTGCGAAAAAAATTGGTGATGCGAAAATTGATTACGATATACGTGGCCCCAATAGCAATACTCTGATTGCCGCCGTGCTCAATCATGTTGGAATTACGAACCTCAAGCTGCTGCCCCCAGTGGAAAGAGTCGATGGAAGCTGGGTTAATGCCCCCTATCCCGGTACTCGTCACGAAACCGTTACAGAGCTAATGGAAAAAGCCGAGTTATCGCCCCCCCAGGGCCAGGACAACCAGCAAAACCCGGAAACCGGTAGAGATCAGCAGTTCCCAAAAAGAAAACAGCCCAGTCTATCAGACAAAGAATCCTTCCTTGATCTGAGACCCCGCTTACCGGCTGGACCAATACCGGCAGAACAGCAGAAGACAAGAATCACCAGGCCAGAACCACATCCCGACAAGACACTCGACAATCCTGAGAACATCTTTCTTGCTGAACAGGAGAGCCGGGCCCGACTGCAGCAAGCATTGGCACAAATCCAAAATCCCACCAATGATCTCAACATGATTAGGCAAAACGAAACCGGACAAAACAAGCCGCTCAGTCAACCGGAACAAAAACCAGTATCTGATCCTCAGCGTGCTGAATTCTTCAGACGACAAAGGGAGATACAGCAAAAACGCAAACACATGCTCGACCCCAACCAGCCATCTCTGCTCAATCTGGCACCTCCGGGTTCTGAACTGGCCCGGATTCTTGAGGAGAGAAAACAGAAACTGGCAAAGGAAAAACGGAAATCGCTGCGCGCCAACACCAACAATACTGCTGTTGCCTGAACCGGCCTCTTGCTGAGAACATACGATGCCGGTCGCTCGCACCGGCATCGTATAGATCGGCAACCCCCGGGAAAGACAACTCCTTGCCAACAACCAGCCCTTTTTTCTGTCAATTCCTTGCTCTGGTTCTGGTGGCCGTACCGGTACAGGGACTGACCAACCCCGGCGTCACAGGCATCATGGGTTGGACGTTCTTACTGTCTTACTGTCTTATTCTTTTATTCTCTTAGTTTTCTCTGGCTTCAACGTCACAAACCCTCAACGTCCGGATTGGTTGCGGGGGCAGGATTTGAACCTGCGACCTTCAGGTTATGAGCCTGACGAGCTACCGGGCTGCTCCACCCCGCGTCAATCAAGGATTCTTCTTGTGACACGCATGATGCCATGATGATCTCTGATGCATGTGTCGGCTCAGGTACCATTCTGGCAAGCGTCTGTCCAGAAAACTTTGCAGAAAAATATCAATGTATTACCAATATCTGCAACAGGATGCCCCGAACACGGAGGGCTGGCTTGTGTGTTCATTTATTCTTAAAATGAGAGGAAGAGTTGTATCCGGTTCTGGCATTCATTGCCCGGTTTTTCTTGATCAAAGAGTTTATAAACCATGCGGCACTTCGTTCCTTCTCTGCGTGCGCTTCTTACCCTCAATGCGTTGATTGCTGTCCTGGCTCTCCTGACTGCCGCTTGTCTGGCTCTGTGGGGAGTTTATACCTTCAGCAATTACCATAAACGTGCTTCCCATTCCTACGAACAGCTTGCTCTTGCCATGAGTCTGGAGACGAATATCGGCTTTTTTCTGATCACTGAGATCAAGCAATTTGTTGATCCGGCCAACCCGTCAGCTGAGGTAACTGAAATCCAGAAAATTGAGCAAAACCTATCTGCATTGATCCAAACCATTGATGAGGAAATCAATTTCCTGGATGGGGAAAGACAAAAAGCCGAAGAACAGGCCGAGTATCAGACTGTGCATGTCATTGACAGTCTGTTTCAAAAAATACGGCGCACCATGCGTAAGGAACGTCTTCGGGCCGAAGTATCTGACCGAGCGGAAGTCGTGCATGACGTCATCAATAACATTGTTTCTGTCGATTATCGGCGTTTGAGCGAAATTGTTCACAGATTGGTTGCTGAGGAACGTCTCGAAGTAAAAGAGTCTGTCGAAAACATCCGTTTACTGGGCTGGAATATTCTCTTTTTCTCGATCTCGGCTATCATTTTAACGATGGTGTTTGCCCTGGGTGGGGCCATGGCGACTTACAACGTCTTGATGCGTCCGGTGGCCCAGCTTTCCAAAGGGTCTCAAGCACTGGCTCAGGGTGATCTTGACCACCGTATTACCATTGCCCGTCCTCCCGAATTTGCAGAACTTGCTGACCGCTTTAATAACATGGCACAGAGAATCTCTTTCCAGAAAACCCAGTTGGCCGACATCAATCAAGGGTTGGAAAAAATCGTTGCCGAACGAACCCAGGAACTGGCGGAGAAAATCAACCAGCTGGCTAAAATAGACGACTCGCGGCGGCTTTTTTTCGCTAAGATTGGCCACGAATTGAGGACGCCGCTCACCGTATTGCTGGGGGAAGCCGATGTAGCATTGAGACGTCTGGATTCCGATCCGGCTTTTTATAGGCAAGCTCTGACTCATATCGCCGCCAATGGTGAATTTTTGAAACGCCGTATCAGCGATCTGATTGGCCTTGCCCGTTCAGAGGATGGGCGAATCGTTCTCGAAAACCGGCCCATGGATTTGGAAACCGTTGTTGACGATGCGGTGCAGGTGGTTCAATCTTTTGCCCATTCCAGCGGTGTGGTTTTGCAAACCAGCCTCCCTGAACAACCGGTTGTTCTCCAGGGAGACCAGAGTTGGTTGCGACAAAGCATGCTGACATTGATCGACAATGCTGTTAAATTTTCTCCTAAAGACGGGGTAGTTGAGATCAGGCTCGAACGTCATCAAACAGCGGCGATAATCGACGTAATTGATCAGGGTTTTGGCGTTCCGGATACTGATCTGCATAACGTGTTTGACCCTTATTACCAATCGGCAAATGGCCGGGGCAGCGGGAGTGGTCTTGGGCTTGCCGTGGCTCATTGGGTGGCCAAACATCACCAGGGGTGGATAAAGGCCGAAAACCTGACTCCCAGAGGTTTTCGCATTCGAATGGAGCTTCCGCTCAAGCCATGAAAATTCTCGTTGTTAAAGATGACGTTGGCGTCAGACGATTGATTGAACAGGGTCTGCATGTTGAGGGATATGATGTCAACATCTCTGCAGTGGCCAGACGGCCCTCAAACCCTGGAATTATTCGCCAATGTCTTGATTGATGCCCATCCCCGGCATGCTGAATTTGAAAAAGATGGTTCCTCTGTTTGGGTCACGTCTGAAGTCGGTGCTATGGCCTGAGTGATTGAGGCCGCAACCTAAAAAATGGTCAGGAAAATTTGTTTCGAAATTCCCGGTATAAAAATTCCCGGTATAAAACCAGAGTTAATCCAACCTACAGGAATGCGTTTCAGTAAAGATGGTCAATGCGCTTTCGTTGCCCCTGGTCCCTCTGAGCACATTACAGTTATTGATACACCAGCCATGAGTTCCAGATGATATCCTGGTTGGTCAACGACCCTGGCATATCGAAATACATCCAGATGGCTCAAAGCTCTATGTTGCCAACGGAATGACCAATGACATGACCGTGATTGATGTGCGTATTTTGAAAGCCGAATGTTGGGTTCCGGTCAGACGTCTGCCCTGGGGGGTCGCCATCATTCCCTGAGAAGATCGAATCACCCTGGCATAGTTGACGCCAGGAATGGCCCCCGGATATTCATTTTGGCAGCAGGATCCGGGAAAATCAAAAAGGGTGTGCTCAATCACTGTGCAGGCTTTAAATCATTGATACAGATCTATTATTGACACAGATCTATTATTGTCACATAGCAACGTGAGTAAAGTGTCGTGATTTTTTGAACCCCTTGCGGCGACAATTTCCTATACTGAACTCACTTCCAGCAGTCAATTTTCTAAGCTTCAATGTCTGCCCCGAACCGATCTTGAGCAGGCTGTTTGGTCAATGGGATATGGACCCCGACTCATTGGGGTCAAAATCGAAATCGCGCCGGACTCTATTTAACCGGGATATTTTCGGACGATGATAACTGTGGATGACAGATGAAAGAGTGATGGTCGATTCGTAAATTTTATTTGCATATTGAAAAGAAACTTAGCAGGATTGAACAAGACGTGATGATTAAAAAAATCCGCATGTGACAACACAGAAAACAATTCTCCTGATCTCTGATGATACGGAATTTGTAGAGGTCGCGCGTACGGCTTTCTCTCATACCGGCGATTACCGGCTTGTCCTCTGCGCAAACCGACATGCCGCGGCCAATCGTCTTGAGCAGATTGAGGCGCATCTTCTGATCGCGGATTACGATGTGGAGGATGGCCAGGGCGGCGAGGCACTTTGCGAGGCCAGAATCTCCCATCCTCAAATTCCAAGAATGCTCATCGCGAGGACAGAAATCGCGGTTACAGATTCAGATATTGTCCGCAGATGTGCTGCTTATTTGTTTTTGTTCAAGCCGGTTATGCCGACACAGTTGGATATTTCGGTTAAACGCGCATTGGAACTGAGCGAATTGTCACGTCGACACCGGTTGTTATCGCGTGAACTCAGAATTTCGATCGATGACGATATATTCGGTGATGAGCACAAGATGTCGGTCAAAGGCGGCGTGTCGCAATTTGAGAAACTTGTGTTTGCCAGTCCAAAGATGGCTGAACTGGTTGAAGATGCAAGGCGGGCCGCTAAAACCGAGTTACCGGTATTGATTCATGGTGAAACAGGGACTGGAAAAGAATTGTTGGCGCGGGCGATACATTACAATTCGCAACGAATGGATTCACCGCTTCTGGTTCAAAATTGCGGGGGGATGAGCGATGAAACTCTGCATTCTGAACTTTTTGGCCATCTGCGTGGCGCATTCACCGGAGCTGTTGCGGATCGTCTGGGTCTCTTTCGGGCCGCCGAAGGCGGGACTGTTTTTTTAGATGAAATCTCAGAAGTATCATCGAATTTTCAGGTCAGCTTGTTGAGGTTTCTCCAGGAAGGCGAAGTCAAACCTTTGGGATCGGACAAGGTGTCATACTCCAATGTTCGGATTGTCGCAGCATCCAATCGTTCACTGGAAGCAATGGTCGAATCTGGTGGCTTTCGACGAGATCTTTACTATCGGCTTAAAGGGTTTACCCTCTTAATTCCGCCGCTGCGGGAACGTCCGGAAGACATATCGGTCCTTGCTGAGTTTTTCCTTGAAAAATACGCAGGGGTTGTTGGTCGCCAGGTCATGGGTATTACGAAAGCTGCATTGGACGCGCTGGCTGCCTATAGATATCCGGGAAATGTCCGGGAGCTTGAAACAGAACTACAGAGAATGATCGCCGTTGCAGATCAAGGTGGATATATCTCGGAACGCCATTTGTCGCCTTCCATCCGACAAGCGGCAGCTGCCGGACACACCAATGGACCTCAAGCAATCGAAGGGGCCAATTTGAAAGAAATGGTAGAGAATCTAGAGCGTCAGGTGGTCAGGCAAACGCTGGAAAAAACACGATGGAATCAAAGCCAGGCGGCTCACATGCTCGGACTTTCCCGGGCTGGTTTGGCCAATAAAATCAAACGCTATAATCTTCAGGCGGAATAGGTCGTTTCGGATGTCTGAAAATGATGGGACCAAATGCTCCGGGAATATTGTGGGGTTTCCACAGTCACGCACCCGGATTGGACCTTTGCGTCCAGCAAAAGACCTTGGTTTATCAAGGTTGTCGCGCCAAGTTGGGTCACATGGAAAAGCCGCTCAAGGTCATTGGTGCAGTCACTGCGAAGGCATTTGGTACAGCTATTTCCCGGAGTCCGAATGTCCCGTTTGTGGCAACCGGCATGGGTGATCGAAACCTGCTCATTAACTTTACATCTGTAAAGTAAGTTGCATTGCTGTGTTGGGTAGGGAGGCTGAATTTTAGTGCCTGAATCTCATCAACTTGTTGATATTATGTATAAAAATTTTTGGACTAAAACTGGCATTGTTTTTGCTTAATATCGTGCTGTGGATCATACGGTGATTGATAATCCGTTCGAACAAGCAGATGAAAACCAAAACAAAGTTAGCAGACAGAACAAAAAAGTTAGCAGACAGAAAAAGAGATAGAGACAGAAAAACGAAGGAGGAAAAAGAATGGCTAATTTATTATGGCTCCAGGGCGGGGCCTGCTCTGGAAACACAATGTCGTTTCTGAATGCCGAGGAACCCAGTGCCTGCGATCTTGTCACCGATTTCGGGATCAATGTTCTTTGGCAGCCGTCACTCGGCCTGGAACTCGGAGACGATGTTAAAGCGATACTGCAAAAATGTATTTCCGGTGATATCCAGCTGGATATTTTCGTTTTTGAAGGGACGGTTATTGACGCCCCCAACGGGACCGGCGAATGGAACCGGTTTTGTGGTCGGGCAATGAAAGAATGGGTCAAAGAACTTTCAGCAGCGGCTCAATTTGTTGTTGCTATTGGAGACTGTGCTACTTGGGGCGGTATTCCGGCAACCGCGCCCAATCCTTCGGATTCCAGGGGTCTGCAATTCCTGAAACGCGAGAAAGGTGGTGCCCTTGGGGAAGGGTTCACATCCAAAGCCGGCCTTCCGGTCATCAATATTCCGGGCTGCCCGGCTCACCCCGATTGGGTCACCCAAATTCTGGTGGCGGTTGCGACCGGACGGGCCGGAGACCTGACCCTTGATGAATTCCAGAGGCCAAAGACATTTTTCTCAAGTTTCACGCAAACTGGTTGTACTCGAAACATGCATTTTGCTTATAAAGTCTCCTCGACAGCGTTTGGCCAGCGTAAAGGCTGCCTGTTCTATGACCTTGGTTGCCGTGGGCCGATGACTCATAGCCCATGCAACCGGATTCTCTGGAACCGTCAGTCATCGAAAACTCGCGCCGGTATGCCTTGTCTGGGTTGCACGGAACCTGAGTTCCCGTTTTTTGATTTAGCACCTGGCACAGTCTTTAAAACTCAGACTGTGATGGGCGTACCCAAAGATCTGCCGACAGGCGTGGAAAAAACTGGCTATGTAAAATTGACTGCCGCAGCCAAGGGTGCTGCCCCAGCCTGGGCTGAAAAAGACATTTTCGTCGTCTGAAGTCAGTGAACAAACAAAAGTCAGTGAACAAATAAAGGGAATTTAAACAATGTCAGCAGCAGTTCAAACTCTTGATATTTCTCCTGTCGGGCGCGTTGAAGGCGACCTTGACGTTCGTGTCGATATTTCGGATGGCGTTGTAACCAATGCCTGGACAAATGCGGAAATGTTCCGCGGCTTTGAAGTCATCTTGAAAGACAAAGACCCCCAGGCTGGCCTGGTCGTCACGCCCCGCGCCTGTGGCATCTGTGGTGCGTCGCATCTGACATGTGCTGCCTGGGCGTTGGATACAGCCTGGAGCACGACTGTCCCAAGAAATGCCATTTTGGCCCGCAACCTTGGTCAGATTGTCGAATCGCTTCAGTCTTTGCCCAGGCATCATTACGGCTTGTTCATGATTGATTACACGAACAAAAATTACGCCAATTCGGTTTTTTTCGAAGAAGCCGTCAAGCGCTATGCGCCGTTTACCGGTACTTCCTACGAAGCTGGCGTGACGATTTCCGGCAGACCGGTTGAGATTTATGCTCTGCTCGGTGGGCAGTGGCCGCACTCATCTTACATGGTGCCAGGTGGCGTGATGTGTGCGCCGACTTTGACGGATGTGACCCGGGCCTGGTCGATCCTTGAACACTTTCGACGTAACTGGATTGAACCATTATGGCTTGGATGTTCGATGGAGCGGTATGAAAGCATTCAGACATTAGAAGATTTTGAGGCATGGCTTGATGAACGTCCGGAACATGCGCGTTCAGACCTCGGCCTTTATTGGCGAATGTCCAAAGATATCGGTCTGGATCAATACGGCAAAGGCCATGGCAAATTCATCACCTGGGGTTATCTGCCCCATGAGGACAAATATCAAAACCCAACCATTGATGCACGCAGCGGCGCGGTCATCATGAAGGCCGGGGTATATGATGGTGCTTCTGACAGCTTCCAACCGATGGAACAGTCGTTGGCCCGGGAAGATATGATCCATTCCTGGTACGATGAAGGCAATGATATTCACCCTTTTGACCGCACAACCAATCCGATTATGAAGAATGAGATTGATCCGGATGGAAAATATTCCTGGTGCACTTCGGTTCGCCACACTGAAAACGGTCGCCTTGAGGCGGGTCCACTTGCGCGTCGCCTGGTTTCTGGAGGACCGGGTCAGGATTTCCAGCATTCGGACGGCCTGATCCTGGATATGTATCGGAAGATGGGTGGTGCTTCGATTATGCTGCGCCATTTCGCACGGATGCATGAACTGTGTATTCTCTACCGCGAAGCTGAGCGTATTCTGCGTGAATTCAAGCTCAATGACGAATGGTATATCAAACCAACCGAGAAAGATGGGCGTGGTTGGGGTGCTACGGAGGCAATTCGTGGTGCCCTCTGCCACTGGATTGATGTTGAAGGCGGTAAGATCAAGAACTATCAGATCATCGCGCCGACCACCTGGAATGTTGGTCCTCGCGCTGAGAACGGCGAACGGGGACCGATCGAAGAGGCACTCATTGGGACGCCGATTGCCAACTCTTCGGATCCGGTCGAAGTCGGCCATGTGTGTCGGTCCTATGACAGCTGTTTGGTCTGCACCGTCCATGCTCATGATGGCAAGACAGGCGAAGAGCTTGCGCGGTTTCGTACGGCGTAACCAATAAGGGTATGGAGAGTTCCAAACAAAATCCTGATAAAAAATCCGTAGAAACAAAATTGGGTTAGGTGTGGTGGCTTCGATGGTTGGTGATATTTCTGTTGCGGCGGAGTCTTCGGCTTATCGGCAACGTTACGGGGTTTTGCCTTCCGAGGCCGACCACGCAACCCTCATGAAGATGATTGAGGATTTATTTAAGGAGGGTCTGGAGACTCAGATTGAGCCATTTCCGAAAACTGACCGGGAATTTGCGGCGATTCTTGATGATCTGCGGATGCTTACGCCAGACCAGCTTCGGGAAAAACTGGTGCTTTCCGGATGGCTTCTCAAGCCCCATGGTGAAGATCAGATGCGTTGTCAGGAATGCATGTATTTTCTTGTCCATCGTCGCTGGTGCGATCTTCCGGAGTTGAATTTGCCTGCGGAACCGGAATGGTGGTGCAGATTGTGGAGAATTTAGGAGAGAGGAAGTGTCTGACCAAGCGTCAAGTCCTGAAGACGATGCGTTGCGCGACCATATCGCGGAGACATTGTCTTCGGGGATAGAAACCGAAGTCTGGCCACGCGCCGAAACTTCGGAGATGGTTGAGAATATTGTCAAGCGCTTACAAACCGAAGCCAGAGACGACCTGGACAAGAAGCTGATCATCGGCGGTTTCACCGACCACATCATCGAAGCCGAAGGATTGGAACAACCCTGTGAGACTTGTATGTATTACTTGGTGCATCGGAAATTTTGCGAATTACCGGAGTTGATGTTGCCAGTCGAACCGCATTGGTCTTGCAGACTTTGGCGCATTTGAATCCGGCGACAGTCATCATCGGTTGCGGCAACCCGAACCGAAGCGATGATGGAGTCGGCCCCTATGTCGTTTCCTTGCTTCGTGATCGGGATCTTGGTGATCATGTCTCGCTTTATGATGGCGGGACCGATGGTATGGGTGTCATGTACCGGCTGCGGGGCTTTGAGCGTCTGGTCATCATTGACGCCCGCATGCCTCAGGGGACTCCGGGCGCATTATATGAAGTCCCCGGAGACGTTCTGGAAACGCGTCCGCCACAAAGTCTCAATCTTCATGATTTCAGATGGGATCATGCTCTTTATGTCGGCCGCCAAATATATGGCACGGCGTTTCCGGATGATGTATCGGTGTTTTTAATTGAAGCAGCCAATCTTGATCTGGGATTGGAGATCAGCCCACACATTCAGGCGACGGCCTTGAAAGTTGCAGCGCAGATTGAGCATATGGTGACCGCGCGTGATGCGGCGGCTATTTAGGGAGTGGCGATGGCGGTGCGTATTGGCGTCCGGGATGGGTCTGTGTATCTCAATCGGCAGACCGTTGAGACGTATTTCCGGCATATTGACGCTGTAATCATTTTGATCCGTGACCAACAGTTGCAGATTCTGCCGGTTCGGCAGATGGCTGCGGGGGGGTGTTTGCTAAAAGTCCGTAATGCGGTTGGGGACCGGGTGGCGAACAGCCCGGATGTCTTCGCCGAGCACGGGCTTTCGGCTTGGCGTGATGATGATATTGAGGCAGTTTGGTCGGCGACTCTCGGTGCTCTTGTTGCAGAGATATCCGCATACTAAGTTTACATATTGAAAAACGACTAGACATAATTCGTATAAACGGGTTTACTTTCCTGAGCGTTCATTGTTAGCGGATCGAAATCCGTTTACGGGAGGAGAGTATGGTCGCGCGCAGCCGTACCGAAGATGAGGTGAATGCGGCCTTAAAGACGGTCGAAGGAAGCGGCGCATCGACGCAGGAAAAAGCCGAGATGCTTATGGAAATCGCCATGGGCCTCCAACAAAAGCCCAAAGCTCCGGGTGATCTTCATGCTGCGGTCACTCTCTATAAAAGGAGTCTGGAGCAAGCCAGAGACGCAGATTCGCTGCTTCAGGCACGTATTCGTGCGCGCATGGCCACTGCTATGATGGCCATACCTGGCGATACGACGCATTTTCTGGAAAGCGCCCGGGGCGAATTGCAGGACGCCCTGGAGATATTACAAACCGAAGGCCTTGATGCAGAAATCGCAGAAGCCGAAATGAATTTGGGCCTGGTCTTGCAAAACCTTGCAGAAGTTGGCCAGGGCCGCATTCAAGATGCCATATCGGCCTATCAACGTGCCTTAAGGGTCTTTGATAAAGCCAGTCATCCTGTAGAATTCGCCATTCTGCAAAATAACATCGCAACTGCTTTCCTTTCGATTCCTTTCACTCAGGAGAGTGGTAAGATGCGGGAGGCTCTGGCCGTGCAGGCATTTGAAGAGGGTTTGAAAGTGGTCAATCTGATTGACCACCCCCGTGAATACGCCATGTTACAGAATAATCTTGGCAACGCTCTTCAGTACGCTTCGTCAAGCCATCGGGTTGAAAATGGTTTTCGGGCACTGGAGGCTTATGACGAAGCCTTGAAAGTGAGAACATCCCGCGATATGCCGGATGAATATGCCAACACCATCGCCAATAAGGCAAATTGCCTGGTCAACCTACCTGATGACCCAGAAAACCCTGACACCGGCAATCAGCATCACTTGTCAATAGCCCAGACTCTCTACAAGGAAGCGCATACGATTTTCGAGAATACCGGAGCACTCGACAAAGCGGCAATGGTGGCCGAAGCCCTGGCGAACCTATCTTCCGAAACCCGTTTCGGCCAACCCATCGTTCATTGAAGAAAAAAGCCACAGAAGGAGACCTGGCAATGGAACCTCTCATATTCATCCTGGCATTGGTGCTCGGGGTTGCTGCATCTATCGGTGCCGGCGTGTTATCGGGTCTTTGGATCGGCAAAGACGCTCTTGGCGGCGAACTTGCCGCCTTTATGGGCGGGCTTTACGGCCTCATGTCCGGCATCGTCGGCGTCAGCGCCGGTTTGGCCGCTCTATTACTGGTTTAAGGGGGAGTCGGATGTTGAGTATAGCACTGAATTCAGCAAAATTGTTCTTCGCGGGAAAACTCTTCCAGGATAACAAGAAAGTCTTGCGTCAATTTGCCATTGGTGCCGGGGCTGGGGGAATTGCGACTGTTATCGTTGCTCAATTCACGCCGCTGTGGCTCGCCGCGATGGCTGGCGGTGCTGTTTGCGGCTTTCTTCAACCAATTTTGTTTAAAGATCTGAAATACGCGTGATCCGATGTCTGATGGTCCCGCAGCGCAGGAAGGCCGCTCGCTTGATGATCTCCTGAAAGATCTATCGGCTCTTGAAGCCCTGGCGAACGGATGGGAGAGTGCTGAACGCAACGGTGCTCAGGCCCGTGCCGAGGCCGTTGATGCTCTGAATGCGGAGGCTTTCCGTCGACTGATCAGAGTTCTCCGGGATACACCGGGCATGGAAAGTGCCTTACGTAGCGCTGCTGGTGACGAAGTTGTTTATGCGGTCTTGCGCCGTCATGGAATTCTAAAACCATCGCTTTTTGAGCGCGTTGACACAGCCCTCGACAGCGTACGTCCCATGCTGGTCAATCATGGTGGAAATGCCGAACTGGTCGCCGTCGATGGTCACTGTGCCACCATCCGGTTTCTCGGCAACTGTGATGGCTGCCCGGCCTCCGCCCTGACATTCTACGCAGGAGTAAAAAAAGCGATTCAAGACCAGGTTCCGGAAATTAGCGAGATCAAGCAAGCTAAAGGACTGGGGGGAGGCAGTGGAGGCGACAGTCAAACGACCCATTTCATATCACCATTTGCTACCTATCAGAGTGAAGGCTGGAGCTATGCCTGTGGCCTGCATGAGCTTGCCGATGGTGCTACCACTATCCTGGATATCGAAGAACACTCAATTTTGCTGTCCCGCTTCGGTGATCGGATAACATGTTTTGAAAATGCTTGCGCGCATATGGGAATGGCGATGGATGGCGGCGAAATCAGCGATGGTTTGATCACCTGTCCTCATCATGAATTCAGGTACTCCCTGGAAACCGGAGAATGTCTGACCGCCCCGGAGGTCCAGCTGCAACCCCATGGCGTTCGCGTTGTCAGCGATATGGTCGAGGTACGGTTGACGCAATGAAGGCAATGATGCTCTCCTCCTTCCAGCCGCTCAAGGCACCAGGAACTGTGAAAGCAGGCCGATTATTGCTGGATGAAGGCGGACCGGAAGTCATCCTTGGCTGGCGGCAGGGGGAATTGGCGGCTCCTCTTACACCAAGTCCCTCGACTATGTTCGGACCGCGGGGAGTATGCCTGCACCCTGATGGCTCATTTTGGGCTTCTGATACCGGACATCATCGCCTTCTGGGATGGCACACAACACCCTATCATGATAATGCGGCAGCCGATATCGTCATCGGCCAGCCGGATTTCCTGAGAGAAGGGCGCAATGCCAAGGCAGAGCCCAGTGCCGCAACACTGAACATGCCGACCGGCGTGGCGGCCTGGGGCAATGGTCTGGCGGTTGCCGATGCTTGGAATCACCGGATTTTGTTGTGGAAAACAACTCCCCGGCAAAGCGGTCAGGCCGCCGATATCATTTTGGGACAGGAGACCAATATTTCAATCGACGCCAACCGGGGTGCCGACCAACCGACCAAAGCCAGCCTGCACTGGCCTTGCGGGGTCTCGGTCATTGATGGAAAATTGGTTGTTTGCGACACCGGAAACCGTCGGGTTCTGATCTGGGATCATCCCAAAAAAACCGGGCAACCGGCTGATTTGGTTCTGGGTCAATATGATTTTACGACCCGGGACGAGAATGCCGGTGGTCCTGTTTCGGCAATGTCTATGCGGTGGCCACATATGGCCACCTCCTGGTCTGGGCGTTTTGTTGTAGCTGATGCGGGCAATAACCGAATCATGGTCTGGAACCACATGCCCAGTCACAACGGTGCGTCATCAACATTCATTCTTGGCCAACATGATGCGGTTGGATGCGACCATAATCTTGCTGATTATTATCCATGTGCGGCCTCGGTCAACATGCCTTATGCGGCTATCGCCGCAGGGCAAAGGCTGGTGGTCGCCGATACGGCGAATTCGCGGTTGATTGGATGGTCCAGGGCGGTCACAGGAAGTGATGCTGACCGGCTGACCGGTCAACCGGATTTTGCGGCCAAAGGGGATAATCGTTGGGGTATGGCGGAACGCGATAGCCTATGCTGGCCTTATGGCCTCTCGGTATTGGACGATTGGATTGCAATCGCAGATAGCGGGAACAACCGCGTGCTTTTGTGGCGGGTCGCCGATGCCGGGTGAACGTCATAAAATCCGTGGCCAGGTTCAAGGGGTCGGGTTTCGGCCAACCGTTTGGCGGGTTGCGCGTGAACTTGGCTTAACCGGCAATGTTCGCAATACCGGTGACAGCGTGGAGGTGCTTCTATGGGGAAAAAACAGCGATAGTTTCGTCGATCAATTACGCCTCCAACTCCCGCCTCTGGCCAAAATCGATGACTGGGAGCGTGCACCTGTGAGCGGACCAGCACCCGAAACCTTCTCGATTGAGGCATCTTTGTCCGATCATGTAAAAACTTCCGTGACCCCGGATACCAATATATGCGCCGACTGCCTGGCAGAGATCCGTGACCCCTTTGAAAGACGCTACCGCTATCCATTCGCGAATTGCACCAATTGCGGACCACGATTTTCAATCATTGAGAGTGTTCCTTACGACCGGGACGGGACAACCATGCGGTCATTTGACCTTTGTCCCGATTGCGCGGTTGAATACCGGGACCCGGCTGATCGGCGATTTCACGCTCAACCGGTCGCTTGCCATGCTTGCGGACCGCGCGCCTGGTTGGAAAAACTTGGTGGCGGTACCGTCAATTCCGAATCTTTTTCGATGATGGATGATGTTGATGCTGCAGGTGGTGCATTGATGCGCGGATTCATCCTCGCCATCAAAGGTATTGGCGGATTTCATCTGGCCTGTGACGCCACCAAGCCAGACGTCGTGAATGCTTTAAGAGAGCGCAAGAATCGAAAGGGCAAAGCGTTTGCGCTGATGGCCCGTGATCTCGATGTTATCAGTCAATATGCGGCGGTATCAGATGAGGAAGCAGCCCTCCTGAGAGGACCCGAAGCACCGATTGTTCTTCTAAGGGCCCAGGGTAAACCATTACCTGAGGCGATCGCGCCGGGCCTTGATCGACTCGGCTTTATGCTGCCTCACACGCCTCTGCATCATTTGCTGCTGAGCCGGATGAAACGCCCGGTAGTCATGACCTCGGGAAACCTGTCCGGACAACCGCAATGCACCCGGAATACCGATGCTCGTAGGCGTTTGACAGGAATCGCTGACTTCGCACTCATGCATAACCGCACCATCGCAAACCGCATTGATGATAGTGTGGTTCGGGTCGATATGGGGCGAATGCGGATGTTACGGCGGGCTCGGGGTTATACACCCAAGGCAATCCCTCTGCCCAAAGGCTTTTCCCAAAACCATAAGATTTTAGCTCTTGGTGCCGAACTCAAAAACGCTTTCAGCCTTGTCAAAGAGGGTCAGGCAATCCTCAGCCAACATATGGGAGATATGGAAGACTTCTCCACCCAGGCCGATATCGACCACACTCTTGCTCTCTATCAATCCTTGTATCGGTTTTCGCCGGATCTGATCGCCGTTGACAGCCATCCGGAATATCTTTCGACCAAGCGCGGCTACGCAATGGCCCGGGACTTGCCCATCATTGAGGTACAGCATCATCATGCTCATATCGCCAGCTGCCTGGTTGAAAATGGCTACGCCCTCAATGCACCGCCGGTATTGGGAATCGCTTTAGATGGTCTTGGTTTGGGTGATGATGGAACCTTTTGGGGCGGCGAATTTCTGATCGCTGATTACCAGGGGTACCAACGCGCTGGCTGTTTGAAACCGGTCGCTCTGCCAGGGGGCGATTCGGCTGTGCGCGAACCTTGGCGGAATGCCTATGCGCATCTGATGGCCGAAATGGGCTGGGCGGAATTTGAAATGAATTTTTCCGATCTCGAACTGTATCATAAGCTCAACGCCACACCGCGCAAAACTCTTGATGCGATGATATTGTCGAATACCAATGCGCCGCTATCATCATCCTGTGGCCGCCTGTTCGATGCTGCGGCTACGATGATCGGTATTGCCTGGGAGCGCCAAGACTATGAAGGCCAGGCAGCCATGCAGTTTGAAGCCATCCTGGATGTTGATGCGCTCAATGAACCTGATGACCATGCCTATCCATTCGCGATCCCGCTGTTGGGTGGTGCCGGCCTGCCCTATATTGAGCCGCTGGCAGTATGGCGGGCAATGCTGGGTGATTTAATTTTGGGGACACCCGTCGGCGTTATGTCGGCCCGGTTTCATCGCGGTCTTGCCAAAGCCATTGCGGCAATGACAAACCGGATCACGTCGAAAACTGAAATTGATACAGTCGTCCTCACCGGCGGTTGTTTCCAGAATGCCACTTTGTTCAGGCTGGTGAGCACATATTTAAAAGATATAGGCTTGACGCTTTTCAGCCATTCGAAAATCCCCGCCAATGATGGGGGACTTGCTCTCGGCCAGGCCGCAATCGCTTTGGCCCTCAACTCAAAAGGAGACAACCATGTGCCTCGGGATACCCGGACAGATCATTGAAATCTCTGATCCAGCCAAGAAACTCGCGCTGGTGGACGTATCTGGCGTTCGCCGTGAAGTGAATGTTGCCTGCATCGCCGAAAATAATCCGATTGACGACCTGATTGGTGCCTGGGCGTTGATCCATGTCGGGTTTGCGATGTCTCGCATCAATGAGGAGGAAGCCGCCAAGACTCTGGAAGTCCTCAGGATGCTGGGCGAAGCGCAAGAAGAAATCGAAGCGATGCGCCAAAGCCAGCAGATGCTGGAGCAGACATCATGAAATATGCCGACGAGTTCCGTGATCCCGTTGCGGCCAGAGGCGTCCTGGCAGCCATCGAAAACGTTGTCACCGAGCTGGGTGCAACAGCCGAGAAACCGATCCATATTATGGAGATTTGCGGCGGCCACACCCATGCAATCTTCCGTTATGGACTCGATAAACTGACGCCGCCGGGGCTGGAATTCATTCATGGTCCTGGATGCCCGGTTTGCGTACTTCCGATGCGTCGGGTCGATGAATGCGTCGAACTGGCTGAGCAGCATCAGGTCATTTTTACAACATTCGGTGACGCGATGCGGGTTCCGGGAACTCGAAAATCACTGATGCAAGCCAAGGCGGAGGGATGTGACATCCGCATGGTCTACTCGCCTCTGGATGCCCTTGAATTGGCCCGCCGCCATCGGGACCGGGAAGTCGTTTTCTTTGGTCTTGGGTTTGAGACAACCACTCCATCAACCGCATTATCAATCCAGCAAGCGGCTTGTGAAAAGCTGGAGAATTTCACAATCTTCTGCAACCATGTGACGGTTCCACCGCCAATTAAGGCTTTGTTGGATGACCCACATATGATCCTCGACGGGTTTGTCGGTCCGGGCCATGTATCAATGGTGATCGGTGTCAGACCGTATGATTTTATTGCCCAGGAATACGGTAAACCGATTGTCGTAGCCGGGTTTGAGCCGCTGGATTTGTTGCAGTCAGTCTTGATGGTTTTAGAACAAATCCGTGATGGACGGGCTGAGGTCGAAAATCAATATTCCAGAGTGGTTCCAGATGAGGGCAACCCGGTCTCTGTCGCTGCTTGCGAAGATGTTTATGAACGTCGTGAAAGTTTTGAATGGCGGGGTTTGGGAGAGATTGACTTCTCTGGCCTGAAAATTCGCAAAAAATATGCGGCTTTTGACGCTGAGCGAAAATTCGCTATCGGCTATGGAACCAATCGCCAACCGACCAGGGAACCCGAAGGGTGCGCTTGCGGCGACGTGATGACGGGCCGGATTAAACCTCGGCAATGCCCACAGTTTGGCGGCGGCTGTACGCCGGAAACGCCTTTGGGTGCATTGATGGTTTCATCTGAAGGGGCGTGTGCGGCCTATTACCAATATGGTGGTGCTCAATTGGAAACCACGCAATGACAACGCTTGCGCCATCGCGACGGCTCCGGGCCGATACGGTGACACTGGCTCACGGCGGTGGCGGTAAGGCAATGCGGGATCTTATCACGGATGTCTTCCTGTCTGTCTTCACGCCCACTGATCTGGAGGATCAAGCCCGCCTGCAATCAGATGCCCTGACCGAAACCGGAACCCAGCTGGCGTTCACGACCGATGGATTCGTTGTCGACCCCATTGAATTTCCGGGTGGAGATATCGGCAGAATTGCCGTCTGCGGAACAGTTAATGATCTGGCTGTCGGCGGTGCCCGTCCCCTCTGGCTGTCGGCCGGCTTTATTATTGAGGAGGGATGCGACGTCGCCTTGCTGCGCCGCATTGCCCACTCAATGCAGACGGCGGCGACAGAAGCAGATGTACGTATTGTCACAGGTGACACCAAGGTGGTCGGAAAAGGATCGGCGGATGGCGTTTTCGTAACCACCTCCGGCATTGGCGTTATTTCTCCGGGTCGGTCTCTGAGTGCCGCCAATATACGGCCAGGGGATATCGCCATCGTCAATGGCGTTCTCGGTGATCATGGTGCTGCTATTCTGGCCGCACGCGGTGACATGGCTCTGTCTGCGACAATCAAAAGCGATTGCCAACCACTGGCCGCGCTCATGAATGCGGTGCTTGAAGCCGCTCCCGGGGTCCGCGCAGCCAGAGATGCTACACGAGGCGGACTTGCTTCGGCGTTGAACGAAATTGCCGAGGCGGCAGGCTACGGCATAGAAATCGACGAAACTGATTTGCCTTTGAGGACTGAAGTTAAAGGGGTTTGCGAAATTCTTGGGTTGGATCCACTTTATCTGGCTAATGAGGGGACTCTAGTTCTATTCGTTCCGCCTGAACAAGAAGATGCCGCACTGGCTGCAATGCACAGTCTACCGGCTGGTCGGCACGCTGTCTCTATTGGACACGTCGTTCAGTCCCATCCCGGTGTCGTTGTTATGCGTACAACATTTGGAAGTGCGCGTATCATTGACATGCTGGTCGGTGAGCAACTGCCTAGAATCTGCTGAGATATATATGATTAGCTTTCTGTTTCTCGGATTTCTCATTGGTATGAGCCATGCAGTTGAGGCTGATCACCTGGCCGCAATTGGGGCTTTGGCTGCTCGTGAAGCTGGCGGGAGACGATCCCTGGTCTTGAGGGGTGTTGCTTGGGGGATGGGTCATACAATCACCCTGTTTGCTTTGTGTTTTCTGGTTCTGATCTTCGGAATCGCCATCACCGACGAAGCAGCAGCAGCACTGGAATTCGGGGTTGGAGTCATGTTGGTGCTTCTGGGGTCTGATGTATTGTGGCGGATATATAAAAGACGTATTCATTTCCATCCGCACACCCATGATGGTGGTCAGCTGCATTTGCATGCGCATTCTCACCCTAAAACCGATACTCCTCATGAGGTTGATCACCACCACCATACCCATTCCGGTTTTTCACTTAAGGCCATGATGGTTGGCCTCATGCATGGAGCAGCTGGCGCGGCAGCACTTCTCGCGCTCGCTGTCGCCACCGCCAAAGATCCACTGGTCGCGCTGGCCTATACACTTGTCTTCGGGGTGGGATCCATCATTGGTATGGCACTGTTATCATTCGTTGCTGCGTGGCCGCTTCAAAGTGTCGAAGGACACGCCCATTTCATCTATCGGTTCTTGATAGCACTGGCTGGATGTGCCGCCATTTTTATTGGCATTGATAGTATGTTCAATACCGGTGCGCTTGCATGGAGAGTGTTCTGATGCATGAACTTGGCCTCAGCAGAAATATTGTCGCCATCGTTTCGGAGCATGCGGCAGGTCGGCGGGTCAAACGCGTACGGATCGCCATTGGTCCGCTTGCATGCGTTGAACGCGCTGCCTTGGCGTTTTGCTGGCGTTTAGTCGTGGAAGGAACCGATCTTGCCATCGCCGAATTGGTCTTCATTGAAGCCGAAGGCGATACTTTTCTGATTAAAGACTACGAACTGGAGGAGGCAGCTTGATGTGCGGAACATGCGGATGTTCAGATCCTAAGAATGACGTAGCTTTAATTGATCCTGAAACCGGAGAGAAAATGATTATGCGCCAGGGCAGTATTCTTGGACAGGATCATCCGTCTCACAGCCATGGCGGTGATGATCCTCCGCATATCCATGGCCCGGACGGTGAGACTGTCAGTCTTGAGACAGCTGTGCTCGCTAAAAATGAAGCCATTGCGGCGCGTAATCGCGATTGGTTCGAGAGTAATAGCGTATTGGCGTTGAATCTTGTCAGTTCGCCGGGAGCCGGAAAAACAACCCTTCTTGAACGCACAATCAGGGAATTAAACCCTACTGTTGAGATTGCCGTGATCGAAGGTGATCAAATGACGACAAACGACGCCTATCGTATCCGGGCCGCCGGAGCCAAGGCAATCCAGATCAATACCGGGGCCGGATGTCATCTCGAAGCGGATATGATTGCGCAAGCGGTTACCCGTCTTGATCTTGCTCCCGGGGCTATTTTGATGATTGAAAATGTCGGGAATCTGGTTTGTCCAGCGATGTTTGATCTTGGAGAACATATGAAGGTCGCTGTTGTTTCGACAACTGAGGGCGAAGATAAACCACTGAAATACCCCCATATGTTCCGCGTTTGTGATCTTGTTGTGATCAACAAGATTGACCTGGTGCCTCATGTCGATTTCGATGAGACGCTGTGTCGGGACAATATTGCAAAAGTCAATCCGCACTCAAAGATCATATCCTTATCAAGTAAATCCGGGCATGGTTTTACGGCATGGACAGATTGGCTGGGAAGACAACAACGCCCAGATTAGATGATGGTCGGGTCATATTCGGGAAAATGGAACGCTCTCAACACTGTCTGATCGAGACAATATCTCGGACTTGCAGGCCCCGGTGTTACAACAGAATGCGCAGGGCGACCACAGCGTTAGGATCATGGGCTTGTATATCATCAAATTCCCGTCCAGGTGCCATCAATTCATCATCTGTCAAGTAATGAGCCGTAAAGTCAGTTTTGCCTCACCGCAGAACCCGGCAGAGATTGGAGTCTGGATGCCGCAGCCCAAGAATCTCGGCGATGATAACGCCGCCAGTGCCCCGTTGGCCGCTCCGGGATGGATGATGGCGATCTTGCCATGCCCGTTGCGGATATCCTTGGCAGGAAGGTCATTGATCAGGTAGTCTCGGAAAGTCAGCACCCGCACGGTACGTACTGGCCCGCATTGATGGCTTCCAGCACGGTGCGCAATCGGTTAGGAATATTGGTGCGAACATCTGTATGGTTGGGATCGTTGCCTATGATGCGCCAGTTTGAGCCTCAATAGTGATTGTGCGCGCTGCATATTGGGCGTCTTCGAGGGTCAGGACATCCAATAGGCCGGGCATCTGTTTGATGACTGAGCCACCCCAGCACCGATGTATGATTCATGTTTTGGTTTGTTCGTGCATAGCTCCAGACCCAGCCTGCCACTATCCCGCAGGCAAGCCTTGCGCCTTTGGGTCGGTATCAAAGCGCAAGACACGTATTTGCGCGATTTTTATTCGGCATTTTCCAATTTCTCCCATGCGTTTGGGGTACCAATAATCCGCCATCAACCTGACCGGGGAATATCCGGGACAGGCTGGGTGACATTGTTCACGTTGGAAATTGGAAGGATTAAAACTATGCGTTCAATCACTGTGCAGGCTTTAAATCATTGATACAGATCTATTTTTGTCACATAGCAACGGGAGTAGCATGTCGCCATTTTTTGAATATCTTGCGGCGACAATTCCCCATACCTGAAGTATCATTGACATTTCAGGGTAGAATAACCGGATATTTGTTGGGTTTTTTTCTATCATCCTGCTAAATAAGGCTCTCTTTTTGTTTTTATTGATCCTTCTTATCTTTATTGATCCTTTTTGATTTCTTGTTCTTTTTGATAATGTCTGTTTCTCTCAATGTCGCTGTTCTTGGAGCTGGTGGCTATACCGGTGGCGAAATTTTACGTCTTTTGCTGGCTCATCCCCAAATTCGCATCACGACCCTGACCGCAAAAAGCAAAGCCGGACATTCTGTTGCGAATATTCACCCTCATCTGAGTTCCGTAAACTGGCCGGTTCTCTGCCGTCTTGAGGACGCTGATTTTTCCTCAGTCGACTGTGTTTTTTGTTGTTTGCCCCATGCAGCCAGCCAGGAAACAGTTGCCTCCTTACCTGAACATGTGCGGGTTATTGATCTTTCGGCTGATTTTCGTCTACGCGACCCGGCACTCTATCAATCCTGGTATGGTCGCGATCATACCGCCCGCCATCTTCTGGATGATGCCATCTATGGTTTATCGGAATGGAGTCGTCATCGCTTGCCAACAGCACAGCTGGTTGCCAATCCTGGCTGCTATGCAACCGCTATTCTCCTGGCTCTGCGCCCCCTGATTGCCCATGGACTGATTGATCATCAGGGAATCACGATTGCGGCTGCTTCGGGAGTCTCGGGAGCCGGACGGGAAGCCAGGGAAGATTTACTCCTCAGCCAGGCCGGTGAATCCATAAAAGCATACGCATTAGGTGGTCATCGTCATGTTGCCGAAATTGAACAGGAACTCAATGCCGTCGATCCCAATAGGGATAAAACGGCCGCATCCCCGATCACATTCATCCCCCATCTGGCTCCCATGACCCGGGGTATTCTGGCCACCACCGTTGCCACAATGACAGATGGACAAGATGTTGCTGATTTACGTACAGCCCTGACACAGGCTTATCAGGAATCGGCTTTTGTCCATATTCTGCCTGATGGTCATTTCCCGGCCACCAAGGACGTCCGGGGGAGCAATTCCTGTCATATCGGCCTGGCCCAAGACCGAACCCCGAAGAGAGTCATTCTCCTTTCGGCCATTGACAATCTGGTGAAAGGTGCGGCGGGTCAAGCCATTCAGAATATGAATCTGATGTTTGGTTTCCCGGAAACAACCGGCCTTCCAATCGCTGGCCTTTCGCCTTAATATTATTCTGTTATCGAATCGCGTACGAGACTCAACAACCGCACCATGATCTCTCATCAATAAAGTAAGGAGAAAATAAAGTAAGGAGAAAATCAGTCGCCTGTTTCTGTATTCTGTTCCGACACACAGAAAAATGGGAGTCACTCAATGGAAAAACCCGAGTATTTACAGCAAGGAGAATCGGCCCGTTTATTTCCCGTCCTTTCAACATCATCAAAGGAAAAACGACTCATATCAGTTTTTTTAGCCTGCTTGTCGAAAGTTGACGAATTTGGTCACTCGTTACTGGTATCCATTGGAAAAAAAGTCGGTAAACGTGGGTCGATTGTAACATATACGGAAGTTGTTTTTAAGAGTGATAACACGTTCAAAGACGACCGACCTGACGGCTTGATTGTCGTCAAAACCGGATCACGGGAATGGCGCGCACTCGTGGAAGCCAAGGTCGGCGCAAACGCATTATGTGAGGAACAAACTGAGCGTTATCGTAGCCTTGCAAAGGAATACGGCGTTGATTGCCTGATAACGATCTCCAACCAATTCACTGCTTCTCCAAAGATACATCCCTTAGAGAGAATTCACAAAAAACGCTCAAAAATTCCGGTTTTTCATTGGTCCTGGATGTCTATTCTGACGACTGTGGATATCTTGCTCAACAATCAGGATATTGCCGATACGGATCAATCTTTATTACTCAACGAATTTCGGCGTTTTTTAAGCCATGAAAGCAGCGGCGTCAGAGGGTTTAACCGCATGCCGGCCGCATGGTCTGATCTGAATCGTCTCATCTTAGCCAATGGCACAATACCGGCTAAGTCGCCAGAAGCGTATACTGTTCTTGAAGCATGGCACCAGGAAACCCGTAATCTGGCACTTATTCTCAGCCGGCAAACCGAGACATTCGTCATCGAAAAACTACCCCGTAAGCATATGAGGGATCCAAAAACCCGGCTAGAAAATGCGTTGAAACTGTTGCGGGAAAAAAATTATCTCTATTGCTGCATTGATATCCCTGATAGCGCAGCACCGATTGAAATTCGTGCCAATATTGCGCGCCGCATATTGGAAGTTGGTATGACGATCTCTGCTCCAGAAGACAAAAAATCGTCCAAAGCTCGTGTTAACTGGTTAATCCGCCAGGTTAAATCCTCAAAGACCGAAGATATTCATATCCGGCTCAACTGGCCCGGAAGAAGCGAAATCACACAGTTTCCATTTTCAGAAATTTCTGCCGATCCATCAATCATTGAACAAGGAAAATCCGGCCTTCAGGTTGTCAGCTTCCATATCTATCTGGCAAAACCACTTGGGTCCCGGTTTGCGCAACAAACCAATTTCATTACTGATCTGGAAACATTGATCCCGCAATTTTACCGGGAAATCGGCCAAAATCTCACTGCCTGGCGCAAACCACCCCCGCGTATCAGAGATAACGCAGAACATAACATGGGAAATAATCCAGAAACTGACATGGAAAATAGTGAAAATGGGACAAGTCAAAATGGCGCAAAAAGTACCTCCCTTGTCGATCATACTCAAAATGATTACACAAATAGATCTTTCAACCAGGAGGAAGCCGTTGCATCAGATTGATATCGCGAATAAAAATCCAGAACAGATCAACTGATATGGGTGATAAAAATACCCATGTCATACATCCTTCTATAAACACCATTGATGAAAGACGCATTCCCATGCCTGGCCTTATTCTCCCCTATCTGGATCATATGCCCCGTCTGGCGGCCGATATCTTTATTGCCGATGGAGCGGTGGTCATTGGTGACGTGGAGCTGGGTGAAGGTGTCAATATTTGGTTCAATGCGGTCTTGCGCGGTGATATGAACTCGATCCGGGTCGGGGCCAATAGCAATGTCCAGGATGGGGTGGTGGTCCATGTTCATTCCGATGGCTTGCCCACGACCATCGGTGCCAATGTCACCATCGGTCATCATGCCATTATCCATGCCTGTACCCTTGAAGACGGCTGCCTTATTGGTATGGGGGCGTGTGTTCTTGATGGTGCTGTTGTGGAAACCGGGGCTTTGGTCGCCGCCGGGGCTTTGGTCCCACCACGAAAAATCGTTAAAGCGGGTGAATTATGGGCCGGTAATCCGGCTCAGTTCATGCGGCCAGTCAATGATGCCGAGCGGCACATACTCACCACAACGCCAGAAAAATATCGCGCATTGGCGCAGGAACACCGCCAGACCCACTCAGACCGGTGATCGCTCCCGATACAAGAACACGCTCTATCTGACCAACAGATTCGATCAACCCGGACGCATCAGAGCATCAGAGCACCAACGCATCGCCCTCTCCAAAGGGTGGATATGATCAAGCCTTTGATTGATCCAGAACATAGGATCCTGGTGCATCCTCAACAGGCTTGAGGACATCTCCTCCCGGTGAGCGGGGCGCAACAGAACCACCCGAAAATTCGGCAACCCATTCATTCCATTGCGGCCACCACGATCCTTCAGTCTGGGTGCTGGTCTCAAACCATGAATCCGGATCCTGAGGCTTGCTCTGATTATTCCAAAAACAATACTTCCCGGCTTCGGGCGGATTGATCACCCCGGCAATGTGACCAGAGCCGGCAAGAACAAAATTGACCGGACCTGAAAATTGACGCATGCCGGCATAAGTCGATTTCCAGGGAGCAATATGGTCATCATGGGTCGAAAGAAAATAACAGGGAATCTTGATCTTCCTCAGATCAATCGATTTGCCATTCAGCTTGATACCGCCCGGTTTAACCAGCTTGTTTTCCAAATAACAACTGCGCAGATAAAAGCTATGCATCGCCCTGGGCATACGGGTCGAATCGCCGTTCCAATACAATAAATCAAATGGGAAGGGATCTTTGCCGAGCAGATAGTTATTCACCACAAAAGACCAGATTAAATCATTGGCCCGTAACATGTTAAAAACATTGGCCATATCCTGGCCCTCAAGATAGCCGGCTTCCTCCATGCGCGATTCCAGTTTCTCAATCTGAGCTTCGTCAGTAAAAACGCCGAGTTCTCCCGGATCAGAAAAATCAAGCAACGTGGTCAGAAAAGTCGCGCTCTTGATTCGCTGGTCACGGGCAGCCGCCATATACGCCAATGTGCAACCGAGCAAAGTCCCGCCGATACAATAGCCAACTGCGTTGACATCTTTTTCGCCGGTTATTTTGATCACAGAATCCAGAGCCGCAAAAATGCCCTGAATCATATAATCTTCAAAATTCTTATCAGCCAGATCAGCCTGAGGATTAACCCATGAAATAATGAAAACAGTATGACCCTGGGCGACAGCCCATTTGACGAAAGACTTCCTGGTATTCAAATCAAGGATATAATATTTATTGATCCAGGGAGGAACAATCAGCAAAGGCCGCTTATTGACTTTTTCCGTTGTCGGTGTGTATTGGATCAACTGCATCATCTCATTCTGGAAGACCACTTTTCCGGGAGTTACGGCGATATTTTCGCCGATTTTGAAGGCGGACCGGTCCGTCATGCTGATATTGAATCGACCATTCTTCTGATCGAGATCATCCAGCATATTGCGCAAACCTTTGACCAGATTTTCACCACGGGTCTCAACGGTTGCCTGCAAAACCTCCGGGTTGGTCAGCGCGAAATTACTCGGTGACATGGCGTCAATAAATTGGCGGGTAAAGAAATCCATCTTGCGTGCTGTTTGCGGATCAAGACCATCCACATCACGCACTAAACCAGTCAGCCATTGAGATGTAAAAAGATACGATTGCTTGATATAATCAAAGACCGAATGATCATTCCAGTGATCATGCCGAAAACGTCGATCAAGGGCATCGGCTGCAACGACTGGTTCTACCTTCTGGCCATCAAAACTTTTCGCTGCATTCTGCCAGATATTGGCGTATCCTTGCCATAAATTGAAGCCCGCTTCTGCCATTTTAGCCGGATCAGCAGCCATTTTGGTTGCCCATTGAAGAAAGGCATCTCCCAGATTAAACGGGTCTGCGTCAACCTTACCGTCACCGCTTTGCGTACCGTGATGATGGTGAGCATTCTGCCCCAGAAATTGTCTGATCATTTCCTGACTTTTTTCAGCAGCCTCAGAGACAATCCGTGACATATCATCGGATTGTGGAGGATGATCGGCAGATGGTCCGGGAGAACGGGTTGGATTGGTCATAAGCTATCTCACTTGCAAAAAATGAAAAATATGCTGGTTGCTCTTTCGCTTTAAAGTTCTTTCTTAAGGTATTCTGAGATTTTTTGTCTTAAGGTTTTTGTTTCAGGAAACAAATGGGTTAAGGAAATGAATGGGTTAAGAAAACGAATATATGTCGTTGCTCAGGCAAATATCCGACAATCTCATACCTGAAATTTAAATTTTTTAAAGAGCATCATCCAGTAAAACACAAGCCCGGTATTGGTCACAGGATAACGATTGAATATCTCTGTTAAGCCACCTCAGTCATCAGGTCAATTATGACTCTTTGCATGAAAACACAAAACATTCGATTGATCTTATCATTTGGATTGATGCTTGAGAATTGGTAAAAAATAGGCTTTATTTTATAATATGATGGGTTCTGTGAAGTAAAATAATCACAAAAATAATAATCTGGAAAAATGACAATGCATAAGCATAAAATGCATAAGCATAAAAACAGCATACGAAAAAAGAAACAAATGTCTTCCAGATTGGTATTGTTTCCTGCCCGGAATGTGGCGGCTCTTTGGGCCATTTGTTCGGTTTTAAGTTTATCGGCCTGTGAATCGCTTAATCCATTGAACTGGTTTGGCGATGAAGAACACGAATCACCTTATGCGGGACAAGAAGCCCCTGGCAGTGACCAGGACTACCCGGATGTTTCTTCAGTTCCCGCACGCCCTGCCGAAGGATTGATTGCTGATACCCGTGATCGCCTTTATGAAGAAGACGAAAAACAGCAAGAGCAAAACCGCCAGGAAACCGGGATCGAACAGGAAACCGCGCTCGAAGACGCATCGCTTACAGCTTCCGGGGCACTCTTATCTTCCGCTGAACCGACACCCGCACCGGTTCAGCCAGTTATTGCCGATACCGTTGCCCCACTATCCGCACCGCCAGCACCTTTTGACATAGATGCTCCTTCTCAGCAGGTGACCCCGGAGCCGATTGCTGAAACCACTATGGATGCCTCCTCCATGGATGAACCTATCCGTGATGAAACCATCATCACCCAATGGGCCGCCCCCACACCAAAACCAGAGCAACGTTTTGTTTCCATGAAAATGGGAACTCTCTTTTTCCCTTTTGGATCATCTTATATTTCTCTGGATGATCGCCGCCATATCAAGAAAGTGGTTGACCTGGCCAATCAGAAAAATGCCCGTTTGCGGGTTGTCGGTCACGCCAGCAGCTTTACCAATGATATGCCGCTTCTGGATCATCAACTTGCCAATTTTTCAGTATCTCTGGAGCGTGCCCAGGCTATTGCCAACCTGATTTTAGCCAATGGCTTTGACAGTGACCGGTTATCTGTTCGCGCCCTTTCGGATTCTGCCCCCCTTTTTCTGGAAGTCATGCCAGCCGGACAACGGGGGAATCAGCGTGCTGAAATTCATATGGAGTATTGATCCGATATTCAGTATTGATGGCTGATATATCCGCAAGGATTGAGAAGAATCATTTGATTTCTTCGTTGAAATTTCCCCGGGACGTTTTCTCTGAGTATTCTCGATTTTTGGTATGTCTGATCATCCGTTCTCCCGCTTACAGCGTTTGCCGCCTTATGTCTTCTCAAAAGTCAACGCCATGAAGGCAGCCGCCCGGGCAGCTGGTGAAGATATTATTGATTTCGGCATGGGCAATCCTGACAGTCCAACCCCGCCTCATATCCTTTCCAAACTGGCTGAGGCTGCACAGGATCCCAAGACTCATCGCTACTCTAATTCCCGGGGTATTCCGGGTTTACGCAAGGCTTTGGCGGGTTATTATCAACGCCGCTTTGATGTTGATCTGAACCCTGAAACAGAATGTATTGTCACCATTGGTTCTAAAGAAGGTCTTTCCAACCTCGCCCAGGCAATCAGCGGACCAGGGGATGTTTTTCTTGCTCCTGATCCCAGCTATCCCATTCATGCTTTTGGCTTTATTATTGCCGGGGCAGCCATCCATTCGGTTCCCATCGGATCTCAGCATGATTTCGTGACAGGGCTGAGTCTGGCTGTGAAAAACACCGTGCCAAAACCCCTGGGAGTGATTGTTAATTTTCCCGCTAATCCGACTGCGGAAATGGCTGATCTGGATTTTTACCAAGCCATTGTTGATTTTTGCCGGTACCATGATCTGATTTTAATTTCCGATAATGCGTATGCTGAAATTTATTTTGGCGATCCCCCGCCTTCGATATTGCAGGTTAAAGGCGCAAAAGATTACGCTGTTGAATTTTATTCAATGTCTAAAACATATTCGATGCCGGGGTGGAGAGTCGGTTTTGCCGCCGGTAATCCCCGCTTGATTGAAGCCCTTGCCCGCATAAAATCCTATGTTGATTATGGGATTTTTACCCCTATTCAGGTTGCTGCGGCAGCGGCACTCAATGGAGATCAGAGTTGCGTCAATGATATCCGTATTCTCTATCGCCGCCGCCGTGATATTCTGGTTGATGGATTAAATGCTCTGGGCTGGCCGGTTACTAAGCCGTTGGGGACTATGTTTGTCTGGGCTCCTGTTCCGCCGGCTTTTGCAGCCCTGGGATCGGTGGAATTTTCCAAATTACTGTTGCGTGAAGCAAAAGTTGCCGTGGCTCCGGGGCTGGGTTTTGGGACTTATGGTGATGATCATGTTCGTTTTGCCCTGGTTGAAAACCGGGAACGTATCCGTCAGGCCTTACGGGGAATCAAAGCCATGTTCAAAAAATACGCTGCGGCTCAAACCGATTCCCCTCCATCATCTGACCTCAATACCCAGGCACTCAGCCAATCGCTTGTTCCGGATAGCCCAAAACAACACAGTGCCAATCTTTGATTCCTGGTGCCGGTTTGATGGATAATACGCATGAATAAGCCATTCACGATTGCCCTTGCCGGTCTTGGCACAGTTGGCAGCGGGACCACCCGCATCCTCCTGGATAAAGCTGAGTGGCTGGCTGCGCGCTGTGGGCGTGCGTTACGTATCGTCGCCTGGTCGGATTTGGATCGTAACGGCAATCGTGATGGTTTTGATCTTTCGGCGGTTCCCTGGTTTGAGGATGCCATCCAGATGGCCACTCAGGTGGAGGCTGATGCGGTGGTCGAGTTGATCGGAGGAGCACAAGGCATTGCCAAGAATGTCTGCGAAGCCGCCATTGCCCATGGTCGCCATGTCGTCACTGCCAATAAAGCATTGCTTGCCCATCATGGTCTCGATTTAGCCAGAGCTGCTGAAGAAAAAGGGGTTTGTCTGGCATTTGAAGCCGCTATTGCCGGCGGGATTCCGATTGTAAAATCGCTGCGTGAAGGTCTGGTTGCCAATCGTTGCCACCGGGTTGTCGGTATCCTCAACGGGACCTGTAATTATATTCTCACCGAAATGTCCCGGACCGGGCGTCCTTTTGCCGATATCCTGAAGGAAAGTCAGGAACTTGGCTATGCCGAAGCCGATCCTGGCTTTGATATTGATGGTGTTGATAGTGCCCATAAACTGGCTTTGCTGGCGGCACTTGCTTTTGGCCGTTGCGTTGATTTTGGATCAGTCCATATTGAGGGAATTCGATCCATTACCCCTACGGATATTACCCATGCTGAGGAGCTTGGTTTTCAAGTGAAGCTGCTTGGGATCACCAAAGAGCAAGATGGTCAGATTGAACAACGGGTCCATCCGTGTCTGATCCCTCAGGACAGTGATATTGCCCGGGTTGCAGGGGTCGAAAATGGCATCCAGGTTGGAAGCGACTCAGTTGGCCCAACCTTTTACCAGGGGGCCGGAGCAGGCGGTCTGGCTACCGGTTCGGCTGTTGTTGCTGATCTGGCAGATCTGGCGCGTGGTTTGGTATGCCCGGCTTTTTCTCTCCCTGTCACCGCTCTGGAGCCATTGCTCCCGGCCCCGATATCCCAACGCCACGGGGCTGCTTATCTTCGTTTCATGGCCCAGGATCAACCCGGCGTGGTCGCCCGGATTGCCCATTGTCTTTCTGAGCGTTCGATTTCAATGGAAACCGTCATCCAGCATGGCCAGAAAGATCACAACGGGTTGGTCCCTGTGATCATTGTCACCCATGCCTGCCTCGAGGCCGATCTCTGTGCAGCTTTAGAAACCACCGCTGCTATTCCGGAAATTGCCGAAAACCCTCTGATGATTCGTATCGAGTCCTTCGAAGACTGATTCTGCTCAATTTTCATTATTCCGCTCACAACCAGAATACTCTTAAGAAAACCAGTTGAACCATGGTCTCATGATGCTGTAGGGCAGAATATATGCCATAAATCTGACCTAAACCCGACCATCTCTTGAAAAAAATCAGGGTTTACGACTATAAGTCCCGGGTGATTGTAATCCGGATCGGTTATAGGAAGCAAAACAGGAAATAATCCAAAATAGGAAATAATCACTGTCAATGACGAATCACTGTAAACCCGGTTCTTATAGCCCGTTGGTGCATCATTATAACAGATAAGGAAAAACACAGAATAATCACTGTAAACTCAGGTCTTACAGACCATTGACGGATCAATCATAAAGGTGCGGTGGCAGAGTGGCTATGCAGCGGATTGCAAATCCGTGTACGCCGGTTCGATTCCGGCCCGTACCTCCATGATGTTCTTTTTGTCAATCACAGAATGATCCCGAATATGTCTCAGACCAAAACCGAACCACCAGATACGCTTGCCCGTCGAGTGCTCTCAGGGTGTTCATCAATATAAAAGCCATGTACTGCCTCTCAACGGCTTTTATATCAACGTCTTTTACGTCAATTTTGGAAATTCTTGTTTGTTACACAATCTGCTATAGAGTAAGTTTAATAGAATCGATTGGTTTGACTGATTTTTCCGGCGTAGCTCAGTTGGTAGAGCAAGCGGCTGTTAACCGCTGGGTCACAGGTTCGAGTCCTGTCGCCGGAGCCATCCCTTTATCAGCGACCAATTTCTCCAGGCCAGTCTGTTCTGGAGTCTTTTAGTACCGGTAGTTGTTCGTCTTGAAAAAATTCGGGAAGTCATTCAACATCAGAAGAAACCTGAAAAAAAAGCACGGGGGCATGTATGAGCAATTCAGCGATCATTGACCAGGAACAAAATGTCCTGAACCGTTATGCCGGGGCCGCCCAGAAACCGGAACAGGCACTCTGTTGCCCGGTCGATTATGATCCCCGTTATCTGGAGGTTTTGCCTCAGGAAATTCTGGAAAAAGATTATGGCTGTGGTGATCCCTCCCGCTATGTCCAGCCAGGAGAAACCATTCTTGATCTGGGATCTGGTGGTGGAAAAATTTGCTACATCGCTTCCCAGATTGTTGGCAGGGATGGGCATATCATCGGGGTTGATTTTAACCCGGATATGCTGAATTTAGCTCGTAGTCACCACAAGGCGATTGCCGGAAAAATTGGCTGGGATAATGTCACCTTTCATCGTGCGAAAATTCAGGATCTCAAAACAGATATTGATGCGGTGGTGCATTACCTGGCCGCCAATCCGGTAAGCGGGTTGGATGGTCTGGCGGCCTATGAAACTTTTTTATCCGATTTACGTGCACAGCCTCTGATTGCTGACAATAGTATTGATTGCGTCTTATCCAACTGTGTCCTCAACCTGGTGCGGCCGGAAGATAAGGGCCATTTGTTTCGCGAGATTTACCGGGTTTTGAAATCCGGAGGACGGGCCGCCATATCGGACATTGTTTGTGATGAACCGGTCCCGGATCATTTGCGCGCTGACCCGGATCTCTGGTCGGGCTGCATTTCAGGAGCGTATCAGGAACGTGATTTTCTCACTGCCTTTGAGGAAACCGGCTTTCATGGGATTGAGATTGTAGAGCGGGCCTCTCAACCCTGGCAGGTCATTGAGGGTATTGAATTCCGCTCCATGACTGTGGTCGCCCATAAAGGAAAAGAAGGTCCCTGTTTTGATCATAAGCATGCGGTCATTTATAAAGGACCCTGGCGCAGGGTGACCGATGATGATGGCCATACCCTGGAGCGCGGGGAGCGTATGGCTGTATGCGAAAAGACCTTCCGCCTGTATACCTCACCCCCTTACGCTGGTCAGCTGGTGGGTGTTGAGCCTTTGGTCGGGGTAACCGCAGAACAAGCACCCCCCTTTGACTGTAGCAGAGATACACGCCGTCACCCCAGGGAAAGCAAAGGGGAGGATTATACTGTCACCCTGGAACCCTCAGAAAGCTGCTGTTAATCCCCTCTCAGCAGATACCTTTTTAGCTACCGGCCGGATGATTTGTGATCTGATAGGCTATCACAAAATCATCAAGCATCATCGGTATAAGGATAATCCCGCTTTGAGATGAACCAGCACCGGAAGCAGACCCGGACCCTGGGATCATATGATGGTCGGCACTGCCTTTATTCAGATCGAGTAATTTGCGGGGCGCGGCATCCGTTTCAGCCAGCCATAACCCACCGGTCAACCAATCCGTCACTGTATAACCGCTCCTGTCAGGAAGCATAACAACCCCGTCTAAGTTCCCGAAAGGCGGGCTGATTGTGGTCACTGACCGGTCAGCGATCCGGACATTTTTCAGACTGCCCGGGATTTTGGTTGCAAAAGAGCTGGGGTCTATCTCGGTTCCCCAGGAACCAACAATCAGATCATCGCCATTGACTTCCAGGCCGTTGGGGGACTCCAGAGCACTGTCCCTGAGCCAAAGATGCAACAGACCGTCCTTGAGCCGGTAAATAGAATCACTCAGCATGTCAGAAACATAAACGATTCGGTTGGAATCGACAGCCACATCATTGAGAAATTTGGCCCCATCGACCCGGTAAGATCCCTTCTCTCCGGTCTCGATATTCACAAAGATCAAATGATCAATATCGGCGATATAGAGCGTATCATCGACGACCCCCATCCCCTTGGGAGCATTCAACCCATCGATCCAGCGTAACTCAAGAATATTCCCTTCTGGTGATATACGGGAGATGAAACCCTGACCATTTTTTTCGGTCCCCCCTCCATTCATATTCGATACATAAACAACTTCCCGGGCGGGATCATAGAGAACCGATTCGGGACGTAAAAAACCCGGCAGCCGCCATATTTCCTCAAGAACAGTATTCTCCCCAAACAGTTTCTTTGATGAATCATCAGAGCATGCCGCCACCAAAGATAACGGAATCATCACAGCCAAAAAGAGGGCACGCCGACAAAAACGAAAAGACTGCTTACCGGTCGCATCGCATGGCGTAAAAAAACGTCTTTGTCTGTGAGTTCTGTGAGACAGGTCAGGAATAAACATGGAAAAATCTCCGTGATAATGATGAACGTAAAAAAATTTTTAATCCAGAATGCCTGAATCCCGGCGAAAACAAAAACTCAAAACAATGACCACAGCCGGAACGGGAATAAGAGACAAAAGAACATGACTGACCAAAGAACACAACCGACCAAAGAACACCCAACCCGGCAAACAGGTTGCCTGGTCTGATGCTGAATGATGGCTGGGGCGGCAGGATTCGAACCTGCGATCACGGGATCAAAACCCGATGCCTTACCGCTTGGCTACGCCCCAAATTCTCTCACCACAAAACGACCCTGTCAATCAGGGGCGCAGATTAAGCATTTTGTCCGCAAGGCGCAACGCCTTCAATCAATGTCTGAGAGAATGATTTCCCAAACACCCGTTCGTGGCCAATTCATTGTCTATGTTGAATGGGGAAAAGAAGGGATGAGTTTCCGCGATTTTACCGATAAAGAGCGGCGGCGGGATATCGTGATTTTACTCTCGCAAGGATCAACAGCCAGCCGATGGGCGGTGGGGGAGGCTCTGGCTGATTTAGGATACAAAGCATCCGATGACCTGGTCGGGAGCGACCTGGCGTGGCTGGATGAGCAAGGGCTGATTGAACAAGGAGCCGGAGGGCGGTGGTCCCTGACGACAAGGGGGCGCGATGTCGCACGGGGCCGGGCCTGGCATCCCGGACTGCGCCATTGATGAGCAGACTATCTAAAATAGACCGGCTTCCGCTGGAAATCCGGCAGGAAATCCGGCGGCTGTATTTAGAAGAAAGTTACAACCTGAAGCAAATCGTCAGCTGGCTGGAGCGGCAGGGAATTGAAGCATCGCGCTCTTCGGTTGGTCGCTGGATGAAGAAGGCTCGTGAAGTCGCCGTCCGGCTGGCCGAAACAACACAGATTGCCAAAGCGATTGCTCAGGATATCGGGCCGGATATGGATCATTCAAAGACCCTGAGTGTCCTGGTCAACCTGGTTCAGGATGCCGCATTTCGGGTTCTGCAGGCTGGCACGCTGGAGATTAAAGAGATCGAGTCCTTAGGCCGTCTGGTCAAAAACACCGCAACGGCCCTAAAATTTAACACCGAACAAGAAGCTAAAGCACGCCTGGAGAAGGCGGCCCGGGACAAGGCAAAAACCGATGCCAAAGCTCTCGCCAAAGTCGCCAACGAACAGGGCTTGTCGCCTGAATCGATTGCGGCCTTGAATGCTGCCTTAGGGATCAAAGATTAATGAAACCTTCGGTCAACACATTGTTGCCATATCAGCGCCGGGTCCTCCAGGCGGCGCAGCAACACTCAGTCTTGGTTGTTGAAAAATCGCGGCGGATTGGCATCACCTGGTCCCTGGGAGGGGCCGCCGTCCTGACGGCGGCAGCCCGGCGGGATGCCGGGGGCATGGATGTGCTTTACATTGGGACCTCCCGCGATATGGCGCGCGAGTTTATCGATGTGGCGGCCCAATGGGGTGAAGGGGTGGATGCGGCCATCGCTGAATATGGCGAGACTTTGTGGCAGGGAAATGGTGAAAGCATTCAGGCGTTTCGCCTGAAGTTCAAGTCCGGATTTGAGGTTCTGGCTCTTTCATCACGGCCCCGGTCGCTGCGGGGTCGGCAGGGATTTGTCATTATTGATGAGGCGGCCTGGCATGACGATTTACCTGGCCTGATGAAAGCAGCGGTTGCGATGCTGGTTTGGGGTGGTCGGGTCTGTGTCGTTTCAACCCATAACGGGGTTGATAACCCGTTCAATTTGCTGGTCCAGGATTGCCGGTCAGGGGATAAGAAACATGAAGTGATACGGATTACATTTTCTGATGCAATCAGAGACGGGCTGGCCGAGCGGATTGCCCACCAAAAAGGCGTTCCTTATTCGGCTGGTTTTTCGGTGGATTTTGAGGCAGGCATCCGGGCTGAATATGGGGCAGATTCCGGGGAAGAACTGGATGCAATCCCGGCAGCAGGCCGGGGGGCTTTTTTGAATGCTGCCCTGATAGAAGCCCGGATGGACCGGAGCATTCCGGTTTGTTGCTGGGCCGGGGATGGGGACCTGAAAGACTGGATCAAAGATCATCTTTCACCAATCATCGAAGGATGTGATCCATTGCTTTTAACCTATGTTGGCATGGATGTTGGCCGGACGGGTCACCCTTCAGCCATTTATATTCTGCAAACGGATCGAACTTTGAGGCGGCTGGGCCGGGGGTTGATAGAATTGCGCCGCCTTCCGTTTTCGGTTCAGGAAAAGATTGCTGATTTTTTGATTACCAGCTTGCCGCGGCTGATTTTGTTTTCGATTGATGCCGGAGGGATTGGGGCCGGCTTAGCCGAACGCCTCAATCAGAACTGGGGCAGCCTGGTCCGGGAAACCAAGCTGAGCCGCGAATGGTATCGCATCGCCATGCCGCCGCTCAGAGCTGCATTCGAAGATGGTTCGATTACCATTCCGTCATTTCTTGATTTACGATTAGATTTACGGGCCATTCGTGAGGAAGGGGGAATCGCAAAAATTGGTGGCGAGGCTTACAAAGGCAGTGATGGCCAGCCCCGTCATGGCGATGCAGCCATGGCTCTGGCCCTGGCCTATCAGGCCAGCCGGGAGCAAGACAGCGCATATGCCTATGATGCCTGGCATGATCCGAATCCGGATGAAGAAGATATCCCTGACCCGGTCTGGGCCGGAGCCAGGGGGACATTTTATAAAAGAGGGCTGGCGTTATGAAATTGACAACCGCTGCCAAAAATATCAGCGAGAAAATCCAGTCGCTGTTTCAAAATAAACCTTCAGGAAATGCGTTGCGGATTGGGCCGGGGGATGATGGGCCGATGGGTCGGGTTAATCTTATGACATTGGCCAGAGCATCCTCAGCTGCTGATAGCGGGGATCCTTCGGCATGGTTCCGGCTGGCGGAATATCTGGAGCGTATTGATGCACATTATGCTGCCGTCCTGCAGCAGCGTAAAAATCACCTGATCCAGATGCCGATGCGTATTGAAACTGGTCCGGAAGTCCCAATCCAGGCCCGGCGGCTGGCGGAAGATTTTTTAGAAAGTGGCATCTTGCAAGAACAGCTGGGTTATTTTCTTGATGCGATTGGGAAAGGAATCGCCATCATAGAAATGCGGTGGCGCAGCATGAATGGGCGGTGGTTGCCGTTTGAGTTTATTCATCACGGGCCGCATCTTTTTGCTTTCGATCAAAAAGGTCAAATTGGGTTGCGGGACCAGGCCGGGCGGTGGAAACAGCCGCCGCCAGCCCGTCTCCTCACGCCACGGATTGGATTGAAGACCGGATTGCCCTGGCAGACGGGTCTGGCCCGGCCGGCCGGGCTTTCTATCATAGCCAAACAATTTGCCATCAGAGACTGGATGACTTTCCTGGAAACCTATGGCCGGCCGATACGGCTGGGTCGCTATGGCCGGGGGGTCAATTCCCAAGAAAAAAAGGAACTCTTAAACTCAGTTTATCATATCTTTTCTGATGCTGCGGCGATCATTCCCGATGCGATGAACATTGAGTTTATTCAAGCCTCAACACGGGGCAGTCAGGAAGGGTATCAGAAGCTGGCCCAGTACATGGATCAGCAGCTTTCCAAGCTGGTCCTGGGCCAGACCACAACCACGGATGCAATCGCCGGCGGTCATGCGGTCAGCAAGGAACATGATAAGGTGCGCAGAGATATCGGCAGGGCTGATGCGCGGGCTATTGAAAGATGCCTCAACAACCAGCTGATGCCGTGGTTGATTGGATTTAACCTGGATCAGGGATATGCCGGCTGGCCCGGTCAGGCCCTGCCCCAGTTCCGGATAGGTGAGGAAAAGGAAGAAGAGCGAACCAATGATCCCCGGGCCTGGGCGGCAGCGTTAGAGAGCCTAACCAGTCTGGGGGTTGAGATTTCAGCTGATGAAGCCCGGCGGCGGCTGGGGCTGGGGGCACCACAAAAAGGTGAGGCTGTGCTTAAACTGCCCACACAACAGCGGACAATTGCAGGAGGAGCTGAGGGTGCCGCAAAACCGGATGACCGGGATTGGTTGGCGGAATTGGCCGCTGAGACACTGACCGAATGGGATCACGAAAGCATCACCGGTCCCTTAGGCAAGGTGGTCTTAGAATCTCAAACTTACGATGATCTGGGAACCCGGCTGGCAACCGTTGCTGATCAAATTCCCACCAAAAAGGTTGAAAATCAGTTGGCTCAGAGCCTGTTTGCAAGCCGGCTGGCTGGACGGGTCGGGGTTGAGGAAGATTCCGGAACGCAGGGACCCGTTAAAAAATGATTGATATCAAACCGTTGCCGCCGGAAGAAGCGGTACAATTTTTTCGCTCCAAAGGCTATGCGATTGGTTTTTCGTGGCGAGATATTTGGAAGGAAGAACATGCTTTAGCCTTTACAGTCGCCAAGGCAATGCGCATTGATATCCTTGAAGATATTCGCGCCGCTGTCGATCAGGCCATATCGAAAGGGATTGCTTATTCTGAGTTTAAAAAAAATCTTGAGCCAATCCTTCAGGCCAAGGGCTGGTGGGGGCGCAAAAAACTCCGGGACCCGAAAACCGGAAGACTGGTCAATGCCCAGCTGGGGTCTAACCGGCGTCTTAAGATTATTTTTGATACCAATACAAGAATGGCCTATGCGGCTGGCCGGTGGCAGCGCATCGAGGCGGTTGCCGCGCAGCGGCCCTATCTGAGATATGTTGGGGTGCTGGATGATCGCATCCGAGAACAACACCGGGGGTGGCATGGCACGGTGCGGTTGGTTGGTGATGGTTTCTGGGACAGCCATTACCCACCCAATGGCTGGCGATGCCGGTGTACGGTTGAGCAGCTTTCGCAAGATGATATGGATGCGTTTGGGTATGAAGTCTCCCCGCCGCCCAAAATCAAACATCGCCTGGTAAAAAACCGCCGAAACGGGCGGATGATGCGGGTCCCCGAAGGCATTTCCCCGGGATTTGATTATAATGTCGGCAAAGCCCGGCTGCGGGCCTATATCCCGCCGCCTTTAGATGAGGGACCATTGCCGGTTTCCTTTCCTGCCGGGGTAAAACTGCCGCCATTGCCGCCAGCCCGGTCCTTGCCTGCCAGTATTTTAATTGATCCATCGACTCCGGATGAAGAAGCGGTGGCACAGTTTCTGGGGTCATTCAGCCTCAGTGCCGGGCGATCAGGTGCCGGGCCGCAGGAAGCATTTGTGTTTATTGACAAGGCCGGGGAGCCGTTAGCAATCGGGCAGGATCTTTTCCGGCGAAGTGACGGGCAGCTTAAGGTTGGGAAACGGGGCCGAAAAAAATATCTGATGGCTTTGGCTCTGGCCCTTCAGGACCCGGATGAAATCTGGTGGCATTGGGAGCGGTCGCGTGATGGCCGGGCCTTATTGAGGCGGCGCTATCTGGCCCGGTTTGTATTCCCGCCCGGGGGCACCCCCCCTGCGGGTCCCCCAGGCGGGGGAATAATCCCAGGGGTGACAGTTTTTGACTGGCATAAATCAGGCTGGCGGGGTGTTACGATTTTTCAAAGCGAAGGTGAAAATTATCTATTTAATCTCCGCAAAGGAACTTTGGCCTATCGCCGCCAAAAATGAAAAAGGCCGAAGCGGCGCCCCCTTCGGCCATTCAATCGGTTACGGACAGTCAGACGCCACATCTCGCCGATTGAATATAAGGCGACTATAGCGCGGTTGGCGTTCTGGGGCAAGGGGAAACGCATAGAAAAAGCCAACGGCATTTAGCGGCGGCTTAACGGGGCTTTGAGAGGGGGTTGGCGGTTGATTTTGTCTGGCCGGGGGACCCGGTTACCTCTGGGGGACCCGTAGGGGGGGAACCCCCAGAGGGAAAACCGGAAAAACACCAATTACCTCTGGGGGACCCGTAGGGGGGGTACCCCCAGAGGGAAAAACAAAGACAGGGGCACCCCCAGGAGGAAAATCTGATACTCCTGGGGGACCCGTAGGGGGGGCACCCCCAGGAGGAAAATATGCCAATCTGGATGATCTGGTGGCGGCCTATGGCCGGGACCGGATGATCGAGTTGAGCGACCGCGATGGAACCGGATCGATCAATGCCGATGTGGTCGCTGCCGGGCTGGCGGCTGCCAGTGCTGAAATTGATACCTATCTGAGGGGGGTGGCCCGGCTGCCGCTGCCAGATCCACCACCTGTGCTTAAACGGCTGGCGGTGGATCTGGCCTATGTTCATATGCTGGCTGACCGGGCCGGGGAGAATGACCGGGCCATCCGGGGTGAAGCGATTGCGCTGTTGGACAAGATTGTGGCCGGGAAAATTAAACTGGGGCTGGATGCTCTGGCATCACAAACTGCGGGGCACAGCGTCCAGGTGTTGTATCCGGATCACCGCCGTTGGGGAACATTTGGTTCCCCCGTGGGGGGTCCCCCCCTACGGGACCCCCACGGGTCATTATAATGACCGGGGTGCGTCTGACCTGGCGGGGGATGGACCAGATTCGCCACCGCCTGACCGCGTTGGCCGGGCGGGATCTTAGCCACCCAATGGCGTTGATTGCCGCCCATTTAGAAACCGCAACGCGTCATCGTTTTGGCTGGGGGACTTCTCCGGATGGGAAAGCCTGGAAGCCTTCAAAGCGGGTGCTTGCTCATGGGGGGCAGACCCTGGTTAAGAGCACAATTTTACGCGACAGCATCACCAGCCGCTCCTCGGACAAAGAGGCTGAGGTCGGAACCAATGTGATTTATGGAGCCATCCATCAGCTGGGCGGCCAGGCCGGACGCAAGCATGCAGTCAGGCTCCCGGCCCGGCCTTATCTGGGGCTGTCTTCGCGGGATGGGCAGGTTGTGGAAAAAATTATCGCAGACTTTCTGCGTAAAAGCCTGGCGTGATGATCATGATTACTCAAGTTATTTCTCAATTACAAAAAATAAAGACCCTGCGCCATGTAGCTGGCGCAGCGGCTCTGGCGGCGGTGAATGAAAAGTCCCTGCCCCCCAGCCCGACAGCTTATGTGGTCCTGCTCAATGAAGCTGCCGGGAACAACCGGCTGACCGCCGGGATTGAGCAGGTGGTGACCGAAAAGATCGGGGTCATTTTGGTGGTCAAAAATCTGCGGGATGCCAAAGGTGAAGCGGCGGCCAAAGAAATTGAAACCCTGAGGGCAGCTGTGTTGGATCAGCTGATTGGCTGGTTGCCTTCGGGATATGACGATCCGTTGACATTTTCAGGCGGCGACCTGGCCGGGATGGAAGGTGGCGCGGTTTGGTATCAACTGATTTTCACGGCCAAACGGCGTTTTCGAAAAATTTAAAGCGTAAAGGAAAAAATATGTTGCAGTTCAGAAAACGCCTGGTCCTGGCAAAGGTTGAAACAACTTACGGGGTTGATGCAGCCCCGGTCGGGGGGGATGCTATTTTGCTGCGTGAGGTCACCCTCACCCCTTATGCCGCAGACGCCCGGGACCGGGGGACCATCCGCGATGCATTAGGGGCATCGCCGCAAACCCTGGCCAATCGCCATGTGGAATTGACGGCCCAGGTTGAACTGGCCGGGGCAGGAACAGCAGGCAGTGTTCCCGGCTATGGTCCCTTGCTCAGAGGCTGTGGGTTTTCCCAAACCATTTCAGACGCCGATGATAATGAAAGCGTCATCTATCAACCCGTAAGTACCGGGTATGAATCAGTCTCGTTTCATTTTTACATCGATGGGGTTCGGCATAAGATGCTCGGCTCACGGGGCAATGTGGCCTTCCGGATTGAAGCCGGAGAACCCCCGGTTATGGATTTTTCCTTCATCGGTTTGTGGGAGACACCAACCACAACCACCGCACCACAGGCCGATTTTACAGCCTTTCAAAAACCACTGGCCGTAGGGAAAGACAACACGCCGGTTTTTATGGCCCATGGAGCCAGCGCGATTGCCCGATCGATTGAGATCGATATGAATAATGCGGTGAAACATATCGCGCTGATTGGGTCTGAGGAAGTCATCATCGGGGACCGGGATGCCGGGGGACGAATCAGCCTGGAAGCCAAACGGCCCAATGAACAGGATTGGTTTGCCACGGTGGCGGCTGAAAACACCGGCGCATTTACGGTGCAAAACGGCAACCAGGCCGGGGAGATTGTTGAGTTGGCTTTGCCAGCGGTGCAGATTCTGGCCCCTTCCTATGAGGATTATGAGGGCTATACCCTTTTTTCAGCCAATATCAAGGCCATCCCCCATAACGGTGATGATGAACTGGTTTTGACGGTTAAATAAAGACCAAATGACCTCTGGGGGACCCGTAGGGGGGGTACCCCCAGAGGAAAAACCAGAAGACCCGTAGGGGGAAAACACCAATTACCTCTGGGGGACCCGTAGGGGGGGTCCCCCCAGAGGGAGAACCAGAAGACCCGTAGGGGGAAAACACCAATTACCTCTGGGGGACCCGTAGGGGGGGTCCCCCCAGAGGGAGAACCAGAAGACCCGTAGGGGGAAAACACCAATTACCTCTGGGGGACCCGTAGGGGGGGTCCCCCCAGAGGGAGAACCAAGGAGAAAAAATATGTTCCGATTTGATCCCGACTATCAATTTTCCTGGCCGGTTTCTTTCAAAATGCCTCTGAATGGGGGAAAATGGGGCCAGCGCAGTTTTACGGTCACATATAAATATATGGCCGGGAAATTATTAACAACAGCCCTGAAGGGGGCTGAGAGTGATCCGCAGAAACTGCGCAGCCTTTTGAAAGAGGTCATGGTTTCAGTCGAAGGCATTGCCGGGACGGATGGAGAGGAACTGGATAGTTCCCCGGACCTTATTGATCAGCTGTTGGATGTGCCGGCGATTTTGAATGCAATTTTTTATGCCTATATCCAGGCATTGGCCGGGGTTGCGGAAAAAAACTGATTGAAGCCGCGCGGGTCTGGGCGCGCGGCAGGAGGGATCATGAATTATTGGCCATTCATCCGGAAAACCAAACGGCCGTGCAGGCGTTTTTGGTCGGGTCCAGTCAGTGGCGGTTTGCCAGCGGGATTCCAGTCGGGCTGGATTATGAGGGGCTGAGGGCCGCATTAACATGGCACCGCCTCCGGCTCAGTCGGGATGACTTTACGAGGGTAAGGGTTTTGGAGGCAGCGGCGTTGGAAGCGATGCAAAAAAAGATGGCTAAAAAAACATGACTGATCTGGAAGTCTCTCTGGTTCTTAAGGCCGACAGCCAGGGGCTGGTCGGTCAGGTCAGGCTGTCTAAACAAGAACTGGATCGGCTCAGCACCGCTGGCCGGGATGCCGGGAAGGGTCTGGGCCGGTATGGTCGCGAAGCCAAAAAAGCCGGGACTGCAACCAAAAATCTCAATCACCAAAGCCGGGACCTGCAGAGCCAATTCCGGGGGCTGAAAGCAGCCATTGCCGGGCTGGGGCTGGGGCTGGCGGCCCGTGAAATGTTCCGGGCCGGGGCAGCCATGCAGGGGATTGAGTCAGCATTGCTGGCGGTCTTTAAGACCACCCGCCGGGCCAGGTCGGAGTTCCAATTTATTCAGACTGAGGCCGAGCGGCTGGGGCTGAATCTTGAATCGGCGGCCTCGCAATATTCCAAGCTGGCCGCGGCTGCGGATGGGACAGCTCTGGCCGGAGAGCCGGTGAGAGAAATCTTCATCGCGGTCAGTGAAGCCGCCCGGGTGTTTAATCTTTCGGTTGCTGATACTTCCGGAGCGTTGCGGGCATTCCAGCAAATCATATCCAAAGGCAATGTGCAGGCCGAAGAATTGCGCAACCAGCTGGGTGATCGCATTTACGGTGCCTTTAATAAGGCCGCCGCCGCCATCGGGGTCACGGTGGAGCAACTCAATGATCTGTTGCAGGCCGGGGAAGTCACCGCCGAAAAATTACTGCCACCCCTGGCCAGAGAGTTGCGCAAAGCAGCCGCCCCAGGATTGCCCAAGGCCCTGCAAAACGCAACAACAGAAATGGAGCGTCTGGGCAATGCGGCGACCCTTTTGAAGCGAGACTTTAATCAAGGCGGCTTTATGGCCGATCTGGCCGAGGCCACCCGTGATTTAACCCAGGCCATGCGGTCCCCGGCGTTGCGGCAATTCAGCCATGCCCTGGGTGGGAATGTCGCCGCACTGACGGCGGCGGTTGGTGGATTTGCCGCAGGAAAACTCGGTGTCCTGGCCTATGGCGCAGCTGTCAGGTCCGCTGCGGCATCAACCGGGACGCTGACCAAACGGCTGAAAGGATTGTTGAGTCGGTTCAATGTCCTGGGGCTGGCATTGGCGGCCCTGAGTTTTCTATCATTCAAAGACAGTGATGCTGAACGGGCGATTGAACGGCATTCAGCCAATTTTGAGGATCTGGGAGAAAAAGCCACCACCGCCGCCAAAGCGGTGGCCAATATTCAATGGGACCTGGATAAGGAGCGTGTGGCGGCTGATATTACATATATTGAAGACGAGATCAGTCGGTTGCACGGCGCATTGGCGGCAAACATAAGCACTATTTCCGGCGGTGACGCCCTATCGGATGGGGTCGCCGCCGGGTTGGACCTTGTACGAAAAGATATGGAAGCGGGTCTGATCACGGCAGATGAGTATTCTCATTCTGTTCAAAAAATACTGGCGCAAAATAATGATCTTTTAGGCAAAGGAACAGAACTGACGGCACAGCAGATTGAACATTTTACCCAGCTGAGGGCGGCTGTTGTGGCATTGACGAATGCTCAAATCAGACAGGAAGAACTGGCAAAGCAAAACCCGAATCGACCCAAAACTGACATAAAAAATCCTGCGCCCAGGACAGCTCCGGAGCCAGGGGAAAAGGCCACAAAAATCATTGCTGAACTGAAAGCTGAGGCTGAGGCTGTGCGCATTCTGGCTCTGGCCCGGCTGCAAGGCCAGGAAGCCCTGCAGAAGGCTGAGGCAGCTCTGGCCGCTGAGGCGGTATTTCGTGGTGAAGCCAAAGATGCAACCGCAGCTCAGAGAGCCGAGATTGAAAAACTCATTACAACAATTACCCAGGCCGAAGCCGCTGAGGAATCCCGGCAGAAAACCCTGGCCGAACATGAGGCGGCGGTCAAAAATATAAAAACCCAGCTGGTGGCGACTCTCCCGGCCTATGAACGGGCACGGGCAGCGGCCAATCAATGGCATCGCGATGTTGTCGCCGGTCTGGACCCTGCGGTGAAAGGATACCAACAACTCAAGGCCCAGGCCGATGAGGTCCATCGTCGAATGCTGGCAAATGCCGATGAAGGCATAGAAAAAAATCTGTCCTTCAGCGAGGCGGCAGCCCGTGGGTTCACCCAATTTGCTGAGGCCGCCCAAAATGCCGCCGGGACGGCTGAGCGGGTCGTCACCGGGGCTTTCTCAGGCATGGAGAGTGCCCTGGCTCAATTTTTGGTCACCGGTAAGATCACATTCACATCTTTTGTCAATTCAATTCTGGTCGATATCGCACGGCTTCAGATCCGCCAAAGCATCACCGGTCCTTTGGCGTCAGTTTTGGGTGGGGCTTTGGGGGGTGTTTTTGGCGGCAGCCCGGCAGCAGCCTCTGCCGGGGGTGGTCTCTCTCTTGGCGGGGGTTTTGATGCGGCCTTTGATTTGTTCCATTCTGGTGGAATTGTCGGGCAGATGGCGGCCAGACGCCAGGCCGCCATCACGGCTTTTCAGGATGCTCCCCGATTGCATAGCGGGGGCCGGATCGCCGGGTTGCGCAGCGGGGAGGTCCCCATCATCGCCCAGACCGGTGAGGCGGTTTTTACGCCCCAACAAATGAATAATGCTGATGCGTTGTTGCGGGCTGCGCTGGCCCGGCCAACAGGCGGGGTCACTGTTGCGGTCAATATCCAGCAACCAGCCGGATTGCCACCAGCCCGGGTTGAACACCGGGATGATGGACAAGGCGGTCTTGAGATTGATGTTGTGATCGAAGAGATCACGGACCGGTTAAATGACGATATTGAGCGGGGTGGTGGTTTGTATCCTGTGCTGGCGAAACGCTTCACGGCCAAACCCGGTGGGGGCGGATCATGACGCAAGAACCCCTCATTCCCGCGGGAACACCCCCGGCAGGAAGCCAACTCTTTCAAAAATGGCCGGAGATACTCCCGCTGCCCGAGCGGGATGGCTATCAGCTGAAATTGAATGACGGCGTCATGCGCACAAGTATGGAAGGCGGGCCACCACGCGCCAGACGGGTCACCACCGATGTTGAATCGTTGTATCAGGCCCGGTTCGTTTTTGACGAAGATCAGTTCCTGACCTTCCAGGCCTGGTTCCAGGAAATTGGAGCCGGCGGTGCGGCGGCGTTTTTAATCCCGCTGCGCAACGGGCTGGGGCTGGTTGAACAACAGGCCCGGTTTGCCGGGCCGTATGAAGCCCGGCTGGATGGGCATCTCTGGCGGGTTACAGTCTCACTGGTGGTGCGTGGAGCACCCATGCTGTCAGGTGAAATGCTTGAACTGGTTCTGGCCGAACCGATCAATGGCCTGATCAATGCCATTGATCAATTCAGCATCCTGGTTCACGCCACCCTGCCCGATCATTCAATTTTTGGCTTAAATTAGAGAGATAACATTATGACCACGACTTTGCGTGAAAGAATCACCGCCGCCGTTACCGCGATTGAAACGGCAGGCCGTAAATTGCATCAGATTGTTCATGGCGGGGCTGAGATGACTGTCTCAACCGATGGTGGCCCGGTTAAATCACTGGCTAAAGTGGTTGCCGATCTGGAGCAACAAGGCGGGGAGATCCCGGCCCAGGTTGCCCATGCCCAAAGATACCGGACTGAGGCACGGGAAGCCCGGGATGAAACCCGGGATGCTCTGCAAACCGCGCGTATCACCAAAGCCAGCCCGACCGAAGCCCGTGCGGGCACCAACAACACCAAACTGATGACGCCGTTGCGGGTTAAGGAAGCCACAGATACTCGCCGGGCCACCGGAGCCGAGGCCCGTACCGGAACCAATAATACTAAGCTGATGACGCCGTTGCGGGTTAAACAAGCCACAGAGCATTTCAATGCTCCCCGTTTTTCTCAGACCTCGCCCTATATCCAAACCATCAAGACACCCGGTGATACCCGGCATTACTACCCGGTCCAGCTGGGGGGTGGGTCATTTCTGGGCGATGTGCTGATCCAAAGACATCAACATATGGATGCTGTGTATAGTGGGGGGCTTTTATTTGATGTGCGATGCTATCCAGATGGACGGGGGTATTGGCCGAAACGATATGATGTTCGGGCTTATCAGGAAGTGGTTTACCGAAACACAGGAAGCCACACACCACAATTTATTGCCAAGCTGCAAGTGGATGCCGGGGCACGGCAAGGAAAAACAGTTATCTGGCTGAGGGGTGCGACCACCTATCGGGTGTGGTTGTCGGATGGGGTGGCGGCACTCTCCAATGCTCAGGGACGCATTGGGACTCAAACGTTTGGGGTGTTGGATAAAAACTATGCTCCCCTGTTGCCTAAATACACAGATAGGGGGGGATTGCCGGTTGGCACTATAATTGCCTTTTCAGGTCCACAAACTGTCCCCGGTTGGCTCCGTTGCAATGGGGCGCGGGTTCTAAAGAGCCATTACAACGACCTCTATAATATCATCGGTCACAATTACGCATTGACCACAGACACCACCGCTAACAAAGCCAACCATTTCCGCGTACCTGATACACGCGATTTATTCATTCGCGGAGCGACACAAAGCAACCCGGTCTCGTCAATCAGAGAACAAGGTGCTTTGAGTGTTCCCCCAACTGGGTGGGGAGTATTCGGGCATCATCCTGCACCTACCAGGCCGGCCACCAGAGGGCGACTCCTTGTTGGCAGTGGGATTGGGGAACACAGAGAAGTTTTGGAGAGCGTTTTTCAAGCCGGACAAAATGTAAATGTGACGGGCAATGTTGTCCCCCGACATCTTAATCTTATCCATTGGATCAAATTTTAACCTGAGGTGTCTTTTATGAAAATCTATCACTACAACCCTGAAACGGGTCTTTTACTCGGTGAGGACAAAGCAACCCAATCACCCATTCTGGTTGATGACGAAGGCCGGGAACTGCAAGAACCAGATGCAGAAAATCCTGACCATTGGCTGATCCCGGCTTATGCGACTGAGACAGCCCCGCCTAAGGCTGGCAAAAATCAGCAAGCTGTTTGGGGCGGGGACTCATGGTCATTGCAGGCCATACCCACGCCACCGCCAGAGCCACCGCCACCATCTCTGAGTGAGCGCAAGGCCACAATGGTGATCCGCATCAAGACGGAAGCTCGTTACCGGATTGAGGCCGTCATGCCAACCTGGAAGGTGGTGCGTTCTCTGACCGGTGGCCCGGCAGTTGGGACTGATACCCAGGCTGAGGCGCAAAGATTACGGGCTGTTTCAAACACCCTGGAAACCCAGATCAACGCCATGAATGCTGAGGCACTGGACGCCTTTGATCCCGGCGATGATACGCATTGGGTAGAAAGTCCGGACTCATGAAACCGCCCGCCTGGTCACAAAAAGCACAAGAAACGCTGGCCCAGTCCCCGGCTGATGAAGTCGTTCTGGAAACCTTCGAATTCCGGCATCCTCTGTTTATCACAGAAGATAACCAACCGGCCCCAATCCGGGTGGTCAGGGATATCCGGCCCGGCGATGTTCTGCGGGCCAAACTGGAAAGAAATGCCCCGGTCAATGGCGGGCAATGGGTTGATTTTATTTGCGTGGCCTTTGAGGCCACCTTACCAAAAATAAGCGAAGAAGCCGCCGCCGATTTTATTCTGACCATTGACAACACTGATCCGGTGATTGCCCAGTCACTCCGCCAGGCTGCAACCGGCAGCGACCCGGTATTGATGATCTTCAGGCCCTATCTGGCCAGTGATCTCACAACACCACAATGGCTGCCGCCGCCGGAATTTACACTCAGCCAGGCCCGTATCGGTGGTGGGCAGATCCAGGCCCGGGCCAGGGCATTTAATCTGGCCGATCGTTCGGTCCCGTCCCGGCTCTATCAATCCGGCGATTTTCCCGGCCTGGTCCGATGAGTTGGCCGACAAAATATATCGGGCTGGCCTATGATCAGAGCGAAAAAAACGGGCACACCTGCTGGTCGCTGGTCCGGGCCATCCAGCTGCAAGAGTTTGGTCGTAAGGTCCCCGATATTCCCTATCACCACAACATCCGGACTCGTTTGATTTTTTTTCGGGATCATCCCGAACGGCAAAGATGGCAAGCGGCAAAAACACCGCGGGAAGGCGACTGTGTGTTGTTGGCTCAGGCCCGGTTCCCCAGCCATTGCGGGGTCTGGAGCCAGGCTGATGGCGGAGGCGTGGTTCATGCGGTCGAAGGGGTCGGGGTGGTCTGGCAGAACAGAGCGGCATTGAGGGCCCATGGCTGGCGACTGGAAGGATTTTATCGATATGCCCCATAATCTGATGATCGCCGCCAATCCGTTCCGGCCCCGGATGATATCTGTGCAAGCCGGGGAGAGTCTGACCGCTCTGGCCGACCAGTTGGATCTCTCGGGGTTAAGGTGTCAGATCAATGCTGAGGATATTCCGCCCATAGCCTGGGCAACCCGGCGGCTTGAGGCCGGAGAACACTGTGTTTTTTATGCCCATCTGCAAGGTGGGGGTGGCGGGTCTAATCCTCTGCGAGCCATTTTAATGATTGCGGTGGCTGTTGCCGCCGGGCCACTGGCCGGGGCCATCGCCCCAGGGCTGGCAGCAGGCAGCCTTGGTTTCAGCGCGCTTCAGATTGGAATCACCGTTGCCGGCGCAGCCCTGGTTTCGGCTATTCTGCCGCCGCCAGATTTTTCAGCAGCATCCCCCAATTTTGGGGCCAATGGGCTGGCGGCACCATCCCCAACCTATTCGCTGCAGGCCCAGGGGAACCAGGCCCGGCTGGGGCAGCCCATCCCGGTCATCTATGGCCGCCACATCGTCTATCCGGATTTTGCCGCAACACCCTGGACGGTGTTTGATGAACAGGATGAGCAATATCTCCATCAGCTTCTGGTGATTGGGCAGGGGGACTATGACATTGAGGCCATGCGGATTGAGGACAGCCCGCTGAGTTCTTTTGACGGGGTGGAGACAGAGATTATTCCCCCAGATGGCCGGGTGACTCTGTTTGACCCCCATATTATCCAGGCCAGTGAAGTGGTGGGTCAGGAAGCACTGAGCAGCAGTGATGACGGGGGGTGGCTGGGGCCGTTTGCCGCCAACCCAGCCGGGACCCAGGCCACCAAAATCGGCATTGATATTGTCGCACCGCGCGGGCTGTTTTTCGCAAATAATCAAGGGAATCTAGAAAACAAATCATTATCATTTGAGGCCGCAGCCAGAACCATTGATGCCGATGGAAAAGCCACCGGAAATTGGCGGCGTTTGGGCCGACATAACCTGAGTGCTGCTAAAAACAAACCAGTACGGAGATCTTACAGCTATAGCGTGGCCCAAAACAGGTATGAGGTGCGGTTTCGAAGACTGGATACCCGCGATACACGGGCACGGGTCGGGCATGATCTGCGCTGGGCCGGGCTGAAAGCCACCCTGACCGACCAGTCCAATTTTGGTGGTGTGACCTTACTCGCAGTAAAAATGCGGGCAACCGATCAGCTTTCCAATCGGTCGGCCAGACTGATCAATGTCATTGCTCAGCGTCGCATTCCAAAATGGACGAAAAAGGGGGGCTGGAGCACATCCAAAGCCACGGCTTCTCCGGCCTGGGCATTGGCTGATCTGGCGAGAAACAGCATCTATGGCGCGGGCCTGCCCGAACGCCGGCTGGATTTAGAAGGACTGGCGGCCTGGGCAGCAACCTGTGCCAGCACCGGGGATGAGTTCAACGGGGTCTTTGATACCTCGCTCAGTTTCCATCAGGCAGCGCAAAGGATTGCTCGATGTGGCCTGGCTGCGCCCATCCAGCAGAACGGGACACTCTCAATTATCCGTGATGAAACCAGGACCATCCCCACCGCCATGTTTACACCGCGCAATATTGTGAAAGGCTCCTGCTCAATCCGGTTCAACCTGCCCACAGAACACAGCCCAGATGGTGTTGAGGCCGAATATTTTGACCGCAAAAATTGGGCACGCAAAACCATCACAGTCGGTCTGGGTGAAGCCAGCCCAAAACAGCCAGCTAAAATCCAACTATTCGGCGTTACGGATAAAAAACAGGCCCAGAGGCTGGCATTCCACAGTGCAGCTGAAACCCGATACCGCCGCATAACTGTTGTGTTCCGGACCGAAATGGAAGGACTGATCCCTCATTTTGGTGACCTGATTGCCCTCAGCCATCCGGTGCTGGTGGCCAGTCAGGGCGGAGAGATTGTGCGTTGGGATTCTAAAACGCAAATTGCAACCGTGAGCGAAGCCTTGCCCCTTGAATGGGATGCCGAAGATGAGACCTGGCTGATTGCCTTAAGAAAGCCCAACGGTGCCCCCAGCGGCGATCATCCGGTCCGCCGGGTTGGGGAAGATCAGCTCCGGATCATCGGTAAAATTGATTTTCCAATCTATACCGGCGGACAACGCGAACGGACACACTACTCGATTGGGCCGGGGCAGGCATTTGACCTGAAAGCCCGGGTCATCAAGATCATGCCCCGGGCCAACCTGCAGGTTGAAATAACCGCGGTTAATGATGATGACCGGGTCTTTGATGTCCCCGATGACTATCTCAATACCCCGCCCGCAAAAAAAGGCGGGGGCCGGGGCGTGACAGCGTCCCGAACCGAGTGAAAGGAGCACTCCTGACCAACACCGGCCGCATGTCGGCCAACCCGCCACCGCGATACACGGCGGGGCATATTTTAGAGTGAGTTTATTCATGGAGTCTAGTTTTGCCGACCAAAATCAATGCACACCCATCAAGCCCGTGGCCGCCTATGTCGGCGGCAAACGCCTACTAGCCAAACGGATTATCGAGACAATCGGGACGGTCCCTCATGTCTGCTATGTTGAGCCTTTTGTTGGCATGGGTGGGGTCTTCTTTCGCCGTCCGGCCCGGCATTCTTTCTTGGCATGTTTGGGGAAAGTGTTCTGAAATTAAACGGACTTGAGCATTTTTTTCAGAAGTATCAGTTCACCGGGCCGATCCATGTCTTAGATCAGATACGCCAAGCCGCTGAGCGGGTGATGATGAAGCCGCTCACAAACATCTAGCCGCGACAAACTTATCCACAAAAAAGCGATGCAAAAGTAACCCGCCATTTACGCAAAAATAACCCGCCAGCTACAGTCTAAAACAACATCAATCACAAAGCATTGATACAGTTTCTGCCATGCCCCCATCCGGCCCGGCATCACTGTGACTTTGATGAATCAGAAGCCCTTTTGGCCGGCGGCGTTTGAGACAGCAGAGATGTTGCAACAACCCATAAATCAGAGTGATAAGAATAAATTTGTGCTGCTGCCTGCCGGGCTGTTTCAAGATCAGCAAAAAGAGCAAAACATGTTGCACCACTCCCCGACATACGGGTCAGCAAAACCCCATCAAGCTGTGACAACATCACCAGAATATCGCGTAAAGAGGGCATCAATTCTGATGCAGCAGCCGTTAAATCATTTCTCCGGTCACTCAAAACCGCCACCATCTGTTGGGGGTCCCCAGGATCACAGTCACCCGGAAAGGGAAATGATGCTGAAAAACCGGCCCGATGGGAACAGGAATAACGTTCAAAAACCGCTGCTGTTGAAAGAGGTTGCTGCGGATTGACCAGTAAAACCCCCAACGGGGGCAGATCAGCAACCGGCAAGAGGCACTCGCCAATCCCGGAAACATAAGCCGCCTGACCCTTGAGAAAAAACGGCACATCTGCCCCCAGGCGAAGAGCTGCCTCCCGCATCTTCCGGGTGTTGATATCCATCCCCCACAGCAAAGCAAGGCTGCGCATAACGGCGGCTGCATCCGCCGAACCACCACCCAAACCGGCGGCAGGAGGAAGATTCTTGATCAATTTAATCCGGACCGAAACTGACTGACCCGCCAGTTCAGCCATAATCTGAGCGGCAGTAAGAGCCAGATTATCCGCCCCCCCTGGAATCTCCAAACCATACCGACCCTCAGTCTCTAAGGAAAATTCAGAAACCGGGCTGGATGAATCAACAGCAACAAAAACATGATCACCCAGCGCGATAAATGTCATCAGGCTGGCCAGAGTATGATACCCATCGGCCCGGCGTCCGGTAATTTCCAAAAACAGATTGATCTTAGCATACGCAAGGCAAGATACCGCCGATTGCATCATCGACCTATCATATGTCATGGCGAATCGTCATATGCAGAGGAACTTTTCCGCCCATATCGACAACAATATCGACAACAATATCGTCAACACCAACAGCTACCCGGACCTGGAATAAACAGGCTATAATTCAGAATCACTGCGGCGCGTATGCTTTGAATGCTGGTGATCGTCAAGCTTTTTCCGGATTTCAATCGCAGCATCAGGATCAGGATCAAGGCTTAAGGCGCGTCCCCATTGAAACCGGGCTTCAGAAAATCGGCCCACGCGCCAATAGGCATCGCCCAGATGATCATTGATTGTTGGATCCTGGGGACGCAACTCTACCGCGCGTTCCAATTCTCTGACCGCGCCTTCCAGGTCACCTAAATGATACAAAGCCCAACCCAGCGAATCGACAATATAGCCGTCATGGGGTTTCAACTGCACGGCGCGTTCAATCATTTTTTGGGCACGCTCAAGATGAACACCTTGCTCAACCCAGGAATAACCGAGATAATTCAATACATAAGGCTGATCCGGTTTCAGTTCCAGGGCCTGTAAAAAATCGCTTTCAGCCCGCTGCCATTGCTTGGCGCGTTCCAGAGATATTCCTCTGGCATATAACAGATTCCAATGTCTGGTATCCAGGTCTCCGATCTGATCAATCGCTTTATCGTAAACGGCGATTGCTTCTTCATAACGTTTCTGCCCACTGAGTAAATCACCAAGATTGATCAAAGCATCCGTACGCTCCGGATACATCCCGGTTACATGTTGCAACAACGCAACCGCATCCTCTGTCTCGCCGAGGATATCGGTAATCATGGCAATACGGATATCAACCAACCAGCGATAGGGTGTTTGCGGATCAACCTGCCGGTACATTTCCCGGGCGGCCAGCCAGCGTTCCTGAGACTCAAGAATTTCACCGGCTAAGACTGCAAAAACCGGCATATCCGGTCTTAGATACAGCGCAAAACGGATATAAATCAGGGCCATTTCATGGACATCTTCTTTGTAAAGAGCACGTGCGATATTATAAAATGTCTCAGCAACACCATCCCTGACGTTGCGGACTGCTTTTTTCAGTCCATCATCATGGGCCAATGATTCAGCAAAGAACCAATCTGCTTCAGAATCAGCATACATTTGGCGCAGAGCCTCAATTTTCTCGTGATTACCGGTCCGCTCAAAGAAATTGATCAAAATCTCCAACAAACGAAACGTTGTTGGCACACCGCTATCCAACAAATGAGCATAACGTTCCTGGGCCTGAGTCGTATAGCCGGCAACATCATAAATAAGGCCCACATGAAGCTCATGGAGAATCGCAAAAGCACTATTTTCAGACAGTTCCTCCAGGGCTTTGAGTGCCAGGTCGGTCTCGCCCCGACCCGCTAAAATCCAGGCCGACAACAAAGGACCAAAATACCGCCCCAAATTCTTCCGGGAAATTTTCCCTAACCGCCGTTCAGCCAAATCCAGATCATCCGCACCGATTGCAGAAACAATACGCACCAGATTGGCCAAAACAGCATCTGGCTGTTGTTTAAGAATACGTTCTGCCAACCGGTCTGCTTCATCGAACCGGTTTTCTTCAATCATCAGAATATGGGCCCGGTTGAGAATATCGGGATTATCCGGAATCGATTCCAGTGCCCGCAGCATGAAATCACCAGCAACCTGTTTTTGACCGCGCTTGTCGGCCAATAAGCCTGCTAAATAATTGCCCCGGGCCGAAGCCCCGGATATTTTCCGTGCGTCCTTAGACTCTAAAATCGGATGCTCAGAGTCGAATTGATCCGGTAAATCGGGATCAGATGACGGGGGCGCAGACGGGTTGGTTGTGGGTGTGGCCAATTCTGGCGATGGTTCAACACCAGAAAGCTGCTCCCCGGATTGCTCAGCCGATTGCCGGGAATTAGAATTCTGCACAAGCGGATCAGGAGCAGCACAGGACCCCAGAATGCCCACAGCCAGAACGCAGAATAAGAGACGACACCACCGGAAGAAAGAAAGACGATACGCCATTCCCCCAACAGGAAAGAGCCAACCCAATACATGCGCGCTGATGTTCCTCATCCGGATACAGCCTGTCTCGATAAAACCTGCCTGGATACAATAACCATTTCTGCCGCCATTCCTGACATCAGGATATCAGGAACCGAATATCAAAACGTAAGAATACCAGAATTGAGCCTGATCATACACAGAATTTGAGACCGAAAATGATTTGAGACCGAAAACGCAATCCCGGACCGAAGATACTTGTCACCGGGTAATCTATAATAATCCAAATGAACGACACATGACCAACGTCTCAATCAAGGTTCAATGTCTCAATCAAGGTTTCAGAAATATCCTGATACCACTGTACCCCATTCATCGCTACCCTGACAGGTCAGGATTCCCCTTCTCATGGTTGAGAAAGCGGCAGGCAAACAAAGCTGATCGTTACATATTGGAGTAATTGGGGCCACCACCCCCTTCGGGGGGTACCCAGACGATATTTTGCGTAAAATCCTTAATATCGCATGTCTTACAATGCAGACAGTTCTGAGCATTGATTTGCAAACGGGATGCCGCACCATCACCGATAATTTCGTAAACACCGGCCGGACAATATCGTTGCTCAGGTGAATCATATGTATTCAGATTGATATCAATAGCCACAGCGGCATCTTTTAATTTCAGGTGACAGGGTTGGTCTTCTTCGTGATTGGTCCCGGAAAAAGCCACATTGGTCAACCGGTCGAATGTAAGGCAGCCATCCGGCTTCGGGTAGGTGATTGGTTTGCTTTTGCTCTTATGGTGCAAAGTTTCGTGATCACGATGGGCGTGTTGCAATGTCCAGGGAGCATGCCCGCGCAAAAAAATCTGATCAAACCCGGCATGGATCATCCCCCGGATCAACCCTTTTTTGAACCCCGGACGAACATTGCGCGCCGCCTGGAGTTCCTGAGAAACCCAGGAATTTTTGAAAGATTCGGCATACATGGTCAATTCACGCGGCCCGGCCTGGCCTTGTTCTAAAGCAGCATGGGCTGCTTCGGCAGCCAGCATACCTGATTTCATGGCTGTATGGCTGCCTTTGATTTTCGGTACATTCAGGGTTCCGGCTTCACAGCCAATCAAAACACCCCCCGGGAACGTCATTTTGGGGAGTGATTGCCACCCCCCTTCATTCAAAGCCCGGGCACCATAGGCAATACGCCGACCACCCTCAAAAACACCGCGTATTTTAGGATGTGTTTTGAATCGCTGAAATTCCTCATAGGGGTTCAGATACGGGTTCTCATAATCAAGCCCGATAACCAGACCGACCGAAAGCTGATGACCAGCCAGATGATACATGAATGAGCCACCATATACGCTGTTATCAAGCGGCCAGCCAACGCTATGGGTCACCGAACCGGGATGGTGGCGATCCGGATCAATCTCCCACAGTTCCTTCAGGCCAATCCCGTAGGTTTGGGGCTTGCACCCGGAGCGCAGATGAAAGTGATCCATCAATTCTTTGCCCAGGCTCCCCCGGCACCCTTCGGCAAAAAAACTATAGCGTGCCTGCAACGCAATCCCCGGCTGATAGGCTGGTTTATGCTCACCATTTTTACCAATCCCCATATCGCCGGTCGCAACCCCGATGACCGCACCCGAATCGTCATAGAGGATTTCACTGGCGGCAAAGCCGGGATAAATCTCGACCCCGAGGTCTTCGGCCCGTTCACCCAGCCAACGACAGAACGCCCCCAGAGAAATGATATAGTTCCCGGTGTTTTGCAGTGCCGAAGGCAGAAAAAAATGCGGTAACGCCAAACCTCTTTTTTCAAAGAGGTATAAAAAAATTTCCTGGGTGACCGGGGTCTGCACCGGTGTATTCTGCTCTTGCCAGCCGGGAAATAATTCATCAAGGGCGCGTGGCTCTAAGATCGCACCCGAAAGAATATGTGCACCAATTTCAGAGCCTTTTTCGACCACGCAAACACTGGTCTGGCGTCCCGATTCCAGGGCCAGCTGCTTCAGGCGGATAGCCGCTGAAAGACCCGATGGGCCAGCCCCGATAATCACCACATCATACTGCATCGTTTCGCGTGTCATGGTACAATACTCTGGAAAATGCTCCGGGAAAGAAATCTACAAATAGGGACTATGCCGCACAACGAAGGCTTTTATATAAACTTAAGAATATACTTAAAATAAACAGAGGACTAAAATAAAGAGATAACTCAAAAAGGACTCTATCCATTTTTTTTAAGAATATCCCGACAACCACAATCACAGATCACCACAGCGTAAGTGATGATGGAAACGTAAATGATGATGGAAACGAAATGATGTTAAATAAGAAATGATGTTAAATAAGAAATGATGGCTTCTCAAACCGAATATGAATGTTTGCGGTGGCAGATTGAGGCCGGAGCCGATGAAGCCATCCTTGATCAACCCATCAACCGCTATCATCAACCCCCGGCAACCGACCAGACAACCGGGAAAAACCGGGCTTTTGATCAATCAGTATCCGGTTTTCACGATCCCTTGCCCGGGCAAGCAGGGGATTCTGCCGGTAGCCCCCATAATGACCCGGTCAAACATCCACCCATAACAGCATCGACACAGCTGCCATCATCAGGCAATCCTTCCAATATGCCGGAACCCAATCAGACCTCCCGATCCGGGAATACAGCGATTCATCATCAACAGAGCAGCCAGGCTGCTCGTGATCATGCGCAATCCTGTCAAACCCTTGATGATCTGCGGGATGCTCTGGAGGCTTTTGATGGCTGCCCACTCAAGGAAACAGCGATGAATCTGGTTTTTTCCGATGGCAATCCTCAGGCATCGATCATGCTGGTTGGCGAAGCCCCTGGTGCCGATGAGGACCGCCAGGGCCTTCCCTTTGTGGGTGTGAGTGGCAAACTTCTGGACCGGATGATTGCGACAATCGGCTTCAATCGCCAAAACACATATATCAGCAATATTCTGCCCTGGAGACCCCCGGGAAACCGCAATCCTGCCCCCGATGAAATTGCAGTCTGCCTGCCCTTTATCGAACGGCATATTGAGTTGATTAACCCGAAAATTCTGATCTTCGTTGGTGGTGTTGCAGCCAAGACGTTGCTGGGTGTCAAAGAGAGTATCGGCAAACTGCGCGGCCGATGGTTCCCTTATCAATCGCCTGGTCTTGCCCGCCCGATCACCGCTTGTGCTACCTTTCATCCGGCTTATTTGCTGCGCTCTCCGGCACAAAAACACAAGGCCTGGCAGGATCTTCTTGATATCGAAGCCAAATTGAAAACACTGTCTGAGACGAATTGAAACGCTGAGACGTACTGAAACGCTGAGACGAACTGAAACGCTGAGACGAACTGAGGCAAAAGACCTGATTTTCTTCCTGACCGGTCATTCAAATACTGGTCATTCAAATCACCGAATCATTCAAAATCTTTTTCATCAATGCCTGTATAAAGGCATTATCATACTCAAAATAGAATCATACCGAAAATAGATATCATACTGAGAACAAATATCATACTGAGGACAGATCATGTCAGGACTGGATCCCAAAATATCGTTTAAGCCGGTTACAATCGCTTTGATGACTGTCTCTGATAGCCGCACTCTGGAAAATGATAAATCAGGGGATATCCTGGTTAAGAAAATAGAAGAAGCCGGGCATCATTTGGCTGAACGATTGATCATGCCTGATGAACCTGATCAGATTGCAGCACGCCTCAGGATATGGATTGATGACCCCCATATTGATGTCGGGATTGCCACCGGCGGGACTGGCCTCACTGGCCGGGATTCGACACCAGAAGCCTTTCAATCAGTTTATGAAAAGGAAATTCCCGGCTTTGGAGAAGTTTTTCGCATGCTCAGCTATGCGAAAATCGGTGCATCAACCATTCAGTCACGAACAACCGCCGGGGTGGCAAACCGAACCTATCTGTTTGCTCTGCCTGGTTCACCGGGAGCCTGCCGTGACGCCTGGGAAGATATTCTCAAATGGCAACTCGACTCGCGGTTCCGGCCGTGCAATCTGGTCGATTTAATGCCCCGCCTGAAAGAAAAATAAGCGACAGCTGACTAAAACGCGCGTAACTGAGAGGTGGATGACCGAGAAGCACAGGATACTGAGAGATACAGGATACTGAGAGATACAGTATTAAGAGGCATAGTATATTATAAAGCCTGATATGATGAAGCCTGTTGTCTTAATCCTGTTGTATTATAATGTCCGTTTCTTTGCTGAATGCTCGCTCATCCAGGCCCGATACGACACCGCATCATCAATATCACGTATCTTTTCCAGAAAACCGGCGGTGAAACACTGTCCAAGATTGGCCCGGGTATCGGCCAAAGCATGCTCGGTTGACCATCGTACAGATCGGAATAAACCCCATACAGCCAGGGCATGCCGCGCCCCGATGAGCCAGTATCCACCATCAACCGCCGGACCAAAAACCACATCATGATACCCCAGCAACCGCACAGCAGAAACAATATGGCCCGGTGCAATATCCGGCGCATCTGTGCCCAGAATAATCACCGGCGCCGGGCCGGCCAGGGATAAAAAACGCCCCATACGCTGACCAAGATCACCTGTCCCTTGTCGATACCGCACAGGACCCTTTGGCCACAGCCGTTGACAACGCCATGCAGCATCCGGAGTCACCGCCAAAGCCAACCGCCACCGTTTGTCGAATCCCAAACGGCGCACGAGAGAAAATAAGCTCCGGCGATAAAAGCGGGACGCCGCCAACAAACCAATATCCTTACCCAAACGGGTCTTTACACGACCAAGGCACGGTTGACGGGCAAACAAGACTACCAGTGGTTGATGTCGCAATAAATAAAACTCCCCTCATGGGTATCATTGCATATCCCGGGAAAATCAGCACCCCATGCGAGGAATCATCCTGATTCAGTCATATCCAGACAATAGTGAAGAAAAATACATATAAAAACAAACAGATAACGTCTTTGTTCAATCACTCTGGGTCAGGAATATTTCCATAGAAAGAGACTGAATATCTTCGTTTTGGTTATTTATCTGTTTTCATTGGTCATTACGCTTGCTATACCCTGTTTGTTGCTTGTCATTAATTGTTTTAGTTTTTCTAAACGGTTGATTTTAAGTAAATAAAATTGGTTGGCTGTTTTTTGGGAGGATTCTGGTATAATGGCCATAAAAAATTGCAGATTACAGACAGGGTGCGGAACATCTCGTATGTGCATCTGAGTCTCCTGCATCTTAAAAAAAATGCTGAATAAGTTTTCAGTTCCCGTGATTGAGGCGGGTGGCTGTGTGGTGGATAGCTGTGTGGCGGCTATCTGTATATGACATGATATATGATATCAAATATATGATAATGACTGATATATGAGGTCCTGATGATATTTGGCTTACGACGCGAAGCAGACGTCCAAAAATACCGGCAAAGAGCCAAACAATTTGAAACCTGGTTTCAATCGGCAATGATGATGGTTGATCATTTGCCGGTCGGCGTTATCTGGTTCAATGCCGAGGATGGTTTCACCGCCAACTATATGAATAATTATTCAAAAGAAACGATTGAAAAACGGATTAAAATTTCTCCCGATGACATCATTAGCCATAAAATTAAGGCTCTCTTCACGCATTCTGACTGTCAACCGCCTGACCTTGAGGGGAAAAAAGATCTCCCCTTTCATAAAGTTGTCCGTTTCGGGGATGAATTCCTGGATATCCATATTATCGCGGTCAATGACCAGAAAGATTACTATTGCGGCAGTATGCTGATCTGGACTCTGGTCAGCGACAGAATAACCATGATCAGCAATTTCGATAGCCAGGTAAAATCAGTAGCCGAAGCCCTTTCCTCAGCAGCCACCCAAGTCGAGGCCAGTGCCCGCAGCGTATCAGATATCGCCGAGCATACCGGCACCGAATCCTCAGCCATGGCCGAGGCAGCCGATACCTCAACAACCAATCTGTCAACTGTGACAACAGCCGCCGAGCAACTCACCAGCTCAATCAATGAGATCAGCCAGCAAGTCGCCTCAGCAACCACCATCTCCCAGGAAGCCACGCACAAGGTTGATAACACCAATACCACCGTGCGGGGTCTGGCCGAAACAGCCAACAAAATCGGTGAGGTGGTCAAATTCATCACCGATATCGCCGAACAAACCAATTTACTGGCGTTGAATGCCACCATTGAGGCGGCCCGGGCCGGCGAAGCCGGAAAGGGCTTTGCCGTGGTCGCCGGCGAAGTCAAGGAGTTGGCCAGCCAGACCGCCAAGGCAACCGAAGAGATATCGACCCAGATCGGGGCCATTCAGCAGGCCACCCGTCAATCGGTCACCGCCATTCAGGATATCACCGAAGTGATCGCCAAAATCAGCGAGACCTCAACAGCAATCTCAGCAGCCATTGAGGAACAATCAGCCGCCACCGCAGAAATCAATCGTTCGATTCATGATACATCACAAGCCTCGGCAGAAGTTGGTGAGCGGATTCAAAAAGTCAATCAAACTGCTGGTGAGGCTGGAAAAGCTGCCTCTCAGCTGATGGCAGCTTCTGGTCAGCTCACCGAGCAATCGGCCAGCCTGACCAAAAATGTTGATACCTTCATGGAAAGCCTGAGCCATTAAGCCGCTTCCCGCTCAATCGGTTTCAATATGTTCCGATACGTTGTGTTTGGATACGTTACGTTTGGATACGTTTTTGTCTCTGAGGGATCTTAATCAGGGTATCAATTCAGGATAAAAATGACAGCAAAGAAACACTCAAAAAAAAACCGCACGCATCATTTGCCCAAAACAAAGCCCCCGACAATAAAACGCCATCCCCGGATTTATAATGCGTAGCCGACCCATAAACCGCCCCAATGGCGATCTCTGACAGTAATCGGTGCGGAAAGACTCTTCATCAGAACATAGTCACCACCCCCCATATCCCGGCGATATGTCTGGAGAAGAAATGGTTTGGTATTTCTGCCTGCCTCCAGAGGCGTCCGGTTATCGAAGATACGCCGATTGCGGCAATGGGCGTTGTTCCATTTCGGGTCATCACTTTGCGGTTGAGAATATTGACGGTTATGAGTCGGGAGATAGGCGTTCCGGTCGATAGCTGCACAAAAAACAACTTTAGGGTCAAAATCAAGCATCGGCTCTTGTATCGCCGGCAATACGGCATCGGTAAAATCAACAAAGGACGTATGATGCTGCTGTGGATTGGTCCCGGGAATGGGCTGATAATCCTCAGAAAATAATGCTTCTTCAGATATTGTGCCGTCAGTCAGAGCATTCTCAAACACCGCGATAATCTGCTGTGCCCGTTCCTGAATTTCGATGATAAACCGGGTATCAGAGGTTTGTATGCCGCTTTGATTGATCAAAACAGTCAGATACTCACTGCGCTCAAGCAAAGAAGCGATGCGTTCGTCGGCGGATTTTAAATTCATACTGGTTTGAGTAATATTGGTTGCCATCTTGTCAATGTCACCAATGAATTCGTCACATTGCCGGAGTGAATCGGATGCAGCCGTAGCGATTTGTTCAACCTTTTCTCCCACCACCCCCATTGAGGAATTGATCCCGTCAACAGCATCATTGATCAAGGCAACCCCCTTATTGGATTGCCGGGCAACATCAATGGTCTGGCTGCTGGTGGATATCAATCCGGTCACATTGGAGGCCAGCTCAGAAACCGCCTCATCAATATGACCGGTTGCCTGGCCGGTCTGATTGGCCAACTCCTTGACTTCACCAGCAACCACCGCGAATCCTTTGCCGGCTTCACCAGCCCGGGCTGCCTCAATGGTGGCATTTAACGCCAGTAAATTGGTTTGCTTGGATACGGCCTCAATATTCTTGGTAATCTGAGTAACGCTGGAAAGAGAATCCTCTAAACCAGCGAGAGATTTTTCAATTTTTGTCACCGCATTGACCAGGTTATCAATATTGGAAACGGCCTGATCTACCCCCTGACGAGAATCTCTCATGACAGCACTGGCTTCCCCGGCTGAAGTACGGGTATCCTGACTGGCTGTATTGATATGGCGAATGATATCAGCAAATTGATGGGCAACCGTGCGCAACCCTTCAAACAGCTTGCTTTGCTCACCAGAATACGCCGCAATCGTATCAACATCAGCCGCAACATCGGCCAATTCAAGGCTCAGTGCCTGAACCGATTCCAGAACACGATTGGCAAAAATTTCAACGTCATCCTCGCCAGCATGGCCGGGGGCATTTGATAGACTCATGATTTAATGTCTCCCATACACCATGATTTATGTCTCCCATACATAATCTAAGATCACTGTACCGCAACGTTCAAGCATCACCAAAACAATAAAAAATGTACATCTCCCAATGACTTGACAGATTGACAAACCAAAGAACATCCCACCCGTTTTTCTGTTCATATGCTGATTTTATGTTCCCTATATTCAGAATAAAAATCAAGCAACATGATTATTATTTGGGGTTATACAAAACCGGTCCGGCTATACAATAACCCATAAAGTCTTAATGGTCTTTTTATTCCGGAGTATTTCGGGCTGTTTCAGTGATGCCTCTCTTTTATAAGATGCCTTCCTTTTATGACAGATTGCTTTCGTGACCCGTCTTTCCTTCCCTCCGCTTTCTGTTAAGCCTGCCGATTGGGTTGTGCGGTTTGCCGATTCCATTCCCCGTATCCCCGGCAATGATGGCATGGTTCTTGACCTGGCCTGCGGTTGTGGTCGTCACGCAACCTGGCTGAGCCAGCAAGGCTATCGGGTCCTGGCGGTGGATCGCACCCTCAAAACTGCCCATCAATCAGAATCAATCGCGTCTGTACAATCAAAGCCCCCTCTTGCCACACACCAGAATTCACCCAACCCGCAATGGATCGAAGCAGACCTGGAAAGCCGTGATCCTTTTTCTGCCGGGGGGTGTCTGCATGGGTGGTGTTTTTCGGGAATCATCGTGGTCAATTACCTTTACCGGCCATTATTTGACGGCCTCATCAATGCTCTGAAACCAGGCGGAGTTCTGATTTATGAGACATTTGCCCAGGGTCATGACGTTTTTGGCCGTCCGCGTAATCCGGCCTATCTGCTTAAAAAAGACGAATTACTTGACAGGGCCCAGGCATCCGACATGACCATCATCGCCTATCAATATGGTCGGGTCTCTACCCCCAGCCCCGCAATCAGGCAATCTCTTTGTGCCCGCAAAAACCCCTCCCCGCATCAGGATCAGGCATGATCTGTCCCAACAATCATATCCTTAAAGCGGTCCTGAAAAAGACCGGTCATGGGATAAGGCCGGAATCATAGACCGGGTCTCAAGAGAGCGTTGCGGGTCAATCTCAGCAACGATATAGCCAGGATCATCACCGATTTCGGCCATCACACTCCCCCAGGGATCAATGATCATTGAGTGACCATGCGTGGTCCGGCCACCATCATGTTCACCGCATTGGGCCGGGGCCAGAACATAACAACCGCATTCAATCGCCCGGGCGCGCAGTAAGCTCCGCCAATGAGCCTGACCAGTCGGCCGGGTGAACGCCGCCGGAACAGTAAACAAAAACGCCCCGGCCTGAGCCAGAGCACGATACAGATACGCAAAACGCACATCATAACAAATACTCAGACCAATCCCCCCCCAGGGAGTCCTGGCGACAACCGCCTGCTCACCAGGTCGATAGGTTTCAGATTCGCGATACCGCTCCTGATCACCGGGATCAGCATCAAACATATGAATTTTATCATAACGGGCCGCAATAGCCCCTTGCGGATCAAACAGCAAGGACCGGTTGGCAAGAAGCTGCTGGTCTTTTTTTTGCTGGTCGTTGACCCCCAGGATATTCAGAGAACCAGCCAATACCCACGCCTTGGTTTCCCTGGCTAAATCGCTGAATGTTGAAACCCCCGGATGCCCGGATTCTGGTCGGGCTGCTGAGCGCACCCGGTCCGGGCTTTGGGCCATAAACGCAACATTTTCCGGGGTCACAATCAGCCGCGCACCATCAGCAGCAGCCCGGCGCACAAAATCAGAGGTCACAGCCAGATTTTCAGCCATATCAGCCTGAGCACTGATCTGTATACAGGCCGCCTTGAAACAGGATGCCGATTCAACCAAACACATATCCAATCTTCCGGATCAGGAATCAGACAACAACGAATCGAGACGACCAGCCTGCTCTAAAGCAAACAAATCATCACATCCACCGATAGGCTGCTCATCAATGAAAATCTGCGGGGCTGTCTGCCGACCCCCGGAACGTTCAATCATCCGGGCGCGCTGCTGCATATCGCCGTCAATAGCAATCTCCCTGAATGCAACCCCCTTGGCAGTCAGCAGTTTTTTAGCCCGGATACAATACGAACACAGACTCTTGGTATAAATAACAATATCAGGCATAACCACAAAATTGCATGATCCAATATATATATGATCCAATATATAAAGAACCTCTTATCAGGAAGAGCGACACGAAGATGCAATACACAATATCAGAACAGAGTATCACAGATGATGAAAACCTGAATATCGGGAATCAAAAAGGGGCTCTTTCGACAATGCAGAAGGACGAGCATCCGCCAATGTCAAAACATCCACTGACCGGGCCCCGGCATTTTTGAGAATCTCTGCACAAGCCTCCACCGTTGCCCCGCTGGTCAAAACATCATCAATCAGCAAAATGTTCCGGCCAGCCAGTAAGATACGCCGATCTGGTCGAATCATAAATGCTCCCCTGACATTCAATCGCCGCTGATCCTGGTTCATCCCCATCTGGGGTTTTGTCGCCCGGCAACGGACGAGAAGATCAACATAAACCGGCTTACCGCAATGGTCACCGATCGTGCGGGCCAATACCGCAGCCTGGTTATAACGCCGCCGCCATAAACGTAGCCAATGCAATGGTATCGGCACAATACTATCCGCCTCCGCGACCAAATCGGCCCCGAAATCCGCCATCCATCGACCGTAAACCGGGGCCGCATCCAGTCGGTCACCATATTTGAACGCCAGCACCAGGCGGCGGCTGGCACGATCATAATCAAAAACCGCCCGATAGCGGTTGACAAAACCCGCAACATGATGGCAATGGGCGCAGGATGCCGCAGGAGGCAATCGACGGCCACATAAAGAACAAATAGGGGTATGAATAAAGGCAATATCCCGCCGACATGAAGGACATAAACCGACCTGATCATCAATCGGGACCGCGCAAGAGAGACATAAAGGCGGCAAAAAAGCATCCAAAAGCCGCCGGCCAAAACCAGGCAGGGGGATTAAATGACCCGCTGAGTGCGTGCCGGTTTTATCACCATCATGACCACCATCATCTGTCATATCATCGAACCGATTATATGAGAGAGCGTATCATAGCCGATTGTCAGAGCAGGCATTCCTGAAACAAGCAGGCCCGCAACAAACAGGCTAGCCTGGGACAGACACGCCCGGAACAGGCTAGCCCGGAACAGATAGGCCCGGAACAGGCTAGCCCGGAACAGACTAGTCAGCAACAAACAGTCTAGTCCGGAGCCTGCCCACCCCATATATGGTAACGGTTTAGAAGACCGGTGTAATCCCCGTCTTTTCTTCTCAACCAGATCTCTATAGGCTCTCTTAACAAACAGCCTCTTTGTTTTGATGACTCCTCTCCCGCTGATATTTGACCGGCTTTTGTTGCGTCACCGCCGCAACCGTTCGGCCGGTCATTGGGAGAAGTATAATTTCCTCTATCATACAGCTGCCAGCCGGCTTGCCGAACGTCTGCAACTGATCAACCGCCCCCTGAAGCGGGTGCTTGACTTTGGGTGCCGGGCCGGTGAATGGTCTCAGCATATTCTCACACAATCAACCACCGGGCAGGTCATCACCAGTGATCTTTCCCTGAAATTTGCCCAGGCTGCCCGAAACACACTCTCATCCCCACGCGCATTATCTGTGGTTATGGATGAAGAAGCATTGCCGTTTGCAGATGCGTCCTTCAATCTGGTTACCGGATGCCTGGGCCTGCATACAGTCAATGACTTACCCGGAATGCTGGCCCAGTCCCGGCGAATCTTAATGCCTGACGGGATGCTGCTGGCCAGTTTTTTTGGTGGTCCGACTCTGGGTGCTTTACGGGCCGCCCTGATTGAAGCCGAAATCGAAATTCATGGCGGGGCCGGAGCACGCGTTGCTCCTTTCACAGATATCCGCGATGCCGGTACCTTATTGCAACGGGCCGGTTTTATTCAGCCGGTGGTCGATGATGAGGCCCTCACCGTCACCTATGATACGCTCCGGGATCTGATGCATGATCTGCGCGGTATGGGCGAAACCAATATTCTCACCAATCGCCGCCGCATCCCGGATCGACCGGCCTTATTCTCCCGTGCTGAGGCCCTGTATAAAGACCGCCACCCCGATGGTCGGATCGCCGCAACATTTCACATCCTCACCCTGACTGCCTGGACACCCCCGGGAGAATCAGAGCCACCTCAATAAATATTGCCCCGATAAAACAACCAAAGAACCACAGCCAATCAGTCGATAGCAGACCGGAAAGCCGATTGCACAAGATCAGAAGGAGGATCTTCCTCAGTGACCTCCTGATCCTCCGTAATCAATGTGACCACATCACTCATAATCAAAGCAGGATCAATCATACCCAACCCGTAGATATTGCGAACCCGACCCTGACGATCAATCAAATACATCCGCAAAAGATGCTGAATCACCGGACTGCCGGGGCGCCGGTCTACAACCTGACCAAACCCATCGGTCAATGACCGCATCGCTTCTTCTGATGGTGACGTAAAAACTGACCAGGAAATTTTGTCATCCCGCCTGGGATCAGATGACAATGGATAAAAAAAACTCTGTAACATTTCCGGCGTATCCCGCCCGGGATCAAAGCTCACAGTAATCAACTGTAAATGATCCGACAAAGCCGGTATCTCGGCACTGGTATGGTAGAGTTCATATAAAGTTGAAATCGCCAAAGGGCATCCATTGGCATCCCCGCACAGCAAATAGACGAAAGAAACCAGAGAAACCTGTCCATCAAGCACCGAATATAAATCACGGATATCCCCTTGCGGATCCAATAACAGGGCATCGGGAGCCTGTTCCAGAAACGGCAAAGCGTAACTGCCCACCGCCGGTAAGGAATACCCGTCAGCCAGAGGAAACAGCATCGGCCAGCTATAACTTTCCTGACCGGGAGATTGTGGTTTATGATCTTTATCTGGTTTCCGGCTTTCAGAAAAAGGATTGTCCGGGAAAAACCGCCCAGCCTCCCGGACAATCCCCACCAGAACCAAAAAGACCACCAGCGTCATCAGGATCTTTTTCATTACAACACCGTCATGACACCCGGATACCAGGCTGAAACCACACTAAAACCAGACCATCACGGCAACTCTAGGGTGACAGCACCCATTGCCCCGCTCTCACCGCATTAACCCTCATAGAGATCATCACTGCCAAAACGCATGATATGCGCCCGGCCCAGACTTTCCTTTTTGAAGTCAATTTCAAAATCAAGGGTCAGTTCTTTTCCATCCCATTGATAGGCCTTGAGATATTGCTGATCATCAGCACCTTTTTTATCCCAGTTCTCCAGCAATGAACTGGTGAAATACAACCGCTGACCATCCCAGCTTTGCGAAACCATATTAACCTGAGAACCAATCTGTTTCTCATAAACCTGAACCGGATTATGAGGGTCAGAAATATCAAACAAACGAGTCTTCCCATCGAGGAATGTATCAACCCAAAGGCGCTGATCATCTGAACTGATGCTGATATCAACCGGCAGAGGAACCGATCCCGGCTCACCGATATCCGCCACTTCCTTGGCCTGCCACTCACCATCTTCATCTTCATAAACCAGCCAGAGCTTTGATGTCAGAGCCGTGCTGGTAAACGCATAATTGCGGTCTTCTCCCCAGGCGAAGCGAATCTCCAAAGGAGCCCCGGGAACATGGAAAACTTTTTTAGGCTGGCGGGTATGCAAGTCCCATAAAACCATGCTTTGACCAAAGCGGGCCATCGCAGCCTCATCAGCCAGCATTGCCCCGAAATCCATCATATAGTTCGAGTAGCCGGTAAAAGACGATGTCAGCATGATATTCTTACGGGCCAAAGCACGAATGTCATAACCATAGCCATCGGCAAAATCATCAACCAGCTCCGCACCACGTGGGTCTTGCATGGTCGGCATCCAGTGAGTCGCCACATAAGTACCGTTATTGGTGTATTCGACCAGGGCGGTATACCCACCCTCATCACGATTGTTTGATAAGGCAGAGATCATCATACGGCCAGGCAATGCATAAAAAGTATGCGGCCCCACAGCCCCACCGCTATCGGCAACAAAGCTGTCAATCACTCTATCCAGCTTCGGCGAAGACGGATCACTGTAAACATCAAAAATAAAAATCTTATTGGTCGATAAACCGCCAGCCCAGAAGTAACGGCGATCATCGGAAAGACCACCATGATGCGCCTCATTGCGTCCCCCCACCGAGACCGAGCCAATGACGGTTCCATAAGTTGGCGAATTCGGACGCACATCGACTGTCACCAGCTTATCAGATTCATCACCAACACCTTCCATGCCTAAAGTCCAGATATAGACAAAATCCTCATGGCCGGTGATTTTCGCCATATACGGAGACTGGCATGGCTCATCGGCATACGCAGACAAACCGCTCGTCAGCAGACAGCCGAAAAAAACAGCCTGTATAACCGACCGCATCTGCTGCCCGTAGATAGAAAACGCTTTGATCATGGTTTTTACTCCTGATTGAACTGATTGACCTGATTGAACATACGTATTTGATTGATCTGATGACCCTGATGACACCCTGGCCCCATCAGCCGGCGGGCTGAAACTTGGTCATTAAGTTGGTCATTTTAACGGGATAATATAACATATAACATCATGACATATAGCATCATGAAAAAATGCCAGCGCAGTCCGATATAAGCATATTCAAACACCGAATAAAACATATTTTAAATGTAATATAACCTGTCACGATAATCGACCCCTGTATTCAGGATATCAGGGTCTTTGCGTTTGTATCCGGTAATCAGAAATACCGGTGATCAGAAATACCGGTAATCAGAAATATCGTTTGCTGATTTTCCCCACTTTCCTAAACCCAATCCCGCAAGATAGCGATCAACGGGATGTCAGCCGGTGGCATCGCGTAATCCTGATTGTTCATTTTCCGGGGATAGATCCATGCGGTTTCCTGGCCTTCCATCGGTGTGGGAATGCCAGACCAAACCCGGCATACGTACAGCAACAGCAATAAATGAAAATCCTGATATGGATAAGAGCTGAAAGTCAGGGGTGCCAGACAATTTTCGGTCACATCAATCGCCAGTTCTTCACGCAATTCACGGATCAGGCATTGCTCAGGCGTTTCATCTTTTTCAATTTTTCCCCCCGGAAACTCCCAGAGACCAGCCATCGGTTTATTCTCCGGCCGGCGCGTAAGCAGAACTCTGCCATCGACATCAATCAGGGCAATCGCGGCAACACAAGACACGGTCACGTGTTTGAATCCATGGGTCATCAACTCCGGTAATCGGCATTGATATCAATATAGCCGTGGCTGAGATCACAGGTCCAGACCCGGGCGGCAGCAGAGCCAACCCCAACATCAATCGTAATCGAGATTTCCCGGCCCTTCATATAAGCCGCCACCAGGGATTCATCATAATCAGCAGCCGCTGCACCATGGCGGGCAACCGAAAATCCGCCAATCTCGATATCCAGACGATCACGATCAGCCCGCTCACCAGCCTTACCAACCGCCATCACCAAACGTCCCCAATTGGGATCTTCACCGGCAATCGCCGTCTTGACCAAAGGCGAGTTGGCAACCGATAAACCGATACGCCGTGCTGCCTGCCAGCTGGTCGCACCGGTGATATCAATGGTCACAAATTTGGATATTCCCTCACCATCGCGCACAATCTGCAAAGCCAGATCACGGGTCACATCATCGAGCTTCCGGGCAAAGTCATCCAATATATGTGGCTGGTCAACCGGTGGATGCTCAGCACCCCGGCCGGTAGCAAACAACAAAACGGTGTCACTGGTTGAGGTATCCCCGTCAACACTGATGGAATTGAAACTCTGGTCGCAGGATTTTTTTAACAACTGATTGAGAACCGGAGCAGGCACTGCAGCATCGGTAAAAATAAAAGCCAACATGGTGGCCATATCCGGAGCAATCATCCCCGACCCCTTGGCAATACCGTTAATCGTCACCGGGGTTGTCCCGATATGGGCCTGGCGAGTTGCTCCCTTAGGGAAAGTATCGGTGGTCATGATTGCCCGGGCTGCTTGTTCCCAATGTGCCGGTGATACGTCTAAGGCTGCACCAAGACCAGGAAGGGCCTCGACAATCTTAGCCGAATCGAGCGGCGTGCCAATCACCCCGGTTGAAGCCACCAGAACCGCATCCGGGTCAATCCCACATATCTCAGCAGCACATACAGCCGTTTTTTCAACCGCTTCTACCCCTGCCCGCCCGGTAAATGCGTTGGCGTTGCCGGCATTGATAACCACTGCCTGGGCCATTCCGGCCGGTAAATGACGCCGACACCATTCAACCGGCGCACTTGCGGTCTTAGAACGGGTTAAAACACCGCTGGCCGTCGTGCCATCGGCAAGCGCAATCAATGTCAGATCAGAACGTCCCTGGTAACGTAAACCACAGCCTGTTGATGCCAGACGAACACCAGCAAGGGCCGGAAGAACAGGAAAATTTTCTGGAGCAAAAGGAGAAAGAACAGTCATCACAACAATACATACCGGTTATCAGAAATATCAAATGACCAACAAGGCTGAATCAATAAATCAACTAAGACGTATCCAATCGATAAGACGTATCCAATCGATATAATATATCCAATCGATTAAGACGTATCCGTTCAGACGTCATCAAACAGATGAAGGTCATGCTGTTTCTTTAGGTCATATTGTTTTCAAAAACCATCATCAATCATCATAGAGTTGGCAAAGGCCAGATATGAAGAACGTGCCTGAACAGACCAAACCATGTATCATCAGCCCTTGAACACAAGGATCAATACATTACGTCATACTGCAACACCCCATACCGCAACATGCTGAGGGTATTCCGGTACCTTTCTAACCGGAAAGGCCATCAAAAATGAAAAACACATCCTTCATGGTTCAAATCTCCTGATCCGGATTTTTTTACGTCCCTGAGACACCTGAACCACCGTTGACACAAAAAGCATCAACGCCTATGTCTGGCTGGAAATTTTAGGGGAATAATGAATGTTTAGCGGCCTTGCAAAACGGTTCTTCGGCAGTGCCAATGAACGCTTTCTAAAGCGTTTCCAGCCGCAAATCGACGCCATCAATGGTTTAGAAGATGACCTGATAAAACTTGATGATGCCGCATTGCAGGAGCGCACCGGGAGCCTTCGTGAACGTCTGAAGAATGGCGAGACCCCGGATGATGTGCTGGTTGAGGCTTTTGCCACCGTGCGCGAAGCAGCCAGAAGAACCCTGGGACAACGCCATTATGATGTCCAGCTTTTAGGCGGCATCATACTGCATCAGGGCATGATTGCGGAAATGAAAACCGGGGAGGGGAAAACCCTGGTTGCCACCCTGCCGGTTTATCTGAATGCCTTGCTCAATAAAGGTGTCCATGTGGTAACGGTCAATGATTATCTGGCCCGGCGGGATGCGGCCTGGATGGGACGTATCTATCGCTTTTTGGGTCTCACAGTCGGATGCGTCAGCCACGGTATGAGTGACCAGGAACGCCGGGCTGCCTACGCCAGTGATATTACCTATGGTGCCAACAATGAATTCGGCTTTGACTATCTCCGTGATAATATGAAATTTCACATGGAGGAGATGACTCAGCGGCCATTCAACTACGCCATTATTGACGAGGTTGACAGTATTCTGATCGATGAAGCACGCACACCGTTGATCATTTCCGGACCATCCGAAGATTCCTCAGAACTTTACCGCATTATCAACCGCTTCATCCCCCGGCTGAACCAGTCTGAATATGATAAAGACGAAAAGAGCCGTTCGGTTTCCCTGACCGAAGACGGGGCCGAACATATCGAAGAGATGCTCAATGCCGCCGATATGCTCAAAGGACAAGCCCTCTACGATATCCAGAATGTCTCATTGGTTCACCATGTCAATCAGGCATTGCGCGCCCATAAGCTGTTTGAGCGTGATAAGGATTATATCGTCAAAGACGGGAAGGTCGTGATTATCGACGAGTTTACCGGACGTATGATGGAAGGTCGGCGCTATTCAGAGGGGTTGCACCAGGCTCTGGAAGCCAAGGAAAATGTCGCAGTCCAGGTCGAAAATCAGACATTGGCTTCGGTGACGTATCAAAATTATTTCCGGCTTTACCCTAAAATTGCCGGCATGACCGGCACCGCCATGACTGAAGCCAGCGAATTTGCCGATATTTACAAACTCGAAGTTGCTGAAATTCCCACCCATCTCCCCTGTATCCGTCAGGATGATGATGATGAAATTTATCGCAGCCTCAAAGAAAAAGACAAAGCAATCCTCAATTTAATCAGTGATTGTCATGGTCGTTTACAACCGGTTTTGGTCGGAACGGTGAGTATTGAACGCTCCGAGCATCTTTCTAAACTGCTCAAAAAGAATAAAATTCCCCATAATGTCCTCAATGCCCGCTATCACGAGAAAGAGGCTCAGATCATTGCCCAGGCAGGCATGCCCGGTGCTGTGACCATTGCCACCAATATGGCTGGTCGCGGAACAGATATCCAGTTGGGCGGCAATATTGATATGCGCATTGCTGCTGAAATTGGTCCGCAACCAGACCAGGACAAGCATCAGGAAGATATCCGGCGAATCCAGGCAGAAATCGACCAACAGGGTCAAACGGCCCGTGATGCCGGGGGGCTGTTCGTCATCGGGACCGAACGTCACGAATCGCGGCGAATCGATAATCAGCTCCGGGGTCGTTCCGGGCGCCAGGGAGACCCAGGATCATCAAAATTCTTCCTTTCTCTGGAAGATGATCTCATGCGGATTTTTGGTTCGGAACGATTGGATTCCATGCTGACCAAGCTGGGGATCGAAGAAGACGAAGCGATTTATCATCCCTGGATCAATAAAGCCCTGGAAAAAGCCCAGCAGCGGGTTGAGGGACGCAATTTTGAAATCCGCAAAAACCTCCTCAAATTCGATAACGTCATGAATGACCAGCGCAAATTCATCTATGGACAGCGCCGGGATATCATGTCTTCCCGTGAGGTTGCATCGATCATTGAGGGCATGCGTCATGATGTTATTGCGGTGCTTGTTGAACGGGCCATTCCTGATAAATCCTATCCCGAACAATGGGATACCCATAGCCTGGCTGAGGAATGCCGGCGGATTTTGAATCTGGACATACCGGTAGCCGACTGGTCCAAAGAAGAAGGCATTGACCGGGATTTAGTAGAAGAGCGCATTCGCCAGGCCAGCGATACAAAAATGGCTGAAAAAGCCGCAACATATGGGGTTGACGTCATGCGAATGGCTGAAAGAAGCCTGTTGTTGCAAATTTTCGACCAGACCTGGAAAGATCACCTGCTCTCGCTTGATCATCTCCGGCAAGGCATCAGTCTACGGGCTTACGGCCAGCGGGATCCTCTCAATGAATACAAACATGAAGCCTTTGGGATGTTCCAGGATATGCTGGCCCGGCTGCGGGAAAATATCACCGGCGTTCTCACACATCTTGAGATCCGTACTACTCCGCCTGACCCAAATCCGTCGGTGCCTCAGGAAGAGTCGAAAGCCGCTCTCCGGGGGCATGATTCCCATAACCCGGCCAGCTGGGGTAAAGTCCCGCGCAATAAGCCATGCCCATGCGGCTCAGGGAAAAAATACAAACACTGTCATGGACAAATCACCGCCTCTGGCAACACTGTATAGGTAACACCATTATTCATAGGTAACACCGCATAGGCATCCCCATTATCGGCATCATCCCCGCCGGTATCATCCGGCTCTCATCAATGGACCCCAACCACATACAGATCAACCATCCCCAAAAGCCTCAGCCGGGTATGGGCTGATGGTCCGGCCTCGTCATATCTCGTCATATATGGAGGCGTGATATATGGAGGAATTGCCGCCTGATTGCTCATTGCATTCTTGCTGATTGCAGCCATACCCTGATCAATGCCCCGGTTCGTGAGCCGGCCTGGAGATTCAAGTGTTTTCTCTTATCAGCCCTCTTCTGCAGCGATTACCGCCGGAATGGGCCCATCAACTCACCATACAAAGCCTGCGCAGCGGCCTGGTTACCACATCCCCACCACCAGATGAGCCGGCCTTACGATGCCATGTAGCCGGGATTGATTTTCCCAACCCGTTGGGTCTGGCGGCTGGTTTTGATAAAAATGCCGAGGTCGTCAATGCTCTGTGGCAGCTGGGCTTCGGATCTGTCGAGGTCGGGACACTCACACCACGCCCTCAGCCCGGTAATCCAAAACCGCGTTTGTTTCGCCTGACCAAAGATCGGGCCGTGATCAACCGACTGGGATTTAATAATCACGGACTCCCGGCTGCTTTGGACCGGATCACGGCCCTGCCCCGGCATGGTCTGATCGGTATCAATATCGGTAAAAATGCAGACAGCCGGGATGCAATCGCCGATTATACAGAGGCGACATTCCTGGCCGCACCCCTGGCAGATTATCTGACCATCAATATTTCCTCACCCAACACCCCGGGGTTGCGTGACCTGCAATCACCTGAATATTTAGCACCATTGCTCAGAGCCGTTTTTGATGCCCGGTCTGCTGCATGCCCCAACCAGCCACCACCGCTTTTTTTGAAAATTTCTCCTGATTTATCAGAAACAAAACGCCAGAGCCTTGCCGCTACGGTTCTTGGCGAAAAGATTGATGGCCTGATCATCAGCAACACCACCCTGGCCCGTCCATCTGGCTTACGTGACCGGCATTGCGGTCAGGCCGGCGGACTTTCCGGCCAGCCTTTGTTTGAATCATCAACCCAGGTTCTGGCTGATTTCTACCGCCTGACCGGGGGGACAATCCCGATCATCGGGGTTGGTGGTATAGAGAGCGGAGCAACCGCTTATGCAAAAATCCGGGCCGGAGCATCTTTGATTCAACTCTATACCGGCTTAATATATCATGGACCATCCCTGATCAGGAATATTCTCAAAGACCTGGCCTCCTGTCTCAAAAAAGACGGCTATCACTCTCTCCATGAAGCGGTTGGGGCCGATCAATCAGAAGACCGGCGATCAGGCCCGTGATAAGAACGTATGATGAGAATGCGTGATGAGAACGCATGATGAGAATGCGTAATGAGAACATCTGTGACAAAAACAAATCTATGATAAGAATCGCCCATATGATGACAACACACGGAAAAGCACTATCACAGAAAAGCACTATCACAGGGATGCCACCTGCCGCCGGGATGCCGGCCAAGAGTCAGCTTAGACAGCCGGGCCATCTGTCAATAATGACGTTAACAGGCCCATAGTAACTGTATAAATAATAAGTGACTGTATAAAAATAACTGTACAGATAATGACTGTACAGATCGTGACTATAGAGAGTGTAACCGGGGTATTATGGGGTTTTTGCTCAATTTGGTTCTGGGTCTGGTGTCTTATGGCATTCTCGCTTTGGCAACCTACAATATTTCTACTGATATCATTGATATACAAAGCATTCTTTCGTATCCGATGGCTTTGGCTGGTTTGATTTTTTTTGCCGGATTATCCGGTCATGTAACGGTGCTGTATTTACATATCCGGTCACGCAGACAAAAACCAGATCAACCCAAAGCCGAACCGGGTCGAATCCAGCCTGACCCGGTCATCCGGCTGCCCATACCGGCAAAAGACCCTGAAAAAAACGTTGAAAAAAACGTTGAAAAAACCTTTGAAAAAAACACTGACAGATCATCAGACTCACCATCTGTTCCGGCCTCAGCCGAAGAACGTCAATACCCCCGGTTGGAACCGGTCACAACAGAACCATCGCCCAGGTCTGATGATACACTCGCCAATCATATCAAGGCGGCCATTACCGAAGGACGGCTGGATGTGGTGATGCAGCCGATTGTCAGCCTGCCGCAACGCAAGACCCTGTTTTTTGAGTGTTTTTCCCGCATACGAACCAAAGACGGAACCGTTCTCGAACCCTCTGATTACATCCCCGTTGTGGCCCGGACTGGTCTGATCCCGGAAATTGATGACAGCTTATTATTTCGCTGTGTACGGTTGGCCCGCCAGAATTATCGCCGCAATCGCGGGATCGGATTTTTCTGTAATTTATCGACGTCTTCTCTGAGAAATCCGCGATTCGTATCTGAGTTCTTTCCGTTTCTCACTGAGAATAAACCGCTGTCAAAATTTCTGTTTCTGGAATTCAAGCAGGATGATTTTGCGCAGCTGGACCAAAATGACAGCCATCGCCTTACTCAACTGGCTTCGATGGGGTTTCGCTATTCGATTGATCATATATCACGACTGGATATTAGTCCGGCTCTGCTTTACCGCCATCATATCAAATTCTTAAAAGCACCGATTGACCTGCTTCTTGAAAATCCGGAAGAAACCAGACAATTCAAGACCGAACTCAACCGGCGGGGCATTGACCTCATCGCTGACCGGATTGAAAAGGAAGAAGACCTCATCCGGCTTCTTGATCAAAGCATTGATTATGGTCAGGGTTTCCTCTTTGGTCCACCCCGCCCATCGCGTGAAAATATCCCCCTCATAGAAGCCACATCATCGTGATCACACCACCATCCCTGTCAGCCCGCTATTCGTATCGATACCGTCTTTGTCTGTAATCAAAAATCGCTCAGTCATGCCTGATACCCCACAGGTCAGCCGCACTCAGGATCAACAGATCAAACTCTGCAACCGGCTGGCAACCATAGCCCCTTCTTACCATGCTTTCATCATTGACTTATGGGGAGTCATTCATGATGGCGTTACGCTTTTTGACGGTGTTATCGAGTGCCTGCTCGCCCTCAGGAAGGCCGGTAAGCCGGTCATTTTTCTCTCCAATGCCCCGCGTCCTGCTGCTGTTATTATCGAACAACTGACCGGGTTGGGTATGCCCGGTGATCTGTATACAGATGCGGTTTCATCAGGAGAAGATGCCCGTTATCATCTCTCTTCACGCCATGACCCCTGGTATGCCGGCCTGGGCAATCGATGCTACCATATCGGGGCACCGCGTGATACCGCAACCCTCGAAGGTCTTGATCTGGAGCCGGTCAACAATCCGGCCAGAGCCGACTTTATTCTCAATACCGGACCCTGGGGAGATGGCGACACCGTATCGGCTTATCAAGAGATTCTATACTCTGGTGCCCAGGCCAATGTCCCGATGATTTGCTGTAATCCGGACCGGGAAGTCATCCGGGGTGGCCAGAAAATGATCTGTGCCGGTGCATTGGCCGATTGTTATGAGAATTTTGGCGGGTTGGTGCGTTATCATGGCAAACCAGATCCGGCGATTTATGCCTCATGTCTTGACCGGCTGGGTCTCACAACGCCTCAGGGAGTCCTGGTCATCGGCGACTCCCTGACCACGGATATCGCCGGGGCCAATGCTGCTGAAATGCATGCCCTGTTGATCGCCGGGGGGCTGCATGGGCAAGAGTTGGGGGTGAAAAAAGGCGGCCCCGTCAATCCGGAAAATCTGGAACAGCTATGCCGAAAATACGGCCCGGTTCCCGATTATGTATTGCCCCGCCTGGTCTGGTAACCGGCAGTCATCATCAATACTGCCCAACTGCCCCCGACCAACCGCCCGGCTGCCTTCAGATACCCTTGAATAGCGGGTCAAACCGGTGGCTGGTTGAGGCTGTTTTCTGCGGTATCTGTTTCTGCGGTATCTGTTTCTGTGGTGTTTTTATGGTGTTTCTACGGTTCCGAATACCCGCTTAAAAAGGGTATCAACATGCCTGGTATGATACCCGGGATCAAAGAGACCCTCTATATCGTCCGGAGATAAATGAGCAGTAATCTCCGGGTCAGCTTTCAATAAGTCCCGGAAATCGCCTTCCCCATGCCAGGCAGTCATCGCATGACGCTGAACCAGCTGGTAGGCTTCTTCACGGCTCACGCCACTTTGGGTCAAAGCCAGCAAAACACGCTGAGAATTATACAGCCCGCCGCCCCGCTCCATATTGGCCTGCATCTTATCGGAATAGACCACCAGATTTTTGATCATATCGGCCAGACGTATGAGCGCAAAATCAAGCGCAATCGTCGCATCAGGAGCACAAACACGCTCCACCGAAGAATGGGAAATATCACGCTCATGCCAAAGTGCTACATTTTCCAGAGCCGGTAACAAAGCGGCCCGGACCAACCGCGCCAAACCGGTTAAATTCTCGCTCAAAACCGGGTTGCGCTTATGCGGCATAGCAGAAGACCCCTTTTGTCCTGAAGAAAAAAATTCTTCCACTTCGCCAACTTCGCTGCGCTGTAAATGACGAATTTCAGTGGCTAAGCGCTCCACTGAACTGGCAATAACCGCCAGGGTAGCAAAAAAAGCCGCATGACGATCCCGGGGGATAACCTGGGTTGAAATCGGTTCAACAGCCAGGCCGAGCTTGTCAGCAACATGGGCTTCAACCGCCGGATCAATATTGGAAAATGTACCAACCGCCCCTGAAATGGCACAGGTAGCAATTTCTGTTCGCGCTGTTTGCAAACGTGTGCGTGCGCGTCCAAATTCAGCATAAGCCTGGGCCATTTTGAGGCCAAAAGTGGTCGGCTCAGCATGAATACCGTGGCTGCGGCCAATACATAACGTATCTTTATGTGCAAAAGCCTGAGCTTTAATCCGGACCATGAGTTCATCCAGATCAGCCTCCAGAAGATCAGACGCCCGGCTCAACTGAACCGCCAGACAGGTATCAAGAACATCCGATGACGTCATGCCCTGATGGAGAAAACGTGCCTGAGGGCCAACATGTTCAGCCACATTGGTCAGAAAGGCGATGACATCATGCCGGGTCTCTTGCTCCAGGCTGGCAATACGGTCAATCTCGAAACGACCTTTTTCACGGATTTCCCGGGCTGCCGATTCGGGAATAACCCCACATGCAGCCTGAGCATCACAGGCATGAGTCTCAATCTCCAGCCAGATGGTCAGCTTGGCTTCTTCAGTCCAGAGTGCCGCCATTTCAGGACGGGAATAACGTGGAATCATGAAAATACCTTCTCACTTAAAAATGTAAAAAACTAAAAAACAGCCCTGTTCAGAGGCATTATCACCGGTGAATACATGGATACCGGAATAGTGACAAATACCCGAATAATCACAGACCCGAATAATCACAGACCCGCTTCAAAAGAGGCCCTGGCTGCGTAAGCTGATATGGCCACTACAGGCAATGATCAGATGATCCTCAACTGTGATCCCCAAACGTTCAGCCGCATCAACAATGTGACGGGTCATGGCGATATCCCCATCTGACGGATTGGGATCACCGCTTGGGTGGTTATGCACCAGGATGATCCCGCAAGCCCCCAGATCCAGTGCTCTCTTGATGACTTCACGGACATAAACCGGGGTGTGATCAACGGTTCCCTGCTGCTGCACTTCATCAGCAATCAGATGGCTTTTACGATCAAGGAAAAGAAGGCGGAATTGCTCCACCCCGGCATCAGCCATGGTGGTCCGGCAATAGGTGATCAAAGCCTCCTGAGAGTCAATGAGCGGCCTGTCAATCAATCGCTCTTTGGTTAAACGAGCCGCCGTATCACGCAAGACCCGAAAAAGAACCAGAGTCTGCCAGTTGACCTTCTCAAAATCAGTCAGCTGCTCAGGAGACGCAGCTAAAACAGCGGCTAAGGAACCAAAACGCTTCATCAGATGCTTGGCCAGCGGTTTCACATCAATGCGGGGGATGGTGTAAAATAAAATCAGCTCAAGCAACTCATAATCGGGAAGCCCGCCGATACTCCCGGAGAAAAAGCGTTCCCGCAACCGCTGACGGTGACCATGATAATGAGGTTGAGCACACATAACGGCGGCTAATGCTGTGGCTGATCACCGCATTCAAACCAGCATCCGGGAATCGGTTTGAACAGATCTTCTGTGTAAACATGATCTTCTGTGCAAACATGATCACCGCAAACATCATTGCCGGGATGCCCGGCACTCCATTTCCGGACTGCCCATTTCCGGACTGCCCCTTTCCGGACAGTCTGTTCGCAAATAATGCGTTCCCGGCCGGTCAATCCCCGACGGTGACCAGAAGAATACTCCGCAAAACAGATCACATTATCACACCCAAAACGCATGTTATCAACCATACCATATCGTCATCATCAGCATCGCAAAGCCCGGATAACTGCGTACCATGCTGAGGTGAGGTGGCCTTCACATCATGAAGAAGGATCAGAGGATTGATGGGTGCCCGAAACAGGGTTTTTGGGCAATGTTTCCGGCGACCCTTTCGATAACTTTGGCGATGAGCCTTCTGGTGACAATGTAAAAATATCGCATCCGTCTTCGGTCACACCAACAGAATGCTCAAACTGGGCCGAAAGGGAGCGGTCACGGGTCACCGCTGTCCAGCCATCTTCGAGAATTTTGACCTCTTTACGTCCGGCATTCACCATCGGTTCAATCGTAAAGAACATACCAGCAGCCAGTTTCAGCCCTTCGCCGGGCCGTCCATAATGCAAAACGCTGGGCTGATCATGAAACAGACGACCCAGACCATGACCGCAAAAATCCTCAACCACTGAGTAACCTTGGGCTTCAACATAGTTCTGAATGGCATACCCAATATCCCCCAGGGTCGCATCCGGCCGGACAACCCCGATACCGCGCATCAAAGCCTCATAGGTTGTATCAATCAATTTTTGCGCTTTGCGACCAATTTTACCAACCGCATACATGCGGCTGGAATCCCCATGCCATCCATCGAGGATAGTTGTGACATCAATATTGATGATATCCCCTTCAGCCAGAATTTTATCGCCGGGAATACCGTGACAAACCACATGATTGACCGATGTACAAATGGATTTAGGAAAACCACGATAATTCAGAGGTGCCGGAACCGCCCCATGATCACGCTGAAATTCAGCACAGAGGCGATCCAATCTGTCAGTGCTCACCCCCGGACAAACATGGGGCGTGATAAAATCCAGACACGCAGCAGCCAGACGGCCAGCCGCCCGCATGGCCGAAAAATCTTCCGGGCCGTGAATCGGAACAAATACATCATGCTTGGCAGATACTGATAACACTGAGGTCTCCTTCTATTGACCCGTTCAACCCATGCCGGCGACTCACAGGCCAGATACTTCCCGTCAGGCATTTCCGATCAGCTATGTCAGGCCAGCCAGGTCGGGTCAAATACAGCATGTCCGGCATGGCCAAAACCCATCATGACCGAAAATCACAGAGTAAAAAATTCACACAAAAATTCACAAAACAGAAATTCACACAACAGAAACGTATTCTTCCACCGGTATAGGCCGGTCTAATGTCACTCCAGTCGGCGTAACATGGCAAGCATAACACAGGATTTGCACCCCCTGTCCATGCGCATCAGCACTCGCACGAGCATATTGGGGATCAATATCACCAGCAATTCTAAAACGGCTGCAATCACTGCGCTGAACCAGATAAAGGATTGCTGCCTGATGACCATGCCCGATAAGACCAGCCAATGCCCTGAGATGCCTGGCCCCACGTTGGGTCACCGCATCAGGAAATTCCGCCAGACCATCGGACCCGTCATCACGGCGTAACGTAACACTCTTTACTTCGAGAAAACAGCATCGGCCAGCCGGGTCACGCAACCGGAAATCAAGACGGGATCGACCCTCAACCGCCACCTCAGAACAGCAATCATGATAATGCGCCAATTCTGTGATACGCTCCAGATTCAATGCCTCCTCAACCAGAGCATTGGCCCGGCCAGTATGAACGCCAACCAAAGATCCCCGATGATCTTCAATCAATTCCAAACTGTAAGCCAACTTACGTTTGGGATTATCCGAAAGAGATACCCAGACCCCTGATCCTGGTTCAGCCAAACCCATCATCGAACCAGGATTAGGACAATGGGCGGTGATTATCGAACCATCCTGCAACCGGATATCGGCCAGAAATCGCTTATAACGGCGCAATAAAACGCCATATTTTAACGGAGAGTCAAAACGCATCACCACACTGTTTTTTCAGATCCATCTTTTCAGATCCATACTGTTTATATCCATATTTTATATTCACACTGTTTTTTCAGATATCGGCCCCGGATATCTATGTTCTGTATCCATGTTTCGTATCCATCGAACGTAAGCAGATTGATAGATGAGTACTATCAATCAACCAGAACGTATCCGCATGTCCATTTTCCTGTAGCACACCCCCATACAGGAACGAATATCTTTAGGCTTTTGCCTCATAGATGTCTAAACTGCCGCTATGATCAATCATACGCAATCCCCCCCAACCGCCGCCGTGATCATCATCGGCAATGAGATTCTCTGTGGTCGGACCCAGGATGCCAATCTCTCTTATACCGCTCAGGCTTTAACCAGGCAGGGGATCCATCTCTCTCATGCATCGATTCTACGTGACGATATTGATATCGTTGCTCAGGAGATCAACCGGCTGCGGGTCGGGGTGACGTACCTGTTTACCACCGGCGGCATCGGCCCGACCCATGACGATATCACCGCACAAGCGGTTGCCAAGGCGTTCGGGCTTGCTATCGAACGACATCCTGATGCGGTCATGCGCCTGCGGGATCATTACGGTAAGGACAACCTCAATGAAGCCCGTCTGTCCATGGCTGATATGCCGGCCGGAGCCGAACTCATCGATAATCCAGTGAGCCGGTCTCCGGGCTTTCGGGTCGAAAATGTCTATGTTCTGGCTGGCGTGCCTTTGATTATGCAAGCAATGCTGGATGGCCTGTTGCCGCATCTGACCGGCGGTCCGGCAATGATATCACGAACCCTGAGCACTTTTCTGGCTGAAGGAGATCTTGCCGATGATTTGCGAACAATCCAGGAGCATTACCCGGATATTGATATCGGCAGTTATCCCTATTTCCGCCGCCATCGTTTTGGTGTAAGCATCGTTTTGCGGAGTTGTGATACCAACCGCCTGGAACAATGTAGCGCGGCGGTGCGTCTTGTGATTGAGGATCTGGAGCAAACAACCCATCATGAAACCCCGACACGCTCTGACTATAAAACCGATGAATCAACAGAAAACCGATGAATCAATAGAAAACTAAAAGTAAATCTCTGTATTTTATAATATTTTTGAATATTGATACTTTAATCGATTGCTGATTGATCAATACAGTATAAATAAATTTATATTTTCTCTTATTATTTATTGATGTTACTTCCATGTCTTTTTACGATGCCGACCCTGCTCGTTTTGTTGTATTGATCATTTTATTGTTTTTGTTGGCTTCCGGTGTCTGGAGATCACACCAGAATGGCCGACACTTGTTGCGCAATGCCTTGATCTGGATTGCGTTATTCGTGTTGATTGGCAGCCTCTATAAAGCGTTTAACCCATTGGCTGATGTTGATTTATCCGGTCCCTGGCGTGATGTTTAAACACAGTTTCTGAGCATATGAGTTTCTGAGCATGTGATTGGTAAACATATTTTCAAAATGATGCGGACGTGGTGGAATTGGTAGACACGAGGGACTTAAAATCCCTTGCCTGATCAAGGCGTGCGGGTTCAAGTCCCGCCGTCCGCACCAAAGAACTTTCGGGTAGCCCAAAATAAATGGTCATAACAAAATAAATGGTCATAAAATGAGGAAAAAAATCAGGCTATCCTCTTATTCTGGCTGGGGGTATGTTCTGGCCTGAAGAGACGTTATGAAAGATATGGTAAGATGAAAGACAGGATGGAATGAAAGACAGGATGGAATGAAAGACAGGATGGAATGAAAGATTAAGATGAACACGCAAGACCCAATGAAAAAACGATTACTATTCTGGTTTTGATATTCAGGTTGTTACGCATATGGATGTTACGGAAATTCACGCAGAAGGGTTTGCCCGGGAACTCAAAGTTGTTGTCCCGGCTGCCGATATTGAGGAAGCATTACAAAAGCGGCTGCATAAAATGGCTGCCAGCGTCAAGATTCCCGGTTTTCGGCCTGGTAAGGTGCCTTTGCCCCTTTTAAAGAAGCGGTATGCCCCCTCAGTGATGGGGGAAATTCTGGAAAATGCCGTGAATATGAATTCGCGCCGCGCCCTTGACGAGCGTGCGCTGCGCCCGGTTGGGAAACCCGATATTGAGATTACTGATTATGAGGAAGGCAAGGATCTTTCTTTCACAATCTCTCTGGAATTATTCCCTGAGATACCGGAATTTGACCTGCGCTCTTTGCAATTAACCCGCTATATTATTGCGGTCGATGATGACCGCCTGGACAAGGCACTGGCAGATATTGCCGAACGTCATGAGCGGTTTCGGCCACTACCCAAACCGCGTAAAGCCAGGAAAGACGACCTGGTCATTTTTGATTTTGTTGGTTCGATTGATGGTCAGCCCTTTGAGGGAGGGTCTGGTCAGGATGAACGGGTGGTTCTGGGTTCGGGGCGTTATATCAAAGGATATGAGGATCAGATGATCGGCTGCCAGGCCGGTAAGAAAGCCCGTGTTGACGTGACGTTTCCTGACGATTACCGGGATTCCAAACTGGCAGGTCAGCAGGCCTCCTTTGCCCTTGATATCAAGGAGATTCAGGAACCTGAGCCGGTTTGTGTTGATGAACGGCTCGCAAAAGAGCTGGGGCACGAAAATCTCGAATCCTTGCGGGTGGTCTTACGCGAAAATATGGCCCGTGAATTTGATCATCTTTCCCGGGCACGCCTGCGCCGTGATATGCATGATGCTTTGCTGGTTTTTGGTGAATTTGACCTCCCGCCCCGCCTGGTTGAAACTGAATTAACCCGGCTTTGGGACGAATCAGATTCTCAGCAACACCAGGATTCCACGGATACAAATTCCCCGGATAAGGGGGATACACAAAAAGAAGCCGATCGCGCCAGGGCGCGTATTGCCGTTGAGCGCCGGATCCGCCTGAGCCTGATGTTGGCTGAAATTGGTCGCAAAAATGCCTTATCAGTCGGCCAGCAGGAAATCAGACGGGCCATGGAAAACCAGGCCCGGCGCTATCCTGGCCAGGAAGAGCTCTTTATGAATCACGTCCAAAATCACCCTCAGATGCTTGAGAAAATCAGGGAAGAAGCCTATGAGGATAAGGTGGTCGATTTCATTTTGGAAATGGCCAATATATCCGAGCAAGAAGCCCCTCTGGAGCATTTGATTGATGCTGAGCGTGAGGAGGCGGGACCACAACCGGCTTCCGATACCGCCACATCAGCGAAAGGCAAAAAAGATCCCCCGGTTAAGGGAGATCGCCGGAAAGGTTCGCGGAAAGAGGCTCAGAAAAAAGAAGCGACAATGCCCCGAAAAAAAGAAAATATATCCTCTTTTGAACAAGAATCTGATTCCCAGGCCGATATTCTCTCAGAAAACCTCAGCGCTGCTTTGACAACCAGCCAGTCAGACAATAGTGACCTGTCAGACGGTAGTGACCAATCAGACAATAACCACAAAAAAACAGCCCGGAAGAAAGATTCTGCGTAAAAAAAACCTGAGAAAAATTCTTGAAGGAGCAAATTCTTAAAAGTTGAATTCTTAAAAAGTGACTCTTCATTCAGTCAATGATCGATCCAGGACCAGGTATCTTTTCGCTTTGGGTGCCTTTGTCTGGTTTTACACCCTATTCACATAATTTTACAGGAAATCTCAATGAATGCCCTTATCCCGATGGTTGTTGAGCACAGCAACCGTGGTGAACGTGCTTATGATATTTATTCCCGTCTTCTCAAGGAAAGAATCATTTTTCTGACCGGTGGGGTTGGGGATGAAGTGGCCAGTTTAGTCAGTGCCCAGCTGCTTTATCTGGAATCCGAGAACCCGAAAAAAGATATTTCATTTTATATCAATTCTCCCGGCGGGATGGTTACCTCTGGTTTGGCTATTTATGACACCATGCGTTACATTCGCCCGGATGTCAGCACGGTCTGTATCGGTCAGGCAGCATCTATGGGGTCATTATTATTGGCTGCTGGCGCACCGGGGAAACGCTATTGCCTGCCTCATGCCAGGGTGATGGTTCACCAGCCTTCCGGTGGTGTGCAGGGTCAGGCGAGCGATATTGAAATCCATGCCAGAGAAATTCTGGCGACCCGGGCCCGTCTCAATCAACTCTATGTGGAGCATACCGGACGGTCTTTAGAAGAAATTGAAAAAGCAGTCGAGCGTGACACCTTTATGTCGGCTGAAGATGCTTTGGCTTTTGGCATTGTTGATGAAGTGGTCGATCAACGTCCGCTAGCCGGGGATGCGATCGATTCCAGCAGCAATACCAATGATGCTCAGGATCCGGAGAGTAAAAAATAAAATACCCGCGATATCAACTTAAGGGGACAGCTTCAGGGGAAGTCCCCGTCACCCATTTCGATATGGTCACTCCGGGTCAGTGCTCTTCACCGGCCCGGAAATTGCTTAAAAAAATTGCCTGGTATCTGAGCGATGATACGGTGATAATACAGTACGGTATCATCCATCGATGACCAGATAGTGTTTGGGTAATATAAGCTGGTGATATAAAATATAAGTTGGTGATATAAAACAGTATCGGTAACATGTCAGGATGATACGTTACGTATAATGTTATTGGTACGCATGATGTTATTGGTAAGTGTTTGTACATATCACCAATTCGCCATTGAGCATAATGGCTGTTTGGGGCAAGATAGCGGGTTATAAAAAACAGGCAGGTTACAGGCCGGTTATAAGAAGCGGGTTATAAAAAATGAGAGTGATTGTCTGGCTTGTTCCTGCTCATACTGGATACAGCCTTTTTAAGAAGATGCCTCGTTTAAGAAGATGACTCGGTGAGAGGTTCCCGGATATGAACAAGACCGGTAATGGAGATCCCAAAAACACCCTCTATTGTTCGTTTTGCGGCAAAAGCCAGCATGAGGTTCGCAAGCTGATTGCCGGCCCGACAGTATTCATCTGCGATGAATGTGTTGAGCTGTGTATGGATATCATCCGCGAGGAACATAAATCCACTTTGGTGAAATCTTCCGGCGGCGTACCAACACCTGGCGAAGTCAACAAAATTCTCAATGATTATGTGGTCGGGCAAGACCATGCCAAACGGGTTTTATCAGTAGCGGTTCATAACCATTATAAACGTCTGGCGCACGGAGGTAAGGCTGGCGATGTTGAGCTGGCTAAGTCGAATATTCTGCTGATTGGTCCGACCGGCTGTGGAAAAACTTTATTGGCCGAAACACTGGCCCGGATCATTGATGTCCCCTTCACGATGGCCGATGCGACCACTTTAACCGAAGCCGGTTATGTTGGCGAAGATGTTGAAAATATTATCCTTAAATTGCTTCAGGCGGCTGATTATAATGTTGAACGGGCCCAACGCGGCATTGTCTATATTGATGAAGTCGATAAAATCAGCCGCAAATCTGATAATCCCTCAATCACGCGGGATGTTTCCGGCGAAGGCGTTCAGCAAGCTCTGCTCAAAATTATGGAGGGAACCATTGCTTCGGTGCCGCCTCAAGGTGGACGAAAACATCCACAGCAAGAATTCCTTCAGGTTGATACAACCAATATCTTATTTATTTGCGGGGGTGCTTTTTCTGGTCTTGATAAGATTATTTCAGCCCGTGGTCAGGGATCCAGCATTGGTTTTGGTGCTGATGTCCGGAGTCCCGATGACCGTGCGACCGGGGATATCCTGCGTGGGGTTGAACCGGAAGATTTACTGAAATTTGGTTTGATTCCTGAATTTATTGGTCGTTTGCCTGTGGTTGCCACGCTCAATGATCTCGATGAATCTGCTTTGGTTAAGATTTTAACAAAGCCTAAAAATGCTTTGGTTAAGCAATATGCCCGCCTTTTTGAGCTGGAGGGGATCGCCCTTCAATTCGCTGAAGAAGCACTCCAGGCGATTGCCGATAAAGCCCTGTCCCGTAAGACCGGAGCCCGGGGGTTGCGCTCAATTATGGAACAAATTTTACTCGATACGATGTTTGATTTACCAAGCCTGGAAGGGGTTGAGAAAATCGTGATCAATCGCGAAGTGATTGAAGGCCGTGTACGGCCTTTACATATTTATACAGACCAGCGCCGGGATGCCCGCCCGCCGCTGGGAGCTTAAAAAATAACCGGGGAAAATAAAAACTCTGGTTTTTAAAAACCAGAAGCTTAAAAAAACGTCTGTTTGCGCACCGGGGGATTGATTTTTTCGGTTTGGGTACCACATTGAAGGTTCACAAGGTACAAAGAACACAGGATACGAAGAATACTATGAGGAGCATATCATAATGGTTGAGGAAGCTGCGTCTAAATTTTTTCCTGTCCTGCCGTTGCGGGATATTGTCGTTTTTCCTCATATGATTGTTCCTTTGTTTGTCGGGCGGGAGAAATCTGTTCTGGCCCTTGAGAATGTGATGAAAGAGGATAAGCAGCTTTTGCTGGTTACCCAAAAGAATGCGAGCCAGGACGACCCGGGGCCTGAAGATATTTACGATGTTGGGGTTATTGGCTCGGTACTTCAGCTGCTCAAGCTGCCTGATGGCACGGTCAAGGTATTGGTTGAAGGGGGAGAGCGTGCGCGTATCCTGAGTTATGTCGGCCAGGAGGATTTCTTTCAGGTCCATGCCGATAGTATCGAAGAAACCGAAGAAGACTCCAAGGAGCTGGAAGCCCTGTCACGTTCGGTGATTTCTCAGTTTGAGCATTACATCAAGCTCAACCGTAAAATTCCCCCCGAAGTTTTGGTCTCTATCAACCAAATTGATGCTCCGGATAAACTGGCCGATACCATTGCGTCTCATCTGGTTTTGAAAATCTCTGAAAAGCAGGATTTATTGCAGACTGTTTCGGTGACTGAGCGTCTTGAGAAAATTTACGCCGGTATGGAGTCCGAGATTGGGGTTCTCCAGGTTGAGAAACGTATCCGCAACCGGGTCAAGCGGCAAATGGACAAGACCCAGCGTGAATATTATCTCAATGAGCAGCTGAAAGCCATCCATAAGGAGCTGGGCGAGATTGATGAAGGTAAGGATGAAATTTCTGAGATTGAGGATCGGATCAGGAATTCGCGTCTGAGTAAGGATGCCCGGGAAAAAGCCCAGTCCGAAGTCAAAAAACTTTGTTCAATGAGCCCCATGTCGGCTGAAGCAACTGTTGTGCGTAATTATCTTGACTGGCTTTTGGGTGTTCCCTGGAAAAAACGCAGCCGTTCCAAATATGACCTCAAACAAGCCCGCGATATTCTGGATCGTGATCATTACGGCCTGGAAAAAGTGAAAGAACGTATCCTTGAGTATCTTGCTGTGCAGTTACGGGTCCGCAAAGTCAAAGGTCCTATTTTATGCCTCGTGGGTCCGCCTGGGGTCGGCAAGACGTCACTGGGTAAATCGATTGCCCGGGCGACAGGACGTAAATTCGTTCGTATGTCTCTTGGCGGCGTACGTGATGAATCCGAAATTCGTGGTCATCGCCGGACCTATATTGGTTCGATGCCCGGCAAAATTATTCAGGGTATGAAGAAAGCCAAAACGTCCAATCCGCTTTTCCTTCTTGATGAGGTCGATAAGCTCGGGGCTGACTGGCGTGGTGATCCGACCTCGGCCTTGCTTGAAGTCCTTGATCCTGAACAAAATTCCGCGTTCAACGACCACTATCTTGAGGTCGATTATGACCTTTCTGATGTCATGTTCGTGACCACAGCCAACAGCTTGCGGATGCCTCAGCCTTTATTGGACCGGATGGAGGTTATTCGGATCTCCGGCTATACCGAAGATGAAAAAGTCGAAATTGCCAAACGCCACCTGATCCCCAAACAAGTTAAAGACCATGGCCTTAAGAAAAATGAGTGGTCCTTATCCGATTCGGCTGTCCGGGGATTGATCCGCTATTATTCCCGTGAGGCCGGCGTGCGCAATCTGGAGCGTGAAATTGCCAACCTGGCACGCAAGGGAATCAAAGATGTGCTGATGGGGAATCGTCGCAAGGTTGCGATTACCTTGCGTAACCTGAACAAATATGCCGGGGTGCGCCGGTACCGGTATGGGGAAGCTGAGGAAGAAAATCTCGTTGGTGTCACCACCGGTCTGGCCTGGACCGAAGTCGGTGGTGAATTGCTCTCGGTTGAGGCCGTTTTGATGCCCGGTAAGGGAAAAGCCACCTATACAGGAAAACTGGGTGATGTCATGAAAGAATCGGTGCAGGCAGCTCAGAGTTATGTGCGCTCGCGGGCGGTTGAATTCGGGATTGAACCCCCGTTATTCGATAAACGTGATATTCATATCCATGTCCCTGAAGGGGCGACACCCAAGGATGGTCCATCAGCTGGTGTTGCGATGTGCACGTCTATCGTATCGGCAATGACCGGTATTCCGGTTCAAAAAGACGTTGCAATGACCGGGGAAATCACATTGCGTGGCCGGGTTTTGCCGATTGGTGGTTTAAAAGAAAAACTGCTGGCGGCTTTACGCGGAGGCATCAAGACGGTTATCATTCCGGCAGAAAATGAGAAAGATCTGGCCGAAATTCCCGATAATGTGAAGCGTGGCCTGAATATTATACCGGTTGCTTCGGCCGGGGAAATTCTGGAAAAGGCTTTGGTGCGGCCATTGGTCCCGATTACATGGGATGAGGAAGAGTCCGCATCATCGGCCTTGCCTGAATCAATTCAGGAGGATAATCAGGATCCTCTGATCACCCATTGATGAATGGTTCAGGCGATAACCGAAAGCCTTTTGATGTCACTTTTGATATCGGGTTAATGCGCAAAAATTCGATGAACAAAAGGGCCATCAGGGAGTGAAAAAGGTTTATGAAGGGAAAGAAGGGACAAATTTGACTTATTTTCCTGGCATTATGGGCTAAATGGCATTGACGACCTGGATTCTTAAGTCTTACACTGGCCCCCATTCTTAGATTGGCTGTTTGGCCACCGATATGCGTATGTTTCTGTTATTTTTGTGTTCTCGACTTTTTAGAAAGGGGGGTATTTCGTGAATAAGAATGATTTGATTGCTGCTGTTGCTTCGGCTTCCGGCTTATCCAAGGCTGACGCTGCGCAAGCGGTTGATGCGACATTTTCGCAGATTACGTCAACCTTAAAAGGGGGAGGAGAAGTTCGCCTTGTTGGTTTTGGGACTTTCAGTGTTTCCAGGCGACGGGCCTCACAAGGGCGCAACCCTCAAACAGGGGCGCCAATCCAAATTCCCGCTTCGACGGTACCGAAATTCAAACCCGGTAAATCTTTGAAAGAAGCGGTTAACTAAAGTTTTGAAGGGTAAGCTGGGCGATCTTTCAGATCGCCCACTCTCTTTTGCTGGTCAGGATCTCATTGATTGAGAAAGGGCGGTTAGCTCAGCTGGGAGAGCGTCTCGTTTACACCGAGGATGTCGGCGGTTCGATCCCGTCACCGCCTACCATATTTTGAAGAAAATCAATATAAATCAAAAGCTTAGGCAAAACGCGCCCCATGTCAGTATCTAATCCTGGAACAGTTTTGCCAATCAGTAATTTTCAGGGTGTTCATGGCTTCTGCCGCCATGTTCTACCGCTCAGCCCCTGAATATGTATTTCGGACGTTTGGGCCTGAGTGATCCATGAATTGCCATTATCCTGGCTTGGTCCATGTTGGTCCCCAATCATCCCATGCCAGATATGCCAGCCGACAGATCTGGCTGGAGGCCAAATTTAAAACAGCTTGATAAAGAAAGGCGGCCCGCTATTGGTTCACAGCCGGTCTGAGTGGGGAGCCTGTGCTCCTGCCGTTTTGACTATTGATGCTCTGAAACTCTGGCCAAATAGGGTTGGGGACTATCCCACAAACATCCTTCACCGTCATATTGGTTCACAGCCGGTCTGAGTGGGGAGTCTGTGCTCCTGCCGTTTTGACTATTGATGCTCTGAAACTCTGGCCCAATAGGGTTGGGAACTATCCCACAAACATCCTTCACCGTAAGTCCCGTCCAATCACGAATCATTGCGTATTCAGCCTGGGCCAGCCAATCTTTGGCTTTTTTTTGTGTCGGAAAGGGTTTTGATGAACGCTGTTTGTTCCGGGATATTTGGTTTTTCTGAATGCTCAGGCACCGGCTTTGAAACTGGCCAAAACCAATTCAGCCACAATCAATCATACGTCACTGATTCGTCATGCTTTGTCAGTTTTTGATTTTTTTGATCTTTTTTGAGAGCCGGGTCGCTTAATCCTTATCTCTGCAAACCAGAGTCCTGAGGGTGTTTTCCTGAACGATGCCATAGCATGTGATTCGTACTTGATTCGGAATCATACGTTAAATTCTCTTTTTTAAGCACGGAAAAGCACGAAGGCGCGGGGGGAGACATTAACCTTTAATTAACTGTTTCTTCACGATTTTTCTCTAAAACGCACAACCGGATAAAGTGGGGATGGTGCGGGCGGAGGGACTTGAACCCCCACGGCCAAAGCCACCGGTTCCTAAAACCGGCGCGTCTACCAATTTCGCCACGCCCGCCCACCGTTCTCCCACCATTCTGGCCTCCGGGAATCGACCCGGGAACGAACAAACGCCCCTATATCATCCAAAATCAAGGCTGGCAAACCAGACACCATTCTTTCGGCACAAATATCTCCTCAATCATCAAGGCATTTCATTGATCACCAACATCTGTCGGCCCATAACCATCCGGATTGCCGATGATCTGCTTAAAACCGGTTAATCAGTACAATCAACAGCACGCCTCTATCAAAGAACAGAACGGGAATCAGAAAGCCGCCGGGACCCCAAAATATCACGCAAAACAACCGGGATGCCAGGCGGTATATCCTCAGCAATCATACCGATACCATGACTGTGCGCGACCGCACCATGAATCCAGACTCCCGCACAAGCCGCTTCAAACCCCGGCATTGACTGAGCCAGCAAACCACCAATCAAACCCGCCAAAACATCCCCCGAACCACCGGTTGCCAGCCAGGGCGGTGCATTGGCATTGATGACAGCCCGCCCATCGGGAGCTGCTATCACAGTGTCACTGCCTTTGAGAACAATCACCGCCCCGGATTCCTGAGCAGCTTTCCGGGCCCGGGATAATTTTCCATCCCTCGAATCAATAACACCCCCAAATAAACGGGAAAATTCTCCCTCATGAGGGGTCATAATACAGGCCGGACAGCTTTTCTGAATAGCCGCGAAAAGCTCAGATGGTGAATCGGCAAAAACAGTCAAAGCATCGGCATCAAGAACACAAGGTTGGCCGGTTTTGAGGACAGCCAGAACATGATCCCGGACCTGGTCGCTCAGGCCATTTCCCGGACCAACAAGATATCCGGTGTGCCGTTTCCCGGCGAGAAGAGATTGCCTCTGATCGGGAGTGTCAAGCGGACATGTCAGAACGCCGGGATCAAGCGCATACAGGGACAGAGCAGCCGATGGAACCGCCAACCGAATCAGGCTCAGACCACTCCGGCGGGCGGCCCGGGCAGCCAAACGGGCAGCACCACTCATCTCAGAGCCACCGAAAATCACCAGGAATCCCCGATGATATTTATGATCAAAAGGCCCTGGAAATGGCAGCATATCACGCCATAAATCGGGATGATTAAGCCATTGGCGTGGCCTGACAGCACATAAAGCAGATTCGGGAATACCGATATCAGCAACCAGCAAACGTCCGCAGGCAAGGCGTCCGGGTAAGAGATAATGACCGGGCTTTGCCAACCCAAACGTCACTGTCACTGTAGCCGGACAGACCGTACCACGCTCAAGACCGCTATCCCCATCCAAACCACTTGGCATATCAGCAGCCACCACCCGAACCGGCAAACCGGCAACCTGTTCGAGCAGTCTGGCCGCATCGCCAGACACCCGACGCGATAAACCAGCACCAAAGACAGCATCCACAACCACTGCTGCAGCCAATAATTTTTCTTCTATCGCGGCATAATCCAGGACCGGACCCGACCATTGATCAGCAGCGCGCGCCGCATCACCGGTTAAATCATCGCGATTCCCCAGTAAAGCCAAATCCAGATCACGCCCGGATTGCGACAAGAAATGGGCCGCAACAAAACCATCCCCACCATTGTTTCCTGGTCCACACAAAACAACCACCGGCCCCTCAGGGGATACATCCATGACAGCATCCGCCAGGGCATGGCCGGCAGCCATCATCAGATCAAATGACCGGATTCCGAGATTTTCAGCCTCAGCATCCGCAGCGGCTGCCTGAGCAACATCAAGAAGAGCATGCGTAAGCAAATATGTGTCATTTTCAGACACCGCATGTCTCCGCGTGATTGGTATCGGGAATTGGGCGTTGCAGCATGATACTGATCAATTTACTCTGGATCTTCATGATGGGATATTCATGATTGAATCTGTTTAAATTTTTCTCCTGAGCCTCTTTTTTTCTTTAAACCGGCTGCTTTAATCAATAAACCAAAATACCATGTCGCTGAACTCTGATAAGAACTCTGGTAAGAACCTCGATAAAATGTCTCATAAATCTTCTCAGGCCCCTATTCGCCATGACTGGCAGATTGACGAAATTCTGGATATGCTGAACGGGCCTTTGGATGATCTTATCCTGCATGCTCAATCAGTCCACCGGGTTCATCACCCCAACCGCGATGTCCAGCTGGCCAGCCTGCTGAGTATCAAAACCGGAGGCTGCCCGGAAGATTGCGCATATTGCCCTCAATCAGCTCATTATAACACCGGCCTTGCGAAAGAATCCTTACTCGACCGCAAGGCGGTTGCTGCTGCTGCCCGGAAGGCTCAACAAGCCGGGGCAACGCGTTTTTGTATGGGTGCGGCCTGGCGACGAGTCAAAGACGGGCCGGAATTTGATTCGGTCCTTGATATGGTGCGTGATGTGCGGGCCCTGGGGATGGAGGCTTGTGTAACCCTGGGGATGCTGACGCAACAACAAGCCCAGCGTCTGGCCGAAGCCGGGCTGACGGCTTATAATCATAATCTGGACACCAGCCCGGAATTTTACGACAGCATCATCACAACCCGGGACTATAATCAGCGTCTTGAAACCTTACGCCATGCCCGTCATGCCGGGCTTGATCTGTGTTGTGGCGGGATCATTGGCCTTGGTGAAAGCCCCAAAGATCGCGCACATATGATCCAGATACTGGCTCAGTTTGATCCGCATCCCGAAAGTGTCCCCATCAATGCTTTGGTGCGCGCGTCAGGGACCCCTCTTGCTGACCGACCACCGGTCGATCCTCTTGATATGGTTCGCCTGTGTGCGGTTGCACGCATCACCATGCCTGAAACCCGGGTCCGCTTATCAGCCGGAAGACAGGAATTAAGCCGCGAAGCCCAGGTTCTTTGCTTTCTGGCCGGAGCCAACTCAATCTTCTATGGCGATACATTACTCACCACTGACAATCCCGATACAGAGCAAGATCTGGCTTTGCTCAAAGACATGGGATTAACACCTGCTATCAAACACCAAACCCATCCCGTCTAAACAGACCTACAAACATCATAACTGTGGCCAGACAACTGAACTTTTAAGCCAGAAAACACGAGAGAGTGACAAAAAATGATGAGTCACTGACGGCAGTCCCGATGAACACCGGTTTGAGAATCTGTCTCCTGAATCGACCGTCTTATTTTTTCTCATCTAAATCATCTAAGTCGTCTAAATCATCTGAATCGGAGAGTTGGGTCTTCAAACCCTCACCCCAGGTCTCAGTCAGCCTCTGCTGATGCTTTTGCAGGGAACTGATTTTATATTTCCACATATTCACAACATAAGATGAAACCACACGCGGGAAAATACCGTAGAAAATCCAGCCCACTGCTGCCCCACATAAAACAGTGAGCCAAACCACCGGATACGCAATAATATTGATTGCCTCAGTAAGGCCGTTGCCACCATCCCATAGCTGAAAAATAAACGGCATCACAGCAGCCAAATTGGTTGAAAAAACACAAATACTCAGATAACGGCTACGTTTATAAGGATCGACCATATAAGCAACCAGGGTCGGAATCAGAGCAAAACAAAGCACAATCATCGTTGGCAGGGCAAAAACCAGGCCAGCCGTCAACGCAACACTGCCCAAAAACCGGATACGTTGGCGAAGAGAGCTTTCTTTCACAATGCCCCCGACCTAAAAACTATAAAAACCCAACCCGATAGCAACGGTCGAAAGAATCGTCAGAAATATCGCTGCTACCCGGTGACCAATGATGGAGAGGTTTGGGTTTTCTTCCTGCAGACACTCGTTCAAAAATGCAATTTCATGCGCCGCCTCAGAAAATTCTATAAAGGCTGATTCGTACCCGGAGAGATCTTGTTGACGTTTATTCGGGTCATCAATCAGATTCAACATGTCAACCAGGCTGCCGTTCTTAATCACTTTGGGAATCTGTTTACGCAACTCTTCACGCGTACGGCGGTTATAATACTGCAGGACCAAAGGCGGCATCAATTCACCGATCCATTTCGCCAGATTGGGCGTATGACGTGGTCCGGTTTTCCATTGCAGGACCGCCAAAATACGCATGATTGCAAGCGTGATCTCACCGGGATCATTGCTGTTGGATAACCATTCAAAATGGCTGTCAAGATTGTCAAAGAAACGCGCCGAAATAAAAGCAGCGATATGTTTATCAATCGGCAATGTACCGGTCTGAAAATCAGCCGCCGCTTCTTCGAGAGCCTCCAGAAGCTCTTCACCCTGTATAACAAAATGATTTTTCAGCAACGGACTCATGCAATGTAATGATTCATTGAACTCATAAAGACAACGAAGAAACCCATGACCATATGTTTCTTTTCCCAGATAGGTCTGTATTTTCTGCATATCTTTTGATGCCGATACCAAATCCACACCTGTTGTCGCATGATAGGCAATCCAGTTAAGCGGGGCATCACTCATCATTAACTGGCGAAAGATTTTGATCTTTTGGGGGTCTTCATGAGCATCGATCAAAACACTCCCCAGACTATCCAGCATAAAAGACAATTCCTTAAACCGGAGCGGCCCATCCGGATCAAGAGCGATACATAAATTCGACAGGAGTGTATCTTTATTGACTAAAGCAGCACCCAATTCCTGATTCCCTAAGACGCTGTCAAAGATCACTTCCCGGGAAGTACCGGCAAAAGAGCTGGAAAACCAATATTGGATATCACCATTTTGAATCAGAGGAGGAACAGCCTCCCAGTTCAGGAATATCCCATGAGCCAGCGAAGCACAGGAAAAATAGCTTTTTTGATTCAACCGAACGGGTCTGGAAGACCGGAGAATTTGTGGCGGCTGTAAAGGTGCCCCCCGACGTCCGTCAAGCCAGGCCTGAACATCCTGAATACCCCATCTCTCCAACGGGTCATCAACAACCAGTCCCTGGACGATTTCTTTGACTTCACGTATGACATGCTGCCGGGCAGTAAGAGCTGCATAGCTGCCGTATTCGGCTTTGGCCGTGAGTATATCCTCATCACTCATCCCGCCACCAGGACGCTTCCCCAGATAGAAAAATAAAATGGTCACACCCAAAGCATACAGATCATCATCCAGAGACCCCCGACTCCGGCTGTAAGGATGACACATCGCATTGGGGATTGTTTCAAACATAGAAGGCTGGTCAAAACCAGGTGGTGCCATGAAATTTTCGCCCACAATAATTGACTGGCCCTCCTGATCATCAAAAAACAGATTATCCGGACGCAACGCACGATAGGGAATGTCGCGCGAAGCAAAGGACCGCAAAGCAACCATGATTGGCGTAATGTAGCGAGTGGTCAGTTCATCGGCACGCACAGACCGAATCCGGGTATCCAGGCTGGAAACGACTCTTCCCCCTCTGGGGCGCTTAAAAACAGCGGCAAAAATTAAATGATCCTGATCTGGCCATTTGACCGCGCCCCAATTTATCGGGCACAAAACATATTCCGCAGGCAAGGTCCGCATGGCAGAAAGAACATCAATCCGATGGAGCAAATTCTGCGTAGAAACGAGCGCAAATAAATAACTCTGAGAATCCTGCAAATCGGAAGCAGAAAAAGCATGCGCATGCGGAGAATTGAATTCCGGTAAGGGCTCATCAGGATGAATAATATAACGCTCGGCAATGACCGGCCCGCCGGAATCAGCAAGGGTATCTTCCTCTGATTCCTCTTCTGAGGCCTGCGGAGAGTCTTGAGGAGCATTCTCCGGAGAATCCTCCAGAGAGACTTCCAACTCCTTTTCATCCGAATCGATTGCGGTCTCTTGCGTCAATGCCAGGAAACTCCCTTTTATCGAAACCGCAGTTCAAAATGACCCCGTTCACAATGACCTGATCGCTTTGTGAATTCAGCCATTTTACAAGTCAGACAGACTCAATGCCACAGAGTCATGCCCGGAAAGGATCACGAAGAAGAATGGTATCATCACGTCGCGGGCTGGTGGAGATCATCACCACCGGCGTTTCAATCAGCTCCTCAATACGTTCGATATAGGCTTGCGCAGCAGCCGGAAGCAATGCCCTCTCAGTAATGCCGCTGGTCGGTTCAGACCAGCCGGAAAATGTCTCATAAACCGGGGAAAGTCGTTGAGAATCCGATAAACAGGCGGGAAAATAATCAATATGCTTTCCCTCTAATTCATAGGCGGTGCAAATTTTCAGCTGATCAAAACCATCAAGAACATCAATTTTTGTCAGTGCGATACCATCCAGTCCATTGATCTGAGCAGCCTGGCGTAACAAGACAGCATCCAACCAACCGCACCGCCGCTTGCGACCGGTGACTGTGCCCACCTCCTGACCAACCGTATTAAGTGTATCACCGATAGCATCCTCAAGCTCGGTCGGAAACGGACCACCCCCGACCCGGGTCACGTATGCTTTTGCAACCCCCAGAACATAATCAATAACCGAAGGGCCAACCCCCGAACCAATAGCCGCCTGACCGGCAAGAGTGTTTGAAGATGTAACATATGGATAGGTTCCCTGGTCAAGATCAAGCATACTGCCCTGGGCACCCTCAAATAAAATACGCTGATCCCTGCAACCAGCAAGAAGTGACCATACACGATCAGAAAACGGAAGCAGACGCGGCGCAATGTCGCGAATCGATTCCAGAACCGGGTCAAGCTCAATTTCCTTCTCACCCAAGCCCCTCAAAACCGAATTATGATATGCAATCATCGATTCCAAACGGGCGCGGCAGAGATCTAAATCTTTCAGGTCACAGAGCCGAATTGCCCGCCGCCCCACCTTATCCTCATAAGCAGGGCCAATGCCTCGCCGGGTGGTTCCAATCGGTGCATCACCGCGTGATTGTTCGCGCAGCTGATCCATCCTGCCATGGAATGGCATAATCAAAGCAACTGTATCAGCAATTTTAAGGTTTTCAGGTGAAATGGTCATACCGCGCTGGGTCAATGCATCGATTTCCCGGCATAATGCCCAGGGATCCAGAACAACACCATTCCCGATTATCGATACTTTACCCGGCCTTAAGATGCCCGAAGGAAGGAGGCTCAAAGCATAGACTTCGCCATCAACAACCAGGGTGTGGCCGGCATTATGCCCGCCTTGAAAACGCACCACAATATCGGCGCGTTCAGACAGCCAATCAACAATTTTGCCCTTGCCTTCATCGCCCCATTGCGATCCCACAACCACAACATTACCCATAACGATCCTTTTCTCACAACCCATGACCCACTGAGCGATCAGAAGACCGCTCAATCTCCTATGGGCATTCTGTCTGTTGTTGATTTTATCTGTTTATTGATAGACTGACTGACCGATCTGCTTGTGTTATTTTGACGATTTTTCCCTGATCATAAACAAATTCGCAACTCAGTCTTTGCGCTTCGGACAAAGGATCATCATCACCATCGTCAAGCTGCCGGATCACAGCATAGCCCTCGGCCTGTAATTGCGCATAGTCAATATTTTCACAATCGCGTGGCACATAAATACGTCGCAAGCCATGACCCGGTGAAACCGCCCGCAAGAGCATATCCAAAAATAAGGTGAAACCGGTTGCTGATTCACAAATATTCCCGACCTCGCTCCTGTAACGCCCCCCCAGACCCAACGCATTGCGGGAGCGATGGGTATAAATCGCAAAGGTCAGACCGGTGTGGTAATCAAGAGACCGTTGTTCAACCGGATCAATCGTCAAAGACAAATCCGGCAAATGAGTCCGGAGCCGGGTAACCGTATCAACCAAACGCCGGGCCTCACGGGCTGAGCGCTCCGGCAAATCAAGAGATTGAAAAGCGGTTAAAACAGTATCAACCGGACCAACACAATCCATCAATGCTTTGACCAAATGCCCTTGTGAGGATTCCATCTGCGGAATAGCGGTACTATCTTTTCGGTCCAGAACTTCAGTAAGCCGGAGTGCCATGGCCTCATCAAGGCCAAAATCTTCAATCAGAGCCGATGCCAATGTCGGCATTTGCACATCCACCGTCAAATCAGTGATGCCGATACCCACAAGTGCAGAAACCGCCAACATCACCACCTCAGCATCGGCTGCAATACAATCTGAGCCGATCAGCTCAACCCCAACCTGGCAAAATTGTCGCTCTGGCCGGAGTTGATCACCACAAGCCCGCAATACTTCACCACAATAACTGAGTCGCAAAGGGCGCGGAACCCTGGCCAAACGAGTCGCGGCAATACGGGCTGCCTGTACGGTGATATCCGAACGCAATGCCATAACCCGCTGTGAATCCGGATCCATCATGCGCAAACTCGACATCGCCTGTTTTTCACCAATTCCGCTCAGCAGACTGTCTTCAAACTCCACCAAAGGCGGTTTAATCCGCTCATAGCCGAAAAATTCGAGATGGCTCATCACCCTATGGATAATCTCAGCTTCCCGGCGCGCCTGAGGGGACAGGAGATCGCTCAATCCGGCAGGCAGCAAGGCAGGATGGGGTGAATGGTCAGTCATGATATTCCCTTAGCCATACTCTATTCTGTCAACCATATGGATACCGGTAAAAACATCCGCGTTGCTGGGAAAGAAACCCGGAAACAAAGACAATACCCCAGTCCGGGACCCCGCATCAGACCAGCATAATACAGATATCACCAAACCAGTTCCTCTGTGAATATGACGCTTCAAATCCAAAAACAAATTATCCGATGATACGCAACCCATCGTACTAAACCAAGGTTGCTTTTTGATACGCCCATTCCAGCCACGGCAACAGAGATTCCAGATCCTGATGATCAATATTTGGCCCGGTCCAGATGCGCAAACCAACCGGTGCATGACGATAATGGGTAATATCATAAGCGATTTTCTCCTCAGCCAAAATCCCGACCATCCGGGAAACTGTGAGGGCCGCATCACCGGTCACACGCAGACAAACCGGTGTCAATCCACGATGATGGGGCTGAGCAGCCAGATGATCAACCCAGCATGTGGAATCCACCCAGGCATCAATCAACGCAAAATTGGCCCGCGACCGGGCAATCATTTCTGACAAACCGCCGACAGAATGAATCCATTTCAAAGCCAGGAGCGCATCCTCAATACAGAGCAGGGATGGCGTATTGACCGGCCCCATATCCCGGCATTCACCCTCAGGAAGATCAAGATGAAACAATTTAGGCACCGGCCATGCCGGGTGCGCACTGCGCAAACGCTCAACCGCCCGGGGGGAAAGAATGAGAATCCCATGCTGAGCCTCCCCCCCCATTGCTTTTTGCCAGGAAAACGTGGTGACATCCAGCTTCTTCCAGGGCAAATCCAGCGTCAACACAGCCGATGTTGCATCACAGAATGTCAGGCCAGACCGGGAATCGGCAATCCAGTCAGCATCAGGAACAGCCACGCCGGTGCTGGTACCGGTCCAGGGAAAAACGATATCATGGTCGAGATTGACCCTGTCCAGGTCTGGCAATTCGCCATCAGGAGCCTCCAAAGCCCGTACCCGTTCTGGCCCCAGAAGCTGGATGGCATCAGCCAGCCAGTCACGACCAAAACGGTCCCAGGCCAGGACGTCAACGGATCGTAAGCCCAGCAAATTCCATAAAGCCGCCTCGAAAGCACCGGTATCTGAGCCAGGAGACAGATAAAGACAATACGTAGCCGGGATTTGTAGAATTTCTCTCATCCAGCCAAAGAGTTCTGATAAACGAAGATTGGCTTGCGTGCTCCGGTGATAGCGTCCAACCAGGGCCTGGGAAAGATCAGATAACCGCCAACCAGGCGGCTTAACGCAAGGACCGCTGGAAAAAAAAGGCCGCCGCGGACGGACCGCCGGACGTGGCAATGGGATCGGCACAGTCATCGCCATCCCGGGAGATGGTCAGCAGAGATTCTCAAAATGCTCTGTGCATCCCAAAGCATCCTCATCCCGATTCTCATAAACCGTAATACCAGGGAGCAAAAAACGCAAAAACCAGACACATCAAAAGAGTGAGAGGCAATCCGGCCCGGGCAAAATCACCAAAACGGTAATGCCCAGGCCCCATGACCAGTAAATTGGTCTGATACCCCAGCGGCGTGATAAAGGAACAGTTGGCACCAAGAACCACAGCAATCGCAAAAACCATCGGATCAGCGTTGAGGCCCTGGGCAACTTCGACTGCAATCGGCGTAAACAACACAGCACAGGCATTGTTGCTGATGATATTGGTAAAAGCCGCAACCAAAAGGAAAAGGACCGATAAGACCCCCGCAGGACCGGCCCAGGAAAAAATATCCAAAACAGCTGAGGCCAAAAAAGCAGCCGCCCCGGTCTCCTGCATCACAGTACCCAACGCCAGGGCAGCAACAATCAGTAAAAGAAGATTGCGATCAATGGCGCGTCCGGCCTGGCGGATATTCAAAACCCCGGAAAATAACATCAGAGTCACACCCAGCAAGGCCGCCACAACAGGGGGCAGAATTTCCAATGCCATCAAGAATAAAACAGTGAAAAAAATCAGATTAGCCCAACGCGCTGACCGGGGATCTGGCAATGCGGTTTGAGACCATTCCATCGGCATCAGATCACGGCTCGCCCGTAATGACTGAATCGAAGAGCGGCTTGCCTGGACCAAAAGCACATCACCGGCCTCAAGAGAAATTTCAGTCATGCGGGCCCGGATCATGCGTGAGCGACGTTGCAAACCAAGAACCACAGCCCGGAAACGATAGCGAAAACCAATTTGCTCTAATGTCTGACCAATCAGGCGGGAGGCCGGGGTGACCATCACTTCGGATAAAACCTGTTCCTGGCTATCGCTCGCCTGGGTCGTGCCCTCATCACTATATTCGGTGCTTAAGACACCAACAGCCCGGGCTAAAATATCGGTCAGAGCTTTGCGGGTCGCAGCAACAATCAGAATATCTCCCTGACGCAAACTCAACCCCTCAAAAGAGGGCAGCTCGGCATGTTCACCACGCAAAATCATCCGGACCGTCATATCTTTCAGGCTGGGGAACATACCGGCCTTGGCTTGTTCGCCGATGAGTTTGGAATCCTCACCAACCGTAATCTGAGCAATGAATTGCCGACCACTTTCAGCAATCAGTGAATGCGCCATCGCCGCCCGGCGCGGTAAAAAACGCGGTGCAACGAAAATGATATAAACCAACCCGGTCAAAGCAAGCACAACCCCGGGAACCGTAAAGGAAAAAAAACTAAAATGTTGCTGGCCCAGCTCCTGTAGCATATTCGAGACCAGAAGATTGGTACTCGAACCAATCAAAGTGGTCATCCCGCCAAGAATAGCCGCAAAACTCAGCGGCATCATCACACTGCTGGGCGAACGGCCAAGACGATCAGCCAAAGCCTGCATAATCGGGATAAAAATAACCACCACCGGCGTATTGTTGAGAAACGCGCTCATCAAAAGGACACAAGACAACGTACCCACCACTGAAGCCATCGGCCATTTTCCGCCCAGATGGGCCGCAAAGCCAGCAACCTGGTCAAAGGCACGTGTGTTCACCATCCCCTGACCGATCACCAAAAGAGCCAGAACAGCAATCAAAGCCGGGTTGGCAAAACCTTCCAAAATGCGCGCCGGGTCAAGACGGTTTTGTCCCAGATCATCCAGAACCGGAAAAATTGTGTAAAAAAGAACCAGACTACACAGCAGACCCAGCGACGCCAAAGACATGGGGATTGTTTCACTGGAATACAGAATGATCGCCATCATGACGAAGATCAGACCAGCCCACATCAGCCAATAAGGATCAATAACAAACATCTTAAGAAAAGTCCTCTGGTCCGGGTTTCATATCTCACCGCCAATACCCGAAACCAACCCATCAGGAATATCTGAGAAAAAAGCTCAGCTCTCTACGCAGATTTTTGGTGATTGTGTATGTCTGGACAACACAACATATGTGTCGCCGACACTCTGTATCAATCAATTTCAATCATCAATGAGCGTATTTATAACTATCAGATTGGGCATGAGAAATAAGGACTGAGTTAAAGAAACAAGATTGAGAAAACAGGGTTGAGAAAACAGGGTTGAGAAAACAAGGCAGAACCGCAAAAATATCCGGGATCAAAAAGTGCCGTGGTTTTGTCTGTCATTCTTTCGGTTGTTCTTTTTTATAATTTTTTCTGTGGTTTGTGCGGCTTGAGTGTCGTTTACAGATGGGCTGAAAAAATGAGATATGTGGGAGTATGAGAGAGTATGCGGCACGTCAAATATGAAACAGTTTATCATCAAAAATACCGCTTTTTAGAGAATTATGACATCTTCCTCAATGACAAAAACTCAAAAGACCTCCTGAGAGAAAAAGACGTTATGAAACGGGAATAAAACAAGACAAGAATAAAACAGAAGATTTTTGAAATGAAAAATCGTCATGATCTTGACCGGACACGTCAAATAGCTCAGCATAGGTCTTGCCTGGCTTACGGTAATAATGACACAAAATGAGACGATAAAAATAAGCCTGCAAAAAAATAAGCCTGCAAAGACAGACGCTGACCAAAGATTGGCCGATTTCGCACAGACCCCACTCCCTCCGGGTTATGTTTCCTTCAAAAGGTTCCCAAGAATATGCCCAAAGACACAGCGCATGAGGTCCTGGCTGATTTAGCCCTTGATATCGGGGCTATTCCAGGATCCCGGAAAATTCACCACCCCTGCCCTGAAAACCCGGATATACGTATCGCCATGCGCCAGGTCGATCTGGATCCGGCCAGCGGTGAACCACCGGTCCTGATTTATGATCCTTCCGGCCCTTACACTGATCCGGAAGCCCATATTGATATCACCGCCGGCCTCCCCCAAAGACGCGCCGGATGGATTGCCCAAAGAGACGATACCGAACACTACCCCGGACGATCAGTCAAACCGGTTGATAATGGCCGCCGTCCAGGCCAGCCGGCTGATATTCCGGCTTTTCCCTCAAACCGCCGCCCCCTGAGAGCCAGATCCAACCAGGCTGTTACCCAGTTGGCTTATGCCCGACGCGGAATCATAACCCCGGAAATGGAATATGTGGCCACGCGCGAAAATGAGGGACGATCCCACAAAAACAACCGACATGACAGCAACAGCAATGGCGCAGATCATGCCAATAAAATAACCAGCACATCCATGCCGGATATCGTAACCCCGGAATTCGTACGTGATGAAATTGCAGCCGGACGAGCCATTCTGCCGGCCAATATCAACCATCCGGAAAGCGAGCCGATGATTATTGGCCGTCATTTTCTGGTCAAGATCAATGCCAATATCGGTAATTCGGCCGTGACTTCTTCGGTTGGCGAAGAAGTCGATAAAATGGTCTGGGCCACGCGCTGGGGTGCCGATACGGTGATGGATCTGTCAACAGGTGACAATATCCATGACACCCGTGAATGGATTATCCGTAATTCCCCGGTTCCCATCGGGACAGTCCCGATTTACCAGGCCCTGGAAAAAGTCGGAGGCAAGCCCGAAGAACTCAACTGGCCGATTTTCCGCGATACCCTGATTGAACAAGCCGAACAAGGGGTTGATTATTTTACCATCCATGCCGGGCTGCGGCTGGCTCATATCCCCCTGACGGCCCAACGTCTCACCGGAATTGTCTCACGGGGTGGCTCAATCATGGCTAAATGGTGCTTAGCCCATCACCGGGAAAATTTCCTCTATGAGAATTTTTCAGAAATCTGTGCAATCATGCGTTGCTATGATGTCAGCTTTTCACTGGGGGATGGTTTGCGTCCTGGCTGTATCGCTGATGCCAATGATGCTGCTCAGTTTGCTGAACTCGACACACTTGGGGAATTGACCCTCATCGCCTGGGATCAGGAATGTCAGGTGATGGTTGAAGGACCCGGCCATGTCGCCATGCATCAAATCAAGGCCAATATGGATCGCCAGCATACAACCTGCCAGGGCGCACCATTTTACACCCTCGGCCCACTCACCACCGATATTGCTCCGGGTTATGACCATATCACCAGCGCGATTGGGGCCGCAATGATCGGTTGGTACGGAACCGCCATGCTCTGCTATGTCACCCCTAAAGAACATTTAGGCCTGCCGGATCGTGAAGATGTCAAAGCCGGCGTCATTGCCTATAAATTGGCCGCTCATGCTGCGGATGTCGCCAAAGGTCATCCCGGGGCAGCATTACGTGATCACGCACTTTCCCGGGCCCGTTTTGATTTTCGGTGGCGTGATCAGTTTCATCTCTCTCTGGATCCGGAAACAGCCGAGCGCTACCATGACCAGACTCTGCCTGCAGAAGGAGCAAAAACCGCCCATTTTTGCTCTATGTGCGGACCAAAATTTTGCTCAATGCAGATCACACAGGAACTGCGCGCCGAAGCTCAGGCAGGAATGGAAACAATGGCCCATCGATTCCGCAAAAGTGGCGGAGAAATCTACGTATCACCGGATCATTCCTCATCAACCGACTGAGCAAAACCGGGAGCATCCCCATCACCCGGCAGGGGATGCCCCAACGGACGGTTGGCACCCCCACCAATCATCGGAGCAGTTCGAATTCCGGCCCGGACAAACCGGCGCGCTGCATCAACCGCGTCTTTAAGATCACGGCCACCAGCCAAACCCACAGCAACCGCACTGGCTAAACTGCACCCGGTCCCGTGGGTATTCTGACGATTGATCCGCTGATCCTCAAAGAGGGTTTCTCCCTTATCGGTCAGCAGAAGATCCCGGACAACCGGCCCGTCACCGTGGCCGCCTTTCACAAGAACAGCCCTGGCCCCCATCCTGATGATATCCCCGGCAGCCTGGCGCATATCCTCAAGCGTATGGACGCAACGACCACTGAGAAAGGATGCCTCAGGCATATTGGGAGTACACAGATCAGAAAGTGGAATAAGATGCCTGGCCATATAATCGCGGGCCGCCTCTTCCATCAAAAAATCACCAGAACTGGCCACCATCACCGGATCAACCACCAACCGAACCTCTTTGGCGTGTTCTGCCAACACTGCGCAAACCGACTCTATCACCCCGATGGTCGGCAATAAACCTGTCTTGATGCAATCAGCCCCAATATCATCAAGAACAGCCCGTATCTGAGCGGTGACAAAATCAGCCGGTATCGGTAAAACATCACGCACGCCGTGGGTATTTTGAGCGGTCAGAGCACTCACGGCTGTTGTCGGAAATCCGCCCAGCCCGTAAATTGTTTTAATATCAGCCTGAATCCCAGCTCCGCCACCTGAGTCACTTCCGGCAATAACCAAAACCCGGCCAGGTGATCGGGTGGCATCATTCTTCATGTTATCAAGACGCCAGACAGGCCGTTTTCTCAACCACAGAAGATAACGTCTCAACAACATCAGCCAGTAACGTCTCATCATCGGATTCGGCCATAACCCGAATCACTGGCTCGGTCCCTGACGACCTGACCAAAAGTCGCCCATTTCCAGACAAGCGTTTTTCGGCATCACTGATCGCCTGCCCCACAGCCGGGGCCTTTAAGGGTGACTCTCCTTGATACCGGATATTACGCAGAATTTGCGGGAGCGGCTCAAAAAGCAGGCAAACCTCACTGGCCGACTTATCCAGCCGAATAATCGCCGACAAAACCTGTAATGCCGCCACCAAACCATCCCCGGTTGGGCTGCAATCAGAAAAAACAATATGACCCGATTGCTCACCACCCAGATTATAGCCACCAGAGCGCATACATTCAGAAACATAACGGTCCCCGACCTGGGTACGAATCATCGATAATTCATGCCCATCAAGGAAACGTTCCAGACCTAAATTACTCATCACCGTCGTGACAACACCGCGTCCGCGCAACCTCCCTGATTGTTGAAAGTCACGGGCCAACCGGGCAATGATCTGGTCCCCATCCACCAGCTGTCCATTCTCATCACAGAGAATGACCCGGTCAGCATCCCCATCAAGAGCAATACCGATATCAGCCCGGTTCTCAGCGACTGCCGCAACCAGAGCATCAGTCGAAGCAGCGCCGCATTGTCGGTTAATATTTTTACCATCAGGTGCATTCCCAATCACCACCACATCAGCACCCAGTTCACACAATATTGATGGCGCAACTTTATAAGCCGCACCATGAGCACAATCGACCACGATTTTGAGATCTTTAAAACACAAACCCCTTGGAGACGTTTTTTTCACATAATCAATATAGCGTTCCTGAGCGTCATCGAGTCGACGCACCTGACCAATCTCTTCTGGCGGCACGCGATAGCGCTCGACTCCACCAGCCATCAAGCTCTCAAGTTCAGCTTCAATCTGATCAGACAACTTATATCCATGCGGATCAAATATCTTGATCCCATTGTCTTCGTAAGGATTATGAGAAGCCGAAATGACGACCCCCAGATCAGCCCCCAGACTACGTGTTAAAACCGATACAGCCGGTGTTGGTATGGGGCCGAGGAGAACAACATCCATTCCCATTGCCACAAACCCAGCCGTCAAAGATGATTCCAGCAAATAGCCGGAAAGACGCGTATCCTTGCCAATCACTGCCAGGGGATGATGGTCGCTACGGCGAAAAAAATACCCGGCCGACATCGCCAGTTTCAGGACAGTCTCAGCCGTCATCGGATCGCTATTGGCGCGACCCCGTATACCATCAGTCCCGAATAATTCACCCATCAGTGACGTCCTCAAAACCAAGGGATATGTGTGAAATCCACAACCAGTTGAAACCCATAACCAGCCCTTCACACAATGCGTTCAAAAAAAACCACCGATAAAGCCACTCTCTCAGGCTGCCTGCGAAAACGTATCCCAAACCGACAGAGCCTGGCGCGTTTGTGCCACATCATGAACCCGTAACATATGCGCTCCCTGGCGTACCGCCCCAAGACCGGCTGCTAAAGAGCCGGGCAATCGCTGACTGGGTTCTTCGCCACGACTCAAACCAGCAACAAAACGCTTACGGGAAACACCAATCAATAAACCACATCCTAAGCCATGAAACAAAGAGAGACCAGACAGAATTTCCGCATTATGAACCAATGTTTTACCAAAGCCAATCCCCGGATCAACCATGATACGATCACGGCTGATTCCGGCATTCTGGCAAAATGTGACTCTCTGCTGTAATGCGTCATACACATCCAGCAAAACATGATCATACTCTGGATTATCCTGCATGTTCTCAGGAGTCCCGCGCATATGCATCAGGATGACCGGCGCACCGCTTTTTCGAACCACCTCCAGACTATCCGGATCATCTCTCAAAGCACTGACGTCATTGATGATTGATGCTCCCGCAGCCAGGCCCTGCTCCATCACGCACGCCTTACGGGTATCAATCGATAACACAGCTCCCTCAGCTGCCAGCCCGCGGATCACCGGCAAAACACGTCGCAATTCTTCTTCCCGGGATACCGGTTCTGCTCCCGGCCGGGTCGATTCGCCACCAATATCCAGGAGGTCAGCCCCGGCTGCCAGCAATTTTTTTCCGTGATCAATGGCTGCTTGCGGCGATTCATGGTCCCCACCATCAGAAAAGCTGTCCGGTGTGACATTGACAATCCCCATAATCAACGGCCGGTGCGTTGATTGTCCGGTTATCGGCAATCCTGCCAGGGGCGGACGTGGCCGCGAGAAAGCATCCAGCACCTGATCTGTTTCATGAGCCAGACCAGCGTCCCGGGCCCAGCCTGACAGAGCATTCAGGGGCAGAAAATGACTCTCCCCACGGCCAAATGCCCCACCGCGCCGTATGATTTCACAATATGTAAACGCAACAGGACCACCGGCCAGAAAACCAGCCTGACCATCCCGCACCGCTGCTCCCGCAGCCATACCATCAAGCAATCCAACCGGACGAATGTAAAAATGCTCCCCGACACCCATATCCGTATTCACAAATCAGTACTGACAAAAAAGCCCCGGCCATCATCGATACCGACAGGGATCAATCAAAACGCGCCTGTACAAACGCTATCAACCTGACCCCTGATAATGGCCCCTATTCTGACCCCTAAGACTCCGGCTGGGGTTGAGACACACCAACATCACCAACCCCGGTTTTGGGTTGACGCTTCTTCTTTGGTCGTTTGCCTGCCGACGGGACCGAACCCCGCCGGTCATGATGGGAACCAGCATCCGGATCCGGGCGGTGAATCGCTTCCCCCTTAAGCAGGGAATCAATCTCATCGCCGCTCAGGGTCTCATATTCGAGGAGCCCTTTGGCCAGGCTGTGTAAGTCATCAAGATGCTGAGACAACACTTCACGGGCTGTATTTTCGCCTTCCTCAACAATCCCCCGAATTTCCTCATCAATGATTTTAGCGGTCGCATCAGAGACATTTTTCCGTTGGGTAACCGAGTGACCAAGAAAGACTTCTTCCTCATTTTCAGAATAACGCAAAGGCCCCAGCCGGGCACTCATACCCCATTCGGTAACCATGGACCGGGCTTTGCGGGTTGCCTGCATGATATCATTTGCCGCACCGCTGGTGACATTGTCGGCACCAAAGATCAGTTCTTCGGCCACCCGTCCGCCAAAAATCATGGCGATTTTGGCTTTCATTTCTTTGAGGCTTTCACTGTAGCGATCACGTTCGGGCAAATTCATGGTCACACCCAATGCCCGGCCACGCGGAATAATTGTCACCTTATGCAGGGGGTCATTCCCCTCAACATGAAGCCCCACAAGAGCATGCCCGGCCTCATGATAGGCGGTGAGTTCTTTTTCTTTCTCACTCATCACCATCGAACGTCGTTCGGCCCCCATAAGGACTTTATCTTTGGCGTCTTCCATCTCCTTCATGGTGACCAGTCTTTTGTTACGGCGGGCCGCCAACAGAGCCGCCTCATTCACCAGATTGGCAAGGTCAGCACCGGAAAAACCCGGTGTTCCGCGGGCCACAGTCTTCGCCTCAACATCGGGCGCCAGCTGGACCTTCTTCATATGGACCTTGAGAATTTTTTCGCGGCCAAGAATATCCGGATTAGGCACCACAACCTGACGATCAAATCGACCCGGACGCAACAAAGCCGGATCCAGAACATCAGGCCGGTTGGTCGCGGCAATCAGAATCACCCCTTCATTGGTATCAAAACCATCCATCTCAACCAAAAGCTGGTTCAAAGTCTGTTCGCGTTCGTCATTGCCTCCACCCAATCCGGCACCACGATGACGTCCCACCGCATCAATTTCATCAATGAAAATAATACAAGGCGCATTCTTCTTGCCTTGCTCAAACATATCACGCACCCGGCTGGCACCAACACCAACAAACATTTCAACAAAATCAGAACCAGAAATCGTGAAAAAAGGAACATTGGCCTCCCCGGCAATCGCCCGGGCCAGCAATGTCTTACCGGTTCCCGGTGGACCAACCAGTAAAGCCCCTTTGGGGATTTTGCCTCCCAAACGCTGAAATTTTCGCGGATCACGCAGAAATTCGACAATTTCTTCGAGTTCTTGTTTGGCTTCATCAATCCCGGCCACATCCTCAAACGTCACCCGTCCGGCCTTTTCAGCCAGCAACCGGGCCTTGGATTTTCCAAAACCCAGAGCCTTACCACCACCAGACTGCATTTGCCGCATAAAGAAAATCCAGACCGCAATCAGCAGCAGAATCGGAAACCAGGAGATCAGATAATCAAAAAAACCCGGATCAGAATTCTCCGCAGGCAAAACATCAATTTCCACATTATGCTCACGCAACCGGCCAATCAGATTCCCATCTTCAGGGATATAGGTCGCAAACGCATTGCCGCTTTTCATATGGCCGGTCACATTCTGGCCGCGAATTTCTACATCGGTAACGTTACTGGCTTCAACATTGCGCAAAAAATCCGAATAGGTGAGCTGCTCATGCCCCCCACGGTCACCTGAACCCTGAAATAAATTGATCAGAGTGATCAGCAACAAACCAATGAGAATCCATAACGCAAGATTTTTGCCGAAATTTGTCACGAAAAAATCTCCTTAAAAACGTCAGGCTAAAGGCAATGGTGAAGATAATGCTTCCGGAGCAATCCGCAACACCGCAAAGGGAGGTGGAGCAGCAGCCACCCTGGGGAGGAAGTATAACCCGATTGACTCAATAATGCTACGATTGACCTGTCCTCCAGTCAACCAACCAAGATGCGGAACCCAGACAACCTCCTGGTGCCGCCATAAGGCCGGTAAGGATAACCGAACCCAATAAGGTGGGATCATCCTTTTATTACCGATATCCCGGGCAATCTGACCCCAGCCATCTTCGCCCAGACACGCCCAGACCATACCTGGAAAATCAGCAAAAGATCTGTTCACAATGACAAAACGCCGATCCCATAACAACCGCTTTCCCGAACATGCAGATACTTTTTCTCTGATCAGGCCGAATTCCCGGCATATCAGCCAACCACGCCGCATTGATGATACCCGGCACCCGTGCAGTGTCCGGGTCCCTTGATACCCCCATAAAGCCGACATGAGTGAACGCACAGCATCACGGCGGGGCTTTTGTCCTGCACCAGAAACCATGCGCATCATTGATCCAACCACATAATGCGCACTGTCAGGAGAGGCAGAGGCCAGAGACACATCATCAAGATACGCATACCCTTGCGGATATATTGTTGCGGCCTGAGCCATCAAATCAGCCCCTTGCTGCTCAACAGAAACCCGCCGGAGACCAGCCTGAAGCGATAATCCAACCAATTGTTGCTGATCATATCCTTGCGCCGCGATCATCGGCATCACCATGCGCCAGCGCGCCCGTTCATAGACCATCCGGCGGTTGGATGGATCTTCGATCCAACCCTGCCGGTTATGCCGACACGTCATGAGCAAACGCTCTTTGGGGAAACCCAGCAAAGGCCGTATAAGCCGCAACCCGGTCCTCTCGGCAATCATCGGCATCGCCGCCAAACCAACCACACCACTGCCGCGAAAATGACGCATCAGGAAAGTTTCTGCCTGATCCCCCCGGTGATGCGCCAAAAAAAGATGCATCACCCCGGATTGACGACACCAATCACTCAGTGCCGCATAACGGGCCTGGCGGGCCTTGTTTTGCGATGGCGTCCCTTGCTGGTCAATCCGGCATCTCAAAACAACACAAGCAAAACCCAACCCCACAGCCCAGGATTTGACCATACCGGTTTCGGCAGCCGCAGCAGGCCGCACCCCATGATCAACCGTCAAAACGAATCCGTATCCACCCCGTTCTGCCAGCCAATCCCGCATCAACAGCATCAAAGCAACACTATCACCACCGCCTGATACCGCCAGAGCAACCCTGGGGCGGGACTCAAAAGGACCACATCGATCAGCAGCCTGCCGGAATTCGTCAGATCTAACCGGCTCGACCAGAGGGTCAAACCCGGCAGGAAAACTGTGCGGGGAAACAATATCCGGCCGATCAGTTAGGACGCCGGACACTCCAGAACATTCCTCTCACGCGCCGCCCGATTCCCAATGGCTGTCGGCGCATCGGGAAAAACGCTCTCCAATTCGGACAAGGCTCTGCATGCTTGTTGTGCTTCTCCAATCTGGGACAGCGATAACGCAAGTTTAAGCAAAAAATCAGGGGCCTTTTTACCATCCTGGTATTTTTTATACCCTTCGGCAAAAATGACCGCAGCCTGAGTATAATTTTTGCGCGCATAATAGGTCTCGCCCAGCCAATAATGGGCATTGCCAACCAAAGCATCATCAGGATTGGCGTCTATAAATTCGCGTAATGCTTTCTCGGCTTTGGCATAATCGGAGCCCCAAAGGAGTTCGACTGCAAAGTCATACTGTTCCTTAGGCAAAGCAGCGGGCAAGAGAGCCACTTCCTCCCCGGTATTTTCGCCGGTATTGGGTTTATCGGCTGTATTGGCGGTCTTCCCGTTATTGCCCTGGTCGCTGAGGGCATTATTTTGATCTGCATTCTGAGGAACCGGAACCCTTAATTGGCCCAAAACCCCATCCTGGGCCGCTTCGGCCTGAGCTGCTGCATCAACCGATGGAACAGCAAGAGAAGAACCATCAGTAACCGCCGGATTTTGAGTTGTTGGCTGACCCCCGGTCAATGTTCTGAGCTGATTTTCCAAAGCATCCAGACGCAACGCCGTATCATCACTCACAACCTGCAAACGGTCCTGGTTCTGCCGCGCCTGATAGCCCACTTCCTCAATCATATTGGTCAGTTTACGTAGTTGCTCCTCCAGATTTGTGAAGCGTTTTTCCAGCCAGGCAGCAGAACGCGAAGCACCCTGAGAAGACTCCGAAGGGGCTTGCAAACCAGCATCCGGATCAACTGGTTGTGCCCCACCGTAAACTTGTTTTTGCAGCAAAGTAAGGTTCCGCTCAAGACGGCGCAAACGCTCCACCAATACGCCAACTTCACTCTTCCGGATTTCAGATTGAGGGTCTGTGCGGATCTGAGCCAACGCCACCGACCACTCACCAAAAACCGGCAGCAAAACCGCCAGAAGAACAACAGCAATCGCGCTCCGGGGATAGCATGTCGGAAAACTTTGCCTCTGAAAGCCGCCCAGGCGATACCACCCCATCGCCGTCATGACCACCCCGATGATCGAACGACAGCACCTCATGACCGCCTCTCTGTGACGATGGTCCGCATGGCCGCGGTACCCACAAGATCAATACCCCGGAGAATATGATCCCGGATACTTTGTCTAAAGTAATCACGTCGCTTAAAGTGATGACGTCGCTTCAAGGAATGACGTCGCAAGCCGTAAGATCGAACGACCAGCACCAGAGCCCGGCTGCAGCCAAACCTCAGCACAGAACAACGCCCCCAAAAGCACAGGAGGCGACCGCACAGCCAGGAATACGCAAACAGGGGGTGCATCGATACCATATCCTTGAAGACAGCCCCGAAAAGATATCTCCCCCTCACGGTTGCCACCAGCCAGGGAAACCCGGCGCCCGGGGCAACCTCAGATAACCTCAGATGACTTTATCCAAAAACGACCTCTATCCAAAAACAACCTTTATCCAAAAACGACCTCTGCCAACTTCCCTGCCCACTCCATCACCATGACATCGGTCACAAAATCACCTGGATCACAAAAATCACACCGGGTCACAAAAATCACCGGCCATAAAAATGATCATTTTATGATCTTCACCCTCCCCGCTTATCTTTCTGCCAGCACTCCGCCGCCTTGATTCTGGTTGGGAAAAATCAGGGTTTTACCAATAAGCAGACACCAACATCAGGTCAGAGAACCCGCATCTGCTGGCTCAATGACCGTAGATCAACGGCTGCGGACCCAACTACTGTACAAAGGTAACAGCGCGACGGTTGGCAGCGTGAGCGGCTTCTGTAGAGCCAGGAACAGCCGGACGCTCCTTCCCGTAGCTAATGGTCAGAATACGATCAGGATTAACACCGGATGCAACCAGAAAATCCTTAACAGAATTGGCTCTCCGGGCACCCAGAGCGAGGTTATATTCCCGCGTTCCCCGTTCATCACAATAACCACCAATCACCACCTGGACACTGGGGTATTGCTTCATCCATTGGGCCTGCGCCTCCAGAATCGGCACATAATCGTCACGTATGGTGTATTTATCGAAGTCAAAATACACTTTATCACCGATATTAATATCCAGGTAATCCTGGCTCATCGGATCGGGCGAAAAGTTCTCAACCTGATAACCCAACTGGCCGCCCGCATTATCTCCCATCATCGTGTCAGCTCCCCCCGAACCGGCCATCTGGGAAGATGATTCACATGCTGCAACCAATGAAACAGCAGCGAGAAAGCCTAAAATTTTGATTCGCATCAATTCAGTCCCCTTCGTTTGGGTGCCCCCTGAAATAGAGAGTAAACACCTCAAATATCCTCAATACACTCACAAATTCGCATGCACAAATTCAACAGAGCCATATCCTATAAGGCTATCACTCCTGCGTATCATTTGCCGCTGCATATCATTTCATGAGCAAAAAACCAAACTTAATTCACTCTTTTACAATTATAAATCCTGAATATCAAGGAATCAAGGGAGACCATGCCGGATCAGATGCCTCAAGAGGTGTGATGATCTCTTGTTGGTTGTATCCTGTCAGATCGATTTTGTGTAAACGTGTTTCCCCGCCATTGCCCTGGGCATCAGTCGGTTCCTTGCTGTAAAAAATCAAAACCCGCCCATTGGGAGACCAGCTCGGCCCTTCGACCAGAAAATTCTCAGCCAATAAGCGTTCCCCACTGCCATCAGGACGCATCACACCGATGTAAAAACGCCCCCCGCTTTGCTTGGTAAACGCAATAAAATCACCACGTGGCGACCATACCGGGGTTGCATAGCGGCCCTTGCCAAAGCTGATCCGCTGGGTCCCTTTACCTTCGGCGGTCATCACGTAAATCTGCTGACCACCGCTGCGGTCAGATTCGAAAACCACTTTTTTACCATCAGGAGAAAAAGACGGGGACGTATCAATCGCCGGATTATCAGTCAATCGGGTGACTTTGCGGGTCCGGATATCCATCCGGTAAATTTCCGAATTACCATCAGTTGACAGACTCATAATCACCTCATCCCCGTCAGGGGAAAAACGTGGCGCAAACGTCATGCCGGGAAAATCTCCCAAAACCTCCTGCTCCCCGGTATCAATATCAAGAATGTATACTCTGGGCTGCTGATCAATATAGGAAAGATAGGTAATTTCCTGAGCTGTCGGCGAAAATCGCGGAGTCAAAACAAGATAACTTCCATTGGTCAGAAAACGGTGATTGGCCCCATCCTGATCCATAATCGCCAGACGCTTGATTCGATCCTTAGGAGAGCCACTTTCTGAAATATAGACAATACGGCTATCGAAATAACCCGACTCCCCGGTCATGCGCTGATAAATTGTATCAGCAATGATATGCGCCACCCGCCGCCAGTTTCGCTTGACCGTGAAAAATTCCTGGCCAGCCATTTGCTGTTCACTCAACACATCCCATAAGCGAAATTCGACTTTCAGACGGCCATTTTCTTCAAGCGATACCGCTCCTTGAACCAGAGCCTGAGCCTCAATCAATCGCCAATCACTGAAATGCGGACGCACCGATATGGTTAAGGATGTTTCAATAAAACGTTCCGGATCAATCGGGTCAAATAAGCCTGATCCTTGTAAATCGGCGCGCATCACCTGAGTAATATCGCGCCCAATACGAACTTCCTCAGGGTCACGACCAGAAAATTCGGTAATTGCCAGGGCAACCGGATCAATATTGCCCCGGGTGATATCAATTTTGAGTTCGCCACGTGCTCCCGAAGAGGGCCAGCCTGAAAACAGAGCCACACTCAACAACAACCCGATCATAGAAAATCTGATCATAGAAAACCGTGTCCTCAAAAACCGAAATCACCAGAAGCCCCAAGATAAAGCATACATACAATAATGGCACAATGATGATCTGGTAGATTGAGGTGATCTGATCGATTTAATCAGAGTCATCAATCAAACATTTCTTTGGGATCAAAATTCAAGGTCATCACTTTCCAGCGCTCATATTTACCGGCGGGCAACCTGAGCGGATTACAGCGTGGATTGCGGACCGCCCGTAAAGCACTTTCGGCAGCAGCCCGATAAAACGAATCACTTTGCGCACGTTGCGGCTCCAACAGATAAGACTCATAAACTGTCCCATCAGAGTGAACATGAACACGGATTTGAACACTTAAATCACCGGCCGCACGGGCTCCGACAGGAACATTCCAACAGGCAATGAATTGCCGTCTTACGATATCCAGTTCACTGATGGTCATTGGCTGTGTGGAAAACGCATTGGTTTGTTGAGGCGGATCTTTTTCGGGTTGTTTATCCGCATCTTGTGATTCAGGCGGAGGCTGTTGCTCCCGCTGCTCAAGAGTTTTCAGAACCGCCGTCACAAAATCGGGTTTTTTTTCCGGCTTTTTTGTTTTGGAAGGCGCATCAGCCGCTTTTTCAGGCTGAGAGGTTTTCTCAGGAACCTTTTGAGACGGTGCCGGCTCAGCAGGCTCAGATTTTGGCGATGGCGGCTTGGGAGACGGCCTGGCTTCGGGAATCGGAGCGGCTTCTTTGGTCTTTGGCGGTTCGGGCTTTGACGGTTCAATCTTCGGGGGTGGAGGTGTTTGGCGTTGCGGTTGAACAACCGGTGGCCTGGGTGTTGGTTTTCGCGGTTGAGCTTCAGATTTTTCAACCTCAGGCTTTGAACGCGATAATGCCGTGAATTCAGCCACCGTCAGGACGGTGATCGGAATCTCAGGAAAATCGCGCATTTCTTTTTGCGTCTGCGGCAACCCAAAAATAGCAAGAGCCGCAACAAGCGCATGCAAAACGCCGGAATAGAATGTAGGGCGCACCATAAAGCCAATTATTATCCGATTTTTGTTCTTTTCAGGGCGAATCAGTTCCTGATGGATTTTGGGTAATCAGAGCCACCCGGTTGTACCCGGCCGCAGCCACCAACCCCATCACCCGCATCACCTGGCCATAATCAATCGCCTGATCCCCGCGAACATAAATACGCGTATCAGTCTTATTCCGGGTGATCGCCGCCAACCGGCGGGTCAGCTCACTGATTTCGGTTTCGGTTTCCTGAATAAAGACCTGCCCCCGGGCATCAATACTGATAACCAGGGGTTCAATATTTTCATTTAATGTCTGGGCCTCAGCCTTGGGTAAGTCAACCGGAACACCGACCGTCAATAAGGGAGCGGTGACCATAAAAATCACCAAAAGCACCAACATCACATCAACCATCGGTGTAACATTGATCTCAGCAATCGGTTGATAAGACCCCGATTGACCGCGCTTGAAAGAACTAAAAGACATGCCTGATCACCCTTTTTCCTCAAGCTGACGCGATAAAATGGCACTGAATTCGCCGGCAAATAACTCCAGCCGGTTGGCATAACGGGCCAGGTCTCCTGATAACTTATTATAAGCAATCACAGCCGGAATAGCGGCCACCAGACCCAATGCGGTGGCAAAAAGAGCCTCAGCAATACCCGGCGCAACCACAACCAGGCTGGTGCTGCCGCTTGCACCAATCGACTGAAAGCTGTTCATAATTCCCCAAACCGTACCAAATAAACCAACAAAAGGGGACGTAGAACCAACCGATGCCAGAAAAACCATATAACGCTGAAGATGATTCATTTCCCGGCCCAACGTAATATGCATAACCCGTTCGATGCGTTGATGCAGACTTTGATAAGCGGCTTTACCCGGCAACGAACCACCGCTGGTGGCATGCCGCCATTCACGCATTGCTGCGGCAAAAACCGCTGCCATCGGATGACGCGGCTGAGAGTCGATACTTTCATACAGATCATCCAGCGAACCACCCGACCAAAAAGCACTCTCAAAACGGTCCATCTCCCGCAACAAGCGGCGCTGACGCATCACTTTTTCAAAAATAATCGCCCAGGACCAGAAAGAAGCCAAAACAAGACCAATCATGACTGTCTTCACAACCAAATCGGCCCGCAAAAACAGCGTCATAATTGAAAGATCAGCATTGACAGCTGCATCCAGGGTAATGGTTTCAACGACAATTTCTTCCATGATCACTCCTTAGCACAATCAAACCGGTATCTCTTACAATCAGCCCTTCTCAGGAAGAGAGACCAGCGGCAACAAAACATGACGGACAGCCCTGGGCATGCGGGATACTCTCCCTGCGGCATTGATGCAAGCCAGCAGGATCGAAATCTCCACCAATACGTTCTCATCGCGGCTGATGATTTGGCGCATACGGATGCGGGCCCCACCGATTTCAGTCACCTGGCTGGCAACCTCTATCATATCATCAAGCCGGGCCGGTGCCAGATAGTCAATCATGCAGCTTCGAACCGCAAAAGCCAGATCCCCAGACGCAATCATGCGCGCATAGGCATCCCCGCAATGGTGGAACATTTCCGTGCGCGCCCGTTCAGCAAATTTGAGATAATTGGCATGGTAAACCACCCCCCCGGCATCGGTATCTTCATAATAAACCCGGAACCGTAAACGGTGATACCCTGCAATAAAAATACCGCCATCACACACCCGGCTATGCCCTCTTAGTCGTTGCTCTCTTCTGAGTCTGGCCCCGAAGAAAGTGGTAATCCAACCTGAAAATCGGCTTGAAAATCGCTTTGAAGACGTAACGGAGCAGACAACCCAAGAAACTCAAAAGCAGCCACTGTCAAAAGACGCCCCCTGGGTGTGCGTTGTAAAAAACCTTGCTGAATAAGATAAGGTTCAATGACATCCTCAACAGTGTCGCGTTCCTCCGAAAGGGCGGCACATAATGTCTCTACCCCCGTGGGACCCCCATCGAATTTTTCGGCCAAAGAGCGCAGATAACGTCGATCCAGAGCATCAAACCCCAGGGAATCCACATCAAGCAGCGATAAAGCCCGACCAGCAACCTCAGCATCAATAGATGAGCAGTGATCAATCTGGGCAAAATCACGCACCCGCCTCAGGAGACGGTTGGCAATCCGGGGCGTGCCACGCGAACGCCGGGCAATTTCCCGCCCCCCGGCTGAATCCAGCTCCAGACCAAGAAGACAGCCTCCGCGTAAAATGATAGAGAGCAAATCATCCTCAGTATAAAATGATACCTGGAGCGGGATACCGAATCGCTCCCGCAATGGCCGGGTCACCAATCCCGAACGGGTGGTCGCGCCAATCAATGTGAAAGGCGGCAGGTCAATCCGCAGTGAGCGCGCGGCTGGTCCTTCACCAATGATCAAATCCAGCTGATAATCCTCCATCGCCGGATATAAAATCTCCTCAATGGCCGGATTCAGGCGATGAATTTCATCAATGAACAAAACATCACGTGGCTTAAGATTGGTCAATAAAGCCGCCAGGTCGCCCGCTTTAGCAATCACCGGGCCAGAGGTTGCGCGAAAACCAACCTCAGCTTCATGCGCAACAATCTGAGCCAGAGTCGTCTTACCAAGGCCAGGGGGACCATGAAAAAGAATATGGTCAACCGCCTCACCACGAGCCCGGGCCGCCGCAATAAAAACACTGAGATTACGCCGTAAATCTTCCTGACCAATGAAAGCATCCAGCTTTTTGGGACGCAGTGAAATTTCCGCCCTGTCCTCATCGGAAAAATCGGCTCTCACGATACCTGGCTGATCATCTGCTCTCCCTGTATCACTCATCTGAGCCACCCCGTACACTCATGCAGAAAGCATCTTTAATGCCTCAGGGATCAGTTGATCAACCGAACCATCCGGCCCAACCTGCTGCAGCACCGCCGCAACCGCAGCGGCCGCCTCGGCACGTCTGTACCCAAGATGGACAAGAGCCGATACCGCATCAGCAGAAGAGCCAGCCATCGCAGTTCCGGTGCCCCCACCGCCGGTTGGCGGCAGATGACCGACTTTGTCTTTCAATTCCCCGACGATACGTGCAGCCAGCTTACGGCCAACCCCCTCGGCACGGGTTATGGTCTCAGCATCACCACTGCTGATAGCCCCCATCAATTCCTCTATTGATAAGGCATTAAGCACCGAGAGACCAACCCGTGACCCCACACCCTGGACAGATGTCAGAGAGCAAAACCACTCTTGCTCCGGATAGGTCGCAAAACCAAATAATTCAATACATCCTTCGCGTACAACAGTTTCGATACATAAAGTGGCCACCCTACCTCTATCCAGATCTGCCAGGGTACGCCCCGCACAATGGACCAGATACCCAACCCCGTTGACATTGATAATCACCCGGTTTTCCGCCAGCCAGTCAACCCGGCCAACCAGCTTGGCAATCATGTTCCTTCACGCATCAAAGCATCTTCTGATACAGATTGGTTGGCATGGCATATCGCCACCGCCAAAGCATCGGCCGCATCTGTACTCAGATCCCCGGCAACCGGTAACAAGGCATTGACCATACGGCCAATCTGGGCTTTACCGGCATGACCAGCACCCACCAGAGCTTTCTTGATCTGATTGGGCGCATATTCGGCAACCGGCAACCCTTCCCGTGCCGGAGCCAGAAGAACCACCCCCCGGGCCTGCCCCAGTTTCAATGTTGATCCCGGATTGACATTGACAAAGGTTTTTTCCACTGCCGCTTGTTGAGGATGGTTGGCAGCAATCACCTCCAGCAACCCGGAATAAAGCTCAGTCAGCCGCTCAGCCAGGGAAGCACGGGGATCAGGACGTATATCACCGCTGGCCACATGGGTGAGCCGTGAATCCCAGCTCTCAATCACACCCCATCCGGTGCAACGCAGGCCGGGATCAAGACCGAGAATCCGCATCGTCATTCCCCTTGCTTGAGATTACTGAGTCAAACTGTCCAAAACCACATCAGAAATATCATAATTGGCCGCAACCGACTGTACATCATCACTGTTATCCAGGACATCAATCAATTGAAGCAACCCGGCAGCTTTTTCTGCATCAACCTCAATAAGGCTCCGGGGTTTCCAGATAAGACCGGCTGATTCGGGAACCCCAAAACGCCGTGCCAAAGCATCACGTATCTCATGAAATGATTCAATATCACAAAAAATTTCATGCCCTAAATCACTGGATTCGATATCCTCAGCCCCGGCCTGTACTGCGGCCTCAAAAATCGTATCAGCATCCACAACATCACGGGCAAAAACCATGGCTCCCACCCGCTCAAATACATGCGCCACGCTCCCGGTTTCTCCTAAATTGCCCCCGTTCTTACTGAAAGCTGCCCGTATTTCAGCCGCCGTCCGGTTACGATTATCAGTCAGGGTTTCAACAATAACCGCCACACCGCCGGGGCCATATCCTTCATAGCGAATTTCGGTATAGCTCTCACCCTCTTCGGCCCCGGATCCACGCCGGATTGCCCGCTCAATGGTATCTTTGGGCATATTTGCCGCCTGAGCCGCCGCAACCGCTGAGCGCAAACGCGGGTTTTTTTCCTGATCCGACATTCCCCCCTGGGCAGCAACCGTCACTTCCCGGATCAAACGCGAAAACAGCTTTGCCCGTTTCTTATCCTGAGCACCCTTACGATGCATGATATTCTTAAATTTTGAATGACCCGCCATAATGATCCATCTGTTCTTATGATCGCGATACCCTGTACAGTGATAGTATATACCCTGTACAGTGATAGTATTATGTATAGTGATAGTATGTGCTGGTTATTCTCTGAACACTGTTATTGTCTGAATAGTCACGAGCGTTTTCTGAATAGTCATGAGTATATCCGGTTTGACTGGAAATCCTTTGCATCTATTGCAGGACAGGCTTCTCAGTCCAACCGGATTTTGTCAACCCCGGCCGGGAAAGCCTGAGACAGACAGCCCCCTAACCGGATCGGTTCAATATGGTCGGCCAAACCAGTGCGGTCATTGATATCGATGAGAACCGCACATATGGTTGCCTCCCCTTCGGCAACCTGCAAACGGGACCCCCGCATCTTGCGGACAAAACGCGCCACCGATTCCTTCTTATCCATACCAATAATCGAGTCATAATCGCCACACATACCAGCATCAGTCTGATACGCCGTACCGCCGGGTAAAATGCGCGCATCAGCCGTGGGAATATGAACATGGGTCCCGACCACAGCCGATACATGACCATCCAGATAACAGGCAAAGGCATTCTTTTCTGACGTTGCTTCGCCGTGAAAATCAATGAAAATTGCTGCTGCCGTGCGGCCAAGGCGATAGCGGGCCAATTCCTCCTGAGCACGGGCAAACGGATCATCCAAAGCATCCATGAATAAACGAGCCATGAATTGCATCACCACCACCACACGCCCATCTTCCAGGGATATTTCACCAACCCCCCGCCCGGGTGTCCCAGCAGGGAAATTACCTGGCCGCAAAAGACGTCGATCAGTCTCAATGTAAGAGATAATATCCCGACAATCCCAGACATGGTTACCGGTTGTGAGAATATCGACACCCGCATCATACAGATCCGCACAGATTTTCGGAGTCACCCCAAAACCATGGGCCGCATTTTCACAATTAGCCACCGTGACATCGACCCCTAAGGCATCCTTGAGCCGGGGCAGCATTGTCATCACGGCCTGACGCCCTGACCGTCCCATAATATCACCGAAAAACAACAGCCTCATGACCCGCCCCCACACTCTGCATGATTGGCTCTGATTGTGCCTGAATCACCCAAAGACGGGACAGGCCGGACCCCTTTTTCAGTCACAATCCAGTCCAGTCTCTGATCATGCGCATCATGGGGAATTGCTTTGACTTCCTGCCCGGAAAAAGCCAGACCACAGGCGATAACAGCGGCACTTTGCCTCCGTAACCAAGCCAGGCTGCGATCATAGTAGCCACCGCCATAACCCAGACGGTACCCGGCCTGATCAAATGCCAACAACGGCGTCAAAACAATACGCGGTGTGACCACCGGATTGCTCTGGTCTGGAATTTGGACATCAAACCGGCCGGTCACCAGAGGAGTATCCGGCTGCCATCTGCGGAAAATCAACGGCTGTCCGGGGCCGACAATAACCGGCAAGGCACAGATGATATCTCGCCCGGCCATCATTTCCAGCAGAGGCCGGGTATCCATCTCATCACCGGTTGGCCAGTAGGCGGCAACCACACCACCACCGGTTATAAAAGGAGCCTTCAAAACATGGTCACAAACAGCCAAAGCCGCCGTGATACCCTGGGCTTGCTGTAAGACACGGCGTTGATGACGCGCCACCGACCGCATCGCCGCCTTATGATCATCAAGGCTTTTGCCCATCCTGTCGTTGCTGGTTTTCAGTATCGTTTCCGGCCTGCGCATATAGGAGAATATTGATTTTTTAGTCCAGACAATCCCAACCAGCACGCCCGGTTGGGAACCAAAATCCTATCCGGTAAACCCGGAGCCAGACCGTACAGATATACTGCATAAATATACCGCATAGATATGCTGTAACAGAAACGCTGTGCATCATCCATCATGAACATATCAGGACTTCTCACCAACCCAACAGCGGAGACGGAACCGCAAAGACCGTCGGCCCGGATGATCCTCGTGGCCTATAAAAATAGGTGGGCGCCATATACCAAAGCCAGGACTCCGGCAGGGACGGCTCCCTTGAGAAACAATTGACCCGAGAGATGCTTTTGGAGCCTGACCTGACTCGCAGCCCCGTCACCTCCATCTTATCTAGGCAACCTCAAAACGAGACGCAAGCCTTTCAAGGCGATCAGCCACCCCCTCCAACAGATCAGCCACCCTCACCAGATCACCGCTATCATGGTGTTCCGGGGCATTTTGATCCAGGGTGGTTTGATCCGGAGCATTTTGATTCGTGACAGAATGGTCCGAAAACTGACGCATTTCAGCCAATTCATCACAAATCAGGAGAGCCGCCATCAGCAACAGCCGCGCTTCACCAACCTGACCCACTGACCGGGCCAAATCGGTAACCTGCCGGTCAACCATTTCAGCCAGCCCCCGCAAGTGACCTTCCTGACCATCATCACAAGCCAATTCATAAGGCTGGCCATTGATCCGGATATTAACCTGCCCCATTGATCACCCCAAAATCTTTTCAAGACGTTCAATGGCGGTATCCAGACGCTCGCGGATTGCCTGGCGGGAGTGTTGCCATTGTGCAGACCGGTTTAACTGGACATCCTTATTCAGGCCAGCCTCATCAAGGCCTGCTGATGGCACAGCCTTTTCGAGTCGTCCCAGAGCATGATCAATGCGGCCTCCGGCATCATGCAAACGCTTCAATAAATCCTCAGAAGACATCGCTTCTCCATCTATCTCATACAAAATGACTAACTCCGGAAAATGATCAGCCCCTGAAAATGATCAGCCCCAGAATTGATGAGTCATTTTTTATGTACTGAATATTTATTTTATGTACTGAATTTTATGTACTGAATTTTCAGGTTATTTCTGATATTTTTCAGATTGTCTTTGAATTTTTTATCGATTTTTCAAACTATTTTGGCGTCTTAGTGCTGATTCTTCAACAAAAATATACGGGGATCAATATCCATTTTATATGGATCTTATAGATATATGCTGCGATGATTGACATGAATATTTTGATTTTGAAAAGACCAAAAGACGTTTTCGAAAAAAATCAGATATTCTCAAAAAATCAGATATTCTGAAAAAATCAGATATTTTCGAAAAAATCAAACAAACCCTCTCAGGCTGAAACACCCTCTCTGACCGATTATTTTGATCATGCTGTCTGTGTCCATCCTGCGGTCATTATCGCTCACCTGGCGCGGTTTTCAGGTCATTTTTCCAGCCGGGCTCTGTGCCATCATGGCATACCCTATACAGGCATATGCCGATACGCAGACATTTGACCTCATCGAAGCCGCCCCGGGAATTTATGTGCATCAAGGGGTTCATGAAGACGCCAACCCCGATAACCGGGGTGATATTGCCAATATCGGCTTCATTGTCGGGGATGAAACAGTTGCGGTCATTGATACCGGCGGGACGTATAAATTGGGACAACGCCTGCGCACCGCCTTGCGTACAATCACCGATATGCCAATCGGCTATGTTATCAATACCCATATCCACCCAGACCATATTTTCGGGAATGCCGCCTTTGCAGATGATCAGCCGGTCTATGTCGGGCACGCCCGGCTGGGTCCGGCCATGGAAGCAACGGCTCCGTATTATATTCCACAACTCACCCGCGCTGTCGGGGCCGAAGAAGCCGCCGGCTCGATCATGGTCCCACCCACACGCATTGTCCGGACCGATACACCAATCCAGATTGATCTGGGAAACCGGATTTTAGAACTGCGGGCCTGGCCGGTCCATCACTCACCAACCGATCTCACCATCTTCGACCAAAAAACCCGGACATTATGGGCCGGATCTGTTTTCGTCGAACGTATCCCGTCAATCACCGGCAGCCTGCCTGGCTATATTGAGGTTCTGGAAGAGATGAAAACCATCCAGGCTCTCCGCGTCATCCCCGGCAATGGTCCGGCCCCGGCACCCTGGCCGCAAGCCGCCGAACCAATGCTACGTTACCTTAAAACATTGGCTGATGGCATTCGGGCGGTTCTGGCACGCGGCGGCGATATAAACGAGGCTGTGGCCACGGTTGGTCATTCAGAAAAAGACTATTGGCTGTTGTTTGATGACTACCATGGCGGCAACATCACCACCGGATTCGCCGAACTAGAATGGGAAGACTAAAAAACTCCAGCGATCTGCCGACCATCCCTTGACATGTCTTGCAGGCATATTACATACCCAGTGTCTGCCGGATGCCGCTTGATTGGGTCCGGGACCAAAGCTGGCTCTGCACAGCATCTGTCACAGTCGGTTACGTATACAAATCAGTTACGTATACAAGTCGGTTACGTATGCAAATCGGTTACGTATACAAATCAGTTACGTATTACGTCACGCGATAGTGCTGTTGGATGCTGTTAGGGGTCACAAAACTTGCTTCAATCATAAACCTTGCTTCAATAAGGAGGTCGAACCATGAATGCTATTGATTTTTCCCCTCTCTTTCGGACATCAATCGGCTTTGACCGACTCACCCGCCTGGTTGAGGAAACCCTTGATAACGGGCTGAGCGACAGTAATTATCCGCCTTACAATATCGTCAAAGCAGATGACAATGCCTACCGCATCACAATGGCTGTGGCGGGTTTTGGTGAGAACGATCTGGATATCGTAGCCAAAGAAAATACCCTCATGGTCAAAGGACACCGGAACTCTGTGGATGATGACCAGGTTTATTTATTTCGCGGCATTGCCGGGCGCAGTTTTCAACAAAATTTCAGCCTGGCCGATCACATGAAAGTGATCGGTGCCCATCTGGATAATGGGTTGCTTCATATTGATCTGGAAAGGGATATCCCTGAAGAAATGAAACCGCGCCAGATTTCCATTACCAATGGAACCCCTAAAAATCTCAATGGTGCGGATAAAAGAATTCCCGAAGGAAAAACAACAAAAGAAAAGCAACTCAACTAAACTCAACTAACTGTGTTTTCTTTTGGCTATGCTTTATTCACGGAGCATGACGATCCATAAGCAAGCATCCGGAACAACCACATCCGGATGTCTTGCTTGTGGCTTATGTTTCAGAAATGTCCCCAAAGCCCTTGCGGGACCTGACCGGCCCAATAAGCAAGCCCCCCGCATGATCATATAGATCCTGCACGCTCACAGAGACTAACCACCGCCCCGCCGGTAGACAGAATCAATCTGTTCCATCATCGCTTCAGCTTCCTGACGACACTGGTCATGAAAATAAAACACAACTGTCGTACGGGGCAATGTCAGGCTCGCCAGGACACGCGATTGCTCTGGCCCCAATTCAATCTCAAGCCAACCATCGGTACTCACGATCCGTAGACCATGATTCCCCAGGCTGCATGGTGAGCCAACCGAATGATGCGGAGCCACCCGCCGCATTGCATTGGGCAATATACGCAGAAAATCGGCATGCGAAATGCTCATATCGCGCCGGAAACTCCAGCTTTTTTGATCTTTTGATCCCGGCACAGAAAAACGTCAATGAAACGGATTCATCCTCCGGCGATGGGAGGCCAGATCGCCAGATGATCTCCCGCAGACAATCGCCGCTGATCACGATCTGCCGGTGCGATATACTGACCATTGACCAAAACCAAATGAGTCAAGGCTTCAGGAAGACCGTAACGGTCAATAATATCAGCAACGCTGGTTTGCGCATCAATATCAATGCTGATCTGGTTGTTTTCGGCTCCAGGTGGCAGATAACGCGCCAGCATGGCATAGAGCTTAAAAACGATTGTCATGGACCCAGTCTTCATGATCCTGGTACTCTGTGATCCTGGTATTCTATGATCCTGGTATTCTGTCCGGTTTTTGCCCGACCATTTTTGCGCAATCAATTTTTGTACAATCAATCTACAACCAATACAGACACTAACCAATACAGACACCAACCATTGATCTTCATCAGTATCCTGATCGTATTGTCGTCAAAGATCAAGGTCGCCAAAGACCAGGGGCATCACATTTGCGCAACACCAGGAGCGATTGGAGAAACCCAAACAATTCCGGCGACCTTAACACAGCCCCGGCGCATTGAATTATTTTCCGCCAATACAGCTTTTAGCAGACTTCTTACCACGCTCCAGCACACATTGCTCAGCAATGCGCTTATACATTCCACGGCGGATCATCGGCATAGAAATATGGGATGCCGCATCATTGGCGATATCATAATAGCTTCTTTCCATACTCTCATCAATCACATCAGATAAGAGACGGTCCCGGGTTGTGGCACTGAAAATAGCCTTACTTTGCTCCACACGGGCAAGCAGTTCACGTCGTATTCTCTCATCTTCGTCCGGACCACCACCAAGCAGAACCAGGAAGAGGGTCACACCAACAATGACCAGAAGACCCCCGATCCCACAACAAATCCAGACCAAACGTGACTTGCGTGGCGTGTCTTCTCCGTCGCTTTCTTGATTCGGGCCTTCTAAATCCATAACGTCTCTCCAAACCCATCTTCGATATGTGTCAGCTATTCACCGCTGATACTCTTGTTGGTACTTATTCTGTTGTTGGCACTCATCTGTCTTGCACTTTTACAAACCAAGCCCAAAAACGGTATATTCAATAAGCAATAAGCACCAACCAGTAATGAGTAATCACCTACGAGTATCGTTATTTATTGCAAATTTTCACTTAATTTTTGTGTTATATTTAATTATTTTATTAAATTATTTTTGTATTATATTAAATTTATCTTATTTTTTACGTACCAGTCGTCAGTTCTATCCTGTCTTTGAGAGACACGCAACCCTAAAGAATATTTCTCTGGTGTATGACGGATTAGAATGATCGCGTTGAGCACAAGATTTCGCCAGTCTGTGGCTTCGTCAATATGATTGGTCGACATGTAGCAATCAACACATATCAATTCAATCAATACGTATCAAAACCCTATTCAGGATCAATCAGCTCATATCCAGGATACACCCGGAACCAGAGGCGGCTAAATATTGAATATCAAATAAATATTGGATATCAAACCTAACGGCACATAAGGCAAAACCCCATCAGTGATATGCCGAATCACCCCACCTTCAATCACCTTAATGCCCGGCACTGTTATTCTCAATCATTTTGTCTTCAACTACGTACCTGGCTACATCCCGTTTCCCGGAATTTGTCAAATGCAACCCCAGGCTCGGCATCACCACAAGAGCCTGAATTCACGAATTCAGAGGATATATCCGGTGTTAATTGGCCAACCGCTGTTTACGATCAAGAGCACGAACAGACCGGCGCAACTTCTCGAAAGCCCGCATCTCAACCTGGCGAACCCGTTCGCGTGAAATGCCGAATCGTGTACTGAGTTCTTCTAAGGTACAAGGCTTATCCCTCAGCCAGCGTTCACTTAAAATAGAGCGTTCGCGTTCGTTGAGATGACTAAGGCTTTCCTGCAACAAAGAGCGACGATTGGATAATTCTTCCCAGGCACCATATGTCAACTCCTGATTGTCCTGATCATCGACGATCCAGTCAATCCATTCGCTGTCGCTGTCTTCACGCAACGTCGTATTCAGGGAATGGTCCGGTGCTGAAATACGGGCATTCATGGTGATCACGTCCTGCACCGGGACATTGAGGACCTTGGCAATATGCGTGGCCCCTTCAGAACTCAGACATTCATCATCCATTTCCCGAAGCCGGTTTTTCAGAGAACGCAATTTGAAAAACAGCTTTTTCTGAGACGCCGTCGTACCGATTTTTACCAAAGACCAGGAACGCAGAATATATTCCTGGATCGATGCCCGTATCCACCACATCGCATAGGTAGACAAACGGACCCCCCGCTCCGGATCAAAACGCCGTACAGCCTGAATGATGCCAATATGACCTTCAGCAATCAGATCAGAAAGCGGTAAACCATAGCCCCGGTAATGTGAGGCAATCTTGGCGACCAACCGGAGGTGACTTTTAATCAGACACTCCGCAGCCTTGCTATCTCCCTTGTCGCGCCATTGCCTGGCCAGACGGGTCTCTTCTTGCGCTTCCAAAATCGGGAAACGCTGAATCTCCCCAAGATAGCCGGATAAGTTATCTTCCAGCATGATGCCGAAGAACCCGTTTCAATAAAGCTCCCATCACAATATTTCTCCCTTTTTTAACTTCTCCCTTTTCCTCCCGGTTGAGCCAATGTAAGGCCCCAATCAGCACCAGGAAACAGATCCATCCGATGCCCGGATATCAAACAAAAACGCAGGTGAGAACTGACTGTGACTGTAAACTGACTGTGACTGTAAACTGACTGTGATTATAAACTTAGAATTTTCGATGACTTTTTTGAGGGAACAACAACGTAATATTGGAAAATAACAACGTAATATTGGAGAATTAAGAATAAAATATTGGAAAATTAAGAATATTGGAAAAATATTAGAAAATGAAGATAAATACCGGAAAATCAAAGCAATGTTGGAAAATTAAAATAAAAAATTCAACATAAAGATTGGAGAAAACGCAATAAATTTTTCATATCGTCAGGAAAATCACTACAAAATCTCAGATTATTTTTGGTTGTCGGATGAATAAAACCCAGGGTAACCGCATGTAATGCCTGTCTTTGGATATGCTCAGCGGTTAAATTGACAAGACTTTGTGGCAAAACTGTGGTCACGGGGCGGTCATAAACCGGATCACCAATCACCGGGCACCCCATATGGGATAAATGGACCCGAATTTGATGTGTCCGCCCGGTTTTCAGCCGACATTCGACCAGGCTGGCCAGGATGCCGCCTCCCCCGGCTGACCGGTAACGCTTCAAAGTGGTATAGTGGGTCAGTGCTGCCTTACCCCCGGTCATGCGAACCGCCATTTTTTTGCGATCACGCAGATGGCGTCCAATCGCTTGATTGATCTCACCTTCAGAGGGTTGAGGAACACCCCAGACCAGCCCGTTATAGGCACGGGTTATGGTTCTGGCTGCAAATTGTTCAGCCAGATCAATATGAGCGTGATCATTCTTTGCCACCACCATCAAACCGCTGGTATCCTTGTCGAGCCGGTGGACAATACCCGGGCGCCGGATACCACCGATTCCTGAAAGACTGTCACCACAATGCGCCAGAAGAGCATTCACCAATGTGTGATCAGGATGGCCGGCTGCCGGATGCACAACCAGGCCAGCCGGCTTGTCAATCACAATTACGTCTTCATCTTCGTGAAGAATATCCAGGGTCATTGCCTGAGCAACCGGATGGTCAGAAACCGGTGGCGGGACTTCCACACATAGGTGATCTCCTGGTTTGACCACCGCCGCCGGGTCGATTACGGTTCGTTGGTTGATCCGGGCCAAACCCTCAATAATCAACCTGCGCGCCCGATTGCGTGAGAGGATCACCACCGCCTCAGCGATTACCCGGTCCAGCCGGTCTGGTGATTCTGTGCGCGTGAAATGATATTTTTTCGGAGATGATCCGGTGCAACACTCAGATTCTTCTGCACATTCTTCTGCACAGAATTCTTCTTCAGACACGTCAGATACGTCTTCTTTAGGTACGTCTTCTTTAGATACGTCTTCTGTACGCCCCATTTTGTCCCCGGCAGACCGCCTGCTCAGAGTATTGGTCATCGCAATGGCGGTCTTGATTGCTGTCGGCTTAGCGGTGGTTTTAACAACCATCACCATGCGGTCCCTTCCTGATAAGGAAAATAGCAAAGATATATCAGTGCGTCTTCCCCCTGGTGCCCGGATTCAATCGGTCGATTTAGAAGATCGCCGCCTGCTGTTTCATCTGCGCCAACCAGACAGAGGTGAAACAATGTTGGTTTTTGACACAGAAACCGGAATCCAACAGAGCTTCGATATCCAACACCACACCGAATAATCAACCATACCGGACAATAAAAACAACAAACCCTGAAAAACAACCAACCCTGTATCCAGAATCATAGGGGACATACCGCGACTTGAGATGAAGACCCAAACACGCTATAGGTCAGCAATCATGTCGGAATTGGTCCCCTTCGTCTAGTGGCCCAGGACGCTGGCCTCTCACGCCGGAAACAGGGGTTCGAGTCCCCTAGGGGACGCCACTGCCGTTATGCTGTTTTTTGCCAGAATTTTAATCATAAAATCAACACGATAGAACCCTGATATCAGGGGCATGGTTTTGGAATATTTTGTTGATTGATGCCTTATTCTGTGCATCAGCGACGAATAAATAACCAATCTGTTGGTTATAGAGTGGTCCTGGCCACCTGGTTCGGGCAAATAAAAGGGGTGGGAATATGGCGTCCGTCTATCATGTCGCCGGGGTCCTTTTGCTCACCGTTCCCAAACGATCCCATTCAAACTCAATAATACCCGGAGACTTTGACATCCTCTCAAGTGTTGGCAACCAAAACCAACCACTTTTTGACGACATAAAGTGGCAACAACCGGATCAGGGAAAGTCATCATCATAGCATCATGCAAATGCATAACCGAATGACCGGTCTTTTTCAAAAAATCGACACGGCCATCCGGGATATCATTATCTGTAAAAAAACAGGATTTTGGCCTTGTTGCTAACAATCAGGCCATCTTTGACTTTAGGGTAGGCATTTCCATGATCCTATCCGAAGGATGGTCTGAATTTGTGTTTGCCATGCCAGACATGGGTGGCTTATGGACTTTCGGGAAAATGAAAGTCATCACACAGGAAAAGTGATCAAAACGATTTTTTGATCCCCGCATCTTTCAGAACCCTGTTAGCTGAATGGCGGGATCTAATTTTGCTGTCAACAATGACAGGTCTCTGTCCTTTTTTAGGATGAGTCCAGACTTCGTGATCCCCCCGTCCTTGCCGTCGAAACCGATATCCTGAATTTTTGAGAATCTTTTTAAGTTCCCGCGTGTAATCCGACGTGGTTGCGGGAACTAATATCTATCACTTGGGACAAAAATTGAAAAGATTTTGGCGCATCTTTAGCAGCCTCAAAAGAGTTCTCCTCAATAAGATCGGCAATAGCTCCTGGCAACCTTTCTAACAAGCGATCAAGGTTTTCATCTTCCAGGACAAGCCCTCTTAAATCGTCGCTGGTTGCGATCCAAACGCCCGCTTCACTGTCGAACAATCCTTTGACATATATGACTTTTCTGTTAGAAAAGAAGTCACATAGCCGACTGAGAACGCTTCTCATTTGCTGACTGCCGTTTGCTGGACCCTGATAGGGTAAGTTCTGATAAGGAGCATCATATTCTGCCAAAAAAACCGGAACAAGTCAAGCAAATATCGATCAGGTCCTTTGGTGTGCCTTTATGGATAAACCAGAGCACACAGGGCACAACCATTGCTCCTGGCTTTGTTTTTAGTTTCTCAAGCATCTTCAATGCAGCCACCTTTGTGATGGGATAACTTCTTTGTAACATATTGATATCTATAAAGCCCTTTGGCAAAGCTGTGGGACAGCTTTTTGTTTATTTTATTGAATAAATTGCTCTCTTAGTCGTTCTCTGGGAGACCCCACCTTGTAAAAGTTATTTACCTTATAAATCAACAGATTATTCTATTTTTGACCCGGCTGTGATGAATCACGGTAAGCAAAAGGAACCCGGACAAAAGCCGGAAAAAACTGAGCAAAAAATGATGAACAGAAAATGAGATGATCACTGAATGATTGGGGTTGGCTCATTCTGCCGGTTGATTGATCCGATTGATTGATACTATCGAAAGAAAAAGCCGGACGAAAAAAAAGCCGGAATTGCGTACAGTTCATTGATACGCAACATATACTCATATAACATATGCTCACATTATGACTCACATTATGAGAGGAAATATTTCGCCATGGCTCCCAGCCTCAAAGACAATGTATCAAAAACCGCCACCTGGACCCGATTGGTCTATCTGATTGTTTATGGTGCCATTTTTGGCCTTGTGGGTGGGTTGGTCATTCTGATCTCGGTTTCTCAGTTCCTGCTGAAATTATTGACCGGGACCGTCAATCTCCGCCTGAAATTACTGGGCCGTGATCTTGGAATTTATATCAGTGATATCGCTGCCTTCGTGACATTCCACGGCACAACCACCCCCTATCCGTTCAGCCCATGGCCATCTGCGCCGGAAAAACCTGTCACAGCAAAAAAAACAACAACCAGACGCTCCCCGGTAAAAACCAGATCAGCCACGAAAAAATCACCAGCCCGTCGCCGGAAAACACCCTCTCCGCCAGCTTCTCCGCCAACCGAGGCGCCAACGGCTTAGTCAATACGTAATCCGTGAATTGATAGCCCGTGAATTGATGGCCCGTAAATCAGCGACCGGTGAATCGGTGACCCGTTCAGTCACCGGGTTTGGTTACCCGAATCAACGCCCGGTTGCTCTTTGCTCACCGTTACCCTTGGTTCAACAGTAACTGCTGGATGTTCCAGGAGGTGTAAATCGCTTGAACCGGGCCGCAAAACCGCCGCTGTAAAGGATACGGCGGCCATGTTCGCGTAAAAAATTATTCTGAATCAACAACGCCTCCATTTCACGGCGATGTTTAAGAGTGGCCGCATCAAGATCTGCAAACCGCCCATCACGCTGTTGGAGAAGATGAACAATCTCGTGGAGCAGAACAGCCCGATCACAAATATCGGTGACCGGATTCATATCTTCGCTCAGATAGACCAGGTCAGGGGGATCATAAGGGGTCCAGGCAACAATATCACAAGGACGGCCACAGACCCGCTCGGCCAACGCGGCCTGCTCAATAAATGTAATCTGCGGTGATGTCTCCAAAACAGCAAAAGAAGTATGGGAAGCCAGCCACATAACCAGGGCTGCTACTGTTTCTCTCAAAGCATCTGCTGACATGACGAGTATCCTTAGAGTGATTTTCCTTAGAGTGGTTTTCCTCAGAGTGATTCTTCTTTGGTATAGATTTTTGCCCCCCGGATTTAGCCGGCAGCCGACGGGATATACTAATATATAGTCAAGCCAATAAACGATCAGACCACATATAATCCGACTTGATTAACAAAAACCCTGTATCCATCTATCATAGAATGATGAACCACAACTCGACTGGTGACAATCACCAGGATTCACCGTTTTTATTTCCACCCATTCAACCTTACGATTGCTTTGACCAAGCGGTTGATGACCGTCATCATCTCAGGGTGGAGCAATGCGGACGCCATGACGGCCTGCCGGCTGTTTTTCTGCATGGCGGACCAGGGGGATGCTGCCAGCCGGATCATCGTCGATTATTTGATCCTGATCTTTTTCGTATCATCTTATTTGATCAAAGAGGATGCGGCCAGAGCCGCCCCAAAAGATGCCTGATTGATAATACCACCCCCGATCTGATTGCCGATCTTGAAAAGATTCGCACCCATCTTGGGATTAAAGCCTGGCTGGTGGTTGGCGGTTCCTGGGGGTCAACCCTGGCTCTGGCTTATGCTCAGACCCATCCTGAGAGGGTTTTAGGAATCGCTCTGCGGGCGGTCTTCCTGGGCAGTGATCAGGAACGATTATGGGCTTTTGAGACCGCAGCCCGGACTCACAGGCCGGCACTCTGGAAAGCGTTTTGTGATCTCTTACCCGCTGATGAGCGTCACGACCCGGTCACTGCTTATATGAATCGTATGCACAGCGATGATCCGGCAATGCAAAATGGTGCAGCCTGGGTATGGCATGATTATGAGCGGGTCCTCTCCCAGATTGCCCCATGTCATGATGCCCTGCCCGACAGCCTGGAAGCAGCAGCCCAACGTCCCAATTCACCCAACTCACCTTATCTCGAAAGCTGGTATATACGTCACCATTTTTTCCTGAAACCTGATGCGTTGATCGCCAATACCTCACAGTTGCAGGCAATCCCCGGCATCATCGTCCAGTCACGTTATGATTTACTCTGTCCACCGGTGAATGCGCATCGGCTGCATAAAGCATGGCCGGGATCAACCCTCCATATCCTCCCCAAAGCCGGCCATGCCCTGAGTGAGCCGGAGGTAATCCCAACCCTGACCCAGGCAATCAGCACCCTGGGAAACCAACTGGCATAAGCCGGCTGATCATAAAACATCTTCATTGAAAGTTGCGGAATTATCCCCTGTAGACGGATGATGAAATCATCTCTATTCGTCTTTTTCTTTTTAAGGATTCCATCTGCATCCAAAAAATGGCATTGTCGAAAAATGGCATTATTGTCAGTGAAGGGGTTGGAGAAAAACAATGGACTCTGGTAGTAAAGATCTGGAACCTGGCCAGACCCTTTTTCGCATTCACGGTCCGGATGGCGACCAAAATAAGATGCTCTCAGCATCCCTGTTCGCCAATAAACTTGCTATGCTGGTTCGTGCACTTAAAGAAGCGGATCGTATTGCAAATGGTGAACATTGGCACGATTACCGGATCGAAAACTTAAAATCATCCAGCCCAACTGTGATGCTGCGCGAATGCCTGTCATCTAAGCGCAAAGATAAACTCTTTGAAAAATCCGGGATTAAAACCCTCCAAGATTGTGCTAACGCCATTATGGCCGGGGAAGAGAAACAGGCTCAGGAGTTCGGTAACTGCCCCAAATACATTGATAAACTGGCACAAGGTGCAAGTAAATCTTACGGCTACGGGGAGCTACATGTTAGCAACGACAATATCATCCGGATTGATCCCTTTCTTCGCGAACGTACTCAGGCTGTTATCCGCCCGGAAAGTTATCGCCCCCAGATTGAGGATGCCGATTGGTATAAAGGTATTGTTGAGGGTTCATTCGATGGCTCAATTAAGGCCGTCGATCTACGTGGAAGACTGCCAGAAATCATGCTGATATTGACGGCTGGAAATAAGAAAATTGATTGTGTTTGCACGGAAAATGACGTGGAAAGCATCAGAAAAAATCTTGATCGACGCGTAAGGATTTTTGGGCGGGCTATTTACGACGGGCGATCCGGCCTGCCACGACGGATAGAAGTTCGACAGATAGAACCCGTTGCCAATGAAACAGACTTCACCACATGGAGAGGAAAGTTCGATACCTTTGATCCCCCCGAATGGGAGACCGATGACGCATGAACCCCCCCCAGAGAACATATTCTGGGACTCATGTGTTTTCTTCAGGTTTCTGACAGAAAACCCAAAAGAGTTGGTTGACGATATCGCACGGTACATCACCGATGCCAGGGACGGCAGGCGCAAAATTTACTTTTCAACGATAGCCTATGCCGAAATCAGTCAAAAAGCACTCTCAAAAAAACGATACAAGTCTATTGAGGACTTTTTCAACTCCTGGAGTCGCACATTCATCCCCATTGACCCGAACCCAAATATTTTGATTAAGGCAGGACAATTAAGAGACACAGAATCAGTCAATCCATCCGATCCGAAGATTAAAGAAGAACGGAAACGGGTCATCGGGATACCGGATGCTATTCATTTGACAACCTGCCTGTATCTCCGTGATGTTCTGGGAATTAGCGATATAGTGTTCCACACATTCGACGCTGGCCGTGGAAAAACATCGGGAGGCAGATGTGTACCGCTCATCGGATTTGGTCGCTGGTATCCAGAAGATCAACGAACACCACACATTAAAAAAGTATGCGAATTGCCAATAGAAAAACCTGTTTATCCAGATCCAGACCTCGTCACTAAAAGCAACTATGAATGACAACCAGGCTCCGGTTTTCTGAAAACCGCCAGCCAGAGATTTTCAGGTCTTTGCCGGTTATGAATTCCCGGTCTGTGCATTCTCAGGATATGGGTTTTCAGGAGAAGACTCGCCGGCCCGGGAGCCGGAATTGACCAACCGGCGTCCAATCGCCTGGTCAGCCGCCAAAGGAGCCGGCATTGTCCCATCCGCAACCGCGTTCTCAAGCTGTGTAATCAAATCACGGGTCGACTCATCGGCCAGAAGATCATCCATCAAACCCTCTTCAATCATTGACCACATCCAGCGAATATGCTGACGCGAGCGCTTGCCCTGAAAATCACCGCTGGCCAGAGCCTGTTCGCGATGGGTGGAAATCGTGGTCCAGATATCATCCAGCCCGGTCCCGGCCAAACCACTGCATAAAACAACCGGTGGCCGCCACCCATCATCATTCGGCGATAAAATAGACAAAGCATTGCGATAGACTGCGGCAGCCTGATCAGCCCGCAGAGCGTTGTCACCCTCGGCTTTATTGACCGCAACCATATCAGCCAACTCAATGATTCCTTTCTTGATCCCCTGCAATTCGTCTCCGGCACCCGGAAGCATCAGAACCAGAAAAAAATCCACCATATCAGCAACAATCGTCTCTGATTGACCAACCCCAACCGTTTCCACCAAAACAACCTCAAACCCGGCTGCCTCACAAAGCGACATGGTTTCCCGGGTCATACGGTTGACCCCACCCAATGTCCCGGCAGTCGGGGATGGACGAACAAAAGCACGCGGATCATTGGACAAATTCGGCATCCGGGTTTTATCCCCCAGAATACTGCCACCAGTGCGGCGACTGGAAGGATCAACCGCTAAAACCGCAACCGATTTGCCGCTTGCGGTCAATTTTTGACCAAAAGACTCAATAAAGGTGCTCTTCCCGACACCCGGCACGCCGGTAACCCCAATACGCCAGCTGGGTGTTTTGGGCAACGGCAGACAACGCAGAATTTCCTGAGCCTGGCTGCGATGCTCGCGCTTGCGGCTTTCGACCAGGGTAATCGCCCGCGCCAGAGCAACCCGGTTGCCTGATGCAATCGCAGCAACCAAATGATCAGGGGGCGGAAACTGGCTATTCATAGCCCGATACGCACACAGCCATGATCCGGCCTAAGCAGCGTCACCGGCATATCCTAAATTTTGGTTGAGCTTCTCAATTAAATCAGAGGCTGCCTTGCTGATCACAGTCCCGGGAGGGAAAATAGACGCTGCCCCGGCCGCATACAAAGCCGGAAAATCCTCAGGGGGGATCACACCACCAACAACAATCAATATATCTTCACGATCCAAAGCCTTAAGAGCAGCACGCAACTCCGGAACCAGGGTAAGATGACCCGCCGCTAAGGTGCTGGCACCAATGATATGAACATCATTCTCAACCGCTTGCCGGGCGGTTTCTTCAGGAGTCTGGAACAACGGCCCGATATCCACATCAAAGCCAAGGTCAGCAAACGCAGTCGCCACAACCTTCTGGCCCCGATCATGGCCATCCTGACCCATTTTAGCGACCAAAATACGCGGGCGCCGTCCGTCTTTTTCTTCAAAACGAGACACCAAACCGCGCACGGTGGCCACATCATCAGCATCCTCGCCCATCTCACCACTATAAACACCCGAAACCACCCGGACCACCGCCTTATGACGACCCCATACTTTTTCCAACGCCTCGCTCATTTCACCAACACTCGCCTGAGCACGCGCCGCTTCTACTGCTAATGCCAGCAGATTGCCGCCACCACTCTCAGCACAATGGGTCAATGCGGTCAGGCTCCGCTCAACCTGGTCAGAATCACGTTCCAGGCGCAAACGTTCCAGCTTGGCAATTTGAGAACGGCGGACATCAGCATTATCAACCTTTAAGACATCCAGAGGCGGCTCATTATCCAGCAAATATTTGTTCACCCCAACCACTGTCTGACGACCTGAATCGATGCGGGCCTGGATACGGGCAGCTGATTCCTCAATCCGCAATTTGGGAATACCCTGTTCAATCGCTTTGGCCATGCCGCCGCTGGCTTCGATTTCCTCAATATGCGACCAGGCTTTATAGGCCAGATCATGGGTAAGACGCTCCACAAAATGGCTCCCTCCCCAGGGATCAATCACCCGACATGTCCCGGATTCTTGTTGCAGGAAGAGCTGGGTATTGCGGGCGATACGGGCACTGAAATCAGTCGGCAGAGCAAGAGCCTCGTCAAGGCTGTTGGTATGCAGGGATTGGGTATGTCCCTGGGTTGCCGCCATCGCCTCAATACAGGTCCGCACCACATTATTGAACACATCCTGAGCAGCCAGGCTCCAGCCCGATGTCTGGGAATGAGCCCGCAAGGACAGTGATCTGGGATTATCCGGCTTAAAGGGTGTCATCAACCGGGCCCATAAGGCCCGGGCCGCCCGCAGCTTGGCAATCTCCATGAAAAGATTCATGCCAATCGCCCAGAAAAAAGACAAACGCGGAGCAAACGCATCAATATCAAGACCCGCCGCAATCCCGGCCCGCACATATTCCACCCCATCGGCCAATGTATAAGCGAGTTCCAGATCTGCCGAGGCCCCGGCTTCCTGCATATGATAGCCGGATATACTGATGCTGTTGAATTTGGGCATAAATTGAGCGGTATAAGCAAAAATATCCGAGACAATCCGCATCGAAGGAGTAGGCGGATAAATATACGTATTGCGGACCATAAATTCCTTCAGAATGTCATTCTGGATGGTGCCGCTCAATTTCTCCGGTGCAACCCCTTGTTCCTCCCCCGCAACGATGAACAAAGCCATAACCGGCAACACTGCCCCATTCATGGTCATTGAGACACTCATGCGATCCAGGGGAATCCCACTGAATAATGTCCGCATATCATAGATCGAATCGATGGCTACCCCAGCCATCCCGACATCACCGGATACCCGGGGATGATCCGAATCATATCCACGATGGGTTGCTAAATCGAAGGCAACCGATAATCCCCGCTGCCCGGCTGCAAGATTGCGGCGGTAAAAAGCATTGCTTTCCTCAGCGGTCGAATAACCGGCATATTGACGAATCGTCCATGGCTTATCGACATACATGGTCGGGTAAGGACCCCGCAGATACGGCGGAACCCCCGGCATCCCATTGAGAAAATCAAGACCCGCAACCGCCTGGCGGCCATAAAAAGATTGAATATCAATCCCTTCCTGAGTTTTCCAAACCCGATGACCGGCTGTTTCGGGATCACCAGAACACCCATTTTGCCCACCAGGTTGAGCATCAGAATGCTGCCTGGACTCCTCAGGAAAAAGCGGAAGGTCCTGAAATTGCGGAAAAATCACCATGCAACACTCCATACAGAAATCTCAACACCAAACCCGATACCAGGGGTCCGGGGAAATGATTCAAGACGAAAGACCCAGATGCTGATACAAACCGGTCAAAATCGTCACCATATCGCAGCCCTCATAAATATAGAGTTCAATTCCGGCCTCAGCATCACTGTGTCGGCGCTCTTTGGGGCGGCCAGCCAAACATATCATCTCAGCCCCGGCCTGCTTCAGAGCCTGGGCAACCAATGCAGCCTGTTCAGCATACAGGTCATCATGACCACACAGACAGACAATCCGGGCCGGGCTCTTGCTCAATGCGGCAACAGCCTGATCAGGGGTCTCAAAACCATCATTGGTCAGAGCCTCAAAACCACCTGCCTCAAAAAAATTCTTAGCAAATGTTGCCCGGGCGGTATGAGACGCAATGGATCCAAGATTGGCCAGAAAAACACATGGCCGTTGACCCTCAGCGGCTAAAACAGCATCGCTGATATCACGCAGAGCCTCAAAATCTGCCGCCAGACGATGGCACGGCCAGGGATCAATACGATCAGGCGCACCAATCCCGGCTATGCTTGCAGTCAGACGTTCCATTGATGCTCCGGCCCGGGCCGCCGCCATCACCGATGACACCCGGTCCTCTCCAATCCTGGTCAAAGCCTGATCAATCGCCGCCTCATCTGGCTGGGTGTCCGTGGAAAAAACCCGGGGCTGAGAATGATCCTGAGATGGGGAGCCTTCCCAGGACAAGTCCATACCGGATTCACCAATCGGTTGTTCATGAATATTCGGGAAAGCACTCACACCGGTGATCGGCTCCCGCCGATGGGCAATATCGGCCCGGCGGGCCTGACAGGATTGATCAATGGTTCGGGCCAGCGCGCCATCACGCATCGCCGCAACCATACCGCCGTAGCTTTCGATCCATTGAAACTGGCTCCAGGCAGCCTCGGCCAACTGCCGGGTTAAACGCTCCACATACCATGAACCAGCAGCAGGATCCGCCACCTGGCTAATTCCGGATTCCTCACTGAGAATAATCGGAATATTGCGGGCAATCCGGCGACCAAGAGTCCCGGATATCCCGGAAACGGAATCGAAGCTGTGAACCGTCATGGCATCAGCCCCGCCAATACCAGCGGCAAAAGCAGCCACTGTCGAACGTAAGATATTCACCCAGGGATCACGGCGGGTCAGCATCCGGGTCGCCGTACAGGCATTGAGAGTCATCGGCATGGATGCTTCATTGCCCCCGGCAGCACTGATCACCCGTGCCCACAGCATCCGGGCTGCCCGAAATTTGGCAATATTCAGAAAAATATCGGCATCAGAAGACAGCGTAAAAGCGATTTGACGATTCGCCGATTCCAGGCTGAGGCTGCGTTGTGTCAATGCCTTGATATAGCTTAAGCCTGTTGCAATCAGGCAGCCCAATTCCTGAGCAGCATCAGCACCAGCATCACTATAAGGCCGGCTATCAACACCAACCGCCACCAAACCAGACCCATTCTTCTCAAACATCACCGCTAAGTCAGCCATATCATCCAATGCCTGACCCAGACCACAAGACACAACCCCATCCCGTGCCAGAACCGCCAGAGGATCAGCATTCACATCAATCCGCGCCCCCTCCAGAGACCCCATACGACGCTGATAATAGGCCAACACCAATGCCGATGCCGGTAAAAAGCCAGGACCAGCCTCCAGAGCCAGAGGGATCGCGGCCAGATCAACCGCCTTGAGAAGACAATCGAGATCATCAAGATCACCGATATTCAGCCCTGGCCCCACAGCATTGATGGTCTGACCAGCCCTGCCCCATACCAGGACCAGACAATCCGCCCCCCCCTTGAGATCACGCTCAATATCCCGACCCGCCGCCTCAAGCTGTGGATTGTCACAGATCTGGCGAACCGGTAGTCTGTTAATGGGTCCGTGTGCCGACAGCAGTGAAACCAAACCCAACCGATCATCATCATCCTGAAGCTGGTCAGCACCGGTATAAACCGGCTGAACCGCGATACCTTCACGCAAACGGGAAACCAAACATTCTTCAAACACCCGGCCTTTGAGAGACTGCTCAACCATAGACCGCCAGGCCACCCGATCAGCATCCGCAAAATCCCTGCTCAGAGAAAGGAAAGAATCATCCGATACCATTGCCCCAAATACCCCGCCAAAACTTCTTTGATTATACGTTTAATCTTTGATTATACGTTTAAACAGTTCTTAAAAATATCTGAACAGCTCTTAAAAAAGATCAACCACTGCCTGAAACGAACCAGTTTATCAGTCCCTTTACAAAGGGCAAACGCTTCACATGCTCCGGGTTGACGTCACCCCATGAACCCGGGAAAAATCCCTATGCCTGAAAGATCACCATGCGCAAAGAGAAAAATTCCCATTCCTCTTTGTGAGGAGAATACTTTGTAAGGAGAATACTTTTTGCAAGAGGAATAATTTTTGTAAGAGGAATAATTTTGAAAAAAAATCTCAGGGTGAAAAAAAACATCAATCCGGGTAAATACATCTGAAGATAAATAAAAATCGCGTAAGACCCGGTGAGAATCCCGACAAAAGTATTTCAGGTAAAAATGCCTCAGGTAAAAATGCCTCAGACTGCGCAACCGGTGAGCGATACTCTCTTCAATCACGCCATGCAATAACAGAGACCAGGATGCCTCTTCTTTCTTTCTTCAGTGCTGCTGCCACATCGTTGTGGCTCGCGATGGCCTATCTCCATATTTCTGATCAGATTGGCTGGCAGATCATCCATACCCTGCCCTTTCACGAACAGGCCATCTTATGGATCACGATTTTTGCCCCGGTTGGTTTCTTGTGGCTGACTGTTGCAACACTCTATCGTGACCGTGATTTACATCATCGCATGGATCAGTTGATGGTCATGCTGAACGCATTTATTGAGCCAGCAGGAAAAAAGAACCAATACGCCCAGGATGCCCTGGCCAGCATGAAAGAACAAGCACAGGCTCTGGAGGCTGGCTCAGAAGCAACAGCCCGGAGTGCCGAACTCTTATCCACGGCCTTATCCGAAAAATTAGAATCCATGACACTGCTCGAACAAAAACTCGCCGAACGATGCAAAATCATTGAGACGGGTATGAGCCATCAACTGGAAAAAATTCGCGATATGTCTGACCAGACCTCAGCACGCTCTGAAAATACCCGCCGCGGATTACAACAAGCACTCGATTCGTTTGAACAGGCGATTGACACCATATGGGAAAAAACAAAACAAACCCGCTCAGCTTTTGAAGAATACGCACAAAGCGTCCATACTCTGGCCGAAAAAACTCTCCGGAATGAAAAAGAAATATCCGGCAGCATCGCTCAACAGAATAAAGATCTGCAATCAGCAACCGATGCCGCAGCTGACCAGGCACGTTATGTGCGTGAATCCTTTGCGCTGTATACAACCGAACTGGAAAAAGCAGCCGATGATGCCACCGACAGGGCCAATACCCTGGGGTCAGCAATACGTCAGCAAACCCAGGATATTGAACAGACCCGCCGTATTCTCGAACAAATATCCCAAAAAGCAGCCGCCACAATGCGCGACACTTTATCGGATATGAAAGAAAGCAGTGTCACCTTTACCGATCTGGCCAATACCACCATTGATAAATTCGAGACCGGATCCGAATCTGTTGCCCAAATTTCCCGACAATCCAATGAAACCGTCGGACATCTGATTGACCGGCTATCAAAAGCCCGCGAACAGATCGAAACATCCGCTCAAGGGGCGTCACATAATCTGCAAACACTATGCGATACAGTGGTTGAACAAGCCAATCGATTCATGGAATCCAGCAACCAGGCCGCAACACGTATTGGTGAAGCCACTGAGAATCTGATGACTCAGTCGACATCTGTGGAGCAGGTTGCCCGCATCTCAAAAGCTGATATCACCAAGGAAGCGGATGATATGCAAAAAATCATCACTCTTTTGTCTGAAAACGGCACCAATGTGACACGTCTCCTGTCTGAACAAAAGAAAATCCTGAATGATGAAATCAGAGAATTACAAACCGCTGTGCGGGATGCCGTCACCGGCATTCATCAGAAAAAGAACATGGTGGAAGAACAGGTCGGAATGTTACGGAATATGTCTGACCAAACCCAAAACGAATTGCAATCAGCCCATAGAAAATTACAAGTGATCGGTTCTGATGTCGGATCAATCTGGAAAGAATCCTCCTTACAAGTCAAGGAAGCCAGTGCCCGTTTCCGTGAACAAAAAACTGATTTTGAAAAAACCCTGCATTTTATTCGTAATCACGGCATCGAAATCAGTGACTCCTTAGGTCAGCGGGTTGCCGAATGGGGTACTGTGGTCAAAAATTTTGAAAAGAGTGCCCGCTCAGCTGAGGAGGGTTTTCAGGCTCAGATGGATCAACTGCTCAGCACCACCCGGGAGATTGAAACCCGTGCCCAGGAAGCCACCAAAAATGCTTTCATGACCCAACGGGCCGGTTTCCTTGAAGCATCCAGCTTTGTGACCGAAAAATTACAATCTTTATCAGTTGATATCGCCCGCCTCCTGGATCCGCAAGCCAGCGGGGATGACTGGGATCGCTATTTACAAGGAGACCGGGGCATTTTTGTCCGTGTGCTTGGGCGTGGGCGTGATGCTAAAATGGCCGAAAAAATTCGCCAGCAGATCAAAGAAAACGAACAGTTCCGCACATATGTTCTGGAATATATGTCTGAATTCAAAACCCTGATCGGGCAGGCGCATTCTGTTGACCATAACCAGGTTCTGGAAAAAACATTCCTGTCTGCCGATGTCGGAAAGGTTTACGCCCTTCTTGAAAGAGCATTAGAATCAAAAAAGTAACCTGACCGAAAAAAGTAACCCTGATCACCCACAGGAACCATCCTCATAATACATCCTTATCGTCATCCTTATCGTCATCGCATTCATTTGACCCAAAATGCTTCTGCTTGGTTATAGTGTTCGATCTCCCGGTTTCATCGGTTTTCAGAAAGACCTGCTTCTGAACATTTTGATGATACCGGTCTCAGCTTCACGCATATAGATTCTTGTTGCTATAGAATGATGGCTATCAGGTTTTCTAAACCCCGCGAAAAAAATGCTGCCCAGCCGGGTAAAATGGGGAGTGCAACAGCCCGGCCAGCTAAAAAAGCTCCCTTTTGGATGTTTTGGAAAAAAGGGTCCGGCCAGCCGGCTAAACCCCTGCAGAAAAAACGTCAGGTTGCTGCATCCAGACCTCCGGGCCAGCCGGATATCCGCCGCCATAAAAAAAATGCTGCCCAGCCGGGCAAAATGGGGAATGCAACAGCCCGGCCAGCTAAAAAAACACCCTTTTGGATGTTTTGGAAAAAAGGGTCCGGCCAGCCGGCTAAACCTCTGCAGAAAAAACGTCAGGTTGCTGCATCCAGACCTCCGGGCCAGCCAGATACCCTCAACGAGAAAAAAAACACACCAACGCCCCCATCCAGGCATCGGGAAGAGGAGCGGGCCGCTTTGATCGCTGAGGCCCTGGATATCCATCGCGAGGGTCAGGCAATATGGAAAGATGTTGATCCCGGTCTGCGGGAGGGCTTAGCACGCATGGTCCGGGGAGCCTATGGCCTCACCGAGACCGAACATCCCGATCAATCCCCACAGGAAAAACCAGCAAAAAAAAGCCAGCCTCCCGATGCTTCTCCCTTGACGCCACCCCCGGATCAGCGTAAATAACCGCTCGCAATTTTCATCTTTATTTCTTCATCTTTGACTGTACAGGAGAAGACGCATGGCCCGTCGTTGCACCGTCACTGGCAAAGGGGTGCTGGCCGGAAATAACGTCAGCCACGCCCATAACAAAACCCGGCGGCGGTTTTTACCCAATTTACAGATGGCCTCTTTTTATTCGGAGGCTTTGGGTGATGTTGTCCGCTTACGGGTTTCGACCCGGGCCATCCGCTCTATTGAACATCAAGGCGGGCTGGATCATTTCCTGACCCAGACAACCGACGCAAAACTCCCGGCCGATGCCCGTAAAGTCAAACGACGCATCAAAGCCGCCCGGACCAGGGCAGCGGTAACCTGATCAACTAGGGATAAAAAGAGATCAATCCTGGGGATAAAAATCAATAAAGAGAGACCCATCAGGCCGACTACAGAGGTTTCAGGATGCGACCATTCCGGTAACAGGCTCTTTAACTTTTATGATATCTCTTATATAATATTATGCGACAAAATTCGATATGTGCCTCTTCGGCAATTTTTCGCAAAAAGGGAGAGATGAGTGTGGCTTCAAAAAAAGACATGACCAAAAATACTCTTGCAAAATTGCATGCAGAATCACTGGTCGAGCCAGTGGATCATTCAGAACAATTTCCACAAGAATTGGATGATTATCTGGATGGCCTGGCTCAATCGATGGACCTCTTGCCCGATGAATCCGACGTTAAATCCGGGCAATCCGACCTCTTTCGCCTCTATCTCGATGGGCTAGCTGTCCGCAATGATATGGCCGTTGCCTGGAAAAGCCTCCTGACCGACTGGCGTTCGGCCTGACGTCTTGCCTGAAATGTCGGCACGGCACAGGATTTAAGGGAAAAAAGACCGCCCATAGCTGCTGCTCCATCAGGTTCAAAAACCCGGGCACCCAGAAAACCAAACCGCCCGGCCAAAGCAAAATCTGCTAAAACCACGGTTAAAGCGGCCACCAAAACGGCAAGCCCCGTTCACACAACACCCCCAGCCAAACCCCAGGCAGGTCGCAATCACGCCTCATTGACCAACCCATTGGCACAACAACCTCAACAACCAGATGAAATTCCAGAAGAAGGTGCTGCCCTCATATTTCAGCAAATGGGCAGCCTTGAAGCACGCTTCAGCAGGGAAATAACCATCGGCCCCTTACCACCGCCAGAGGACCTGGCACAATATGAACAAATCAAAAAAGGCATAACAGATCAACTGCTTGACCGTATGCACAGCCAGATATCCCATCGCCACGGGATTGAGGACCGGGAGTCTCTGGGGAAAGAAAAACGCAAAGACCGGGGCCAACAATACGGGTTTTTCATCTGCGTTTTGGCACTGGTTTGTGCCGTGTTATTCGCGTATCTGGGCTTTGGATGGGCAGGCGCTATCGTTGGTGCAACCGGTATTGGCGGACCTCTGACACCGGGTATCTTGCGACAATGGCGGGCCTCAGCCAGGAAATCCCGTAAGAAAAAATAGCCCAGCACAACGACCCGGTCAGTGACAGGCATCGGATAGACACCCCCTGTCTGTCAGGGTTACTCTGTCTCTGGCTGTCTCTGTTTATCATGTCTCTGTTTATCATAACGTCGTCTCCCCTCTCATACCCTTTTGCCCGCTTTCATAGGGTCTTTGCGGTCTCATACCGACATGTTCGGGGGGTGGCATCCGGCCTGGCTTTGGAGAGTCATCAAATAAAGCCGCTAATTGCTCAAGAACCGCCCCGCCGAGTTGTTCAACATCAACAATCGTGATAGCACGCCGGTAATAGCGGGTGACATCATGCCCGACACCGATTGCCGTCAGTTCGATTGGCGAAACCCGCTCGATCCAGTCAATAACTTCCCGCAGATGCGATTCCAGAATATTACCGGGATTGACCGAAAGAGTAGAATCATCAACCGGTGCCCCATCGGAAATAATCATCAGAATACGTCTGTGCTCGGCCCGGTCCAACAGCCGCCGATGGGCCCATAACAAAGCCTCGCCATCAATATTTTCTTTGAGCAGCCCTTCACGCAACATCAAGCCGAGATTGCGCCGGGTCCGGCGCCACGGGGCATCAGCAGTCTTATAAATGATATGAAGCAGATCATTCAAACGACCGGGATGACGTATCTTGCCGTTTTGAGTCCAAAAATCCCGCGATAGCCCGCCTTTCCAGGCACCGGTGGTAAAGCCGAGTATTTCGACTTTGACACCGCAACGCTCCAGAGTGCGGGCCAATGTATCAGCCGTCATGGCAGCAATCGAGATCGGACGGCCCCGCATCGAACCAGAATTATCAATCAGCAAAGAAACCACGGTGTCACGGAAATCCGAATCCCGTTCAGACTTATAAGAAAGGGAGTGGGTTGGGTTGACAATCACCCGCGCCAGTCGCCCTGAATCGAGAATTCCTTCTTCGCAATCAAACTCCCAGGCCCGTGACTGTTTGGCCATCAGGAATCTCTGTAAACGATTAGCCAGACGCGCCACAACACCACGCAGATCACCCATTTGCCCATCCAGATGAGCACGCAACCGGGTCAATTCATCAGCCGGACATAAATCTTCGGCCTTCACCACTTCGTCATAGCGCACAACATAAGGCTTATAAGTCGAACCGGGGATTGTTTCCCATGATGATTGATGGTTTGCGCCCGCCTCCGGAGAAGCATCGGCTTCACCAGCCCTGGTTTCAGGCAAGCCGACCTCACCGAATTGCGGTCGTTGTTCCTGATCAAGGCTGGCATCGGCGGATTCTGAATCATCAGGAGAAGAGTCCTCAGCCGTATTGTCTTCACCGGCCATGGATTGCTCATCATCACCGGCTTCATCAGAATCGGACTGAGTATCCTCATGCGTTTCAGGCTGCATGGATTGATTTTCTAAATCAAGGTCCCGCAACAACGACCAGACAGCAGAAGAAAACGTCTTCTGATCTTCCAAACACCCAGCCAAAGCAGCAAAAGAATCGTCAAGAGCAGCATTCAGATGAGGCTTCCAAAAATGGATAATTTTTTCCATAACCGGATCCAGCCGCCGGTCACAAAAAGCCTGCAAAGCCATCAAACGTAAAGCCACAGCAAGGGGAATTTGCTCATAAGAACTGGCCTCACCATAGGCTTTGTCATGGAATTCCTTATCCAGCATAGCCGCCAGATTAACCGCACAACCCGGCAAAGCCCGGCTGCCTAACGATTCGACACGGGCATTTTCCAGGGCATCAAACACATCACGGGCCGCCGGACCAACCGGTGAGCAGGCATGATGGAAAGCAGAATCATGATACCGAATCTTCAGGGCCGCAAAATCAGCCTGGCCACGAATAGGCGCAACAACATCAGGCTTGAGATGCTGAGGAACCGGGGGTAACCGCACAGCGGGATCATGTCCGGTGATATTGGTGCTGACAGTCTCCTCACTATACGCCCCATAATCCACTGTGACATCGCGACCAGAAAGACACCGAACAACCGAACGGGTTGCCTGTTCAAATATTTTTTCGTCACTATCTTTGGAAAGGCCGGACATGATTCCAACTCATGCCGGGGGATGTTCCGGGGTCTCCTGAACCAAACTCTCCGGGAGTTCTTCGTCAAAACAACGTTGGTAATATTCGGCCAGAATGGGCCGCTCGGTTTCGTCACATTTATTGAGAAACGTCACCCGAAACCCAAACCCGATATCATTGAATATGATCGCATTCTCAGCCCATGTCATGACTGTGCGCGGTGACATGACGGTCGAAATATCACCATTGGCAAAGCTCTGACGGGTGAGATTGGCCAGAGCAATCATTGATGCGACCATTTTGGTACCCCCGGCATCATTAGCATGGGGTACTTTGGCCAGAACAATATCCTGCTCTTCCTGCTCAGAAAGATAATTCAGCGTGGCCACAATACTCCAGCGATCCATCTGACCCTGGTTGATCTGCTGGGTGCCATGATACAAGCCGGTGGTATCACCCAGACCAACCGTGTTGGTGGTTGCAAACAGCCGAAACGCCGGATGCGGATCAATCACCCGGTTTTGGTCCAGCAACGTAAGCCGCCCTGCGACCTCCAAAACACGCTGAATCACGAACATAACATCGGGACGACCGGCATCATATTCATCAAAAACCAATGCTGTGGGTCGCTGTAAGGCCCAGGGGAGTATCCCCTCCTTAAATTGGGTGATTTGCTGACCATCCTGCACAATGATGCCATCTTTACCAATGAGATCAATCCGGCTGATATGGCTATCGAGATTGATCCGCAAACAGGGCCAATTCAAACGGGCCGCGACCTGTTCAATATGGGTCGATTTACCGGTCCCGTGATAGCCCTGAATCATCACCCTCCGGTTATGAGAAAACCCGGCCACAATCGCCAATGTGGTTTCCCGGTGAAACCGATAGCTATCGTCAATGTCGGGGACATATTCCGAAGACTTTCCGAAAGCCGGGCAATCAATATCTGTATCAATGCCAAAAACCTGGCGCACCGAAACACGAATATCCGGTTGCCGGGAACAATCACACTCCGTCTCAGGAACCATATTATTCATCCAAAATCAGGCAAAACACGCAACGACAGCGACTAAACAGAGGGGCGGATCTGGTCAAAAAAAGCACTCAGCTGCTCATAGGCTTCATGAACCTTTTTGAATCGCTCTTCATAGCGCCGGTCCCCACCATTGGCATCAGGATGAAATCGCCTGGCAAGTTTTTTATAACGGGTCTTGAGAGCAGCCAGGGTCGCAGAAGGGGAAAGCCCGAGAATATTCAAAGCCCGCCGGATATTGGCAGGCAGGTCTGAGGATATTCTGTCCGCAGCCACCCCGTCACTGCCCGGTGAGCGGTTGTCTTCGGATTGATCCCCAATATCGAAAGGGTCAATCACCCGGGCAAAAGAGGCCCCGCACGTACCAAGCGGCCAGCTGGGACGCCAACCAATCATATCCTGGCAACGGTGATAATCGATTTCCTCAGGCGACATATCAGCAAAATAATCCCATGCCTCATTATGGAGACGTGCATGCTCAAGACAAAATTGATCATGCGGATTTCTCTTTCCCTCACGATGCGGGGCAGGAAATTCAGCAAAAGATCGACAGCCCGGATGACAACAATAACGCTTTGTGTCATTGCTTTCCCAGATAAAAGAGGTGAGAGGAACGGTCTTTACACGCGCCATGAAACAATATTTCTTGCTTAAAACACTCTTCCCTGAAAGAGAAAAACAGGACAACCCAAATATGATATCATAAGAATTAACCGCAAAAAAACTCAGAAAATTTCCGGTAAAAAAACTCAGATAAGAAAAAACCTGTTCAGAAAAAATCTGTTCAGAAAAAACCTGTGATAAAAAATCCTCAAAAAAACTTGTCAGGCAACAAAAAATCTAAAGCAACAAGCATCAACAGAAGACTTCAGGATATTTTATGTCTGTAAAAGATACAATCATCGACAAACTCTGTGGTCATTTAGACCCATCCGATATCAATGTCATCGATGAATCAGCCTTACATGCCGGCCACGCACAGGCCCCGGAAGGCGGGGAGAGCCATTTCCGAATTCGGGTTGTCTCAAAACGATTTTGTGGCCTGAGCCGGATCGAACGTCAACGCCTCATTCATGATATTCTGGCCTCCGAACTGGCCGGACCTGTTCATGCCTTAAGCATTGATGCCCGCGAACCCAAGGACCCGCATCCATCAGAAGTTCAAAAAAACTGATTGAAAGATGCTCTTTCGTCAATGATCAGCCGACGGTGATCCGGTTACCGACAGACACTCACCGGCAACCCATCGCATATCATAGCGTGTCATCACCATAGCCTGTCATCACAGAACTTTTGAAACACCCTAACCGCCGTATCCGGCTCCGAAGATAAATTCATCGCGTTCACGCAGATCATCTTCCAGCTGGTCCTTGGCTGAAGCGTAAAGATCCCGGATAGAAACCATGCCAACGATCCGATGGCCGTCAACGACCGGCAGATGACGAAATCCTTCTTTCCGCATTTTTTCAAGCGCATCAGAAGCCAAATCATCCGGATTCACGCATTGGGGTTTTTTAGTCATGACGTCACCAACGGCGGTTTTTTTGACATCTTTTGCCCGGGCCACGACTTTTACCAGAAGGTCACGTTCGGTAATAATACCCTCAAGTTTGTCTTTTTTGGTCACCAGCAAGGCCCCGATGCGATTCTCCGCCATTATCTGAGCCGCTTCACAAACCGAAACGCCTGCCTCAATGCAAATCAGTTTCTGATTACTGACCACGTCAGGAACAATTTTTTTCACCATGTTCGTTCTCAGCTCCCCGTTTTGATTTTGATGTATCCCCTCCGCAATTTCACAAAAACTTTCCTTATGGTTGCGCCTGAGCGTCGAATCGTCAAGACATTCCCGATCTGCTTTCCTCACAGGGAGGAACGATTGACTTCAGGGGCCGTAACCCGCAAAGAAGTAATCTGGTTACGACGACGGCGTAAAATTTCAAAACGGAATCCATAAAATTCAAAAAGCTGTCCAACCTCAGGAATTTGTCGGGCCTCCTGTAAAATCAGACCCGCCAAAGTTGCCGCATGCTCTTCGGGCAAAGCCCAGCCGAAATGACGTTTTAAGTCACGTAACGTTACCGAACCATCAACAACATAGCTGCCGCCAGTCAGACGACGTACACCCAGCAAAAAATGATCCGGGACCGAATGATCAAATTCATCAAAAATATCACCAACGATTTCCTCTAAAATATCTTCCAGCGTCACCATACCCTGTAAAACGCCGTATTCATCAATGACAAAAGCAATATGCTCACCACGTTCACGGAATGCTCCCAGCTGGTGAAACAAGGTTGTTGTCTCGGGGATAAAGCGTGGCTCAGCCATCAGATTTTGAATATCCATCTCTTCTGGCCCGGTCTTAAGAAGCGATGTCAAAACAGCCTTGGTATGCAACACACCAATAATATTATCCGAATCACCGCTCCATAAAGGAACCCGGGTGAAAGGACAGGTTCCCAGCTCATTAAGAATGACATTTGCCGGCAGACCAGCATCCAGAGCAACCATATCTTTGCGATGAATCATAATCTCGCCGACTTCGACCCGGTCCAGATCCAAAACACCCCGCAGCATCGGGCGTGCATCCGGTCCGGAATGATCCTTACCGGCATGGAGTTCGATTGCCCCGCGCAATTCCTGTTCACCTGCCTCAGCATCAGTGCGGGTGTCCAGGCCAAACAGCTTTAAAAAAACAACCACAGCCATCTGAATGGCCCGGGTTATCGGGGAAAGAATAAAGACCATCAGCTTCAAAACCGGGGCAACCGCAAGCGCACTCGAATCGGCTTTATGAATAGCGTAAGTCTTTGGGAGTACCTCAGCAAAAACAACAATCAATATGGTCATCGCGATGGTCGCATAGGCAACACCGGTTTCGCCAAAGACAACGATCAGGGCACTGGTCGCCAAAGCCGAAGCCAGAATATTAACCAGGTTATTGGCCAGCAAAATGGATCCGAGCAATTTTTCCTTATGCTCTAAAAGCCCCTCAACCAGGCGGGCCCGCCTGCTGCCGTCTTTGGCCAGTTGATGCAGACGCGGGCGGGAAGCCGCAGTCAGAGCCGTTTCGGCCCCGGAAAAAAAGGCAGACATAAAAACCAGTGAGACAATCGCTGTGAGAGAAAACCAAATATCCAACATGAAAGACCTGCCTCCTTAATGTCAGTGCCTGGCCGGGTCAAACAGCCACAGACTCTTCAAGAAATTCTTCAAGTAACGAACAAACCGCATCACGAGGAACATCATCACGAACCAAAGCACGGCCTATTTTTTCGGGAATGATAAACCGGATGATGCCGTTTTGATTTTTTTTATCATGGGCCATGATATTCAGTACATGTTGAGGGTCTAAACCCACAGCAAGATGATGCGGCAAGCGGGTCGGTAAGCCAACTGAGTTGAGATGCTCTGTGAGTCTGGCTCCGTCTTCAGCCGGACAGATCCCTAAGCGGGCAGCAAGGGTAAAGGCCATCACCATACCAATTGACACGGCTTCTCCATGCAGTAAATCGTCCCCGTAGCCTGATACTGTCTCCAAAGCATGCCCAAATGTATGACCAAGATTGAGCAACGCACGCATGCCGGTTTCCCGTTCATCTTTGGCAACAATATCCGCCTTAATCCGGCAGCTACGCAGAACCGCCTGACAATGTGCATCCGGATCACCGTTGCAGATTGCTGAGCCATTTGTCTCCAGCCAGGCAAAAAAATCTGCATCAGCAATCAGGCCGTATTTGACAACCTCAGCATAGCCAGCGCGGATTTCACGCCGGGGTAATGTCCTGAGATAATCAAGATCACTCAGAACCAAACAGGGTTGATGAAAACTGCCGATTAAATTCTTCCCCTGGTCAGCATTGATTCCGGTCTTGCCACCAACGGCACTATCCACCTGTGCCAATAAGGTCGTGGGAATCTGGATCACCCGCAACCCACGCAAGACGATACTGGCTGCAAAACCAGCCAAATCGCCGACAACCCCGCCGCCAAAAGCCAAAACAACCGCCTGGCGGTCAGGCCGCATATCAAGCAGATGGTTGCAGATATGATGCAGTTGTTCAAAACATTTTGACGATTCCCCATGCGGAATAATCATCGAATCGTGACGTATATTGCATTGATCCAGGGTTGCCTCCAGAGCACTGAGATGCAGAGGCGCCACATGATCATCGGTGATAATGGCAGCATAATCGGTCTTCAGATTCGCAAAAATATCCGATACAGCCGCAACACCTGATCCAATAATGATATCATACCCACCCTGATCCAGCCGGACACGCAGCCGCCCCTGCTCGCCTGGATATGTGATTTTCTGAGGCGTCATGATGATATCCGTGTGATCTTAAGAAGAAGATCCAAACGATTCATTGGTCACACTGGAAAAATCCTCCAAAGCAGCCTGGACCTGATCAATCACCATATTCCTGGACATATTGAGAGAATCAACCACAATATCGGCTTTGGCGTAAACAGGGTCACGCTCCCTGGTCAGACGAACCATCGTTTCCCAGGGGTCACCCTGATTGAGCAGGGGGCGCGACGTACGGTGAGAAACCCTGCTGTAAAGGAGTTCCACTGTCGCACGCAACCAGATGGAAACAGCATATCGTCTCATGGCATCGCGGGTCTCCTGATCCATGAAAGCCCCGCCGCCGGTGGCAAGAACACAACGCTCCCCTTTCAAAAGACGCTCAATCATTTGCCGCTCGCTGTGCCGGAATACCGGTTCGCCATGATCCCGGAAAATATCCTCAATTTTACAGCCTGCGGCCCGCTCGATTTCCCGGTCAGAATCACGAAAGGGCAGCCCCAGCCGGGCGGCCAGACCGCGACCAATAGCCGTTTTCCCGGCACCCATCATGCCGACCAGGGCGATACTGCGTTGATTCATCAGCTCTTTAGCCACATCCTTTGCTTTCTGAAACCAGTGTTAAAATCATCCTGTTGACGCCATATCCTGTTCACATTACCCGATCGCATTCACGTTATTTGTAACATCATTGATACGTCATTTATTGATACGTCATTTATTGGCACGTCATTTAAATGTCCCGCTTCGGTATACTGTCTGGTTTGGGTCATGGATGGATTGTCAATCAGCAATCCGGAAAGAGTGCTGCCCCTATGCTCAAAAATCAAATATTGCGTACGCCAACTCTATCCCCCAATATCACATCTTTTATGATCTGGTGCCGCGAAATACAGCATCACCGTAAGATCATCACCGCAAAATCATCACCGTAAGATCATTACCGTCAATACAGCATCACAAAGAACCGACCTGGTTATCTTGTTTTTTTAAGGAAGAGTATGATTTTCTCATTGAGAGTTCTGGCCATCGTCACCATTGTGGCCATCCTGGGCGGGATCGGGTTTCTTGCATTGTCAGATATTCCCGCACCGTCTAAAACCGTTGTCAAGACAATACCCGACAACCGGTTCCCACGTTGATTCCCACGTTAAGTTAATTCCCACGTTAAAACGTATCACGACCATGAAACCAACATCTGGTGGGTATCACGCACTTGCACATCGATCCAGTCGGAGGGGGTCGGGTTTTGTCACTCTTCTGGCCCTGGGGATTTTATCTCTGAGCATCCTGGCCGATAACCCGGTCTGGGCACGGACCACGCAAGGTGATTCTTCCACCCAGGAGTCCCTTCCTTTCGGAAGAGAAAATGACTCCCTGGATAATGATCCCTTCAACCAGGAAGGGGAGAGTCCTGATACCCCGGCCTCTCCTCTCCAAGCACCCCAGGAGAGTGCAAAGGACGTTGAGATTGGGATCTTAGAAGAGATCAATCCGGACTCGGTGGGTATTCTCGAAAGTCACCAGGGGGGGCTGGGCGAACATATGTGGTCGGGAACATCACGAACCCGGGCCAGTGCTCTGATGAATCTGGTCTCGTCAACCAATCCATCCCTTTTTGTCCGTGATCTGATGCGCCGGATTGTGCTCTCCAATGCACGGGCTCCGGAAGGACATGCAGAGGGCAAAAGCCTGGTCGCCCGCCGAATCGATTTACTCTACGAAATGGGCGATATCGAATCGATGCGCGCCCTGATGAATGTTGCCCCTGCTCAGCATCTCAGCAGCACCCAAAGACGGGCCCATATTGATGGTTTGCTGTTGGCAGGAGATCATCTCAATGCGTGCCGTGAATTGGAACAAGATCCTGGCTCTTACCGGGAAATTTATTGGCGTCAACTGCGTATCTTTTGCGATTTGCTTTCCCAAAAACACGATAAAGTGCGTTTAAGCCTCGGCCTCTTACGTGATACGCCATCTCCTGAACATTGGGAATCATCAGCAGATCAGGAATTTCAGGATCTGGTCGAATACATCCTCAATGACCGAGAAAAGAACACCGGAGATAATACCGGAAATCAGGCCAGGAAAGAACCTCCGGCACTCCTGGAGCCGACCCCGCTGTCTTTTGCCTTAGCCCGTATCGGCCGGGTCGAAATACCCGGATTTTTGGATAAAACTTCTGATCCGGCGATTCTTGTATCGATTGCCTCTCATGCTCAGCTCCCTCTCATGATGCGGATCAGGGCAGCAGAAAAAGCAGAAAAATCTGGCCTTCTGCCAGCCGGGAGATTGCAGAAACTTTACGAGAGTGTCGTATTTTCCAACGACATCATTGCCCAAATTTCTCAGGATATTGATCAGAATGCTTTTCTTAAAACAGACCATTCCAGGCAAGTCTTTCAGGGAGATCCAACCCGGACCCGTGCCTTGTTGTTGCAAGCAGCCAAGGCCCAACCTGCCGCATTATCATTGGCCCGTGCACGCCTCCTGGAGGCTCTCTATCAACAGGCACGCCAGGACGGTCTCTATACACCCATCGCCCGGGTCAGTGCGATGCTGTTGCTGGAACTCACACCTGAGCATCATTTGATCTGGTTTGCCGCTGAGGCTATTCGCGCTTTACTCACCGCCCGGGAAATTGATGCGGCCTTATCCTGGTACAGCATGATCGAACACTATGCCTATACAACCCCCCAGGCAGCCACGATCCGCCGGGAAGTCTGGCCGCTGATCCAGATCGCCGATTTTGAAGACCGGTTGCTGTGGAATGATGATATCCTGCACTCCTGGATCATCGGCCACCAGACCGTACACCACACCAAAACCACCGAGGCACAGAATATATCAGGGCATGATTCCGCTTTAGATCCTCAGGAAGCCGATGCGCCAAAACATAACCAAAGCCCGGCCATTTCCCTGATTTTAGCACTGCTTGCCGGCCTTGGGGAGCCAGTGACCGGCGATCATTGGGCGTTTGCCTGGAATACCGGGTCTCCTCTGCCCGGTGATATGACACCCAATCACAGCGCATCAATGGCTGCCCTCATCAATGCCTTACGGGAATCGTCACAATCCTTGCGGGTTGCTGAGACTGTCTTTCTGGCCCTTGCCTGCCTTGGTGATCAATCACCCGGCACCGCTTCTCCCCTGATTTTACAAGAAATTGTCTCTGCCTTACGCCATATCGGCCTTGATGAAGAGGCCCGCTTTCTGGCTCTGGAAGCGGCTCTTAGTGAGGATATCTGAGTGCTCCTGAAGACGTAAAGATGCTCTTTGGAAAAATATTCCTGTGAAAACACCGGCCCAACAGGATCGTTTAAGTGCTGATTTTTTGAGCATTCAACGTTTTCTGGAAATGCTGGTTGCCGAACGTGGCCTGGCCTTAAACAGCCGCCTTGCCTATCAACGGGATCTGATAGCGGTTGCCGACTGGCTGAAACAGTATCACCAAAACCTGATATCAGCCGCAAAAGAAGACCTTTCGGCTTATTTGGTGGCCTTGTCAAAAAAGGGGATGAGCCGGAAAACCGCCGCCCGGCGTTTATCGGCATTGCGCCAATATTACCGTTTCCTGATTGAGGAATCGGTGCGTGATGATGATCCCACAGTGATGATTGATTCCCCTCAATCAGTACGCCGGTTACCAAAGATACTCTCCTCAGACGAAATCGGAGAGATCATTGATGCCGCCGATCTCTTAGAAGGAATAGACAAAAAGCGCCTGAGAGCATTGCTTGAAATTCTGTATGCCACCGGCATGCGGGTTTCCGAGCTGGTCAGTCTTCCTCTCTCAGCATTATCGCGTGATCTTGATTATCTCAGAGTTCAGGGAAAAGGAGGGCATGAACGCTTTCTGCCCCTCGGGGAGACCGCTCAAAACGCCCTGGCAACCTATCTCGCCACGCTCAACCAAACATCCATACAGACGAAAAAACAAACCCATAAAACAACACAACCCTGGTTGTTCCCGTCATCAGGAGCTTCCGGATATCTTAGTCGTCAATATTTTGCGCGGCTGCTCAAGAAAGCAGCCGCAAAGGCTGGTCTTAATCCTGATCGTGTTTCTCCCCATGTTCTGCGTCACGCTTTTGCCACGCATCTCCTCGAAAACGGTATGGATTTACGCCATTTGCAACAATTACTCGGACATGCTGATATCGCCACCACCCAAATATATACCCATATCAGCCCCCAGCATTTGCGCGATTTAATCGAATCCCATCACCCCCTGGCCAAAATGAAACCAGACAAACACCGCACAGAGCGTTGACAAGCCTGAATGGTTGGATCATTTTCGCTCCCGCATCTTTGCAGACGTCCTGGGTTTCCCCGGTCCTGAACGGGATTATGTCAATTTTCTCTGGCTGCGATCTGTTTGCGGCGTTGATTTTAGAAAAAATATCAGGAAAAACAGGGCTGAGAAAAAAACACCTCTTGTTAAAAAAAACTGAATATAGAAGGAAAAAAGATGAGTTTCACGGTCATTGATCAAGCCAAACCCCGTCTCAACAGAAGTGAACTGGCTGTCCCGGGGAGCAATCCGGACATGTTTGAAAAAGCGGCGGCCTCCGATGTTGATGTCATTTTTCTTGATCTTGAAGACGCGGTCGCACCCGATGAGAAAGAACAAGCCCGTAAAAATATTATCACGGCCCTGAATGATATCGATTGGCGTGGCAAAACATTATCCGTACGCATCAATGGCCTGGATACCCACTATATGTATCGCGATGTCGTTGATGTAGTCGAACAAGCCGGTCACAATCTTGATCTTATCATGATCCCCAAGGTCGGGACCGCTGCCGATGTTTATGCTCTTGATATGTTGGTCACCCAGATTGAAGATGCCATGAAATATAGCAAAAAAATTGGCTTCGAGATGATCATTGAAACCGCTCTGGGCATGCAGAATGTTCATGAAATTGCTGCTGCCAGCCCGCGTAATGAATCCCTCCATTTCGGGGTTGCTGATTATGCCGCCTCAACAAAAGCCAAAACGACTGTCATTGGTGGTCCAAACCCCAATTATCATGTCCTGACTGATCCTGATGATGCCGGTCATCGTGATGTCCATTGGGGGGATATGTGGCATTATGCGGTTGCCCGCATGGTGGTTGCAGCCCGGGCCAATGGCCTGCGCCCCATTGATGGTCCGTTTGGGGATTTCAATGATCCCGATGGTTACCGGGCACAAGCCAATCGTTCAGCCACTTTAGGATGCGAAGGAAAATGGGCGATTCACCCCAAACAAATCAATCTGGCCAATGAGGTCTTCAGCCCGACCGAAGCCGAAACCACCAAGGCTCAACGTATTCTCGATGCCATGGCTGAGGCCCAGAAAATGGGGAAAGGTGCGGTTACTCTTGACGGACGCCTGATTGACATCGCCTCAATCAAACAGGCTGAGGTCATGGTGCAAAAAGCCAAACAAATCGCCAGCCGATAAGTGTTTTGAAACCGTATCGGCTCCTGATAAAATGATGTTCAGATATATCCCGGCTTCCGTAAAGGAAGCCGGGTCAGTCTGTAGACCGCCTTATTTTGCCCCTCATTGAGGGTCCATGTTCCGGGATTTTCATTCTGGAATTTCTTTTTGAGACACTTTTTTTGAGATAACAAGGGAGCCATGGTCCTCAGACAGAGTGATCCGGGCGAAAAAACCCAACCCGAAAGCCCGGTCTATCCGGAAGCCGGACCGATAAAGAGGCGACACAATCACAAAAAGGCAACACAGGGGATAGAGGTAACAGCGATGCAGGTTTTCCTTGATTTTGAAAAACCGCTCTGCGAACTCGAGGCCAAGATTGGCGAACTACGTCATCTTGCCGATGATAATACGATCAATATCGCTGATGAGATTGCCAAACTCCAGACCAAGTCTGAGAAATTTCTGCGTCAGACATATGCCAGACTCACCCCCTGGCAAAAAATTCAGGTCGCCCGCCACCCCAACCGCCCACGCTTTGGTGATTATGTTGCTGCTTTGGTTGACGATTTTACACCGCTATCGGGGGATCGCCTTTTTGCTGAAGACAGTGCCATCATCGGCGGGCCAGGGAAATTCCGGGACCGGCCAATCATCGCCATTGGCCAGGAAAAAGGCAAAGACACCCAATCACGTATGGCCTGTAATTTTGGTATGGCCCGACCAGAAGGGTATCGAAAAGTCATGCGTCTGGTCGATTTGGCAAACCGATTCGGCTTACCAATCCTGACCTTTGTGGACACACCTGGAGCCTATCCGGGTATTGACGCCGAAGAACGTGGCCAGGCCGAGGCGATTGCCCGTAGTACCGAAGTTTTTCTCAATGCCCGTGTGCCCATTGTGACCACGATCATTGGCGAGGGAGGATCCGGAGGGGCTGTTGCCATTGCAGCATCTGACTGTCTGATCATGCTTGAGCATTCGGTCTATTCGGTCATTTCACCAGAGGGTTGTGCATCGATTTTATGGAGAGATGGCGACAAAGCCCAGGAAGCCGCTGCGGCCATGAAAACCACCGCCCAGGATCTGCTTAAGCTGGGGATTGCCGATGTCATTGTTCCCGAACCTTTAGGGGGAGCACACCGAAACCCACAAGAAGCAATCAGCACTCTGGGTGATGCCATATCCAAGGCTTTTGAACCCCTGTATGGTTTGAAACCTGACGTATTACTGGAACAACGTCACAATAAATTTCTCAACATAAAGTCCTGAAGAATACCCATGCTGAGAAATAACATGCCCTGAGAGATCATATACACTGAGAGACAGAAACCCTGTGCTCAAAGATCCTGTGCTCAAAGATAACGTATCGGTTCCATCACGCATGCCTGCTCAGTCATGAGTCTGGAAAGCCTGCCCGACCCGGCACGCATGTTATGATCCGTCTGTTTTGCCGTATGCTGTTGCCTTTGACATTGTGGTGCATATCTGAGCAGCTTTTTCATGGATCGGAGAGAGGCTTTGCGCTGATGCGGAAAATCCGATGTCAGTGATTTTTCTGCTTTCTTCAAAAAATTCTTCGATCATGTTGCCGGTGAAATTGGCATGCAGTGAGACCGCATCTTTGAAGCTGGTTGCGTGCAGCAACAGTCTGGAAAAATCGAGCCCTGATTTGGCACTGCGCCCAATATAGTCAGACAAACGCATCCCGACATTTTCCAGACCTTTACTCAGGGTCATCCCGGCCTGGATAGCATCAGAACAGCTGTCATTGGTGAAATTCAAAATATTCCGGATATCCTGGATATTTTGTGGCAGCACCGGGTTGAGAGAAACATCCGGCGTCCTGGTCCGCGAAACCCTGGCCAGGCCCTGCGAAATGTTGGTCGGCACATTCCTGGTTGGTACAATTTCGGATTTTGTAACTTTGGTTTGCGCAACTTTGGTTTTTTCTACATTCGCGGCTTTATGGCCGGCATCCCGACGGCCAGCAGCCGGGGTTTTAGGTGATACGGTTTTGGGCGATGCGGTCAGAACTGTGGTCCTGGATAGGGTCGCCTGGGTCAGCACTGGAACTGCTTCCCGAACATCCGGCGTTTCGGTCATCCCCCTGGACTCTTTCACATTCCCGGACTGTGAAAATGCTGGTGATGTTTGCTTTGTTTTTTGGCGACCCGGCACGGCTTGTGCGGATTGCGGCGGCATCACTGGCTCAGTCCCGGATTTTTTCGCTGCTTTGGCTCGTTTGGCTTTTTGGGCCTTCTTTTTGAGGGTCTGACCATCGGTTTTCGCCTGTTGTGGCTGAGGCGGTTCGCTCTGAGGTGGTTCAGTCTGAGACTGTTCAGTCTGATGTGGCCCGGTCTGACGAACAACCGAATGGGTTTTCTCAGTATCGGCCAGAGAAAGACGAACCGCCGGCTGGCTCTTTTCTTGAGTCATCATGGCTTTTTTCTTGTGGTGACTCTTTTTCTCATGATCACTCAATGAAACAGCCGGTTGATCAGAGGCCACAGACATACGCCCGGTAACCGGTTTTTCAGAAAATCCCGAAGCGGTATCAAACGTTGTCAGATCTGGGACGTTACGTTTGTTTTCTTTGGGGCGTTTGCTTTCTTTTTGATGAGGCATTGTTCCTGCTCCTTCAGCATTCCTGTTTATTGAAACGGTCTTTAAGCGATCTTTGGTCCTAAGAGGTCTTTGGTGAAGATTCCTGGTCTTTATCTTGATCGGTCTTTATCTTGATCAGTGGCGGCCTTCACCCCTAAATGCTGCACTGCATACTTATCACGCACTGTATGTATATCTTATAGATATTTATGCTCTCTGTGGTTTTTCATTGAATAGAGGCGGTTTGGTCTTTTGATAAAAGGTTGTTTATGTTGCACCGCAATAATCAATCACAAAGAGAGTCTCTGGTCAAGCCCCCTATGGAAAGACCCTGCCACAACCATTGATAACCGGGGAATCAAACGTCCCCCGGCCCGGAAAAAATCCCGAAGGAAGAAGAGTCTGAGGAAGGAGAGCCTATGATTCCTGCTCAGCAAGCCGTTCATCAATCAGACGAATCATCGGCTGAATACCATACAAAGCAATGAATGATCCCATGCGCGGCCCCTGGCTTTGGCCCAGTAAGACTTCATACAAAGTACGAAACCAATCGCGCAAATTACTAAAACCATGGCATTTACCGACCTCATAGACCATGGTTTGAATAGCCTCAGCCTCAGCATCAGCAGGCAAATCAGCCAGATTCGCAGCCAGATCACGCAAAGCCTCTTTTTCCACTGGCTGTGCGGGTCGACAGGCTTGGTTGGGCTGGATGAAATCTTTATAATATGCAACCGCACATTCAGCCATACGATCCAGCAAAGGGTCATTCCGGGGCGTTGATTGCGGAGCATATTTCTGAATAAACCCCCATATTGTCTCCTTATCCCCGGCATGGCAGACACTGGCCAGATTAAGCAGCAATGAATAATTCAATCCAGCCGGTCGATGGGGTGGGGTCCCGCTATGGATATGCCAGGCCGGGTTATCCAGCCTCTGGCTTCCGGTCTGTTGAGCAGACTTGGTCAGATGAGAGAGATAGTCATCCATCGCCCGGGGAATGACATCAAAATAAAGCCGTTTGGCCCGGCGCGGCGCATGATACATGAATAAAGCAAGGCTTTCCCGGGGCGCATATTGCAACCACTCTTCCACCGAAAGACCATTGCCTTTTGATTTAGAGATTTTTTCGCCATTCTCATCCAAAAACAGCTCATAGGTGAAACCATTGGGCGGCGATCCACCGAGAATTTTGGTAATACGCCCCGACAACCGCACCGAATCGATCAGATCTTTTCCCGACATTTCATAATCAACCCCCAGAGCCAGCCAACGCATGGCCCAGTCAACTTTCCATTGCAGCTTGCAATGCCCGCCACCAACCGGGGTCTCAATCTGACGTCCGGAGGGATGACGATAAATAATTGTCCCATCATCGGGCCGGGCTTCAATCACTTCGGCTTGCAAGACGCATCCGGTCTCCGGACATAGCGGCAGAAAAGGCGCATATGTCGCCCGACGCTCTGGTCCCAAAGTCGGTAAAATGACATCAATTACTTTTTGATACTGATTGAGTATTTTCAAAATAACCGAATCAAACCGGCCCGATTGATACCAGTCGGTCGCACTTTGAAATTCATAGTCAAAACCGAAAAAATCAAGAAACTTGCGTAATTGAGCGTTGTTGTGATGACCAAAACTCTCATACTGGCCAAACGGATCCGGAATCCGGGTCAAAGGCTGGCCCAGATGAGCATGCATCATCTCCTGGTTGGGAACATTATCCGGAACCTTACGCAATCCATCCATATCATCGGAAAAGATAAAGAGCCTGGTTGGAATCGTGCTCAAATGGCTGAAAGCCTGACGCACCATGCTCGTGCGGACCACCTCGCCAAAGGTCCCGATATGCGGCAACCCCGACGGACCATAGCCGGTCTCAAAAAGAACAAATCCCTTTTCCGGGGTCTGGCCATCAAAGCGCTGAGCCAGGGCACGGGCCTCCTGAAACGGCCAGGACTGAGCCTGCAAAACCGCAGTATCTGGTTGATTCATCGCCATATTACCCGGAAAAAAATGATCTCTCGCCCTGGCATTTTTGCCCGGCCAGAACCAGACAGACAGCCTTCCTGAACAACATCATGCCCCCCTAACATCAAAAGGGGCCTGTGAAAAATTTATCATTCGATACAAATACTAAAAAAAGAATTATTCATACTGCCCTGAATGGCTCACAATACTCAAACCTATCTTGATGGCGTCATATTGTGTAGGTTGTCTCAGATAAAATCTTTATACATAAAATTTACGTTTATTATAAATAATATAACACAAAATATTGACGTCAATCGATCATCTGACCTAATTTCTCACGATCAGATTCCGTGAAAGATATGACATAAAAACAGGATGTAGAAGATATGGAAAAAAGAGAGATATGGAAAAGAAAAAAGATATCTAAAAATGGGAAGATACAGAAAAACCGGAAAGGTTTTCCTGCCCATACAGATTTGTTTTCCTGTTTTCATTCCTGATTTTCGCAAAGCATCCCATGACAGCATCTCTTCTTAAATATTTTTCATCTTATTGTTTCATCTTATTGTAACGTCCGGGGCTTTTCGCATTGACAGAGCATCCAAAAATCATCACAGCCAATCGGTTGATTGATGGTGCGGTTGTCTATATGACCGGTACCATCATGGCTGATGCTATGGGTAACATTGGCTGGAGCGAAGACATCAAAGCAGCTGTAGCAGCAACCTCACAGGAGCAGGAATCGATCATGCTGGCCCAGGCCAACCAGGCAGTCGCTGACCGCCTCATTGTCGAGCCTTACATGATCCCGGTTTCAGATAAAAATCATACGGCCCTGGCATTGCGGGAGCAAATTCGGGCCCAGGGTCCGACAATCCGTCTTCAGGATAACCGCAAACCCCGCCCCAACCCCATCGCTGATACGCCTTAAAAAAGACTTAAAAAAACCGACATCTGTCGGTAAACAGATACCGGGAAAATCAGTCGCATCATACACTCAACATCGATCAAACCCGACACACTCAACCAGCCTCATTCAACCATATTGATGAAACCATACCGATCAATCATCGTGACACGTTATCATGTACAGATATGACGAATTCGACCACCACCTGGTGAAAGAACGGGTTGAGCAGTTTCGTGGCCAGATTGCCCGGCGGCTCAGCGGTGCCTTAAAAGAGGAAGAATTCAAGCCTCTGCGGCTGATGAATGGCCTCTATCTCCAGCTGCATGCCTATATGCTGCGGGTGGCCATTCCCTACGGTATTCTGTCATCCCGCCAATTACGGATGCTGGCCCGGATTGCCCGGGTCTATGATAAGGGGTTTGGGCATTTTACAACCCGACAAAATATCCAGTTCAACTGGCCCCGTCTTAAAGATGTTGCCGATATTCTGACCGATCTGGCCTCGGTGGAAATGCATTGTATCCAGACTTCAGGCAACTGCATCCGCAACGTGACCTCGGATCAATATGCCGGTGCCAGTGCTGATGAAATCGCTGATCCCCGGGTCTATTGCGAGATCATCCGCCAATGGTCCAGCTTACATCCGGAATTTTCTTTTCTGCCCCGCAAATTCAAAATCGCCGTCACCGGAGCATCCCGTGACCGTGCGGCTGTCCGGGTCCATGATATCGGGTTGACGTTATGCCGCAACCAAGCCGGAGATATCGGCTTTACGGTCATGGTCGGAGGTGGCCTGGGACGTACACCCCGCATTGGAGCCACCATCCGCGACTTTTTACCCCAGGCACATTTGCTGTCTTATCTGGAAGCGATTTTGCGGGTCTATAACCAGCTGGGGCGCCGGGATAATATTTATAAGGCCCGGATCAAAATTCTGGTTGCTGCAGTCGGGGCTGAAAAATTCGCGGCTCTGGTTGAACAAGAATGGGAAAAAATCCGCGATGGTGCTCTGACCTTACCAGAACATGAAATTAACCGCATCAATGCGTATTTTGCTCCCCCCTCATTTGAGGCTCTTCAGGAATCGGTTGCTGATAAGGCTCTGGAAGATGCGCGGTCGAAAAACAGTGATTTTTCGCGCTGGGTTGATGTCAATGTTGCTCCGCATAAGGCCCCTGGCTATGCTATTGTCAATATCTCGCTCAAGCCGGAAGGCCACCCGCCCGGTGATGCCACCACCGCACAGATGGAAGCCATTGCTGATCTGGCTAAGGCCTATAGCTTTGATGAAATCCGGGTCACCCATGAGCAAAACCTTGTCCTCCCGCATGTCAAAAAAACTGACCTTCTGGTCATCTGGCAACATCTGGTACAGGAAGATTTAGGCATGGCCAATCTCAACCTGGTCTCCGATATCATTTGTTGTCCGGGGATGGATTATTGTGCCCTGGCCACCGCCCGTTCAATCCCCATTGCCAACCGGATCAGTGAGCGGTTTTCTGATATCGACCGCCAGCAACATATCGGCGAATTACGCCTCAAGATCAGTGGCTGCATCAATGCCTGCGGGCATCACCATGTCGGCGGGATCGGGCTGCTCGGCGTTGACCGGCGCGGTGAAGAATATTATCAGATTACCTTAGGGGGCAGTGCCCGCGAAGATGCCGCCATCGGGAAAATTATTGGCCCGGCTTTCCCGGCCGATATGGTGGTTGATGCGGTTGAAAGCATCATTGATATCTATCTTGATATGCGTCAAAACGACGAGACTTTTTTGCAAACCTATCAACGCGTGGGGATCAAACCCTTCAAGGAAAAACTCTATGCCGCTGATTAAGGGCGGAGAGATTATTGATGATCCCTGGATAAAGCTGGCCGATGACGACCCCGTACCGCCGGAAGGATCCCTCATCGTCAGCTATCCTCGCTGGCAGCAAGACTCACAAATTCTGATCAGCCGGGCCAGGCCGCTGGGTCTCCTGCTGGCCAGTGATCAATCACCGGTTTTGATTGCCGATGATCTGGATCATTTTGAGGTCATTGCGCTGGAATTTCCGATTTTCCGCGATGGCCGTGCTTTTTCCTATGCCCGTTTGTTGCGGGAACACATGGGGTATCAGAAAGAAATCCGGGCAGTGGGCGATGTGCTGAGGGATCAGTTTTATTTCATGCTCCGCTGTGGCTTTGATGCTTTTGAACCGACCAAAGCCACAGACGCCCGGGACTGGGCAGCGGCAATCAGTGAAATCAGCCTGGCCTATCAACCAGCTGCCGATGATCACACCCCCATATCCTTCTTACGGGGCAAAAACATGCCCAAAATACAACCAAAGGATTGACAGGGAGATTTTCTATTTGTAGAAGAGGGTTGAATATCTATATGTGGTGTGTTTTTCATTGGAGAAATACAATATGCTGGACCCCCTCTTTAAGGTCAGGACAAAAATTATAAAAGGCTCTCAGGAAGTAAGACGGCGTCTTGCCGAAATGGGTCTTGGTTTGGACACACTTCTGAGAACTGCCGACATTTCTCAGATGGCGGCCGCCAATGCCACGTCTTTCAAACCAGCCAGTGCAGCAGGTCTGCTTTCCTGGATATACGGGACGGAAGCGTTGCGGTATTTTCACGTTGGAGAAAATGGCTGGAAATTTTTTGCTTCAAGAAATGTCGAAGGCATCCAGAATGATACATTTGGTACCCGTATCATATTCCAGAATGGTGACAGAGCGTGTCGTGATCACTATGAGCCTCAGCCCATATCCAGCAAAGGCCCGGCAACAGAGGGTCTCTGTGCAAGCAATCAACAATACCAGTACGAGCTTCCGCTTTCATTGCCACGCTTTACCTCCGCATTGCCGACAGGTCCTGCCACATATTACCTGATACTTGGCCGGGAAAATGGTGCAGTTGAGTTATCACTTCCCATTGTCAAAAACGGGCAATTCGGCCCTTATATTGAACGTATCTATCTCCGTGATGAGAATGATTGGCACAGTATAAAGAAACCTGTCTTCGGAGATAATGACCGCCTGGACGATTTCGATCCCCAGGTTTTCCGCAAACCCCGAAAATAATCTTCTCCCATGTTTAACGGTAAGAGACTCAGGCTCGTTCGCAAGCGGCGGGCTCTGACAGTACGGGATTTAGCTGAATTGGTTGGAATATCCCCTACAACCATCACCAGACTTGAAAAGGGCGAGAAGCAACCCGATGGTGATCACTTAGAAAAACTAGCATCCGTATTACGCTTCCCGGATGCCTTCTTTGATGGCGATGATCCAGAGGAGATTGATGGGCAGACAGTGAGTTTCCGCAGTCTTGCTAAAACAAGCACCAAAGAACGCGATGCAGCAGTAGCGGCAGGATCCCTTGGCCTCTCGCTCAGTCATTGGGCAGAAGAGCAATTTTCACTCCCCCCTGCCAATCTTCTTGATCTCAGCAATGAGACAGATCCGGAAGCAGCCGCATGCTGGCTCCGGCAACATTGGAAACTCGGCGAGAACCCCGTTGGCAATGTAATCAGCCTCCTTGAAATGCAAGGGGTGCGGGTGTTTTCTTTATCCGAAACAACAAAAAATGTAGACGCCTTTTCTTTTTGGAAGGATGGCTGCCCCTTCATATTCCTCAATAAAGCCAAGACCGCTGAGCGCAGAATTTTCAATGCCCTGCATGAACTCGGGCATCTGGTCCTGCATAAACATAACCCGTCTATCAGCGCATCACAGAATTCGGAAAAAGAGGCTGATCACTTCGCCTCAGCTTTCCTGATGCCCGCAGCTGACGTGCGGTCCAGAATGTTCGGTGACATTGCCGTTAATGATATCATTGAGGCCAAATTCAGATGGCAAGTATCAGCAACAGCCCTGGCCTATCGTTTGCGTGATCTTGGCCGTCTCTCGGACTGGCAATACAAAATGATCTGTATTGAACTGGGGAAAAGAGGGTATCGAACTGGCGAACCGGAAGGCATTGCGCATGAAAAATCGGTGATCTGGAAAAAAATTCTCTCCCAATTATGGCAAGAACGGCAATCGAAAAATGAGATTGCCCAATGCCTCAATCTCTCGCTCAATGAATTGGAAGGCTTGATTGGTAACGCCGCCGATCCGTCTTCTCCACCTTCAACCTCTGTAACCGGCCTGAAACCCAGATTGCGGGTCATTCGGAACAGCTGATTGAATAATATTGAATATCAACAAAGATGTTTTTCTGATAACAGCGACATGCTTCATGAGGCCAACCTTTGGCCAAAAATATAACTCTATCGGACAAAAAAAGGGGCTGTGGAAATAACCACAGCCCCTTTTATACGTCCGGCTTTGGAGAACTGCCTATCCTCCCCAAAAGCAGCCCTCAGGATAATTTCTCCCAAAAAAACCGAACAAAGCAGGGCATGAATAAGAAGCTCTAGAAGCCGCCCATACCGCCCATGCCGCCGTCCATACCCGGCATGCCGCCAGCACCAGGACCACCGGCACTATCCTTGGGTTCAGGCTTTTCGGCAACCATTGCCTCAGTGGTCAGCAGAAGCCCGGCAACCGAAGCTGCATCCTCAAGAGCTGTGCGCACCACCTTGACCGGATCAATGATCCCTTCTTTGGTCAGGTTGCCATAAACACCGGTCTGAGCGTTAAAGCCAAAGGATTTATCACTGCCATCCAGCAATTTTCCGACAACAATCGAACCTTCAGCACCAGCATTCTCGGCAATCTGGCGCGCCGGAGCCTGCAAAGCCCGCTCAACGATACCAATCCCGACTTTCTGGTCGTCATTGGCCGCTTTGACGTTTTGAAGAACCCGGCCAGCATAGAGCAGAGCCGTTCCGCCACCAGGGACAATACCTTCCTCAACCGCAGCCCGGGTCGCATGCATGGCATCATCCACCCGATCCTTGCGCTCTTTCACTTCGACCTCGGTCGAACCACCAACACTGATCACCGCAACACCGCCAGACAATTTAGCCAGACGCTCTTGCAGTTTTTCACGATCATAATCGGAGGTTGTTTCCTCAATCTGGGTCCGGATCTGGCCACAGCGATCCTTGATATCATTCTCATTGCCGGCCCCATCAACGATGGTTGTCTCTTCTTTGGTCAGCAGAACCCGCTTGGCACTGCCCAGCATATCCAAAGTGACATTTTCCAGCTTGATGCCGATATCCTCACTGACTACCTGGCCGGAAGTAAGGGTGGCGATATCTTCCAACATCGCTTTGCGACGATCCCCAAATCCCGGGGCTTTGACAGCCGCTACCTTCAGGCCACCCCGCAATTTATTGACCACCAAAGTCGCCAGGGCTTCGCCTTCGACATCTTCGGCAATCACCAGCAGTGGCTTGCCTGATTGCACCACCGATTCCAACACCGGTAACATGGCCTGCAAATTGGAAAGCTTACCTTCATGAAGAAGAATCAGCGGATTTTCCAACTCACAGATCATCTTTTCAGCATTGGTGATGAAATAAGGCGAGAGATATCCCCGGTCGAATTGCATACCCTCAACCGTGTCCAGGGTTGTTTCACGGCTCTTTGATTCTTCAACCGTGATCACGCCTTCTTTACCGACCGTTTCCATTGCCTCGGCAATTTTTTCGCCGATTTCGGCTTCACCATTGGCTGAGATTGTACCGACCTGAGAAATTTCAGCATTGCTGGAAACAGCCTTGGCATCGGATTTAAGCTCTTCAATCACCGCATCAACGGCCAGATCGATTCCGCGCTTCAGATCCATCGGATTCATGCCGGCAGCCACCGACTTCACTCCTTCTTTCAAAATTGATTGCGCAAGGACAGTCGCTGTGGTGGTTCCGTCACCAGCCAGATCAGAGGTTTTGGTCGCAACCTCACGCAGCATCTGTGCGCCCATGTTTTCAAATTTATCGGAAAGTTCAATTTCCTTCGCAACGCTGACCCCGTCTTTGGTGATCCGCGGTGCCCCAAAGGATTTATCCAAAACAACATTACGTCCCTTAGGACCAAGAGTAACACGCACCGCATCAGCCAGGGTGTCAACACCCCGCATCATGCGTTCACGTGCAGTGGCACTGAATTTTACTTCTTTGGCAGCCATTATTTTTGCTCCTTATTCAATCACGCCCATGATGTCGGACTCTTTCATGATCAACAGGTCTTCCCCGTCAACCTTGACTTCGGTCCCCGACCATTTGCCAAATAAAATCCGGTCACCCTTTTTGACATCCAGGGCCTCCAAACTTCCATCTTCCTTACGGGCACCCGGGCCAACCGAAATCACTTCGCCTTCGCTTGGCTTTTCCTTTGCCGTATCAGGGATGATAATACCCCCGGAAGTCTTTTCCTCACTCTCGATCCTACGTACCAAGACGCGATCATGAAGCGGTCTGAACTTCATTGTTTATTCTCCAAAAAATTTTATCTTTCATGTCCTTTCGGACCCCAACTCTTTCAGGACCAACCATCCAGGGCCAACCCGACCCATTGATAAAATGGTTTTGGTATCCTGAAAGAAAGTGTTAGCACTCGTCATCAACGAGTGCTGATTACTTAATAAGCCCGTTTGTGGTTGTCAAGATAAAGACATCCAAAAAATCCTGAATAGAATTTTTTATTATTTTCCGGTAAGATAGGTCTGGCTGTGACCACAATATCCGGTTTCTCCGGACTGTTTCGACATCTGTCAATCTTTTCGCCTCTGTCAATCCTTCAGAAGGTCGTATCAGCCCTGGCCAACACTCAGTGACATAATGACCCGGTATGAACCGGTGAGCAATAACCAGGCTTCAGAGATGTGGTCTTTTCAGGTCCGGTTGGCCAGACAATCTGCCACCCATTGAGACGTCAATTTTTCCTGGGTAGCGTTCTGAGATAAGCGATCACGCAGACACCCAAAATCAACCCGGTCCAGGTCCTGATCCTGATTGAAACAGGAAAAAACAACCGTTTCTTCTCCGGTCCTGGAATCACGATGGGTCTGTAAACATTGGGCACAAATTTCTTTCATCATACATTGCATCGGCGAATTGATGCTGCCAATGGCCACATGGGATGCCGACAGATACGCAGAAAGAACATCATGGCGGGCTTTGGCCACCGCCGCCATCATCCCATCTGAGCCGATTGCAATGATCCGGTCGACATCCGGTAAAGCAATCCCGGTTTCTCCCAGATCACCAGTCGCATAGGCCACCATCGCCGCAACGATATTGCCGACAAAAGACCGGTCATGAGGACGGGTGGCGGCAAAACCAGGTTCTTCATCACAACACCAGACAATCTGATCTGCTGCCGCCTCAATCTGGTCAATCTTATAACGATCATGGACCGATTTATAGCCTGCAAAATAGAGCACCCGACACCCCCGGGCCCGCATAGCCTGACCGATGGAAAAGAGAACAGCATTCCCCAGACCACCACCAGCCAAAAGAATGGTTTCATTTTGCGGAATCACCGTCGGGGTTCCGGTTGGCCCCATAAGAATGCAGGGTTCACCCGGTTGCAGCAGCGCACAGAGATCCGAAGACCCCCCCATCTCAAGCACAATCGTTGAAATCAAACCCGCTTGCCGGTCAACCCAGGCCCCGGTCATCGCCAGACCTTCCATCGCCAATACCGTCCCGCCACTCCGGGGAGCCAGAGTCTCATAATTCTGCAACCGATAAAATTGCCCCGGTTGAAAAGCACGGGCAGCAGCCGGAGCCCGCAACACCACCTCAACAATATTTCCGGTTAAACGCACCACTTCATGCACCCTGGCCCTGAGATCATCATTGAGACGACCCGCCAAAGCCTCAAAAGAGATCCCCGAAGGCGGACACTCCTCCAAAGACTTCGAAACCAGGGGATATCCTTGCTTGGCGCTGGACATGGCTTTGACCACATTACCGGCAAAAGAAGGATGCAAATCGCCGAAAAAACTGATACTCCGCCCATCAGGATACCGCGATGTAATCACCGTAACATCGCGGGGCTTGGCCAGCTTTTCCGGCTCAATCAACCCATCTTGATCATCCAGAGCCTGAAAATAGCGTCCATCCAATGCGATATGTTCGGGATCTTCACGCTCAAGAACCGTGTTCGGTTTGGTCCCGGCAGCCACTAAAATCGCCCGGGCCGGAAATGTCACCGTGTCACCGGTATCAATCAAATGGCCGTCTTTGTTGAGCTCCTTACGGGCCATCCTGAGATATTCAGCATGCCCGTAATCATCGACCTCTACCGCCACCGGCGAAAGCATATCGGCAAAACGAATCCCTTCTTCCAGGGCCTTGGCCACCTCTTCATGATTGAGGGTATAGCTCGGCGAATCGACCAAACGCCGCCGGTAAACAATGCTGACCCCGCCCCATGATTCAATCAATTCACGCAGCCGGGGTTTCTCACCGGCCTGGGTGGCCCGGGTCCGCTCTGCTGCAATCTGCTGAGCATGATCAAGGAATTCATCTGCAATTTCAGCTTCCTGAGGTCCCCATGCAGCCCGGACAGCATCAACCCCACGGGCCGCACAAAGAGCCGTATAACGGGACCGGAATTGTTCCACCTGCAAAGGATAATACGCCAAAGCCTCGGTTGCTGTATCAATCGCGGTCAGACCACCCCCCACCACCACCACCGGCAACCGTAATTGCAAATTAGCCACCGAATCCGCCCTGGCCGCACCCGTCAACTGCAACGCCATCAAAAAATCAGAAGCCTGACGAACACCAGGAGCCAGACCATTGGGCATAGAGATAAAGGTTGGCTTGCCGGCTCCCAGACAGAGCGCAATATGGTCAAACCCCATCTCAAAAGCATTGTCCACAGTCACCGCACCGCCAAAACGCACCCCGCCGAACATGGCAAAACGAGACCGGCGCTCCAGCAGCAAACGAATGATCTTCAGGTAGTTTTTATCCCAGCGCACCGTGATGCCATATTCAGCCACGCCGCCAAAGCCTGCCCCAATCCGTGATCCCAGATCCTCACGCAAAGAGGCCACATCACGAACAGGCACAAAGGGACACCGGGAACCATCAGGCTGAACACCGCTTAGTGCAGAATCCAGGGGTTCAATTTTAAGGCCATCAATGGCAAAAACATTGTGACCATCATTGAGCAAGTGATGGGCCAGGGTATAGCCTGCCGGTCCCAAACCAGCGACCAGAACATGGCGACCAGTCTCAGGCCGGGGCACATAACGACGTAAATTAAGCGGATTCCAGCGGGTCAGCAGGCCATAAATCTCAAACCCCCAGGGCAACCCCAAAACATCTTTCAATGTACGGGTCTCAATCTGAGGAATATCAACCGGCTGCTGTTTTTGATAAATACAGGACTTCATACAATCATTGCAGATCCGGTGCCCGGTGCCGGCCAGCATCGGATTATCCACCACCGCAACCGCCAGAGCACCAACCGGATAGCCCCGTGACTTGAGAAGATTCATCTCCGAAATCTTCTCCTCTAACGGACAGCCGGCCAGCTTTTCACCAAAAGCGTTATCACGGAATTGATTGTCCCGGTCTTTTAAGCCATGAGAACAGGAATCTTTCCCCTGATTGTGACAAAAAATACAGTAATGAGCATGGTCAAGAGCCTGATCCAGTGCTGCCCCAGGGTCAGTCAGAGAAAAACCATCGCGCTGCCGCAACCGCTCTTTTGGCGACCGGTAACTGCGGGCTGCATTGAATACTTCTTCTTGTTTGGGGACCAGATCAAAGGCATCGATTTTTTCGGGCAGCCTGAATAAAACCCCCTCACCATGCCGGGCCTGGCCCGCTGAGCTATAGAGTGCCCAGGCAGCATACTGCTCAGCTGTTTCAATCAAAGCAGCATGGGTATCAGGATCACGCAGCCAATGATTAACCCCCTCGGCGAAGGCCAGCTCGCCAAATGAGGGACCCAGAACAGCCTCAAGACTCGTGCGCAAGGAGGAACCATCACCAGAAGCAACCGCATCAGCGTTATATTTTTTGGCCACCTGTCGCTGAACAAATAAACGCTTACAGCTGTACAGCGGGGCCAGTTTATGGTGACTTCGGGCCAGAGCCTGAACCGCATCCTCAATGCCGAATAAATGGGCGATAAAATCTTCTAAATGAGGAGCAAGATCAATCAGAAGGACTGATTCTGATTTGGTTTCGAGAACTCCGGGATCACGCCGGGCCGTTTCCAGATGTTGGCACAGATCAGGCTCAGCTGTGCTGAGAAATTCCAGAAACAATTCATCAATACGCTCCAGGCCCTTTCGGTCATAAAGAGACTCAAAATCCAGGTCATACCCAAGACATAAGGGAGAGTCGTCAGTGACATGGTCGCTATTCTTACCGTTGGTATCCTCACCATTGGCATCCTCAGTCTTTCCGTTGGCATCCCCGGTACCGTTATGATGCTCAGTCATCAGCCAGCCATCGCTTTTTTCTTTGCTCCGGAATCCGATAACGCAACCGGCGTTCTGGCGGCTTTGATCTTAAAATGGCTTTCGACATAATCAACCAGCCGGGTAAGGCTATCGGTCACTGTTTCATGTTCCGTATCAATGATCAGTTCCGGGTTTTCCGGCTCTTCATAGGGAGAAGAAATACCGGTAAATTCACTGATTTCACCGCAACGCGCTTTTGCATAAAGACCCTTCACATCGCGTTTTTCACACACATCAAGACCGGCCTTCACATAAACCTCATGGAACAATTCCGGGCGTACCGACCGGGCGCGATGCCGGTCTTCGCGGTAAGGAGAAATAAACGCAGCAATCACCAGAATACCGGCATCGGTGAATAATCCAGCCAATTCACCGGCCCGACGGATGTTTTCTACGCGATCATCAGGCGAAAAACCTAAATCAGCGTTCAAACCATGACGCAAATTATCCCCGTCCAGAGTATAGACATGATAACCCTTGAGGAAAAGGTGCTGCTCCAGCTCCAGAGATAAAGTGCTTTTACCCGATCCAGATAAGCCAGTCATCCAGAGAATGCCGGCCCGATGGCCGTTACTCACCGCCCGACTCTCGGCACTGACCTGATGATTCACAGCGGTCACATTGGTCGCCCGGGCCTGATGCGAGCGCCGTTGGTCAGGATACCCCTCCATACTGAGGACACCCCCACCACAAATCTGATACTCCTCAATCAGAACAAATCGCCCCATACGACGATTGGATGCGAATTCATCGACCGCCAAAGCAGAACGGGAACGCAAAACGACCTCGCCGACAGCACCACGATCAATCTGCTGAGCCTGACACACCGAAAGATCACCCGTATCAACGATATTTTCCACCGACTGCACATCAACCAAAGTGCTCATGGTGCCAATTTTCATCACATAACGGCGGCCCACTGCCAAAGGCTGGTGCCCCAGCCAGAAAACAGAGGCCCGAAACACATTGGTTTCAATCGGCGGGGTGTCGATATGGCTGGCAACATGGCCTCTTTCAACAAAGATATGCTCATCCAAAGTCACCCCAATCGATTGACCGGCCCGGGCCGAAACAACCCGATTGCGGGATCGCCACATTTCAATCGAGGAGACTTTGGCCTGTTTATCGCCGGGAGAAAAAAGGAGACGGTCCCCCACCTGCAACCGGCCACTTTCAATCCGCCCGGCAATGATTCGCCGATCATCGAATTTATAAACATCCTGAACCGGAAAACGCAGCGGCAATGCAGCAGGTGGAGCCTCAGAATCAAAGTGATCCAAAGCCTCCACAATCGTTGGCCCCTCATACCAGTCAGCCGCAGAGGAACGCTGAGCAATCATATCCCCGGCCCGGGCCGAAACCGGGATTACCCATTGTGGCTTAATGCCAATATCGCCGAGATAGGCCCGTATCTCCTGTTCAACCTGGCCAAAACGCCCCTGATCATAGGCAACCAAATCCATCTTATTCACCACCACCGCAACCTGTCTGATCCCCAGTAAATGAAGCAGATAGCCATGACGTCGCGATTGCTCCTGCACCCCTTCCTTGGCATCAATGATCAGCAACGCGGCCTCAGCACTCGCTGCCCCGGTGATCATGTTCTTGAGAAATTCCCGATGCCCCGGGGCATCAATGATCACATAATCGCGCCGAGCGGTTTTAAACCAGACCTGCGTTGTATCAATGGTGATCCCCTGATCACGCTCGGCCTGGAGAGCATCGGTTAAAAAAGCCCATTCAAAAGCCATTCCCCGCCGTTGGCACATGGCCTGAATTTCTTCATAACGACCATCAGGCAAAGAGCCGGTCTCATGGAATAACCGCCCGACAAGAGTCGATTTACCATGATCAACATGACCCACAATCACAATACGCATGGTCTCGCGCCCGGTGCCATCCGGAGCAATGCCCGAAGAGCCCGGTTTGATCTGGTCAGTCATCGGTTTTGTATTCAGTTTTGTGTTCATACGTATTCACTACGTCATCAGGTTGATATGCAAAAGGATGCCATTCAAAGGATCAATGAAAAAAGATCCATGTCGGGAAAAACATGGGATTGAAAACAGCAATCCCAAAAGCCCTGCTCAGTTAATCATTACGGTCAATTATTACCCAGGATCCGGTCATCACAAGTGATCGGGTCACCACAAACCATCCGGTCTGACAGGATCAATCCGCACACCGCCAGGCTCATCAACGGTCCTGATTGGCCGGAATTACATGTAACCATCGGCGCGCAACCGCTCAAAAGCATCCTCACTTTCGTGATCCATCGCCCGTCCGGCGCGTTCGGGCGCGGTGGTTGCCTCCAGCTCAGCAATAATCTCCGGTAATGTGGATGCAACACTCTCAATCGGGCTGGTAATATCCTGATCCCCCAGCGAGCGATAACGTTTCCCCGCTTTGGCAAAATAGAGATCCACCACCGGAATATCTTCGCGTTCAATGTAACGCCATACATCAATCTCAGTCCAGCTCAGCAAAGGATGAATGCGGACATGGGTGGAAAGCGGAAAATCAGTATTGAATTGATCCCAAAATTCCGGGGGCTGGTCACGCATATCCCAGGCCCCGGTCGCACCACGGGGTGAAAAAAAACGCTCCTTGGCCCGGGTTCCCTGCTCATCACGGCGGATCCCGGCGATAACACCACGAAACCCATGTTCTTCAATCAACCGCTTGAGGCCAGCGGTTTTGCGGGCCGCCGAGCGGGCCGCCGGCGGCAGAGAAGAATCAATCTCTTCGACCGGAGGACACCCACCAATGATCAGATCAACCCCCCATTCAGCAGCATAACGCTCACGAAAAGCATACATTTCAGGAAATTTTTTGCCCGTATCCACATGGATAAGAGGAAACGGAATACGACCAAAAAACGCTTTCATCGCCAACCAGGCCATGACATTGGAATCTTTACCCAAGGACCACAGCATGCCCAGCGTATCAAGGCAGTGAAAAGCCTCACGGAAAATATAAATGCTCTCGGCCTCAAGACGGTCAAGATGAGTCATGATCATTGTGCCCATCGAGCACGGTGAATCCCGCACTCGGTTTTGTTGCTGTCGATCCATCGACCGGACCGCACATTCTCCCCTTCCTCAGCCCGATGCGTGCAATGATGACACCCGATTGATGAATATCCCTGAGCCACCAAAGGATGAACAGGTAACTTATTTTCTGTGAAATATTGAGCAACCCGCTCCTGACTCCAGCCCGCCAGGGGATTGATTTTGACCCGACCATCAACACTCTCTATAGTTTCGAGATTCTGGCGTAGTGCGCCATGGAATCTCTTGCGCCCGGTGATCCAGGCATCATACTTCTCCAAAGCCGGTGCAAGCGGCGCAATCTTACGCAAGCTGCAACACGCATCAGGATCACGGCTCCATAAATCACCCTGGGGATCCGATTGTCTCAAATCCGCACTATCGGGCTGTAGCCTTTGGATATTGCCCAGACCAAAATGACCGGTCAATGTCGCAAAATAATTATATGTCTCCTCAAACAGCTTCCCGGTATCAATGAAAATAACCGGGGTTTTTGGATCGATACGCGCCACCATATCCAGCAGAATCGCCGCTTCTGCCCCAAAGGAAGATGTCAGGGCAATCCGCCCGCAAAATTCTTCCTCAATCATCGGAGTCAACAATGCAAGACCATCCACCACCCCATAGGTCAGCCGTAAATCAGCCGCCCGCTGCTCAGCCGATGCCGCTGACCTGGTCAACGAAACCACCCGCGAACCGGAAATATGGTGCTGTCTTTGATGGGGCATATTCATTCTTTGATTAGCCATACCTGGTTCTTTGATTGGCCATGCCTAATTGATTCTGTATAACTTTGTGATTTTGTATAACTTTTCGGTATAATTTTGCAATCTCATCTCACATGATCATCTTTCACCAAAAACGATAGCCGCTTGTCAATCATTCTTACATATTCATCATTCTTGCAAAAATATACCGGATCAATGATCGATAACAAGCGGGGGTGACGTAAGAAACTGGAGAAGAAATTGAAGAGCAATTCTCTGGAAACTAAGAATCGTTTTGCCTATTGTCAACAAATTAAGTGTTATTTTTTTATATACTACTAAAATTAAGTGTTATTTTTGCTGATGCCCCCTGCAACCCTCTGTGATCACGATGGGTCACACCGATCACCGTTTTATGACTCTGTGCGCATATTCTCTCACAGCAGACAATCCGATTGACCATCATAGCCAAAAGCTGGTTTCTTTTTGGCTCTATTCCTGCTGTGCTATGGTTTTCGTGATGGTGCTGATTGGTGGCCTCACCCGGCTGACCGATTCCGGTCTGTCAATGGTCGAATGGCGTCCCCTATTGGGCATTTTGCCACCACTTTCTGATCATGAATGGGGGCGGTTATTCACTCTTTACCAGGAAACTCCTGAATACCGGGCCATCAATGCCGGAATGACTGTGCTGGAATTCAAGGCTATTTTCTGGCTGGAATATATTCACCGTCTCTGGGGGCGGTTTATTGGTCTGGCCTTTATCATCCCGATGGTGATTTTCTGGACCAAAGGAATGATCAGCCGACACCAAAAATGGCATATGTCGGTTGTTCTGGTTCTGGGGAGTGCCCAGGCGATGCTTGGCTGGTATATGGTACAAAGCGGTTTGATTGACCGCCCGGATGTCAGCCATTACCGCCTGAGTGCTCATCTGGGGTTGGCTCTGGTCATTTATTCATATCTCTTTTTGCTGGCCCATGCGGGTTCTGTCCGTATGCGTTCTGAACCCAATCATCCGGGCCGTGGTGATCCCGGTAAGGGACTTCGGATCTGGATCATCGCCATTTTGATCCTGATCGGGATGACAATCATCTATGGTGGTCTGGTCGCCGGGCTGGATGCGGGGCTGGCTTATAATCAGTTCCCCCTGATGGGAGACAGTCTGTTGCCTCCTGATGCTCTGGGAATGCGTCCGTGGTTTCTCAATTTATGGGAAAATGTCGGCATGGTTCAATTCATCCATCGCTGGCTGGCCATCACCACCGTTATTGCCTGCCTGGTTTTCCGGGCCATGCAGCATCACCGGTTTTGCTCCGATCGTCTGAAAACGGCAACCACAGCCCTGGCCGTTGTAGCACTCAGCCAGGCCGGGCTTGGGATCACCACCCTCCTGTTCTATGTCCCGTTGCCTCTTGCTGTGATTCATCAAGCCGGCGGGGTCATCCTGCTGACAGTGGCTCTATGGACCGCCAGCGAGATTTTCGCCACCCCTCTTGAAGCAAAAGCCAGATAAGCAAAGAGAAAACAACACGTCATCTGAAAACAGGAAACATCATCCGTATCATACTCTTGGTTGACTCTTGGTTGAGAGGAGAATCTGGTTGAGTGGAAAATCACAACCCAATGGCACAGATAAACGGATTGCCCAAACCCGGTCTTGTTGCTTTTTGGCTCAACCGGGTTTGAGCCAAACCAACACCGAAATAACGTGAAATTGCGCCAATATTGCGCCAATAACGTGAAATTGCGCCGCCAGAACCAACAACTGAGTCCCCGGGGTTGCTGATGTAACCGCTGGTATCGTCATTATGTGAAAGAATCAGACCCCAAAGAATCAGACACCGGTATCAAACCAACACGTGCCGTTCTAACAAAAACAATCAGACCGCAAACAGATATATTCTCTGTTTCTTGTCTGTTTTTTTCTCTGCTTTTTTTTTCAGTCACTCTGGACGTGAGCAACAGAGCACTACCCGGTCCCGGCAGCATCATATTGAACAATCATTCAGCAATCATGATGCTTTTTGATTCAGCTTGATGGAACCCTGATTAAAATCAGATCATCCTGCATTCTGAACCAACGCCATACTTTTATGGATAAGAATGTATCGATAAGGATGATCCTCTGGCAGGGGCTTTCACCTTGCCGGTAAGGGCATTTTTATGGTTTTTTTGCCAGATTGTTTCTCTCACAGCGTCTCTCACCACATGCCGGATATCGAATCAACTGTTCTGTCTATGCTTCCCTGGGCTCTGATACTCTCCTGGTCCAGCCTGATCGCCTGGCTGTATCTTGCTGTCCTGCATGGCGGGGCCAGGCATCCTTACTGGGTTCGTCATCATCGTCTGGAAGCCACAGTTTCCCAATCCGGTCACACCGATCAAGCCGATCCGGCGGTTGCGCAATACCCGCCGATTGTTGCTATCGTTCCGGCCCGTGATGAAGCTGACGTTATTGGTCCGGCGATCACCAGCCTGCTCTGCCAGGATTATCTGGGCCGGTTTGATATCATCCTGATTGATGACGGCAGCACAGATGCCACCTCTATGGTTGCCCGCAACGCAGCCAGTGCTCTTGGACGAGCCAACCGGCTTCATGTCCTGTCAGCACCCCCCACGCCAGCCGGCTGGACCGGTAAGCTCTGGGCGATGGAGCAGGGGGTCTCAGAAATCAAGCATCATCCTCATTTCAGGCAACCCCCCTTGCTGCTGTTTACGGATGCTGATATTCACCACCAACCGGGCTTGCTCACCGCTCTTTATACCAAGGCTCAAAAAAATCATCTTGATGCCGTTTCCCTTATGGTCCGCTTACATCAACAGGGCTTTTGGGAACAGATGCTGGTCCCGGCTTTCGTGTATTTTTTTGGCTTGCTGTACCCGTTTTCATCGGTCAACAACCCCCAAAAAACAACTGCCGGAGCAGCCGGTGGCTGTCTTCTGGTTCGTCGGACGGCCTTAGAAGCAGCAGGCGGTCTGGCCGCCATCCGGTCATCCATCATTGATGATTGTGCTTTGGCTGCCCGTCTCAAAGCCAATGGCACTGTGTGGCTTGGTCTCACCCAATCTGCAAAAAGTATACGCCCCTATAACGGGTTGGGCGGTCTATGGTCTATGGTCACCCGCAGTGCTTACGCTCAGCTGGCTTGTTCACCCTGGCTGCTGACAGCTTGTCTGGCCGGATTGGTTCTGGTTTTTCTGGTACCACCGGTGGCGTTGATCGAGGGAATCCGCACCGGGGAAAAAGCCCTGTCGCTGGCCGGGGGCCTGGCCTGGGGTCTGATGTGCTTAACATATATACCGATTTTATGCGAATATCGGTTTGGATTGCTTAAAATGATCAGTTTACCGATTGCTGCCTGTCTTTATATCCTGATGACTATTGATTCGGCCAGACGCCATTGGCAAGGCCGGGGAGGCCTTTGGAAAGGCCGACTGTATCGGTATTCCAAAAACTGATACATTCAGGCTATGAGTCGGGGGCTATGAGTCGGGCAGAGGGAACAATTCCCAACACCACACCGCAACCGGGGAAAAAGAACGCGCATGAAAAGTGATCATAGTTCTGTAGAAAGCACTTCGGAGAGTGCTTCGGGAGATATCTCTTCGGGAAAGGGCAGTGATGATGAAAATTTTCCGGTTGGCTCCTGGCTCCTGCCACGGCATATACGGCCCCATGTCACGGCTTTTTATGCCTTTGCCCGGGCAGCTGACGATATCGCCGACAGCCCGGCATTGTCATCACGCGAAAAAATAACCCGCCTGGATGGGTTTGGGGCGGCTCTGACCAGCCAGACATATTCAAACACTATTCCGCCGAAAAAAAACCCACCAAAAAAAAACCCACCAAAAAAAAACCCACCAGAAAACATCCCACAAGTTGTTGCCGGCTTGCGCGAAAGCCTGGCTGTGACCGGGGTCTCCCCCCAACATGGATGCGATTTACTGGCTGCGTTTCGCCAGGATGCCCGCAAGAACCGCTATACTGACTGGGAGGATTTAATCGGCTATTGTTTGCTCTCGGCTGCTCCGGTAGGACGCTATATGCTCGACCTGCATGGTCAGGATAAAGCCCTGTACCCGCCCATTGATGCGTTATGTAATGCCCTGCAAATTCTCAATCATCTGCAAGATTGCGGTAAAGATTTTCATGACCTCAACCGGATCTATATTCCCCGGCTTTGGATGCAGGAAGCACAGAGTGATGTGCGTGCCTTATCAGGTCAGACGACCAGCCCGGCTCTGCGGAGCGTTTTCAATCGCATGCTTGATGGTGTCGAATCCCTGTTACAGCAAGCCAATGAGGGGATTGATGCCCTGACCCATCGGCGTCTGGCCGCCGAAACTGCGGTTGTTCTTAAACTGGCGCATCGCCTGACCTTCCGCTTGCGCCGCCAGGATCCGCTGGAAAACCCGGTAACCTTAAGCAAAACCGATTTCATAACCGCGATGATCGCCGGCCCGGGACGGGTGGTATGGCGCACTGTATATGGCCAGGTAAACCCATGTAGCCGGATGAACCCAAAACAGCCAGATTCCGGCTCAACCCTATCAAACCAACCCGATAAAAGAATGCGAATTCAGTAATGGTCTTTTCAAGGGACCATGATTTAGTCTAGGATCATTTGTTTTGTGTGATCGGGAATTGTGTCATCTGTTTATGCGATTGTGACCTTATGCGACTCTGATCACTCCTTCTGCTTATTGCTTATTGATTATTGTATTGATTGTTCCGGATTATTGATTGTTCTGAACCATTGTCATTATTCTGAGCGTTTTAGCCATTCTGGCGTTTTGACCATTCTAGTTTTTTAGCCATTCTTATGTCTGATTCTCTGCCACTCCTTGATCAGGTCACATTCCCGTCTGATATGCGGAATTTTTCGGATGGTGACCTGTGCCAGCTTGCAGACGAGTTACGTACCGAAGTGATTGATGCGGTCTCAGTGACCGGAGGGCATCTTGGGGCTGGCCTTGGTGTGGTTGAACTCACCGTTGCGTTGCATCATGTTTTCAACACCCCCCATGACAAGCTGGTCTGGGATGTCGGGCATCAGTGCTACCCCCATAAAATCCTCACCGGGCGCCGTGACCGGATTCGCAGCCTGCGCCAACCCGGAGGGCTTTACGGATTCACCAAAAGATCCGAAAGTGACTATGATCCTTTCGGTGCGGCCCATTCCTCAACATCAATCTCGGCCGGGCTTGGGATGGCGGTCGCCCGTGATCTGAAAGAGGCAGATAATCATGTCATCTGCGTCATTGGGGATGGCGCGATTTCAGCCGGCATGGCCTATGAAGCCATGAACAATGCCGGAGCAATGGATGAAAAACTCATTGTCATCCTCAATGACAATGATATGTCGATTGCCCCGCCGGTCGGGGCAATGAGTGCCTATCTTTCCCGCCTTCTCTCCGGCAAGACATATCGTTCTGTACGTAGCGCGGCCAGGGAAATGGCCAAGAAATTTCCCCGCGCCGTTGAAGTTCGTGCAGCCCGGATGGAAGAATATATGCGGGGCCTGGTCAGTGGTGGTGGCACATTATTTGAGGAACTCGGCTTTTATTATCTGGGACCGGTTGACGGCCATAACCTCAATCATCTTCTGCCGGTACTCCGCAATATCCGGGACACGCAAGCCGATGGGCCGGTCTTTTTGCATGTCGTGACCAAAAAAGGCCACGGCTATAAACCGGCCGAGGATTCAGCCGATAAATATCATGGTGTTGCCAAATTTGATGTGGTGACCGGGCAACAAGATAAACCCAAAGACGGCGCCCCAAGCTATACCAAAGTTTTTGCCCAGGCCCTGATTGAGGAAGCCAGACAGGATGACAGCATTGTCGCCATCACAGCAGCGATGCCTTCAGGGACCGGTCTTGATCTCTTTGCCAAACAGTTTCCCAAACGCTGTTTTGATGTGGGAATTGCCGAGCAGCATGCCGTGACATTTGCCGGTGGCCTTGCAACCGAAGGGATCAAACCTTTTGCCGCAATTTACTCAACATTTCTTCAGCGCGCATATGATCAGGTGGTCCATGATATCGCTTTGCAGTCATTACCGGTTCGGTTTGCTATTGATCGTGCCGGTCTGGTGGGTGCTGACGGGGCGACCCATGCCGGTTCTTTTGATATAACCTATCTTGCGACGTTGCCGAATTTTATCGTTATGGCCCCGGCTGATGAGGCCGAACTCATGCATGCGGTGGCCACCGCGGCCCATATCAATGATCGCCCTTCTGCTTTTCGTTATCCGCGTGGGGAGGGAATTGGGATTGACCTGCCTCAACGCGGGACAGCTTTGGATATCGGCAAGGGACACATTCTGCGTGAAGGCACAACGATTGGGCTGCTCTCTTTAGGAACCCGGCTTCAGGAATGTCTGCTGGCGGCCGAAGATCTGAGTGCCCGGGGCTTATCAGCCACCGTTGCCGATGCCCGCTTTGTTAAACCTCTTGATACCGACCTCATATGCCGGTTGGCCGAAAATCACGAGGTTTTGATCACGATTGAGGAAGGCTCAATCGGTGGCTTTGCTGCCCATGTCATGACGTATCTGACCAATCAGGGCTTGTTGGATGGCCCCCTCAAATTCCGCTCTATGACTCTGCCGGACCGCTTTATTGCGCATGGCAAGCCTTTTGAACAATATAATGATGCTGGCTTGAATGCTGCGCATATTGTCACCAAAGTTCTGGAAACGCTTGAGGCCGCAATCCCTGACCGCGAACGGGCATGAGTGGGTCGCAACCGGGAAAAGACTCCGCTCTTTCCGGCCAATCTCCAGAAGCGATGTGGCAAGCAACTGATTCTGACCGTGCCCATGTCGCCGGGATTGTCGAAAAATCCGGGACCTCTTTTTATTGGGGGATGCGTCTTCTTTCGCACGCACAACGTCATGCCATGTATAGTATTTATGCTTTTTGCCGGGAGGTGGATGATATTGCTGATAGCTTTGCACCCTGTGCTCAACGGCTTGAGGAACTGGCCGTGTGGCGTCAACGTATTGATCGCCTGCATGCGGGCCGCCCCGACCATCCGATTACCCGTGCCCTCCTGGTACCGGTAGGGGACTATTGTTTACCGCAAAAGGAATTCATGGCCGTGATTGACGGCATGGAGATGGATGCCCGCGAAAGCATGCGCTGGCCGGGGTTAGACGAGCTGGACCTCTATTGCCGCCGGGTCGCCGGAGCTGTGGGAGTCCTCTCAACCCATGTCTTTGGAGAAACCAGCCAGGCCGGCCATGAACATGCTGTTGCTCTGGGGCATGCCTTTCAACTCACCAATATTCTGCGTGATATTGATCAGGATGCCCGGCGTGATCGTTTGTATCTTCCCCGTGAAGACCTCTATGCTTGCGGCGTTGAGGATGCGTCTCCCGATGAGGTCTTGGGTGATCCGGCTTTACCTGCTGTATGCGCCCGCCTGGCCAGTAGAGCCCGGGAATCTTTCAATATCGCTGATCAGCTGTATCAACAATGTGATCCCAAAAAGCTGCGTCCGGCCCGGATTATGCGGGTGATTTACCTTAAAATTCTTGATAAACTCGAGCAGCGGGGATGGGATCAACGTAACCAGGCAGTCACAATCCCCGGTTGGCGTAAAGCCTGGCTGGGGCTGGCTGAATTATGGGGTTGAGGGCAGCTTCGATGAAGCACTCCCCATAAAATGAGCAGATCGGCCCGGAATCAAAAAGCTCCCGATAACCGGATCACACATATCATTGGGTGCGGGGTTGCCGGGCTGGCTTGTGCTGTTGATCTTGCCTCTTCCAGGCGGCGGGTGGTGATCCATGAATCAGCCGGCCACGCCGGGGGGCGGTGCCGGTCTTATTATGATACCCGGCTGGATCGGCGGATTGATAACGGCAACCATCTGGTTTTGAGCGGCAATCGCAATTTGTTTTCTTTCCTGGACCGTATTGGCGGACGCCAGGAAGTCGATAATGCCAGCCAGGCATTCTATCCTTTTATGGATCTGCGCGATGGAACGCATTGGGTCATTCATCCCAACCGGGGGCCTGTTCCCTGGTGGATTATGTCAGCCAGGCGGCGGGTTCCCGATAGCCGGTTCACAGATTATCTGTCACTGTTAAAACTGAGCCGGGCCGGACCCGGGACGGTTATTGAGGATATTTTTTCCCCAAAAACCCCTCTTTATGAAAAACTCTGGGAGCCTTTGGCCGTCGGCGTCCTCAACACCCCGGCATCCGAAGCTGCTGCCTGCCTTCTGTGGCCAGTCATCCGCCAAACCTTCGGGCGTGGTGCCCAAGCTTGTCGGGCCTGCCATTTTCCCAATGGTCTTGGAGCCGCATTGATTGATCCGGCCCTCCGGTTTCTGGGTGCTGCCAATGTGAATATTCGTTTTAATCATCGCCTCCGGGGATTGACCTGCAACGGCAACCACGTAACCAGCCTGCATTTTTCACAAGGAGAAACCATTCCTCTTCACCCTGGTGATCATCTGGTTCTGGCCACACCAGCCCTGGTTACCAAAAATCTTTATCCTGCACTCAAAGCACCACCCGGCAATCAGGTGATTGTGAATATTCATTTCCGCTTACCTGGCCCTTTGGACAAACCATTCCCGGGAGGGGCAAAATTACTCGGCCTGATTGGCGGAATCAGTCAATGGTTATTTATCCGGGATGATGTTGTTTCGGTCACCATCAGTGCTGCCAATTCCCTCAGCCATCAGCCAGCCAGGATGATTGCTGCCTTATCCTGGCCGGAAGTCGCTCAGGCTCTGGGGCTGGGAAAGAAGACCCGGCAACCACAGCTCTATCGGGTTGTTAAAGAAAAACAAGCCACATTCTCTCAAACGCCTCAGTCTCTCAGGCAACGTCCACCAACAGCCACCCCTTTAAGCAATCTGTCAGTTGCCGGTGACTGGACCGATACCGGGCTCCCCGCTACCCTGGAAGGGGCTGTCCTTTCTGGTTTTAAGGCCGCCGGCAGAGTGCGTTTTTTAGCAAATCAAGAATAATCATTAAGAAACGTGAATATTGTCGAAGAACAACCAAAAAAACGCTCACTTTTTTGAGAGAAATTTTTGAAAGACCTGTCTTTTTATTGTTGATATTCAAAATAATGTTATTTCTGTCTTTGACACTCAATTTTTATTGCCTATAAATGGCCGGATGCATGATACTCTCCAGACTCATGACACTTTTGTGGCAAACCACCGTTCGAACCACCGTTCCTATGCAACGGCTGGTCACCCTCTTCTTGAGTCAACACTCTCTCAGGTTCAAACAGAACTCGAATCCCTTCAGAATGAGGATGGGCACTGGGCTTTTGATTTAGAGGCCGATGTCACCATCCCGGCCGAATATATTCTCTATGGGCATTATCTCGATGAGATTGATCATGAGGTTGAATCTCAGCTTGCTGATGACATACGTTCCCGGCAAGCAAAACATGGGGGATGGCCGCTGTTTCATGATGGTGATTTCAATATCAGTGCCAGCGTCAAAGCCTATTATGCCCTGAAGCTGGTTGGCGATTCTCCTGATGCGCCGCATATGATCCGGGCCCGCCAGGCCATTCTTGATCATGGGGGAGCCATGCAATGCAATGTCTTCACCCGCATCACTCTTGCTTTATTTGGTCAGATTGACTGGCGTGCTCTGCCGACCATGCCGGTGGAAATCATGCTGCTGCCCCGGTGGTTCCCGTTTCACCTGAGCAAAATTTCCTATTGGTCGCGTACGGTGATCGTTCCCTTACTGGTGCTGATGGCGTTGCGGCCCCAGGCGATCAATCCAAAACGGATTGATATTGACGAAGTCTTTACACCCGGATCACGGGATGCACGCCACCTCATCAAAAACGCCACCGGAACAATAATTGGTGACGCCTTTGTCCTTCTGGACAGCGTTTTACGTCGCACCCAGACGTTCTTCCCGCACGCTCTGCGTCAAAAAGCCATCCGGCAAGCCCTTGACTGGATGGAACCCCGGCTCAATGGTCATGATGGTCTGGGCGCCATCTTCCCGGCAATGGTGAATGCTGTTCTTGCCTATACAGCCATCGGCCTTGATCCCAAGGATCCGCGTTTGTTGAAAGCAAAAGAGGCTTTACGCCGTCTTTTATCTTCTGATGGTCCAACGACACTCTGCCAACCATGCCTCTCGCCGGTTTGGGATACAGCTCTGGCCATGCACGCCATGATGGAATCTGATGAACACAGTGATCACCCGGCCATCAGGAAAGCAGCCTCCTGGCTGGCAGAACGTGAAGTCACCGATGTTTCGGGCGATTGGAGCGACAGTCGACCCAATCTTCAACCCAGCGGCTGGGCTTTCCAGTATAACAATGATTATTACCCTGATCTTGATGATACTGCCGCCGTGATCATGGCTCTTCATCGCACACAACCAGATACGTATCAGGATATCCTGGAAAGATCCAAAAACTGGGTCATTGGTATGCAAAGCAAAAATGGCGGTTGGGGATCTTTTGATGTCGATAACACCCATCATTATCTCAATCATATTCCATTTGCCGATCATGGTGCTCTTATTGATCCACCAACCGCAGACGTCTCGGCGCGCTGCATCAGTATGCTGGCCCAGATGGGCTATACACGCCAGGATGACGTGGTCAGGCGCGGCCTTGATTTTCTCACGGCTGAACAAGAACAAGATGGCTCCTGGTTTGGACGCTGGGGAACCAACTATATCTATGGAACATGGTCGGTCCTGTGTGCCTATAACGCTGTTGGTGAAGATATGACCGCACCCCATATTCGTCGGGCGGTTGCCTGGTTGAAAGAGTATCAGAGGGCCGATGGCGGTTGGGGAGAAGACGGGTCCAGCTATTGGTCACAAAGCCGGAATGCCTCCAAAATCAGCACCCCTTCCCAAACAGCCTGGGCTTTACTGGGTCTGATGGCCGCCGGAGACGTTCATTCTCCTGAGGTCCGCAAAGGGGTCGATTTTCTCCTCAGCGCTGAGCGCACCGGAGCCCGCTGGCACGAAGATGCCTATACTGCTGTTGGTTTTCCCCGGGTGTTTTATCTGCGCTACCACGGCTATGCAGCCTATTTCCCTCTCTGGGCTTTGGCACGCTACCGCAACTTAACCGCCAGCAATACAAAACGACCCGTATACGGCATGTGACAGCACCGTATTTTTCCCGCATCAAACATCCGGGGGTCGTCACCGGTCTGGCTACCGAGGCCGGTTGTTTCCCCACCCATATAACCCGCTTACATGGTGTAGGGTTGGCAGCAGCCCGGACCAACAGCCAGATTTTAGTCAGGCAGCAACACGATCTTCTGATCAGTGCAGGATTGGCCGGTGGCCTTGATCCTGATTTGACCTGTGGGTGTCTGATTATTGGCACCAGCATTCTTTCAGGCGAAAAGGACGATCATGCCCGCATTGAGTGTGATCCTGAGATTGCCCAAACCCTGATCAGCCGCATGACCCAGATTCCCGGTGAGGAGATTGCGATCCGGCAGGGAGTCATTTTGAGCACTCCGGGCATCATCACCCGCCCTGAAGATAAATCGCGCCTGTATCGCCAGACCGGGGCTGTTGCGGTTGATATGGAAAGCTATGCTGTCGGCACAATCGCCCGGGAAGCCGGGAAGCCGGTGGCAGTCCTGCGAGTCATCACCGATACCGCCGACCAAATCGTGCCACCATCGGCTCAGGCGGCACTGAGTTCCTCCTCATCAACCGGTCACAGCGGTATTCAGATCGTGCCTCTTTTAGAAACTTTGATCCGTCAACCAGGCGAAATAACCGATCTGATCCGGCTGGCAAAACAGACCCGAAAGGCCCTGAAAACGCTCCGCCGTTGTGGTGTTATTCTGGCTGACTGAACACCGGTCACCTAACCAGGCGGCTCAATATTTCCGGGTCTCTGGTAAAACCGGTTTTTATCTCAAGCCGCAGCAGTGATGCTCTTTTCACTCTCCCCGGGCGGATTTTGACCGGTCCGGGAAGCTGGTTTGGTCGGGGAATCGGGTGAAACCGGAGTATCAAGGGTATCCATCACCTTTTGAACATGGCCGGAAAAAACATATTCAGCCGGTCTTTGATGACTGAGATCAATATCAGGAACCATCTCACCTTGGGTACGTATCCCCCGCAACGCTGTCTGGAGAGCTTTCCACGGACGGCGGATCGTATCGGTAACCGCAGTGGCTTCATACCCACAATGGGCCATGCAATCGGCACATTTTTCGTAATTCCCGGTCCCGTAACGATCCCAGTCGGTTTCTTCCATCAGCTCCTGAAAAGAGGCAGCATACCCTTCCCCCAATAAGTAGCATGGCCGTTGCCAGCCAAAAATATTGCGGGTCGGGTTTCCCCACGGGGTACAATGATAGCTTTGATTCCCGGCCAGAAAATCCAGATATAATGACGAATGAGAAAATGGCCATTGACGCCCGGTGTTGCGGCGAAAAATATCACGAAACAGTGTTTTGGTGCGCTGACGATTAAGGAAATGTTCCTGATCAGGGGCCCGCTCATAGGCATAGCCCGGTGAAATGGTGATCCCGTCAACCCCAAGTTCACTGGTCGCATAATCGAAAAATTCAGCCATCTTTTCGGCATCAGCATTGGAGAATAATGTGGCATTGACATTCACCCGAAAGCCACGCCGCCGTGCCGCTTCTATGGCCGCAACAGCCCGGTCAAAAACCCCTTTCTGGCACACCGAGCGATCATGTTCCTCACGGGAGCCATCAAGATGCACCGAGAATGTTAAATAAAGGCTGGGATCAAAGAGGCTGAGTTTCTTTTCCATCAGTAAAGCGTTGGTGCACAGATAAACAAATTTCTTACGGGCAACCAAAGCCGCAACAATCTCACCAATCTCTTTATGAATCAGCGGCTCCCCACCGGGAATCGAAACAATCGGTGCGCCGCATTCTTCGACAGCATCAATACAATCCTGAACACTCAGTCGTCTGTTGAGAATTTCTTCGGGATAGTCAATTTTCCCACAACCCGCACAGGCCAGATTGCAACGGAACAAAGGCTCAAGCATCAAAACCAAGGGATAACGTTTCCGGCCAGTCAGATGCTGCCTGAGGATATAAGCACCAACCCGCAGCTGCTGAATCAAAGGAATGCCCATGACTTAAATACTCAACTCACATTCCGGTCTGTGATGCAGCCGGCTGAGAGGACTTTCCGGCAAGTTGGGGCGGCAGTTTAAACACCACATTTTCTTCATCACCAACCAGATTTTCAATCGACACATCACGCAAGCCCTCAAGATGGCCGATCAATTCCCCAACCAACTCATCAGGGGTAGAAGCCCCGGACGTAATCCCGACCGTGGCCACGCCATCCAGCCACTGAGGATCAAAATCCTTTGAATCCTCTAATAAATAGGTCGCCACACCACATTCAGCCCCGATATCACGCAATCGGTTGGAATTGGAACTGTTCAATGCCCCGACAACCAGCAATAAATCAACATGTTCCACCAGCTTGCGTACGGCGGTCTGACGATTTTGGGTGGCGTAACAAATATCTTTAATATCAGGGCCGATAATGTCGGGAAAACGCTTCTCCAGGGCTGTGATAACCTCCCGGGTGTCATCAACAGAAAGCGTTGTCTGGCTGACATATGCCAACTGACCGTCCCCTTCAATTTCCAAAGTCTCCACATCCCCGGGGTTGGAAACCAAATAGACCTTTCCGGGGATGCGGCCCATTGTCCCCTCAACCTCCGGATGCCCCTCATGGCCAATCAAAACCACCTGATACCCTTGCTCAGCGTAACGCTGGCCTTCTTTATGGACCTTGGCAACCAGAGGACATGTCGCATCAAGAAGAGGCAAATCGCGCATAACCGCATCATCCTCAACCTTCTGGGAAACCCCGTGAGCACTAAAAACCGTCACCGCACCATCCGGGACCTCATCAACTTCCTCAACAAAGATCGCTCCCTTGGCTTTTAAGCTTTCCACCACCCGTTTGTTATGAACAATCTCGTGACGGACATAAATCGGCGGTCCGTAAATTTCCAACGCCCGTTCGACAATTTCTATGGCTCTTTCAACGCCGGCACAAAAACCGCGCGGCTGAGCCAGGATGATTTTAAGTGGAGGATAACCAGTCATCGGAACATCTCTTCTAAAACAATATCGCGGACAAGAAACATATCCATACAGCACGATTCTCAATAAACCAATCTCAGTAAACCAAAAATTCCTGATAAACCAAAATTCAACAGCAAATTTGTTCTATATTACATGATGATGTCACTCTATACTATCATGATAATGATTGTGCAAACCAATCAACCGCATCCCGTATCGCCTGATCCAGCGGCCGGGGAGCGTATCCAAGAGTTTGGCGAGCCTTATCAGTCTTAAAAAACATGGTCTTTTGCGACATCCGGATCGCATCAACGGTCGTCATGGGCTCAGGTCCATGGGTGAGCCAGGCCCAGCATTGAGCAATATACCCCACCGGTAAAACCACGTAATGCGGTAAGCGGATTTTCGGGGCCGGATGGCCGGTCTGCCGGGATATTTTCTCCAAAAGCTGGCGTAAAGTTATATTCTCACCACCCAGAATATAACGCTCACCAATGACCCCCTTCTCAAGGGCCAGCATATGTCCTTCGGCTACATCATCAACATGGACAATATTCAGACCCGTATCCACATAAGCCGGCATCCCGCCCCGGGCCGCCAAAGCAATCATACGGCCGGTCGGGGTTGGTTTGATATCCCGCGGACCGATAGGGGCCGAAGGATTGACAATGACCGCTGGTAAACCCTGTTTGGCAATCATTTCCCGGACCGCTTTTTCAGCCAGAAATTTTGATTTTTTATACGGGCCAATCATATCGGCAATACCTGATGGCGTGGTCTCATCGGCTGGTGATCCGTCGCGATGCTGACCCAATGTCGCCACGCTGCTGGTATAAATCACCCGCTCAACCCCGGCCTCTGACGCTGCCTGCATCAGATTGACCGTGCCATCAATATTGGCACGGTAAATTTCACCCGGATGACGCGCCCAAAGACGATAATCAGCAGCAACATGAAACACCACCTGGCATCCGGATATCGCCGCCTTCAGGCTGGCCGGCTGACATAAATCACCATCAGCAATCTCCACCGATAATCCGTTCAGATTGCGGCGATCACTCCCCGGACGTGCCAGAACCCGGGCTGCAAAACCACGCTCAAGGACCGCCCGGACCACCGCTGAACCCACAAAACCGGTTGCCCCGGTGATCAAAGCCCGCTGTGATGTTGCACCCATATGTGATGTTGTCCCCATATCAGGCATTCCCCATTGTTACCCGCATCCTTTGCCATGAAGCCCTGATGACGTCACAATAACCCATAGGCGACATTTTTAAGCCATGATGACCGCCAATAACCAGAGTGGAAATAATCAGTTCAAATCATCACAGCAATGATCATACAATCATTCTCTCATCAACGCATACAAAGATGCCTTCATCCACAAATATGAGACTATGATCATGATGTTTCCCCCTAAAAATGGCCCGGACAGATGCCTACGCATTCTTTATGCGCTTTGCAGCATCGGTCTTTATGCGCTTTGCAGCATCGGTTTTTTTCTTGTTGCCACCCCTGGCCAGGGTGCTGATGGACCACCTGTTCAGGTCGTAAACGCCTTTCATCAAACACTTTTAACGGCCATGAAGGAGCATCCCGATCATTTTGAAAAACGCTATGATTTATTAGAGCCGGCGGTCAAAACCCATTTTGATCTGGAGCGTATGGCCCGGATTACCGCCGGGCGGGCCTGGAAAAAAGCCGATGAAGCCACCCGGATGGGTTTTATTGAAAATTTCACATATTTCACAATCACCAATTACGCCGCCCGCTTTAAGGGGGATCATGGCCAGTCTTTCACCTATGTCGATACCCAGGAAGGTCCCCGCAACACTCATATCGTCAAAACTCTTTTCCATCCCGGTGACAATCAGGAACCAATCCGGTTTGATTATATTCTCCGCAAGACTGATGATAAGTGGCGCATCAATGATATTTTCCTCAAAGGGTCTTTCAGTGAACTGGCGACCCGAAAATCCGAATATGATGCGATCATTAAACGGGATGGATTCCCGGCCCTGGTCAAAAAAATTGGCACATTGGCAACCACCATCGGTACCAAAGCCCGCAATCAGGACCCGGGCCGGTAATCAGGATAGGGTAACAGATCTGTGATCCCCCCAACCGACCGGTTAAAAACCACCCTCTTAACGCCAACCGAGATATTTATGAGTCTGCAAACTGAGCCGCCAGAAAGGGTGACGCCGACAATAATCAACCGTCTGCCGGACAGGGTTGGATGCCACAGGGCCATCCATTGGCTGAAGGGAAAAAAACGCAAAATCAAGAGCACAAAAATCAACCGGGTCGAGACCCGCTTGTGGGTAGACCAGCTTGAGTTCATCCCCCCGGTCCTGGACCAGAGAAGTACCGGCCTTGGGGCTGACACAGATCCAGTCCAGACCTGCGGGAGCTTTTATAGTGCCGTTGGTTTCAACCGCGACTTCAAACCCCTCTTCATGCAAAAGAGCAATCAACCGATCATCAAGCTGCAACAAAGGCTCGCCGCCGGTGCAAACAATGAAAGGCTTCTGCCCGGGCACAGATGGCCATAAATCAGCAGCCGCCTGAACCAAATCGGTTGCTTTCTCATAAAGACCACCCCCCGGACCATCCACACCCCGGAAATCGGTGTCACAAAAACGGCATTGAGCCTCTGAGCGATCCTGCGCGCGCCCTGACCACAGATTGCATCCACTAAACCGGCAAAAAACCGCCAGACGCCCGGTATGCACGCCTTCGCCCTGGCGGGTTAAATAAAGTTCCTTAATCTGATAACTCATCAAACAACTCCGGCCGGATCAGCCAAACCTGCTTCCAGAAAGCCTTTGCGACGGAGCAGACATGCATCACACTGCCCACAGGCCCGCCCATCATGATCCGGGTCATAACAGCTCAGGGTTCGTGCATAATCCACCCCCAAACTCAGCCCCAAAGTGATAATTTCCGCTTTGGTCATGGCAATCAGAGGGGTATGAATACGGATACGATTGGTCCCCTGCACCCCGGCTTTGGTTCCAAGATGAGCCATTTCCTCAAAGGCGGTGATATAGCGGGGGCGACAATCCGGGTAGCCGCTGTAATCCAGCGCATTGACCCCGATGAAGATATCAGCAGACCCAATACTCTCAGCATAAGACAAAGCAAAAGACAAAAACAACGTATTGCGGGCCGGAACATATGTTGTCGGGATTCCCTGACCAATTTCGGTCATAGAGCGATCCCTGGATATCGCCTGATCACCGGTCAGAGCCGAACCGGCGAGAATGCGCGAATCAATATCCAGAATCAGATGCCGGACCGCCGCCCCTGCTTTGGCAATCTGCTGTGCACAGACAAGCTCAGCCTGGTGACGCTGCCCATAGCGGAAACTCAGGGCATGAGAAACAAAGCCCCGCGAAGCAGCAATCGCCAACACTGTTGCCGAATCAAGACCCCCGCTCAGCAAAATCACTGCTTTTGACGTCATATCCATCTGCTCCACCGGTTTTTTGTCACAGGATGCTCTTTATTCTTCAACATTCTTCAACAGCAATCATATCCTGCATGATGACAGCCGCCCCAGAGGGTGATATCCCATGTCATCAGCCCCGGGTAAAGTCAGCACTGTGATTCATTATGGTCCGGAACACCCTTGATCCCCCGAAGGCCCATTCGGTTATCCGCGCCCGGCTTCTGGCTGCTGGTTTTGATGCGGTTGGTTTTTGCCTCCCGATGGTCTCGAAAAGCGCAAAAACCGGCTTACGCGCCTTTCTCGACCGGGGGTATCACGGTGATATGGGCTGGCTGGCTGCCAAAGCCGAATACCGTATGGCACCCAATGCTCTGATGCCTGAAGCCCGTACCGTCATCGTTGTCGGAGCCAATTATGGTCCCGATCATGACCCAATGCTTGATCTTTCGGCCCGCCGAAACGGCAATATCAGCGTTTATGCACGTCATCGCGATTACCATGATGTGATGAAGAAACGCCTCAAAGCGGTCGCACGCCGGATGGTCGAAGATTTTGGCTGTATCGCCAGGCCTTTCGTCGATACAGCACCGCTGTTGGAAAAACCGCTCAGCCAGCAGGCCGGTCTTGGCTGGCAGGGGAAACATACCAATCTGGTTTCCCGTCACTGGGGTTCCTGGCTGTTTCTTGGCGAAATTCTCACCAGCATGGCCATCACCCCTGATCAGATGGAACGTGATCATTGTGGTTCTTGTTCAGCCTGCTTATCGGCCTGCCCGACCAATGCTTTTCCGGCCCCCTACCGCCTGGATGCCCGACGTTGTATTTCGTATCTGACCATTGAGCATAAGGGTGTCATCCCGCGGGCCTTACGTCCGGCTATGGGCAACCGCATCTATGGCTGTGATGATTGTCTGGCTGTGTGCCCCTGGAATAAATTCGCGCGCCAGACCACAGAGCCGCTGTTCACCGCCCGCGATACATTGACTCTCCCGGCTCTGGCCTGGTTATCAGAACTTGATGATCCGGCATTCCGCCAGCTTTTTTCCGGCTCGCCGGTGAAACGTATCGGTCGTGACCGCTTTTTGCGCAATGTGATCATCGCTATTGGTAACAGCAATGCTCCGGGTCTCATTCCCCAGGTTAAAAACCGTCTGACCGATCATGCCCCGCTGGTCCGTGGTATGGCTGTATGGGCACTCTCCCGATTGGCCTCCAAACATGATTTTGATCAATACCGGTCCCGCCTTGCCCGGGCAGAAAACGACCCGACAGTAACCGCCGAATGGCAGGCCGTATGACCGATTAGCCCCGCCCCCGATAGGGAGCAACCTCCTGAGGCGGCAACCATAACCCCGGCGGAGGTTCACCAGTCTGGTAAAAAATATCAATCGGAATCCCACCGCGCGGATACCAATACCCGCCGATGCGCAGATAAAGCGGAGCCAGCGCATCGGTTAAGCGCCGGGCAATCGTTATGGTGCAGTCCTCATGAAACGCCCCATGATTGCGAAAAGACCCCAAAAACAGCTTCAGGGCTTTGCTCTCGACAATTTTGGCTTTGGGGACATATTCAATCACCAGATGGGCAAAATCCGGCTGGCCGGTCACCGGACATAACGCGGTAAATTCCGGACAGGTAAAACGGATCAGATAAACATGGTCAGGATGCGGATTGGCCAGGCAATCAAGAACCGCAACATCCGGCGACTCCGGGATCGCGGTCTGCCGACCCAGCCTGAGATTATTATGCGACTCATCATGCATTGAATGAACCATCTTAGTCATCATACCCGCTCATTAAAGTCATACCTGTTGATCAGAGACGTAACCAGAGACGTAATCAGAGACGTAACCGGATTATGTATCCTCAGACACTGTTATGGCAGACAGATTAAAACACCCTGTCACCAAAAACCAATACGCTATTGGTTATAATCCGGGCCGGTTGACACCGGTTGACCCGAACCTTCCTGGCCTATCGAGCCTGCAACCGGTTGAGTGTTTCGGCCCGGAATTCTGCAAAACGATCCTGGTCAATCGAGTGGCGCAAAGCCCGCATGAGATCCTGATAAAAATGGAGATTATGCCAGGTCAGCAGGATCGCGCCGAGAATTTCTCCGGCCTTAAACAAATGGTGAAGATAGGCCCGGCTGTAGGCATTTGAAGCCGGACAACCGGATTGAGGATCAAGGGGAGCAGAATCCCCGGCATGACAGGCATTGCGGATATTCAACTCACCATCCCATGTAAAAGCCTTGCCGGTACGGCCACAGCGAGTCGGCAAAACACAATCGAACATATCAACCCCCCGGGCCACCGCCTCAATGATATCCTGAGGTCGACCCACCCCCATTAAATAACGTGGTTGATCAACCGGAAGGCAGTGGGTTGTTGCGGCTGTCATCTCAGCCATCATGGCGTGGTCTTCGCCTACCGATAAACCACCAATCGCGTAACCGTCAAAGCCGGTTTGTATCAAAGACTGAGCACATAAAGCCCGTAAATCAGCATACATACCGCCTTGAACAATGCCAAAAAGAGCCTGTCCTTTCCGGGGTGAAAACACCGCTTTACAGCGCTCAGCCCATCGCAAACTCAGGGCCATCGAAGCCTCAGCAGCCGCATGATCAGCCGGATAAGCAGTACATTCATCAAGCACCATCACGATATCCGAATCGAGATCCTGTTGAATCTCAATCGACCGCTCCGGCGTAAGATGATGGAGAGCACCATCAATATGGGAACGAAAGGAAACCCCCTGTTCAGCCACCTTACGGCGGGATGCCAAAGACCAAATCTGATAGCCCCCGGAATCGGTGAGGATAACCCCGGGCCAATTCATAAACTGATGCAACCCTCCCAGGGCTTTGATCGTCTCAGATCCCGGACGCAGCATCAGATGATAGGTGTTACCAAGCACCACTTGTGCACCGGTAGCAGCAACCTGTTCTGGTGTCATTGCTTTGACAGTTGCTGCTGTGCCGACCGCCATGAAGGCCGGGGTTTCCACAGGACCACGGGCAGTCTGGAGACGTCCCCGGCGTGCCCCTGCACTGACATTCAAAAGCTGATAGGAAAATTCCCGGCTCACTGTTTATCTGCCAAACGTGTTATCTGCCAAACGTGACAACAAACACGCATCCCCGTAAGAATAAAAGCGATAGCCCGCCGAACAGGCATGGCTGTAAACGTCTTTCATCACCTCCAACCCGGCAAACGCACAAACCAGAATGAATAATGTCGAACGGGGAAGATGAAAATTGGTCAATAAGCGATCAACACAGCGAAAAGAATATCCCGGGGTGATAAAGAGTCGGGTCTCACCCTGCCAGGGTGAAAGCCACCCATCACGGTCAGCAGCGGTTTCTAATAACCTGAGACAGGTGGTCCCCACCGCCACCACCTGGCCTCCTGCCGAACGGGCGGCGTTAATTGCTTCGGCTGTCTGATGATCGATACAGCCCTGTTCCCCATGCATGCGATGGTCTTTCAGACGATCCGCCTTCACCGGCTGGAAGCTGCCCGCCCCGACATTCAGGGTAATACGGGCTGTGTGGATGCCGGCATTCTCAATGGCCGTGAGCAACCCTGGGGTGAAATGCAGCCCCGCCGTCGGGGCTGCAACCGCACCTGGCTTGTGGGCAAAAATCGTCTGATAATCATCCCGGTCCTGTTCATCAGGGGCACGACGGCGACTGATATAAGGTGGCAAAGGAATCGCGCCATGCTGCTCCAGCCAGGTGCTAAAAGCCGTACCGGTATCGGAAAACTGTAGGATAATCTCACCATTATCGCGTTTTTCAAGCAGTACAGCCTCCATATCATCGGCAAACAAGATACAATCACCCACACGCAGACGCCGGCCGGGCCGGGCAAATGCCGACCAGATCAGGCCAGAGCCTCCCGGCAATATTTGATGAAGAGTGACATCAATCGAATAGGTGTCACGCCGCCCGGTTAACCGGGCAGCAATCACCCGGGTGTCATTAAAAACCAGAATATCGCCGCGCCGGAGCAACCCCGGTAAATCACGTATAGAGCGATCTGGTTCAGGGGTGCCAACAGCCAGCAACCGGGCCGAATCCCGGGGACGGGCAGGGCGCAGAGCAATCGCTGCAGGCGGTAAATCAAAGTCAAAATCAGCCAGACGCCACCCCGGATCAATCAGGGATTCAGTCTGGCTCGTCACAATCGGGCCATGATCATCAGGGTTTTGCATTGCCCCCACGACCCCAGGCATCATCAGTAAGACAATGACATAAAGTATCTAAAAAAGTCTCACAGGCCGCCAACTGATCCAGAGCAATATATTCATCGGGTTGATGGGCCTGATCAATCAGACCCGGACCAATCACCATGCCGGGGATTCCAGCCTCCCGGAACAAACCGGCTTCGGTGCCAAAACTCACACAGCGCGGTTGGGCCATATCGACCGCACAACACCCGCCCCAGGAAGGATCACGTGATGCCCGGTCAATCACAGGATACATCAAATCCCAGGCTTGCTGATTGTCCTCAACCGCAAGGGCCGGAAAAGAAGCCATCTCGTCAAATTTCACCCCCAATCCCCGGCCTGAAACCAACCCAACCGCCCGCTCCTCAATATCGGCTACAATCTCCCGGCTGTCCTGACCAGGGATGGTGCGAATCTCAAAAGAAAACTGACAATCAGCCGGACACATATTCAATGCTTCACCGCCGGAGATAACCCCGACCTGTATGGTGGTATAAGGAGGATCAAATGTCGGATCATCAGGCTGAGTTCGACGTCTCTCATCGCGTATTTCACCAATCAGACCAATGACTGCGGCGGCGGCCTCAATGCTGTTCATTCCCTGCGCAGAAGATGAATGGCCGGACATACCGGTGAGTGTCACACGCATGGCCCGCTTGCCTTTATGACCCAATACCGGAACCATGCCGGTGGGTTCACCAACAAGACAGACCAATGGAGGCAGGCAACATTTTTGAATATATTCAATCAGGGGACGCACCCCAAGACAGCCCACCTCTTCATCATGGCTGAATGCAATATGAACCGGATAGCGTAAACCAGCCGCCTGAAACCGGGGAACCGCCGCCATCACTGTGGCCAGAAACCCTTTCATATCGGCACTTCCCCGACCATAGAGCCTCTGTTTACGGGTCGTTGCTATAAACGGATCACTCTGCCATTCAGCCGGACGAGCCGGCACCGTATCGGTATGGCCGGAAAGGATGATACCGGGACGATCCGCAGGACCAATCGTCGCAAAGAGATTGGCCTTTCCGGATTCATCACCGGGAAGAATAACACTCTCAACGCCATATCGGGAAAAAGATGCCGCAACATACTCAATCAAATCAAGATTAGAGCGGTGGCTTGTCGTATCAAACCCGATGAGATCACGGGCATGCTCTAAGCAGGATTGACTGGGTTTCACGGTCGTTGCATATCAGGGGAAGAAACAGCAGATATAAGAAACGAGAAAAAATAACAGATCTTAAGGAACGAATTGCTCATTGATGATCCGGTCTTCAAGATCATGGCCGGGATCAAACAGAATGTTAAGGGTGAGGGAGCGTTCCTCCTTTACCAGAACATCCTTCACATCGCGCACCTCGGTGTAATCTGCAGTGGCACTCACCGGACGCTTATCCTGCTCCAGAACTTCCCAGGTCACAACCGCTTCCCGGGGCAGCAAGGCACCACGCCAGCGACGGGGACGAAAGGCGCTGATTGGTGTCAAAGCCAGCAAACCAGCCCCGGTGGGAATAATCGGACCATGAGCCGATAAATTATAGGCCGTACTGCCGGCCGGCGTAGAGAGCAGAACACCATCACAGATCAATTCCTCAAGGCGTAACACCCCATTGATGCTGATGCGAATCTTGGCACTTTGGCGGGCCTCACGCAGCAAAGAAACCTCGTTAATCGCCAGAGCATCGATAATCTCACCAGAAACCTGGCGGGCGGTCATCCGCAAAGGATGCAGGGAGGTCGGGCGCGCCCTTTCCAGACGCTCCAGCAAATTATCGGGGCTGTATTGATTCATCAAAAAACCAACCGCCCCCAGATTCATACCGTAAATCGGGGCCTTACAGCCCATAAACCGATGCAAGGAACGCAAAATGGTCCCATCACCGCCCAGGGCAACGATGATATCGGCCTCAGCCGGATCGTGATTGCCATATCTTTGCTCCAGATAATCCCGGGCTTTTTCGGCCTTTGGGGTCTCGGCTGCAACAAAATGGACCTTAAGCCTGTCAGCCTTTTTAAGAGTACCGGTCTTTTTCACGATGGTTGTCGCCCTCAAACCGCGCTCTACCCGCCAGTGGTGCTCATATGGCGGGATACTGAAGGGGTTTGATGGCGGCGGTCGATTATGAAGTCATGCCCTTTGGGTTTATGAGCAATCGCCGCCCGGATTGCCTGAATCAATGCCGCATCATCCCCCTCTGAACGCAAGGGAGTCCGCAAATCAGCATCATCCTCCTGGCCCAGACACATATGCAAAATTCCGGTACAATCAAGACGAACCCGGTTGCAGGATTCACAAAAATTATGAGTCATCGGGGTGATAAAACCAATCCGCCCCCCGGTCTCAGCAACCGATACATACCGGGCCGGACCACCGCTATGATGATCACTCTCCTGCAATGTCCACCGGCGGGATAGCCGTGTGCGCAACAACGATAAGGGGAGATACTGATCAAGGCGTCGCTCATTCCCGATATCCCCCATCGGCATCACCTCAATAAAGGTCAGGTCAAAACCACGTTCCCCGCACCAGGCAACCATCGCATCACATTCATCTTCATTGACCCCTTTCAAGGCAACCATATTGATCTTGATTTTCAGGCCTGCTGCAACCGCCGCATCCAGGCCAGCCAGAACCTGATCAAGATTTCCCCAACGGGTGATGGCAGCAAATTTCTCCGGGTCAAGGCTATCGAGAGAAACATTGATCCGGCGCACACCATTCTCAAATAAAGCCCCGGCATATGTATCAAGCAAAGTCCCGTTGGTGGTCAGGGTCAATTCCTCAAGACCGTGACCCAGATGCCGCCCCAACCGGCCAATGAGCCACATGATATTCTTACGCACCAAAGGCTCGCCACCGGTGAGGCGCAGCTTCACCACCCCCAGACGAATAAACACCGCACACAAACGATCAATCTCCTCCAGGCTCAGCAATTCTGCCTTGGGAAGAAATGTCATATCCTCAGACATGCAATAAACGCAGCGCAAGTCACATCGATCCGTCACCGAAACCCGCAGATAACGTATCGCCCGCGCATAAGGATCAATCAGAGGCAGATCTGTCGGCGTTGAATATTTTGGCGTTGAATATTTTGGTGCAGCAGGCGAATCCATCGCACCGGACACCTGGCACCCCTCAGCCTCTTGAGGAAAATCAGAATAAGATCGACGTATCATGGCCAGACAACTCAGGACATCATTGATTGAATTGATTGAATTGATTGAGAGGATTCACCACCAACCAGCCTAATTTCCCTCACCAGCAGAACTGCTGTGGTCGGTCATTGTCTCATCAAAGGAGGATGGAGAAGAAGATACAGAAGAGGAAGATACAGGAGAAAAAGAGTCATAGGGAAAAAATAATTGCTCCCCCTTCAGACGAAAATCAGCAATCGCACTCTGCCCGGCCGGTGAGGCCAACCAGTCAATAAACACACGTCCTTCAGCCTCCAGCACATGAGGATGCCGGGAAGGATTGACCAAAATAGCCCCATACGGATTGCGCAAAGACAGATCACCATCATACATAATAGCCATACCCTCCCGGTTGCCAAAAGCCGCCCAGCTGGAGCGGTCACTCAATGTATAGGCCCCCAGACCACGGGCTGTATTCAGGGTCGCCCCCATCCCGGATCCGGTTTCCCGGCGCCATTGACGACTCTGTTCATCCAGCCGCACCCCGGCCTGTTGCCATAAGGATAGTTCTTTTTTATGGGTACCGCTATCATCACCGCGTGAAAGAAAAATCCCTTTTCCCGTTGCAAGCTGGCGCATGGCCTGAGTAATTGTCTGTACATTCTGTACCCCGGCCGGATCATCCCGGGGACCAATAATAACATAATCATTATACATGATCGAACGACGATAAATACCATAACCAGCCGCCATAAATTCCTCCTCAGAATCCGGATGATGGACCAGCAAGACATCCGCATCACCCAGACGCCCCAACTGTAAGGCGCGCCCGGTCCCCACCGCCACAGTATTCAGTCTGATACCGGTTTGCGCTTCAAAAATAGGGAGCAGATAAACCAACAAACCAGAATGATCGGTCGAGGTCGTGGATGCCAGCATCAACGGCCGCGTCTCAGCTTGTGCATGGGATATCCCCGGGGTCGCGCCAGATCCCCAACTGCCCCAGATTCCAACACAGGCAATCACAGCAAAAACAATAACCCATTTTGAACAAAAAGATCGCATCATCATCTCAGGCAGGTTTTGTCAGACAATATCCTCATAAAGAACAATATCCTCATAAAGATAGGCGTCATAAATGATATGTTTCAATAAAAAGATAGGGTCGAATACTCAGCATACAATCCCGTCACAACAAATCATCATACCCTGTCACCAGAGTAAATCGCCGGCGATAAAAGCCTTCGTCTCTGGTTGTTGTGGAGCGGTAAAAAATGTCTGACCATCGGTTCTTTCAACCAGAGACCCATGATGCAGGAAGATCACATCATCGGCCAGGCGTCGCGCCTGACCAAGATCATGGGTGGTCATGATAATCTTACAACCCGCGTGATCAATGGCCTCAATCAGGGTCTCGATATGACGGGTTGCTGAGGGATCAAGATTAGAGGTCGGCTCATCAAGAAATAAAACCTGTGGTTTTAGGGCCCATGCCCGCGCCAGTGCCAGACGCTGTTGCTCCCCCCCGGAAAGTACCTGAGCCGGACGGCGGGCAATATCCGCCAATCCGGCGATTTCCAGGGCTTCAGAAACCAAAAGCCGGCGGTCTGTGCGGCTCCGGCCCCGTAATTTCAGGGCAAGATCAATATTTGCAGCGACTGAACGCCGCAACAAAACCGGCCTTTGAAAAACCATCGCCTGATGCTGTCCGGCCTCATCTTTCCCCTCACCACACCATTCAATGATCCCGTCACTGGGTGTGAGCAACCCATGACATAACCGCAGCAACAGGCTTTTCCCGGCCCCGTTGGGACCTAAAATGATGCTGCGCTCCCCTTCCTCAAAGCGCAGAGTAATATCCTCCAATAACCGCGACCCACCGGCGTCATACCCCACATGGCGTAATTGCAGGGGCAAGATAGGCTGATTAACCGGTGAAGGATTTTTTTTCATGATCCCTGTTCGATGACTGTGATAACCCTAAAGATCAGGCAGGATGATGCCAATCGGGATGGTGGTGCGGTATTGCTGTTGCCTAACGGCGGACTGGTTGAATGGCCTGGCCCAGAATAAAGGCCAGCCCGTTCAAACCCAGCGAAAGAATCATCAGGATAATCCCCAACGCCAACGCCAACGCCAATTCACCCCGGCTGGTTTCCAACGCAATCGCTGTCGTCATCACCCGGGTAACCTGATCAATATTCCCGCCAACGATCATAACCGCCCCGACCTCAGCACTGGCCCGGCCAAATCCAACCACCACCGCAGTCACCAGACTAAGGCGACCATCCCATATCAGAATCGGCAAAACCTGCAATGGCCGCGCCCCCAGGGAGCACAGCTGTTCAGCATATTCCTCCCATAAATCTGCCACCACCTGACGCGACAAAGCGACGATAATCGGTGTCACCAAAATACATTGCGCAATGATCATCGCCGTTGGTGTAAACAACAACCCCAACGTTCCCAACGGCCCGGAACGCGATAAAGCCAGATACACCAACAACCCGGCCACCACCGGCGGCAACCCCATAAAGGCATTCACCGTCACAACCAGAAAAGTCCGGCCAGGAAACCGAAACAATGCCAAAGCCGCCCCCAAAGGAATCCCAATCAGAGCCGAAAGACCCACCGCACTCAACGTCACTTTAAGAGAGAGCAGAACAATGCCCACCAATTCAGCATCAGCCGCAACAATCAGATCAAATGCAGTGACAAAAGCACCAACAAATTCACCCATTATTCAAAGCAACCTGACATACAATGCCTCTGTTCAATATATCCATGTGAAATATGTTAAACAGATTCATATTCAATTACGTTCCATATTCAATATGTCCCATGTTCAATATGTTCCATATTTGATAGTTTTCTCCAATGAGAGATCCGGCCATTGTCGTTCAGTCAATAGATCCGTCTGATATCAATAGATCCGTCTGACAGAATGTGTTAAGAAAATGTGTTAAAAACATGTGGTGGCTGATCGGGAAAGACATCATCCAGGGATGACAGAATTGATCATCAAGCCCAACCCCGAAGACCTGCGCTTCACGCAATCTGTGGAAGGCATCGACCAGACCGGGCAGAGTGTGACTCTGCATGTCGTCACCGAACGTCCGCTGACCTTGTATCTCAACAGCCAGGAAATCGTCACCATGATGACAGTGGGTGATTATCCGCATTATCTGGCGGTTGGCTATCTCCTGAATCAAAATATGCTCACTCCTGAAGATCAGATTACCGGTATTGACCATGATCCGGAAATTGACGTTGTGGTGGTACGTACAGATCGTCAGACCGATTTTCAAAACCGCTTAGAGAAAAAAACCCTGACATCCGGTTGTGCGCAAGGAACCGCTTTTGGTGATTTGATTGACCGTTTTGATACAATCACTTTGCCATCACAGACCAAACTCAAAACATCCTGGATTTATACCCTTTCCAAACGGATTGCCACAACGCCGAGCCTCTATCTCAAGGCAGGAGCTATTCACGGATGCGCCCTGTGCCACCAGGACCAGCCACTGATTTATATGGAAGATGTGGGACGCCACAATGCGATTGATAAAATTGCCGGTTATTTGTTTCTCGAAAATCAATCACCGGGAGATAAATCCCTCTATACCACCGGCCGCCTGACCAGCGAAATGGTCATTAAAGCAGCGCGTATGGGAATCCCGGTGGTGATTTCCCGCTCCGGCTTCACCGCCTGGGGGGTTGAGTTGGCGCGCCAGGTTGACCTGACCTTAATCGGACGGGCGAAGGGAAAACGTTTCCTGGCTCTCTCAGGATTGGGGCGGGTTGAATATGATCAGGATCACCCGGCACAAACAGTCGAAAAAACCAGTTCAGCATGAGCAACGATACCCGCAACACTGAGCACACCCGGCCATCCCCGGATAATAACAGGCAGCCAGATCAGCCAGAGCACCCATTTTTGTCTTCCACCGGGACTGCGGCAACGGCAATCATCACTCAGAAAAGCCTGACCCCGGATGATATCCTCACCATCATTGAAGAAGCCGTGCGCGAACATTTCGACTGGCTTGCGCGGTTTCATCGGGTTCTGATCTGCGGAGGCAAAGCCCCGCGTGATATCATTTCCGAACAATCCCGCTATTTATCGCGCTTTGGGGCCTGGGTCGACACCCATCGCAGTGACCAGCTCATCAGCCAGCCAGTGATCCAAAATCTCATCCAGCTGCATGACCAGATGCGCGATGATGCCAGCTTTCTGGCTCAGAAGAATGCTCATGGGGGAACCATCACAACGGTGGAATATGACCTTCTTTCAGAAAAAATCACCGCTTTTTTCGCGCTTGCCCATCAGGTACGTGATGCGTTTCAGCATGCTCGTTCTGATTTGGATCCTCTGACCGGTCTGCATAACCGCCAGGTGATGATGACCGAGATTGAACGCGAACGCGAACGGTCTTTGCGTTCTCAGATTCCCTGCTGTCTGGCCCTTGCTGATATTGATCATTTCAAAAAAATCAATGACACCTACGGACACAGCATCGGTGACCGGGTTCTCCAGACCGTGGCCCTCCATCTGATGGCCGGGTGTCGTCCATATGATCAGGTCTATCGCTCTGGTGGTGAGGAATTTCTTTTATGTCTTCCCAATGCGTCTTTGACCGGAGGCCAGGAGATTGCCGAACGTTTGCGCAGCCATATCGCCGGATCGCCGGTCGAAATTCAAACCCGGTCCGGCTCCCCCATCAAGCTACGTGTCACTGTATCTTTCGGGATCGTCACGGTTGAAAAAGCAATCAGTCTGGAAAAAACCATCGAGCAGGCCGATGCCGCACTTTATCATGCGAAAAATCATGGCCGTAACCGGACATCTTCATGGCCGGACGTCAAAAAAACCCCTTCACAAAAAGCCACACATATACCCCAGGCAACCATGCAACAACAACCAATCGCGCAAAAAAACAGCACACAAAAAACCATCCCCACCGGCAAAACCGAACCCAAACAACACCCTGCAAAAATGCAATGAAAGACTCCCCTCATTCCACCAAAGAATCTGTAAAAAATTCCGTAAAAGACCCTGCTCAATCCCGGTCCCGCCAGTGCCATGATGAGGAGACATCCCGGCCGGTTGCCGGAATCATTCTGGCTGGTGGCCAGTCACGACGGATGGGAGACGGCGACAAAGCCTGGAAAAAACTTTCCGGGCGTTTTCTGATTGAGCATGTGGTGGCTCGTGCAGCTCCGCAAGTCGCCCTGCTGGGCATCAATACGGCCGAACATTCACCGCTTTATCACCGCCTCAATCTGCCGATAATCCCCGATTCTCTCACCGGAAGGCTGGGACCTCTGGCCGGTGTCTTAAGTGCTCTGGAATGGGCCGGTAAGCACAATCCGCCGTATCACCAGGTCGCCAGCTTTGCTGTGGACACACCTTTTTTTCCTCATAACCTGGTTGCTTGTTTAGCCAAAACCCTCAATCAGGAACACGCCGATATTGCATGCGCCGTATCAGGCCAACGTCGTCACCCGGTGTTTAGTCTGTGGCCTGTTGCTCTGGCCGATGATCTGAGAACCTGCCTCAAACAAGGTATGCGCAAAATCGAGGACTGGACCAACCGTCACCATGTCGCACTCCACCGGTTTGAAGAAAAACCGATCGACCCCTTTTTCAATGTCAACCGACCCGAAGAATTGGCAATCGCCGAAAAAATAATCTCTACTCTGTCCCCAGGCCGATAGGAACAGACCCTTATAAGCGGATTCCTCCGGGATAAAAGATCCCGGATTTTTGTCATACAGGGTTTTTGTCATACAGGGTTTTTGTCATACAGGAAAAGGTAACAAGAGGTATCCTACATCAATGGTGACTGGACATGCTCCCCCGGCTTTGTCATTCTCAGCACCGGCTGCGGAAAGATCAAAAATAATTCAAAACCAGTAGTAAAAAATCGACAGTAAAAATCGACAGTAAAAAATCAGCCACCGAAAAAAACTAAGACCGAAAAAAAACAAAAAAATAAGCAAAGAATAAAAATCACAAAGACCCTAAAAACCGTCAAAAAAACCACCAACAAAAAACCACCAAAAACGTAAAAAAATAACCAGAGACAAAAACCAGGGGAATCGTCAGACCATGTTGGATCGCCTTAAGAAACAGCACATCATTGCCAAACCAGGCTTCAATCGCTGGCTGGTACCGCCCGCCTCAATCGCTATTCATTTATGTATCGGCTCAGTTTATGCCTGGAGTGTTTTCAACCCGCCATTGATTAAAGAAATCGGGGTTGTTGCTCCTGCTGCTGATGATTGGTCTCTTGAATCGGTGGTATGGATTTTTTCAGTGGCGATTGTTTGCCTTGGTCTGGCGGCTGCTTTTGCCGGTAAATGGCTGGAGGAAGTCGGGCCACGTATGGTCGGCTTTGTTTCTGCCTGTCTGTGGGGAGGGGGCTTTATTGTCGGCGGCATTGGCCTGATGCTGCATTCCCTGCCTCTGGTTTATATCGGGTATGGATTTCTGGGCGGCTGTGGGCTGGGTCTGGGCTATGTCTCCCCGGTGAGTACCCTCATCCGGTGGTTCCCTGACCGCCGGGGAATGGCCACAGGAATGGCGATTATGGGATTTGGCGGTGGGGCAATGATCGGGGCGCCTTCGATTGAAGCTCTGGTTGCGTTTTTCTATCAGGCCCCGGAATATCTCGGTGCCGTTGCCGATGTGAATCTGGTCACCGAAGGTGGGCGACGTTTTGCCGAAATTGGCAACCAGTTAAAAGAGGTCGTGGTGATCGGCCCCAATAATATCGCACAGATGATCCAGCCCGGCCCAACCGGGGTTTATGTTGTCGGAACCGGTTCTACCGGTGCCGCACAGACTTTTTTTAGTCTTGGCTGTATTTATTTCGTCATCATGACCATTGCCGCTTTCTCATACCGGGTCCCGGCTGAAGACTGGAAACCAGAGGGCTGGGAACCACCCAGTGATGACCATGCCGATAAAAAAATGATGACTCGTCACCATGTTCATATTGATCAGGCCCTGAAGACCCCGCAATTTTATTTCCTGTGGATTGTGCTGTGTTTCAACGTGACCGCAGGAATTGGCGTTCTTGGGGTTGCCAAGACAATGATGTCGGAGATTTTCGGAACCACCTTGCCCCATATCGTCAATGCCGGCTTTGCCGCGACCTATGTGGTGATGATCAGTGTCTTTAATATGGTGGGCCGCTTTTTCTGGGCCAGTACCTCTGATTATATCGGCCGTAAAATGACGTATTTTATTTTCTTCGGGCTGGGCATCATCCTCTATATGTCGATTCCGTATTCTGCTGCTGCCGTGAGTGCCTCACCAGAAGTGGTATGGCTGGTCACATTCTATGCCGCCACCATGATTATCTTCACCATGTATGGCGGCGGTTTTGCCACCATTCCTGCTTATCTGGCCGATATTTTCGGGACCCGCTATGTCGGTGGAATTCATGGACGTTTGCTCACCGCCTGGAGTATCGCCGGGGTTCTTGGACCGCTGGCCATTACCCGGCTGCGCCAGATCTCTCTGGAAAACGCGATCAATGATCTGGTTGCCACCCTGGATCCGGCAGTCTTTACCGCTGCTTATGGGGCCGGAAAAGAACAGCTGGCATTATTGGTCAAAAATAAAACCGTGACCATCACCAATCTGATGGAAATTGTCCCGCCGGGGACCGCTGATCCTTCCGCAACATTATACAACAGCACCATGTATTGCATGGCCGCCTTGCTGGCGATTGCCCTGGTGTCTAACTGGCTGATCAAGCCGGTTGATCCCAAACATCATATGGCTGATTGATCAGGCGACAGACGAGTGACAAACAGTAACAGACAGTGACAGAAAACCGGTGAAGAACAGGACCCGGCCTCAGGCGGACAGGTCGGGCTGCCAGTCTGTCCGGTCTTCCGGTTTGTGAGAGATCCCCCTCTAAAGAAAATCTCTTAAAAAAAGCGCGCGGAAAATCAAACGTAAAACTCATTGTAAACTCACCGTAAAAATCACTGTAAGCTCACTGTAAAATCACCGTAAAAATTACCGCATACCTCATCATACCCCATGGAGAGTATCTGGGGATCATTCAGACGTGATCCCTGAGCGGCGATCAATTTCACGCTGAGCATCATTGGCAAACTGCTCAATCAACTGTCTGGGTGGCACAAAAATCAGTGACACAAATTTTGACCCCAACCCCAGTGATGTCATGGACTCAGTCATGGTCACCCGAACCAGATGCGGTTCTGTTTGTTCAAATTGCGCATGGTAATCTCCCTTAAAATGCCCTTCTGAGGAAATTGCCAACCCGTATTTTACCGGAGCATCAAAAACAGTTTCCCGAAAATCAATGATGATTCCTCTGGTTGAGACTTCGGTCCATTGTCGTGATCCTTTTTCCCCGGTCAGACCGACAACCTCTTTGATGTCATCACGCCAGCCAGCCTGAGAACCCGGATCCGTATAAACAGCCCATACCTGGTCTATCGTTCCCTTTATATCCATATGATGGGTGACTGACCGGGTGTCGGGAACCAGAAAAATCAGCACCATCATCAACACAACCACCACAGCAAGGATGATCAGGACTGGTTTTATGAGCATTTGTGATCCAGTCTTTTTTTTCGTTGTTGCCAGATTTTTGATTATGACCAGGCTCAATCATCCAGCCACCATAAACTGATCTTCAGATCACTCTGTGACCAGAGAGAACGTATCTTTATTGCCAGACGTCATCACCAGACGTCATACCAGACGTCATGACCAGATATGTCTTTCTCACTCTCTTTGCTGCATGCGGTGATGATATGTCCTGGTCAGGCATGCCGGGCCAGACGCTCAAAGAGACGTTGACGTGCCGGCGGCCCGGGACAAGAACCATCGAAGCCTGACAGAGACCGGGAAAATGAAAAAACGTAACGCTGTAAAAAATAGCCGGTCAATTTCAATGCCGCCACAATATCAGCCCCTTGCGGAGAATGAACCACGTCACCAAACCGTTGCGAAGCTGCGGAGGGAAGAAAAAAAGCCGGGAGCCTCAATAATTTATCATGATAGGCAGACCCGGCCTCCCGGCTGACAGCCCGCCCGCTTTTGGGGGAGACATAAATCAAATCCGATTGCGCACCGGTTACGGTGCATTGAGAAAGATCAAGACCAAAGCCCAAATCTCCCAGGAGGTCACGTTCCCAAAGACTATAGGCGACCCCATAAGACATCCCCCCACCGCCATTTTCAAAAACCGCAATCAGGTGACTAAAATCAGCATGAATTTTCGCCTGTGGTTCGCGCTCAGGAACCGCCATATCAATAACCGCACAAGCAGCAGCTAAAGCAGCAAGACCATCGGGATCATCCATTAAATGAGCAGCCGGACAATGGCACAATTCACAACTCAGGCTGCCTAAATGTTCCGGTAACCGGCCCCGCCATTGGGCAACAACCTGATTACCGATCTGGTAAAGACCACCGCAACGGGCCGAGCGGGCCCCGCGTACCAGACCAGCATAACGCCCATATTGCCCGGTCAAAAGAGTAACAATCGCCGAGGTTTCGCCATGAGGGCGGGTGCTCAGAATGATTCCGTTATCACGCCAATCCATGTCCGGCTTCCCGGGCTTTTCTGATCATATCCCTGGGCTTTTCTGCTGATATTCCAGAAATATCCTGATCAACCAAAATCTAATCAACCGGTTGTTTTCCAGACGATTACGCACCGGATATCTCTAAACCCAATGCCCGCAAATACCGCGGATCCTCACGCCATCCGGGGCGGACTTTGACCCGTAAAAACAAATGCACCTTGCGACCAAAAACAGAGGCTATCTCACGTCGGGCCGCAGCCCCAATTTCTTTAATACGCCCACCAGCCTTGCCAATGACGATTCCTTTCTGGGTTTCACGCTCAACAATAATTATTTGTTCCAACCGCAGATCACCATTGGAAAATTCCTGCCAGGTTTCGGTTTCCACGGCTGCTGCATAGGGTAATTCCTGGCGCAATCTGAGGAATACCTGCTCACGGGTGAGTTCACTCGCCAAAACCCGCTGAGGCGCATCGGTGATTTGATCTTCGGGGAAAAGCCACGGACCCAAAGGCAACGCAGACGCCAGCGCCCCGGTCATGTCATCAACCCCATCACCGTATAATGCCGAAATCATGAATGTCTTCTCAAACTCAACCCAGCGATTAAAAGACTGCGCCAAAGCCAGCAAAGATGGTCGGGCAACCCGGTCAATCTTATTCAAAACCAGCATCATAATGGGGGAAGCTGTGGTATCACGCAACTCTTTAACAGCCCGCTCAGCACCGCCAGGATCTGCTTTTGCATCGACCAGAAAAAGCACCGCATCAGCCTGAGAAACACTGCGCCGGGCAGCAGACAACATCGCATGATCCAGACCAGAACGGGGGGCAAAAAATCCCGGCGTATCAAGAAGAATAATCTGAGTCAAACCAACAACAACCAGACCCATAACCCGGTTACGGGTGGTCTGAGGTTTGGCCGTCACAATCGATACCCTGGCACCGGTTAAGCGATTAACCAGGGTCGATTTTCCGACATTCGGCGGACCAATAACGGCAACAAAACCACAGCGACGCTCACAGTTCTGATTGCTTAAATCGCTCTTTTCGCCCTTACGACCAGACGCTGTCGGGATCACTTCAGGCATCGTTTTGCTGCAAAACCGCCAGCATCATCCGGGCAGCAGCGGTGGTGGCAAGACGTTTCGATGTGCCCTGGGCCCGGACCGGCTCCAGACCAGGGACCTGCAACTCAATCTCAAACACTGGCTGACTGTCCGAACCCCGCACAGCAACCACATGATAATCAGGAAGCGGCAATCCCCTGGCCTGTACCATTTCCTGAAGAGCCGATTTTGGATTAAGAGGCGGCTCCCCCTGATCAGCCACCCGGCTTTTCCATAATTTTTCAATCACTTGCCGTGCTGCTTCCTGTCCGCCATCAAGATAAATACCCGCCAAAAGAGACTCCAGCCCATCGGCCAATATAGAGGCATGGCGATGATGGATTAAACGGCGCTCGCCCCGGGATAAAGCAATCCATTCCTTTAAACCAATCTCAGAAGCAATCGAAACCAGAGTCGCCTGGTCAACCAGAAAGGCATGACGGCGCGAAATCTGGCCTTCATCTTCATCAGGATGAGTCTTGAGAAGAAGCTCAGCAACCCCCAAACCAAGCACCCGGTCGCCCAAAAATTCAAAACGCTGAAAATCACGGGCCGCTTTGGCATCGCGGCCCTCAGAAGCACTGGCATGGAACAAGCAACGCACCATCAAATCATGGTCCCGGAAGCGGTAGCCAATTCTGGATTCAAGAATCGCGTAACCGGCACCCATCATCGCTTCCTCTCCCGACCGGCCCGATCAGTCAATCGGCTGAAACAGACGCTCATAACGAATGGCAAACGGCCATTTCCAAAATTGCCAGAAACCTGCACTGCCATTGGTAGAGAAAAAGATAAAATCAGCCCGGCCCACCAGGTTATCAACCGGGATAAACCCAACCCCCTGATGCGTGGTGGAAACACGGCTATCGGTCGAATTATCTCTGTTATCACCCAGAGCAAAATAATACCCCTCCGGGACCGTATAAACGGAGGTGTTATCAAGGGGCCGGGTGTCACTTTCTTCAAGGATCTCATAAGAAACCCCGCCAGGCAGAGTCTCACGATAGCGTGTCAGTGTTTTGGTATAACCAAACCGGCTCTGATAGCTATAGGAACCGACGCGGTCCCGGCCAACCGGCTGGCCATTGAGAAACAGAGCACCATTGCGGATCTGTACTTCATCTCCGGGTAAGCCAATAATCCGTTTGATATAATCGGTCTGGTTATCAGCCGGAGTCTTAAAAACCGCAACATCCCCACGTTCAGGCGATTGGGTGAATAGACGCCCGGAAATCAGGGGAAGACCAAAGGGTAAGGAATAGCGCGAATACCCGTAAGACATCTTAGAAACAAACAGATAATCCCCAACCAAAAGCGTTGGAATCATTGAGCCAGAGGGAATGTTAAACGGCTCATAGGCAAAAGTACGAATACCCAGTGCCAGAAAAACAGCAAAAATGAGCGGTCGCCAACTGTGCCAACCTGTGCGGGAATTCTGCCCGTCAGCATCAGGCGTCACAGACATGCCAAATCCTGAAAAAACCAATCCTGAAACGCCATATTCGAAAATGCCCAATCCTTAAGGAAAACAACCGACACAAGAGACCTTTTAAAAAATGGTCCATTCAAAAAACAATCCACTCAGAAAATGATCAATGGATTAAAAAAACATCCAGCCAACCAGAGAGTTGCCAGGCAAAAGCGGACACATCAAGACATGCAAACCTTAAATCTTAAACCGCAGAAATCACAACGATTGCCTGAGCAAAAGGCGGCTCATCAGATAAAGAAACCATCATATGGGGTGTTGTACCGTTTGATGTGATCGCCTGCAACCGCTTCTCCGCCCCGCCGGTGAGCACCAAAACAGGCATGCCGCCGGAATTGTGAGCCACCACGATATCGCGCCAGAAAACCCCCTGAGCAATGCCGGTACCCAGGGCTTTGGCTGCAGCTTCTTTAGCCGCAAAACGCCTGGCATAAACAGCCGCAGGATCCCGGGAAGCCTCAGCCTCAGCACGTTCCTCAATCGTGAAAAGACGACCAGAAAAACGATCCCCATAACGAGCCCATAATCTCCGGATACGGCGCATATCCACCAAATCGCTGCCAAGGCCAAGAATCATGATAATCAGGATGATCCGGGATCACTCTGGCAGGAAGAACCAGCAGCATTGATCAATGTCACCATACGGCAGACCGCCTCCCGCAGGCCAAGAAAAATCGACTCACTGATTAAAAAATGGCCAATATTCAGTTCAGAAATTGTCGGTAACGCCGCAACAGGTCCAACAGTGTCATATGTCAAACCATGCCCGGCATGACATTCAAGGCCCAGATCAACCGCTGTTGCGGCGGCCATCTGTAACCGCGCCAACCCATCATTGTGACCTGGCCCCATAGCGGCATAAGACCCGGTATGCAGCTCCACACATGGAACCCCCAGCATCTGAGCAGCCCGGAGTTGCTCAATCTGTGGATCAATGAAAAGGGAAACCCGGATGCCCTTTTCACCCAGAATACGTACAGGATCAGCCAAAACATCACCGAGACCAACAACATCCAGCCCCCCTTCGGTCGTCAGCTCAGCGCGGCGTTCGGGAACCAGACAACAAGCATACGGACGCAAAGAACAAGCAATATCAATCATCTCATCCACCGGTGCCATTTCGAGATTAACCGGCAAATCCTGGTCAGCAATCAGACCCGCCACATCGTCATCCCGGATATGACGGCGATCCTCTCTTAAATGAACAGTCAGAATATCAGCCCCGGCCTCCGCAACACTATGAGCAGCCCGCATAGGATCCGGATAGGAAACACCCCGGGCATTTCGTATTGTGGCAATATGATCAATATTCACACCAAGACGCATCTTACGGTCCCTCATCTTACGGTCCCTCACTCTCCCGATGCGTCGGCTCCCTGCCAATAGCAGCCCGGCGGCGATGCTGATACGTGGTGATCAAATGACGCAACACAAAATAGGTCATACACCAGGAACCAACGGATAAAGGAACAGCCCCCACCATCATCGGAACCAGGACATCTGAAAAATGATCCCGAATGAAACCCCAGCTCATTTCATCAAGTGCGAGATCAGGTGAACCCAGAAAGACCGCTCCAATCCGGTATGTAATCAGCCAGATAAAAGGGAACGTCCAGGGGTTTCCGGCAATCGTACCCAAAGCTGACGCAATCACATTGCCACCAAATATCCAGGCCAGACCGGCTGCTAACAAAACATGCAGGCCAATAAAGGGGGTGAATGAAACCGCAATCCCAAAAGCCACTCCACGTGCAATATGCTCCGGGGATCCCTGAACCCTGGCCAGCCGATGAATCAGGTAACGCCCAACCCGGCGCCAGCCGGCCCGTGGCCATACCCATTCACGCAAAGAAACAATCCAATGAGGACGATGACGGCGATTAAACATATATGTCAGATATAGTGAGATATGGTGAGATATGGTGGCTGAATGCAATACTTAATAAGCAATACTCAAGCCGATTCCCAACTGCGCGGACGTTCGACTGAATGCACCGCCGGGGTAGATCGTAAAGCCGTCATAATATGGGAGAGATGCTGCACATCGCGCACCTCCAGATCAACCACCATGTCAAAAAAATCCGGTGACCGGTTGGTAATTTTAAGATTGGTAATATTGCTGTCATATTTGCCGATAACCGTACTTAAAGAGCCCAGGCTCCCAACGTTATTGGCCAAAACAACAGAAAGTCTCCCCACAAAGAAACCCTTCTGATCATCGCATGCGTCCCAGGAAACCGCAACCATATGCTCAGAATCTGACATATCAGGACTCACATGGTCACACGCAACCACATGGATTGTCACCCCTTTGCCGACCGCAATGATGCCAACAATTTTGTCGCCAGGTAACGGATGACAACAGCCTGCATAATGAATCGAAACGCCAGATGTTAAGCCACGAATCAACACAGCATCAACCGGTCTCTGGTCATCAGACCGCTTAGAAAGTAAAACAGTATCACCATCATCCATTGGTGCAGGCTGGTGGTCAGGAAATATAACCGCCAGAACTTGAGAAGAGGTTAATTCCCCCGACCCAATGGCGGCATACAGATCATCCAGGCTATCCAGTTCCAATGTCTTAAGAGCCGGCTCAAGCGCATTTTCGGAAAAAATCTGGTTCCTGGATGCAAAGATCTGAGGCAGGATTGAGCGTCCCAAACCAATGAATTCCTCACGCTCACGAACCCGGATATAGCGGCGAATACAAGACCGCGCCTTGCCTGTTACAACGAAATTTTCCCATCTGGGATTGATGCTCGGCTGAGCTGAACGCACAATTTCCACCTGATCACCATTGCGCAGTTCAGTCCTCAAAGGCACCAGACGACCATTGATCTTTGCCCCAATACAGGTGTCACCAATATCGGTATGAACCGCATAGGCAAAATCAAGCAAGGTCGCCCCATGGGGTAACGCAATCACATCGCCCTTTGGTGTGAAAGGAAAAACCTGATCGCTATACATACTCATTTTGGTGTGTTCGAGAAATTCTTCAGCTCCGAACGCATTCTCCATGATATCCAGCAATTCGCGCATCCATCGGTAACGGCGCCCTTCACGACCACTTGCCCCTTGCTTATAAATCCAGTGAACAGCAACACCGCGCTCGGCAACATCATCCATCTCAGCGGTACGTATCTGAATCTCAATACGGGTCTTAAAAGGACCAATCAGCGATGTATGTAAGGAACGATAATCATTGGGTTTTGGCGTACTGATATAATCCTTGAAGCGGCCCGGAATGACCGAATAGCCGGTATGCAAAATTCCCAAAACCCGGTAACAGGTCTCAACTGAGTCAACAACAATTCTAAACGCAATGATGTCGGAAAGCTGTTCAAACGCGACCGCCTTGTTCTGCATTTTTTTCCATATCGAACAGGCTTTTTTTTCGCGCCCGGAAACCCGTGCGGTAATGTCAGCATTGTCTAAATTCTCTTCCAGCTCAGTAATGATGCGCGCAACCTGGTCATGACCTTCGACCCGCAAAGACGATAAACGCCGGGTGATTGATTCATATTCATCCGGATGAAGCTCAACAAATGCCAATTCTTCGAGTTCATCACGTATGTTATGAATTCCCATGCGTCCGGCCAGCGGCGCATAAATATCCTGTGTTTCCAAAGCAATACGGCGGCGTTTTTCAGGATCAGTCACATAACTCAGGGTGCGCATGTTATGCAAACGATCCGCCAGCTTGACCAGCAGAACCCGAATATCATCGGACATTGCCAAAATCAGTTTACGGAAATTTTCGGCCTGGCTTGATTGGCCTGGCTGCAATTCAATTTGTGATAGCTTGCTCACCCCATCAACCAATGCCGCGATTTCATCACCGAACATGGTCGCGATATCATTGCGCGAATAGACGGTGTCCTCAATAACATCATGGAGAAGAGCCGTAACGATGGTCCCGACATCAAGACGCATCCCGGCCAAAATCGCCGCAACTTCAATCGGGTGAGAAAAATAAGGGTCTCCGGATGCTCTGAGCTGTGACCCATGCGCCTTCATCGCAAAAACATAGGCGCGATTGAGAATGCCTTCATCGACATCCGGATCATAGGATTTAACGCGCTCAATCAGTTCGTACTGGCGAACCATTTTACTGTCTCCGGACCGCACGCCCCCCATTCCGGTCCCAATTTGATGATGAGATTATCAATACCGGATCATCATGTAATCATAATGTATGATGTATTTCTTTTGTATTCTCTTCTTTACATATCTTCCCTGAAATTCTGGCGTAAAAGAAATCTAAAGAGAATCAACCAACTACTGAGCGCATCCACAGACAAACACCCACAGACAGACATTTACACAACAGATATTCCCGGAGTTTTCCTGGTCGATACTGTGAACATTACTGTGGCTATCACTGTAACAATGACCGTGGCTATCACTGTGGTACCCACTCTGGTAATACCAGACTCAGTCATACCAGATAACCCATTACCGGAAACAACAAAAAAGCCAGGGACACCAGCCCCCGGCTTCATCTGACTCCCAGCCATCCTCATGATCGGATATATTGGCCAGGGAAAGGCGTATCAATACTTAAAGTCAAAGAATGGGTGAGAATCAGGAATAAGAAAAAGAACTGAGCGACAGACAGAGTACGCCCCCTATTCTTCAGCCAGTTCAGTAACAGAGCTTGCAGAAGGATCAGAAATCTCTGGTTCGGTTGCCTCAACCGTCAAAGAAGCAACGGATTGCTGAGCAGGATCAGATTGCTCCTCAGGCTCTTTTTGTCCGGCATCATGGGCAGTATCCGGGTCACCGGAAGGCAGATTCTGTGGCGCACCCAGCTCAGTCACCTCTTCCTCAGCGTCATCAGCCTCTACGAAACGCTGAAAACTTTGGGTCACCGATTCGGATATTTCCTCAACGCTCACATGCTGACCAGCAATCTCACGCAAGGCAATGATGGGGTTTTTATCGTCATCGCGCTCAACGCTCAGCGGTGCCCCGGAAGCAATATCGCGGCTGCGGCGGGCCGCCAACACCACCAGATCAAACCGATTAGGAACCTGAAGGATACAATCCTCAATCGTCACACGAGCCATGAAATCCTCAAAAAAAAATATCCAGTGATTAGTCCGGTAAAGATCATATGATCAAAACGAAAATCATATGATAAAGACGTGAAAAAAACCAAAGACAAAAAAACCAACGCATCTATACGGGCCAAATATCACCAAAGCAAGCTCTTCTCTCAGACAAGACCCCGGCAAATCATCAATCAGGTGATGCAATCGGGCGAATATCCTGAATACTGGGCAGCAATTCAATCAAATCCTTAATCGACTGGCCCATAGCCGGGTGAACCCAATCAGGAGCAATATCACGCAACGGCAGTAAAACAAAAGCCCGCTGATGCATGCGGGGATGCGGTACCATTAAGCCCTCCATATCTAAGTCCTCCATATCTGCTTTCCCCGCCATATCATCCCCGGCCTGTTCCTGCAAACAGGACAGCACCAAATCACCATATGCCAACAAATCCAGATCAAGGATCCGCGCTTCATTGCGTTGGGACCGAATGCGACCAAAGCTCTCTTCCAACCGGTGGAGCTGGTCCAGCAAAGCAGTCGGTTCCAGAGCCGTTTGATAACACACAACACCATTAACAAACCAGGGCTGGTCAGAAACCGGAACCGGAGCACTTTCATACCAGGGCGAACACAGCACAACCCGGCCATATCCGGACAAGCAATCCACAGCAGCCCGGCAAATTGCCAAAGACGATCCGTAATGCTCACTGGATAAATTGGAACCGATCCCAATATAAATCACGATACCATTGATCAATCAGGAAAAATTACCGGAAAAACTGCCCGAAAACTGAATAAAAATCATAGAGAACACAGTAATATGTAAAGGAATCAATATGTAAAGGAATCACCTGATATATAAAAGGATCACCCAAAAATTACGTAAAAAGATCACTAAAAACCAAAAAAATGATCACATTGTAAATGACCATATTGCACACGTATCATATTTCAAAAATTCTCATATTTCAAAAATTCATATTTCAAAAATTTTCAGGATGTTTTTTTGAAGCATGATATCTCGAACAAGATACCCCATATAGTATAGAGTGCCCTGTTTCATTGACAGATACATAAATGGATACAGAGCGAATTGATACAGAGCGAATAATTGATATATATTGATCAACAAGTGATAAAGGTACCCAATGGAATTTTATCCCGAAGAGCGTGTCGCCTTATTTATTGATGGATCCAACTTTTACGCTGCCGCCCGTGCGGCAGGCTATGATGTTGATTATAAGAAACTTCTGGGTTTCTTTCGTGCCCAGGCCCGTCTGGTCCGCGCATTCTATTACACTGCTCTGGTTGAAGAGCAAGAATATTCTCCCATCCGGCCTCTGGTTGATTGGCTTGATTACAATGGCTACACCATGGTGACCAAACCAACTAAAGAATTTACCAACGCCGCCGGCCAGCGTAAAGTCAAGGGCAATATGGATGTGGAGCTCACAATCGACATGCTGGAAATGGCCGATAAAATTGACCATGCCGTTTTGTTTTCAGGTGATGGTGACTTCCGCCGTCTGATTGAAGCAGTCCAACGCAAAGGAACCCGGGTCAGCGTGATCAGCACTGTTGATTCTTCTCAAAAAGTCGCCGCCGATGAATTGCGGCGGCAAGCCGACTACTTCATCGATTTAAGCGAACTGCGTGACCATATCAGCCGCAAAGATAATACAACACTTGAAAACGGGAAATCGGCTGAATTAAACCCGGTTGTCGGCTCTGCCGCTCAACCAGCCGGGGGCCAGGCACACCCGGTCAATACGACAAAAAACCCGTGATATACGTTATACGTGATATACGTCATATACGTGATGTACGTCAGTGATGTACGTCAGTGATGTACGTCAGTGATGTACGTCAGTGATGTACGTCAGTGATATACGTCATATACGTGATATACGTAAAAGCACTGAGAAGTGGGAAAACCAGACCCCAACAGCCTGAACGGTATTATAATCACCAGAAAAAATTCGCATAAATAATAAAACCTACACAGAACCGAACCGTACACATAACAAGGGAAATGTTGGAATGTTTGCAGTCTGGGATTACCAGGAAATTGCCAAAGATGCCCGGACACAACGGCATCACCTCTTCCTGCGCTGGCTTCTGATCAACGGCGTGATTGCCTTTTTGATCGCCATCGCCGCAGATCTTGGCTATCTGGAAAGACTGTATGTCAGTGACCGTAGCTATATTTCTCTCTTGATCACGTTTTTGTATATCGCGACCAATATCCATTGTGCCTGGCGGGTTTTTCATGTGTCGGACCAGCTGGACGCAACCCGGGATATCTGGAATATTTTACGCCGTCATGGGGCCTGTCCTCTAAACCGGCGGGATCAGGTGATTGTCACCGCAGACGGAGGCCAGCTTCCCCGCAGTCTTTTAACCAGCCTCATTGGTGAAATTCTTGACCAGGCCCAGGTCAATGATGGTCGCCGTGATGCCGTCATCATTGAGCGGAATAATCTCATCAGGGCTTATGGTGATAAATTACGGGCCCAGAATGAATTCGGTTGGTTCATTTCTGATATCCTGCTCAAGCTCGGTCTTTTAGGCACCGTGGTTGGTTTTATTATCATGTTGGGATCGGTGGCGGATATCACCTCTTTTGATGCCAACATCATGCAGCAGGTTCTGGGCAGCATGAGTGCCGGCATGGGAGTGGCTTTGTTCACCACTTTGGCCGGGCTGGTCGGGGGCATGTTGCTGGCCGTGCAGTATCAGCTTCTGGAAAATGGGTCAGATAACCTCATGGCCCTGATCACCAAGATCATTGAGGTGAATGTCTCCCCTCTCCTGACCCGGGAAACGGTCTAGCTCCGTGCCTTACAACAAGCGTCGTTTGAAAGCAGATCCGTTTACGGATCTTTTATTCAACGCTCTGCTTGGGTTTACGTTTTTGTTTTTCATCGCCATTATGTTTATGAATCCGGTTGCCAAGAGCGGAATCATCAATCCCAAGGCTGAATATATCATCACCATCGGTTGGCAGGACGCCAGCCCTGATGATATTGATATCTGGGTCGAAAATCCCTCAGGAAATCTGGTATGGTTTCGCAATCCTGAAAATGAGTTGCTGCATCTGGATCGTGATGACAGAGGAAACCTGAATGATACCATCAAAATCAATGGCGAGACAGTTGTGAACCCGCTCAATCAGGAAGTTGTCACCTTGCGCGGGGTGGTATCAGGAGAATATGTGGTTAATCTCCATTATTATGCGACCCAAACCAAAAAACCAGTTGATGTGAATGTGAAGGTTGAAAAGGTTAATCCGAAACTCGAAGTTGTTTATTATGGAACGGTGACGCTTGAACAACAAGGAGATGAAAAAACAGCCGTGCGGTTTACCGTATCAGCAAATGGTCGCATCCTGGAGACCAACAGCTTGCCGAAAAAACTGGTTACTTTGCGCTAATCCCCGGCCTGGTCATCACAATACGGAAGATCATCATATCATAACGCTCACATCGCCTGGAAAGAGACCGGACAGAGAATCATCATGACATTATCACTTATCGCGTTGATCGGGGGCTATGTCCTGACCGCTTGCCTGCTGGCTTTTTTATGCCTCTATACCCGTTTCCACTGGAGCCTTAAGGCCGGAACAACTGTGTTGGTTTCGGCATTCTATATCATCAATTATTTTGGCCTTACTTCGCTGCTGGGCTGGCCGACCATGCAGGATATGCCGAATAATTTCCGCCTCATTTCGGCTCAGATTTATGAACCCAATAAAACCACCGGAACACCTGGACGCATTTATATATGGGTCACATCCATGGGTGAGAATGCCGGGCTGAGTGTTCCGCGCTCTTTTGAGATTGAGTATTCTGATGAGGTCCATAAAAAAGTCGCAACAGCGATGAACGCAATCCAGGACGGAACACCACAAATCGGTGAAATCGAAGAGGATGGGGCCGGGAATGTCATGGCCCGCACCGATCAGGCTCAGCAAGCCTTAGAACCAGTTAAGCTGAATTTTTTTGATTTACCAACCTCTGTTCTGCCTGAAAAATGATCATGGGAAAAATTTCATGGCCCGGCTTTGATGATGCGGGTTCCCGAATCAACATGCCGATAATGCGGTGTTTCATCATCTTGGTTATCTGTTTGGGTGTCTTATCGGGATGCCAGGAAGACTCTGATTTCTTCCCTCTTGAATCTGATTTATCCTGGAATTACCGGGTCACCATTCTTCCTGAAGTTGAACCCAAAGAACTCAAAAAAATTGTTGTCTCCAATCTTCATCCGGTCACCCTCACCCAATCGGATGATGTTGCCGGAAATGATGAGATCGAAACATTTCGCCTGACCCCGCGTCTGCGCGAAAACAACAGCCTCTATTATTATTTCGATGACACTGAAGGGATACGCCGGGTTGCTTACCAGGTCCGGCCCACAGCGCCGGTCCATTTTGAGGCGCAACCCCGTTATGTATTCAAATACCCCCTTGAGGAAGGAACAGGTTGGGAAGTCCCCAGCCGGACCTATCTTCTGGTTCGCCGTTATCCCCTTGATCATGATTATCGGGTCACAGTGGATTTCAACATGACGTATCAAATCGAATCGGTGAGCGATACGGTGCAGGTTCCGGCCGGCGTTTTTAAGAATTGCCTGCGCACCCGCGGAGTCGGGGAAACCGTTTTCATCGGTGATCGCGGTCTGGGCCGGGTGCGGGTTGTGGTCGAAAATATTGACTGGTTCGCGCCGGATGTTGGCCTGGTCAAGACCGAACGTCGCGAATCAACGACAACCGATTTATTCGGAACCAGCACCCTTTTAATTGAGCTGGAAAATTTCAGCGGGTGATCAATCAAAACCACCCCAGGATCAGCATCCGTACGCATGAACGGAAATGGCTGAATAAAAGCGGCTAAAACGGGAATAATACTAAAACGGGGATCATAACAGACCAATAACCAGCACGGAATTGATATTCCTAACTCTATATATTCCCCATTCCTGAGAAACCGGGAAAACTCTGATCATGATACGGCTCCAGCCCGGCGATTTTTAATCAGGCTGGTTGCGAAACCGCTTCTGAACGGCTGGTTTGAGCAAGAACCCCTTCGGTGATATCCGGCACATCCGGTGAGTCCGGACAATCCCGGAAAAAACGCATCGCCAGGGCGGCTTCGGTCCGGTTACGGGCATTGATTTTTCGATAAATGGTTTTGAGCTGAACCTTCACTGTTGATTCAACAATACCCAGTTGGCGGGCAATTTCCTTATTGGAAAGGCCATTGGCAAGAGCTTGTAAAATCTCCAGTTGTCGCTTGCTGAGAACATGGGCAATCCGGAGAGGAAAATCATTATGGGTTTTATACCAGCCAAAACTGCCGGACATACTGCCACCCAGTGCCCTGGATGGAACATAGACCTCACCAGAAGCAATTAAATCAAGGACAGGACGTAAAATATTCATGGTCGTCTGTTTGATCAGATACCCTCTGGCACCGGCATGAAGCGACATCTGTATGGATTGAGGATCATCGCGTCCGGAAACCACCAGAACCGGAATATTGCCAGCCGCTTTAACCAATGCCGGTAATCCTTTTTCTGGTTCACGATCCGGCATCTCAAGATCACAAAAAATAAAATCCGCATCCGGGTTTTCCGAGACCAGTTTGAAAATTTCAGCATAATCATTGCCCTCCATAATCTCGGTATCCTGACCATAATAATTCTTCAGGGCATATGTCATCCCAATACGAAACACCGGGTGGTCATCGGCAATAATGATTTTCATCATCTCCTCCCTCATCACCGGCCTGATCCATCTGATTGGATGGGCTGGCGGGCTTCATCTTTTTTCAACCCGTTATGTTATAAACGCATTGGGTTAACCGATGGTTTGGATTGGGGGAATATCTTCATCAAAATGACCCTGACCGTCGTTTTATTGGTTTTTTTATTCTGTTTTACGTTCATTTTTTATGAAAAAATACATCCATAAGGATGCAGCCACCGACCAACCAAAAGGCTCAAAAAATGAAAAAAACCTGAAAATAACTGCGATCACTGACAAAGGGTACTGACAGAGGGTGCTGTCATATAGTGCTGTGCGTGATCCGCATTTTTCCTAAGCCGGGTTGCGGGAATGACGCATCTCCTGTTTACGCAGCTGCCAACTTGCCGGTTGTGACCACTATGCATCTGCCCCAACCAGCAAAACCAACCACCATGATGGCAACCATAGAGGCGATCTGTCATCCCGCCCCTCACGGCCTGTTTATACCGTGAGATTCCCGCATTCTCAGCAACTTCAGGCAAAAACACCCGAAGCACGTACCCCACTCTTCTCATAAGAGACCATTCCCACAAGAATGAGCACCGCAGAGAGAAAACCGGTGAACCAACCAAAAAACATAACGGTCAGTTTAGGGTAACCTGCATACGAATCGGTGTAAAATACCAATAAACCGCAAGAACGCTGTCACTTTGCCTTGATAGAACAAGAAAAACAAATGAGAATTAGAGTAAAATACGAAATATAAACCATACAACAAAAGTATTATTATGTATAATATGGTTTCTTATTCTCCTTATTAACAATATACCTTGATAAAGACGCCGAATTTATTACCATACTTAAAGAAATGATTGATTATTTACCTCTTTAGGACATTCTTCTATCCCTCCGGAAGTAATCATCAAAAACAATCATCACATATCTCCAGACATATCAGGAGCCAGATCTGCACCCCCCAAAAGAAGCAACATCAAAAGAAACAACGTCAAAAAACATGTCTCCTGATGGAGCCATATCCATCCGGCCTGAAGGGGTTGAGAGATATAAACAGGAAGACTGAAAGTCGGTAAAACCGGGTTTATGGCGGGTTGATTCACAATCAATCAATGCCGGGCGCATAGAATGATCATGCAACCGATGATATGTTCCCTAAGAAATGATCTTCTCCCCAAGACATGTATTCTGGCTTGGTTTGTCTGCGGTCTTTATGGTACATGTCATCATCAATATAACCAACATCATGATATTTTTGCTGGTTTTTCAGCAATCATTTTCTGTTAAAAAAATTGCTCAACCTCAAAAGGCTTAATCCTCAAAAGCTTAATCTTAAAAAAAACAGACGATCATCTCAAAAGGACAGACTATCATGGCAAAAACCAATAAATCAGGGACCCATTCAGGGACATCATCGAAAAAAGCTGGCGGTGAGGGAGCATTCAATCCGGCTTTTGAAAAAATGATGCGCGCCTTTGATCCGGCAACATTCGCCGATACATGCGCTGAACTCGCCTCCGAATACAAAATACCGCTCACGGCGGTCGATACTTTTTTAAGCAGCCAGAAAAAAAATATCGCTGCTCTGACTATGGCCAACCAGGAAATGATGGCCGGAGTCCGGTCGATGATCGAACATCAAGACCGCGTACTCAGCGAGATGCTTGATAAAACAACCCACAGCTACACTGAGATCATTGAATCAGGAGACCCCCGGGAAACCGCCATTCATCAGCTTAACCTCATTCAGAAATCTTATGAAAAATCACTTGAGGATATGGGGAAAATGGCTGCAATCATCACGCAAGCTCAGGAAAAAATCGCCCATACCCTGACCGAACGGGTCACAGAAGGTTTAGGGGAAATCAAAAAAAATACCAACCAGTCCTGAGCATTAACCGGGTCTGTTATATCATTCTCCCCCTTACAAAGAAGGGGGGAATGCCCATGTCTGGAGAAAAATATCTCCCCAAAGACCATTTCCCAAAAACCATTTCCCGAAGATTGTTATCCACAATAATGCTCACCCGAATACCTCCTCATTCATTGCGTAAATAGACACATGCCCGATGCCGGTACGTCCAGCCAATCGCAGCAGCACCGGCCATAATGGTCAAAAATGTACAGGCGGCAGCCGTAAGAAGAGGAAATTCAGCAGAGATAAACCAATCCCCGCCCATCAACTGAGTGACAACACCCCATCCCCCGGCGGTCCCGAAAACAATCGCCAGCCCCCCGGCAATGATCCCCAAAAGGCCGTATTCAATCAGATAGGCCCGTTGTAATTGCCGCCGGGTTGCTCCCAGAACCTTGAAAATCGCCAATTCACGCAATGATTGTGACTGAACGGCTGCCATTGCACCAATCAGAACCAGAATCCCGGAAAAGAGAGTCGCAGCCGCTGCCAGTTGAGCCGCCAGAGACACTTTGGCGATGAGACGCATAGCGGCCTCCAGGGCATCACGCACCCGAATCGGTGTCACAGCATCAAAATGACTGACCACCATCATCCATAAGGCATGCTCATTCTCCGGAGCAGTATAAACCGCATAAATATGATTGATGGGTGCACCATCCAGAACATTGGGGGAGAGAACAACCGCGAAATTGAGATTAAGACCCGCCCAGTCAATCCATCGCAGATTAGCAATCCGGGCCCGGATATCCCGACCCAGAATATTGAGAGTCATGTAATCTCCGATCCCAACCCCAAATCCCTGAGCAAGACCGGCATCCAGAGAGATCAGAGGCTCCCCCTGATAATCAGCCGGCCACCAGACCCCTTCGGCAATATCGGTTCCCGGAGGCGCAGTAGCAGAGGCGGTAAAAACCCGATCCCCGCGCAAAGCCCATTGGGTTTCCGGAGTCACTTTGGCATAGGAGGCATCAATATCTGCAATGGCGGTGATTCGTCCGCGTATTGTCTGTGCCCCTTCGTATTTCCCGACTCCTTCCGCCTGGGTGAGCAAAGTCTCAAAATCAGCCGCCTGATCAGAACGAATATCGGTAAAAAAATAAGCCGGCGCGGATTCGGGCATATGTTTGGTCACCAACCGGGATAAATTTTCATCAATGACCGCAATAGCAATCAAGGCCGAAAGACTGATTCCTAAGGATAAAAAGACTCCCAAAGCTGGAGCACCAGGACGCACCAAATTGGCCAAAGCCAGACGTAACGCTGGCCAGGCCTGGGGGACAATATCCAAAGAACGCCGGCAAGACTGTGCAACAGCAATAACCACATGGCTTGCCGCCCAAAGGCAGGAGAAAGCCATGCTGGCCCCGGACACAAACCAAAGGGCAAAACGCCAATCAGGAATAACCCAAAAGACCCATAAAACCAGGCCAGTAAAACATCCCCCGGTCAGCATCACCAGCCCCAGGCTGGCCCGGGCCGATGGTGGCATAAGAGCAAAACGGAATAAATTCGCCGCCTTGACTTCCCTTGCGGCTGCCAAAGGCCAGGCTGCCGAAGCCACCGCGACCAATAAACCAGCAACCGCAGCAGCCAGCAAAGGATGGAGATATAAACCAGCAACCGCCTGAACCGGGGCTGCTTTGCTGAGAACCTCACTTCCCAGATACGCCATCACGCTACCGGCACAAAGACCGACCAAAATAGCGGCAAAAATGACAATCGAAAGCTGGATGATATAGATGTGCGTGATAACGCGTGGCGGGGCACCAAGGCATTTTAAGATGGCAATCGAACGCAGCCGGGTATTGAGATGTGTACGCACCGCATTGGCAATCCCAACCCCACCAATCAATAAGGCAGTCATCGCACTGAGTGTCAGAAAAACAGACAAACGTTCAATGAAACGTTCAACCCCGGGAGCCGCATTATCCGGAGTGCGTATCTGCCATCCTGCCTGAGGAAAAGCGGCTTTTAAGTCCTCCAGCCAGGCATCAATATCCACTCTCGAATCAAAACGTAAACGATAGAGATGGGCGGCCAAAGCCCCTGGCCGTAACAGACCGCTATCCTGCAAGGCATCCTGAGACAACAACACCCGCGGCCCTAAGGAAAAAATACTCGCCACCCGGTCAGGTTCGCGGGCAATCAGGCCGGTTAAAACCAGACGGGCTTCACCAAGCCGAAACAGATCACCAATGCGCAGATCCAGCCGATCAGCTAAAGCCGCATCAGCATAAGCCGACCAGACACCATCGAGACGCTGACTGAAATCGACCACGTCATCGGGATCCGTTTTCAAGCCACCATAAAGAGGGTACAATTCATCGACTGCCTTGACCTCAGCCAGGGCAGTTTTTTCTTCTTCTCCGGTCTCCCGGCGCGTAATAGCCCGCATTTCAATGGCATGGGATAACAGGCCGCTTTTTTGCAAAAGATCACGCTCTGCCATACTGGCTGGACGCTGGGCCAGACGCAACTCGATATCGCCACCCAGAAGACGCCGTCCTTCAGACTGTAACCCCGCATCGACCGCCGCCAGAACAGCTCCAACCGTGGTGATCATCGCCACCCCGAGAGCCAGACATAAAAACAAAATCACAAAGCTCGGCCCAACTGAGCGAAAATCACGCCGGGCCAGCCGCCAGGCCAGAGACAGATCAGCCGAATTCTTCATGCGATCACCTGACATAAAATTACCCCAGACATAAAATTACCCCAGACATAAGATGATCAATGATCCGTTCAATTCATGGCTGAGACAACAAGCTGAGATCAATCACGGACCGGCATCAGGGAATCTTCAGGGTCATTGCAACCCGAATACCGACCATTCAGCCCGTTGCAGCCGATGGAACCATGCATCCATTTTCAAGACGCTCTACCCGTCCGGCCAGGGTCGCGTGATCAGGATTATGGGTAATCAAAATGAGGGCTGTCTGGTGCTGATGCTGGAGACGAAATAATAATTCCATCACATTGGCACTGGCCGCTTCATCCAGATTACCGGTTGGTTCATCCGCCAATAAAATATCCGGGCGCGCCACCAAAGCCCGGGCAATCGCCACCCGCTGTTGCTCACCGCCGGAAAGCTGAGCCGGATAATGTCCGGCCCGGTCAGCCAGACCCACCGCCGCCAATTCATCACGGGCCCGGTGCGCAGCCTGGCTTTGTCCGGCAAATTCCAGAGGCAATGCAACATTTTCCAGCGCCGTCATAGTCGGAGCCAAATGGAATCCCTGAAACACAATGCCCATACGCTCCCGCCGCAACCGGGCAAGCCCCCCTTCATCAAAGCCGGAAAGATCACAGCCCGCAACCCGTACATGCCCCTCATCGGCTGGCTCCAGACCGGCAATCACCATCAACATTGTGGTTTTTCCGGCCCCGGAAGGCCCAACCACCGCCACTGACTCGCCAGCCTCGACCCGCAGACTAAGGCCACGCAAAATATCAACTTTGCCTGACGTGGTTGGCAAAGATAACCGCACCGAATCAAGCTCAACGGCTGCTGGTTGATGACCGGTTTTTAGATCATCATTGCCAACCGGTGTATGGGGGGTTTTTTCACAATACATTTTCAGTGTCTGTCAATTTTGCTGAGGGTTTCTGAAAAAGATCCGTAACATGGTTTATGTGGATTGTGTCGTTTAAGTGGATGATGTGTGATTTTCATGGCTTTGTTATCCTTCATCACTGTTAAGCTGTGCTTAAGAGCATGCTGGTTTTTTATCCCGGATCATATTCTTTCAGAGTTTCTCCCATCTTCTGCTCTTTTATGTATCGGTTTTCTTTCTCTGTGTTGTTAATGTATGCGTTGTTAACATATGCGTTCTTAATATATGCAGTTTTACTGACTTATTGAATGCCGGACTTTATTTTTGAATTTTATTGCTCTGTAATTTTATTGCTCTGTTACGTCCATTTTTTATCTGAACCGGTTGTTTTTTCTGAAAATATTTTCTACCGATACGATATCTGCTCACACACTACCTTACAAAATATCATGCGATATTTTTGCTCTTTCCTGGTTGTGTTTTCTCTGTTGATGATCGGGATATTTCCGGCTCTGGCGGATACGGATGCACAACCAGTACGTATTCTGGCATTCGGCGATAGCCTGACTGCTGGCTATGGCCTGGCACATCACGAGAGTTTTCCGGCGGTTCTGGAAAAGCGTTTACGGGATCTTGGCTTTGACGCAACCGTGATCAATGGCGGTGTCTCAGGAGATACAGCCGCAACCGGGCAGGCACGGCTTGACTGGTCGTTACGGGATCAGCCGGATATTGTCATCGTCGCGTTGGGAGCCAATGATGCCTTGCGCGGCATTGAACCGGCAAAAACTGCGACTCATTTGAATAAAATCCTTACCCGTATCAAAAAAAGCGGAGCCCGGATCTTGCTGGCTGGTATGCTGGCCCCACGCAATCTTGATGATGCCTATATCCAGGCCTTTGATTCGGTCTTTCCATCTCTTGCCCGGCAACATGATGTACCATTTTATCCATTTTTTCTTGAGGGTGTGGCCTTTGATCCTGAACTCAATCTAAGCGACGGTCTGCATCCCAACCCGCGCGGGATTGCCCGGATGGTCCAGGGAATCCTCCCGACTCTGACACCTTTGTTGAATCGTTAAACAAAAAACCCCCTGTATAAAATTCGTTCTGTTCTGATATCCATCCCGGGTATCAAACCAGGTATGAATCCAGGTATCAATCCAGGTATCAACAGACGGCTCCTTTTAATGCGGGGCGATAAAACGACCAAAAGCACGTGGTCCCACACCAACCGGAATGACCGAAAGCGTTTTCAGGCTGTGTGCATCAATCACCGTTACCGCATCATCAAACCATGTTGCAACATAGAGCCGCCGCCCATCAGGATGCAGGAAGACACCCTCAGGAAATTCTCCCGGCTCCAGCAAAGCCACCGGCTCCCCGGTCTCAAGATCAAGGACCGAGAGCGTATTGTCATGCTGGTTGGTCACGAACAAACGACCCAGTGACCGGCTGAGAGCGGTTGCATAGGGCCATTGGCCGACCGGCCATACCGCCTCGACCTGTAAATCAGCACTGTCAATAACCGAAACATCATGGCTACGTACATTGGCGATATAGACCCGTTGCCCCACCGAATCGACCGTAACCCCAAACGGGCGATTCCCAACCGCAATTTCTGCCAAAACCTCCCCTTCCGGTAAAGCCAATACACTCACTGTGTCGCTGTCCCTGTTGGCCACATAGAGGCGTTTTCCCTCCGGGTCAATATCCAGCCCGGACGGAGAACGACCAACCGGCCAGTGATCAATAATCACCAAATTCACCGTGTCAATCACCCGCACCACATGGTCATACCAGTCAGCCACATACAGCCGTTGCCCATCAGGGGCCAGAGCGATTCCCAAAGGGCCATTCCCGACAGTGATTTCACCAACAACCTGAAAGCGGCTCTTCCCGGCATCGTCATCCATCATGATAACGGTAATGGTCTGGCTTTCCGGGTTGGAAACATAAATGCGACGACCATCAGAGCTGGTCGCAACCCCGGCAGGACCGCGCCCCATGTCAAGAGTGGCCACAACCCTCTCAATAGAGGTATCAATAACGCTCAGGCTGTTATCGCCCTGGTTGGTGATAAAAGCATAAGGACCAGAGGCAGCCTGAACCGGATTCAAAAAACCGATACATAGTACAATCAGCCCTGTCACAGGGAAGACCAAACCCAGCCATCTGAACAGGAGCCATCCCATCGCTTGTCATACCACCGGTTGATCACCGGCACTGCACAGCTTTCAGCGTCCCTCAATAGTGGCTTTCAGACTCTCCAGACCAGCCTTATAGACACCAGATACCGCCATCTTAGAGGCCGCATCATTCAATTCCGGAGGCGGATCATTGCCCATGAAGCCGCGATAAAATGCTCCCTTCCATTCGATCTGGCTCCCCCCGTCAGCCGGGGTGACAATCATCCATGACGAATAGCTGTTGACGGGAAAAACCTCCGGCGCAACTTTGGTAATCCGATAGAAATAACGCATTTTTTCGGGCTGATATTTCTCCAGCTTTTCCTCAATGATCCCACCAGATTGCAGGGTCAGAACACGGGTCGCACCAGGTTGATTGCCCCCTTCGGCAACCAGGCTGGCCACCACCGGATGCCAGCTGGCAATCGAATCAAAATCAGCGATGGTTGCCCAAACCTCTTCGGGGGGCGCATCAATGGTGATCTTTTCAGAAACTTTCTGGCGCGAGGGGCCATGCGCCTGAGCAGCAACCGGAAGGAAGGCGATCATCATCAATGCCAGACCAGCCAAAAAGACAGTATTTCGACCCAACAAGGCCCGGAAAGAGAAAATTGAAAACATCATGGAACAGAACCTCTTCATCCAGTTTCAGACATGAAAAACGGCTTTATTAACTCTTTATTAAATAACGTGAATAACAGCTTAAATAATGTGAACAACACTTTCTTGCGCATGCGTGCTGTGCTCAACTCTGAGCACATATTGTTATGAATATTTTTTGTTATGAATATTTTTTTATTACGGCTATTTCTATAGGGTCCCATGAACCAGGTCTATATAATTCATTATGATTCATTGTCGGTGGCCTGGATGGATTGACATGCCTGTGATCATATCCGGCATCCCTTTCTCAGCACCCCGCGATCAAATACAAGCCAGTATGACATTGATGGCTCCTGATGCGGCCGGCCTCCTGATTGATCCCCTATGCAAACTGGGATGAGCATGATGGCACACCAGAAATTGAGAATCAAAAAGGATACCGGGACAAGCCCTGATATGCATAATCAGGTGATTGCTTGTCCATTTCATGATCACCCTTTATGGTTATGCTCCCTCAGATAGCTTTCAATTCATACTGGTTGAAAATCCATACTGGTGACTGTTCTCTCAGTCTTTATCAGGATATTTTATTCTGGGATATTAGGTTCAAGATATTTTATTTGAAAATTATGGTTTGGTTTTTCACAATGCATAAAAACAAATAACCAGAGCAACAACAGAGTAACAACAGAACAACCACAATAAAAACCACAGTAAAAACAACAGTAAAAATAAATGATCAAAAAAGAAGGATAATAAGATGAAAGAGATTGTCATAACCGCCGGGGTCCGCACACCAATCGGCGCATTTATGGGGGGGTTGGCACCATTAACCGCCGCCCAGCTGGGTCAGAAAGCCATTGCGGCAGCGATTGAACGATCTGGAATTCAGGCCGATGACGTCGATGAAGTCATTATGGGTCATGTTCTGACTGCAGCAACAGGTCAGAATCCAGCCCGCCAGGCCGCCATAGAAGCCGGTATTCCTCAGGAAAAAACCGCCTATACCATCAACCAGGTCTGTGGATCAGGACTGCGGGCCGTTGCCGCGGCTTATCAGGCAATCCGCTCAGGAGACAGCCAGATTGTCATTGCCGGCGGACAAGAGAGCATGAGCAACGCCCCCCATGCAGCCCCCTTAAGGACAGGAAAAAAAATGGGTGATCTGGATTTCATCGATACCATGATTCGCGATGGTCTGTGGGATGCGTTCAATGGCTACCATATGGGGATCACTGCTGAAAATGTTGCCCGCCAATGGCAAATCACCCGTGAAGAACAGGACCATTTTGCAGCCTCATCTCAGAATAAAGCCGAAGCAGCACAAAAAGCAGGTCGCTTCAAAGAAGAAACCATCCCGGTGACCATCGCATCGCGCAAAGGTGATATCTGCATTGATACAGATGAATATCCCCGCCACGGGACCACATCCCAATCCCTGGCCAAACTGAGACCGGCCTTTGAGAAAGAAGGCACAGTAACCGCCGGTAATGCTTCGGGGATCAATGATGGGGCAGCCGCCCTGGTTCTTATGTCGGACCAGGAAGCCGAAAAACGACAGCTCCCGACACTTGGCCGGGTTGTTTCCTGGGCAACGGCTGGTGTTGATCCGGCGGTTATGGGAACCGGCCCAATCCCGGCCAGCCGGGTTGCTCTAGAAAAAGCCGGATGGACCATCTCAGATCTGGACCTGATTGAAGCCAATGAAGCCTTTGCCGCCCAGGCCTGTGCGGTTGGGAAAGATCTTGGCTGGGACAGTGAAATTGTCAATGTCAATGGTGGTGCGATTGCCCTGGGCCATCCCATCGGAGCCTCAGGAGCACGGGTTTTGATCACGTTGCTGCATGAAATGGGCCGGCGCGATGCCAAAAAAGGGTTGGCGACGTTGTGCATTGGCGGTGGCCAGGGCATTGCCATCTGCGTGGCCCGGGACTGATCCTGCCACCAGAACCCCGGACAGACTCCTGAAAAAAATAAGGAGCCACAATATGTATGTTTGTTATGAATGACCGGTGTTTGTGTGAATGATGGGCGTTGGGATGAAGGATGGGCGTTGGGATGAATGATGGGCCAGTGCATCCTGTTCACGAGACCAGAGTTCAGATGCGGCTCAGGCCCGGCCACGCCGGAGCCAGCTAAGCGCGGCATTGAGTTGACTCATCCGCCGATGATCACCCAGATCACTATCGGGATGGTGAATGGTTGCCAGTTGGCGGAATCGCCCTTTGATTGTCCGGGCATCCGGCATGTGACCGGGGGGGAACCCCATCACATAAAGAGCATCGGCCCGGCTCTGGACTCCATCGGATAACTCCTGAACCATCATCGCCCCGGCGACTTCGCGTAACCGCTTGTTTTCGCCGCGCAAAGCCTCAGCTTCCTGCCCAACCAGCTGGATCTGCTGTTCCATCAACACCCTCTTTTCATCCGCCTCGGCAGCACGGCGTTTGACGTCTTCGGGGTGTTCAAGCACACAATTCCGCTGGCCCGCCACCACATCCAGTGCCAATGCCAAAGAACGGCGAATCCGCTCAGCAGGAACCGAAAACGGCAAGCGTAGCTGTAGACGTGGCTTGCGTTTCCAGGGACGACCCTGGGCAGTACCGGATTTCAGGATGACGGTCTCCCGATCATCAGGATGTGGTTCTCCGGGGTCGGGATAGGAATCAATCACCGATGGCGGCACCAACAACAAAACAGAGCGCGCAAGATCCGCCGCATTGACCCGCTGAGATGCCGCTAATGCCAAAACTGCATCACGAAACCCGCTGGAGCACGCAACCGTATGGGAGCGTTTGGCCGGTTGATCATTTTTCATGATCCCCTAAGCTACAGACACGCAGATATATATACAACAACCACGATAGCAGTTGAATGATTGTAGCGGGAAACTTAACTCTTAGGTGAAAATCGGATTTACCGGGATTTTACGAAATACATCCCCAAAAAACCCGGCAAATTATTTTTGTATCAATCAGACCATATTGGCGGGTTAGCTTTGCGTCAGATTGATCAAATCAAAGAAAGTAGGCTATGGCTGAAGAAACACAAATTGAATGGACTGATGCAACCTGGAACCCTGTAACGGGTTGTACAAAAATCGGCCCCGGCTGTGATAATTGCTATGCGGAACGCTTCGCTAATCGCTGGCGTGGTGTGTCAGGCCACCCTTACGAGCAGGGGTTTGACTTAAAGCTGTGGCCCGGGCGGCTGTCTCAGCCCCGGCACTGGCTCAAACCCCGTATGATTTTTGTCAACTCGATGAGCGATCTGTTCCACAAAGACATTCCCAAAACATTCATTGATCACGTATTTGATGTCATGGAAGAAGCTGATTGGCATGTGTATCAACTGCTGACCAAACGCAGTTCACTCATGCAAAAATACCTTTCCGGGCGTTATGGGAAGAAGGATGTTCCCACTCACATATGGCCCGGAGTGTCGGTTGAAGATAGTGCCCATGTCGGCAGGGTAAACCACCTGAAGAAAATTCATTCCAAAGCGCGTTTCATCTCGTTCGAGCCACTCATTGGTGATATCGGCGATATTGACCTGACCGATTTTGCCTGGGTGATTGTTGGTGGCGAGAGCGGACCCAAGGCACGGTCCATGAACCCTGAATGGGCAACCGGACTACGCGATATCTGTCGACGTGATAATGTTGCGTTTTTCTTTAAGCAGTGGGGTGGTCCGCGCCCTAAGTCAGGTGGACGTGAACTTGAGGGTGAAGAATGGAATGGCTTTCCCTGGCAGATCATACCAGAACCAATTTTACAGCGTTTGAATGTAAGCTGACAGGGTGGGGAACAAACTCATGGCCGATAATTTTACATGGACACCTGATGATCCTCCCCCTCGGATCCTCGCCCATACCAAATGCAAGCTGGATGTGATCACAGAATATTTAAGCATCTATCTTGATACCCTGTCACAAAATGTCCGCATGGACCGGCTTAACGTCAGCTTTGTCGATGGGTTCTGCGGCGGCGGCCACTATCGTAGTAACGATGGTCTGGTCATCGGGAGTCCGCTCATTCTGATCAAAGCAGTGGAAAAAGCCGAAAAACGCATCAACGAAAAACGCCACAAACCGCTTTCCATAAATGCCCGATATTATTTTATTGATTCCAATCCAAACCATATCATCTACCTCCGAAAAACCCTGTTAAGGTATGGGTACAAACCGAATTCGGATGATCAAATAATAATACTGGAGGGCGCATTCGAAGCGCATCTTCCAGCTATCCTAAAAAATATTCAAAAAACCCAGACAGCCGGAAAATCTATTTTCCTTCTCGACCAATGTGGATACAAGGATGTACTCCCCTCAACGCTAAAGCCGATATTTGAAAAACTTCGTGGTGCTGAAGCCATTGTAACCTTTGCGATTGATGCCCTGCTGAATTATCTGAATAAGGACAAACTGGATAGTGACCTATACAGAGCATTCAAAATAAACCAAAATTTCATTGATTTATGGCGGGAGCAATACGGGAATAACCTTCCCCGGCCCCTTGCTCAGCGCTTCATCATGAAACGTTTTCTCTCTGTGTCTAAGTTCATGACACCCTTTATGCTTTATTCAGAGAGCGACCATAGAAATATGGCCCTGATCCATCTCTCAAACCATCAGACCGCCCGCGATAAAATGCTGGGAGTCCATTGGTATGCGCATAACAGCTTCCTCCATTGCGGCAAGGGGAGCCTTTACACTCCGGGCTTTAACAGCGGACTAATTGAGACAGGGAATGCCCTGTTTAATTTCCGTGACAGGGACCGCGCGCGAATGCGGCAAGAGCTCATCATCGACCTACCTTCGAAAATTCACGAATTAACCGGCAATCATAGCTTGTCGCTGCGCGATTTGCTCGACAAGATCGGCAACAATACAGCAGCCCCGAACAGCGACATATGTGAGGTTATCAAATCACTGGCGCAGGAAAAAGAGATTGTGATCACATCGTCCAAAGGCAAATTGCGCCGGCCGACAACACTGCCTGATATCGGAGACATATTGGAAATTCCCAAGCAACAAACATTTTTTCCGATACTCAGAGGTAACGTTCCTGAAAAATAATCTAAAGCAGCCGTTTCAATTCCGGCTAAAAAGCAATGCAGAACGAATGCGCCTTGCTTCAGTGGTCGCTCTTTCTCAAAACGATTACAAAAACACCACCACGCCAGTCATGCTTATCTGAAATGATCTTTGCGTTTTCGTAAAGCAGCAAAAACCTCGGCATCTTCAGCCCCGGCCAGGCCCAAAGAGTCCTTGATCCGGCGAAAGCCGGCCCGCAAAAACGGGTTGCAGGCCCGCTCAGATTCCAAAGTCACCGGAAGCGTGGGCAGACCCTGACTGCGCAAATCATCAATATCCCGGGCCCGCTTTTGAAGATCAGGATTGTCCGATTCAATGGTCAGAGCAAACCGGGCATGATTCTGGCTGTATTCGTGGCCACAATAAATCCGGGTCTCAGCCGGCAGGCGATTCAATGTCTGTAAGGATTCCCACATCTGGTCGGCAGACCCTTCAAAAAGACGCCCACAACCGAGTGAAAATAAGGTATCGCCGCAAAAAAGGGCCTGTGAATCTGCAAACCAGTAGCTCACATGACCAAGGGTATGGCCAGGGGTCGCTAAAACCTGTGCCTGCAGACCACAAACATCAATAGCGTCGCCTCCCCTGATGCCATGATCAAGACCGGGAATGCGCATACGCTCAGAATCCGGACCAATCACCGGACAAGAAAATTCCTGCACAAGCTCAGCAATACCCCCAATATGGTCACCATGGTGATGGGTAACCAGGATTGCATCAAGAGAGCAGCCCCGCCTGGCCAGCCCGGCGCAGACCGGTCCGGCCTCACCCGGATCAACGACAAAGGCCTGGTTTTTTTGAGAATTTTGAGAATAACAGCCAAGATAGATATAATTATTTTCCAGGGCCGGAAGAATATCGATATCCAACATTGTAAAGAAACCTTTCCTGAACGACATTCCAGACAAGCACGAAAAGATCAATCGATCAAAATCTCTGCTGGTCTGGTAGCTTTTTGATTCACAATCATGAAAATATGCTCTTCAGATTGAGGTATCCAGCAATAAAGAAGTAACCATAGGGTTGTTTACAAACCAGGATGGATCTCATGCGCACGGATGTGATTGATCTGCGCGATTTTTATGCAACCCCTTTGGGGAGAACGGCACGTGGTCTGATTCGGCGAAAAATCGCCGATATCTGGCCCGATACCCATCAGTTGAGCATGGTCGGCTATGGCTATGCCACCCCCTATTTGCATCTGTTTGACCACCAGGCAGAACGGGTGATCGCCCTCATGCCGGAAAAACAAGGGGTTTTACGCTGGCCTGGCATCGGTCACAACAGAGTTGGCCTGACCTATTCGAATTCCTGGCCTCTGCCGGATCGCTCAACAGACCGGGTGTTGATCATACATGGGCTGGAATTTGCCGAGCCGCCCCATAGCATCCTCCGCGAAGCCTGGCGGGTCCTGAGCGATGGCGGACGCCTGCTGGTTATTGCTGCGAACCGGCGCGGCATCTGGGCGCGTCTTGATTTCACACCATTTGGCTGGGGACAACCTTACAGCCATGCACAGCTGCACCGCTCATTGCGTGAGAGTCTGTTTACACCGACCCAAACCAGGGAAGCTCTTTTCATTCCTCCCTTTCAATCGCCTCTGATTCGCGCAGCTGCTCTGGCCTGGGAAAAAATTGGCCAATCCTGGTTACGGCAATTTGCCGGGGTTGTTCTGGTGGAAGCATCCAAACAGATTCACGCCCCCCATACATTCCCCGAACCCCGACGTTCCGGCCCGGTTCTGGTCCGGCCATCGGTCAGGGCAACCGGACGATGAGACCCTTTAACGGCGACCTAAAATAAAAATTGCTTCCTCACTCAGGGCATTGGGCATCCAGCCACGATACCGCTGACCCCGGCGCAAAAAAACAGCATCCTTGACACTCAGATCAAGCTGGCAACCCAGAGCCTTAAAATCCCGCACTGTGCATAAATGAATATTCGGGGTGTCATACCACTGATAAGAAAGTGTGCTGGTCACCGGCATCTCACCGCATACCAACAGCTTCAGCCGCACCCGCCAATAACCAAAATTAGGAAAAGACACAATGGCCCGGCGGCCAATCCGGGCCAACTCCCGCAGAACCTGAGCCGGATCCCGGGTCGCCTGGATGGTTTGGCTGAGAATAACGCAATCAAATGCTCCGGAAGGGTAGTCATGCAGATCACGATCTGCATCCCCCTGAATCACCGACAGACCATTGGCGGCACAGGCATTCACTCCTTCCTGACTCAGCTCCATCCCCCTTCCGTCAACCGATTTATGGCGCCCCAGATACGCCAGCAGTTCCCCGTCACCACAACCAACATCAAGAACCCGGGTACCCGGGCGCACCCAATCAGCCACAATCTGAAGATCAGGGCGCAGAACCTCTCCCGGGTCATCGGTTTTTCTGGTCACCATCGCCTATCCGGTATCCTGCCCAGGCAGATGTTCAGCAGCACCATTCAGGAATCCGGTAATAATACCATGGAGTTCCGGCTCATTGAGTAAAAAGGCATCATGCCCCTTATCGGTCTCAATCTCAACAAATGTCACATTGGCCGCCGCCGTATTGAGCGCACGCACAATCGCCCGGCTTTCTGAGGTTGGAAAAAGCCAGTCTGAACTGAAAGAAACCAGACAAAATCGCACCGGTGTGTCTGCAAAACAAGCAGCCAGCCCCCCTTGTCGGCTTGCAGCAAGGTCAAAATAATCCATCGCCCGGGTAACATAGAGATACGAATTGGCATCAAAACGCTCGACAAATGTAATCCCCTGATGACGCAAATAGCTTTCGACCTGAAAATCGGCATCAAATCCATAGGCAACCGACCGGCGATTTTGCAAATTACGCCCGAATTTCCGATGCAAAGCAGTCTCTGAAAGATAGGTAATATGGGCCACCATCCGGGCCACCGCCAACCCCCGCCTGGGACGACGATCATGATCAGCATAACAGCCCGCCGACCAATCAGGATCAGCAATAACAGCCTGGCGGCCAATTTCATGAAACGCAATATTCTGAGCCGAATGACGGGCCGAACTGGCAATAGGAATGGCCGAAAAAACCGCCTCAGGATAGCTGGCAGCCCATTGCAGAACCTGCATACCACCCATCGATCCGCCAATGACGCTAAACAAACGCCTGATACCCAGATGATCAATCAGACGTTTTTGCGCACGCACCATATCGGCAATGGTAATCACCGGAAAATCAAGGCCATAGGGTTTTTGAGTCTGTGGATCAGTACTGCTGGGTCCGGTAGAACCCATACAGCCGCCCAGAACATTAGAGCAGATCACAAAATACCGCCCGGTATCCAATGTCTTGCCTGGGCCAATGAGGACATCCCACCAGCCCGGCTTACCAGTCACCGGATGCGGTTCAGCGGCAAACTGATCTCCGGTCAGGGCATGGCACACCAAAATGGCGTTGGATTTTTCAGCATTCAAACGACCATAGGTCTGGTAAGCAATCCGGACCGGGGCCAACGCAACCCCGGAATCGAGATGAAGCGGCCCATCGGGCCCCATTTCGTAAACCGCACCCGGCAACCCGTCAGGATCAGACACTGCCGCCTGAGACGATGCGGCGGAATGATGTTTTGAATCAGCCATCTCACTCAATCATCAATCTCGAAATAAACCGGGAATAAACACAAGATACATCAGGATACATCAGGATACATCAGGATACGCTGGGATATATTGGGATACGTTGAGATACTCTGTGATACTCTGTGATACTCTGTGACAGAGTGGGGATACAGCCTGTAATCAGATGATCAGCAGAACCACCGGCAGAACCATAAGAGAAGATCATGAGATGACGCAACATAAGCCAGATCGCGACTATAAAATACTGCACCCAACATGACCATGCACGGTATACATCCTTTCCTCATAACCCAGGAATGGGTGACTGGAAAGCATATGCCAGATCAATGTTTTCTTTGCTTTCCTTTGTCATGACGATTATCTCTGTTGCCTTAAAGGGTGTTTCCATCCCTGAAAGACATGCGAACACGTACCCTATTGTATCAGGGCACCGGCTATGACCAAACCCGAACCGAAACTCGATCTGACCGGATTTACACCCTATATCGGTGGTGAGGCCAGAGTCCCTGGCCAGGAAAATGTTATCAAACTCTCTGCCAATGAATCGGCATTGGGCCCCAGCCCCCAGGCCATCACCGCCTATCACGAGGCCGTTCATCAACTTCACCGCTACCCTGATGGCGGCTGTGATCATTTGCGCGATGCCCTGGCAGAGTGTTTCAATCTGGATCCTGACCGGCTGATATGCGGCAATGGTTCAGATGAGTTGATTGCTCTCCTGGTGCGGGCTTATGCCGGTCCGGGAGATGATGTTTTGGTTTCTGAATATGGCTTTTTATATTATGCTGTTGCCGCCCGTGCGGTTGGTGCCCGCCCGGTTAAAGCCCCTGAAACCAACTACACCACTGATGTTGATAAACTGATTGATGCGGTCACACCCCAGACCCGCATTGTTTTTCTGGCCAACCCCAACAACCCGACCGGCAGCTATCTTCCGCATTCTGAAATGACCCGTCTGCTTGCCGGCCTGCCTCAGCGGGTTTTGGTGGTTCTTGATGCTGCATATGCCGAATATGTCGAGGAGAATGACTACGAAGCCGGGGCTGAATGGGTCCATATGTATGATCATGTGGTGATGATCCGGACCTTTTCAAAAATTTTCGCCCTGAGCGCATTACGAATCGGTTGGGGCTATGGCCCGCCTGATGTTATGGATGTTCTCAACCGCCTGCGCGGGCCTTTCAGCGTCAACGGGCCAGCTCAGGCAGCGGCCGTTGGAGCCCTTAAAGATCGCAACTTTCTGGAACAATCGATCACGCATACCCGCCACTGGCGCATATGGCTGACTAAGGAATTAAGGGATATTGATCTGACTGTTTATCCCAGCGTTGCGAATTTTCTCCTGGTCGAATTTCCCGGGGGGAAACAATGCAATGCAGCCGCCGCAGCGGATTTTCTGAAACAGAAAGGAATCCTGGCCCGAAAAGTGGATAATTATGGCCTGCCTCATTGCTTGCGCTTCACAGTTGGCACCGAAGCGGAAAATCGCCGGTTGCTGGCGGTATTAAGTGATTTTCGCTCTCGCTGGGGAACCGTCTCATGACTATGTCTCCTACGTCACCTCTTTTTCAGCGTATGGCGATTATCGGAACCGGGTTAATCGGCTCCTCTCTCGGTCTGGCCTGCCGACACACTGGGCTTGCCGGGCAACGTATCGGCTGTGCACGTGGTGCCGACACGCGGGCCAAAGCCCTTGAAGTCGGGGCTGTGGATACTGTCTGTGCAGATGCCGCCACAGCCGTTGACGGAGCAGATCTTGTTGTCCTGGCCACCCCGGTCGGGACATTCAGAACCATCGCCGAACAGATTGCTCCGGCTTTGGCACCCGGCTGTATTGTCACTGATGTGGGATCAGTCAAAAAAGCGGTTTTGCAGATGGTTGCCCCCTTTCTTCCTGATCACGTTCATTTTGTACCGGCTCACCCGATTGCCGGAACCGAATTATCCGGGCCTGGCGCCGGCTTTGCCGATCTGTTCAAAGGCCGTTGGTGTGTTGTCACTCCGGCACCAGACACCCAGGCAACAGCCATTGATAAAATAACTGCCCTGTGGGAGGGGGTAGGCATGCATGTGAAAATCATGGATCCTGATCATCATGATTCGGCATTGGCCCTGACCTCCCATCTTCCGCATTTAATCGCTTTTACCATTGTTGGGACTGCGACGGATCTTGAGCAGGACCTTAAAACAGAGGTGATGAAATTTGCGGCTGGTGGCTTTCGTGATTTCACACGTATTGCGGCTTCTGATCCGGTTATGTGGCGGGATATTTTTCTTAATAATCGCTCGGCAACCCTGGAAATTCTTGGCCGCTTTACTGAAGATCTGGCGGTGTTGCAAAAAGCTATCCGACGTGGTGACGGGGCAGTTTTATTGGAAAAATTTACCAAAACCCATGATATACGGCGCGGCGTCATTGAAGCCGATCAAGCCTAGGCCACCAATCAAAGTGACGTTGAAAAACGTCACAGAGTCAATTAAATTAAAGGAGTCGATTTGTGGAGTGAGACTTTAAAAATGGGAGCAAGGCGTCAAAAACCAGAGCACGGCTTCGTGGGATAAGACGTCGATTTGTGGAGCAGGACTTTAAAAAGGGCAGCAAGATTTCACGCAAATAAGACGTCGCTTTGTAGAGTAAGGCTTTAAAAAGGGGAGCAAGACTTCGTTATTCAGGTAAGACTTCTTGTGCAGGTAAGACTTCGTAAAGAGAAATTTCGTACAATATGCCGGTCTTGTCCGCAGCATCAAAAACACTGAGGATGAGTCCATCATCACCTTCATTTTTAGCGATCTTGGATGAGCATCATGGATTACAGCGTCAGCAAAAACGGAGATAATACAGAAGTTCGGATCAGTGGTCGTTTGACCTTCGCTGAGCATACCCAATGCCGGTCGATTGCCTCGGAACTCAAAGATTCGGAGAGCAAAAAGCAAGTGGTCGATCTCAAAGATGTTGAATTTATTGATTCAGCTGGCCTGGGTCTTTTGCTGCTGCTCCGCGACAACGCCGAAAAGAAAGGCGTTCAGATGTCTCTGCGCATCCCCGGGGAAGGACAGGTGAAACGTATGCTGGAAATAGCACGGTTTCAGGAACTGATCCCCATTGAGGACTCGCCATCTTAACGGAGGAATAGGCCGGAAAATCGATTCTTGGCGGGAAAAGGCTTTTTTCCGCTCACTTCGCGCTTACTCCCGATAAAAGCCCATCATATGCCCTGGGTGACCAGGTGATTATGCGCATACGCACGCATATGCCCTCAAAGCACAGGTCTGCTTCAGATCTGTCGCTCGTGTCGAATCTGTCCGGAGGGTCTTTCGCCTGAGAGATTAGGGTGAATTGTGCCGGGATTTGGCAAAGGTCACTCAAAGACCTCTCAGAGGTTTTTCCGGAAAAAGCCCGAAGAAAAAACGCTTCAGTTCGGATACCAGGCAACCGGGCCGGAATAAAAACCAAGACCAGCCAGCGGGCAAAAAACAGTACATGACCGGAAAAAGAAGCCAAAACTATGGTCCAACCGCAGTCTGCGGAGAAAAAAAGAGGCCCTCTTCATCCCCAATGAGTCACAATCCTTAAAAAAAATTAAACTCTCCAAAGACCGCACCCCTCAAAAAGACCGCACAAAAAAACCATACAGAAAAAAGACAAGACGAGACCAACAAAGATCTCGTCTTGTCTTCACTGCGCATTCTCACTGCGCATTCTCAATGCGGTCTTTTAGACCAGCTTGAGATTAACTGCTGATGTTCTTTTGTTACGTCCGACCTCAAGTTCAAAACTCACCGCCTGCCCCTCAGTAAGAGTCTGCAAGCCGGCCCGTTCAACCGCACTGATATGGACGAAAACGTCGCTGCCGCCTTCGTCATCTTTGAGAAACCCGTATCCTTTCGTGGGGTTAAACCACTTAACGCTTCCTGTCTTCATAGTTGTATTCATTCCGTAATCTGTAATCGATTGAAAATATGCACCCTCCCCGCTGATTGAACTGGCCATCTACCAGGAGTCGTTTCGATCCATAGCAAAAGGCCAATAAACGGCGAGCGCAACCAGACATAACCATATTTCCGGCTCTAAGGCTATCTCCTTTTGATAATATTTTCGATTCCCATGATCACTGCCTCTGCAATGATCATAACCTCAACACTCTTTGTGATAGTCACTGCCCTGCGAAAAGGCCGATACCGGTCCTTGTTGGTGGTCACGATTATCGGCTTTGTATGGGTGTACAAACCCATGTATATCTGATGATCTTCTGTTTGTCTGAATGGAGGACCTCTTGAACAGATGAATGCAGTGACCAGACAATCCAGTCCCCGGTCGGTCTTTGCCGACCAGCCGCATCAATGGCCCAGACGCAATGTTCTCCTTGGCATGGCGGCAGCAGGAGTCGTGGCCTGTGATGAGCAAAACAATCAACAAACCAGTTCAGAAGAACGGCGGATGTGGCGGATGACCACATGCTGGCCAAAAAATTTTCCCGGCCTGGGAACAACCGCCCAATATCTGGCCGATTATATCACCGCTGCCTCAGGGGGACGGCTGACGGTGACATTATTTGCGGCCGGAGAAATTGTCCCGGCTTTTGAGGCGATTGATGCGGTATCCAGAGGTGTTGTCGAAATGGGGCATGGCTCGCCCTATTACTGGAAGGGAAAACTGGCCGCATGCCAATTCCTGACCTCAATGCCTTTTGGGCCTGATGCTCAGGAACAAACCGCCTGGTATATCCAGGGCGGAGGGCAAGAGATTGCCGATACACTCTATGCTGAACTGGGATGTAAATTTTTCCCCGCCGGCAATACCTGCGTCCAGATGGGTGGATGGTTTAAACGGACCATCGATACCATCAATGATTTTTCAGGGTTGAAAATCCGTATGCCTGGGCTGGGCGGCGAAGTGATCAAAGCATTGGGGGCCAATGTGGTCAATTTGCCAGCCGGGGAGGTGGCTCTGGCTCTGCAATCAGGGGCCATTGATGCCGTGGACTGGGCCGGACCCTATAATGATCTGGCTTTTGGTCTCCATAAATATGCCCGCTATTATTACTATCCCGGTTGGCATGAACCCTGCGGAACTTTGGACTGTTTTATCAATCTCAAAGAATGGGCGAGCTTACCAGACGATCTTCAGGAAATTGTCGCAACCGCTTGTGCGGCCGCCAACCAAATCAGCACGGCTGAATTTACCGCCCGCAATGCCAGTTCCCTGGAAAAGCTGGTTGACCAACACGGTGTCGATACCCGCCCATTTTCTCAGGATGTGCTCAATCAACTTGCCATAACCAGCCGCAACGTCATGACCGATATTGCCAATGCCGATCCACAAAGTGCCGAAATTTACCACAGCCTGACAACATTCCTGCAGACCATCCGCCGTTGGTCAGAAAATTCCGAGGCAGCCTTTCTGGAAGCACGCGAACACGCCTTAGCCCCTTAACCCGGTTGGCACAAAAGCCAGAGAGTACAGAAAAACCAGGGCTTAAAATCCACTCTCACGGATAAACACACCAACCGCCCTGCGCCATACTTCCCCGATGATGCTACGTTTCTCACCCTCAATATAGGCGGTTCCACGCAAAGCATAGAGGTCAGACACCGGATCAGGACTCTCCATAAGAACCCGGAAAACTGCGGCTTCGGGAATATAATGCTGAGAAGAAAAATCAGCACCCGGTTTTTCACTCATCCGGGAAGGCACATCACCACCCAGAGGAGCAGCCAGCACAATATCTTTCAAAATCCGGGCACTGGTCGGGTTAATATCCCGCACCCTCATGTCACGTGCTGCCATATCCGGAGCATCAGGATAAAAACGCACCAGATCCCCGGACCGGACATAACGAAGATCGGATTCTCTGAGATAGGCCACCGCAACACTCTGAGAGGTGTCTGCCAAAACCACCAAAGGCAGATCATCGCTGACCCATAATCCAACCCTGAGATTGGAATTCATTTCCATCACACGCCCATCGAAAGGGGCACGGATGACCAACTGTTCCTGATGCTCCTTCAGCCCTTTCAATTCTGAAAAGGCACTGGCAAATTGCCGCCGCAAAACCGGCTCTTGCCTGATTTTTGTTGCGCTGCCACGAATCCGGGAAATGCGTAACGCCAGGCTGCGCACCCGGGTTTCTAAACGCTCGATATCCCGCTCAAGCTGTGGTGCTTCTAACTGAAAAAGGATATCTCCCTGAAAAACTCTGTCACCGGTCGACACCGCAACATTCCGTATCTGGCCGGGAGTGGGTGGATAGATGATGGTCTCACCGCCAGCCTGTAAAACAGCTGAAACCGGGATCCGTCCATGCCAGGGAACAATCAGAACCGCCAGAATACAACACAAACCGAGCATGGTCATAACCGGCCGCCACACGGTTTTTATTATGCTACGTTTCATCAATATCTCTTTGATTTCTTTATGAATTGGAATCCCTAAAAGCATAACAATCGCCGCCGCCATGATAACAAGACCCAATGCCTTGAAGAGAAATTCGTAAACCAAAAACGCAATCCCTACAGCCAGAAAAACCCGGTACAACCAGAGCGCATAACACAGAATAATCAGAAATTTCTGCCGGGAGGGGGATAAATCCGGCTCCGGACACGGGAGTTCAAGGCCGAAAAATATCCGGCGAAGCACCCATTTTCCCATCGCGAAAGCCCGCGGATGCAAGTTATCAATCTCCAGCCAGTCAGCGAGCAGATAATAGCCGTCAAATTTCATCAAAGGGTTGAGATTGATCAATAAGGTCATCACCCAGGCCACACTCGCCAATACGAAAGCCCCATCCCGGAACGCCCCCTGAGGCAACATCCCCCAGGCCAACAAAGCAAAAGACGCCAGAGCCAGTTCAACCAACACCCCCGCCGCCGCAATCCGCAATCGCTTAACACGATCAAATAACCGCCAGGAATCGGTGGTATCGGAATATAAAACCGGCCAGAATACCATAAAGGCGATTCCCATTGCCGGAACCCTGACACCATAACGATGGGCGGTTGAGGCATGGGCGAATTCATGACAGATTTTTGAAATGACCAGAGCAATCACAGAATATGTTGCCCCCTCCAGGGAAACCAACCCCATCGCATTGGCCAAAAAAGCATCCCATTGGCGCAAGGCGATATAACCACCCATCATCGCGACCAGAATAACCGTCATCCAGAAACCAGGGCGGAAAAACAGGTCCGCCAATGGCGCAATCAAGCGCAAAACCGGCTCAGTTGAGCGAAGCAACGGGATGCGTAAAAACATCCCTTTTTGAACCAATGATAAAAATGATTTTTGACCGGCTGCTGCTCGTTTTTCCCGCCATTGGGTAAAATTCTGTCGGCCAGAAAGTGCAACCAATTCATTGTGCTCAAGAAAATGGCGAACATCATCAATATCATCCTCGTCAATATCAAGAGCCGTTTCAGCCTGAACAGCCTCAATCACTGCCGAAGGATTGCCGTGCCACCAGCGCGCCAAAATGGAAAATTCCCGCCAGCCAATCTGAAAATAAAGACTGCGAACCGGGTCTTGAATCATCCAGCTCTCGCCGGAACCGGATGTATCATCAGGCAGAATTTTCAGATTTTCTCTCAACCGGGGCAGAGCATGATCCGACATGGCTGAGGGTGGCAGAGCATCGGATGCCGGGGAGGTCATGATCCCTCCATCACATCATCACAAACCGAAAGTCCGGCGTAATGCCGCCAGAGGACGCCGCATCAAAAAATAAAACAGACTCACTTCCTGGCCATACAGTTTTGCCGTCCCTTTGAGACCAATACGCGGGGAAGCCGTATGGTCAACAAAAACAGCCCGTAGCTGATAAGCAACCACCCCGTCAGGTTGTCGTTTCGGCAAATACCCGGCCCGTTCCAGACGCGCCTCAACCGGCTCAAGCGGGCGGGTGTTCAGATATAAGGTCACGCGGCGACCCGGCTCAACGACAATCGCATCATCAACCGGCACCTGAATATCCAAAGCAACAGCAGATGAATCAGCAACGGTGAGAATTTTTTCGCCAATCCTGACCGGGCGTCCCTCCCACTCATCAGGGTCATCAAAAATAGCAATACCAGCTGCCGGAGACGCAACCTCAATCCAGGCGAATTGCTCAGCAGCATGGGCATATTCCACCCGCTTTTCTTCCAGTTTAGCCTCCAGAACAGCCAGATTAGATTTAGCCTGCCGATCACCAAAGGCTTGCTTGCGTGCAACATCCAGCTCTTCTTCAGCCAAAGCCAGTGCTTTTTCGGCAATATCATTGGCGGTTTTCAACCCCACCGCCACAAAACGAAACAATGGTTGCCCTTTTTTGACCGAAGCATTGGGAAGAATCAAAAAATCCTCAATCACCCCGTCAATCGGTGAACTCACCACATAGGGTGTCCGGGCAATCACCTCAGCCGGGGCAAGAACGGTAATCCGGACAGGAAAAAATAAGGCCGCCACAGCAAGAACCGCGATACCGGCAAAAACCGGCCTGGATTTTAAAAACCCCGGAAGATGTCTCAACTGCAAGCCGCTTTGAGCATCAATCAGAGCAAAACTCTGGGCTAAGGCATTGGCCAACCGGCTGATAATATAAAGTTCACCATCATTCCAGGGCGCAGAACGAAAAAACAGAATCCCGCCATTCACCCCCCTTTGTCCGGCGATCATTGGTCGCCACAGAACCCCGCCATGCCCCCATTCCTCCCATCCTTGCCTGAGGGAGGGGGGAAGTTCTCCGGCATCCAGAATAGAAGGATACTGAACCCTCTTGCTTTCAAATAAATGCTCAACCAAATGATTGCACCATTCCACCATCGGCGCATTGGCTTCGATCGAAGAAACACCGGAAATTGCCGTCACGGATCGGTCAGGCTGACGCCACAACACCGCATGATCATAATCGACCAAACGCTTGCATTCATTCACCGCAATAAAACTCAGGCTATCATCGTCGGGAGCCTGACGGATATCCCATTCGACTTGTAAAAGAGCACTGAGTTTTTGTGTCGATGTATCTTCTGTGTCCGGTTTCACGGAATAAACTCATCGAAAAGAGCACTCCCGCTCATTCCGGCGATCACGTTGTTATCAGTGGAAAGAATACGTCCACGCATTTCGACAGTCTGGCTGACCGGGTCAATTTTTGCTCCGGTCGCCACAACTTCGGCTTCGTAGGATTGCCCGGTTTCTTCCAGATTAAACAAAAACAATGTCCCCATTCCGACCCTACGCAGCCAGGCAGATGGCATAATCACCCGGACCTCAAGATCAGAATCACTGACAATCGACATGATATCATCACCGACATTGACGGTTTCATAACGATTAGCAATGCGCTCTACGACCCGCCCATCGTAAGGAGCTTTGATATGACAGCGATTGACTTTCCAGGAAGCTGCCCGCACATCGGCTTTGGCAGATTTCGTCGCTGCTTTGGCAGCAGAAACATCCAGGGTGCTGATGCCTCCCATACGATTTAATTGTTCAGTACTGGCGTATTTTTCCTCAGCAGCAAACAGCTCTGCCTGCATCTTATCAAGCTGTGCCCTGAAGTCCTCACAATCGAATGTGACCAGGATATGTCCTTTTTCAAAGCGTTCCCCGTCCTCAGGGCCAATCTTCAAAATACGGGCTGATAACTGACTCGATAACATGGCCTGGCGCCGGGCTTTAATCACCGCCCGCAAACCACCCAACCGACCCGCATTGATCCGTGACTGACCGGCATCAGGCTCAGACATCACGTCATCAATAACGTTGTGATACCCGTGGTTTTGGTGTTCCTGGTTTTGATGGTTTTGTTCGCTCTGATTTTGATCCCACCCTGGTTCAGCAACCGGAATCCCGGCGTGGCTGAGTATATCCATATTCTCCCCGGCTGCTATTTCGGCATCAGGGGCTGGATCAGGGGCTTGTGCAGCCGGTTGATCATCAGCCGCCTGCGCGCCGGGGAATATGATTGTCGTAAGAGTCTGTCCAGGGATCAACCCGGGGGTCACATTCCACCCGGCCAGCCCCGCAAGCATGATGCCGACCACACCAGCCATCACCAGGAGAGGCAATCTGAGATTCTTTACCGCCCTTCCTGTTGCAACACAAAGAAATATTTTCCTGATTTTTCGCAGCATAACCGGGAGCATAGAATCACCGTTTATTGAAAAAATGATTGTTATTGAAAAAATTATTGAAAAAATCGCGCGTTAAAAAAATCCGTGTTTTGGGAGAATCCTTAGAAAAATTCATGTTTCATAAAAATCTATGTCTGAGAAAAATGCTGATCGACGTTTTCAGTACAGGAATGATTTTAGAACGGTTTTCTTGCCAAAAGGTTTCAGTCACTGCGATCCCTCAGATTGGGGCGTTGGCAATGCAGCCAAAGCCTCATTGACATCGGATGTGGTGATGGTCTGCCACTCATCCAGTGCTTCCTGAATTTCAGCACTGAGTGCCTCAATATCCAGGGATTCAACACGATCAGGAACCAGATCAAGGCCAACGGAATTCAAAACCCGGCCATAGGCGTTTTGCAATTCGGCATAGGCCAGATCCTGCTGTAGAGACGAAAGAATGTATTCCATTTCATTGCGGATCAATTCCAGTTGATCGGTCGAATGGGCCGCAACTTCGTTACGCGTCAGATCACGCAACCGCTGGCTGATATCGGAGACTTGCCGACTGAGTAAATAAATTTCTTCGGCAACTGTATAATGTTTATAGGCGATATGAACCTGGGCAATCACCCCCATACTCATCGCCAATCGCCTTATATTAGCCAGCCGGACTGTGTCCTTTGCCACTTCGTGACGCCAGGGAAAAGAAAAAATTTCCAGAATATTTTTAGTCAGGCTGAAACTTGCCGACCACCAATGCCGGTAAGATTGAAAACTGTTGCTGGTATAGTTTCCGGATCCATCAATGGTGATACCGGGCAACAAAGACCACATCACCTTCCTGACTTCCCACTCGCTCATGCGGGCTTTGTGATCTTCTTCACGTACTTCAGGACGATCAAGGAGTGCGACTTTTTCCAAAAGCGATAAAGGAGTCTCAATGCGCGGATACTGGCTTGTCTCTTCATCAACCACCTGAAAATTCTTGCCTGGTCGCACATTCATCAAAGCGGCCAGAGACAAAGGTGCCAACTCCAGCTCGCGGCGAATATCGGTCAGAATTTTCAGATGATCCAGCAACTGTCTTTGATGATTGAGGAGTTTACGCGGCTCACCCAACCGGGCAACATTGATGGTCTGGGCGCGATGCATGGAAGCATAAATCTCCTGGATTGCCTCACGCACCGATTGCAGATTTTTTTGTGCACTCACCGCTTTCCAGTAAGCATCCCGGACGTCAAGAATGATATTATGCACCGCTTTGCGTTGTTGTTCCCGGGCAATACCGACTTCATCAATGGCCTGGTTGGTTCGGGCATACGCCATCCCAAAATCAAGCAGATTCCAGCTGAGTGAAAAATCAGCCGTATGAGTCTGTTTGTCTTGTGATGTTGATGCCTCCAGAGACTGGGTCCCTGTACGCACAGACTGGCTTGTCGAAGCATTTTCGGGATTGCGGATATTGTAACCAGCCTCAGCCGTTAATTCAGGCAGTAAATCAAGCTGGGCAAGGGTTACATTACCCTGGCTCAAAGCCTTTTCCATGCGCTTAACCCGGGCGTCCAGATTGTATTTCAAAGCCCGGGCCATTGCCTCAGACAGACTGACTGGTCCATCAATCGGCTCCTGGGAGCTAAAAATTTGCTCCATATCATTTTGTAAACGAGCAAGCCGGTCAGCATCGCTCAAAGGAACACGAACCGGAGTACAGGCCGCTAATACCGTGATCAGTCCCCCGGTAATCAATCCCCCGGTAATCAATTTCCCGGTAATCAATTTCCCGACCGCCAACCCCGGCCCACCAACAGAATGTATCCAGCCATTCATCAATCAGCCCGATTCTCTTAACCTGTTAATGGATCATGCTGTATCAGTCCTGGATGCGTCCTGTAGCGACCCTTTTGAGTGGGCAATCGATTGCCTGATGATTGCTTAAAAACCATCGGTTCGCGACAAACAACAATCAGATAAAAGAGGCTCTTTTGCATATCAATAAACCGGTGATCCGCCGTGAGTTGGTAATCCGTCGATTCACCCTAAGCTGCATTCATGACGCAGGCATGCGCCAACCACCAGCACATCCCTTATTAAGGAAGAATGGTTGTTTTAAGGTTAATGATCGGGAATAAACAGCTTCTCACCACCGGATACCTGGACCGGGCACATGCTCCGGATACATGCAAGAATATCGGGAAAATACGAGAATATGGTTAAACAGCCCCGAACAGGCGATCAATCAGCAGCTTGCCCGAAAGCCTGACCCTGCGTATGCTGGTCACCTCCTGATTATTCCCTGATCACATTTTTCCCCGAAGCCCTATGATGACTTCTGCTTCTCCCAAAAAAACATCTCCGATGAAAAAGCCTGCATCGGAGGCTGATATCGCCGCCTTGAGCTTTGAGCAGGCGATGCACCAGCTTGAAGAAATCGTCCGCCATCTGGAAAACCAGGATGGCAATTTAGACGAGGCCATCACGTTGTATGAATACGGGGTCCGCCTGAAACGTCACTGCGAAGGCAAGTTGCAGGAGGCTCAGATGCGCATTGATAAAGTTGTCAAAAAACCAGAAGGCAATCACGGTCTGGAGCCGCTTGATGTCGGGTGAAGCCGCCGAAAACCCGGACAGCCTGGATTCTTGCCTGAAAGATATCTCTGGTGCTGTTGACTCGGTCATTGAGACCATTCTGACACAAAATAAAGGCATCGCTGATCGCCTCTGTGATGCAATGCGTTACGCCTTATTTGCCGGCGGCAAGCGGTTGCGGCCTTTTCTGGCGGTCACGACGTCTGACCTTTTCGGCGTTCCGAAAATACGTAGCTTGCGGGCAGCAGCAGCCGTGGAGATGATTCACACCTATTCTTTGGTCCATGATGATCTGCCGGCAATGGATGATGATGATCTGCGGCGTGGTCAGCCGACCTGTCATATTCAATATGATGAGGCAACCGCCATTCTGGCCGGAGATGCCCTTCAGTCTCTGGCGTTCCAGACTCTTGCTGATCCTGCAACCCATCCGGATCCGGATATCCGTTGTCAACTGGTGACTGCCCTGGCGACTGCCAGCGGTGGAACCGGGATGGTCGGGGGGCAGATTCTTGATCTGGAGGCAGAACATACTCAGCATACAATCGGCGCCATCACCCGTCTGCAACGCATGAAAACTGGTGAATTGATTGCCTTTCCCTGCATTGCCGGGGCTATCCTGGGACAAGCCGGGACTGCTGCTGCCACAGCATTGCAACGTTATGCCCATGATCTTGGTCTGGCATTTCAGATCCGTGATGACTTGCTTGATTTGACCAGCAATGACGCAACATTAGGCAAGCGAACCGGTAAAGATTCCAAAGCCGGGAAAGCGACCTTTGCCTCGATCATGGGAGTCGACCAGGCACAGGATCATGCCCACGCCCTGATCAATCAAGCCATCTGCCATCTTGATCTGTTCGGCAATCAGGCAGACCGGTTGCGGGATATTGCACGCTTTGTTATCAACCGCGCCCACTGACCCTTTTCTTCGCGGCAACATGAAAGCCAAAAAACAGCGTCTGGATACTGTTCTGGTCGCTCAGGGTCTGATATCCAGCCGCAGCCAGGCCCAGGCTGCTATTCTGGCAGGCCAGGTTTATCAGGGTTCGGTTCGTCTGGATAAAGCCGGAATGCAGATTGCCGGGGATGCTGAGCTGACCTTGCGCAAACCAGCCCATCCCTGGGTTTCACGCGGTGGCGTGAAACTGGATCATGCGCTGAATCATTTTGCCATCGATGCAGCTGAGGCTGTTTGTCTTGATATCGGGGCTTCAACCGGCGGCTTTACCGATGTCTTGCTCAGCCATGGGGCCAAACGTGTCTATGCGGTCGATGTGGGATGGGGACAGCTCGATTGGCGATTGCGCCAAAACAACCAGGTGGTGACCCTGGAACGTATCAATGCCCGCTATCTGACCCGTTCCCATATCCCCGAACCGGTGACTTTGTTGGTCTGCGATGCCAGCTTTATCAGCTTGCGGACCATCTTACCGGCGTCAATGGCTCTGATTGAACCCAACGGTATCCTGATTGCCCTGATCAAACCGCAATTTGAAGCCGGAAAAAACCATATCAGTAAGGGTGGGGTTGTGCGTGATGCCGCCTTGCATGAGACCATATGCGCCACCATACGTGATTGGTTGGAAGAGTGCCGCTGGCCGGTGATCGGTATCACCCAAAGCCCCCTTCACGGTCCGGCAGGAAACAAAGAATTCCTCATTGCCGCCCGCCGCCAGCCGTGAATTCTAACCGGCATCAATCCCATAATCAGGGATAAAACATCCGGGTGCTTTTTCGTGGTATTGTTCTATTGCGATCTGGCCCGGGAAATCAGGAAATGATCCGCCAAAACCAGGGCCATCATGGCTTCCCCCACCGGTACGGCCCGAATCCCCACACAGGGATCATGGCGGCCCTTCGTACGTAAAGAAACCGTACGACCCCGGGTATCGATACTCTGACCGGGAATGGTAATGGAGCTGGTCGGCTTGACAACAAAACGCACAATAATGTCCTGACCAGTCGAAATACCCCCCAGGATACCACCAGCATTATTCGATAAAAATTCTACCTGCTGACCCTTCATCCGCAACCGGTCAGCATTGTCTTCACCAGCCAAAACAGCAGCCTGGAACCCGGCCCCGATTTCCACCCCTTTAACAGCCGGAATACTCATCATCGCTTTGGCAAGGTCAGCATCCAGCTTATCATAAACCGGCTCCCCAAGACCCGCCGGAACGCCGCTTGCCCGGATCTCAATGATGGCTCCAGCCGAAGAACCGCGCTTGCGGGTTGCATCAAGAAAAGCCGCCCATGTCTCAACCATCTGAGGATCCGGACAAAAAAACGGATTGGCGTTAATCTCCTTCCAACGCCACCGCCCGGGATTGATGGCATGGGGACCAATCTGGGTCAGTCCACCACGAATTTTGACCCTATGACCCAGAATTTTCCGGGCAACCGCCCCGGCGGCGACCCGGACTGCGGTTTCACGGGCCGAGGAACGCCCCCCACCACGCCAATCACGGATGCCATATTTAACCTGATACGTATAATCAGCATGACCAGGACGAAACGCATCGGCAATATCGGTATAATCCTTAGAACGGGTATCACGGTTTTCAATCAGCAACGAGAGCGGCGCACCAGTGGTTTTTTTCTCAAAAACACCCGACAAAATCTGTACCTGATCTGGTTCGCGTCTCTGGGTGGTGAAACGGGATTGCCCCGGGCGCCGCTTATCAAGCCAGGGCTGAATATCGGCTTCCGAAAGCGGCAACCGTGACGGCACACCATCAAGAACACCACCAATGGCCGCACCATGACTCTCGCCCCAGCTTGTGAGCCGCAACAAACGGCCAAAGCTGCTGCCAGTCATAAGACAGAAATATCCGGAGCATCCACCGCCTTCATGCCAACCACATGATACCCGCTATCGGCATGCAACACCTCCCCGGTGACGCTGCTGGATAAATCGCTGAGCAGATATAAAGCCGTATTCCCCACCTCATCAATCGACACAGTACGCTTCAAAGGTGCGTTATACATATTCCATTTAAGGATATAGCGGAAATCCCCAATCCCCGAAGCAGCCAATGTCTTGACAGGACCGGCTGAAATCGCATTGACCCGGATCCCCATTCCCCCAAGATCAACCGCTAAATAACGAACACTGGCTTCCAACGCCGCTTTGGCAACCCCCATCACATTATAATGAGGCATCACTTTTTCAGCCCCATAATAACTCAATGTCAAAAGGCTGCCCCCCTCCCCCATCAAAGCCGCCGCATGACGACACATAGCGGTAAAAGAATAACAGGAAATATCAAGGCTGGTCAGAAAATTATCACGGGTCGTCTCAACATAGCGACCCTTCAGCTGCTCCTTGTCAGAAAAAGCAATCGCGTGAACAACAAAATCAAGCCCACCCCATTCAGCCTTGAGAGTAGAAAAAAGATGCTCAATATCGTCTTCCCGGGACACATCACAGGCCAGCACAATATCCGAACCAACCGAGGCAGCAAGCGGCGCAACCCGCTTTTTCAGGGCCTCCCCCTGATAGGTAAACGCCAACTGCGCACCAGCACCGGAAACAGCCCTGGCAATACCCCAGGCAATCGAGCGATCATTGGCCACACCCATGATGAGACCCTTTCGACCACGCATCAGGGAATGATTCTCAGACATCAGGACCAATGATGACCGGAGACCCGCCGGAACAATGAGATTCAACACCCATACTGATTGAGATCACTGTACTGGTTAAAATGACTACTGGTTAAAATGACTGTACCAATTGAGATAATCACTGATTGAGATCACTGTAATCATCAGGATCATCATGATGATTGAAATAACTGATACTGAATACTCAAAAAAACCCCCAAACTCTGTTCATACCAAGTTGAAGACCAACGTCAAGACGGTCGTCGATTCAGCAAAGACCGGATTGCAGAACATCTGGTCAGGGAGCCGGCTGCCAACGGCCATCAGATTCCAAACAGATTGTTGCGTATTCTTGCCGGCTTTGGTCGCCAACCGTCACAATATGCTGATACTGACGACAAAAACGCCCCCTGTCATCAATCCCTTCCAGAACCGGGGTGGTTGAGCCAGATATTTCCACAGACGGGTTATGCCATGAGGCCGTCTGACCGACCGGCAATGTCTGAGCAAGATCGGCTGCATTTTGAGCCCGTTGGCGATCCCCGCCCCCCAAACGCTGCATGTAAAGAGACCCGATATAGGAGCCGGTCAGAATCCCTCCGGCAGTGATCAGGGTTTTGCCCATCCCGCCCCCAAAAGCAGAAGCACTCAGTCCGATGACAGTGCCCCCAACAAGAGCACCTGTGGCAACTTTTGGTTCAATCTGATCAAGGTATTGATCCACAAATTGATACACGGGCTGATAAAAAGACCGATAAAAAGGCAGATCTTCTGGTTCCTGATCTTCTGACATCTGGCTTTCTGACGTCTGATTTTCTGCCTGATTTCCCGGCTGTCCCGGGGATTGACCGGCATCTGATCGGGACCCCGCAGATGTACAGGCAGACATCCCCATAGCGACAATCGCAACCAGAAAGAGAGCAAGGATACGCATCATCACGATTGTCCTTTTTGAAAATAACCCAGGTCCTTCTTGAAAATAACCCAGGTCTTTTTGAAAAAACCCAGGTTCTTCTTGAAAATAATCCGGAACTTACAAAAAAACCGCCAAAGATCACCAGATACCATACCGATATCACGGCATTGGAATCAAGAACAAAATAAAAACTACCTATAAAATCAAACCACGGCAAAGAATAAGAGAAATTACGTACTGTAAAACCGCCAGGAAACAGCAACCGCAGGATGTTTGTGAATGAAATTCAGGATTTATATAGTTTACATCACCGTTGAATTACGTCCATCATGCCCGGTGAGAGTATCAGTGATTGATCAGAAAAAATGTGATCGAAAAATATGGTGTATGGGAATGCGTATCATCGAAAAATCACCCAGAAATAAGACTCTGATCGTCAATGAGGCCGAAAAAGCTGAATTAGAAAGCCGCTTGCTCACTGACACAAAAGAACAATTAAAGAATAAAGTAATCTGCGGGGATAGTCTGCATATTCTGAAAAATGTACCGGACAATTTTGTCGATTTACTCATTGCTGACCCGCCCTACAATCTCAATAAGGTTTATTCCAACAGCTCGTTTAAGAAAATGAATGAAAGAGAGTATCGGGATTGGTTAGAATCCTGGATTGGGTTGATTCCCAGGATTCTTAAATCTGAGGCTTCTGTCTATCTCTGTTGTGACTGGTCTTGTTCCTCAGTGATGTATGATGTTGGGTCGAAATATTTTCGGGTGATCAACCGAATCACCTGGGAAAGGGAAAAAGGTCGGGGCGCACGAAAGAATTGGAAAAATTGCTCTGAGGATATCTGGTATTTTTCAAACGGAGACAATCCTAAATTTAATTTAGACGCGGTTAAGCTCAAGCGAAAAGTGGTTGCTCCCTACAGATCAAACGGTGTTCCCAAAGATTGGCAAAAGACCGATGCGGGAAATTTCCGGTTGACTGCGCCATCTAATCTTTGGACTGACATAACAGTCCCGTTTTGGTCAATGCCGGAAAACACCCAACATCCAACCCAAAAACCAGAAAAACTGATTGCCAAGCTCATTTTAGCCAGCAGCGATAAAGGCGATATGATCTGTGATCCGTTCCTGGGTTCAGGAACAACTGCCGTTGTTGCAAAAAAATTAGGACGGCACTTCCTTGGCATAGAGGCCGAAAAAGAATACTGCCTGGTTGCGCAAAAGCGAATTGATATGGCGTTAGAAAATAATAGAATTCAGGGCTATGAAGATGGCATTTTCCTGGAAAGAAATACGATGCAGCTGCAATCCTCACAGTCAAAAATCAAAAACGTCCAAAGTTTTGAAGAAACTCTTTTATGAAAAAATCAGTGAAATTTTCTCTTCCGGTCATCATAAACTCATAGAGAAAAATATTCTTAATCTCATCAACGAGCAAAATAACTGGCTTTCAAAACAAATTGTTAAAAGTACTCGTGCTGCCGGAGACAGTATTGAAGATATTATTTCCAGTAATTTTGAGAGATTGATTGGAGAAAAATACTGCAAATCCTACTCTGGTGACTTCGCCAGAAGAGCCATGGCAGACCTGGCTTTCGAGGACAATCAGGGATTCTATCATATCATTGATACATATCATTGATGTAAAAACCCATCGTCTTGAAACAAAATTTAATATGCCGAATCTCACTTCGGTTGAAAGATTGAGTAGATTCTATGAAGATGACAACAACCATTTTATTCTTCTTATGGTATCTTATGAGGTTAAAGATCTGAGGATTATTGTCCAGGATGTAAAATTCGTGCCTATTGAATATCCGGATTGGGAATGCTTGACAATCGGAGCTCCTGGATGGGGCAAATTCAAATTTCTCATTCAAACAATGTTATCGTCAATAAAAATCCCAATAGAGCAAAATGGATGATTGAACTATGTGATGTATTGCTCTCTTTTTATCCTAAGGAAATTTTGAAAATAAACTCCAGGATAGAGCATTTCCAAAAAGTCAAAGCATACCGGGCTTGGAGAATTTAGTTTAGATAGGGTTAGGCATAATAAGCCTATAAAATTTTAATAAAAATCTGTCAAAAATCCCGGATTCGCCCCGGAGAACAACCAGCTAAGGCAAAACCGCCCAACTGCCATCATCGCCCCGGCATGCGGTCCCGTATTCTTGTTCTCTCTGCTCACCAACCTGCACAACCTGCTCAAATTGCCGACAATACTCCCCGGAATCACTCCAGCCATCGCGCACAGCCTTCACAGAACCTGAATTACCGCTATCGGGATTGTTCCAGGTAATTTGCTGACCCACAGGCGCAGCCTGAGCCTGCTGAACCGCTTGATTCATTTTCATGCGGTCCACCTCATCCAGCGATTCTCCGATACTGCCGCCGATCATGCCCCCGGCCAAAGTCCCCACCGCAACCGCAGCCAGTTGGCCCTTACCTTTACCGATGGTCGACCCGACATAACCGCCCAGAGCCGCACCGGCTAATGTCCCGACCAGTTCTTTATTCGGACCTTGTTGGCATGCACTGGCTGAGAGAGAAAACGCAACAAGAATGACCGTCAGAGTTTTCGCAAATCGCATCTTAAAAATTCTCCCGGACCTCAGCACAGATGAACCCGCCCGGCTTGCGGCCTGATCGGGTTGGGGTATGCGGCGTTTTTTATCGAAAATACTGTCAAAAAAAATACTATCAAAAATCATGGTGATTGCTACCTTTCTGGTTTTTATTGGCCTGGTTTTTGTTGGACAGACAATTTTTGCTCTTTTAATAACAGTTCATAAACAAATTATGCTCTTTGTTCTTGGTTTTTTATCTTTGTTCTCTGTTCTTTATTACGTTCTTTATCACGATTACGTTCTTTATCACATACTCTTTATCACATACTTCCTGCTCTTTGTTACGCTTCCTGCTCTTTATGATCGATCTTTATTACGGATTACTTACTCTAAATGTTTTTTATGAACATTTTTTATGAACAGATTTTACCATGATTATTTTCCCAAAAACAGACTCTCACGACACTGCTCAGTTTTCAATCACATGCGTTTTGAATCACAATATGGCCATAGAGTGGTGTCTTTGATAATTTTAGTAAAAATATAATCACCGGTGAAATTTCGTCAACAAAATCATGAAAACAAGCCAAAGAGAGTTTCAGAAAGGATCATGAACAAAGATCAAAGAGAACCACAAGAAGCAACCCGGCAATCATCTTGCGATGAGGATCCGATTGCCCGTTTCGGGAATTGGTTTGCCAGGGCCCGGCATACTGAACCCGGCGACCCGACCGCTGTTGCTCTGGCGACCGCCACACCCGGCGGGGTTCCCTCAGTACGTATGGTGCTGTTGAAAGACTTCGGTCCCGATGGTTTTGTGTTCTATACCAATCTGGAAAGCCGCAAAGGTACCGAACTCAAAGCCAACCCCCTGGCAGCACTGTGTTTTTACTGGCATACCCTGGATTACCAGGTGCGGATTGAAGGTCGGGTCAGCCCGGTTGATGATCAGCAAGCTGATGCTTATTTCGCCAGCCGTCCGCGTGGCAGCCGTATTGGTGCATGGGCTTCCAGACAATCACAGATTATGGCCCACCGCTTTGATCTGAAACAGCGAGTTGCAGCCATGCATGCCAAATTTGCGCTGAGAAAAATTCCGCGCCCTTCTCATTGGGGAGGGATGCGCCTGGTCCCCAGCCGCATTGAATTCTGGCATCAGGGCCAAAACCGCCTCCATGATCGCCAGCTGTTCGAACGTGATGGTCAGTCATGGCGCAGATATCGCCTGTATCCCTAGCCTTAAAAATACCCCCGGAGATCAAAAAACACCCCCCGGAAACCAGGGAAACCATTCCTGTATTTCCCGGTGCCCGTTTATATTACTCACTTGAAATTGCGGAAAAGCGGCTATTTGAAGAGCATCAAAAACTGCCATTAAGTTCTGCGGGCGTGATGCCCCGGACACATTTAATCAATTAAAGATTGATTAAAAATAATATTTTTGTTACCGAAAGATGCAACAGAGCTACCCGGTTCCAATTCCCATTGTTCCACGCAGGATTGAAACAATGCACAAAATTTCCGTTATCATTTGCACCATGTTGGTGGCGGGTTGTTCGGTTATCAGCGATAGCATTTCAGGAATATCTATTCCCTCTACTCCGGGGGAATGGGTCGCCGGTGCCTCTTATGTTCCGATTGACCCTCTTCGAGTTCCAAAAAGTTGCCAGACGGAACCCGGCAAGTTACTAAAAAATTTGCCTGATCATGTGTCCCGTCTGGCTATCGGAGAATACAATGAAGAAGGCGAAATTTCCTACGGGCCGGGACAAATTGGTCATGAGAATAAAATTTACAAGGTCATCCTTGATTATGTGAATACAGATACAACAAGTGTCGATTTTCGGATTTTTCGTTTCGACCCTGATAGTGGCAAAGTATCAGACCCAAGGAAAAGGACTGAGGCAAAACCGGGCACCTATTTGTTGGCGGAGTTAACTGATCCTCCCGAAGGGACATCATCATGGTTGGAAACACTTTCCGCGCAATTTTACATTGATTACAATGCTGGTATAATCAATGGTAGTGATTCCAATGATACTCCAAAGAAGACGCGTACTCTAAAAAAAGATCGTTCTAAAGGGAGACCAGTAACTATTCCAGTATATGTTGGAATTGGGTTGAGATTAACAGCCACGGTGCGGGTTCTTAAAGGCAAGGTTGGCCTGGGTAGCCTGAGTGCTTTAGCATTAGCGGCTCAGGCCGGGCAAATTTCAGGGTCACTGGTTATCCAAACCCTGGGTATCTCCGGGTCACAGGTATCCACAATTCTTCCTTTACCCAACCAGATTGACCAACCAACCATCCAGGATGCCATTCTTAATATCGGGTCAATAAAAGCTCTTTTGTACGAATCAACAACAGATAATCGTATAATTTTAAGACCTCGTGTTACCGGATTCTTTAATCCCTATGCTGGCAGTGGTCCGGAATTGATCAGTTCTATTATTTCTGAACTTGCCCGTAGCCCGGCCTCTCTGGAATTGACTTGCCCGTCGTGACCAGCCTCTCTGCAATGTCCGGTACAGGAGGGAGGAAATGAATGATATGGATGCAAAAAAGGGTTTTGTCTTACAGAGGACTGCTATGCCTACCCTGTAACGGCCAATATTTTGAAAATTTCAGATTGGCGGCAAATGACCGGTAAAATCATTTTCGCGATTATCCCCCGGCGGTGTTGTCTTAGTCGCGCGACACTCAGATCACTTTTTTGATAAAATTAGGAAATACCCACAAAAAAGCGACACAAAACCAACCTGCCAATAACACCAAAGCCTGCACGCTATAGAGGCAGCCAGGCAGATATCAGAACTTCGGTTCTGAAACAAAAACAAACTGCTTCAGGCCGCCTGGGTCAGGTTAAGCCGCCTCCAGACATCGCTCAGGGAAGCAACCAGATGCGCCATCATCGCATCATCATGAAGAGGGGTTGGCGTAAAACGCAACCGCTCAGTCCCTCGTGGGACAGTCGGATAATTGATCGGCTGAACATAAATCCGGTGACGCTCCAGAAGGGTATCACTGGCCAGTTTGCATAAACGCGGGTCGCCAACCAAAACCGGGACGATATGGCTATCGCTGGGCATCAGGGGGAGACCGGCTTCGCGCATCAGTGTTTTGAGATAAGCGGCTCGTTCCTGATGGGATTCTCTTTCGGTTTTGGAAAATTTCAAATGCCGCAAGGCGGCATAAGCACCGGCTGCCACCGTTGGAGGAAGCGACGTTGTAAAGATAAATCCCGAAGCATGAGAGCGAATAAAATCAATCAAATTGGATTGAGCCGCGATATACCCACCCATACAACCAAATGCTTTACCCAGGGTTCCCTGCAAGATATCGACCCGGTCCATTACCCCATCCCGCTCAGCAACACCCCCGCCCCGATGACCATACATCCCCACGGCATGCACTTCATCAAGATAAGTAAGAGCCCCATATTCTTCGGCCAGGGAAACAATCTGAGCAATCGGTGCGAAATCTCCATCCATTGAATACACCGATTCAAACAGGATGATTTTAGCCCGCTGCGGATCTTCCTGCCTCAATAATCCAGCAAGATGATCAACATCATTATGGCGGAAGATTTTTTTCTCGGCCCTGGAAAAACGCACCCCCTGGATCATTGAGGCATGGTTGTTTTCATCGGAAAACAGAATACAACCAGGCAATGCCGCACCCAAAGTAGCAATCGTTGCTTCATTGGCCATATAGCCGGAATTGAAAAGAAGAGCGGCCTCCTTGCGATGCAGGTAACAGAGTTCCCGCTCCAGCAAGACATGATAATGATTGGTTCCGGAAATATTACGCGTCCCGCCGGCCCCGGAACCAACCCGCTCAATGGCTTGGCGCATCGCCGCCAACACCTTGGGATGCTGGCCCATGCCCAGATAATCATTGCTGCACCAGACGGTGACTTGCTCCACCCGGTCACCCCGATAATTAAGAGCAAGCGGGAAAGCCCCGGCTTTACGCTCCAGATCGGCAAAGACCCGATACCGCCCTTCGGATTTCAAGCCGGAGATACGTTCGGCAAAAAAACGATCATAATCCATCGGTCCTTAATACCCGAATTCTTAAGTTATTTTAATCAATAAAATCAAAAATTCGACTCTGTCTTATTTAGACATATGTATATATCTGCGTATGTACCCGTATCTCAACACAAACGGGTATCACCCATATTCTGGAGTCTTTTCCTTAAGAATCGCGGTTTTTGGGCCGTAGATTGAGAGAAACCGAATTGATACAGTAGCGGTCCCCACCAGGCAGCGGGCCATCGGAAAACACATGACCAAGATGCGCCCCACAATCAGCACATAACACTTCATCACGGATCATCCCGTGACTCCGGTCGGTTTCGACAACCACTGCGGTTTCTGTTGCCGGGTTGGTAAAGCTGGGCCAACCGGTTCCCGAATCAAATTTATCGGCAGATAAAAACAAGTCACGGCCACAACAAATACAGCAATACGTCCCTTCCTTTTTGCAATCATAATACTGACCGCTGAAGGGAGGTTCGGTGCCCTTACGGCGGGTTACATCGAATTGATCCGGGCTCAGCCGGGTCTGCCATTCGGCATCTGATTTTTTGATCCTGACCATGCTGCCAACTCCTCAATAATCGGGAATTACGGACATCTCAGGGCTGAGATGCAGAGTTTCTGAGAAATTTCCGCACTCTATCCCTCAAAAAATATAAAAAAATATAAATATAAAAGATAACCGTAAAAAACTCTGGCGGCACAGGGCCAATAAAAAACCGATAAACAATCAAAAAACCGACAAAAATGACTGTGATACGCTTTTGAAGAGATCTGTTTTTGCCGGGCAAACCAAAAACAGATCAAAAATGAGACCTTTTTGAGGCCTTTTTCAGACCTTTTTGAGATCAACATCCCTTTATGTGGAACCAGTTTGGCACAGACAACTCCGGCACAACCAACAAAAGCCTACCCCCATCATCCCTGTGATCAAAACATCCGGGATAAGAACCTGTCCCCATATCTCACTGTGGTATAGTGTCTCACCAACACTTCCGGATGTGCCGATACAGTCCTCAGATAGCCGATGTTTTGTTTAGAGATCTGCTTTAGCCCTCATTGCCATCACAGGTGGTCATGATGCATATTGTCATCATTGGCGGGGGTGTTTGTGGCCTGTCAATCGGCTGGTTTCTGGCCCGGGAAGGCATCACAGTGACCATCTGCGACTCTGGCCAGGCTGGCCAGGGAGCAACCTGGGCAGCCGCTGGTATGCTGGCCGCCCGGGTCGAAGCCAAACCAGGGTCAGAAACCCTTCTGCCTCTGCTTCAGGATAGCCTGAAACGCTGGCCTGATTTTACGGCTGAAATACAAAATGCCACCGGCCTTGATATCGGGTATCGTGATGAGGGAACCCTGGTGGTTGCCCGCGATCACGATAGTCGGGAGGCATTACGCTTCCATCAGGCCTATCATGATCATCTGGGAATCACTCTGCAATGGCTGACCCGATCAGAAATCCGGTCCCGGGAACCATCGTTACATAGTGCGGTTTCCGCCGGGCTGTTCAGCCCTGACGATCATCAGGTTAATAACCGTCAGCTGGCCAAAGCACTGATCATCGCCTTTGAACAGGCAGGAGGGACGCTCAAACAGGAGTGTCCGGTCGATCAGATTATATGGAAACAAGGCTCTGTAAACGGCGTGATGTGTCGCTGTGGCGATATCATTACCGCTGATCAGGTCATTGTTGCAGCAGGGGCCTGGTCCCGCCAGATTGATGGCCTCCCCGCATCGACAAAGTTGCCGCTACGTCCGGTCAAAGGCCAGATGCTGGCGGTACGGATGAATCCCGATACACCACTGATCCGTCATACTATCTGGTACCGGGATATCTATCTCACCCCCCGTCGAAATGGCGATTTGCTCATTGGTGCAACCATCGAAGAGAGGGGGTTTGACCAGAATGTGACCGCCGGTGCGGTGTATCATTTACTCAAACGGGCCAGCGAAATCCTGCCTGAAATCAACGAGCTGCCGCTCATAGAGACATGGGCCGGACTACGCCCGGCCAGCCGGGACATGATGCCCATCCTTGGCCCTGTACCAGGAGAAAATTCCCTTCATGGCCGCGATTCTGGCCTGATTATGGCCACCGGTCATTACCGTAACGGTATTCTGCTGGCCCCGGCGACTGCTGCTTATATTGCTCAGTATTGCCTCACCGGCCACTTCGACCCTGCTATAGCCGCCTGCCGGCCAGAGCGTTTCTCCCGCCAATAAACCCCATAAATGCCCTCTGTACTGAAAGCCACCCCCGGCACAAAAACCGGCAAAAATGATCTTTTCAGATAATCTTCTCAGGCTTCATATCCCGGCTTGATCGGCATCCACAGACCCGGTACGTCTGTATGCATAATCCGTATATATTGTTACAAAAACATTCTTACAGGAGTGACCGGGACAAATGACACAACACATGCCGAAAGACAGGCCCGTTCCCCCATTCAGCAACCTTGGTGACCGGATCAATTATCACCTTTTTCCCGGCCAGCTTTATATTGCTTATCTGGCACGTAAAAATCTTTATAAAGGAGTCCCGGAACTCAGATATGCACGGGATCATCTGACCGATAATAATAAAAATTTTATTGATATCGGAGCCAATAAAGGCTGGTGGTCTTATACCTTGTCGGGCAAATTTCGCATGGTATACGCCTTTGAACCCAATCCGCAGGTCTACCGGTTTTTGTGCCGATGGCACCGCACCAATGTCTCAACGTATCGGGTCGCGCTGGATGATCATGATGGCCTGTCAAGCTTGCGCATTCCCATCAAAGGACATGGCTTTTCCCGACAAGGGGCCTTCCTTTCCCATTCCAGAAGTGCCCTGGAAACATTGGAAAGCATTGAGGTCGAGACGCAATGCCGCCGTCTGGATTCATATGGTTTTACCGATATCGGCCTTATGAAAATTGATGTCGAAGGACATGAATCCGCTGTCCTGGCGGGCGCACAAAACATTCTCGAACGTGACCAACCCGTTTTGATCATTGAAATTTCCCACGGGCATACCAAACAACCCATACGCACAGTCATTGATCCTCTTCTGGGCCAGGGCTACACAATTCATTATGTACGCGAAAATCGTCTCATTCATGTAGATGTGGCGGATCTGGATCAATCCATCCATAGCGGTGATTTTATTTTCATCCCCGGAAAAAAATAAAAAACAGATGACGCTTATCGTCATCAACACTGTCCCCATACTGCGCCCGCACCACACCGACACCGCCAGGGGATGCATAAAGGAATACCAGCTGCTGACCGGGCATCGCTCTTCAGATCCGAAACATCAAAAGCCCCCACAGGATCAAAAGCATTGACTCTTTATGGACATAAAGCCGAGATATATTCTGGCTTTTATCGGTTTCACGCTCCCCAGGCTGTGACCAGAAATAACCCGCCCCTGATAAGGAATCCGTGATGGCAAAAACACTGATCGTTAATGGTCAGGAAATGGCTTTTGATCCCCCGGATATGGCGGCTCTGGTCGATGTTCTACATAATCTGGGTATTGATCCTCAGCAACCCGGGCTGGCAACCGCAATCAATGGCCGGTTGGTGAAAACCGACCAATGGAATACGCCGATGGTCAGGCCGGGGGATCGTATTGAGATTGTCCATCCCCTGGCCGGAGGATAAAAAATGCACGGCCTGTCACCTGTTCCCCATCATCAACCCAAATGTGAGAAAAACAGTCTATGGCCGAAGACAGATTGATCCTGGCCGGACGGTCTCTGGAATCGCGTCTTTTGATGGGTTCGGCTCAGTTTTCTGACCATCAGACATTATGTGATTGTCTGGTGGCTTCAAAGACTGAGGTGGTCACGGTTGCCTTACGCCGGGTTAATCTTCAACACAGAGAAGAAAGCCTGATTGAGACTTTGGGAGAGTATCTGCTGCTCCCCAATACGGCCGGGTGCTTTACCGCCCGTGATGCCATATTGACGGCCCAGCTTGGCCGTGAAGCTCTGGATACTGACTGGGTAAAGCTGGAAGTCATTGGGGATGAAGAAACACTCTACCCGGATGCTGAAGACCTGTTGATTGCAGCCCGGGAGTTGGTTGCCCAGGGGTTTCAGGTCCTGCCCTACTGCCCGGATGACCCGGTTTTATGTCGACGCCTGGAAGAGATTGGCTGTGCAGCCGTCATGCCTTTGGCGGCCCCCATTGGATCTGGCCTCGGCCTGCGTAACCCGCATAACCTGGCCCTGATTCGTGCGGCCTGCTCCGGGCCTGTGATCGTGGATGCCGGTATCGGGACCCCTTCGGATGCGGCCCGGGTTATGGAAATGGGCTGTGATGCGGTGTTGGTCAATTCGGCGATTGCCCGCTGCCGCACCCCGGTTGTGATGGCTCAGGCCATGGGCCAGGCAGTTGAAGCCGGACGCCTGGCGCATCAGGCCGGACGCATGCCCAGGAGTTTTCATGCCCATGCCTCAACCCCGGAAGAAGGACGCATAGACCCCCTTTAATTAAATAAACCCTTTTTAAATAGATATCTTTTAGGTCAAATAGATACCTTTTAGGCAGAAGCCTCCCCCGAATAGTCAGCCGCCCAGGCATCAGGATCATCCAAAAAACGGCGAATGGTCGCAGCCGTATCCGCATCAAAGACCTGGTTGGCCAATCCTTGGGCCAACACATCATCCCATTGGACCAGATCAAAAAGCTCGACGCATAAATTCTCCATAACCGAACGACTCTCGCGCATGGTTCCATAATGAAAGATAACGAAAATATGATCAATCTGCGCCCCGGCCTGGCGCAATGCGTTGACAAAGCCGACCTTACTGCCGCCATCAGTGGCCAGGTCCTCAACCAATAAAACCCGCGATTTTTGATCCAGATCACCCTCAATCTGGGCCATGCGGCCGAAGCCTTTGGGCTGTTTGCGGACATAAATCATTGGCAGATCTAATCGCTCAGCAATCCAGGCAGCAAAAGGAATTCCAGCCGTTTCACCACCGGCAATGACATCAAGAGACCCGCCACCAATGCGCTCTTTGATCAGACGCACCCCCATATCCATGATCTGATCCCGGGCGCCGGGATGGGAAATAATTTTCCGGCAATCCACATAAACCGGGCTGAGGCGTCCGGAAGTCAGAGTAAACGGAGCCTCAGGACGCAGCTGTACCGCCCCAATCTCAAGCAAAATGCGGGCAGCAATCCGGCGGTCTTCCTGGCTATATATCATGGCGCATGATCATATGAGTACGTGATCGGGTAGAGTGAATTCATTCACAACCGTCTGAAAATACAGGACTTGGAAATAAAATTGCTTATTGAAACACTCTTTATGAACGCTCAGATTACGTAAAGTCACTCATAAAGGAATGATCCATGGCAATGCAAGAACTGGTCGCCCAGATGCTCCTTTGGATGACCGTCAATACGCCCTATACCATGCCATCAGCCACGCCTGAGGTCACAATTTTGCCCCAGGAACATATTCAGGAGATCATTTGCCAGGGTCCTTGTCCGGCTCTGGCCGCTTATACCCCTGACAGAGGAGTTTTACTCAGTGATCAACTCGACCTCCGGAACAATATTTGTGACCGCTCAATCCTGCTGCATGAATTGGTGCATTTTTTCCAGTATGATGCTCAGGGAACCATGCCATCCAATCGACGCTCCTGGTCCCTGAGAGAATATGAAGCCTATCAATATCAAAATCGCTTTCTTGAGCAAAACGCCGCCATTGCTCCGGAACCAGCCCCCCGCGATGTCCGCCAATGCCGCTATGAGCGGCGCCAAAAGATGCGCCAGGATTTTTTGAACAAACACCGCCTGAACAAAACCCACCTGAACAAAACCCACCAACATTCCATCACCCATCCGGGACAGAAACAACCGCCGGATATCCCTCCTCAATCTCCCTGAAATTGGCGGAAAATCAGTGTATTTGCCGATGATATGGATGCTGTCATCGATGAGGGTAAAAATCTCAACGGGTCGATAGGTAAAAATTATCTGTTTCAATCTTTGATATTTTTCCTTAAATCTCTGATATTTTTACCCTATACGGTTAAAATTGCGCAAAAGATCTGGTTGTGTGAAAACATATTTTTCTGTGAAAACATATTTTTCTGTGAAAACGTATTTTTCTCTGTGAAAACGTATTTTTCTCTGTGAAAACATATTTTTCATTGTGTGTTTTTGTATGTGTAAAAACGTAATTTTTACGAAAGCCTAAAGCAACCTCAGACAAAGGCAATGAAAGAGTGAGCAGAAAGAATTGAACTCAGGAAGAAAGAATTTCGTTTAATAAGAGAGGATTTATGGCTGCGTTTACGTCTGATATTGAAATCGCCAATGCTGCACAGAAGCGTTCTATTACAGATCTGGCCGGCGAGCGTCTGGGGCTGGCTCCCGAACAACTCGAACCCTACGGACATTATAAAGCCAAGCTGCCTCTGAGTGCTGTTCATTCACTCCAGGACCGGCCAGATGGCCGGCTTATCCTGGTCACCGCAATGACCCCAACCACAGCCGGTGAAGGCAAAACAACCACATCGGTGGGGCTGTGTGATGGTCTCAACCATATCGGAAAAGACGCTATTGTCGCCCTTCGGGAGCCAAGCCTTGGCCCTTGTTTCGGGATGAAAGGCGGTGCGGCCGGGGGTGGATACGCCCAGGTGGTCCCGATGGCCGATATCAACCTGCATTTCACCGGTGACTTTCACGCCATCACTTCGGCCCATATGCTGCTTTCCGCGATGGTTGATAATCATATTTACTGGGGCCGGACACCCCAGATTGACCCGCGCCGGGTGACATGGCGGCGGGTGGTGGATATGAATGATCGTGCATTGCGTTCTATCGTTCAGTCTCTGGGTGGGGTTGCCAATGGCTTCCCGCGCGAAGATGGGTTTGACATTACGGTGGCATCCGAAGTCATGGCCATTTTCTGCCTGGCCAATGATATTGAGGATTTACAAAAACGTCTCGGCGATATTGTGGTTGGCTATGACCGGGATCGCCAGGCCGTACGGGCCCGCGATATCAAAGCTGACGGAGCAATGACGGCATTGCTCAAAGACGCGTTACAACCCAATCTGGTTCAAACTCTGGAGCATAATCTTGCGTTTGTGCATGGTGGTCCTTTTGCGAATATCGCCCATGGCTGTAACACTGTTCTGGCGACTAAAACAGCGTTGAAACTGGCTGATTATGTGGTCACTGAGGCCGGTTTTGGGGCCGATCTGGGGGCAGAAAAATTCCTGAATATTAAATGTCGCAAGGCTGGTCTCAAGCCGGAAGTCGCGGTTTTAGTGGCCACTGTGCGGGCGTTGAAACTGCATGGCGGGGCGGACCCTAAAAATCTGGCAACCGAAGATCAGACGGCCCTGGAAAAAGGGTTGCCCAATCTCCTCCGGCATATTGAAAATCTTGAGAAATTCGGTCTGCCGGTCGTTGTTGCGCTCAACCGGTTCCCCACCGATAGCCAGGCCGAAATTAAGGCGGTTCAGGCCGCCTGTGCCCGGCAATCGGTTCATGCAGTCCTGGCCGAACATTGGGCCAAAGGTGGGGAAGGAGCAGCTGATTTAGCCCGGGAAGTGGTGGCATGTATCGAATCAAAACCAGCCAATTTCGGCTATCTCTATCCAGATTCGATGTCATTGACCGATAAAATCCGCACCGTTGCCCGGGAAATTTACCGGGCCGATGATATCGCGCTTGATCCTGGAGCAGCCAGACAGCTTCAGGATATTGAGGCCCTGGGCTATGGCCATGTTCCGGTTTGTATGGCCAAAACTCAGTACAGCTTTTCCACCGATCCCGGCCTTAAAGGCGCGCCGACCGGCCATATTGTGCCAATCCGGGAGGTCCGCCTGTCAGCAGGGGCCGGATTCGTGGTGGTCATTGCCGGTGCAATCATGACCATGCCCGGTTTACCCCGCCAGCCTGCTGCCGAAAATGTGGGGGTTGATTCCCAGGGCACAGTCTTTGGGCTGTTTTAATCAAAAAGCAGCCATCACCCCTTGTTATCCCGGCATCACTCCCCACATAAACAAGGAATTGGCCATGATCTCAATCTGATTTCAGTCAGTTTCGGATCAGCAGATATTCGGATCAACAGATATCTGGATTAACAGATATACAGAAAAAACTGAACACAGGAGGACCTGATGAAAGGTAATCCCAAAGTTATTTCCCTTCTCAATGATATTCTGGTCAATGAACTGACTGCGGTGAACCAATATCTCCATCACGCCCATCTTTTGGAAGACTGGGGGCTGAATACACTGGCCCGGCATGAAGATGATGAATCCCTGGAAGAGCGGCAGCATGCCAAGCAGCTGGCCCGGCGCATTCTTTTTCTCGGCGGAACACCCGAATTCGGACGGCTCAACACCATGCGCATCGGCGATAATGTTGAATCGATTTTGCGCAATGATCTGGCGATGGAAGTTGATGCGGTGACTGAGCTGAAAGACGCCATAGAATATTGCCAGTCAGTGAGTGATTTTGCATCACAAGAGCTGCTTAAAAGTATTCTCATTGATGAGGAAAGCCACGTCGACTCCCTGGAAACACAGCTTGACCTGATGCAACGTATGGGTGAACAAAATTATGTCGCATTCCATTACGGCGGCATCAGTGCGGAACCCTCCCAGGATGAGAATTAAAACAGAGCCAAAAGCCTCCAGCCAGATAAAGACGGCGTTGAATAAAACAGATGATCAAAATACCGGCTTTGGTCAAAGAAAACCGCTTTTTACCCCTGAATATGGTTAAGCCATGCGGGAGTTTTGGCCCCATGCTTAAGGCTGCTATTTTGGTTTTCTGATCCCTGGTCGTCTAAAATCGCCATCCGGCGGTTTCTTTCATCCCGGATCAAACAAAGCATGACCAAAAACCCAATCAATGCATGGTCACCACCCGGCCACAAACCCCAATATCGAAGTCCTTGCCGTTTGGCCGGCCGGAGTGAAGGGAGAGCCGGAATTGTCGTTGCCCGGAATGGGTCATTCGGCTACCGTAGCCAGCGGATCATTTTCAATGACCAACAAGCGTTTCAATAACCAACAAGTGTTTTGATGACCAATAAACGTGATGATATATTGAGCGTTAAAATTGGCATCACAATCGCGTATTCAGAACAATTGCGTATTCAGGGTATTTTCTGAAGTTTTAAGTATACTGCTCTCATGATCTGGTTGACCATCGGTCTTATTCTTGTTGCGGTTTTTTTGATGGTGATACGCTGGCTCACGCGTATCAACCCTGAAAAAGCCAGAAAAACCCTGAAATCAGTCGCCTTTATTGCCGGGGGTGGCTTTCTTATGCTGTTTTTGTGGCGACAGAGGCTGATTTTTTTTCCTTTAGTGAGCCTGTTGAGAGCCAGACCAGAACTTAGATCCAGACCACAACAACAGCCTTTTACCATCCGGACTGATACTCTGGAAATGCGGTCTGAACCCGGAGGGACCCTGCCCGACGGGAAAATTCTGGCCGGAGAATTCAATGGTCACTCTTTAAGTCAATTATCTCTGGACAATCTCCGGAATCTTTTTGCCTATTGCCAGACCCATGATCATCGCGCCGCTCTGGTTTTAGAGACCTATCTTCATCAACGCTTTGGCTCCCAATGGCATCACCCGGCAGCCGAAAGGAGCCATTATGGACCATTCCACTCTGCGGCCCGTCATTCCAGAGATATCACCCATTCAGAAGCCTGCCAGATTCTGGGCCTTGATCCCAGGGCCAGCAAAGACGACATTATCGCCGCTCATCGCCGTTTGATTCGTCAACTGCATCCGGATTACAAAAAAGGCGACACCCAATCAGCAGCCCGGGTCAACCGGGCACGCGATGTTTTGCTGGGCTGGGGATGATTTTTTAATCGGTATATACAGCCGGTATATGCAGCCGGTCTTTGTTACAGAAGACAGGTTTTACAGAATACAAAATACAGAGAATGCAGAGAATACAGATTGTATAAGATGCGCCGGATGTTAGCACCCTGTCCCATTATTGAAATATTTGCTTTTTCGGGGAACCCTGTGGCACAACTCCAGCTCAGATATTGATGGTGTTTCATCGCTTGTTTCAGCCATTATCCAAAAAGCATCCCTCTCATCTTCAAAAGTATTTTTTTAAGATCATTTTTTGATGAAATATTCCGTTCGCAAGGCGGTGTTTCCTGTTGCCGGCCTTGGTACACGATTTTTGCCCGTCACCAAGACAATCCCCAAAGAGCTGCTCCCGGTTGGGAACAAACCGCTCATCCAATGGGCCGTCGAAGAAGCATATGCCGCCGGGATTGAGGAATTCTGCTTTGTCAAAAGCCCCGGGAATGACCTCATTGATGCCCATTTCCGTCCTGACCCGGATTTAGAACAGATTTTACGCGCCAAAGGCAAAGAGGATTCCCTTGAAAAAATATATGCCCTCAATGCGCTGGGGCCATTCGTCTCGGTCACCCAATCAGAACCGCTTGGCCTTGGACATGCTGTCTGGAGTGCCCGCGATTTTGTCGGGGAGGATCCTTTTGCGGTCATATTACCTGATGACTTTATTGCCGCTGACCGCCCGTGCCTCCAACATATGATGACCACCTATGCAACAGTCGGCGGCAACATGACAGCGGTGATGGAGGTTGAACCGCAACAAACTGCTCAGTATGGTATCTTTGATATCATCAGCGACGATGGTATGACAATCCAGGCTGGGGCTGTGGTTGAAAAACCCGACCCCGCAGTCGCCCCCTCTAACATTGCCATCATTGGCCGCTATCTGCTTGATCCGGCTATCATGACAATTCTGGAACAAGGCATGACCGGAAGCGGGGGTGAAATTCAGCTAACCGATGCAATACATGCCATGATCCCTCAGACACTCTTACGTGGTCATCGTTTTTCCGGTCACCGCTTTGATTGTGGCAATGCCATTGGCTTTGCTGCTGCGAATGCTTTTTGTGCCGGCCAATAAGGAATCTGGCCCATGCGTATAACAATGGTTGGAACCGGCTATGTCGGTTTGGTTTCCGGGACTTGTTTTTCCCAATTCGGGATTGAGGTTGTTTGCATTGATCAGGACCAAAAAAAAATAGACCTGCTCAATGATGGTCATGTTCCAATCCATGAACCCGGCCTCAAAGCCCTGATTGACCGCAATGTCGCAGCCGGACGATTATCCTTCCGTTCGGATATTGATCATGCCGTTGGCCACTCAGATGCCATCTTTCTGGCCGTTGGTACACCGACATGCCAAAAGGATGGCCGGGCTGATCTCAGTTATGTCTATGCAGCGGCCAAAGATATCGCAGCACAGCTATCGGACTATACAGTCATCGTCAATAAATCGACGGTCCCTGTGGGAACCGGTCGATGCGTGGCGGATATCATCAAAAAGAACAACCCGGATGCGGATTTTGATATCGTCTCCAACCCGGAATTCTTACGTGAAGGCTCAGCGATCGAAGATTTCACCCATCCTGATCGGGTGGTCATCGGCGTCCGGACCGAAAGAGCACGCCAGGTGATGAAAAAACTCTATCGCCCGCTTGAGGATATCGAAACACCGATTCTGTTCACCGGGGTTGAAACAGCTGAATTGATCAAATATGCCGCCAACGCCTTTCTGGCAACCAAGGTGACCTTCATCAATGAAATGGCTGATTTATGTGAAAAAATCGGGGTCGATATTCATGATATCGCCCAGGGTATTGGCCTTGATAAACGAATCGGGACCCAATTTCTCAGACCAGGACCAGGCTATGGCGGCTCCTGCCTGCCTAAAGACACCCTGGCTCTGACCAAAACCGCCCGTGATGAGAACACGCCTCTCAGGCTAGTAGAACATGTCATACAAAGCAATCATCAACGCACATATCGGATGGCTGAGCGGATCATCCAAGCCTGCAACGGCAGCGTCAGGAATAAAACCCTGGCGATTCTTGGCCTCACTTTCAAGCCCAATACCGATGATATGCGTAACAGCCCCAGCCTCAACATTCTCCCAGCACTGCAAAAAGCCGGGGCCTCCCTACGCGCTTACGATCCCAAAGGGATGCAGGAAGCCAGGCACTATCTCAGGAATATCACATGGTGCAAGGATGCCTATGAAGCAATGGAAAACGCTGATATTCTGGTCATCCTGACCGAATGGGATGCCTTTCGCGCTCTGGATATGGAACGGGTGAAAGAACTTCTTAAAGAAAAGCTCATCATTGACTTGCGCAATATGTATGATCCCCCTGATATGCGGGCTATTGGCTTGGGTTATGTCAGTATCGGCAGACCTGCCTCAACCGACCCGGTTCTGGCAGCGATGGGATCCCCCTTATGAGACCGATACAAACTGAGTGATGTAAACATTATGAATCCCCATCATTTTCATCCAAGCATCTTACGGGCTTATGATATTCGCGGCATTGTCGGCGAAACCCTTCATATCAGGGATGCGTATGCTCTTGGGCGGGCTTTTGGGACCCGGGTGATTCGCCAGGGTGGCTCACGGATCTGCGTCGGCTATGATGGACGTCTCACCTCACCAGAGCTTGAAGCTGCCTTAACTGAGGGTCTCCAACATGCTGGAGTCAACGTCTTGCGTATTGGTCGTGGTCCCACACCTTTGCTGTATTTTTCAGTTTTCGATCAGGATACCGATGGCGGGATCATGATCACTGGTTCTCATAACCCGCCGCAACATAACGGCTTTAAGATGATGCTGGGGAAACAATCATTCTTCGGTGCCGATATTCTCAGCCTGGGGACCATCGCCGAACAAGCCGATTACACGCAAGGAAAAGGAACAGTCTCGGCGATTGACTTATCTCCGGCCTATCTTGCCAGACTCAGCCAGGGGCCACCCCTGCAACGTCGGCTCAAAGTCGCCTGGGATGCCGGAAACGGTGCAGCCGGTGAGATGATGGAACAACTCACCAGCCGGTTGCCTGGTGAGCATATTCTGCTCTGTGAAACAATCGATGGCCGCTTTCCCAATCATCATCCGGATCCGACCATCCCTGAAAATCTGGCTTTGCTTCAGCAAACGGTCCGCGAAAAAAACTGTGATCTGGGCATTGCTTTTGACGGCGACGGGGATCGCATCGGTGCTGTTGATAATCAGGGAGAAATTATCTGGGCTGATCAGTTAATGATTCTCTGGGCGCGTTGTGTGCTTGCCGAAACGCCGGGAGCAACCATCATTGCCGATGTCAAAGCCAGTCAGAGCCTGTTTGATGAAATCACAAATCTGGGAGGAACCGCTCTCATGGGCCGGACTGGCCACTCACTGATTAAGGATATGATGGTCAGTTCCGGAGCTCTTCTGGCCGGAGAAATGAGTGGCCATATTTTTTTCGCCGATCATTATTATGGCTTTGATGACGGGCTTTATGCAGCCGTGCGCCTGCTGCGGATGTTGGCGGCTCAACCGCTTAGTCTGGCTGATATTCGTCGCGATTTTCCGACCGTCTTCAACACACCAGAACTTCGGTTTCCATGCCCTGAAGAGCAAAAATTTGCCCTTGTCGAACAGATCACCACCCGCCTTCAAAAGGAGGGAGCAACCCTGGAAACAATTGACGGAATTCGGGTTCGTGAAAATGGTGGATGGTGGCTCCTGCGGGCATCCAACACCCAGGCCTGCCTGGTTGCGCGCTGCGAAGCCACAAATGCCGATACCCTCACCGACATCCGCAATCGCCTCGCTCAGCTGTTAAATCAGGTCGGAATCAAACCAGAATTCTAATTCTAACACCCTGCCCCAGGTTAGCCAGACAAGGCCGGGAGATAACCCAATCTCCGGGATATTTCAGGCAGGGGTCTGAAATCTTTTTTAAGACGGCTTTTTTTAAGATGGCTACGGAACAGCCGATGCCAGTTTACGCCGCTTTTTATCCGGCACAACCAGAAGACACTCCATCCCCAGCGCCTTGATTTTTCGACAAACCGCCCGGGCCTGGCGTTCGTTATAACCGGTGAGACGAGACCGGTAGAGAGATTGCGTGGACTGATCCAGCCGCAGAACATGAATGCGGGCACGATCCGCTTCGTTTGATAGCTGATCAACCACTTTATGAGCCAGTCGCAATGCCTGAGTATATTTCTTAAAGGCCCCAAGCTGCACCGACCAATAATGCGGATCCCCGGATGCGGACGGAATGGCTTGCGCGCGCGGCTGCGGACGGACCACCGGAGGATGGGTCTGGCTGGTTGATGGATTGACCCGGGCTAAATTTGTTTTAGAGGGACGGACTTTTTGTACCCTGGCTTTTCGGGCTTTTAATGTCGCAAAAGATTTATCCAGCAATCTCGCCACCTGGCGATTGCGCTTTTTGCTGGTTTTGCCGCCAATAACCACCGCAACCAGACGATCTCCCTCCCGCTCAGCCGAAGCAGCCAAATTATATCCCGAAGCACGGATATAGCCGGTCTTGATACCATCCATGCCTTTGTAGGATTTGAGTAATTTATTGTGATTGCCATAAGAGCGACCACCATGACGAAATTTGGTCGTTGAAAAATACGAATAATACTGAGGAAAATCCCGTAAGAGTGCCCGCGCTAAAATTGACATGTCCCGGGCTGTGCTTTGTTGCCGCGGATCATGAATCCCTGAGGCATTTCGAAACTGAGTACGGCGCATACCAAGTGTCTTTGCTTTTCTGGTCATCATCCGGGCAAAGGCTTTTTCTGACCCGTTGCCCAAAGCCTCACCAACCACAGTGGCAACATCATTGGCTGATTTGGTGACCAAAGCCAAAATGGCTTCCCTGACACTGAGATGGCTGCCCGGTTTAAGCCCCAGCCGGGAAGCCGGCTGGCGGCTGGCCTGCCTCGAAACCTTGAATTTCTGATCCAGAGATAAGCGGCCTTGCGCCAAAGCCTCAAACACCAGATAAAGTGTCATCATCTTGGTCAATGAAGCCGGATAAACAGGCTTATCCGGATTCCGGGCATGTAAAATGCGTCCGGTTTCTGACTCAACGACAATCGCCGCATACCGGGCGGCATGTGCCGGCTGGCAGACAGTCGGCACAATCAGAATGACAGCGAGTAATAAGCCCGGCAAACACCCCCCCGATACGAGCCGGAAGAAGAGCTTTTTTGCTCCCTGAACAACCTTTTTCACGATGCCTCCCCCCGCATACCAGTGATTGGGCAAATGATCGCAGGAAGAAACCCGGTCGGGAGAATCGCCATATCGACAATGAGAAGAAACCAAAGAAAAAATACTCCTCCAAAAGCAACCAAAAAATAACTTTAAAAAATTATGGTTAATCTGTTGGATGACGTTCAATAATATAATTCATACAATAACAATAATATAATTCACAGTAATACAATTCAGCCAAGAGAAAGAATAAAAAAAAGAAGCAAAAGATTAAAAACGTAATTTTCCTATGTTAAGATTGGGCTTTCTTAAAAACTTAAGGTGTCAGATCTTATATTTTTACAAATCTTATTGTTTCCGTAAATTTTTGTAAAATTTTTCTCAAAAAATTTATATCAAGTAAAGATAAACAGATCAAACAAGAATAAACACCACGTATCAACCAAAAAAGTTATTTTTACAGAAATAAAAAGAGATCAATACTTATAATAAAAAATAAATCCTGAAAAGGAATCATTAAGGAGAATTTTTTTCTTATCCGGATATCAACCACATCATCAATGGCATCAGGCCAGATCACCTTCCTGACGATAAACCATTGCAATTCTCTTTGCGGTGGGTGCTGAGAAATTATGATGATGAATGGTCAATCAAGGATTTTTTTAATGATTGTGATGATACTCTGTCTTTTTAATCTTTGTCTTTTTAGTCTTTTTGATCTTTTTGAGAAATATGGAAAGATGCTTTTCCAATCACCACTCATGAAACCATGAATTGAGGGCAATTTTTTGCTGTTTGAAGTATCTTTAAAGTATCTTTTTAAGGTATTTTTCCGATCAATATTTTTCCAGAATCACTTGCTATGCGGTCATGAAGAATTATGTGATAAGAAGGCCATCACCATTAACCACAAATCCGCCGTCAACACATAAGAACACGCATATCTTAAAAAGATGAATCCATAAAAAAGATAAATGAATAAAAAAATCAGCCCCCGGAAGGGTGCAAAGACTAAAGAGATTAGCGGATACTAAAGGGGATTAGAGAATAATAAAGAAATCAGAAAAGACTAAAGAAATCGGAGAATAATAGAGAAATCAGAAAAGACTAAAGAGGATCAAGAATCCTAAAAATGCGGCAATTTAAGCACTATCAAAAGAAAAATATCAGAAAAAAGAATATCAGAAGAAAGAACGTCATTTGAGGGAACCCCATTGGCCAAAAATATACAACCAGCCTATGGCGACACCGGAACCGCCGTTAAAACCCGTGATAAGACTAAAAAACCCGCAATGTGTAAGGTCTTCATGCTCAATGACGACTATACCCCTATGGAATTCGTTGTCGATGTCCTGCAATCAATTTTTCACAAAAACCATCAGGAAGCGACTCAAATCATGCTTCATGTCCATCGGGAAGGATCAGGGCTGTGCGGTGTTTATACCTGCGAAGTCGCCGAAACCAAGGTGATCCAGGTGACCGAAGAAGCACGGCGCAATCAACATCCGTTGTGCTGTAAAATTGAAAAGGGATAATTCTTGCTCTCTCCAGGCTTAGAAAACAGTCTCCATCGCGCTTTTTCTCTGGCAAATGAGCGTAACCACGAATTTGCCACGCTGGAGCATCTTTTGCTCTCTCTGACCGAAGATCAGGATAGCTGCGCCATGTTGCGGGCTTGCGGCGTCGATATTGACGATTTACGGCGCATTTTGATCGAACATCTGGATAGCGAACTCAATGCAATCATCATTGAAACCCCCGGGGAAGCCAAACCAACCGTTGGGTTTCAGCGAGTCCTGCAACGCGCGCTCATCCATGTTCAATCTTCGGGAAGAACCGAAGTGACCGGTGCCAATGTCCTGATCGCCATGTTCTCTGAACGCGAAGCCCATGCCGTTTATTTTCTTCAGCAACAAGAGATGAGCCGCCTGGATGCAGTCAATTATATTTCTCACGGCATCACCAAGACCCCAAACAGTGGTCAGGAATCAGAATCTGTACAGGATAAAGACGATACCCAGACATCTTCGCCCGAAAGCATTGAAACCTATTGCCTTGATCTCAACCAGGAAGCCATTGAGGGACGGATTGATCCCCTGATCGGCCGCCAGAAAGAACTGCACCGCATGGTGCGCATTTTATGCCGCCGGCAAAAAAATAATCCGCTTCTGGTCGGGCATCCGGGTGTGGGCAAAACCGCCCTGGCCGAAGGGCTGGCCAAGCATATCACCGATGGACAAGCCCCGGAGATTCTCTCTCAATCAGTGGTTTATGCGCTGGATATGGGAGCTTTGCTGGCCGGAACCCGTTATCGTGGTGATTTTGAAGAACGCCTGAAAGCAGTCATTGCCCATATCGGGGCACATCCAAATGCGATTTTATTCATTGATGAAATTCATACCGTGGTCGGGGCCGGTGCCACCAGCGGTGGTTCGATGGATGCTTCCAACCTTCTCAAACCCGCTCTGGCTAAGGGAGATTTACGATGTATCGGCTCAACCACTTATAAAGAATACCGTAGTTTGTTTGAGAAAGACCGGGCCCTGGCCCGGCGATTCCAGAAAATTGATATTGATGAACCCTCCGAAGAAAACGCAGTCCGCATTCTTACCGGGTTAAAATCACGCTATGAAGACCATCACAATGTCCGCTATACGCTTGAGGCTTTGCGGCGCGCCGTCAGCCTGACCAACCGCCATATCAGTGACCGCAAACTCCCTGATAAAGCGATTGATGCCATTGATGAAGCCGGGGCGGTGCAGCAGCTCAGAGATCTGAAAAAACGCAAACACGTCATCGGCAGCCGCGATATTGAGGATATCGTTGCCAGCATGGCCCGCATCCCGCCCAGACAGGTTTCGGCTGATGATCGGGCAATTTTACGCCGTTTCCCCCGTGATATGAAAAGGCTGGTCTTTGGCCAGGATAACGCCATTGCGGCTTTGGCTACAGCAATCAAAATGTCTCGTGCCGGTCTGCGTGAACCAGATAAACCGGTTGGCTGTTACTTGTTTTCCGGCCCAACCGGGGTTGGAAAGACAGAAGTTGCCCGCCAGACGGCCTGTCTTCTGGGCCTTGAATTGATCCGGTTCGATATGTCGGAATATATGGAACGCCATAGTATATCGCGGCTGATTGGGGCACCCCCTGGCTATGTGGGTTTTGATCAGGGTGGTCTGCTTACTGATTCTATTGATCAAAATCCCCATTGTGTTTTGTTGCTTGATGAGATTGAAAAAGCCCATCCGGATCTCTTCAACACTCTCCTGCAAGTGATGGATCACGGGACCCTCACCGACCATAACGGCAAGAGTGTTGACTTCCGTAATGTCATTCTGGTCATGACCACCAATGCCGGAGCCACTGAATTAGCAAAATCAGCGATGGGGTTTGGCCGCCAGCAACGCAGTGGCGATGATATGGAAGCCATTGAGCGTATGTTCTCACCGGAATTTCGCAATCGTCTGGATGCGGTGATCCCGTTTCAGCCGCTTTCTCCTAAAATTGCCAGCCGGGTGGCTGAAAAATTCATCCTGCAGCTCGAAGCCCAGCTTGATGAACGCAACGTCACCATCAGCCTGACCGAAGATGCCCGTAACTGGCTGGTTGAACGCGGATATGATGACCGTTTCGGAGCCCGCCCCATGGCCCGGGTGGTCAGTGAATATGTGAAAAAGCCGCTGGCTGAGGAATTGCTCTTCGGGCATCTGGTCAAGGGAGGGAGCGTTGTCATTTCCGGGGGTAAAAACGGCCTGGATTTCGCCTATTCCCCCGCATCCCGCAACAGCCCGGCTAAAAATAAAACAAAAACCAAAAATACCCGCCATAATCAGGCCGGCAGCAAAACCAGTGATACAAACCCAAAAAACCCCAAAAAAAACCAAAGCAACCGCCGGGCCGGTTCCTCAGTAACCAAAGCATCGAAACGCTCAGGCAAAACACTCAAACGGCCTCAGACCACCGGGACACCGCTTTGACCGGGTAGCTGACAAACAGATCAGAGTGAATCAATCAGATCGATCAGACTGAGTAGATCAGGGGTCTTTGTTCCTGACATCCACAGGGCCCGCCCGGTAAGGGGATGCCTGTTCAATCGCCGCCATCTGGGCCGCGATTTCTCTTTTCTCCGCTTCCAAAAACCGCTCCACGGCATCGGCAAAACCGGCATGAGCAATCCAATGACAGCTATAAGTCGGAACCGCCTGGTATCCGCGCTGGATTTTATGGGGGCCTTGTGCGCCTGCCTCAACCCGGGCCAGACTATGGGCAATCGCATACTCAATCGCCTGATAATAACAGAGTTCAAAATGAAGGAATCTGGCCATCTGCACAGCCCCCCAATAGCGGCCATACAAAGCATCCGACCCCACCAAATTCAAAGCAGCCGCAACCAGATGCCCCCCGGAATCACGCGCCGCAACCATCAAAACCCGCTCCCCCAATCCATCGCCCAGATATTCAAAAAAACCGGGGGTTAAATAGGCCGGCGCCCATTTACGTTCAATGGTGTTGAGATAAAGGTCATAAAAATCCCGCCAGTCAGCCGGGCTGATTTCCGGACCATGCAGAAACCCGATAGAAAGACCGTGGCTGGCCGCTTCCCGGCGTTCCCGGCGAATCATTTTGCGTTTACGCGCTGTCAAAGCGGCCAGAAAATCCTCAAAATCCCGGTAATTCTGGTTCAACCAATGAAACTGGTAACCGGTCCGGGTAAGAAAGCCATATGCTTCAAAAACACCACATTCATCATGATTCAAAAATGTAGCATGCAGAGAAGATACCCCCATTTCCCGGGCTTGCGCACGTAATCCTGCCACCAGGCCATGCCGGTGCGCCGATTGCCTGGCAGCACATTCTGGCATCCCGACCATCAATCGCGCCCCGGTGACCGGGCTGAATGGGATACAAAGCTGTAATTTCGGATAATACGGCCCGATTGCCTGTTCATAAGCCTCCGCCCAGCCGTGATCAAATACAAATTCACCCCGGGAATGACTCTTAGCGTAAAGCGGGACCACACCCACAACCATGCCATCCGAATCGCACATCGATACAGGGCATGGGTCCCATCCCCGATTCCCGGCAACCGAACCACTCTCCTCCAAAGCAGTCAAAAAGGCATGGGAAACGAAAGGATCACTGCTTCCCGCCAAACGGTCCCAGTCAGAGGCCGGAATGCTGGCAATCGAGGAATGCGTGGTGAAGGAAAAAGAGGTCCCGGAAGAAGCCGCATCAGACATGAGAACACAAAACAGCAGAACAAACCCAATCAATAAAGGGGCTGAGGATGCTGCTCACCGGACGATATCATGCATGGGTAACAGTGTATAAACCAGCTGTGATCGATAACACTATACCTCTGTTACAATGATGTTGCTGTCTTAAAGTGAATTCCCAAAATCAGCCCTCAAAATACGTCTCCAGGATCAGAGATGAGCCGCCAATACCCATTGGCCCATCACCATGACCACCCGGTTACGGCGATTGTATCGCAAACAGAGCCTCAATTTCCACGCTCGCCCCTAAGGGAAGGCTGGAGCAGCCAACCGCAAAACGGGCATGGCGGGATCCGAACACATCACTCATTAACTGCGAAACCCCATCCATCACTTTGGGGTGGTCAGTAAAATCAGGGCGGGCCAGAACAAAACCACCCAATTTTACACAACACCCAACCCGATTAAGGTCACCTTCACAGGCCGCCTTCAGCTGGGCCAGAATATTGATGCCACACAAATGGGCAGCCGATTGTGCGGTTGCTAAATCAAGAGCCTCCCCCACACGACCACAATACAGCACATGCCCATCACGCATCGGCAACTGCCCGGAGATATAGACAAGCCCCCCCTCAATCACATACGGAGCATACTGAGCCGCCGGAGAGGGAGGGTCCGGCAACACCAAATCTAAAGCAGCCAGACGTTTTTCAATATCCAGATGTTTTTCAATATCACGTCTCATCTTACGATATGTCTCATCTTACTATTGACTATATCTCATCTTACAATCACATCTCACATCATGATCATTGTTCACGTTAATTCAATTTTTCACGTCAATTTTCACATCAATAATTTTTCACATCAATACATCAATAACGTCTCTGATTGATCATGATGATCTTTCTTGTTTCACCCCGGCATTGGGTGATCATCACCTGACCTTTTAAGGATACCATGAACAACCGCTAAAAATACGGGGATGCCATCCTGTCCACTGGTCTGGCATCCCCGTCAGTGGGGAGAAGACAAGAACCGACCCATCATCACCGATCCATCATGACTGTCTGGCATCACCCAATCATTCGTGAACACTCAACTACAGCCACTGGTTGAGCCACAGGTCACACATTTCAGACATGTCCCGTTACGCACCAAAGTAAAATTGCCACATCCCCCACAGGCATCACCCTCATACCCCTTCAAACGAGCCTCACGAACCCGGGAAGCAATCACTGAAGGGTCTTTGGTTGCAGACCCGGATGGGGCAACATCAAACAGAGCCGATTCAAGCGATGCTGCCTGGACAGCAGCAGGGCCAGAACCACCGGCCCGGCTGGTTACAGCTGTGGATACGGTTTTATCAGCCAACCCATCAGACTGGTTGCTGTAAACGGTAAATTGCTTGGCCCGGATATAGCCGGAACTGGCCACCGCCCGGACGACTTTCAAGGCAGTCTCAGTTTCTCCTTCTTTTTTCTTTTCGGCATCAGAAGGCAAATCACTTTCCCGGTCCCCTCCACCGATGGCATCAGGCCATAAATCATGGGGCTGACCATGGGCCAGATCATCACGCCCAAGATAAGAGACCGCCAATTCACGGAAAATATAATCCAGAAGAGAGGTCGCCATCTTAATGGTTTCATTGCCTTCAACCATTCCGGAAGGCTCAAAACGGGTAAAGGTAAAGGCTTCGACAAATTCCTCCAGCGGAACCCCGTATTGCAGGCCAATGGAAATTGCGATGGCAAAATTATTCATCAAACTACGGAAGGCCGCCCCTTCCTTATGCATATCAATAAAGATCTCCCCAAGCCGCCCATTGTCATATTCACCGGTGCGCAAATAAACTTTATGACCACCGACAATCGCTTTTTGGGTGTAGCCTTTGCGTCTTTCAGGCAGACGCTCGCGCTCAGTGACACGAATCACCCGCTCAATGACTTTTTCCACCATCTGCTCAACCAGACCATCATCAGCCGTATCATCGGCAGAATGATCCTCCATGACCGTGCTCAAAGGCTGAGAAAGTTTTGAACCATCCCGATAGAGCGCATTGGCCTTCAAACCCAGACGCCAGGAAAGCATATAGGCATCCTTACAATCGGCCACGGTTGCCGAATTGGGCATGTTAATGGTTTTGGAAATAGCACCGGAAACGAAAGGCTGAGCCACCGCCATCATACGGATATGGCTCTCAACCGAAAGAAAACGCTGGCCCAGACGGCCACAACGATTGGCACAATCAAAAACCGGCAGATGCTCTTCACGCAAATGGGGTGCTCCCTCAACGGTCATCGCACCACAACAATGAAGATTGGCCGCCGTAATGTCCTGGTCACTAAACCCTAAAGCCGCCAGCATATCAAAATCAGCCGCATCCAGATGCTTCGGGTCGAACCCCAGATCATTGACACAAAATTCTTCACCCAGAGTCCATTTATTGAACACAAATTTAATATCAAAAGCGCTCTTGAGGGCTCCTTGAATGATCTCAATCTGGCAGTCCCCGAACCCTTTGGCCCGCAGAGCATCAAAATCAACCGCCGGGGCATTCTCCAGACTGCCGTGACCAACAACATAATGGACAATATCCCGGGTCTGATCTTCGTTATAACCAAGCGTGCGCAAAGCCAACGGCACCGTGCGGTTGATGATTTTGAAGTATCCGCCCCCGGCCAGTTTTTTGAATTTGACCAGGGCAAAATCAGGCTCAATACCGGTGGTGTCACAATCCATGACCAGGCCGATGGTCCCGGTTGGAGCAATCACAGTCGTCTGAGCATTGCGATAACCATGGCGTCGCCCAAGGTCAAACGCCCGGTCCCAGGCAGCAGCCGCCGCCGCTGTAATCTCCGGGAAAGGACATTCTTCGGCCTTCAACGGAACCGGATCCGTTGTCAGCCCCTTGTAGCCATCATCATGACCCAAAGCAGCCCGGCGGTGATTGGCAATCACCCGTAACATATCAGCAGCATTGTCTTCATAGCCGGCAAAAGGCCCCAGTTCACTGGCCATTTCGGCCGAAGTCTCATAGGCAACGCCGGTCATCAAAGCACTCAGAGCCGCACAAATAGCCCGTCCTTCAACCGAATCATAGGCAATACCAGACGCCATCAAAAAACCGCCAATATTGGCATAACCAAGACCCAATGTCCGGTAATCATAGGAAAGACGCGCAATTTCCCGCGAGGGGAACTGGGCCATCAGAACCGAAATTTCCAGACTTATGGTCCATAAACGTACCGCATGAATGAACCCGTCTAAATCGAATTGGCCATCTTCTTTGCGAAAAGCCAGAAGATTAAGCGAAGCCAGATTGCAGGCCGTGTCGTCCAGAAACATATATTCCGAACAAGGGTTGGAAGCATTGATTCGACCAGATCGTGGACAGGTATGCCAATCATTGATTGTTGTATCGAATTGCAGCCCCGGATCAGCACAAGCCCAGGCTGCATGACCAATACGGTCCCATAATTCCCGGGCCCGGATGCTGCGGGTTGGTTTCCCCCCCGCCCGGGCAATCAGCTTCCATTCTTCATCTCCCTCAACAGCCCGCAAAAAGTCATCACTGACCCGGATCGAGTTATTGGCATTCTGACCAGAAACCGTCCGGTAAGCCTCCGAATCCCAGTCAGCGTCATAGACCGGCACATCAATATCGGTAAATCCTTGCCGGGCGAAATCAATCGCCCGACAGAGACAGTTTTCCGGAATACCGTCTTTCCGTGCAGCCTTCAAAGCTGTGCGCAAACCCGGATTTTCCTTAGGATCATACTGTTCAGGATTGTTGTTGCCCGAAGAGACGTCTTGTCTGGATTCGTCCCGTTTGGACTGAGAGGGCTGAGAATCCGCATGATCACCGCCTGATTGCGCCCGGCCATCTTCAGAGACGTTCCCGTCATGATCCTTCCCGTCATAATCGTGGCAGGCTTTCATCACTGAACCCAGATGATGAGCCATCAACCGTGAACCAACCACCAGGGCCGCAACCTTTTGCTCTTCAATGACTTTCCAATCGACAAATTCCTCAATATCAGGATGGTCAACATCCACACAAACCATTTTAGCGGCCCGGCGGGTGGTTCCTCCGGATTTAATCGCCCCGGCGGCCCGGTCACCCACTTTCAGAAAACTCATCAGGCCGGAGGATTGCCCCCCCCCGGAGAGCGGTTCCCCCGCCCCGCGAACCTGGGAAAAATTGCTCCCGGTTCCCGAACCATACTTAAACAGACGCGCCTCACGGACCCAAAGATCCATGATCCCTCCGGTATTCACCAGATCATCGCGAACACTTTGAATAAAACACGCATGGGGCTGAGGATGCTCATAAGCCGAAGCCGATTGTGTCAACTCCCCGGTTTGATGATCAACATACCAATGGCCTTGCGGTGGCCCGTCAATCCCATAAGCCCAATGAAGACCTGTATTGAACCATTGCGGTGAATTAGGAGCACCTTGCTGGGCACAGAGCATAAACCGCATTTCATCATAATAGGCCCGGGCATCTTTCTGGCTGGTAAAGTATCCTCCTTTCCAACCCCAATACGCCCAGGCACCCGCCAGACGATCAAACACCTGCCGGGCACTGGTTTCGCCACCAAAATCACTCCCTGAGGCCGAACGATGCCGACACAAAAAATCAGGAACCCCCTCTTCGGCGACACGTTCAGTCACGCCGGGAACACCGGCCTGGCGAAAATATTTCTGAGCTAAAATATCACACGCAACCTGCGACCAATGAGCAGGAACCTCAAAGGAAGGCATCGAAAAAACGATTGTACCATCCGGGTTACGAATCTCGCTGCTCGCCTGACGAAATTCAAACCCGTCATAGGGACATTTTTTGCCCCGCATCAATCGCCGTTTAATCTGCATTCCATGCCTCCGTTTTTATCCCTATTTTTATACCTGTCTGTTTTTTATCCTGCTCTGTTTCATCTTGTCTGTCATCTGGTCACGAACAACCAGCCAAACCCCTGTATCATCAGCGCATATCTCAAAGCCGGACCTCTCAAAATCAATGATTATTCATCAACACCCCCAACGCTTTGTTCCGGGACAATGCCGGCATGTTTACGTCTCAGCCTGTGCGTCTTATGTCTTAATCTGTATATGTCTTATCTGTATGTCTTCCCTGCCTTGCGCCTATGTCTTACCCAGGGTCCTTGCACCTTTCTGGTCACCTGTCTTTTTTGTTTACCTGTCTTTTTTGTTTACACTGAAACATTCGCTCATTTTCTGCTCACAAACTGACGGATGCTCACAGATTGATCCCGGTCAACCTCATAAATGCCTCAAAGACACAAAATACTGTGTTTTCGATATGCCTACCCCCACAACATTTAGATATTCTTGTACATCCAATCTCCGGGTCGGGCAAATACTTTTTATGAATTTTTTTATTCATTTTAAGACAATATTCTTCCATTATTGGCCTTGATTTTTTGTTCAGATTATGGATTTACCGGGAAGCTGCTGGCCTTTGGCGGGATTGTTGGATAGAGTCTTTTGGGGTATAATTTTGGAGTATAATTTTTTGATGTCCGGATTGTTTGATCCCTATTGAGAGAAAATTTTTTAACATTTTTTTTCAAGCCGTCGACACAGGACACCCAACAAAAGACACAGGCCATCGACCAAATTTAAAGAGCAACCAAAATTAAAAGAGCAACCAACCAAAGAAAGAGCACCATGCGAATCGGACATATCGGCACGATACTCTATACCTGGATATGGGGGCGATTGGTGGGGAGTGATGAATCCAAAAACCGGTATTTTTATCGCCCGGGCCGGGGAACCAGACGCGAAAAACGTTGGGTCCTCTATAGCGGTGACGTTGAAGCCAGCCGCATCCCACCCGAATGGCATGGCTGGCTGCATCACAGCGTCACCGATCCGCCAGCCCAACAATCAAAAACTGGTTATGCCTGGATCAAGCCGCATAGTCCCAATCTTACCGGAACATCGCAAGCCTTGCTCCCGCCCGGCCACCCCCTCAAAGGAGGCCGCCGACCACCGGCAACCGGCGATTATCAAGCCTGGAGACCGCGGTGAAACAGATCACATAGATGAAACAGATCACATAATGGTCTGATTGCTCTGATTGCTCAAAAAAAACCGGCTCAAAAACAGATAAGGGTAAAAACAGTGAAGGAAATCATCGCGGGATCCGTGACTCTTTTGTTGTTGGCCATTGGATTTTATTATGTCCACAGGCAATCGGTCCGCGACGCTGAGGAAGGATACCGGGTCACAGCCTCCTTCAACCGCATCGATGGCCTGCCTCGTCATGCCGATGTGCGTCTTTCAGGTGTGGTTGTCGGCACGGTGGAACAAGAAACCTTCGGGGAAAACCTGTTTCCGGTTTTGACGTTACGTATTGATGAGAATATCGCGTTGCCGACCGATAGCTCGGCCTCAATCCAGACCGATGGCCTGTTTGGGGGCAAATATATTTCCCTTGAACCCGGCGGTGATGCTGAGACAATCCCGGCAAAAGGCGAAATCATATATACCGAACAATCCATGATTGTCAGTCGGTTATTAACCCAGATCATCGCCCAGGGTCACACAGTACGGCAGCAACGGGATGCTGAAATCAATCACTTGCGCGGGATTCTTTCAACCCAAAATCCCGATTCGTCCTCTGATCAGCCATTCAACCCGGAAACAAGCCCATCGGTTCCATGATATGAGAATGCCACAACAATCCGCCCCTTAAGCAAAACCAGGGATGATACAATGAATAAAGCCCAACACCAATCCAGACCAGACAGGAGGAGAAATGGATGATTAGTCGCAATCCAATTGAAGCCGTGATTGGAGCGGTGGTCCTTGTCGCAGCCCTGTTATTTGTCATATTGCTGTATCGTGCAGCTGAAATCCGGGTCGCTGATGGCTACAGCATAACAGCCCGTTTCTTTAAGGTCGGGGGCTTGCAAACAGGCAGTGACGTGCGCATGCGCGGGGTCAAAGTCGGCGTGGTTTCAGACCTCACTCTTGAACCTGAGACCTTTGATGCCGTGATCACCATGTCGATTGATCAGGCATTACAGCTTCCAAAAGATACCCTGGCAAGCATCAGCAGCGATGGTGTCCTGGGTGGAAAATTTGTTTCCCTGATCCCCGGCGATGCATCTGCGGCCTTATCGCCAGGAGAAGAAATTGAAAAAACCCGTGACTTTAAATCCCTCGAAGATCAAGTAAGTGAAATCATCTTTTTGGCCTCAGGCGGAACCTGATCTGACATCATCTGATGTTCTGACCGGAATACAAAGCTGAGTATTGATTCCTCAAAATCATTTTTAGAATCATTTTTTCAGACTGATGGCTTTTGATCATTTCGTTTTTCATGATTGTCTCCCCACATCATCAAAGAAACATGACCATCAAAAACATAATGTCATAAAAATACGGTGTTATAAAGATACAGTGTCGTAAAAATACAGTGTCATCAGAAATACAGAATCATCAAAAATACAGCGTCATCACCAGGGACCTGTTCACCCATCGATTTTCCCGGATTCCAAAGTAACCTGCCGTGAGCGCATCTTCTAAAGATTCAAAGAATCCCGGAACCCCAAAAACCGGGGACACCAGCGAAATCATCCGCCAAACCAAGGCCATCACCGGGGGTGAAATCTGGCGCAATAGCGCCGGGGACCCCTTATCATGCACCGAAAAAATCAAGGTCCTGAATGAAAACCTCCACGAGATTAAACAGCTTTCGCAGGATGCTTTGGAGGATGCCATCCTCATGGGGTGCGATGAACAACAATTCCGTCAGGTTATCCAGGATCTGTTCGCCTCACTCAAAAACCCCTATGCCGATACATAACCCTTCCCCATACAGTTCACAGCATCATCCCCATCAAACACTTCTTCCCGGACTGATGATTTGGGGGAAAATTATCTGTGTTTTGGTGATTATATTCTCAGAGACTGCTCAGTCGGCAGATATCGTAGGATCCGGAGCCATCCTCCAGGGCCTTGACAAAGTAACCGCCCGGATCACAACTCTTCGTGCGCCCAATCATCTTCCGGTCCGTTTTGGCACTCTGGAGATTGTCATCCGTGCCTGCCGCAAACGCCCCCCCGAAGAAACCCCGGAAAGTGCTGCCTATTTAGAGATCCATGATAAAAAGCCAGGAGAACCACCAGAACAGATATTCCAGGGATGGATGTTTGCTTCGAGTCCGGCTCTCTCAGCCCTGGAGCATTCGGTCTATGATATCTGGGTCCTTGATTGCGATACCGGCGCAATCCCCAACCGTGACAACACATCTTCATCCGCCATCATCCGGGGGAAAACAGCCGAGTGATTGAGCGCATCGGCCAGCAAATGATGGTATTGAGCCCGGGTGACTTCAATCGCCCCAAAACGCCGTAAGTGATCGGTGATGAACTGGGTATCAAGCAACCGGAACTTCCCCTTGAGCAAACAAGCAATCAGATACATTAAAGCAACTTTACTGGCATCATTGACCCGGGAAAACATGCTCTCGCCAAAAAAAGCCGCCCCAATAGCAATCCCGTAAAGGCCACCAACCAGTTTCCCCTCTCGCCAACATTCAACGCTATGGGCACGACCCAGAGCATGTAAAGAAGAATAAAGCTCAATGATACGGTCATTGATCCAGGTCGCCCGACGGCCAGAAGTCGATTCAGCACAACCACGAATCACCGCCGCAAAATTCGAATCACAGCGAACCTCAAAAACCCGTCGCCGAATCAGCCGCACCAGTTTACGGGGAATGTGAAACCCATCAAGAGGAATAATCCCGCGGTGTTCAGGATCGACCCAGACAATATCCGGGTGATGACGATCCTCCGACATCGGGAACAAACCAACACAATATGCACGGAGCAAAAGGTCAGGGGTTAATTCAGTCATTATGATACATGCTTGGCCGCTAATGCAGTTTCCAGCCAATGAATATCATATTGCCCGTTAACAAAGTCCTGTTGTTCAATCAGCCAACGATGCAAGGGAATGGTGGTCTGGATACCGCTGACAACAAATTCCTCCAATGCGCGCCGCAACCGCATCAAACATTCGTTACGGGTCCCGCCACGCACCACCAGTTTAGCAATCAGGCTGTCATAATGGGGCGGGATGACATAGCCCCCATACAGAGCCGAATCAACCCGCACATCAAGACCGCCAGGGGCGTGAAAATCATCAATACGTCCCGGAGATGGCCGAAAATTCACCGGATCTTCGGCATTGATACGGCATTCAATGGCATGACCAGAAAGTTTTATATCCCGTTGCGTCAGGCTCAGACGACCACTGGCAGCGATGCGAATTTGCTCACGGGCAATATCAATACCGCTGATCATCTCAGTAATCGGATGCTCAACCTGCAGACGGGTATTCATCTCAATGAAATAAAACGCACCATTTTGATAGAGAAATTCGATGGTCCCGGCACTCACATAACCCAGCTTTTTCATGGCTTTCACGCATAAGGCCCCAATCTCCTGGCGCATCGATGCGTTCAGGGCCGGGGAAGGCGTTTCTTCCAGAACCTTCTGGTGACGGCGTTGCAAGGAACAATCGCGCTCACCCAAATGAATCACCCGGCCATCCGGGCTGCCAATAATCTGAATTTCAATATGGCGCGGATGATCCAGAAATTTCTCGATATAGAGTGAATCATCCCCAAAGCTGGCTTTGGCTTCGGCCCCGGCCAGACGGAAAGATTCCGCCAACTCCCCCTCATGGCCAGCCAGCTTCATCCCCCGGCCACCACCACCGGCTGCTGCCTTGATCAAAACGGGATAGCCAATCTCATCGGCAACAGCTGCCGCCTGGCTCAATGATTCAATGACTCCCGGCGATCCGGGAACAACCGGCAATCCCAGATCCTGGGCCTTTTCTTTGGCAACTGTCTTATTGCCCATCATACGCATATGTTCCGGATACGGACCAATAAATGTAAAGCCGTGATCCCGGGCCATTTCAGCAAAACGGGCATTTTCAGAGAGGAACCCAACCCCGGGATGAATGGCATCCGCGTTGCTGATTGTTGCTGCGGTTAAAATCGCCGGAATATTCAGATAGCTGTCACGGGCAGACGGACCACCGATACAAATGCTCTCATCGGCTAAACGCACATGCATGGCGTTGCTATCGGCTGTTGAATGAACGGCAACGGTGGCGATCCCCATCTCACGGCATGCCCGATGGATGCGTAAAGCGATTTCTCCACGATTGGCGATGAGAATTTTTTCAAACATGCCGCCCAGCCGGCCACTTATTCGATAACCATCAGGGCTTCGCCATATTCTACCGGTGCTCCGTCAGTAACCAGAATACGCATAACCGTTCCCGGACGGCTGGCCAAAACCGGATTCATCGTTTTCATCGCCTCAACAATCATCAGAGTTTGACCTTCATCCACGCGATCACCAACCTGAACATAGGGCGGGGAACCTGGCTCCGGGGCCATATAGGCGGTCCCGACCATCTGAGAAATAACCGTCCCGGGATGATCAGCACCTGGTTGCGACTCCGGTTCATCTGCAGACTGCACCTGACCAGAAGCATGCGCAGATGCCAGCCCGGAAACCGGCAACGGCGCACCATCACGCCGCACCCGGATCCGGCGTCCCCCCGCTTCGTATTCAATCTCACTCAACCCGGTTTCATCAAGAAGACGCGATAATTCGCGAACCAGATCAGCATGAACAGTGAATTTTCTAATCACATCATCATCTCATTGTTACGGTTGCTCTTACTTCCATCATGATCACAGCAGACAGTATTATACCGATGAGATCATGCCGATGAATGCGCAGATTCTCCTTGCATAACAATTTTTGCAACAGCATCCAGAGCCAACAGATAGCTCTGGCTCCCGAATCCACAAATCACACCATATGCGGCCGGGCTGAGATAAGAACGACGCCGATACGATTCCCGGGCATACGGATTAGAAAGGTGAACCTCAATCACCGGGATATCAATCCCGCGCACAGCATCAAGAAGAGCCACCGAGCTATGGGTCAGGGCACCCGCATTGAGGATCATCGCCTGACAATCACCCCTGGAAGCCTGCATCTGGTCAATCAGAACCCCTTCATGATTGCTTTGTATAAACGCAATCTCCAGACCATGCTGAGAACCCCGCTCCAGACACAAAGCCTCAATATCCTTCAGGGTTTCGTATCCATAAATTTCGGGCTCACGTTGCCCCAAAAGATTGAGATTGGGTCCATTCAAAATGAGAATCTTAGGCATCATCAGAAATGCAAAAAAGAAAGCAAACCAACGGATAAAAAAACATAAATGACAAACAAAGACAGGATACTTAAAAAGACGAGGAGGACACAGACCAAGCAAAGATCACAGATGAGACAAATGAGACAGGCAAAACAAAAAGTATCACGACTTGGATGATCGTCCCCTAACACAACAACCATATAACAAAATGTTATATCACGATGATAGCCCGCGACAAGCAATGCAATGATGAACATGCCCAGGGTGTTTTTTTTTGAAGCCGGATTGCGCTGCCAACCCCCGATACGCACCCCTTTGCTGGCTGATCAACCCGGATAAACAGACTTCTTGTGCCGCCTGAACAGCTGTTTTAACCCTTTATCCTTTCCCCCCATGACCGATCGAATCCACGCATATCTGGATCGTCACAAGCCAGCAACACCCTGTCTTGTGGTTGATCTTGAGGAGATTGAACAGACCTATCGGCATCTGAAAACCTGCTTGCCGGAAACCGATATCTATTATGCTGTCAAGGCCAATCCGGCCCCTGATATCATCGCTCGTCTGGTCAGGCTGGGATGCTGTTTTGATACCGCGAGCATCCCGGAAATTGAGATATGCCTGGCAGCCGGAGCCAATCCGGAAACCATCTCATACGGGAATACAATCAAGAAAGCCGCCGATATCGCCCATGCTTATGCGGCTGGTATTCGCTTATTTGCGTTCGATAGCCGTGAAGAGCTGGAAAAACTCTGCCATCATGCTCCAGGAGCACGGGTTTTATGTCGGATCCTGCTAACCAACCGGGTCGCCGGATGGCCAATAACCGATAAATTCGGCTGTTCTGCTGATATGGCCATTGACCTCATCCATCAAGCCAAAGAATACGGCATGAAGCCTCTGGGTCTTTCGTTTCATGTAGGGTCACAGCAAGTCAATCTGCACCAATGGGATCGCGCCCTCAAAACAACAGCCAGATTGTTCACCCGGTTGCAGGCAAGCGGTCTTGATATGTCCCTCATCAATATCGGTGGCGGTCTGCCGGTTCCATACTGTACAGCCACCCCAGGCATTGAGGAATATGCCAACCATCTCCACCAGGCCATACACAAATATTTCCCCGCTCAGACACCAAAAATCATCCTGGAACCAGGACGCTTTCTGGTCGCAACAGCAGGGGTGATCGAAAGTCAGATCATCACAGTCACTCAAAAATCCACCGGGGATCAGCATCGATGGATCTATCTTGATATCGGAACCAATGGGGGGCTGATCGAAGCCATCAACCACAACATCCAATATCCAATCCAGGCATTGGGGCCTGATCGCCGTTGCGGGCCGGTGGCGGTTGCCGGCCCGACATGCGACTGGGCCGATATTATTCGCCGTGATGGTGTGGAATTGCCTCTTGATCTGCGGGCCGGCGACCGGCTGCGTCTCCTCAAGACCGGGGCCTATACCGCTTCTTGCGCAACGATTGGCTTTAATGGTTTTGCGCCCTTAAAAATCCACTGCATCTGATCGGCAACCGATCAACATGCTTTCTTTATTCCGGTTTGTTCCGGATATCTGTTGTCACTCTTAAAAAAAGACCGTGAATCTTAAACAAAGACCCGGCTTTGATGCTTCAGGGCATCAGAGCATCACCAGGCACAGCCTCCGCACGCGCCTGGGCGATGGCTGCTTTGAGTTCGTCTTTATCAAGATACCCTCTATACAGGCGATCACCGATCAGAAAAGCCGGGGTGCCTTTAATACCAAGCGCAAGGGCAATACGTTTACTCTTCTCAAGAACAGCCTCAATTTCAGGAGACTCCATATCAGCAGCCAGACGCCCGGCATCCAGACCCATATCCTCAGCCAGAGACAAAACCGCACTTTCAGTCAGACGCCCTGGCCGGTTCATCAGGCGATTATTAAAGTCACCATAGGCATCCTGATTGCCTGAAGCCAAAGCGGCCTGAGAAGCAAAGCGGGAAATTTCACCCAGGACCGGAAATTCCTGATAAAGGAACCGGACATTGCCATCCGTGGCCACAGCCTCCAAAACACCGTTATGAGCACGTTTGCACCAACCACAGTTATAATCAGCAAATTCAACCACCAAAACATCTCCCTCAGGATTGCCCCGTTCCAGGCTGAGGCCTTGCCTGGCAAGTGCTGCTGCATGAATGCGGTTATTCTGGCGCGCTTTTTCCTCTTCTTCTTCCAGCTGACGCTGAATAACCACCTGCATCGCATCGCCGACAATCTCAGGATGACGGGCAATCAGATCACGGACCACCTCTTCGAAAGCCTGGCGTTCGGCTTGCGTGAAATCCCCGGCCGACTGGGCCTGGGAAGCAATAGGAAAAACCCCCAAAGCAACCCCGGCCAGAAAACCAATCATCCCGGTGGTTGCCCCCATAACCGGGAAAATCCTGAATACAAAGCCCGCCAAAAAACGGCGGATTAAAAGAGTGATTGGGTTCATCGGTTCATTCCTGATCATCCGTGTTGCTGTTGGTCAATGTTCCTGTTGGTCGGCGTCAATGAGGGCAATGATATCACGGGCGCGATACCAGCTTGGTGTTTTCTCATCAATCAGTTTGAGTGCTTTTTCAGCCTGCAAACCGGCTTCTTTTGTCTGTCCGGTCAAAACGAATTTCTCAGCCAGAGACAATGCCGCCAGCCCTTTATGACCCTGGCGCCCATAGGCCATCCCGATCAGATGCCAGGCTGAAGGGTTGTCTTTTTCTTCTCTGAGCGCCCTGGAGAGTATAGCAATCGATTCCTTATCCAGATCCCGACGATTCAGCCCAAGCAAGGCACGGCTCAGGCCAATCCGGATCAGGGCGTTATCCGGCAACAGCCCGGTCGCCTGCCGGTAGGAAGGAATGGCTTCAGCCAGACGGCCATTTTCAAATAAAATTTGCCCCTTGAGTTCATGGAAATAAGGATTTTGAGGCTCACTTTCCAGCAAAGAATCCATCATCGGGAGAGCCGTTTCAAGATCACGCCGACGATAATGAGCAATGGTACGGGCATACCGGGCAGCAATACTGTCATCCTCAGCCGGGTAATGCAGCAAAACCGTCTCAAAGGGTTTAATAAAACCGATCAGCTTAGCCCGCATCCGCGCATGGTCTTCTACCCAGGAAGGCGATGGCTTGACCGAGGTATAGGACGAATTGTGCAAATGATGGTTAATCACATTGATACGATCTTTGGTCAGAGGATGGCTGGTTGTGTAGGGAACGACATCATCAGAAGAAACCGCACTCTCACGTTCGATCAGTCTCATAAAGTCCGCTAAACCCTGAGCCGACTGGCCCGTCTTCTCAAGATAATTCAGGGCTGCCTGATCAGCCGCGCTCTCCTGAGAACGGGAATAATAAAGCAGTTGACGCTGAGCAACATGGTAGCCACCGCTTAACGTCGCCACCCCGGCACCGCCGCCGCCAGCAACAATAGCACCCGCCCCCAGAAACATACCAATCATCGAGGTCAAACGGGCCTGTTCGAGAGCACTTTGGGTGCGGATCAAATGCCCGCCAGCAATATGGCCAATTTCATGAGCAAAAACCCCGGTGACTTCACCAACAGATTGAGAACGCATCAATAAACCAGTGGTAAAAAATACATTCTGACCGCCCGCAACAAACGCATTGAGAATAGGCGTATCAATGATGTAAATCTCCACAGCATCAGGGTCCAGACCGGCTGCTTCAATAATCGGGGAGGCCCAGCGACTGAACGCATTTTCAATCTCAGCATCCCGGATCAGCCCCCCCTCAATCGCCGATGCTTTGAATGACCCCGTCATCAGCAAGGTCAGCGCAAGCGCACTCATCAAAACGTAACGGAGCATGGTCACCCTGTTCTCCAAAAGGACGTTATTCTCCAAAGTCACAATTCTCCAAAGTCACAGATATACGCGAATATTGACCTGAAAAATTGATTTTCTGAACATTGATTTTCCCGATATTGGTTTTCTCAATGATACGTTTTTAAATTTTTCTGAACATTGATTTTCCCGACATCGGTTTTCTCAATGATACGTTTTCAAATTCTTTACCTCTTCAAATTCTTTGCCTCATTTCAAATACTGTGGCCTTACCTGTGTTTGTCTTACCTGTGTTTGCCTCACTATTGTGGCTGAAAAACACGTGGCTGAAAAAAAATATGCGCATCAATGATACCGCAGGAAAGCCGCCGAACATCATAAAAAAACCAACCATTTCGGGCGAAAATAAGGAGATGTTTACCCATCAGTCAGGCATGATGGCTTTATCAATGACACTGTCTTCATCAATAAGAATACCTTCATCAATAACAATGTCATCAATAACAATATCTTCATCGGCAACGATAGGTTGATCGACAAGGATACCCTGACCAAAAGCAATCCGTTTATTCATGGCAGTTTTATCGTTGAATTTTTTATCATTGAATCTGTTAAAAATAACCTATCATCATCCCGGCACTCTTGTCATCTTCATCAGCCCCGGATACCGGGGCGGGATTTCATCGATTCTATGGCCTTAACATCCTCTCTACGTGGCAGGGTCCCGCCCTTTGCAGTGATGGATATGCTGCGGAATGCCAATACATATACAACCCGTGGCCGGGATGTCATTCATCTCGAATTGGGCGAACCAGGTGTCCCGGTTCCAGGCAACATACAGGATGCTGCCCGCCGCCTCATGGATGAGGGTTTGCCCGGCTATACTGATTCACGGGGGATTGAACCCCTGAGGTCCCGCATCGCCGCTTTCTATGCTCAGCGTTACGGTCTCACCATCTCGGCGCAAGATGTCTTTATCACCGCCGGATCCTCCGGGGCATTCATTCTCGCTTTTCTGGCCGCCTTTGATGTCGGTGATCGCATCGCCCTTGCCACACCGGGTTATCCGGCCTACCGCACCATCCTGAGCAGCCTTGGTCTCACGCCGGTCCCGCTGCGGGTTGACAGGAGCTCTGGATACCAACCAGAGATCAGGCATATTCAGTCCCTTGATCAACCGGTTCATGGCCTGTTAATTGCCAGCCCATCCAACCCCACCGGATCAATGATTTCCCGGGAAAAACTGGCAATGATTGCCGAATATTGCCACAAGAACGCCATCCGCCTGATTTCCGATGAGATTTATCACGGCATCAGCTATGACCAGCCCGGCGATACGGCACGCGCATACAACCCTGATGCTCTGGTCATCAATAGTTTCTCAAAATATTTTGCTATGCCAGGCTGGCGACTGGGCTGGATGATTGCCCCGCAAGGTCTTGGGACAGCCATCGAACGCCTGGCCCAGAGCCTCTATATTTCCACGTCCAGCCCCGGCCAATATGCTGCCTTAGCAGCCTTTGATTGTCTTGATGAACTGGATGCCCATGTGGCCATGTATGCCCGCAATCGCTCTTTGTTTCTGAAAGCCCTGCCGGAATTGGGATTCCCGGATATCGCCAAAAGCAGCGGGGCTTTTTATCTGTATGTTGCTCTGCCTGAAAAGGATCAGCCAAGCCCGGATTTTTGTGCGCGTCTGCTGGCCGAAACCGGAATTGCCACCACCCCGGGAATCGATTTTGACCCGGAAAAAGGAAAGGAATATATCCGCATTTCCTATTCAGCCCCAACACCCAGGATAGAAGAAGCCATCCGGCGTTTATATGCCTGGAGAAAATCCCCATCCGGCAACAGCTGAAAAAAAAAGACCCAACAATGATCAGGCTGATCAGGCACAATACCCCAGGCCGCCTGAGACCTTAGCCAATCAGTTTCTGCCACCATCCGGTCTTTTTTTCACCCTGAGACGACACAGATGATCTTTCAGGTGCCGGCTCATGGGGGTCAGAAAGGGAGGAAGATTGAGAATCCAAATTTGAAGCAGTACTCCGGGAGACCCGGGATTTCGGAGATCGCGGAGATTTTCCCGAAGCCGTACGGCGACGACGCGGCCTTTTTCCGGTTGGGGACCCTTTTTCTTCAGGACCAGCGGCTACATCCCCGGTTTCAGGGGGAGCAGCATCATGACCGTTTGCCTGATTAACCGGGCTGTCATCTGCATTGCCTTCCTCAGGAGGAGAGGGAGTCGATACCGCCTCCGGGTTTTGGTCCGGGTTTTGGTCCGTTGCTGCTGCATGGGGACGACGACGCCCCCCGCGTTTGCCACGACGGCGCGGACGCCGCTCTGGTCGTCTGGCTTCTGCTTCAGGATTGATACCCGGATCGTCGCCTGCTCCCTCGTCTGGTGACCCATCCGTGACTTCCTGGCTATCCCCTGAGGCTCGGTGAACAACAGAGCCAGACCTCTGAGATCCAGACTTCTGAGATCCAGAATTCGCAGATCCAGACCTGGGAACCGATGAAGAATCAGCACGCCCAACCGTGGTTTTTGAGTACCCCGGTGACTCGACATCAACCCGATAATCAGATTCAACCATACCGGCTTCACTGACAATCACAATGCGCACGCTGTAACGCTGTTCAATATCAACAATGCGGGAACGCTTTTCGTTGAGCATATGCTCAGATAATCTCTCCGGCAAAAAAGCCGTCACAACACCACCGTTTCTGGCGGCAACCGATTGATCCTCCAAAATGCGCAAAATCTGCATTCCCAGGGAATCAATAGAGCGAATGGCTCCACTCCCCTTACAGGATGGACAGATGGTTGTACTCGTCTCCCCGAGGCTGGGACGCAATCGCTGCCGTGACATTTCTAACAAACCGAACATACTCAGCTTCCCTACCTGGGTCCGGGCACGATCAGTTTTCAAGGCCTCCTTAAACTGGCTTTCAACACGATTTTGATTGTGACGCTCATTCATATCAATGAAATCAATCACAATCAGCCCGGCTAAATCCCGTAAACGTAATTGCCAGGCAATTTCCTCCGCCGCCTCCAGATTGGTCCTGAGAGCGGTTTCCTCAATACTGCGCTCCCTGGTGGCCCGCCCGGAATTAACATCAATCGCAACCAGAGCTTCGGTCTGATTGATGATCAGATAACCACCGGATTGCAAATCGACCCGCGGAGCAAAAATAGAATCAAGCTGTTGCTCGACATTATACTGACGAAACAGAGGAACCGTTTTTTCTTTGTACAGCTTAACCCGTTTGGCATAGCTGGGCATCAGCATCCGCATGGTCTCTTTGGCCACCCGATAGGCAGATTCCTCATTCACCAGAACCTCTTCCATCTCCCGGTTATAGAGATCCCGGATGCTGCGCTTGATCAAATCGCCTTCTTCATTGATTAAACAAGGGGCGGTGGATTGCAAAGTACGTTCGCGAATTTCCCCCCAAAGACGCATCAGATAACTGTAGTCACGGCGAATTTCAGTTTTCGTACGGCTTTGACCGGCCGTGCGCACAATCACTGCCATGCCTTCAGGGATATCCAGGCTATCCATAATCAGCCGGATTTTCCGGCGATCATTGATGTTACTGATTTTTCTCGAAACACCCCCACCGCGCAACGCATTGGGCATCAAAACACAATAACGCCCGGCCAAAGATAACCGGGTTGTCAGCGCAGCCCCTTTCGCGCCACGTTCCTCCTTGACAATCTGAACCAGCATAATCTGGTTGCGCCTGATAACTTCCTGAATCCGGTAACGTCGGGCAGCAGCCCTGGGACGCATGGCCGGTTGCGCATCCGAATCCAGCCCGGCATCATCCTGATCCGTATCCGACTCAGACAAATCCGGGGAAGAATCGTGATCAAGGCCATTATGCTCTTCTGAATGGAAATCGGGATGATCAATATCCCCGTCATTCTCATCAGATTGCTGGTCCTGGTCCGCATCCTGACCGGCATCCTGAGCCGACGCATCATCCCGGTCAGCAATCGGAATTTTATAATAATCCGGGTGAATATCGTTAAACGGCAAAAAGCCATCACGATGACCACCGTAATCCACAAAAGCAGCCTGTAAAGAGGCTTCAACCCGGACAATCTTAGCCAGATAAATATTGCCCTTTAACGGCTTATGGATAACAGATTCGTGATCAAATTCCCTGATCACACCGTCTGAAATGACGGCAACCCGGGCTTCTTCGGGGTAAGAAGCATCGATTAAAAGTCTTTTCGACATCAAAAACAGATCTCCTGGCCGCACTGATAAAACTGGAGATCACAGTTCCAACAACAGGAAAACGGATCTCACCAGAACAAAGCGCAGCATATAAAAGCGATACCACCGACCCCAATCGCCGCCATATCGCACAGCAATCGGAAACAGAACAGCAACAATCCAGCCAGGCCGGGAGCATTCGATCATTCATCATCGGATATATCGCAATCGATTAACATCAATCTTTAATCTTCAAAGCAGCCGCCCCCAAATCAGTCCGACAATCCATAAGCCGGAGACTTAAACAATCAGGCATCACTGCTCACATATTGGTTAAAATATTCTGTGGTTAAGACATTCTGTGGTTAAGACATTCTGTGGTTAAGACATTCTGTGGTTAAGACATTCATTCAAAAACCAGGTTGAGAGTTAAACTATACGTTCAAAAGTCACCCAAAAATCACCCAAACACCCGAATATCACTGAAATAACCCCTCCGGGATCAATCCGGATACCCACATATCACGCGTAAATTTTATTACCCACATTCCTGTTTATTGCCCGCACCTGTTTATCACTCATACATTCTGCCCGCCGGCATGTCTGTTTGAAGACACAATTTTGTCTGTTTGAAGACACAATTTAAAGACACAACCTTTTAAGGACACAACCTTCAAAAAGAGACAATCCTCAAAAACACAACCCGCATGTCGGCCCGGGGGAAAAGATCAAAAAAAAACACATCGCCAAGAAAAACGAAAAAATAACCTGCTGAGGGAAAAAATAACCCGCTTAAAAACCGGTATCTGAAAAACCAACAGTATCTTTCGTTCCTACACCAACATTCTGTGCCAACGCAAGCAGCAATTCTTCATCCTGATTTTGTTTATAAATCCTTCTCGACCACAGATATGACATATTATACGATAAAAAACACAAGATGTTGTTTTTTATGCATCATAATATTGTGATCAGTCATCTTCCGATTCATCCATCAGGATTAACCAACTTGTCATGATTCATACTGACATAATGACCCATATGTCACGGTTGATATGATCCACACATCACGGCTGATATATCACCATATGGCTGAAACAGGATTGTTTTTTCTGACATGGTGCATCAAGACCCATGGCATCAGAACATCTGCCGGTTTTTGGCTGGCGATTGGTGCTGTTTTATGCGTTGTCTTGCCCGCTGGTCCACTCATTGGAACACTGGCCCGGGCTGCAGACCAGGCCGTCATTGAAAAAATTCGTTTCGGTGAACACCCCAACCAAACCAGAATTGTCCTTGATTTATCAACTCCGGCGACATTTTCATCCTTCCAGCTTGATACACCGCATCGGGTGGTTGTGGACATTCGCAACGCCACATGGAATCTCAATAAAAACACCCCAGTGGATGGTCTGGTCACCGGGTACCGAACCGGAACCTTTCGTCCCGGAGTCGCCCGGTTGGTCCTGGAAACCGCCGGGCCGATTCGTATTCTGCGCTCTTTTACATTGCCTGCTGACCCAACGAACCGTCACCGGATTGTCCTTGATATCGGGCCGGCCAGCCGAACCTCCCCCCAGGACAACCAGGTCAACACCCTCCCGGCCCCCACCGGAAACAATCCGGTCCCTCTCTACCGCCCGCAAGCATCACCACGATCAAAAAACCAAAAACAAACCCCACAAAAAAAACCCATGGTGGTCATTGATGCCGGACACGGAGGGGCCGACCCCGGAGCAATCAGCACAAGCGGCCGTTATGAAAAACATATTACATTGTCTATGGCCAAAGAACTGAAACAGATCCTGATCAAAACCGGACGCTACCGGGCAACCCTGACCCGCAACAGCGATCAATTCCTCCGTCTGCGTGATCGAATCGCTATCGCACGCGATGCCGATGCGGATGTTTTCCTCTCAATCCATGCCGATAGTATTAAAAATCCTCAAATAAGAGGTCTTTCTGTTTATACCTTATCAGAGCAATCTTCAGACAAAGAGGCCGAAGCCCTGGCCAAACGCGAAAATAAAGCGGACCTCATCGCCGGGGTTGACCTCACAGGCGAAAGTGCCGAAGTCACCAGTATCCTGATTGATCTGGCCCAACGGCAAACAATGAATGAGTCGGCCTATCTGGCCGAATATCTGATTAAAACCCTGGGGCGTCATACCAAACTGCTCAGACGCACCCATCGTTTTGCCGGTTTTGCGGTCTTAAAAGCACCCGATGTCCCATCGATTTTGATTGAGCTGGGCTATCTTTCCAACCCCAAGGATGAGAGGCTTCTTTTCAGCAAAAAACACCGGGCTCAGCTCGCCAAAGGAATTGTAAAGGGGCTTGACGATTATTTTAAATGGCGCCAACAACTCCGGTAACCATTCGGCAAAGAGATACATGGCCGTGAAACACACAGCATATGAAATACAAAGCATATGAGATACACAGCATATGAGATAATGTGATCAGATCCCTGGTATCTGTATCATGTTTTGTATCATGTTTTGGCCATATTGATCTTGCCCGATAAAGACATGTCCAGATCCCTATAAAAACGACACATCCATGTCACAATCGCTCCACGTTATAATCGCTCCATTGACTGAAATCAGTCCCCGAAACCGGCGGGAATATTGATGCGCTTCCTGTTAAAATTAACGGCTTTTTTCCTCAGCATAATCCTGTTGACGGTCGCTGCTGTTGGCGGTCTTGGTCTTTATGCTCTCTACCGTTATGGCCGTGATGTCCCGGAATATAAGCAGCTTGCCAATTATGAACCGCCGACTGCGACCCGTATCCATGCCGGTGATGGTCGTCTTCTGGCTGAATTTGCTCATGAAAAACGGGTTTTCGTCCCGGTTGAGGCGACCCCCAGACAGTTGATTCAAGCATTTTTATCGGCTGAGGATAAAACCTTCTATCGTCATGCCGGGGTTGATTTTCCGGGTATTGCCCAGGCTGCTCTGACCAATCTCCTCAATATCGGGAGCAATAAACGCCCCAGAGGAGCCTCAACCATCACCCAACAGGTTGCTAAGAATTTTCTTCTCACCAACGAAGTCTCAATCGAACGCAAAATTAAGGAAATCATCCTTGCTTTCCGGATTGAGCGGGCGTTCGATAAAGATCATATTCTCGAACTCTATCTAAACGAAATTTATCTTGGTAAAGGTTCTTACGGGGTGGCCAGTGCTGCCCTCAATTACTTTGATAAACCACTCAGCCAGTTGACACTGGCCGAATCAGCTTACCTGGCCGCCTTACCAAAAGGACCCAACAATTATCACCCCATCAAACGCCATGAGGCTGCAGTCACCCGGCGTAACTGGGTCATCGGACGCATGCTGGAAGACGGCTGGATCAACCAGGCCGAAGCGGAAAATGCCCGGGCTGAACCCCTGATTGCGCGACAACCCAGTGATACCAGCGCAACCAAAGCAGATTATTTTCTCCAGGAGGTCCGGAACACATTGGTCTCCCTTTATGGGGAAAGCACCCTTTACGAAGGTGGCCTGTCTGTACGCACATCTCTTGACCCTGCCCTGCAAGATGTTGCTGACCGGGTTTTGCGGGCCGGTCTGATCGCCTATGACCGCCGTCATGGTTGGCGGGGAGCATTCGGAACAATCAATCCGGGCCCGGGATGGCGGAATCGTCTGGTCAGTTTCCCCCCCCCACCGGGGCTGAGAAACTGGCGTCTGGCGGTGGTCTTAAAGGCCGGGCAAGATCAGGCCCGTATCGGGTTTGATGATGGCTCGGTGGGGAATATCCCACGCCGTGAGCTTGCATGGGCACGTCAACATTTACCAGATAATCGTTTAGGGGATTGGATTTCCCATACCAGCCAGGCCATTCGGCCCGGCGATGTGATTGCGGTCGAAAAAGTGGACGGGTATGAACGCATCCTGCCTGGAGACAGCAACCAAACCGAATATGTCGCCTATCCGGAGAACAGCTATGGCCTGCGTCAAATTCCTGATATTGGCGGTGCCCTGGTTGCGCTGGACCCTCACACTGGCCGTGTTCTGGCAATATCGGGAGGATATGATTACACAATCAGCCAATTTAACCGGGCAACTCAGGCCAAACGCCAGCCAGGCTCTGCCTTTAAGCCGTTTGTCTATCTGGCCGCCCTCAATGAGGGATATACCCCTTCAACGCTGATCCTCGATGCGCCTTTTGTCATTGATCAGGGGCCAGGCCTGGGGAAATGGAAACCAGCCAACTATACCAGGAAATTTTACGGACCCAGCCCCATGCGGCTGGGTATCGAGAAATCACGTAATCTCATGACTGTGCGTCTGGCCCAGACATTGGGTATGTCCAGGATTCGCGATTATGCACAGAATTTTGGCCTGGATGACACGATGTCGGAACATCTTTCTATGGCTTTGGGAGCCAGTGAAACCACACTCATGAAACTCACCACAGCCTATGCCATGCTTGCCAATGGCGGCAAAAAAATCCTCCCCAGCCTGATTGACCGGATTCAGGATCGTCACGGGAAAACCATCTTTCGTCATGACAACCGGGATTGCCCGGATTGTCGGCAAAATTTTACCGATGATTTTGCAGCCGTACCCAGCATCCCCGACAATCGGGAGCAGGTGACCGACCCTGCCTCGGCTTACCAAATCGTTTCCATGTTGCAAGGTGTTGTCGAACGAGGAACCGGACGGCGCATCCGGGCAGTCGGTAAGCCGCTGGCCGGAAAAACCGGAACCACCAATCAAAATATTGATACATGGTTTATTGGCTTTTCTCCTGATCTGGCGGTTGGCATCTATGTTGGGTTTGATCAGCCATCCTCCCTGGGCGATCAAGAGACCGGATCGACAGTTGCCGCACCGATTTTCCGCGATTTCATGACCGAAGCCCTAAAAGAAAAACCGGGTATCCCATTCCGGGTTCCCAAAGGGGTGCGGCTGGTTCGTGTGCATGCGACCACCGGACTGCCCGCTCAGTCGGGTGATTATCCGGTTATTCTGGAGGCCTTTCGCCCCGGAACCGAACCCAGCAGCCAGGATGCGGTTATCCGGGGCCGCAATGGTCCGGTATCAGGTCCTGACAACACATCACCGGTTGACGTGCCAAGTGGCCTGTATTAGTCACTGATTGGCCTGTACCCTCCGATGCGACATCTTTCTTCGGATATCATCGCTCGTTTTGAGCCAACCGTTTTTAAGCACTCATTTCTACCGGACCAATCTTTTGTATGAGGATTTGTTATGCGCACTGAATACCAGGCTGTTATTGAAGACATCCAGCAGTCTCTGGAACTGCTAAGGAGGCGTCTTTGATTGGTCCAATGCTCTCCAGCGTCTTGAATGTCTCAACAACAAAGTTGAAGACAGCACACTCTGGGATGATCCGGTAACCGCCCGCATCATCATGCAGGAACGCACCAGCCTTGAAACAGCCATTGGTGCGTGCCGTGATGTTGAGAAGAATTTTGAAGATCTGCGCGGTCTGCTGACCCTGGCTATTGAGGAAAAGGACTCCAAATTCGAAGCCGAAGCACATGCAGATCTGATCACTCTGCGCGACCAGGTAGCCAGAATGTGTCTGGAAAGCATGCTGTCTGGTGAAGCCGATGGAAATGACTGTTACCTGGAAATCCATGCCGGAGCCGGGGGCACCGAAGCCCAGGACTGGGCAGAAATGCTCCTGCGAATGTATCTGCGCTGGGCTGAACGTCGCGGGTATCGAATTGATTGGCTGGAAGAAAGTGGAGGTGATGAAGCTGGCTTAAAATCAGTGACCATCCGCATTGACGGGGATCGTTCCTATGGCTGGTTGAAAACTGAATCAGGGATTCATCGCCTGGTGCGTATTTCACCTTTTGATTCCAGTTCGCGGCGTCACACCAGCTTTGCTTCGGTCAACTGCTACCCGGTCATTGATGACAGTATTGAGATTGAGATCAAAGATAAGGATTTGCGTACAGATACCTATCGGGCTTCAGGAGCGGGTGGTCAGCATGTCAACAAAACCGATAGTGCGGTTCGAATCACCCATTTGCCTTCCGGGATCTTTGTCCAGTGCCAGAGCAATCGTTCCCAACATCGCAACCGGGCCGCAGCAATGGATATGCTCAAAGCACGGCTTTATGAAATCGAACTACGCAAACGCGAAGACGCGGCCCGGGCCGAACGTGGCACCAAGGCCGACATCGCCTGGGGGCACCAAATTCGCTCTTATGTTCTCCATCCCTATCAAATGGTCAAAGACTTACGGACCGGGGTCGAGGTCGGGAATGCCAGTGCGGTTCTGGACGGCGACATTGACCCCTTTCTGGAAGCCGCCCTGGCCGGCGATTCCAAAACATAAACAACCAGAAACGTAAAAATACAAAGGCAATGATATGAAAATGCTTTCGGGTAAAACCAGCCGGCACCTCTTCTCATATCCCCCTTTCTACACCAAAAAGACCTGTACCCTTACCTGATATGGTCATCAGAAACCAAAGGACCTTTGTAAAAACAGAGCCGGGACCAAAACATACAAAACCAATAGTGCTTTTTGATACAGCATATAACCAATAATTCACGATTCTTTGATGTGTTTTAATAATAAACAATTTACCTTTAGTTGTATATTGTGTTAGTATTTCGGTTGGTTTATTAAAGTACGATATGTTTCCAATGGAACATGTTTTGCGCAATGTTTTGCAACATGTTGCGCAGCTATGTGCGGTTGTATACGTGTCTTTTGTTATCAACCAGGAGAGCGGATTTATTGTTGAATGAAAAAATCCCCCCATCCTCTATTCAACCGCTTATTTCATAATATGAAACCTCTTTTACGTACTTTATGAAACCTTTTTTACTTACCTAAGGTATAGTTCTGAATATATTTTACCTAAATATATTTAATAAGGGTTTTCACCTGAATATGTTTTAAAAGTTACGTCGTCTCATATCTGGTACCTGTTATGGTGATTAACGAGGAAATATTCTTACACAATGATATCTGTAACCGGATCACTGACCTGGCGACGTAAAACTATGGAAAGATTTTCTCAATGACTACGTTTCCACTTATTCCGGATCATCCTGATCCTTCAGAGGACCACACGCAAACTGCCGGAGGAGAAACTGCCCACGGCTTGACAGGAAGTATCGGCGCAACCGCTGAGGTCGCTCACGGCCAGGTCAAATGGTTCAATATTGAAAAAGGGTATGGCTTTATTGTCCCGGAAAAAAGTCCTAAAGACGCTTTTCTCCATGTTTCTGTTTTGAAACGTCACGGCATTGAGAATATCAAAAACGGAACAACAGTCACATTTATGATGCGCCCGGGACGCGGAGGGCCTGAGGTTGCTGAAATTCTCGAAATTGACGAAAGCACTGCCGGAGAAGAAGAAGAAGAAACCAACCGCAACAGAAGAAGTGCCGATGATGTCGATACATTGATGAAAGATGCCAAACTGGTTGAGGGCTATGTCAAATGGTTCAATCCCAGCAAAGGCTATGGCTTTATGGTGCCTTCAGATGGTTCCCGTGATATCTTCATTCATATGTCGCTGATGCGCCAGCATGGCATCGACAATTTGATTCCGGATCAAAAAATTACCGCTTTCACGATTGATGGTCCAAAGGGACCCGAAGCAATCAAAATATCAGAAATCCGCCATATTTGAAAATCAATCTTGCCCGGAGACCCGGAGATCACCCAGGCAGGTGAAATCCTGACAAATATGCAATCCTGACAAACAACTGTGCCGGAGAATATCCACAGCTTCCGGGCCGGTGACAGGGACAAGTCTGCAACACAGAATGATCCGGTTCAGGAAACAATGGCCTGGATCAGACTTACGAAATACTTACGAAATATGCGGAGGTTTGCAAGGCAGCCATTCCCGGATACGTACAACGCCACCTTCCCCTCCGGAACCGCCAGGGCATTGAGTCTGGCGGGGTGTTCTAAAGACAGGGTTGTGCCTGGCTTCTTCGGCGCGGTGCCGGGACCATCGGCATGGTTGTGGCTCAGCCTGGCCCGATACAATCCTGATTGAGCCGAATCCGCAATCGATGAATATCGTCAGGCAGTGCTTTGAAAAGGATGCCGGAATGTTCACGGAAATCCGTGTAAACATCACAGAGAAGGTGGCGTAATGAATGCCCTTCAGCGTGAAATCCAGCAAGCCGTTGCTGAGACCATAAAGCCCCTGGCAGAAGAACTCCTTGCCCTCAGGAAGCAAGTAGACCGCCTGTGCAAGCAACGGCGGGAGTTGATTTCTCTCAGAAAAGCCGCTGGCCGTCTGCTGGCCGTCTCAAAAAGACCGGGAGGACCAAATTGGGTAAAAAACGGGAAGCTGAAAGTATCAAAGATACGGCAGAACACCCTATATTGATTGGGATAATATTGATTGGAATGATCTTGATCAAAACGAATAAATAATCCGAATAACCTGATTAACTCATTGATTTTATTATGATTTTAGAGTCTGCTCCTGAGCAACAAACCCATCTATACAGGCCAAAACATACCTCCCCACCGGTATCACCCAACCACAAAACAGTTCCGGGATTGGTGATATGTATGACGCCACGGGTCATTTTTTTAGAAGTCGATAGGTTTTTTTCAGAAACACGCGACAGATTCCGGAATGATCACTCTGTTGCCTGTGCGTTGCTATCTTCACCAGCAGCGTTATCATAAATGCCATCACGGACACGCGTGGCCAGGGTTTCAAGAAATTCGGCCGTCACTGCTTTATCATTCATCGATACGAGATGAGCAATGATATGATCAAGAAAAACACCAATGGCAATGATCCCGTCAATATTCTCCTCCTCGCAACGCCCAAAAGCCTCACCAGCGATTTGGAGGGCCTTACGTTTGGCCGCCTCATCAGGATTCATCGTATCAACAGCATCATTCTGGCCCATAACCATCCCCTCTCATGAAAATCGGATACAAAACCACCGGATATAAAACCACCAGATACAAAACCAACGTCTCAGATAACCCTCTGTTACGTCCCCGTGCCACCAACCCTGGCCATTCTTCACGCCAGCGACCCTTCATGCCGATGACAGGCCAGAACATATAGGACCTTCTTTTACCACACCGAAATTTTTATTGCTGTTCCGGGGTAAATTCTCTAAGGGCTTTGCGTGATTTTTTGATCTGTCTTTTGGACATGGTTTTTTCCAGCTCAGTCATCAGCTTTTTTGCCTTAAAACTTTCCGGTGTGCGCGGTAAGTGAGACGCTAAAAAAAGCCATTTATATGCCTCAATCAGGTCTTTTTTGATATGTTTGCCATGCATGTAAAAAAAGCCCAGATGGTAGCGTGCCAGAATGTTTCCGCGTTCAGCAGCAGAAAAAAGACGTTGCAAACCCTTTTTAACATTACGATCAACACCACGCCCCTCAATCTCTAAAAGACCCAATGAGACGTCAGCTTCGGTAAAACCGCCTTTACTGGCTTTGGCGTACCATTGGGCCGCTTTGGCATCATTCTTGCCGATTCCCTGGCCCAGTTCGTAAGACCGGGCGACCATGTATTGGGAAATCGCGCTGCCTTTTTGTGCCTGGTCAAGATATGCCTGAAACGCTGCTGTCCCGCCGGTTTCGGCGGCAGCCAGAGGGATACAAACACCCCCATAAAGCCAGAGAGCAATCCATAACCAGAGACGACCAGTCAATAATCGGCAAATATTCAACGTGATCACAGCCACCGCTTTCTATTCGTCACTATGGGAGTCAAAGAATCGAACAGACCCAGCTGGAGAGTCATCATGATGCCCCCCCGGAATTGTGGGTCATGCAAGGCAAATAATACCCTTGCGAAGATATGGTTTCCTGATTTCCGCTGACAAGCTCAAATTGGTCCGTTTGAATAATCATTAAATGGGGTAAATTTTCTTCTTTAACATAAGCAATTTCGTACTCAGAGTACCGCCACTTTGGTAGTGATGTCGACAATCCTTTTGCAGAATCAACCGGGCCCTCGGTTTCCCCATTAAAAATATAGGTGGTTTTTAGGACGTCTTCTGGTTCTGAAAAACTGAATTTTTTAAAAGATTCATACTGCACATTCCGGTTACCCGATCTCTTAAGGATGCCATCCTGGTCAAGTTCGATATAGGTATGGCTGCAATCACCAAGAGGAAGAATACGTCCCTGATCATTCATGTAAGCGGGAATATAGCGACCACTCACCGCCTGTGCCGCCTGACCAGCATCTGGTTTTTCCCCCGGGATCTTTTCCTCACCGGCTATCTTTTGCTCAGAGACCGAAGAAGGCACATCCGTTTGCGTTGTTTCAGCAGCGTCTTCCCCTGAAAAAATGCTGACACAATAAACTGCTGCCGCAATCACGATCAATGAAAAACCACCCCCTATGAGAAGACGTAAGCGGGATTTCTGTTGTGGTTCCTGAATGGAACCGGTTTCCTGAACCAAGGGAGTCGGGGGAGTACCGTCTTCAGACATCAGATCATTCTTTGGTCATTGAGATGATGATATTCCCTCTCACAATAAAACCGATTTATTAAAAAATAGATTCACCAACCGCCCTAAAATGGTTTTGGTTGATCCGGGCTTTGCTGAATATCACCGTAAATCCAGAGGCCGGAGCAGACCCTGACACAAGGTTGCATAAGCCGGGAAAATCGGTATGGATCGTTGTTAAAAATGCCCCGAAAGCAGACCCTCAAAACAGTTTTTGAGAAAATGGCATCACCCCATAGCGGAAAGGGGCAGGCTGTAAGCGAAAAACCAGGCAAAAACATCCCATAACCGGATCATCATTGCCCGCCCTCATGGCAAAAGACGCCGGCACAAAATCCTCAATACCGCAGTACTGTAAACGAAAACAATTAAATGAAAATAATTCTTAGTATCTTGCGCATCTGGACCAACGGGGCTATACGTTATTGCTGTTTCAACATTTTTGCTGTTTTAACTCTGTATTTTTATTATTTTACACCCCCATGTTTGTGAGTTCCTTCCAAAGGGCTAAAAATATTCTTCTTCAGGAAGGAATTTTCCAGGAATTTCAACATATTCAAATGACAGGATGATAAAATGACTTCTGATTCGTTTTTTAAGATTTTTGTGATGGGCGCGCTCCTCTTAATGTTAGGAATTGACCTTGCCGGGTTGTATCATGATCGCCAGCAAAGCGAAGAAATCGCTATTTTAGCCGCTCAGCATGAAGATATTGATATTGATGTCCATGAAATTGCCGAGGCTCTGGATATTGAGCATCATGAGGAAGGTGATGAAGAGGAAGGAAATCGATACTAAATCCAGGTATTGACCGAAAATCACCGATCTGAAAATCATTGACCTGAAAATCACTGACCTGAAAATCACCGATCTGAAAATCAAAGAGAGTATCTCCCGGTAAGGGAAGAAACTGGATACAGAAGGGGTTCAAGAGACAAACCAGGCCACCGGCAACACAATCCATAGTTGCAAAAATCCGAAAAAAGCCGGAAAGGAATTCTTCTTCCGGAAACGGACCCCCAGGCAGTCACCAACAACGCAATCTAAGATTGCATAACCCGGGAAAATCCGGGAAAGAATTCTCCCCCTGGCAACCGCCCTCAGGCGGTTGCCAGATCAGGGTCAAGTTTCTGTAAACGAGCCGCGCAATATTTCAACTCAGGAATCTTGCCAAAAGGATCAAGAGCCGGATTGGTCAGAAAATTAGCCGGTGCTTCATTAAAACAAAACGGCATAAAAACCATACCGCCAGGAATTTGGCGATCCGGCCGTACCTTACTCTCAACCCCGCCGCGGCGGGTCTCAATGCGCACATTCTCCCCGGCGGTCAAGCCGAATTTTTTCATATCAGCCGGGGAAAGATGAACGAAAGATTCCGGCTCAATCGCATCAAGGACATTGGATCGCCGGGTCATCGAACCGGTATGCCAATGTTCCAACAAACGCCCGGTGGTGAGAATCATCGGGAATTCATCATCCGGCTGCTCATCAGGCGGCGTCAAAGCAGCAGGAACCAACCGACCTTTTCCGCTCTCAGTCGGGAACCCTTCGCCAAAAATAACTTCTGACCCTGGTGAATCTTCTTCTTCACAAGGATAGGTTACAGAATCTTCACGCTCAAGGCGTTGCCAACTGATCCCCTTGAGCGAAGGCATACATTGGCGCAATTCCTCATAAACTTCAGCCGGACCTGTGTAATTCCAGTCCAGTCCAAGACGTTTGGCCATTTCCTGAATGATCCACCAATCCTGACGAGCATCACCCGGCGGCTTGATAGCCTGGCGCGCCATTTGTACCCGGCGATCTGTATTGGTAAAGCTGCCGGTCTTTTCCGGAAAAGCAGAAGCCGGCAAAATAACATCAGCCAAATATGCGGTTTCGGTCAGGAAAATATCCTGGACCACCAACATATCCAGGCTGGCCAAAGCAGCCCGTGCATGTTCGGCATCAGGATCCGACATTGCCGGGTTTTCACCCATGATATAAAGACCTTTGATCTTTTGGTTCTCAATGGCCTGCATAATCTCAATGACTGTCAGCCCTGGCTCAGGATCCAGAGACGTTCCCCAGAAATCCTCAAAAAATTTGTGGTTGCTCTTCTGAGAAACCGGCTGGTAATCAGGAAAAACCATCGGAATCAGACCAACATCCGATGCTCCCTGAACATTGTTCTGACCACGCAGCGGATGCAAACCGGTTCCTGGTCGCCCGACATGGCCGGTGACCAAAGCCAGAGAAATGAGACAACGGGAATTATCAGTTCCGTGCACATGCTGAGAAATCCCCATGCCCCAGAAAATCATCCCGGCCCGGGCGGTGGCAAATTCCCGGGCAATCACACGGATTGTTTCCGGTTCAACATCACAGATCGGGGCCATCTCCTCAGGGCTAAAATCTTTTACATGCTCCTTAAGGTCGCGATACCCATCGGTATATTTCTCGATATATTGCCGGTCAGCCAACCCCTCCTCAATAATCGTATGCAGGATCGCATTCAATAAAGCAACATCGGTCCCGGGTCGAAAACGCACATCATGAGTGGCATAATGGGACAATCCCTGGCTCCGCGGATCAATAACAATCAGCCTGGTCCCCCGTTGCACCGCATTCTTAATGAATGTTGCTGCAACCGGGTGATTTTGGGTCGGGCGCGCGCCAATAACAATCGCGCAATCAGCATTCTGAACTTCCGAGACCGGAGCCGTCACCGCACCCGAACCAATGCCCTCCATCAAGGCCGCCACCGAAGAAGCATGGCAAAGACGGGTACAATGATCGACATTGTTGCTGCCAAAGCCCAGACGCACCAATTTCTGGAATAAATAGGCTTCTTCATTGGAGCCTTTGGCACTGCCAAACCCAGCCAGGCTCTTTTTTCCATCATTGTCACGAATCAATCGCAAGGATTCGCCTGCCATATCCAGAGCCTCTTCCCAGTTGGCTGGTCTGAAATGGGTCAACGGATCAGCCGGATCAACAGGATCATCAGGGTTCTTTGGCACATCCAGACGACGAATGAGCGGCGTGGTCAACCGATGCGGATGACGCACATAATCAAAACCAAAACGCCCCTTGACACACAGACGATTGTGATTGGCCGGACCATCACGCCCCTCAGCATAAAGAATCTGATCATCCTTAACTTTGAAAGACAGTTGACAGCCAACCCCGCAATAGGGGCAGAGACTGTCAACCTGGCGATCCGGCTTATGGGTAAGAACCCCCTGGTCATTGAGACGGCTGGCCTCCATCAATGCACCGGTCGGACAAGCCTGAACACATTCGCCGCATCCTACACATGTGCTCTCCCCCATCGGATCATCAAAATCGAACACAATCCTGGCCCCGTGACCACGATGCGCCATGCCAATAACGTCATTGACCTGGACCTCCCGACAGGCCCGGACACATAAAGTGCAATGAATACAGGCATCAAGATGAACCCGCATCGCCGGATGACTGGGATCAGGATCCGGAACGGCCTGTACCTTCATCGGATCAAAACGACTCTCAGCAATTCCCACCTGGTCAGCCATCTGCCAAAAATGCGACTGATCATCATGAGCGACCTGACGATCTGGCTGATCAGCCAACAGCAACTCCATGACCATCTTACGGGAGGTCTCAGCCCGCTGGTTGGTGGCATGAACCACCATCCCCTGGCTGGGTTGACGAATACATGAGGCAGCCAGGACCCGCTCCCCCTCAATTTCGACCATACAGGCCCGACAATTCCCATCAGGACGATATCCCGGCTTGGGGCTGTAGCAGAGATGGGGGATGCTCAATCCCTGGCGTGCAGCAACCTGCCAGATCGTCTCACCGGGACGCGCGGTAACGTTTTGACCATCCAGGACAAAAGAAATCTGTTCGTCATATGCGCCTGAATCAGACACGTCCCCGGTCGCACCGGTGGCGGCTCCATTGTGGTGTCTCACATTCATCCTCCCAAAAATAATCCTGCACTCCGGGGACATCCGCCCCGGTCAGGCACGACCAATCGTTACCAATGCTCCCAAAATTTTACCCGGTGATCAGACAAGGTCTTCGCGAAAATATTTTAAGGTACACAGAACAGGATTGCCAGCAGCCTGCCCTAAACCACAAATCGAAGCATCCGCCATCACCCCTGCCACCTCTTCCAGCAAAGCAACATCCCATACATCTTTGTTCATCAACTGCACTGCTTTTTCAGTCCCGACCCGGCACGGAGTACATTGACCACAGCTTTCATCTTCAAAAAAACGCAGCAAATTACGACATACATCTTTGATATCATCATGGTCGGAAAGCACAATGACGGCAGCAGAACCGATAAAACAACCATGATCTTCCAGGGTCCCGAAATCGAGCGGGATATCAGCCATTGAAGCCGGCAGAATACCACCCGAAGCACCGCCGGGAAGATACCCCTTAAACCGATGCCCCTCCTGCATGCCTCCACAATATTCATCAAGCAGCTCTTGCATTGTAATGCCAGCGGGAGCCAGCTTAACCCCCGGATCTTTGACTCTTCCGGAAACCGAAAAACTATGCGGTCCCTTGTGGCCGGGTCGTCCCTGATCAGCATACCACTCCGCCCCATGCTCCAGGATATCACGCACCCAGTATAAAGTCTCAACATTATTGTTCAGAGTCGGACGACCAAATAAACCCTTCTTAGAGATAAAAGGCGGTTTATGGCGCGGTAGTCCGCGTTTGCCCTCAATACTCTCAATCATTGCGGATTCTTCACCACAGATATATGCCCCGGCCCCACGGCGCAAATGCATAGTCGGACCCGCCAAACCAGCCTGATTGAGCACATCTATTTCTGTCTTCAGCATGCTGATAATGCCGGGATACTCATCCCTCATATAAATATAAAGATCACTGGCCTCCACCGCCCAGGCAGCAATCAGGCTTCCCTCAAGGAACCGATGCGGGTCGGTTTCGAGATAGAGGCGATCCTTAAAAGTCCCTGGTTCTCCCTCATCACCATTGACAGTCATCAATCGAGGCCCTGGCTCCTGGCGAACAAATTTCCATTTGAGACCACAGGGGAATCCAGCTCCTCCCATACCCCGCAACCCGGATTGCTCAAGAATGGCGATCACATCCTCAACCGATTTTCTCCCGGACAGACAATCCTCCAATACCGTGTATCCACCCTTGGCCCGATAGGCGTCAAAACCGGTATAGGGAGGAATCACCGGCTCCCTGTGCCCGGATTGAACCGCCGCCAAAACAGCCTCGGCATCGGCTGCCAACACATGGTAATGGCCAATCTCCACCGCCGGAGCACGATCACATAAGCCCATACAAGGGGCCGAAACAACCCGGACATGGTCATCGGTCTGAGCCATCACTGTTTCCATCAAATCCCGTGCGCCCAACATCTCACAGGTCAGGCTGTCACAAATCCGGATCGTCGTAGCCGGTGGAGGCGTTTCCCCTTCTTTGACAACATCAAAATGGGCATAAAATGTTGCAACTTCGTAAACCTCGGTCAGAGAAAGCCGCATCTCCGAGGCCAATGCCGCCAAATGACGGGCAGCAAGATGACCATAAGCATCCTGAATCAAATGCAAATATTCGATCAATAAATCAGCATCGCGGCCACCATCCCCAATCAACCGGCGCACATCCTCAAGGGCTGCCGGATCAACACCCCGTCCTTTAGGAAAAGAAAGATGATAGGAAGGACCGGCCCGGCCCGGCTTACCGGGACGGTTAGAAAAAGAGATATCACCGGAAGGACCGGCGACTTTACGACCGGACATCATCAAACAACATATCAGTAAGCATATGGTAACGTCTCATTTATCTCGTTTCTGTATCATTTATATCATTTGTCTCATTGTACAGAAGTCTTGTCTTTTAAGAATATTATCTAACAGTAGTATCCTGCGGGATGACCGCCTGGTATATCATATATAATCACGACGATATGTGATCACTACTGAACATATGGTCGTCATTCAATAGTGGTTGTCGCTTTAATATGTGGTTGTGACTTTGATATGTGGTTGTCGCTTTGACCTGCGGTGAGCACTGTATGATGGTTGGCATTTATACAATCATCACCTGTATAAAAGATAGTTCTTAGTAACAGTTAAACGGTCTTTCTGTTTGTTAAACGATCTTTCTGTTATAAACGGTCTTTCTATTAAAGATGATGGGTCTGTTTCTAAAAACGTTATCCCGGTTCCATAGAAATAAAGAGAAAAACTGTCATTTCAAGAATGAAATAGTACAATACAAGAATGAAATCGCACAATAACTGATATCAGAAACCATATTTTCTGAAAATAATCTTCCCTATAAACACTTGATTAAGACACAATTAAGAAACAAATACGCATATTACCAAAGATCATCTTGCGTCAAATATTTACTTTTTACCATGGATCACACTATGCGTAAAAACAATATCATTTTGTATGTGATGGCAGGCTTTCTCACAAACCGGTATGTGTGAATATCATCATCACTTCGGCCATTTCCCGGTGAAGAGTTTTTCTCATGAAAGAAAATGATCCTGTCGCACGAAAAAGCAGCACCTATGCTCCCGAAACCAGGGATTCAGCGATCAGAAACAACACCATCAAGAGGGCCGTTTCTTTTGATTTAAAGCTCCTCGAAACCCTATGCGCGCGGCTTTGCCATGATGTGATCAATCCGGTCTCAGCGGTCAATAACGGGATTGAATTACTCCGGGAACAGCCACAAGATGCCGAAATTACCGCGCTGGTCACAGAGAATGCCCAAGCTGCTCAGATGCGGCTGAAACTCTTCCGGGTTGCCTTCGGGCGGTGTGGTGTATCTGCCTGCGCCCCGGCTTCATCGGGTGATGGTTTTGCCAGTGATGGTTTTGCCGGGCTCAGGCACCTGCTTCATGACACTCTGCCGGCTAAAAAGATCACTCTTGACTGGCCCTATGACCCCCAGCCGGCCCGGTCTCAGATACCGGCGATTCTCAGCAAGCTGGTCCTGAACATGGTTCTGGCCGCTGCTGAAGAATTACCAAAAGGCGGCCAGTTAAAGATTGCCGACCAGGAAACCGAAACCGGAAACTTCATCCTCACAATCACCGCATGCGACCCACAGGGTTCCCCAAACCGGAATTTTCCCGAATATTTCAGAACAAAACATCCGGATCAACCCACCGATGTCACTGATATCACTGATGTCACTGATTCAAAACATGCGCATGCTCTCCTGGCCATCGCCTTAAGCAACCATATCAATGCCACCATCGACATTCAGGAGCCAGATCACCCACATCTGTCGCCAGTTCTGCGCCTGCATGCGCCCATTCAATCGCTGGCGTAAACATCATCAACCCCGGCATTTTACGTCCCTGTTGTGAGAACAGCAAAGGGCCAGAACAGAAGGTTCAGGATTGAGACATTGAGAAAATCGTCAAACACATATATAGAAAACAGGTTTGTATAATGTGTTATCTTGTGGAAAATACTTGTATATTTTTTTGTAAAAGATGCTTGTATATAATGCTCGTATATAACGTGTTATTTGGAAAATGATACAAAAACGTGTTATTTGGAAAATGATATAAAATAGAAAATAAACATATCGATAATGGCTAACAGAAACACGGATAAGATATAAGATAACAGAAACATAAATAACAGAAACAAAGCGGAATTGAAAAAAAGTGGAATTGAAAAAACGTATCAGGTCATTGGTTAAAACAACATCATTGTTTAAAACAACAAAAACAAAGAGAAAACTGTGGATGATCTCCTCACTGAATTTCTGACTGAGACAGCAGAAAACATGGACCAGCTTGACCAGGACCTGGTCGCGCTGGAAAGCAATCCTGAAGACCCGACGCTGCTCAGTAATATTTTTCGGCTGGTCCATACGATCAAAGGGACGTGCGGCTTTCTTGGGTTACCGCGCCTTGAAGGTGTTGCCCATTGTGCTGAAAATGTTCTGGGGAAAATTCGTGATGGCGAACTAGACGTCTCTGAACAGGCAATTTCGCTTGTTCTCCAGGCACTCGATAAAATCAAAGAGTTACTCGATAGCCTTGAGAAAAACGGCGTTGAACCTCAGGGGGACGATACCACATTAAAGGATAATCTCAATGCAATGGCTGACGGGACCCTCCCGGCTGTGGAGGACAGCGCACCGCCAGAGCATGAAGACAATGCCTCCCAGACTCCCAAAACCGAACTCTCTTCTGCGTCCGGGGAATCTGATGGCTCTGATGCTGCGGCAACATCGGTTCTTGGCAGCTTGTTTGAACAGCTTGGCGGCGGCGAGAAACTTGGTGATATCTGTGCTGGTGCTCTGGATGCAATCGCCAAAGATGACGTTTTGGGGCCACTTTTTACCCCGGAAATTGAAAATCACTTACGCGATAAAATGATCTCTCATTATGGTCAGCTGCTTGGTGGGCCAGAACCAATTTCCGACCATCCAGGGGGTGATTTTGCTCTTGCTATCCAACACATGACCGAGAATGGGGCCAATCAGGACAGCCTGGATTCTTTTACCCGGTATATGCAGGCCAGCCTGGTTGAAAAAGGTGTCTGGGGACCCGCAGTCGAAGAAATCACCACTTTGATTAAGACCGATCTGTCCAAACTCACGCCGCAGGTAAAACCACAAACCGATCCGCCAAAAACAGCCCCCAATACAGGCCAGGCCGGGGTCCCGGCCAAACTGCACACCGAGACCGGTAAAACATCAGCAGGCCGGGGTTCCGGGGAAACAGCTCTCAAACCGCAAGAGGCCCAGGAAAAGCAGGAACTCGCGGCACCATCATCATCCACCATCCGGGTCAGTGTCGGCTTGCTGGAAAATTTGATGACGATGGTGAGTGAAATGGTCCTCACCCGTAATCAACTGATGCAAATTTTGCGTTCTCAGCCGGAAAGTTCGTTTGCGGCACCACTCCAGCATCTCAATCTCATTACCTCGGAGCTGCAGGAAGGAGTCATGAAGACCCGAATGCAGCCAATCGGGAATGCCTGGGCAAAATTGCCCCGTATTATTCGCGATCTCTCCCACGAATTGGGTAAAAAGATTGATCTGGAAATGACGGGGGCAGAAACAGAACTGGACCGTCAGATTCTTGATCTGATCAAAGATCCTCTCACACATATGGTCCGCAATTCGGCTGATCACGGGATTGAAGATGCCGAAGAACGTCTGTTGGCCGATAAACCCGAAAAAGGTGTGGTCTCCCTGGAGGCCTTTCACGAAGGCGGGCATATCGTGATTAAGGTCAGTGATGATGGTCGTGGCCTTGATACTGAAAAAATTACCGAAAAAGCCCTCAAGAACGGTCTGGTGACCAGTGCTCAGATTGCGGAGATGAATGAACAGCAAATCCAAAGCTTCATTATGCAGCCTGGTTTCTCCACAGCCGCCGCGGTCACCAGCGTCTCGGGACGCGGGGTCGGAATGGATGTCGTCAAGACGAATATCGAAAAAATCGGCGGCACGATTGAACTGTTTTCGGTGAAAGGACACGGATCGACCTTTACCATTAAAATTCCGCTTACTCTGGCGATTGTATCGGCTCTGATTGTCGAATGCGGTGGTGAGCGTTTTGCGATCCCTCAGATCAGTGTTCTGGAATTGGTGCGTTGCTCCTCAAAATCAGAAACCCGGATCGAATCGATCAGCGATACGCCTGTTTTACGTCTGCGTGATCGCCTGCTGCCGTTGGTCCCGCTCTCAAATCTTCTGCGTCTGGATACAGCGGCCCATCCTCTGACGTATCTGTCTAATAAGAAACGCTCCGGTGCCGGTTCTATGGATAACAGCTCCACCATCAAAGAAAGCGACTTTACAGACAAACTGGCACATTACCGGGGCACAATCAGCCAGGAAGATCTTGGCATGATGCTGGCAGCACTGGGCGGGGCAACACTGGCTCAAAACACGGTTGAATCGGCTCTTGAAAAAATCCTTGATGACCCTCTGTTTAAGCCGTTCGGGGATACCTTAAACGATCCGGAAAATATTTTAACTCTGTCGGCAGCATTCACCAGCTTACTGGGTGCGCCCATCCAGTTTAATTTAGGTGCATTGGAACGTCTGCATAAGAAATTGTTAGAAGAAGGGCTGAATGACGATCATATCGATGCGGCCTCAACAACTCTTTATAAGGTTCTCTCAGAAACCAAGCTGGATCCGTCTGATGCAGAAAAAATTGCTGACTGGTTTACAGAAATGCGCGCCGACATTCTCAATACAGGTAAACAGGTCAACACAGGTGAGCAGAATCCTTCCACTGCCGATGTCAACAATTCAGAAACCGCATCGACCGAACAGAATTTTGAGAGCAAATTCGAGAATAAATTTATCGTTGTCTCTCAGGTCGGGACGTATTTATTCGGCATTATTGTTGATCAGGTTTACAATACTGAAGAAATTGTCGTTAAACCAGTCGCGCCGATTTTGCGCGATATCACTCTTTTTTCCGGGAATACCATCTTAGGCGATGGCAGCGTGATTATGATTCTTGATCCCAACGGCATTGCTGCGGCCACTGGTGATGCCTCAATGAGTGAAACCAGAGCCGCCCTGTCGACCGAACATGCCGACTCAAAAGACGAGAGTGTTTCTCTTTTGGTTTTCCGGGCCGGTGAAAGTGGTCCAAAAGCTGTACCGCTGGCTTTGATCGCGCGCCTGGAAGAAATTGATCTGAAAAACATCGAATACTCCCATGGCGTCCCGATGGTCCAGTATCGGGGGAGCCTGATGCCGTTGGTCATGATTGATGACAGCTACGAAATCAAAACCGAACAACAACAGCCGGTGATTGTCTTTGCGGACCGGGACCGGAGTATGGGGCTGGTCGTTGATGAGATCGTTGATATCGTTGACGAAGTTGCCAAAATCGAACTGGTCTCAGAAAATGATGGGATTCTTGGCAGTGCCATCATCAATGGAACCGCGACCGATATGATTGACACCGGCTATTACCTGTCTGTCGCTTTTAAGGATTGGTTCGGTTTGGATGAAGATGCCGCAGGGTATCAGGCCAGAAGAATTCTCCTGATTGATGATAGTGCCTTTTTCCGCAATCTTTTAGCACCGATATTATCGGTCGAAGGCTATGATGTGACAACAGTGGAGAACCCACGTGAGGCTCTGCGCATGTGTGAAAGAGGGATTGATTTCGATGCGATTGTCAGCGACATCGAAATGCCTCATATGAGCGGCTTCGAATTTGCTGAGGCCGTCCGCAAAGATACGCGCTGGAGTGATCTGCCGATCATTGCCCTGTCCTCACATGCCAGCCAGGAAGATATTGAGCGGGGACGCCAGGTTGGTTTCAATGATTATGTCATCAAGAATGATCGCCAAAGCCTGATCGAAACGTTAAAAGAAACCGTCCCCACCGAAAAGCATGCGCCATGAATGAAATTCTACCGGCCCGGAATTCCCACAACCAGGATATGACCCTGGTTGAGACATCTCAATTTATCAGCGTTGCCGTTGCCGGTCAGTTATTTGGTTTGCCTGTTCTCGAAGTGCGGGACATTTTATCAGCCCAGGGAATTGCCCGCATTCCTCTGGCGCCGCCGGAAGTTGCCGGTGCGCTCAATTTGCGCGGACGTATCGTAACAGCGATTGATTTTCGCCGCCGGATCAATCTGCCCCCCCTTGATCCGAAAGAAGGAATGGGCATGAATGTGGTGGTGAATCATCATGGAGAACTTTATAGTCTGGTGATCGATTCAGTCGGTGAAGTCTTGAGTCTGCCCGTGAGCGCACGTGAAAAAGTTCCTGAGACTCTCGATCCGAAATGGCGCGAAATTGCTTCTTGTGTTTATCGTCTTGAAAAAACGTTAATGATCATTCTTGATATCGCTCAGTTACTGCGTTTTGAAAGCACAAAAATAACATAAAGATATCGTGAAAGTGTCATGATCGTATTCTATTGACTTGCTTTTCTTTATTTGACTTGCTCTCCTGTGTGAGGGTCTAAACAGCATTGGAAACGTAGGATTTAATTGAAACACAGGATTTAATTGAAACACAGGATTTAATTGAAACACAGGATTTAATTGAAACACAGGATTTAATTGAAACACAGAATTTAATTCATGAAAGATACAATGACTTTAATAAACGAAGGATAAAATCATGAATGAAAAAGCCAAATATTGCCTGGTTGTTGATGATTCGCGGGTAATCCGGAAAGTTGCCCGGCGCATTCTGGAAAATCTTGGTTTCCGGGTCGAAGAAGCCGAAGATGGTCAGGTCGCTCTGGATACCTGCAACCGTGAGATGCCTGATGTGATTTTACTGGATTGGAATATGCCGGTGATGAGTGGAATTGAATTTCTTCATAATTTACGCGAAACTGATGAAGGGCAAGAGCCGGTTGTTATCTTTTGCACGACTGAAAATGATCTCAAACATATTCAGGAAGCCATCCGTACTGGTGCCAATGAGTATATTATGAAGCCATTCGACAGCGAGATCATTGAATCAAAATTCGCGCAAACCGGTCTCCTCTGATTTCCCATTCTGATCTCTTTATATTTTTAAAAATACGCGCATGCACGCAGCCCCTTATCAGGTGATGGTCGTTGATAACTCGGCGGTCATCCGGGGCCTCATGGCCAAGATTCTGAGAAGTCACGATAACATCAACGTGGTTGCTTCGGTCCAGGGTGGCAAGCAAGCTCTGGCTAAGCTGAAATTAAACCCGGGTATTGAGGCGGTTGTTCTGGGTATCGAAATGCCCCATATGGACGGGTTGACGGCTCTTTCTCTGCTGATTGATCACAATCCTGGCCTCAAAGTCATCATGGCTTCGGAGCTGACCCTCAAACAAACTGAAATCAGCATGAAAGCCCTGACTCTGGGGGCGTGTGACTATATCCTCAAACCCAGTGCAAAAGAAGTCGCCGCCGGCAAAGATTTCAGAAACGAGCTGACCCATAAAATCATCTCTCATATCCAGGCCAAACGCAGTGCTGAACGACCCAAGATACCCCAAAAAAACCCCGAAGAACCGGTAAAAAATAAACCAGAAAAAGATAAAACAGAAAAGGCTCACGGTAAGAAACAAACTGTTTCAGATTCACTGCCCCCCAAAAAAAGCAAAATAGAAAAGGCTCCCCGGGGAAAACAAACTGTTTCAGATTCACTGACCCCAAAAAAAAGCAAAACAGCCAAATCCCGGACTGGTTTGCGTACAATACCCCCGTCCTTTAAGCCTGAAATTCTGGCAATCGGCAGTTCGACCGGGGGTCCCCAGGCTTTATTCAATATCATGGCAGAGATTGGCAATCTTGACCTGCCAATCCTGATCACCCAACACATGCCGGCAACATTTACGCCTATTTTTGCCAACCATATTGCTTCGGTCTGTGAATACCCGACACGTGAAGCGACTGATGGAGAGGAAATACGTAAAGGACATATCTATATCGCACCCGGGGATTATCACATGTTGGTCCGCAAAGAGAGGCATCGTGTAGTGATTGATCTCAATCAAAAACCGCCGGTGAATTTTTGCCGCCCGGCCGTTGATCCGATGCTCGAAAGCATTGCAGCAGTCTATGGCTCTGGCTGTCTGACTATCATCCTGACCGGCATGGGGCAAGACGGTTTGAAAGGCTGTGAGCATATCGTCAACAGCGGTGGTGTCGTCATTGCCCAGGATGAAGAAACCAGCGTTGTCTGGGGAATGCCTGGTTCTGTTGCCGCCAACGGTTTGCCGAGTGCTATCCTGCCGCTGCAAGAAATCAGCGGTTTTATACGTACCACCTGCTTAAAGTCGACGGCATAAAAATGAGCACAATGAGTCCCGAAAACTTCAGGTATCTGCGTGATCTTCTCAAGTCCCGCTCTGGTCTGGCTTTGAATGATGACAAGGCTTATCTGATTGAAAGCCGTCTCATGCCGATTGCCCGCAAACATATGATGGAGGGAATTGAGGTCCTGGTTCAGGCATTAAAAACCGACAGTACCGGGGATCTGGCGATTGAGGTCACCGAAGCAATGACCACCAATGAGTCTTTTTTCTTTCGTGATGTCAAACCATTCGATTTATTCCGCGATGTGGTTATACCCAGTCTTCTGAAAAACCGGTCTGAGCAAAAAAAGGTCCGGATATGGTGTGCGGCCTGTTCGAGTGGTCAGGAACCCTATTCCCTCGCAATGCTTCTTGACGAAATGGCTGCAAAAATACCGGGCTGGAATATTGAGATCATGGCCACTGATTTATGCACCAAAACTCTCAATAAAGCGCAATCTGGAATCTATTCCCAATTTGAAATTCAACGGGGATTACCAATCCAGTATCTGGTCAGATATTTCGAGCAAAAACAAGAAAAATGGTATATTGATGAAAAACTGAAACAATGGATCAATTTTAAATATTTCAACCTGTTGGATTCTCTTACAACTCTTGGAAGATTTGACGTCGTTTTTTGTCGTAATATTTTGATTTACTTTGATACTGAAACCAAAACCCGCGTACTGGGCCGTATTGCCGACATCCTGCCGAATGATGGGTATCTGTTCCTGGGAAGCACCGAAACCGTCATTGGGATAACCGACCGGTTCCAGCCGAATGCTCAGCATCGGGGTCTGTATGTCCCGGTCGCTGCATCCTCAACCCAGTCAGCACTCAGCTGAGGTCACGATACCGGCCACATAAGAACCCCCGGCTGATTAACGCATGAGCGGGGTAACATAAGAGTTCAGCAAAATCTTTTCAGGAAAAGATCTCAGCCAGCCTGTCCCTGCCGGCTGGAATAATGCTGGACGGAATAATGCTGGACGGAACAAACCGATGGTTAAGCCAATGCTGCGACCATCTCTACTGGTTTTTGGGAATGCGCCTGATTGTCCGGATCACGTAAGACATAGCCACGTCCCCACACGGTCTCAATATAGCTCTCCCCGTCAGTTGCCTGGGATAATTTTTTGCGGAGCTTGCAAATAAAGACATCAATGATTTTCAGTTCCGGTTCATCGATACCGCCATAGAGGTGGCTGAGAAACATTTCCTTGGTCAGGGTTGTCCCCTTGCGTAAAGACAGCAATTCGAGAATGCCGTATTCCTTACCTGTGAGATGAATAGGACGACCCTCAACCTCTGCGGTGCGCATATTGAGATTGACATTCAGCTTACCTGTTTTGATTACCGAATCGCTATGGCCTCGTGAACGCCGGACAACCGCATGGATGCGGGCAACCAATTCATCTTTGTTGAATGGCTTGGTCAGATAATCATCCGCCCCAAACCCCAGCCCCTTAATCTTGTTATGGGATTCAACCAACCCGGAAAGAATGAGTATGGGCGTTTCAACTTTGGCCGCACGCATGCGCCGAAGAACTTCATACCCATCAATATCAGGGAGCATCAAATCAAGAATGATGATGTCATAATCATAGAGTTTACTAATTTCCAGACCATCTTCCCCAAGATCCGTACAATCTGTGATAAAGCCTTCTCCCTTGAGCATCAATTCGACGCTTTTAGAAACCGCTTTATCATCCTCAACCAGAAGAATCCGCATCCTTGCCTCCAAAGATTGACTATGGTTGACACCGGTCAGTGTCAATGATGACCTTAATGTACAAAAATGAGTGTCAAAAAATGGTTAAAGAGTTAACAAAATAATTGTTAATCATAAAAAATTAATGCCAAAAAATGGTTAAAAAATGAATAAGATAATAACGGATCATAAAATAATGACGGATCATAAAATAACGTCATTAAGTATGACCTGTCTTATGACTTGCCCGGTCATGGCTTTTGCCCGACAATCAATATATAAAGAGCCTGAAATAAGACATGATTCCTCAAAACCTACTCAATAATACGCGTAAACAATCACACACAGAGCATCACGAATCCGTCATCAACGCCTGAAGCCGTAGCGGTTGGGCAAACCATACCGGATACAATGAGCCGCATCGTCATCCAGCAACATCATTCAAACCGATGAGCAGTTTGGGCAAAGCACTGGTATCGGATCTTTCCCGGCTCCGCGACCATCATATTTATGGTTCGGTAACCTCATTCCGGGGGATGCTGATTGAAATCAGCGGGATTGAGCGAAGCCTCACCGTGGGGGGACGATGCTCTATTATCTCCAGGACTGGCCGCAAAATCCCCTGCGAGGCTGTCGGGTTTCTTGGTAAGAATGTTCTTGCCATGCCGTTTGAAGGAGCCGAAGGAATTTCCTTTGGCTGCCGGGTTGAAATTGGCGAAGATCATTCGGCCATTTATCCTTCAGCCGAATGGCTTGGTCGGGTTGTTGACTCTTTTGGCTTCCCCTTAGATGACAAAGGCAGCCTGCCCCGGGGACCCAAACCCTACCCATTACGCAATACCCCGCCACCTGCCCATAATCGCCAGCGAGTCGCCGGGAAAATGGATCTCGGCATCCGGTCAATCAATACATTTACTCCCTGTTGCCGGGGACAACGCATTGGAATTTTCTCCGGATCGGGAATTGGAAAATCCAGCCTGTTATCCATGCTGGCCCGCAATACCGCCTCAGATGTAACAATCATCGGTTTGATCGGTGAACGTGGCCGGGAAGTCCAGGAATTTATTCAGGATAATCTCGGGGCCGAAGGACTGGCTAAAAGCGTTGTTGTTGTTGCCACCTCCGATGAGTCCCCTCTGGTCAGACGCCAGGCGGCGTATCTCACTTTGAGCATTGCTGAATATTTTCGTGATATCGGTCAGCACTGTTTGTGTCTGGTCGATAGCATCACCCGTTTTGCGATGGCCCAGCGGGAAATCGGCTTATCGGTTGGTGAACCTCCGACCACACGTGGCTTTACACCGTCGGTTTTTTCCGAATTACCGCGTTTACTGGAGCGGGCCGGACCAGGCACTGATCAGGGCAGTATCACCGGCCTGTTTACCGCCCTGGTCGAAGGCGATGACCATAACGAACCGATCAGCGATGCTTTACGGGCTATCCTGGACGGGCATATCGTCTTAGACCGGACAATCGCTGAACGTGGTCGTTATCCGGCTGTTAATGTGTTGCGCAGTTTGTCGCGGGCCATGCCTGACTGCAACAGTGCTGAGGAAAATGATCTGATCAATGAAGCCAGGCGTCTCATTTCTGTTTACGAAGATATGGCCGAGATGATTCGCCTTGGTGCCTACCGAATGGGGAGCGACCCTTCGGTTGATGAAGCCATTGCCCGTTACCCTCATCTTGAGGCTTTTCTGGCTCAGGACAAAAATGAAATCACCAGCCTTGATCAGGGATATGCTATCCTGAGCCACATCCTCAAAGGGGAGCCACCTGCACCCCAGAATCCACCACCAGGACAGCAATGATGACATCAAAAGCCGACGACATCAAAAGCCACAGAAAAAACAGCACAGCCATCAACCAATCCAGCTTTTAAGAAATCTTCGAAAAATCAGAGAAAAAAATACTTAATAAAAAAATACATAATAAAAAACGTCACCCCCTGATGACCGGATGATCATCCCATGCGCCGTAACATCAAAACCATTGCTTCCCTTAAACGTCTCAGCCGCCTGGAACTCAATGAGAAACGTCGGCATGTCGCAGCACTGCATGATGACGTTGAGGGCATCCGTGATCATGCCAAAACATTGGAATCATCCCTCCTCAGTGAACAAAAGGCCGCCGCTCAAAATCCCGATACTGCCCTGTTTTACGGAAGCTATGCCCAAAGTGTTGTGACCCGGCGTAATGCTTTGGCCCAACAAGCCATCAAGACCGAAAAACGCCTGGAAGAAGAAATGGATACAATGAAAGACTGTTTCCGGGAGTCCAAACGCCACGAGATCATCGAAAATCGCCGGCGGGCCGCCAACCAGGCCGAACAAGACAAACGCGACCAGGACCAGCTTGATGAATTGGGGATCAATAATCACCGCCGCAACAAAGATCTGGTTTAATCGTTTTTGCCCCTGATCCCAATCGCAACAACGCAACCGGGCCTTCAAAATCAACCATCGGTACGATATCCGGTCTGGTACGATATCCGGTCTGGTTCGATACCCGGTCCTGCTTAATCGTCACTCAAGCTCGCCAAAAGGGTGATATTCCCCCATCGGGGCTGCCGGTCTTCACAATAAACCGTATGCCGGGTGGTTTGATCCCCCTGGCCGACAGAACCAACCGCAATCACACGGACCCAACACGGAACCAATTCATTGTTGAAGTCTTCAATCACTGATGACGCTAATTGTTCCAGACTCCGCCATTTCAGCATCAAAAGATTCGACACATAAGGATGAAAGCTGGTGGCATCAAGAATCAACCGATCCGGAATATAACGTAATTTGAGGTCAATCTGCCAATGGAGGGCCTCACCAGGTGGTGCTATGTAATCCAACGCAACAATATAATCAGAGCCAAACCGCGGATTGTTGAAATTTTTAAGATACGCACAACGGGCGCCTGCTCCTTTTAAGGGATCATAGGATTGTGCCTGTTCGATCTCCTGGCCATCCATATGATCATTGTCCTGGTTACCAGACTCGTCCTCATCATATTTTTCATCGTATTTTTCATCATTTTTTTCGACCATGAAACATCCCTTTACTCTTCTGACGAATTGAGTTGGCCCATTCAATAGCTTTTGAATGATGACACAATGCCAATGATCGCAACAGACTCTAAACCTGGAGGCTGGAATGTGATGCTCCCCCGGATGTTTGCTTTTCATCACGCATCGGCTGGATAAATTGTTCTCTCACCTGGAAAAGAATTTCCCCGTGAAATCCGGCAATTTGTTGCGCATTGAGATAAAGGTTCCGGATATCACGCTGCATGGTCTGTAACAAGGTCTGGCGGGTTCGAATAACCAAATCAAATTGACGTTCTTTTAAGAATCCATCGAACTGCATATCCCCCAACTGACTCAGTTTAAGATCAACAACAAAACGGGTGTGCTGACTTTCCTGATCCTCCTGATTGGCTTGCTCGCGATGACGGCGGACACGCCAATGCATCAAATGATGGTCACGGCCATCATAAACAGGCAGAACGAAAAAACGCCAGTCATCTGGCTGTGTCTCAGTCAGAAACTGGCCAAAACGACTGAAATCGTCGCGCAAGCGCTGAAGCACGGGTTTCGTCTGAGCCAGGATATTCTGGCCATCTTCTCCCAACCACCCCGTTGCATCCCCGCCACGCAACGCCGTGATGAAGAGCAGCATGAGGCCGGCGAGCCGGGGACCAGGAGCCGGGAGCACCCGATCAGGAATCTGCGTACCATGGCCGGAGAGAAGAGTAGAAACAGCGTCTTCCAGACCCGGCCATTGGCCGCGGGAGATTTCCTCAAAACTGAGTGAAGCGGGTAATCGTTCAGCCACATCATCGGGGGGGAATGCCTGAATAAGCTGGAGAACGACCGATGCCCTGGCAGGAAGGGATGTCAATCCATCCACGCCAATCGTCCCGATAGAGGTGAGGATGCGGGTTGGAGCTCCGGTTTGGGTTTGAGGAATTCCCGATACCTCTTTCGAGACAACCCCAGCAATCAGGGTTGATTCCGTCCGAAAAGAGCCGGCGGTATCATGCAATAAAGTGATCGGGGAACTCCCAACCGGCCGATTTTCCAAAGCAACCAGACGAAACTCAAGCCGCACACCGGGTAAAAATGTCTTTGCGGGATCGATTCCCGTATGGGGAGTCTTCACTGAATTGGCCGATATTTGCGGACCACCTGAAACCGGACTACCTGAAGCCGAGCCACCTGAAACCGGACCACCTGAAGCCGAGCCACCTGAGACCGAGCCACCCGAAACCGGACCGCCTGAGACCGAACCGCCTGAAACCGAACCGCCTGAAACCGGACCACCTGAAACCGAACCGCCTGAGACCAAACCACCTGAAACCGGACCGCCTGAAACCGGACCGCCTGAAACCGGACCACCTGAGACCGGACCACCTGAAACTGAGCCGCCTGAGACCGGGCCACCTGAAACCGAGCCACCCGAAACCGGACCACCTGAAACCGAGCCACCCGAAACCGAGCCACCCGAAACCGAGCCACCCGAAACCAGTCGATCAGAAATAGGGTTCCCGGAGATTGGCTTTTGAACAAGACCATCCCTCAAAACCCCATTCCCGGAGACCGGGTTGCCGGAGCGACTATTCTCAGAATTGGCCGGGACCGGGGAAGCCGGTCTGGAAGACGGGGAGGCCGAAATGGTTGAGCTTTGCGCCCCCCTCTCACCGGAAAATGAGGAAGCCGAACCGGTTGAGCTCTGCCCTCCCCTCTCAATCGATGCCCCGCCCGAGATACCGCCACGGGAACGGTTGGAGGCAGTGCTTTCAGGAACCAAAAGAGCAGAACGGGTGGTCTGAGAAGACGTCCCCGAACCAGACACCGTATCAGGACTCCCGACCCGGGGAACCCCCTGCCCGGACGATAATCGGGAAACCGTCTCATGCTGCGTTGATGAGGGTGGTGTAGCCGGAGGACCAGTCCTGGAAAATACCCCTTGAGGAGTCTGCTGTGAGGCGTTTTTCTTCGCAACCGGCGGAGCCGGAACGTCGCCTGCCGGGCTGTGACCGGTTAGAGCCGGGCTGATTGGATGACTGTTTGTTAAATTTCCACGGGGTGCAATTTGGCCGGCTGGATTTCCACTGGCCGGATTTCGACCGGCTGGAACCGGATATGTTGAAACCGGCGCATTCGAAGCATGATGACCAGAATACCCTCCAGCACCCGGAGAAGGTGTGAGATTTTGTGTGGCAGAATTCTGCCCCCCGGCAACAAAGCCCCTGGTTAAAATATCCGGTAAAGGTCCCAGAACACCGCCGGAAACGCCACCAGTTGCCGGAGCAATGATTGTACCAGAAAATAAAGAATGAGTTGTGGTCACAAAAGGGCTGAGAGAATGAGCAGACACCGCTTTTTGAGAAAGAGAAGAAGCATGACCAACCGGCTGACCAGCGGACTTTGGAAGTGGTCGAGGATCAACCAGAACAACCACATTCAAAAAATTGGCCTCAACAGCACGCACCTGTAACGTCACTGTTGCCCCAGCTGGTGGCAGCAAAGGAGTCGTCACCAGAACATCCCCCCGCCTGGTCACCACAACCAGCTGGCCCTGACCATTTCTGCCTTTGGCAACACCTGTGATCACATCCCCGACATCAAAAGCCAGTGATGAACCAGCCACCTGAGCAACCGCTACAGGTGTCGAAGTCGCCGCCGAACCGGGAGCCAATGGAGGAGATGCGCCAACGCTGCTCATAAGCTGCTCATCAATAAAACCACACTCATTCCAACAGCTGAGCAGCGATTGACTCAACATCACGAGCCGCTACCGCATCCGGGTAACGAGTCAAAAGAGCGGTCTGATGACGAATGGCATCCTTGATCTTATGATCCATCTTCACCACCCCAGCCAGCGGGGGTTTGAATCCAAGAAAACTTCGACACGCCCGCGCTAAAGTTCCATGGGTTTTTTTGCCGCCATCAAAACTCTCCGCCATATTAACAACAACCCGCATATCGCAACCGGAATTGTGAGACCGTAAGACTTTCATAAAAGCATACGCATCAGTCAGAGACGTCGGCTCATCAGTACTCAGAACCAGAATAACCCCGCATCGATCCGCCAGAGCACGAACCACCGCATCAATTCCCGCCCCCAGATCAATCACCACACAGTCATAATCCATTGATAAGGAAACCAAATCATCCCGCAAGGAATAGAGCCGGTCTTCACCCAATGACGATAAATCTCCGGACCCTGACCGCCCGGCAATAATATCAAAATCCCCGTCCCCGAACGGAATCACCGATTGTCGCAACCGGTACTTGCCCGCAAGAACGCTGGCCAGATCACGCTCCGGAAGCAGACCAAGCTGAATATCAACATTGGCCAGCCCCAAATCCCCGTCAAATAATAAGATACGTTGACCCTGGCGAGCCAAAGCATGGGCTAACGTAATCGCAAACCACGTCTTGCCAACACCGCCTTTGCCTGAAGCAACCGAGATCATACGGGCCTGGGGACCGGATTCCTTTGTTTTTGACCCTTGTGATGTATTCATATCTTTCATTCCCCGCCGGTTGCATCTGTTGCAAGCGCATCTTGTGTCAATCCATCTGTTGTCAGTCCATCTGTTGTCAGTTTATTTGTTGCAACCGGTGGGCCATCACCCCGGGTCGCGTTGTCACGAATCAACATACGCGCCAAAGATACCGGGTTGATCGGCCTGATATCTGAAGCCACGCTGGCAGAAACCGAAACATTGGCGTAACGCAACCGACCCGCTTCAGCAGCACTCAAAATACCCCCCAACCGCTTGACCGTATCCAGACGGGTGGCAACCAGACGACGCGGAGACATAACTGAAAAAGCGGTTGCTATTTCAGCACTTTCATCAGGATCACCACCGGCTGCCATCACCAATAATGGCTCAGCACCAATGGATTCAATCGTTTCAGCCAAAGAAACAATTTCTCTGGCACTGCGTGGATTGATACCTGGTGTATCAATCAAAACCAGGTCATGATTTTGGGCCGATTCAACCTCCCGCATCAATGTCCCTGCCTCACCGGCTACCACCAGATCGGTCTTGAGAATACGGGTAAAACAAGCCAGCTGCTCAATCGCACCGGCACGTACTGTATCGGTGGAAATAACCTTGAAACGTAATCCCCCGGCACAGGCCCGGGTTGCCAGCTTCGCCGTAACCGTTGTCTTACCCGACCCATTTGGCCCCAGCAAAATCACCGGCCTGGTTGCCGGTAACTCCAAAGGAGCAAAACGAAAAATCTCATCAAGGGCGGACGCCAAAGCCATCACCGGACCCTCCTGATTCAGGTCATGCGCCGAAGCCACCAGGCGACTGGTTAAACGCTGTGGCACGCCTTGCTCCAGTAAAATGGTCGTCAGATGCTCAGAGAAATGCTCTGCATCGGGAAAAATTTCTTCCTGCTGTTCTCTGCGCGAAGAAGCGCGGGAAAAGCCAAAATGAGCCATGTCATCGGCTTGTTCGATGGCAGCAACCAGCCGGACACCTGGTCCATTCTCGCTCTGGCGGGAAGAAACAATAATCGCATGATCCCCCAATTCCTGGCGAACCAGACGCATAGCACTCCTGATATCAGGAGCCGTGAATCTCTTCAGGCGCATGCTGCATACCCCTGATGATGGAATCGGGTGCTAGATTTGATCCAATGTCTTAATTTTGGCTTTGGCATGAACTTCATTTTGAGACAATACCACAGTAGCCGGGCGAAAACGTTCAATCACCGAGCGCACATAGGGACGAATACGAGGGCTGGTCAGTAAAGCCGGGGACTCGCCCAGCATATTTTGGTGATCGAATTTTTGACGAATCATAGAAATAAATTCCTGCAATATTGTCGGAGGCATTGAAAGCTGAGCATCATCCCCTTGCCCGGTTATGGATTCGGCAAATTTCTGCTCCCATTCCGGCCCCAGGGTAATCAGAGGAATATAGCCCGCCTCAAACGTATTCGCGTTACTGATCTGGCGGGCCAGGCGGGCCCGGACATGCTCCGTGATTGCGTTGACATTCTTGGTATAGGTGGCAGCCTCAGTCACCGCCTCAAGAATGGTCGGAAGATCCCGAATCGATACTCTCTCAGCCAACAGATTTTGTAAAATCCTCTGCAATGCCCCTAAAGTGACCTGACCAGGAATCAGGTCGCTCACCAGTTTTTGCTGCTCTTCACCCAGGTCATCGAGTAATTTTTGAGTCTCACTATAGGAAAGCATATCGGTCATATGCTCCTTGATGATCTCGGTTAAATGGGTGGTGATGATGGTGGGCGCATCAACCACAGTATAGCCGCGAAACTGTGCTTCACCCTGGTTTTCAGGACCAATCCATTTTGCCGGTAATCCAAAAGTTGGCTCATGGGTTTCTTCGCCTTCAATCGTAATCGGCCCGCCTGCAGGATCCATCACCAAATACATATCAGGACGCAACTCCCCCTGGCCGGCCTCAATCTCTTTGATGCGGACAGAATACGCATTGGGTGGCAGCTGGACATTATCTTGAATCCGCACGGCTGGCAGAACAAAGCCCATATCCTGAGCAATCTGGCGCCGCAAGGCCCGAATCTGGTTGGTCAGCCGCTTGCCTTTTTGATCGTTAATCAGAGCCAGCAGAGCATACCCCAATTCGAGCCGGATCTGATCAAGATCTAAAAGGTCAGAAACAGGTTCTTCTGTCGCTTTTTCTTCGGCTTCTGAAGCCTCTTTTTCAGTTTCTTCATCGGTGCGGGTTTGCTGATCACGCCCGATTTTCCAGGCCATGGCACCAGTCAGAAACGCCAGCAGCAAAAAAGGCAAGGCCGGAATTTGTGGCATAACCGCCAGAACCAGCATCAGAAAGGAACTCACACCCAATGCCTTCGGGTAATTACCTAACTGACCGAAAATAGCCTTATCAGCAGGGCCCATAACACCCGCCTTCGACACCACCATACCTGCTGCCATTGATACAATCAGTGCCGGAATTTGGGTCACCAAACCATCCCCGACCGTGAGTTTGGTATAAGAATCTGCTGCTTTGGACAAATCCAGATCATGCTGACTGACGCCGATGACAATACCGCCAACAATATTGATCAGGGTAATCAGCAACCCGGCAATCGCATCCCCCCGGACGAATTTGGCTGCCCCATCCATAGAGCCGAAAAAAGAACTCTCATCTTCCAGAGTGCGCCGCCGTTTGCGCGCCTCATCTTCATCAATCAAACCCGCCGATAAATCAGCATCAATCGCCATCTGCTTACCCGGCATCGCATCAAGGCTAAAACGGGCTGAAACCTCAGCAATACGACCAGAACCTTTGGTAATAACAATAAAATTCACCAGGACCAGAATGGCAAATACGATAATACCAATCACATAGCTGCCCTGCATAACCAGATCGCCAAAGGCATTGATCACTTCACCGGCTGCATCGGTTCCGGTATGTCCGTCACTGAGAATAAGACGGGTTGAAGCCAGATTCAGAGCCAGACGTAACACGGTTGCAATCAGCAAAACCGTCGGAAAAACACTAAAATCCAATGGCTTTTCAATAAAAAGAGCGGTCATCAAAACGACCACCGAAAACGTAATTGAAATCGCCAGAGCCATATCCAACGCCCAGGTCGGCAACGGCACAATCAAGACCGTCAGGATGGCCATAATCGCCAAAGAAAACGCAATATCGCCACGCCGCAGAGCCGACGTAACGCTGCCCGACGTAACGTTGCGCACAGAATTTTTGTTTTCTATATCGCTGGCCGCACCCGTAGATTGGCTCATTGCTCTTCACATCTCCCCAATCAGCACCTCTTAGAGTACGTTTCCTGGCTTTCAGTCCCCGGATAAGACATCCGGAGCACAGGATCTGCGTTCAGATATCCTGAGGAACAGCTCCCTTAACGTCTCCGGGCATCGGGATTGAGACTCCCTCATTGCTATATTGACGAATTTTATTGCGCAATGTGCGGATCGAAATACCCAAAATACCCGCCGCCTGGGTGCGGTTACCAAGACAATGAGTAAGGGTGTCAACAATCAGATCCCGCTCCACGGCAGCAACCGTCTTACCAACCAGAGAACGACCCGCCTGATCACCGGCATGATCGAACGACTCTGGTTGGGAAATGATGTCTGTTGGCCGCTCTGCCAGGCCAACATGATTGGCCGATACATTGGTTTTCTGACCACTCAACAGAATAGAGTCTTCGTCAACAACCTCCCCCCTGGACAGCAAAACAGCCCGATGAATGACATTTTCCAATTCACGTACATTGCCTGGCCAAAAATGAGACCGCAGTAAATCAAAGGCCTCAGCACTGAGATTACGTTCCGGCAGATCATTGATTTTAGCGTATTTAATCGAAAAATGCCGGGCCAGGATATCAATATCCCCGGGCCGGTCCCGCAACGGTGGCAAAGCAACCGTAACTACATTGATCCTGAAATACAGATCTTCACGAAAATTGCCTTTCCTCACCTCTTCATTGAGATCGCGGTTGGTCGTTGCAATCACCCGGATATCAACCTTAACCGGTGCAGAGCCACCCACCCGGTCAATCTCGCGTTCCTGAATAGCCCGCAATAACTTGGCCTGGAGCCGGGCATCCATTTCACTAATCTCATCCAACAGAAGCGTTCCGCCATTGGCTTCCTCGAATTTACCAATCCGCCGGGCAACAGCACCTGTAAAAGCTCCTTTCTCATGGCCAAACAACTCAGACTCAAGGAGGTTTTCAGGGATAGCCGCACAGTTAACCGAAACAAATTTTCGCTCTGCCCGCGAACTCAGCCGGTGAATATAACGCGCAATCAATTCTTTCCCGGTTCCTGATTCACCGGTTATCAGGACACTGGCATTCGAAGAAGCCACTTGCTTGGCCAAGCCAAGAACTTCATGCATAGCCGTATCCTGATGGATGATGGTCCGGCCTTCATCAGAAATCGCCTCAAGAATAGCCGCAATAAGCTCGGCATCAGGCGGCAACGGGACATATTCCTTGGCCCCCGCCTTAATCGCCCCGACTGCCGCCTGGGTATCGTTGCCAATACCACATCCGATAACCGGAACAAAAATCCGCTCTTGCCTGAGGCTTGAGATCAGGCTCTCAACATCGAACGCAACATCAACCATGACCAGGTCGGCCCCGTTACCTGAGCGCAAAAGTTGCAAAGCATTGTTAATACTTTCGGTGTTGGTCACCTGAGCACCGCGCTCAAGAGCCATTTTGCTGGCTGTACCGATATGGCCCTGCAATCCACCGATGATCAATATGCGCATTCCTCTGCCATCCATCTATTCAAAATGACGAACGCGCTTGGCTGGTGGTAAAAAGCTGTTGATCAGCATTTCCAGACGCCGGGGATTTTCCTGGCGGGCAATAGAGACCCCGGCCATCATGTAAATCCGGTTGACCATATCCTCTTCAGAGGCGTTATGCTCAAGTTTAGACGCCAGGGGCGAAAACACCATATTGGACAAAATGGCACCATAAAACGTGGTCAACAGAGCCAGCGCCATAGCCGGACCAATCGTTGAGGGATCTTCAAGCTGCCCCAACATCTGGACCAGGCCAATCAGCGTCCCAATCAGACCCATTGCTGGTGAAACCTCAGCGGCCCGGCGCAAGACACCGGCACCATCCATCTGACGCATAGCGCGGTTGGAGGTCTCATTCACCAGTAATCGCTCAATCTCGCCAACTGTCAACCCGTCAACAACCATCTGAAGACCCTGACGTAAAAGAGAATCACCAGGCAACTGACCAATATTATTCTGCAAGGTTAAAACCCCGCGTTTGCGGGCCATTTTGGCCAAAACCATTGAAATTTCAGCCGCCTGACCAGCATCTGCAGCCTCTCTTAAAAACATTCTTGCAGTCACACCAGTGGCACGAAAACTTTTCACAACCCCAAAGCTGGTGACCGTGATCGCGGTGGTTCCACCAATAACAATCAAAGCCGATGGAATATCGAGAAATGCCTCAGGGGTTCCCCCGATAGACAATGCCAAAATCAGCAACCCAAACCCGGAGAACAAGCCCAGAACTGTCGCAAAATCAAATTTCAGACGACCTGATTTAGCTGTCGTTACCGGGGTAACCTGCGTTTTATCAGTGGTTGTACTCATTGGTCATGATACTCATTGTTATGACAATCGATTTTATTATACGCGATTTTATTATAGCAGTCAGTTTTACAGATTATAGAACATGTTTCTAAAGTCATTGCCTGAAGGAAACACAGTAAGGAGCAGCAAACAGTCAGAATTGGTCAGATTTAATAATTTCGGTCATCGTCACACCCAGCCGATCATCAACCACAACAACTTCACCCCGCGCCACCAGCCGGTTATTCACATAGATATCAATGGCTTCACCAACTTTACGATCAAGCTCAACCACCGCTCCCCGGCCAAGTTTCAAAAGATGACTCACCCGCATATTCGCACGCCCAAGGACAGCAGAAACCTGAACCGGAACATTATACACCACCCGCAAATCTTTTTGTTCCCGGAAAGGTGCACCCTCCTCATCTGTTCCCGGTTCAAGGTCACCAAGCTGTAAGGCCGGGTTCCCGTCACCAGCATTCCCCTGAGCAGCTTCCTGGCCTCCTTGCCGGGCATCGACACCCTCTTTGGAAGACGCCTCTTTTTGGTCCGCAGCTGACTCAGAGGCTCCCCCGGCAGCATCGCTGTTTTCAATATCCGTATCCGACATGGTCCCTTCCTCGCTCTGTGTCGTTACCTGGCTCTGTGTCTTTCTTACTGTGTCTTTCTTGCTTTTTGATCCTGGAATCCCTCAGTATTTATAATCAAATTTCATCCGCCAGGATACTCTGTTTGTTATGATGATTCATCTTCTCTTTATTATGATGATTCATCTTCTCTCTGATTGGTCAAATTTTTGTTACATTATTTGTCTTTCGACCGGATTTATCTTTCGGATTTATCTTTCTGTAGGGTTTTTTTCATCTCAAGGGTTTTTTTCATCTCATCCTCTCATATTGACTCCGCTATCCTACATGAACCAGTGATCGTGTTCCAGAAAGAGTCCCTCTTCTTCAGTTGGCGGCAATTTTTCTCGTCTGTTCTCTATGTTTCCTGACCCTCAGCAGCCATATCCTGAGGAGGTGATTGTCGCAAAGACGTTTCCTTAGATGTTTTTTCAGACATTTCCTCAGACGTTTTTTCAGATAGATGGTTTTCAGATAGATCCTCTTTTTGAGGAGGGTGTTCCTGACGATCTTGCGGATATCCGGCGACAGGAGCATCCTCACACTCACCTGCATTGTGATCACCGGCTTCAACCGGATCCTCTGTTTTGATATAGCGTTCTAAAATCTTCTCGACCTCCTGCCATGTCCGGGCTGAATCACGTTCAGCCAGACCATCTTTCCATTCGATACGACATGCATCCAAAGCGATCCCTTCATGCTCAATCACCACAGCTTTACCACCGTATCCGACCTGTTGGGCAATTCCGGCAATCTGCTCACTGAGCCATGCCGCAACCTCCGGATGAACCCGGATCAAAACCCGTGGTTCGTCAAGCAGCTGATCAAGACATTTCCTTATCAGAACTTCGATTTCATCCCCACCATGTTTACCCACAAAGCCCGGGAATAATGCCTTAAGAGTCGCCATCACAGCAGCAAGAGAACTCTGTAAATGGTCGCTGAGCACCTCTTCCTGACGGGCCGCAACATCGGTTAATTGAGCCGCGATGCTTTTTTGCGTTTTCGCAGCCAAAGACTCTATTTCGCGGCTTTTTTCTGCTATCCCCTCCTGCTTTCCGGCATCATAGCCTTCCTGATACCCTTTTTGATGCCCATCTTCACGGGCTGACTGAACCCGGGCTTCCTGTTCGGCTACCCGGCGGCGTTCCTCGGCTTCCCGGGCCGCCTCTTCCTCCAAATCTTTATCAAGCGTTTCCTCATCAAAAGACAGGCTAAAATCATATTTTTTATCCATCAGGACACTCATCGCCCAGCCCGATTCAATACTCTTTTATGCCCTGGACCATTAGCAAATCAGCTCATCTAGTAAATCAGCTCATCTTCGCCTTTGTTATCACTGAGAATAATCTCACCGGATGCCGCCAGCTGCTTGGCTGCACCGACCATTTCCATCTGAGCCGCATCCACATCACGCAACCGCACCGGACCCAGAGCCTCCATATCTTCTCTGAGGATTTTTCCGGCCCGCTCCGACATATTTTTGAAAAACATCTCCCGTAATCCGTCCGAGGCTCCTTTCAGAGCAAAAGCAAGGCGATCTTTCTCGACACTGCGCAACAATGTCTGAATGCCGCCGGCATCCAGTTTGTTCAAATCTTCAAATGTAAACATCAGTGCCTTAATCTGCTCGGCGGAATCCTGATTTTTCTCTTCTAAAGCCTCCATAAATTTGGCTTCATTATTACGGTCAAGATTATTGAAAATATCCGCCATCAATTCATGAGAATCACGACGATTAGCACGGGCAAGATTGTTCATGAATTCAGTACGCAACGTACGTTCCACATCATCAATAATATCTTTCTGAACCGACTCCATGCTCAACATTCTCTGGATGACCTCCATAGCAAAATTATCCGGCAAAGCACTCAGAACACGGGCCGAATGCTCCGCCTTGATCTTGGAGAGCACCACAGCAACCGTCTGAGGATACTCGTTCTTGAGATAATTGGCCAACAACCCCTCATTCACATTCGCCAGTTTATCCCACATTGTCCGGCCAGCCGGACCGCGAATCTCCTCCATAATTGACTTGACCCGGTCCTCGCCCAACGCCTTAGACAACAAACGTTCGGTACTTTCATAGGACCCGACCAGAGAACCTGTCGAAGCCACCTGCTCAGCAAATTCCACAAACAAACGCTCAACCAAAGCAGCACTGACAGTTCCCAGACCGGCCATTGTCTGAGAAATTTCTTTGATTTCCTCATCATCCATCTTGGTGAACAGCTTGGCGGCATGATTTTCACCGATGGCCATCACCAATATGGCTGCTTTTTCAGTCCCGGAAAGACCCCTGTAATCTTCAAGTGTCCGCATCGCTGTTCCCGCTTATTTTAGAAATACGGTTGAAAGAAAAAGCATGAAGAAAACATAGCACGGAGAAAACATTCTTACACCTGATCCATCATTCATACCATATTCTCAGGTTTGATACATCCAGCTGCGGACAGTTTGTAATGTCTCATCGGGATGTTTATCAATGATATCGCCGATTTTATTGATCGCAGAGGCTTTTAACTGGCCTTCAATGCGGTCAACATTCAGCAGTTCATCTCCATCCGGATCAGTCCCGGGCTCCATCGGGGCTTCCCCTGGCATAGCCGGTGCCCCGGCACGGGCGGCCACGACGGCAGCCCCGGAAGCCGCGGCCCCTGGTACAACTGTTTGATCTGTAATCACACCCATCTGGTGTTCCTCTGCCTCATGCTGAGATGCCGGGATGGCCCCCAAAGCCCGCACCAATAACGGGCGGACAACCAGTAATAAAACCAGGATACTGATCACCGCCAGGACAAAAATTTCAGCAATCCGGAAGTAATCTTGTTTATTGATCGCAAATAAATCCTCAAAAGTTTCTTCGACAAACTCAGCATCCAGAGAGATGAAGGGCATATTCACCACCTCAACAATATCACCACGATCAGCATCATAACCAACCGCTGAGCGAACCAGAGATGCTAAATTCTCCAACTCTTCAGGAGTTCGCTGACGATAGGTCTGTTCCTCACCATCCCCGCCATCAGTATAAACACCATCCACCAATACAGCGACCGATAAACGTTTGAGAACCCCGCTTTCCCGGATATGGTTACTGATGGTGCGCGAAATCTCGTAATTGACTGTTTCCTCAGTCCGGGACGATGTGGAGTTACTGACGACCTCTCCGCCGGCTCCGGTATCCTGGTTATCAGGCAAATTTTCTTCAACTGTTACAGGTTGCTCGCCGTTTGCTTCCTGGGCTGCTTCTTGTTCCTCAATCGTCTGGGTTGAACGCACCACCTGCCCATCGGGATCATAGCTTTCGCTGTTGGTGGTGATACGGTCAAAATCCATTTCAGCATTGACCTCAGCCTTCACCTTCCCCAACCCGATTGTACGTTCGAGCAGGCTTTCGATCATATGCGCAACTTTGGTCTCATAGTCCCGGCGGGCTTCAGCGGCATCATTAAACGAAACGGATCCTTCCTCCCCCTCACCAGCCGCCCGGGCCAGCAATTCACCGCTGCTGTCAACCACTGTGATCCGGTCAGCTGAAAGCCCGGGAACTGATGTTGCAACCAGACCCTGAATCGCCTGCACCCGGGATGGTGGTAACTGAACCCGACCACGAACCTTCAGCACCACGGTCGCGCTGGGTTCCTGAGCCGTGCGGGCAAAAAGCTGCCTCTGCGGCATGACAATATGAACACGGGCATTTTCCACCGTCTGAATACTGCGGATCGTACGGGCGAGTTCGCCTTCTAACGCTCTTATCCGATTGATATTCTGAACAAAATTAGTCGTACCCAGGGCTTCAGAATTGTCAAAAATCTCATATCCAACCCCGGAATCACTCACCAGACCCAACTCAGCAGTAGACAAGCGCAACCGCATGACATCATTTCTCGGAACCAGAATCTGCGTTCCACCCTCCTGGATGGTATATGGAACACCCTCCGCATCCAGCTGCGCGACAATTTTGGCACTATCGGCAGGATCCAGCCCGGCATACAGCAAACTCATATTATCGGTGCCGGCCAGACGTCCGCCTACAAAAATAGTAAAGACAAAAAGACCGATGATGATACTGGCGATGATGGCCAGCCGGGTCGGGCCAACATTTTTCAAGATATCAAGAAACGTATTCACAATCGTATCCTCGCCAAAACAATCAGATCACTGAGTACTGTCCGCTATGTTGTCCGTCCGGTTATGCCGTCGATCAATAGTCGGCCGACACCGGTCAACAGATGAAACAGGATTAAAAAAACGGGGAAAATAGTTGATAACAAACACAGACCTGATGGTAAAAAAACCGGGTGATCAAAGCATGGAATAGAAATATAAAATTTTATCTATTTGACAGGATAAATGCAGAAATAAAAATTTCAAGGCAAATTTTACCTAGTTTTAGGAAAAATTTTCCGCCCCCTTGATCAAAGATCACCCAAATATTGGATAAAAACATCCCGGGAAAAGAATAATATATTGATTTATCATCATTATTTTAAAAAATACCCTGGATCAACAAAAGGAAAAAATAGCGGAAAAAAATACCCTAAAATCCGATTTATCGGATTTAAAAGCCAAAACCTGGTTCAAAAACCCGCTCCTGGCGTATCTGGCAGTAATTTTTTGCGGTTGTTTTTTCTCAGCAATTTTTCCCCGTAATGTTTTCTCAGTATCGTAGCGATAAAAATCGTACCGATAAAAAACCGGTCATGATCCACTGACAGGAGAAAAGGGATCAAAGACAATAAGGAAAATGGCCGCCCGGTAAAGGAAATGGCACCCCAATGAAAGAAATAGCCGCTCCATCGATCCCCCCATCTTCCGGGCCAATCATGCGATTTTGAGGCTCTTCATTCCTCATAATTCCTCATGAGCATCCAATATCGCGATTGAGATACAGCCCAGGTTCTTAAGAATCATGATGTTCACAGAACCATCCCAAAACCGGATAGTCCATCATTAAAGGGATTGATGTACCGGAGAATCGAATTCATACAAAATCCAACCCTGCTACAAAGGGATATCCCTGTTGAGATCCCTTTATAAAGGCCTCTACAGCCTGATACTTTTTCTTTATGAAAGAGCCATGACTGAAACCCATCACTGTCCCAATAACAGATCAGGTAATGCGCCGGATGTGATGTAAGATTTGATATGAAAGAGGTTATTCAAACCGGCGATCCCGGTATTTTTGCAACCGGGTTGCCCGCAACCCCCGGATGCCGTGGCGATCAATCAGAGATTGCCAGGATAGAAATTCTTCCACCGAAAGATTATAGCGTGTACAGGCTTCGTCGAGAGTGAGAACACCGTTGCGCACACCCGAAACCACCTCGGCTTTGCGGCGAACCACCCAGCGTTTGGTACCCGGCGGCGGCAGATCCTCAATAGAGTGCGGCCCCGGTAACTGACGCCGGCGACTGTCTGAAAGCTGAAGAGACCCGGTTGATTCCTGATCACTGATTTTGTTCACGTCACTTATTCCTTGCTCAATAGAGCGCTGTTTTTGGCTCAATAGATTTCTGCCTGGTCCCCTGCCTCATCGATCGGGATGGTGAAAATGGTAACTGTCAAAACAAGCCCGCGTGAATGAGAATGAGATGAAGCATAGTCTAAATGCAGTTTTTTAAAAAATCACTAAACAAAAATTTGAAAAATTTAATCATTATAAAGGTAAACTAAAAGTATACCTGGATAAAAAAATAGTAAAATCCGAATTAATACTAAATAAAAACATTATTATTTAATAACAAAGAGGCCCTTTTTATTAAAAAAGGGCCTCTTTTACTTTGGCTGAATATGTAGATGAGAGTTAACGCTTAATTCTCACTAGTTCGTCCAACATTTCATCGGCGGTCGTGACAACCCGCGAAGCAGCCGAAAAAGCCCTCTGAGTGATGATCATGCGGCTGAATTCGTTCGCAATATCAACCGTCGAAGTCTCCAGAGAATTCTGAGCAATCCGACCCGTTGATCCGATACCAGGAACACTCAAAAGCGGTTCTCCCGAATCAGAAGTGGGGCTATACACATTGCCACTATCCTGGCCTAAGGCGTTGGTATTGGGAAAGGTCGCCAGCGGTAAACGGTAAACCGGCTGGTTGCGCCCGTTATCAAACCGGGCCAGAAAATTGCCGTTCTCACCAACCTGGACCCCTGCAATCACACCTGAGGGAACACCATCCTGGCGGACAAAACGCACAGAGAACGGATCAGATGACTGAACCAGGCCATTGGTTCCGCCAGCGGTTCCCAGATCAATATCAATTTCGGAATTCTGAGCACCATTGGACCACTGAATAATCGCATTGCTGAGATTGAATGAATTGGGAGTCCCACGTCCGGTAAAAATGACATTGGGTGGATTGGCGGCAATGATTGATGGTACCACAAAAGATCGATCCTGATTGATCGAGCGAATATCGGACGCATTAATAATCACCGTCCCGCCTTCCAGATTTTGTTCAAAGAAAACAGTCTGATTATCAACCCCGGTTCCGGCCGCCAGACGTCGATCAGTCTGATAATTAAACCCACTGATTTGTAAGGCATTTGCGGTGGTTGTCCCGGCTTCTGTCCCAACATCACTCAATGGTCCGGGAAGCGTGATCTGAGCAATCAGAGAGGAAGTCCCCCCGGTCTCAGAATAGATATCAATCGTATCGCCGGCCGCAATCCCCTGGGTGAGGTCAACCGATGGCTGATTGAATGCACCGGCGGAAGTCCCGGATGTCGGAGGGGTTGGATTGGTCCCCCCGGAATTGTGAACAAAGGCCAGACCGGGGATTGGGGCAATATGGGTCTGGCGGTCACTCCCCCCGGAAGGATCAGCGATTGTCCGCAGCCTCAGATTTAACGTTCTGGTCACATCATTGAAAATATCCGCACCCAGACCATTCAGTCTCGCCTCAACCACCGGGGAAACACCCGATTCCGGAAGGCTGGATGTGGTCCCTTCGGGAAAATCACCACCGGGATTAGGCGTGACCCCGGCAACAATCGGCGCATCAACCCCGGTAAATCCACCCGGAGTATAATTAGCAAAACCCTCTATCTGCAGAGCATCCCGGGTCAGGCCGCCATCAATACCAGCCGTCAGCGCATCCTGAACGGTGAGGGTGGCAATCTTTACCGGATCCCCTCTTGATGCGGTGCCGTTGCTATCAATGTAAATCTCAATCATGTCATCGGCAGCCAAATTAGCCAAATTCGGGGAGTTCGCATTATACGCATTCAACCCGCCAGCGATTGGAACACCGGCTGATGTGACGGTACGATAGGAAATATTGGTCAGTCTTTGTAAACGTATCTCTGCACCGACCGTTCCAAGATCAAAGGATAAGCGATCATTATTGGCGCCGGTCAGACGACCAGTCTGGGCAAGTGCTGTGCGTACCGACTCAGGGATATTGGCCCCCTCAGCCTGAATGGTCGGAAGACCGCCGCTGAAAAATCCCCCCAACGTCCCGGCAGCGGTAACCTGGGCTGTGCCGGAATAGCCCCCCCCATTGTCAGCGGCAGGATCATATGTAAAACCACTGATTGTGATGGCATCAGTCGTTGTGCGGTTAGCATTGACATCACCCAGGTTCAAAGCACCATCATTCAGCTGGATCGTGGCCACACGAACAGCATTACCAACCGCACCAGGCGCGTCATTGACGAAGACAGCGAGTGTCTGACCATCCTGAACATTGCTCAAATCAACCGAGTCAGCACCAAAATTAGTACTTGTATCTGCCCCAACCCGGGTGCCATCGAGATTGAAAAGCTGAAAAGACAGGTCAGTAACCCCATCAACCACGACTTCATTGGCATCGACCTGTGGGTTGGCACCAGCCGCTGCCACGAACCCCATGGTCTGTAAATCAAGCGAGAGAGTACGTGTCGCATCATTAAATGCTGTGGCCGGAAGATTCCCCAGTGCTGTATTCGCGGCAGCAGAAACGCCGGTATCCTGAACCGTTGCGGTCACATCACCATTGAAAGTCGGGGTTGTTACAGCCGCATCCTTACCCATACGCGTAAAAGCGGGATATCCGCCACTTTGATACACAAAATTGCTCAGGGAAATGGCACCCTGTGTGGTTCGTCCATCAGTCCCCGCCTCAATACCGCCGGCACCAACGGTGATCCGTGCCACCTCAATCGCCAGTGCTCCACCGGCCTGGCTGGTATTCCTGGCATAAATTCTGATGGTCTGGTTTTCGCCGACACCGGAGAGATCTGCTGAATCCCGGCCAAAACTTTCATCCTCAATGTTTTCATTATCAACACCAAAAGCCAGATTGGTTTTGCCAACCAGACGTACCTCCTCCCCAACGGTCTCAAGATCTAAGGAAAGTTCGGCAGTATCCGGTTCAAAAGCAGCTTGTAAGATATTAAAAGCGGCCTCACCCACAGTTCCGGGGACAGTGGCCCGCACCTGAGGCAATGCAGAAAAACGCCCCCCCTGAGTGGCCAGCTCACTGGCCAGAGCAACACCCAGCGGACCCTCAAAACGTCCAAAATGAGTATAATAGGCGGTTTGCAGGGCCGTGGTCGCATCCTGGACCGAATTGATCTCGCGCAGAGGAATCCGAATATTCCCATCGGCAACACCATCACCGGTATCAAATTCAAAGGTGACATCGCCGATAATCAGAGTCTCGCCTTCTTCAGGGATGGCATTAAAATCAAGACGCCCGGAAGCAGAAAATGTATTGCCCTCATTATCCTTGAGTTCAATGACTGAGGCTCCATCGGGTGCTCTGCTCGAAATGTTCCAGACATTTTCTTGCAGCCGGCCGAGTTCATCCTCATAGCTCGGCTGGCGGGTGAAGGTCAGGGGAAGGCCATGGGGACCCCCAAAGCCATCAAACACCGTCGCAGCAGCAGTATGAGAGGAACCGACAACAGTCCCGGTTGGCAGGTTAGCCCCCAATGAAAACCGACTGGTCGGAATCGCCGCACTCAACAGATTATTGATATTGACCAGCTGCAGCTGGGCGGTGGTGGTGGTGTCCTGAACAATCGGTTGCCCTTCGTTATCAGTCGGCCAACCCATTAGGTAATGGCCGGATATATTGACCAGGTTCCCTTCTCTGTCGACCGTGAAAGAACCCGCCCGGGTATAGCGTAACTCACCCTGGCCAGCGACATTGGAGGTTGAAACAACAAAAAAGCCATCGCCGGAAATTGCAAGATCGGTCGATGAGGAGGACCCCTCCAGATCTCCCTGCCGGTCAATCAACGACGTCGGGACCGCCCGCACACCACCGGATGAATAAGAAAACCGGCTGGCTTGTTCGGTCACAAAAGAGGAAAAATGAGCGGTTGTTCCCTTGTAACCAATCGTGCTCACATTGGCGATGTTATCCGAAATTGTCGCCAGAGATACCCCCTGGGCACGCAGCCCGGAAATACCAGAAAATAAAGCACCAAAAATTCCCATCAGTCGTCTCCTTTTTGTTTTTTCCTGGAGTGATTTGCTAAAAATACGGATTAAAAACTATCCCCGGAAATATCCCGGATTTCGCTCAGATACCGCGGTATCGAAGGATGCCCCGGATATGTGTTTTATGATTGTTGCCACGTTCTGTTCTCCTGTTTGTGCTCTGTTATGTGTACTCTGTCGGGATGGCCACCACATTCCTGTCCTGATCTGCATCAGGTGCCCTGGTTATTGGCCGGGGCCTGTTGCCGGCGACTTAAATCATTGCCGGATTGTTCAGAATCTGGTTCTGATTGATCAGGCTGGCTGTTGGCTGATCCCTGAAAGATCTGATCAACCGCATTGCGTTGGCTGTCTTTCGTTGACTGACCTTGTGTGTCATTACTGGCTGGCACAACACCCGAAGGGGGTGGAGAGGCTGTCACAGCCTGTTCTTCGGGTGTTTTGACGCTGACGATGCTGTCAATACCAACCGAAATCTTGCCATCAATAATCAGGCTGGTCTTTGTCCCCACCGTGGTTACCCCGGAAACCCGGCCAAAAATACCGGTGGCGACCTGAACCGGTTGGCCATTGGCATCCTTGGCCTGGACAACAAATTGATAAATCTCGCCATTCTTGGCTTTGTTCCCGGAGAGCAGCTGACCATCCCATTCAAAAACATGATGACCTTGATGGGTTTTCAAAGACGAAGAAACATCTGCACCATTTAATCGCTGGATAATATGACCATCTTCATCCTGAATCTGGACCTGAAGTTCTGCGACATCCTGAGGCAGATTATATTGCCATTTGGCTTCACCATTCCTGACCACAGCCCGCTGACCGGCTGCCTGAATATCTTTACCAATCAAAGATACAGAATCGAGTGCCTGCTGACCCGCCTGAAGCTTAATCAGGCTATCGAGTTTCAGATTGCTGTTGATGGATTGCTCAACGCTGGCAAACGCCACCAGCTGGCTGGTGAATTGTTCACTTTCCAGTGGCGACAAAGGGTCCTGGTTCTGTAGCTGGGCCGTCAACAAGGTGAGAAACTGATCAAATGTACCGGCAATGCCGCTTGTCTGATCCTCTTTGGGTTTGGTCTTATTGGGCGGCAGAATTTTAATATCTTCCTTTTGCCCGGGTAAAATCTGATACGACTGGTTTGCTGTGATATCCGTCATGATTGTCTCCTTAGAGCGTCTCCTTAAAACCGTCTCCTTAAACCACCAGGTTGAGTCTTCCTTCAGAATGGATACTCAACGGCAATTCACTGGCTGGATTCATGGCATGACGTCTTTGAGATTGGTCATTCTGGCCCGGAGAACCGTCATCATTTTCAGCCTGTTCACCTTGTTTGGATGAATTCTCCCCATCCCGCTCACCACGCATGGAAAATTGCAACGTACCGCTATCGGTCTTAAGACCGGCATCACGCAAGGATTGTTCGAGGCCACGTACATCACGCTGGAGCAAATCCAGAGTTTCAGGACGCTCAACCAAAACAGTCACCGCGGTTCTATGGTCAGCACGCATCTCAAGATGAACCTCAACCCGACCCAGCTCAGCTGGTTTGAGTTGAATCGAGACCCGGTCCATTCCTTTGGCTGCTGCTTTATGGATATGCACAGCAATCTGTTCACGCAAAACAGCCGGGCCGGGAAGTGATGACGGTAAGGGTCGGGTCACTCCGTTGGCCGGAAAAGCTAAGTCGGAGGCCAGGGGAAAGATCAACGGAGATCCGGCCGTATTGATCGCTCCACTGACCGGGGCAGAACCGGTCGGCAAAGAGGCAGCAGCCGGAACAGACGCAGCATGAAGCCCACCCCCGGATCCCCGGATACCGGAAATCTCAGATCCGGAAATCTGAGATCCGGAACCCCCGGCGACTCTGGTGGGTGCTTTAGAGCCCACCAAAGCCGACGGCGAGAACGAAGAAACTGAATGATTCGAGGGGGCTGGATTATTCTCCGCTGATCCGGAGGCTCTCAAAGAACCAGCTTCCGGACGTGGCTGTAGCACTGCGTCAACACCACGGGGGAGTTTTTCAACAGCTTGTTGCGGAATTTCCTGAGCCACCAAAGCTGTTGCCAGAGTATGGACAGGACGGGGAGGCGGACTATTGTCTGATGTTACCTGAATCCGGGCATCAATCCCCTGAATTCTGACATTTTGAATATCCCCGGGACGTTTCTCACGTTGTGCCGCATCGGGGAGGGAACGCCCTGAGGCAGCAACCGCATTATAGGACGTATCAAGGACCCGTAGAGTGCTTTCTTTCAGTCCGTTGGTGCTCGAAGAAAGATCACCAACCGGCTGTGAACGACCAGGATCGACTCCCTCAACAACCGGGCCGGGAACCCAATTACGTCCGACAGAAAGTGCTGTTGGAGTCGCCACTCTATTGAGTGTCTGTGGGTTGGTCGCCTCTGGTTTAGTCGCCTCTGGTTTAGTCGCCTCTGGTTTAGCCGTCTTTATGTTGGTTATCTCTGTATTGGTTATTTCTGTATTGGGATGCGTTGCAACAGATACGCCGTCTTTGGGTGTTGCCGGGTTAGCAGAATCAACAAAATCCAAAACCACAGCCCTGTCAGGAGTGCTCACAGCACTCGCCACATCCAGACGGGCTGTTGGCGGATCAACCAATCCCTGATGCGCTGGTCCCTGAGGGGGCGCGACCTGACCTGGAAGCCTCTCCCCTGTGGTTGGGTTGACTCGTGCAGCCCCAACCACCTCAGGACCCGGCAATGTTTCAGAATCAAAACCCGCCGCATTGACCCGGTTACCGGTGGTCGCCTGAGCCGCTGAATCAGGAGCCGCCACCCCATTGGCATGATCAGCCACATCAGACGTATTGGTATTGGCAAGAACAGCCTGTGGTAACGTATCCACATCAATGACACCGTCATGGACAACATCATGATCCGGGAGAAGACCGGCACCAGTCACCGAACCGGTCACCACTGTATCGGCTCTCTCAGCCGTCTGTTCAGTCACCGGTTCAACAGCCTGACCATGGGTCTGATCAGGCGGCGTATCAATCCCCTTGTGAGCCGATGAATAAGCCGACACCCTGTTATCGACACCTTGTTGCACAGAGTCCTGACCGGGCAAGAACTGCCCTGGCACCGGATCACCGCTATGATCATCATCCAGATCAGCGATGACTTGAGGCTGAGTGACCGCAACGCTCTGAGCATCAGGCTTGACGGGTTGTGGTTTTGCCTGCTGTCCTGCCAGGGCAGCCCCCTCTGAATGAAGGGCTGTTTTTTCGGGGTTACTTTTTTCAGAGTCACTGTTCTGTGATGTTGCGGTTTTTCTCTGTGTTTCTTGTTCATGAACAACAGGCTGGTCATTGTCATCCCGGCTGACACGCGCATTGCGCTCAGAAAGCCTGTGATCACGCGTTTGGTGATCATGGGCGTTGGTGTCATGATCTTTGTTGTGATTGAGATCTGATTCCGATGAATGGCTCTCTCTTTCTGTTACCAGACGATCACGTAACGAGTCATGATGCGGGTCTGGATGATGATCATCCACATAGGTCTCGGTTTCCCGAAAGGTTTTACCAGAAGAAATGTTCTCAGCGGCTTGTTGGATCTCCGTCTGTAGGGACACTTTGGTGGCCGCACTCATCGCACGCGCAAAAACAGCCCCGGTCGAAAAATCCCCAAAACCGGTCGAAAAATCGCCAAAACCATGATCAGGCACAACGTCTTTGGGCCGGTCCGCATTCAGTTGGCGGTCCGGTGATCCAATCAGTGCTGTTCCTGAATTGATCATGTCACATATCCGGTGCGTTGATTGGGCAGCCCGGCATTTTCAGAATCGCTCAGGCAATCAGTTGGCAGGATCACGCCCATGAAACAATGCTTTCAGATGGATGCGCTTTGCGCGGTACTGGCCGTGTTCATTTTCAAGTCAATTTCCCGCCATGAGCAGTGAAGTTGACTGAGAATGCGGCGTACTTCGCCGATGAGTGCGCGATCCGGCAAAGGAGCACTTTGCTGGGTACGGCCAAGAATATAGCTGTAAATACGTCCCAGATTGCTGGCGACTTCGCCGCCATGATCAAAATCAAGGGAAAGATAAAGCTGGGCGACAATATCATTGACCATGCGGACAGCCTCATAACAGGCCCCCTCATCTTTTTCTTCTAAACTTTTGGCAGCCATGTCGAGAGCCGTAATGGCCCCGTCATACAGCATGATGATCAAACGCACCGAAGCGGTCGGCATCAATTCGCGGAAAGTTGAAGGCAAAGAATCAAACTGCTCAATTATATCATCGGCCCAATCCTCACCGGATAAATGATCTGATCGGTATGCGTGGGAAGTGATTGTCATTGGTTGGATACTCTCCGCTAAAAATGTCCAAAAGAATCTCAAATGATGAGACAGAGGTTGCGTTCAGCATCTTTATTTCAGCAAGCCGTGAGCCAATGACGTCTATCCTTATAACAGCCTGAAATTATTATATATTTTTCTGTGAACACCCGATGACCCGATTGGGTGGCGGCAAAAACCGCCCCTGTATGACGGCAAACTCTGCCGTTTAACGGGTCTCTATTTTCCGGTCTCACCGCGACAAACTCAGCCCGTTACAATGAACAGGCCCCATCCATGACAGGCATCGGGAGAGAGCCTGTAAAAAACAAAGAGCCCGTCATTGACCGACCCGATCACATCGCATATGTCAGCAAAGACGTGATCTCAAACCCGGAAAAACAGGAGAGGGAAAATAACACTCATGATGAAAACCGGGATGAAAACCGGGGCTGCAAAATGAGCATCAGAAAATCGCCGACACACCCCGCAACAGCCAGGATTATTCCATAAAGTCATTCCACAAGGTCATTCCAACAGACCCGATACCCTCAACAAAAAAGCAGCCTTTAAGAAAAAGACTGCCCCCAACAACAAAGAGTGATCCCCGCAAATGACCGGGCCGGAACATACGGCCCCCCAAAAAAGCCGACAGATCTCTTTCACAAGACCCCGGACAGAAGCCTTAAACCGGACAGAAACGTCAGGAACGTCAGAAAGACCGGGGAAACCCCCATCAGGCCGAAAGAGCAACCCGTCGCGATGGCTTGGGATCTTCATCTCCGGTCTCTTCGACCGGCGGTGCAAGCGGGGTACTGGAATACTGGCCAGCAACTGACTGAGACGGCTGAGATGGTTGGGTGTCCGCAGAATCCTCAGACTGGGCAGCCTGAGAATCTTCAGACCGCGATTGAGCTGGCTGGGATTCGAGGGCCTGAGAAACCGCCTGGTCAAGATCAGCCGCATCCCGTTCGGCCAGAATTTGCCAGGATTCAGCCAGTGGAGTCAGCAGATTGATCACATCCTGAGCTGCTTTTGCATTGTTTTTTAAGTCCACTTCCGGGAGACGCTTTAGAATATAGGTGAATAATTTCTCAAGCTGGCCGGCAATCTCACCGCCGCGTTCCTGATCAAGAGTAATCAGCATATGGTAAATGATATCGGTACATCGGGTATTGGCCCGCCAGCGTGCTTCGATTTCGTTGGCCTCAATCGACTGAATCACAATATTTAATTGCCGGATTGCCTCATTATAAAGCATGGAAACCTGCTTTACTGGTGACGACAGCATAATTTTCTGGTCTTTGTATTGCCTGAGAGCATCCTGAGTCATTGTTTTGTTTCCCTACGCTTATCCATGCATCATTTTTATCATAAAAATTATATCATATATCGGCTGCATATCCTGGCTCTGACAACCTGGACCAGGATTAACGACGCCTTTGTCGGTTTTCGGGAGTTAAGGTCGCAAAAAGCTGGTTCATACTTTCGCGTACAGATTCGGCACGGGCGAGATTCTCTTCCATACGTGTAAAGCTCTGCAACAACCGGTCGCGTTCCAGACCGATCCGGAATTCCACCCGTTCGATCCGCTGCTGAGAAAGTGTATTCCGGTCCTCAAGGGCCTGGACAGAGCTGATGATGGATCCATCGACAGGATCAAGTGCGGCTTGTAATCTGGTATGAAGTTGCTGAGCAAATCCGGTGGTAAAATTCAAAGAGACCGATGCCGGTGCGGTCCCGTCACCGCTATAAAATAAACGTAAACCCGCCGCTGGTCCTTCCTGGACCCGTAAGATACTCCCGGTTACGGAGACTTCTGCTTCCCCTTCTGAACCGGCTGCTAAACTGGAATCGCGGATTGTTGCTGCACTCACTGACCCATTTTCATAAGAAAGATCAAGAGTATAACCATTCTGAGAATAAGCCGGAGAACCATCTAAGCCCAAAAAAGAAACCCGATTGTCACTGGAGCTCAGATCAAACCCAAACAAACGCTGTACATTATCGAAGTTATTCAGCAAAGCATCATTGAGTTTGGCTTCATCAATACGCAATGTATCGCGCAGGTCAGATTGCACGACAGTGTTGTTGACAAATGTAATACCGATCTGGGCAAGAACCTGGATTGTCAGCTCTGATCCCTGATTGCTGACGCCATTACCAACGGCTGCGCTGGCAATGGTTTCAACATCCCTTAACGCCTGCTCGCCAAACAACGGGGCACCGCTTGATAAACCGGTATCCGGGTCAATGGCTGTTTGCTGATTGGCAAATTGCTTAAATCCGTTATACGCCTCGACAAAAGCCGTAATGTTTTCAACGACCTGAGCATTGTTCCGCCGGGTCTCCAGCCGGATGGTTGTTCCTTCTTCGGCATTCAGCAACTCAAGCGTTAAACCAGGAAATAAATCTTCAATCGTATTGCTGGAACGCTCAATCACTCTTTCGTCATCGACCCCAAGATCAAACAACAGAAAATTGGTATCAGAAAGTGTTACCGGCACTGGTGGATCGTCAGTATTTTCAATCACCAAACGTGATCCACTGGTATAGTCAACGATTCGGGCGGTTGCTGAAACAGCATTGCCTGATGCTCTTGCTGTCGTAATGGCGTTATTGATCAGGGTTTGCAGACCCTCCAGAGTGAGCGAATCACCGGTTGTGCCATCCTGGTTGGCATCATTGACGTTATAATTGACAACCACCGTGTTGCCGCCCACCTCAATCGAGAAGGAACCGGTATCGGGAGCAAGAGTGAGATAATTTTTAAGCGGCAGGTTTTTATTGGGAACAAGATCCGTCTCATGGCGGCTTGGATCCGTCAAACCTTTGACCGCCAGCCGGGCATTCTGGCTGGTCTGCACCTGGTTGGCGAAAGCCGTTCCGCCTGATGTAACAACCGTGTCGAGAAAATCAAGCTCCAGAGATGGTGTTCCCAGAGAATCAAAAGCATCCTCAAGAACAAACTGGATGGTCAGAGAATTGCCCTGATCATCACTCAGGGTAACCTGCTTGGTCCCGGTTTCTGACCCATCAAAGCGGCCAACAAAATTGCCGATCCGGGCTTCGACCCGGTTCGGATTTTCCGAATCAAAAGTCAGTTGATTATTGGTAATGCCGGAAATATCCCCCTGGGTATACAGCAATCGCAAGGTCGCATTATCGCGGATTGTTGCACTCCCGGCTCCGGATGAATAGCTGTGATTATTCAGGGAAATAGAAGGATTTCCCTGATCATTAAACACTTGAGAGACTGTAAAATTGAGGGTGAGCGTATCATCTGCGGTCCCGTCACCATCCCGGTCTCTTTCCAGGGTCAGGGTCTTAGAACCGGTTGTTGTGCCATCAAAGCTGCCGCTAAAACCGTTTGATGAAACGGTAATGGCTGCCGGATCGGTGACATCAAAATCCAGATCAGCATGATTGAGAACGTCAGTGGTTCCGGTCAATGCGCTGACTGACAAACGGTCCGGGTCAATCCGGCCATCATTTCCTGACGGCGTGAATGTATGATTGCCCAGGGCAATGAAGGGCGTTGCCTGAGCGTTAAAAGCCGCTGTGACATTGATCCTGAGCACGACTTCGTTCCCATCGCCATCACTCAAAGTGACCGATTGCGGGCCAGACACAGAACCCGAACCATTAAATGTTCCCGAAAACGTCCCTGAAGTAACCCCGATATTAGCCGGATCAAAAGGCTGTGCGGTCAGATCAAAAGACAGGCGGCTGAAATCAAAACCGGAAACATCCCCAACAGCCCGATCAATACGAATCGTCGCATCGGTGATCGCCCCACTATTTGCCGGGTTAGAAAAGACTCCGTTTTCCGGCGTAATATCAGCCGTCCGGTCAAAACTGCTGCCAATATTAACCGTGATTCCAAAGTCACTGAATGTTCGTGTTCCGGCGGATGCGCCAACCGGAAGACTCTGAGAGGCCCCATCATAAACCCGGGTGACAGTCAGGTTGTTGGTGGAGGCTTCATAGCTTAACTGAAACGCATCGGTTCCCTGGCTGCCATCAAATGTAATGGATGTGATCCCGGCTGTCGGACCAATCTGGCTTTGGGCTGGTCCGCTCAAAACCGCTGCCTGCGAACGGGATGCCACCAAGCCAAGCCCGGCTGAATCAATCAGGTCGGAGTCCCCGGAAATGACAATATCACGCGCCGGTTCCTGAGCCGTCAGCACCAGGACATTTTCGGTTGAAGAAATCTGGATAATATTCGCCGAAATACCGGTGGCATTGACTCCACGATTGGCCGTATTGATCTGGTCTCTGATATCATTCAAAGAATCATTGGTATCAATCTCAATGGGTGGTGGTGGGGCTTGTCCGGCTTCGCCTCCTGACAGGCTGAGACGTATGGAGCCGGACAGATTCAGGGCCTGGGTCCGGTCATTGAAATTCTTGCTGGCAATTCTGTGGGAGCGGGCCACCTGGCGGATTTCAATCTCATTTTGTCCCAAAGACGCATTCCCGGAAACATTGACACTCAGCAAGTTGGTGGGCGGAGATGCCACCCGTCCATCGCTGCGAAAATTGGAAAGATAGGTTTCACGGGACTGGAAAATATCTGAAGAGGGTGAAAACGTTGCCCCGCGCAGCTGTGACAATGAGGATTGCAGGGTTTCAGTCAAACCACGCAGACGACCCAGGGCGGTAATTCTTCCCTCATTGCGGTCAATACGTTGCCGGATCCGATCAATCGGTATGCGCCGGGCGGTGACGATTCCGTCAATCGTCCCCTGGACATCAATGCCGGAACTGACACCACCGACCGTAACCCGGCCATTATTATCCACCCTTAGATTATTAAAGTTGAAATCGACCGGTGCCATATCGCGCTCTTTCTAAACAGATGCCCGCTGACCGATGAATACCTGAACGACACAGACTGACCGATGAAGAGTCATCAGCAAAACCCCTTTCCATCAAATATGAACAGCCCGTTTCATTCAGTCATATCCTGACCGACAGGGCTGAGCATATGACAAGATACAAAAAGATTAAGATGCAAACCTCAGGCCAATTTGCCAGCCATTGCATCAATGTGCTGGCCCGGATGAAGGCACCACTGAGCCAATGCACCGGCAGTCAATGACAAAACACCTGCTTAGTCGTCTCAATCAGTTGCTGGCCGGTATTCCAGACTCTGCTTGCCGGGCCGGGATGCGGGACTGATGAGCACCACAATCATGCCTGCCGTTTTGAAATTTGTTAAAAAACCGGGACTCTGTTGAAAAATCGGGACTCTGTTGAAAAATCGGTCCGGGACTCTGTTGAAAAATCGGTTGAAAAATCGGCTGTAACAGGGCTACAGATCACGGGCATCGGCCACAGAGTTCAGCCGAAATGATATAACAACCAGCCTGGGCCTTAGACGTTATTGGTCAGACTTAAAATTGGTCAGACTTAAACTTTTTCGTCGAACAAAGAGCCCAGCATTGCCCGGGTTTTGGCCAATAAACGCAGCATCGCCTCGGAAGGGATCTGGTCAACGACCTCGCCGGTTTTTTTATCGATAAAGACCCCAACCACACGACCTGTTGTCTGATCAACATCGGTCACCACGCGGCGTTGGTTCCCGGGGGAAGGCGTGGTTGATTTTTGCTCAGAATGGGAAGGAGACACCGTCGCAGATGGCGGATCTGCAACCGAATACGTTCTCTCTCCCGTCACCGCCGGGGGGTCTGATATCGGAGAATACATGCCATCCATTTTTCTTATCCCTGATCATTGCTTGCGCAAAAAAGAACAGATATCAGCGTAAAACCAAACAATGACACCATCACATAACCAAAACATATACCAATTCTTAAGATGGGGCGGGGGCGGGAAAAACCCGCCCCCTGGAACCAACCCAATCTTACTGGAACAACCGGAGTAATTGTTGCGGTTGCTGATTGGCCTGAGCCAAAATCGAAATACCGGCCTGTACCAGAATCTGGCTGCTGGTAAAGGCGCTGATTCCGGCGGCCACATCGAGATCGAGCAGCGTACTGCGTGCTGCCTCGGCGTTCTCAATGGCGACCGCGACGTTGTTGGAGGCAAACTCCAACCGGTTTTGACCGGCACCAATAATCGCCCGGACATCGTTCAATCTGTCAATAGCACGGGTTACAGCAACCGATGCTACGTCAGAATTGACATTATCCACTCCATCAATCCGAATGCCGTCTGCACCACCTTCCAGACCTAAAGCCCGGAGATTGGCCGCACCGACATCAAAGGTCACGCTATCGTCTGCGAGAACCCCGGACCCGATCTTGAACGAGAAGGAGCGTCGATCATTAAAGGATGAACCAAAGGTCACTGACTGTCTGAGTTCTCCTAACAGGACAAAGCTCTCAGCAGATGTATCCCGACGATTAATCTGAGTTTCAGTAATGGCTGATGACAAATTGATATTCAGCGTGACGGTATCGCCGGCAGTATTTCTCAGTGTCACCACCTGGAAACCGGTTTGCGTCAGATCAGCCACCGCGGTCAGATTACCGCGTCTTGCATCGGAATGATCAATGGAAAGGACTGCTTCGCCCAGGACATTGCTGGCTGGTCCGCGTGCAAATCGGATGCGGTTATCCAGCCCGGCCAGATCACCCGATACCCGGGTGACATCAAACGATGCCTGGGTCCGGCCACCTTCCGATAAAAAGGCCGTACTCGCCAATCTGTTGGCCTGGAACGCAATCGTTTCGCCTTCGTCCAGCAGAGCGTCGGTCGCAGTTGCGCCGGCAGCATCCGCAGCACCCGTAGAGGTCACAGCATTGGCGCTGTTGTTGGTCACTGTGACATTGATGCTGTTTCCTGTCGTGGCATCGGTCAAAGTCGCCGTCACTGAGTTACCAGCATTACCAGTCGCAGCAATGTCTTCAACCCCGACATCCGCATTGGTGTAGTCACCCAGAGTAAATCCCAGATTGACACCATCGGCAGCACCGGCAATGACAAAATTGGTGCTGGTCAGGGTACCCAGGAGACCCTCAGTGGTCTGATCAGTTCCGGGAGTAAAGCTATTGATCCGGAATGAAAAATCACCATCATTGAAATTCGCAGCAAGGCCAGAAGGCAGAGCCGTGACCCGGCTCGTGGCATCCTGAATATCGCTGTTACGATTGAATGCAGCCGAAACCGTGACTTCAAATACCCGGTTACCAACTGTGACCACAGTCTTGCCGGCCTGACCATTGATCCCGCTCAGCGCCGTACTCGCCGACCCGGTCGTATCACCAATGGTTCCGGTAAAGCTGTTGGTGGACGCAGTATAGGAAAGCGAAAGAGGGGTATTAGACCCGGTGCCACCAATCTCACGAACCGACAGATCACCGCTGTTCACCAGGCTGGCAATCGTACCGGGCGTTGCAATCGCTGTAGCCCGGACAGCCAGACTGCCGGTCACAAGATCATTGCCCTGACCATTCAGTCCTGTCAGCGTTAAGCTGGTCCCGGCATCCGTCCCATCTTGCAGCTGGGCATAATTGGCCGCGGCAAGAGCCGCAGTCAGAGTGATGGTGGCTTCAACAAAATCGCCCTGGCTGTTCTGGAACCGAACATTTTGAGCATCGGTACTGTTAAAGTCGACCGTAGAGGTCGCCACCAGTTCATCACCGCCGCTATTGGCGATCCTGAGTGTGGATGCCGTAATGGCCGATGTCGCATCGGCAACGATTTGGGTACTCAGACCAGCAAGATTGCCGCCATAACCGGTAACGGTAAATGTGTCGGCCGCGGCAAAACCCGTATTCGCCAGGTTGGCGGTATTTTGCAGCCGTGTCGGGTTAAAGGTCCTTTTGGCAAATTCGCTGTTAATGGTGATGGAAACCGTACGCTCATTCACCCCACCCCGGTCAAAAACCACATCAATGGTTTCGGTTTGTCCGGGTTGCACATCGGTTGCAACCCCCGGTGTTAAGGGAAGAATCGTGGAACCAGTCGCCGTCCGTCCGGCAGCACTGCCAATTGGTTGAGAAAGATCAGTTACGGTAAAGGTCCCGTTCTGACCATCGGCTGCATAAGCAATCTCAACCAAAGTTGAGGAAAAACCATCACTGAATTTAACATCAGTGATCCCTTGCCCGGTACCGATTGTGCTGTCAATCAGCCGCAGTCCCGCACCAGCCTGAGCAGCCTCGTCATCCCCCACCTGGGTGATCACTCTGTTCTCGCCATTGATCAACCGGACACCATTGAATTCGGTGTCACCGGCAATCCGGTCAATTTCCTGTTGCAGAGAACCAAATTCCAACTGCAGGGAATTACGCTCCGCTTCACCCACATTGTCCGAACCCGACTGCACAGCCAGAACTTTCAGACGAAACAGGATATCGCCAACCGTGTTTAAGGCACCATCAGCAACCTGAAGCAGAGAGCCGGCTTGTCCGGCGTTGACATTGGCCTGCCGGAGGGCACCAACCTCAGCCCGCAAGCGCGAACCAATCGCCAGAGACGCCGCATCATCCCGGGCGCCCAAAACACGCAAACCCGAAGACAGTTTTGAAATCTCTGAAGTTGCCCGACGATCATTCACCGTCAGGTTACGATGCGCGACATTGGCCGCGAAGTTCGAAATAATATTAAGAGCCATCGAATATCTCCTACTTGGATAATGTTAAAACCCGGCTACCTGCCAGGAGAGCACCCCCTTAAATACAGCCTTGCGATCTTGCCGGATCACGGGACCCAATTCGATCAAAACAAGGCGGCCAAATGAGACACCCAGTCAGAGCCGCCGACACATGCCGCGACTCAGCCGGACCGCCGATGCGGTCGCACGTTTTTATTGTGTCAGCAATTCGCGTGCCGTTTGGCTTTTCTGGCCAGGATTGACCCGGTCTGCATGGCTTGCAATACCCGCCTGGTCATCACCAAGTTTTTGAAAAATAAGATAAAATGATCCAGACACGCTCAAAAAAAACCCACCAAAAAAGGGGCTGCCGGACTGGGCAATTTTTACCCATCGGCAGCATTAACCGGCAAAACTGACCGGCAAAACTGACCGATAGGCAAAAATTACCCGCTTGAGCGGGAACCCATCCTCTTGATCGGGAACCCATCCTCTTGAGCGGGAACCCATCCTCAGGCGGGGACGGGAAAAACCCGCCCCCTGAAACCACCCCAAACTTATTCGAACAACCGGAGTAATTGTTGCGGTTGCTGATTGGCCTGAGCCAGAATGGAAATACCGGCCTGTACCAGAATCTGGCTGCTGGTAAAGGCGCTGATTCCGGCGGCCACATCAAGATCAAGCAGCGTACTGCGTGCTGCCTCGGCGTTCTCAACAGCCACCGCAACATTGTTGGAGGCAAATTCCAGCCGGTTCTGACCGGCACCAATAATCGCCCGGACATTATTCAACCTGTCAATGGCACCGGTTACAGCAACCGATGCCCTGTCAGAATTGACCGTATCTGCCCCATCAATACGAACCGCATCCAGGCCGGTTCTTTCGATACCCAAAGACCGTAGATTGGCCGCGCCAACATCAAAGGTCACGCTGTCGGATTCCAAAATCCCCGACCCGACCTTGAACGAGAAGGAGCGTCGATCATTAAAGGATGAACCAAAGGTCACTGATTGTCTGAGTTCTCCTAACGATACGAAGGTCTCAGCAGATGTATCCCGGCGATTCAACTGAGTCTCAGTAACCTGTGTCGACAAATTGAGATTGAGCGTGATCGTATCACCGGCACTATTTCTCAGCGTCACCGCCTGAAAACCGATCCGCGTTAAGTCGGCAGTCCCGGTGAGATTACCGCGTCTTGCATCGGAATGATCGATCGAAACAATCGCCTCAGTTAAGACATTGCCGGTGGCACCGCGCTCAAACCGGATGCGGTTATCCAGCCCGGCCAGATCACCCGATACCTGAATGATATCGAACGATGCCTGGGTCCGGCCACCACTGGACAAAAAGGCCGTATTCGATAATCTGTTGGCCTGGAACGCAAGGGTTTCACCGTCATCCAAAGTGCCGTCAGCAGCCGCAGCACCACCAGACGTCAAATCATTCGCGCTGTTGTTGGTCACTGTGACATTGATGATATTCCCATTGGCATGCTCCAAATCCACCGTCACACTCGAATTGGCTGCAATTGAATTGGCGACATCACCGCTGGAGTAAGTCGCCCCCAGGCTGAATGTCAACTGAGAGTTGGCAGTCTGCGCATCGTTATCACCGTTAATCACAAAATTGGTGCTCCTCAGGGTATCCAGCAAACTCTCAGTGGTCTGGCCAGTTCCAGGAGTGAAGCTATTGATCCGGAACGAAAAATTACCATCATTGAAAGTCGCAGCAAGGCCAGTAGGCAAAGCTGTGATCCGGCTCGCGGCATCCGCAATATCTCTGTTACGGTTAAACGCACCCGAAACCGTGACCTCAAATATCCGGGTACCAACTGTGACCACGGTCCTGCCGGCTTCACCATTGATCCCGCTCAGCGCGTTACTCGCCTGCCCGGTCGTGTTACCAATGGTTCCGGTAAAGCTGTTGGTGGACGCAGTATAGGAAAGCGAAAGAGGCGTATTAGACCCGGTGCCACCAATCTCACGAACCGATACATCACCGCTGTTGATCAGGCTGGCAATCGTACCGGGCGTTGCAATCGATGTAGCCCGGACAGCCAGACTGCCGGTCACAAGATCATTGCCCTGACCATTCAGTCCTAACAGCTCTAACAGAGTCCCGCTATCCGTAACATCTTGCAGCTGGGCATACTCAGCATCGGTAAGAGCCGCACTCAGATTGATGGTAACATCAACAAAATCACCCTGGCTGTTCTGAAACCGGATGTTCTGAGCATCGGTATTGGTAAAGTCAACCGTATCAGGAGTCGTAGGGGTGTTAACCGCCACCAGTTCTTCACCGCCGCTATTGGCAATCCTGAGCCTGGATGCCGTAATGGCCGATGTCGCATCGGCAACGATTTGGGTACTCAGACCCGCAAGGTTGCCGCCATAATTACGAACGGTAAATACATCGGCGGGAGCAAACCCTCCCTCTCCGGTCAAACTGGCGGTGTTTTCCAGCCGTGTCGGATTAAAGGTGGTCTTGGAAAAAGCACTGTCAATGGTGATGGAAACCGTACGCTCATTCACCCCACCCCGGTCAAAAACCACATCAATGGTCTCAGTTTGTCCGGGATTCAAATCAGTCTCAACCCCCGGTGTTAAGGGAAGAGCGGTGAGGCCAGTCGCCGTGCGAACCGCAGAACTGCCAACTGGTTGAGAAAGATCCGTGACCGTAAAGATACCGTTCTGACCATCGACTGCATAAGCAATCTCAACCAAAGTTGAGTCAAAACCATCACTGAATTTAACATCGGTAATCCCTTGCTGAAGACCGATTGTATTGTCAATCAGCCGCAGACCCGCACCGGCCTGAGCAACCGTTTCATCCCCCACCCGGGTGATCACCCTGGTCTCGCCATTGATCAGTTGAACGCCGTTGAATTCGGTGTCACCGGCAATCCGGTCAATTTCCCGTTGCAGAGAATTAAATTCTAACTGCAGGGAATTGCGCTCCGCTTCGCCCAAAGTGTCCGAACCCGACTGCACAGCCAGGGTTTTCAAACGAAACAAAATATCGGAAATCGTGTTTAAGGCACCATCAGCAACCTGAAGAAGAGAGCTGGCCTGTCCGGCATTCACATTGGCCTGCCGAAGGGCACCAACCTCAGCCCGCAACCGCGAACCAATCGCCAGAGATGCCGCATCATCGCGGGCACCCAAAACACGCAATCCCGAAGATAATCGTGCAATCTCTCCGGTTGCCCGGCGGTCATTAACAGTCAGGTTACGATGGGCAACATTGGCCGCGAAATTTGAAATGATGTTCAGAGCCATTGGATATCTCCTGTTTATGAATAATGCTTAAAATCTGACTACAGATGGTTGGCTAATTGATGGGATGGCGAATCGCATAAGCAGTGTTGGCAAAAACATATTGAACGCCCTGCCTGGTCTTGAGGTTGATTATGATCGGGGCCCGGATATTGGCGGTTGCCGAGAATTGATCTTTGGTCTTATGCAATGTCACAATCGCCAAAATCACTGCATCTTCCTTGTCTATACCAAGGTTTTTCAAAGCCTTATCTAAATCCTCCGGGGCAATCGGCCCCCCCTCAGAGGCCAATGGCAACAGAAGAAAAGAAACATCAGGATCATGAATCGACTGCAACAGACGAAACTGGGCCAAACGTTCATCAGGAAGCTCCATCAAGCCGTAATCCCGATGATCGGCAAACCCGATCAGACCCTTCTCAAAAGTGATCTGCTCGGCTGGAAAAACACGCGGTGACAATCCGGCTTCCTGTGAGTCGTCCACGGTTTCATGCACCGTTGAATCACTGGCCTGTGACTGATTCACAGCGTCCTGATCCCGATTAGGAGAGGTCTTCGAAGCCGGACCAGAACCCGGCGCCGTATCTTCGCTAACAGGGGAATTCAGCATCTGTCGTCTCCTCGCTGATTATAAAATAAATGCATCCAGTCATGTCCTTTTTGACCCTTAAAAAACATTCGGTTAAACCAACCAAACAACCCTTAGAGAAAATTGAGAATAGAAAGATTGGTTGCCTGAGCAATCGCCCGAAATGAGGAATCAATGACATTCCTTTGGTTAAATAAACGGGTCGTTAATTCAGGCAGATCCACATTCTCAATGTCATTGATCTGCTTGCCCAAAATCAGCTGAAAATCTTCATGGCTGGTCTTGATATTCTCAATCTGGGCACGCACCCCCCCGACCTCGGTCCGGATTCCGGCCAAATCGCCAATGGCTTCCTCAACCAAACGCTTGGCTTCTACTATCCGCTCCCGGTCAGCCGGAGGACCAACATCAGTTGTCCGTGCCAAATTGAGAGCACGCATCAATTTTTCAAACCCCGGGGCCTGAGCAGTCACCCCATAATTGATGATTGAGGAATCACTGGCCCGGACCTGAGAAATCTGATTATTTCCCTTGTAATAAGACGTGTTGGACTGGCTTGGCAGCCGACCCGAAGGCGGACGGGCAAAATCAGGATCACGCACATCAACCGGCTGGCGTAATGTGTTGGTCCCGGCAAAAAGATAGCGCCCATTGACCCGGATATTGAGATTCGAAACCAGTTGATCAAGAAACGCCTGAGCCTGCTCATTCAGTTGCTGAGCCGAAGCATTCTGATTGCTCAGAGCACTCACCAGATTCACATTAAATTCAGAAGCAATCTTTTCGGTTGAATCAATGCTGTTCTCCATCGCCCCCAAACGGCCTTCAACCACGTCAATATTATTGATGAAGCGATCGGTGCGCTCGAAGCGATTCTTGAATGAAATCAACCGCGAAGCATCAGGACCAATGCCGACAAAATTCCGGCTTTTCTTACCAGAACTTTGAGCAATCAGACCATCATAACGGCTGTTGTTTTCCCGTAAGGAAAACAACAGACTATTGAAATTGGCCAGATCACCGACCCGATTAACCATGAGTGTCTCCTAACGCACGATATTGATCAGTTCATCCAGCAAATCAGCCGAAACCCGGATAACACGCGAAGCAGCGTTGAAGGCTGCACGCAGAACCTCAAGCTGGGCCAATTCTTCATTGACATTGACCCCGCTGATACTTCCTCTTTGAGTCTCCAAAGTGTTGTAAATGGCTTCCTGGGAAGCATGTTCGGCCCGCGCCGTCTCAGCCTTGATGGAATTCAAACCCACAATATCGGCCGCATATCCGCTCAGCGTGTTGCTCGCGGCAGGCAATCCACCAGCCCTTTGAAAATCAATCGTGCTGTCAAAGCCCGAAAGCATCGAATGAATGACCGAAGCATCCCCGCCAGCCAGAGCATTCTCACCAATCTCAGGCGTCCGCGACTGACCAAATACCGATTCACCAAACCGTACCGATAGCTGACCCGGACCTGCCCCTCCACGTATCTGAGATAACGTCAGAACACCCAAAATCTGACGAGAACCCGCCAGACGAATCGCTATCGAGTGACTGCCTCCATCATCAAGATCCTGAGACGGTGTCGCCGAGAACGGTTCATTATCAACACTGAATTCCAATCCCGGAGAAGCCGCAAGATTGAGAACACCGTCCCGGGGGCTTTCAAAATTCAGGGTTAAACTGCCATCGGACCGGCTGTAAGCACCAATATCAACAAGTTCCCGCAACCCGCTGACGTTAAAACCATCATTTTCGCCCGGCTGAAACGTCGTCTCACCACCCAGAGTCACACCACCAGAAGGCGGGGCGACAAATGCCGCACGATCACCAGTCGAAAGACGGCTGACATTGCGGTCAAAATTCGCATCCAACGTGACCAAAACCCCCAATTCATCAAAGGAGATGGTCGCTGTTTCATCATTGATCAGACTCCCCCCCTCTACACGCGCCACACTGTTTAAAGAACCAGTGATATCAAGGGTTTGTTGTTGTCCGGTGGTCAGGTTGATGATCGTCATCATCTCACCGTTTGCGGCATCATAATTCAAACGATAGGCATCTCCGCTCCGCGACCGGACCGGATCATAAGCAAAGCTGATCCCGGCATTAGAAAAACCCTCGGCAATGCCCTCAACTTCAGTCGGGTCCGCACGAACCGGAGAAAAAGCACCCCGGGGCAACCGACTGACATCTTCGACAAAACGCTGATTGACCCGAATGCTTTGCAAGATCGACATATTGTCGCTGCGCAGATCAAGCCGGTCCAGCAGCCCCCCTTTGTCTTGCAGAACAAAGTTGCGCCCACCGGCATGGGAAATCAGCAACCTCACCCCGGATCCTTCCTGAAAGATACTCGCCCGAATTCCTTGATTCTGTAATCCGGGATTGCCGTTGATTGACTCAGCAATATCGGTCAACTGATCGCTGGCCTGATATGTCACTGTCTCCAAGAGACCATCGGCCAGGAATGTCAGCTCTCCTGCCAGACCCGGACGATACGACGCCTGATCAAAGGCCCCGGACGCATAGGTCGCGTAATTATTCCCCGAAAGAATGAGATCATTAAAACCGAAGAAATGAGAAAAACCACGTTCTTCACCCGCAACCGTGACCCGGCTTTCGGTTTGGGGGATGCGCCGCTCAGTCGCTTGCAGAGTCATCACCGCTGCCAGATTGCCGCTGATATCACTCACCTTGACCGGCTCTGTTGATTCCTTTCTGAAAACCAACTGATTATCAATAATCGATGCTGTCACCGAAAATTCCAGGGGAACCAGATTGAGTGATTCAATCAAACCACCAGTCGCATCCGCAACAACCGGAACACCCCCATCAGACCGGGCCAGGGTAAAGTCTCCCCCGGTTGTCGAGGCGACCACCGAAAAGGGTCGAACCGAAAAACCAAAACGGGTCAATAAACCAGGTGTGGAACCGGTCAGGTCAAAAGACCCGCCGGTATCACTGATCACCAGACGGGATTGCCCCTCCTGGGAAATAACCGAAGCAGTGACCCCGGAAGCCAGTAAATCAGTATTACCATTGATGGCCTCAGCAACATCATTGAGCGAATCGTCAGCCTCAACAACAATAGTCTGATCATTGATAACCAGGTCACCGGCAAAAGAAGACCCCAACCCAAGAGCCGGATCACCAACTGCACGCGCTTGCCAAACCGATGCCGTATTGATGCGGTCACGGATCGTATCCAGCGAATCGGTGCTGCCGACATAAGAAAACGCAACCCCGTCAATGGTAAAACGACCACTGCCAATGGCTTGTCCGCTCGGGGAGCCGGTTGCCGTGTTCAGATTGGTCTGGGGGTCGTTTACCTTGCTCAGCGAACGCACAGCCTGAGCACGATTGATGCGGGCAGAAAGGTCAACCAGTGAATCCCGGGACGCATTATACGCAACCGGAATATCATCAATTTCCAGAATATGATCACCGGACTGGGCATCGAAAGACACATTCAGACTATCCCGGGGCGAAGAAACCGAAGCCGAAGCAAGCTGCTGAATAATGCCAACACCTGAGCCACCAAGACTCCGGCCCGACGAATCAAGCGCGATCCCATACTCTCTTTGCAATGTCTCAATCACCAACCGGCCAGAATTATCCAAATGCGCACTGGCACTGCTGAGACCTCTGTCAATGGCCTGAACCAGGCTGCCCACAGTCAGGGTCCCACCCTGGGCCAACGCCAAAGACCGGAGATCAAGATCCAGAATATCGGGTTGACCAAAACCGTTATCGACATAGTTGCCTTGCCGGTTAAGCACCGCCAGACGCAATGTTCCGGAAAGACTTTCGGTTGTCCCGACAACATCACCGGTGCTGAAATTCCGGCTGCCAACCAGCTGTTGGGGGGGGGGGAAACCGCTGCCGGTATTGGCGAATTTGTTTAATTCGTCACTCAGGGTTGAGGAAAGCTGACCAATAGATGCCTGCAAGTCAGGCAAAATCGTGTCACGCATCGCAATCAATGCGTTCAGCCGTCCACTGCCGATTTTCCTGGTGATATCTTCACCATTGAGATTGATGCCATCAATATCGCCGGCAGCATGGGTGATTTCCGCCGTCAGCTGAGATGACGTGATATGGCCAATAGGTTCGGCCCCATGGTCAGCCAGGGGCTGGCCTGACCGGGTCAGGACAACCAGTTCATGATTGGCCGGACGCTCATACGTAACGATATCAATTTCTTCAGCGATTTTAGAAACCGCCGCATCACGCTGATCCTGAAGGGCCCCTGCGGGTTGCTTATTGCCTAATGCCCGGGCAATGCGGGTGTTGAGATCACGAATTAAGACCGTCTGCTCATTGAGTCTTTGTACGGATTCACCGATTCTCTGCTCTGCCTGCTCACGCAACCCCCGGATATCATCCGAAAGTTGGCGCAAGTGATCAACAAAGCCTTCAACAGCAGCAATCGCACTGCTTTGCTCCGACAAGCCGGAGGGGGTATTAACCAGGCTTTCCAGTTTGTCAGCAATCTGGATGACTCGCCGACTGACCGAATTGTCACTGGCAACAGTCCCGAACAGATTTTGTATCTGATCAAAAAATTGCCTGGAAACTTCTGACTGAGATCTTTGGGAACGGTTTTCAATCAGGTCTTTGGTCAAAAACTGATCCACCACCCGGGTAACCGATTCAACCCGAACGCCGGATCCGGCCCCAAGAATATGCCGGGAAGCCAGATTGACTTTTTGGCGGTGATAATCCGGATTGCGGGCATTGGCAATGTTATTAGACGCCGTATCAATGGCTGTCCGGGTGGCCTGCATACCGGTCAGGGCATTCCTCAAAGCCACACCGAGTGAAGAATTTGCCATTGCCTGCGTCTCCGTTCCTGGTCCTGACCGGAAATCAAGCCAACTGATTGAGAGACATATGAACAGCAGCATTCTTTTTGCCGTTATTCATTGCCCCGTTGCCAATATAAATATCCGGATCAGCCTCAGCCTCCAGAACAGCTTCAGCAACCGCCTCAACAATCCGTTGATTGACCTTGAGAGCAGCCAGTAACCAACTCTTGTTTTCGTTCGCTGATGCCTGAAACTTTTCGGTCTTTTCCCTGAGTTCAGTGCGCAAAGAATCGGGAAGCTGGCCAGGATCAGCCCTCAGCTGATCGTACATTTCCTCAGAAAGTCCGGCATATATTTGACTCAAAGCCGCCTTGGATTCCTGCAATGATTCGATATCGGACAGCTGATGCTGGCGCAGCAGAGCTGTTTCCTGATCCAGAAGAACGCTTAACTGATCCGCAACTTCCATAAAATCGCGTATTTTTTCTTCAGCCACCATGGGTACACTCCTCATATTCTTAAGGTGATTCTTGTTGCCTGAGCATGTGCTTCATCACATGATCAGCAATCCCAATCCCTCCTTTGCGGACGGTTGCTTTGGCCATCTCATCAATCATCATGGATCGATAGATATCTTCGCCATGTCCGCCACCAAAAGGAGGGGAAGCCGAAAGACCATCAAACATCGGCTCGAGCATCTGAGCGATAAACATGGCTTCAAAAGCCTCGGCGGCCTGACGGGCTCTTTCAGTCTTGCTGGCGTGGCGAGACTGAATCGAGCCACTGGCCTGAGCCGCCGAGGCTTCGGGGAGAAACGGAGAAACAAGCGTATCCATAATCAGAGAAGCTCAATTTCAGCCTGCAACGCACCAGCAGCCTTGATTGTTTGCAAAATGGTAATCAGATCACGCGGTCCAACCCCCAGGGAATTCAAGCCATTGACCAATTCATCAAGAGAGACCCCGCCTCTGACAACCGTCAGCCGTTGATCTCCTCCTTCATCCACCTCAATGGTGGTGCGTGGAACAATCTCAGTGTCGCCAAATTGAGCAAACGGAGAGGGCTGAGAAACCTGCGGCGTTTCAGTAACCGTGATGGTCAGATTGCCCATCGCCACCGCCACCGGATCAATTCTCACTTGCTGGCCCATGACAATGACACCGGATGCCTCATCAATCGCCACCCTGGCCATATTGTCCGGTTCAATCAAAAGCTGCTCAATATCTGTCACCAGCCCGACAATATTGCCGACATGGGTTGCCGGGATGGATAAATAGACCGTCCCGGAATCAATCGGGCGGGCTGCTGGTGCCGAAAGATACGCATTGATCGCCTGGGCAATCCGGCGAGCGGTTGTAAAATCCGGATTGCGCAAAGAAATATGAATATCTTCCAGGGCAGCAAATTCAAAACTGGTTTGCTTTTCGACAATGGCCCCGTTGGGAATACGACCAGAGGTCGGAACCCCTTTGGTGATCTCTGCGGCCTCCCCGGTGACGGTAAATCCACCAACGACAATATTCCCCTGAGCCACCGCATAGACTTCACCATCAGCACCCAGCAACGGCGTGACCAGCAGAATCCCACCGCTCAGATCTTCAGCATCACCCATCGTCCCCAAAGTCACATCAATACGTGTCCCCTGGCGGGCAAATGCCGGCAAAGTGGCCGTCACCATCACAGCGGCAACATTATCAGCCCGTAAAGCCGCAACATTCTCCCGGGTCCGCACACCCAGTCTTTCCAACATACCGACAAGGCTTTCGCGGGTGAAAACCGCCGAGTTGAGGGTATCTCCGTCACCATCCAGCCCGACAACCAGCCCGTAGCCGACCAGAAAATTGTCCCGCACACCTTCAAAATCAGCGATATCTTTGATCCGCGAAGCGGCCTGAGCACTCCCAACCCCTGAAAGGATGCTTCCCATAACCAGGGTCAGAACCACGACTCCAAAACGCCGCCCCGGCAGACCCATATTCCCGGACACGCCACCGGTAGAATCGGGCCTGGAATCCCGCCGCCATCTCTCAACAAACCCGGAGATCGAGAAAAAACCGGAAAAAAAAGATACAATCGCTGACATAAAATTCATGCTCTCAACTGGGTCAATTCAAAGGCCGCTCAATGCGTGTTCGGGTGAAAATTCTCATTCAACAAACAGTTTTGGTCCGCACACTGAACGGATATAAGCGAAGCGTATGCCAAAACCGCACCGCATATTGTTGTTGAATATCAACGGGTTAAAAAAATACCGGGTCGGGGGACAAATCTGCACGGCAAGTCTTGCCATGAAAGACGGCAGGAGTTGCCCAAGACACTCAACACCACCAGAGTCTCAGAAAGATGACCTGGCATATGGTCAGGAGTGAATGCAGGCCAGGATACAGATCACCCTTGCCCCATCGCCCGGTTTGGGGAATAGTCACATCATCATGAAGATTGATCCCACAGGTCCTTCCGGCCCCAAAGCCATTGAACGCAAACGCAAGACAGCAAAATCCGGATCCGCGGATTTTTCAGGGGCCATTGATGCAGAATCCAGCCCGGCTGATGCCAGTGTGGTCACCGGAACCGCACCGGTCAGCCCATCATCATCGGTGTTATTGGCTCAGGAAGTCGGTGATGAAACCACCGAAAGGAATCGCGCCCGCTCACGCGGTTTGGCAATCCTGGACCATCTTGATCAACTCCGTGAAGCCATCCTCAAAGGCGAAATATCATCACGCATTCTGACCGATATGGGCCAATTAACCAATGCCCAGCGTGAGGCAGTCAATGATCCGCGATTGCACGAAATTCTTGATGAGATCGAATTAAGAGCACAGGTCGAACTGGCCAAGCATCAGACACGATAAGCCACCATCAGATTCATCAACATCTGTGCAAAACGTCATAAACCAGGATCATAAACCGGGATCATAAACCGGCACCATAAACCAACGTCCCGGCACGCAGCCTCATTGGTGATGAGGAAAATCTGGTGATGAGAGGGACTCTCCGGCCCGCATTTCTTATCTGCATGCCCCCATTGATCCGGGAAAACCCATCATGACAGATCCGATGAATTCAGCCATCGATAAAAGTGCCTTGATTAAAACAGGCGATATTGATTAAAAGTGCCGGGAATATGCATCGGCGATGCCGTCAAGGTTGAAATTCACCCATCAATTTCTGTGCTCTTTCCTGCGTTTTTGTTCCCCCTCCTGAGGTCTTCATCCTTTTGGACAGGGCTGTGCGTCTGTGTGATTTTTGTCAATATGTGATTTTTATAAAATTATAAAACGCTGATGAAAAAAAGTTCTCTTAAAAAATTCCCTTAACCGAAAAACAAAAAAATTTCAGAAACAACGATTTTCACAGAACCTGAAACCAGCATTCTTATATAACAAGGACCAACTCAGTCCCCTGTTCTGATTGAGGATACTCTGTCATGCGAACCATGTTACCGCCGGATTACAAGCCAACTGAAGATGAGGATTTTATGAATCCGCTCCAGCAGGAATATTTCCGCCAAAGGCTGGAAAAATGGCGGACTGAACTGATCCAGGAATCGGGGGAGACCTTGCAGCATTTGCAGGAGGAAAGCCCTCAGGAACCCGATATCGCTGATCGCGCTTCGTTGGAAACTGACCGGGCGATTGAATTACGCACCCGGGATCGGGGACGAAAATTGATCTCCAAGATCGAAAAAGCCCTCAGCCGTTTAGAAAATGGTTCCTATGGCTATTGCGAGGAAACCGCCGAACCAATCGGTCTCAAAAGGCTGGAAGCCCGGCCGATTGCCACCCTGAGCCTTGAAGCCCAGGAACGCCACGAACAAATGGAAAAAACCCGCCGGGACGATTGACCGTGACCCGGAAGTGACTTTAGCCTGCCCCCATCTTCCCTTTTAAGACAGAAAACAACCCTTAAAGAACAACCATTAAACCAGAAAACAACCGGAGACACAGATCGGTTCTGCCCATATAAAAACGCCTTCCTGTCCGGGTATCAGACCCGAACCAAGCTTAGAATGGCAGAATGATATCCATGATCTGGCTTCCGTAGCGCGGCTGTTGCAGATCGCTGATCTGTCCCTCCCCGCCATAAGCCACCCGGCCTTCGGCAATTTGCTCGAAACGAATGGTGTTGCCGGTGGTAATATCCTCCCGGCGGATCACCCCCCTGACCCCAAGATGGCGCATTTCATAATTGACTTTGACCTCCTGATTGCCCTCAACCACCATATTCCCGTTGGGCAAAATTTGAGTCACAGTGGCCGCAACCCTGAGATTGACTGTCTCCTGACGGGTGATTCCACCCGTGCCATTGGTGCTTGAATCGCCGGTCACACCGACCGCATTGGGCAGGGGGGCACCCGGTAAGACTTGATTCAAAGCCGCATCATAACCCAAAAGATTATTGATCTCCAACTCTTCACCACTGGTCCGGTTGCGGGTGGTGTTGTTGTTAATCGTGGCATTGTCATTGATTTCAATCAGGACAGTTACCAGATCACCAATATCAGAAGCCCGGGTATCTTCAAAAAAAGCCTTGGCCCCGGCCCGCCAGAGGGAATTGGCATTTTGCACCGGCGGTTCAGGAGCCGGCATCGGCATCGTCACCGGTTTATAGTCATGTTTAGCCACCGGGTTTTGGATTTGCGAAACCTTTGGTTCTTCACCAACCCTGGATAAACGCGAAATCATGTTACAGCCACCCAGAAAACCCGAAAGCACCAAAGCAACAACCAGGTAAACCGACACAAGATATGTTCGATATGTTTCACGGTACAACATGGGTTTTTCCTGTATTTTTCCTGTATCAGAAAACAATCATCATTGTGCAGAGGCTCAGTTCGACACGGCGGTATGTGATACTGCGGTATGCGATATGGCGGTATGCGATACTGCGGTATGCGATACATGAGTCACCCCAACCAGGCGCGGCCCCTCAACCACGGCAAAAATCGGCCGACGGCTTTGGCTGTTCTCAACCTGGATGGTATCCCCAAGGACACCGCTTTGCCGCGCCCGTCCCTGGGCGGTCAGCATCATATGATCAGCCCGCAGAACAATGGTGACATCAGCACCTTTTTTAACCAAAACCGGCTTCTGGAGATCGCTTTCGGTCAGCATCTGGCCCGGCCGATGGCGACGTCGCGGCGTCATGCCAATAATATCATCCATATGAAGCAAAACATCGCGACCAATATCCCGTTGGCGCCGATGCCCCCAACCCAGATCACCGGCACGGATAGGATCACCGGGTTTGACGTTCCGTAATAGAACCGGGACCCGCTCAATCCGGTACAGTCGACCTCTGATCAAAGACTTCTTCTGACCATCCACAACCGCGATTTTCACGGCGAACCGACCGCTGGTATCATTGATTTTCAGATCATCCACCAACAAAAAATCCGAACCATTGTCAGGAGTCTCAACCCCAACCATCAAAGAGGGAAAATTGCTTTCAAACTCGATCTCGAAATGGCTATCGGGTCGGCGGTTCTCTAATTCTTCAGTGATGGCCTGTTTAATCACGGCCGCATCAACGACCCGACCCGCACGCTCAATAACGATGGCATCACGTTTGGACCCCGGATACCAGTCCAGCCCGTGTTGCTCAGCCAGCTTACGCAGCCAGGCCGCATCACGAATCACTCTCTGACCGGGAGCCGGAGCAGCCGCCACTTCGATATAGCCAATCGGGCCAAGATTATCGAACACGTCACCCAGACGAATCATATCACCCTCAATCACCACCTGGGACTTGAGTTGCGGCTTAAGGGTATCGAACCAGGAAGGAGCCGCCACAGCCTCAGCACACAGCACCATCACCAAGACCGCCAACAACAGAAGCATTCGGCCCCCATTCCGGGCATCATAGCCAAACAGCGTTTTTACATTGACCGGGATAACACCATTCTTACAGGAGCTTCCCGAAGCATTGTTTGCATCATCGTGCTTTGGATGGGTCATCGTCATCTCCATGATACCAGCATCATCACTTAACGCAGGTTGCTGGCTGTCTGTAGCATTTCATCAGAGGTCTGGATCACTTTCGAATTCATCTCATAGGCTCTTTGAGCCCGAATGAGATCGGTGATCTCTGAGACTGAATCGACATTAGAAGACTCCAAAAAGCCTTGCAGAACCCCGGCAAATCCCTGCTGTCCGGCATTCCCGACAATCGGCGGACCAGAAGCCGGCGTTTGCAAAAAGAGGTTTTGACCAAGTGCCACCAGGCCGTTTTCATTGCGGAAGCGTGCTAATTGAATCTGTCCGACATTGGCCGGATCCACCTGACCAGGAAGACTGACCAGAACCTCACCGTTACGATTGATCGTCACATCCAGAGCATCTTCGGGAACGGTGATTGCCGGTTCAACAGCATAGCCATCATTGGTCACCAGGGCTCCTTCTGCACTGAGTTGGAAAGAACCAGCACGCGTAAAACCAATTTCTCCGCTGGGTAAATTGATCTGGAAAAACCCCTTCCCTTGCAAAGCAACATCATATTGATTGTCGGTCACAACCAAATTGCCCTGGCTGAACATACGATAGGTGGCTGCTGTCCGCACCCCAAGCCCCTTCTGGATACCCGAAGGAACCAGGTCGCCATTATCTGCTGAAGGCGACCCGACCCGGCGCAAATTCTGGTAGAGCAGATCCTGAAATTCGACCCGCTGTTGCTTAAAACCGGTGGTGGCCATATTGGCAATATTGTTGGAGATGGTTTCAACATTCATCTCCTGGGCCTGCATTCCGGTAGCAGCGATACTTAAGGATCTCATTCGTCTTTCTCCCTCTTTATTGATTCTGATTCCAACTCTTCAAGGCGTTCATCTGAAAGCGTTAATTGGCCCGTGTCAGTTTATCGATGGCTGAACGTTCGGTCTCATGCTGGGTGTTGATCATCCTCTGGGCAGCCTGATAGGCCCGGGATGTCGCAATCATATCGACCATTTCCACAACCGGTTTCACATTGGATTGCTCAAACATGCGGTGACGGAGATTGGGTTGGGTAATCTCAATCGGCTCCTGATCGGTCTCATATAACGTCCCGCCGGTCTTCGTGAGGCGTTGCTGATCTTCGAAAGTAAACACACCGATTCTGTCAATCAGCAGGCCGGTCTCATTGAACGGGCCGCCGTCTGGACCAAGCCGTTCGATGCTCAATGTGCCGTCACTGCCAATACTGATGCTTGAAGCATCCTCAGGAATATCGATCTGGCGCCCTTTGTCACTGAGAACAAGGAACCCCTGGGAAGTCACCATCTTCCCTTCATCATTGACCGCAAAGCGTCCGTTGCGGGTGTAACGCAGTCCTTGCGGCGTTTCGATCTGAAAATAACCCTCGCCACCAATGGCAACATCCAGGTCCCGCCCGGTTGACTGAAAATTTCCCTCCCGCGTGTCACGCCACATACCGTAATCCTGGGTATAAGACAGCGAACGTTCGCCAAACCGATCACCGGTTTTGGCCAGATAATCCACGAATATGCCGGTTTCTTTCTTGAAACCAGGCGTATCCATGTTGGCAATATTATTAGAAATAATATCAAGCCTTTGGCGTAAGGTCGTCTGACGAGACAACGCGACCAAAGACGCATTTTCAAACGACATGATTCCTGTCCTTTATCCTCTTCATACCCGGTGCCATCACGGATTTCCTGTTTCCCGTCAAAACGGCCCGATCCGGATTATGCGCTCTCATTGTTATCTGTGTTCTCATTGTTCAAAGCGTTGCTTTACCGGTGGCCACCCCTTTAAGTCCGGGAATGTTTTTATATAAGCCTGAAAAAAAAAGAGAGGCCCCAAACAACATAAGAAAAGGGTGCACACAGCGTGCCGGAGCCATAAAGCCGGTTTTCAGGGCATCAGAGAGCAAAAGCCACCACCCATACCGGATCATCAGGAAAGTTTTGCCCGGTATTTCCTGCCCTATACCGGCCATATCGTCTATGCTGTTGCTCTTTATGGATTGGGCCAATCAGCTATCATCAAAGGAAACATCCCCATCCACCCGACCACAGACCCACCGGGCCACGACCCACCAGACCACAAAACCACCGGACCACAGAAAAACACAGCGGATTAAAAAATATCAATGCGGATTCTAAACGTTATGGACTTTGAACCATACGGATCTTAAAAATTATGTAGATTTCTTAAAAATACGTAGATTGTACAGACATATGAGGGTTAAAAATATCCGGGAGTTTAAAAATACATCAATGAAAACAGGCTACACTCTCAGCTATTATTCCTGATCAACAGGATATAACCGGGTATCGTGGCTGCGTTGTTGCCAGTTGTGTTGTTGCCAGTTGCTTTGTCGCCATCGGCCAGAAAAGCAACCGAAAAAATGACTGATGAAAAAATGACTGATGAAAAAAACCGTGCATAAAAAAACTGTGCATAAAAAACTGTGTATGGGAACCTTTTAGAAGGGAACATGGACGATGTCCGATTCAACATCAGACTCAGATGATCCGCTTTCAGCAAGTCTTGCGGCCGGAGAACAAGGGGATGACAATTCCGGCCTCAAAAAAGTCATCCTGATCTTATCGATCTCAATCCTTCTGATTACCGGTATCATAGGCGGTCTGTGGGTGAGCGGCGTCTTCGGGGAGAGCGAAACCGCCGCCGAAACCGAAGAAGCAGGAGATGAAGCAGTTGAAGACGACACCCCGGACCGGCAACCCGCCAGCAGTGGGGTGTTTTATGATTTGCCTCAAATGCTGGTCAATCTGGCCAGCAGCGGACGCAGAGCCAGCTTTCTGAAAATCACTTTGAGCCTGGAATTGGGAGGCCCTGCAGATCTCCCTCTCATTGAGCAGGCTCTCCCCCGCATCACCGATACCCTGCAAGTCTATCTCAGGGAACTGCGCCCCGAAGACCTTAAAGGATCATCCGGCATCCATCGATTACGCGAAGAACTGCTCACCCGTCTGGATACATCGGCTGATCCGGTTGAAGTCCAGGATATCTTGTTCAAGGAGATTCTGGTACAATAATTATGAATGTTGGCCCGGTGTTTGCTTTGTATTTGATTCCAGAGAGATGAAACAGGAATCCGGCAACTGCTTTCGGATTCCCCTGAAGATCGGTTCCGGGAAGATTGTTTGGGTGAAATTTTTAAGATTTTGGGTGAATTTTTTAAGATCAAGACCAGAAAATTTCAGGAAAGTCCTTTATACTGATTCAAAATTCTATACTCATTTCTGTATTTATATCTCTGTATTCATAAAATCCTTATAGACTCATCCCGTATACTATACGCATCGTATAACCGCACAGCCTTGTATACAGTGTAACCATACAGCATGAACTCAAGCGAGATTGCGAAGATGAGGCAAAGAGCAAAAAGGCAACATGGCACCCTTTGTAAACAGAACCCCGGATCATGAGTGACGTCAAACAAACCGGACCGGCTGGCGCAGAAATAAGCGAAGAAGATCGCATGGCTGAAGAGTGGGCAGCCATGGCTGCGGGGGATGGCAGCGGTCAGGAGGCCGGAGAAGAACAGGATGATGAATCCGGTTCAGCACGGGTTCTCAATCAGGAAGAAATTGATAGCCTGCTCGGCTTTGAAGAGAGCGACGGGATGTCCGATGATTCGGGCATCATGTCGATTGTCAACAGTGCGCTTGTATCCTATGAGCGCTTGCCGATGCTTGAGATCGTCTATGACCGGATGGTCCGGCTGTTATCAACCAGTCTGCGTAATTTTACCTCTGACAATGTCGAAGTTTCCTTAGATAATGTGAGCTCGGTGCGGTTTGGTGATTACCTGAACGCGATTCCTCTGCCGGCAATTCTGTCGGTTTTCCAGGCCGAAGAATGGGATAATTACGGCTTAATTGCTGTCGATAGTTCCCTGATTTACTCAATCGTTGATGTCTTGTTGGGGGGAAGACGCGGGGCGTCAGCCATGCGGATTGAGGGACGCCCCTACACCACCATTGAGCGGACCCTGGTCCAGCGCCTGGTTGAGATTATTCTGGCTGACCTTTCCAGTGCTTTTGATCCTTTGAGCCCGGTGACGTTTCGGCTGGACCGGCTGGAAACCAATCCCCGCTTTGCCACCATTGCCCGGCCCGCCAATGCGGCTATCGTGACCCGCTTGCGAATCGATATGGAAGATCGCGGCGGCAAAGTGGATCTTCTGATCCCTTACGCCACCCTTGAACCGATCCGCGAATTGTTGCTCCAGATGTTTATGGGTGAAAAATTCGGACGCGATTCAATCTGGGAAAATCATTTGGCTTCCGAACTCTGGAAAACCAATGTGCCCATTGATGCTGTCCTTGACACCACCACAATGTCGCTTGGAGCTGTCATGAGGTTTCGGGTCGGCAGCAAAATCGTCTTTGAGACAACACCAGATAGCGATATTTCCCTGGTCTGCGGAAACCGTGGTATGTTTTCCGGGAAAATGGGCCGTAAAGGAAAAAATATCGCTGTACGGGTTGAAGATGAGATTATCTCCGAAAACGAAGAGGATGAAGATAGATAACAGGCGGTGGAATCAATGCCGGTATTGATCCTTGATATCATTGTGATTACCTTGTTGGGAGCCACCATCTTTTATTGCTGGCATCTCAACAAGCGTCTGGGCCACTGGCGGCGTGATGAGCAACGCTTACGCGCGATGATTGCTGATTTTGATGCGGCCACCCAGCGTGCTGAGGCCGGTATTCAGGATTTGCGACAAACCGGCGAACATATTGAAAATACACTCCATAAACGCATGCGTGATGCCCGGGCACTGAGTGATGAATTACAGTTTATGATTGAGAATCTCGATTCCCTGACGACTCATTTTGATCAAACATCATCGCCCCCTTCATCTGAGCACTCATCATCAAAAATGCCGGATGTCGCCCGGTCTGCCGGCGGTATGGGCAGCCATACCAACCATCATAATAGCCGTGATTCCCAGTCTCGTGGTGACAAAAAAAATCCGGGAGCCTCCGTGAAATCACGTGCTGAAAGAGAATTGCTGAAAGCACTCAGATCAGGGAAATAATGAAAACCATGCCCCGCTTAGTACCCGCGCGCGCACCCCTTAAAAAGAGCATCTTTCAACGGATACGTCTTCTGCCGATTATCATTTTTTTCGCTGTTTTGATGTTGGGGATACGAACCGATCAACTGGTTGACCGCTTTGACGCCCCTCAGTCACTTGCTCAGAGTGAAGAAACACAATCCCCGCCGCCAGAAGCTGCGGATGCTCAGGAAGCACAGCCTCAAACCCAGGAGCAGCCTGCCCCCCCTCAGGATATTTTTCGCCAACCCCAACAGCCCGAATTCAGTGAGGCTGAAATTGATACATTGCGCTTACTGGCCGCACGGCGGGAAAAACTGGATGCCCGGGAACAAAGCCTTGAGACCCGTGAGGGCCTCCTGGTTGTTGCTGAAGAAAGAATCGATGAAAAGGTTACTGAGTTGAATCTTTTAGAAGAACGGATAAAATCTCTGATTATCCAGTATGATGAACAAGAAGAAGCGCGTCTGCGGAGCCTGGTTAAAATTTATGAAAACATGAAACCGAAAGATGCAGCACGGATTTTTGACGAATTGGATCTGGATATCTTGCTCAATGTCATTAGCTTCATGAAAGAACGCCGGGTGGCCCCGGTTCTTGCCGCGATGGATCCCGCCAAAGCCGAAGCCATCACATCAGAAATAGCTTTGCAGTCCTTTATTCCGCTCAATGATAAAACTTTAGGTGCGATGCTCGAAAAAGAGGGAAATCCAGATCCTTAAAAATACGCGCTAAATTGACTGATCTTCAATCCGGTTGATGGATCGTACCGGATTGTTTTTTTGGGAAAACCGGCCTAAAATTGGGTCGCTTAAATCAACAATCCTCACGCTAAAGATTTGGATTTAAACACGCTAAAGATTTGGATTTAAAAACGTTTAGATTAAGATGAAAAATGCTGAGGTGAGCAAATGGCAGAATAAAACATTTCAGAAATAATCAAAATCAAACAAACAATCAAAAAATAAAAGAGTAAAAGAGTAAATCAGAATTAAGAGATTCAATCAAAATTAAGAGAGTAAATTAAAATAGAAAAATAAATTAAGAAAAAATAAATTAAGATAAGAGAACAAATTAAAATAAATAATTTAAAATAAATTAAGACAAAAATTTTACCCTGGTATAGTTTTACCTTGGTACAGTTTTACCCTAGTATAACCCTGGTATAGTATGCGTCATCATTCTGACCGACTTTGATAAAAACAGATATGATAACAACAGATAAAAATATGAAACAACAATCAAGACACCGGCATATGGCCGGAATTGGGAGATATGCGGAGGTAAAAGTAGAAAATGGCCGTTGATAAAAGCATGAATATTTTGATCGTTGATGATTATAAAACCATGTTACGCATCATTCGAAATCTCCTTAAACAGTTAGGCTTCAACAATGTTGATGAAGCCAGCGATGGCAGTGAGGCTCTGAATAAAGCTCAGACAAAAAATTATGGTTTGATTATTTCAGATTGGAATATGGAACCCATGACCGGTTTGCAGCTGCTTAAAGAGATTCGCGGTGATGACCGGCTTGGCAAAACGCCTTTCATCATGATCACCGCCGAAAGTAAAACTGAAAATGTTGTGGCAGCAAAACAGGCCGGGGTGAATAATTATATTGTTAAACCGTTTAATGCAGAAACACTTAAAACTAAGATGACCAGTGTCCTTGGCCCGTTTTAAGCCAGCTTGAACTCTGAGTTATTTTTTCACTGAACTATCTTTTCACTGAACTGTTTTTCACCATGACTCAGGATACACTCCAACAGGAAATCGAAGGCCGCTTGCAGGTTTTGCGTGATCAGTTTGGTGAAACCATTTCGGTTGATCGTCTGGATGAAATCATCGGCGAAGTGATCACCAGTTTACATGGTGACGTCAATCCGGCTGATTTACGTATTTCCCGGGATCTTGAAGAGCTGGTCAATTACATTAAGACTCTGCGTACAGAGATATCCGCCATTGGTCCTAAAGAAATCCAGGCCAAATATGTGCGCCCCTCATCAGACCAGCTGGATGCGGTTGTTGCCGCTACCGAAGAAGCGACCGGAGCCATTCTTGATGCCGTCGAGCGTATTGAAAATATCGCCGGAAATGTTACCGATCAGGAAATGTCTGCTGCTTTGGGAACCGAGGTGAATAACATTTACGAAGCATGTAATTTTCAGGATATTACCGGACAACGCATCAGTAAAGTTGTCAGTTCATTGCATAATATCGAAGAAAAATTATGGAAAATGGCCGCCGCCCTGGGCTTTGATCCGGCTGGTGGCGAAATCTCAGATACCGCAACCGACACCCCGGAACAAGAAGACGCTCCAGATCCTTCTGATGAGAAGGATTTGCTAAACGGTCCGCAATTACCGGGGCATGCAACGAGCCAGGAAGAAATTGACGCCCTACTTGAAAAATAATGAGACCACGCCATCAGGTGACCTGATGGCATCTCCGGCGCTATCAAATAGCGACGACGATGATAAAAACAGAGGCATCGTCGTCTTTTTGACCTTGTACCTTCTGTTGGTGGCTTTCTTCATCCTGCTCAACGCAGTATCAGTGATCAATGAAGAAAAATCACTGGAAGTGATGGGAAGCATGAAAGACACTTTCCGCCCGGTCGAAATTGTCTCGGAGGTTGCCACTGAATTTAGTTCAGATATTGGTGCCTTTGCCCAGGCTTCGGTCACGTTGTTACAGGTTGCCGACCTGGTCAAAAAAGCCATCCCGTTGGCAAAAATTGAGGATTCCAAGCCAGGGGAACTGATGAACATCACGGTCAATATGGATGCCCTCTTTGTTGCCGGAAAAGCCCGCTTAAAGGCATCGGCTGAAAATTTGCTGCGCCGGACTGCTGTGGCCATCAATGAGCCACCGCCAGGGCTACGCTACGATGTTGAGGTCCTCTTTGAACGGGATATTCCCGTGGGAAAAACACAAAGCAAGCCATCTCTTAATACCGCCAGAGCAAGTGTTTTAGCCAATGAATTACAGGCTCGTGGCGGTCCGGAACATAGTATATTGATTGGCCTCGACCCCAGCCTGGGGGAGGTTGTTGAACTTCGTTTTGAAGTGCGCGAAGAAAATGATGCGCGCATCACCTTTGAAGAAACCCTGGGGCTGGAAAATGAGTGAATCCGAATCACCGCCAGCCAAGGACTCCGGGACACCAGAAGACGCACCCGATACCACCCCACAGGAAAAACCTCCGCCAGAATCAGACCAACAAACCAATTTTGCCGTCAAACAAGACAATCAGTGGTTGTTGACATATACGGATCTGGTTTCCCTGATTTTGACGTTTTTTGTCCTCTTGTTTTCCATGTCGTCTCTGCCGACCGATAACTGGAAAGTTATTACAACCGCTCTCTCCAGATCAGATCTCCCTCCTGAAGAAGATATTGTCGATAAAGAAAAAGAAGAACTCACCGTTGACAGTAAAACCCTCCAGGCTTCTTTGAATCTTGATTATCTCTCAGCCCTGCTTGAAACGCAATTTGCCAAGACCGGGAATACCAAGGAAATCAGTCTTCATCACTTTGGTGACCAGCTGGTTGTCTCGCTTCCCAGTGACCTCCTGTTCACAGTCGCCAGTGCACGTCTGTCGAAACGTGGTCAGGCAACAATCTCGGATGTCAGCGGTGTCTTACGCAACCTTGATAACCGGGTTGATATTTTCGGACATGCAGATCCAGATCCGATTACCGGCGGACCGTATAATTCAAATTGGGAATTATCGCTGGCCCGCGCCCTGACGGTCGCGGATCAATTACAAAGGAGTGGATATATCGGCGACATCAATGCCTATGGTGCAGCCTCTTCACATTTTTCTTTTATCTCACCACGTATTGAGTTTGATAAACGTAAAGAGCTCGCGCGTCGCGTCGATATCATCATTTCGTCAAAATCCAGGCTCCAGGAGTGAGCAGGAATCGTCTTCCCCTCCAGTACTTTACCGTTAAAGTGTTGGCCCGTATTTTCTTTTTTTTATTCGTTTTTATCTGTGCTTTTTCTCCCGCCTGGGGACAAGAGAAAGTCCGCGTAAAGTCCTGGGTTCACGACAATTATGGTCGCATTGTTTTTGATTGGCCAACCCAGGTTTCCTATGCTGCGCAATTAGAAAACAACCAGCTGGTCCTGACGTTTGACCGGAAAATGTCGGCGTCTCTGGGGTCTTTGAGACGCGAACTCCCTGATTATATTGAAGCGGCCCGCCTCACCCCCGATAAACAACAAGTCGTTATAACGCTGACCCGCGATTTTGATTACCAGACATTTGTTCATGATCGCTCTGTTATCGTTGATTTATCGGAAAAACGACGCATTGAGGTCGCTCAACCGCCCCCAGATCCATCCCCCCAGGAAGATACTCCTTCACCCCAACCGGTGGCTGAGGCTACCCAACCGTCCCCAGATCCATCCCCCCAGGAAGATACTCCTTCACCCCAACCGGTTGCCGGGGCCACCCAACCGTCCCCAGATCCATCCCCCCAGACCAGTCCTTCAACCCAGCCAGACAGCGATACAAAGACACAAAAAACAGAACCCAAAACAGGTACCGGGCCTGAAAAACGCCCGGCTTTGCGACCAGAAAATATCGCAAAACGCCGCCCTGCCGGTGATCCCGGCAACACCCAGGGACCGGCCAAAAATCCCCCGGTCATCACGATACGTACCGGTCAGCATCCAGGCTTTAGTCGCGTGGTTTTCGATTGGAACCGCGATGTCCCTTACGAAATCAAAACAACCAGTGACAAAACCCAGATCATTTTTCAAAGCCCGGCAACGTTCAATCTGGCAAAAGTTAAACCGATTCCTCAACTCGGCACAATCGAAAGCCAGACAAGCGGCCAAACCTCCCAAGTGAACCTTGATACTGCCCCCAAGGCCCGTTTACGTCATTTCCGGACCAACGGTAAGGTCGTTGTTGATATCCTGAGTGCTTCTACAGACAAACGTCCGTCTTCAGACAAAACGGTGGCTCAAAAAGAAGAACCGAAAGAAGAGTTGAAACCACGCCGAACCGCAGCTTCAATTACGCAAAAAAGACTGGATGGTGCCAAAAAAACAGATAAAAAAACACCCGGTGGCCCATCGGCAGATAAAACGACCTCCGCAAATGCAGCCCCAAAGAAAAAAACTGATAAATCGCGCCCCAGCCTGACCCTTGAAATATCGTATAATACAGAGAACAACCATCTGGTCCTGCGTTTTAAGACACCTCCCAATACCCTGGCGGTTGCCTATCGGCGCGCTGGCTTTGTCTGGATCGGGTTTGATCGTTCTTTCAGCCCAACTCTGGAGGCGTTCGAAAAGGTCAAGAATCCCTTCCTGAGAGAAATTCTCCTGGCTCCGATCCCTGGCTTAACCTTATTGCGCCTCGATACGCCGGAGAGCGTTTCACCCCTGGTGTTACGTGATAAATCAGAATGGCTGATTGAACTGGCCGAACAGCCACTCGGCCCGAAAGAAGCCATCAGACCAGAATCAATCATCGGAAGACCAGGCCAACCGGCAAGCATCTTTCTCCCGGAAATCGGGGACAAACGCGTGGTTCGCATCCCTGATCCGGAAGTTGGGGATGAAATTATTCTCATCCCAACCGCTACAGTAGGACGCGGGATACAGGGAAACCGCGACTATATCCAGTTTATCCTGCCCAGAACCGCTCAAGGTGTTGTTGTGATCCCATATGCCGACAGCGTACAGGTCACCAAAGAGCAAAGTGGAATCTTCGTTGGGGACCCTGATGGTCTTTATATATCAAGCCGCCTGGAGTCAGAATTAGGAATCGCCGCGGCTAATTCTCTCCTTGATACCACCAGCTGGCTCAAGGGTATTAAAGGATCATTCAACGAAAACAGGAAAATTCTCCTGAGAAAAATTATCGAAGCACCAGAAGAAGAACGCAACCAAATACGCTTACGTCTTGCCCAGTATTATTTAAAACATCGTATGTACCGGGAAGCAAAAGGTCTTCTGCAATATATGGGCGAAATTGACTCAGCCTTGCTTGAAGACCCTTCCTACGTATTTTTGACTGGGGTCGCTCATTACCTTGATAGTGATTATGCCCGGGCATCTAATTATCTGGCTTCAGATACCCTGCTCAACCATCCCGAAGCGGCTTTGTGGCGGGCAGCCCTTGCCGCTCAAAACAGAGACTGGGACAACGCCACCAAGGGATTCAACGAATACGCCTATACCATCAATTCTTATGATCCTGACATCGCTGAAAATCTTTTGATAACCGCTGCCGAAGCGGCCTTGAAAACCGGCCAGATTGATCATGTGCAAAACTACCTGGACACAATTCTTAAAAATCCGGAACTGGTCACCCAACCCGGTTATGTCCGGTACCTTCAGGGAAAAGCCCTCGCGGCCTCAGGGGAAACAGCCGAAGCTGCTGATATCTGGAGGCGACTGGCCAGAAGCAACGACCGCAAAGCCAATGCTCTTGCCCGCGCAGAGATGATTGATTACAGGCTGAGAGAAGAAGAGATATCCCTGGATGAAGCCATCGAAGAGTATCAAGGTCTCGCTTTCTCCTGGCGTGGAGATACATTTGAATTGACACGCCTGAAACGCCTGGCGGAACTGTATCAGCAAAATGGCAATCTGCGTCAGAGTCTCCTCACCCTCAAGGATTTGACAATCAATTTTCTCAACCATCCGGGTATCCGGGATGTCACCCTCAAAATGAGCGAAATTTTTGCAGATATATTTCTGAGTGAAGGTGCCGAAGACCTCGACCCGATTACTGCTTTGAGTATTTTTCAGGAATTCCGCGAATTAACCCCAGTTGGAGAAAGAGGCGATCAACTGATTGAGCAACTGATCGAACGTATGGTGACGGTTGATCTTCTGGATTCAGCATCTGAACTGCTTGAACAACAAATTACTTTCCGTACCCAGGGCGTTAAAAAAGCCCGTAGCGGCCTCAAGCTGGCCATGCTGAATATGGTGAATGAGCAGCCTGAAAAAGCATTAAACGCCCTGGATATCAGCGTTGTTCCGGGGATTTCTGAGGCCCTGGAAAGTGAGCGGCGTTATGTGCAGGCCCGTGCTCTCTACCAAACCGGACAACAAGAAGAGGCCATTGAACTCATTGAAGACGACGAAAGCCTGGATGCTGAAAATATTCGTGCTGAACTGTATTGGCAAAGCAAAAAATGGGCAGAAGCTGCTGAAGCCATCGGACGCATGACCACCCATATCCAGCAAGAAAGTCTTGGCGCCATCGGACGTGAATTATTCGGTGACCAAATTGCTTCTGATACCGTCTCGCTGCCTGAAAACACGGTCTCGGCTGAAGGGATTGAGCCGCAAGTCATCCTGCGCTGGGCTGTGGCATTGGCACTGAGCAACAACAAAGCCGGCCTCGATTTTCTCCGCGGGAATTATGGCGATCTGATGCAATCCTCACCTTATTATAACGATTTTTCCCTGATCACTCAGGAACCGCTCAGCTCCAGCAAAACCATGGAAGCCATTGCCAAACAAGTCAATGAAGTCGATCAATACAGAAGTTTCCTGACCAATTATCGTGAGCGTCTGGGTGGAACCCCGTCAACAGCCCAAACCAATCTCACTGATGGTTGATCCCCGACCACATGACAAAACAACCCGCATCTGTGAGAAGAGAGGATGGGACCATGTACTAAGAACCACCGCTTGTTAAGGGAGCATTGAAACTTTCCACCAGGCTCCCGGCAACCAAATACCAGCCATCAACCAACACGAAAAAGACCAGCTTAAAGGGTAAAGAAATAATAATCGGCGGCAACATCATCATACCCATCGACATCAGAATCGATGCCACAACCATGTCAATAATCAAAAACGGCACAAATAACAGAAAGCCAATCTCGAATGCACGGCGCAACTCACTGATCATAAAAGCCGGTATCAAGACCCGGTAAGGAACATCAGCAGGTGTGTCAACCGCATCAATATCGGCGACATCCATGAACAGAGCCAGATCTTTCTGCCGGGTCTGAGCAGCCATAAAGTCATGAAAGGGACGCGCAGCCCGGTCCAGGGCCACTTCCTCGGATATTTCTTCCTCAACCAACGGAGCCACACCATTATTATACGCAGCCTCAAAGGTCGGCAGCATGATGAACAAGGTCAGAAACAAGGAAAGGCCAATCAGAACAACATTAGGCGGGGTTTGTTGCAGACCCAGTGCGGTACGCAAAAACGACAACACCACAACGATCCGCACGAAAGAGGTCATCATCACCAGAATTGACGGAGCCAATGTGATCACCGTCAATAAGATAAAAAATTGCAAAATCCTGCCGGTAGCACTCGGGCCATCGGAAAAATCGAGATTGATCGATTGCCCATAGGCCGGGGCAGCAATCACAATAAAAAACACCGACCCCAAAAACACTGCCCGAAAAAATACCGACCCCAAAAACACCTTCCCGGTCATTGCCAGGACAGACCGTGGCCGCCAACAGATATGCCGCCAATACATATACAGCCGGGAACAAAACCAGGAGAATACAGTCATCAGCCAGGCCATGACACCGACAATCAATCGCTGCTCCTCTGGTCCCGGACAGCTTGTGATGATTTCTGTCTTGTTAAGCCTGATTGCCGATGAGGTGACTCACAGGTCCCGGTATGGCGGGAAGCACTGCTTTCCTGATTTTCGGTAAGAGAGTCCGGCGACACGCTGATCCGTTCAATCACCATATTGGTGTTTCCGATCAATAAAACATATTCGACAGTATCACGCCGAACCAAAACCAGCCGGTGACGCGGATCAATCGCCAGGCTTTCAATCAGAAACAACCGACGGTCACGCGCACGTATCGGGGCCACCATTCCCCCCAGACCATGCCGCCTGGCAAAATAAGCCAAAGCACCAATCAGTGCCAATACAAACACCAGGGCCGCCAGAAATTTGAGATAATCCAGAACATCCATTATCCGGATCCCGCCCAGAACTCACGAATCGCCTGAAGATGATGTTTGTTGATCACGATAGGCTGCTGTCACCTGACGGCTTTCTTCATTCTTAAGGAGCTGAGATTCAATGCTTGACCGCCGCTCCATAATCAATGTTTCCAATGCTGCGATTTCATCGACCAAAGCAATGAGACGTGGCTTCAGCGACTCTGTTTCCCGGGAAGATAAAGTCAGAATATCCTGGCACAGAAGATCAACCTGTTGATGAAAATCATCCAGCTCAATCACCTGGTCGTTCTCGACAGCTTTCCTGAATATCGGCATAAGGGCCGCTAACGCATCCATACGCCTGGTGATATCAGCCGATTTCGTCATGATAGCCTCTGATGAATGGTTTCATGATCTGAATGGTTTCATGATCGCTGTTCACCCAATGCCGTGTCGATGGTTGTCAATTCCGGCTCTTGTTTCTGACTGGCTTTCTCTTCTTCTCCCGAGAGAATATCAGAAGTATCCGGTTTGGAAACTGTGCCTGTTGCTTCCATCAATGTGCCGTTGGCCCGGTAAACATAAGAGAGAATTTCAGCAACAGCAGCAAACACTTCGACAGGGATTTCACTATCAATATCAAGCTGTAAAAGAATTTCGGCTAAATCGGCATCTTTGCGGACTTTGACCCCATTGGCAAAAGCAATGCCAATCAGTTGTTCAGCAAATCTTCCGGTCCCTTTGGCAACGACACGCGGTGCTGATTCCCCACCTTGCTCATAAAAAAGAGCAACCGCTTTTTCAACATCTGAGCGGAAACGGCGGGATGCAGCGTTCGAATGTCGGGATATCACCACCACCACCCCCTTCCGCCATGGTCATCATAACGCATGATCCCCAACTTCCGGAAGATTGACTGTAAAAAAAACCGGCCCATCTTTTCTATCCCTTATCCCGATCCGTTATTCCTTTGATTCCAGGGCTTTGATCAAAAAATCATGCCGGTCAACCGCCGCCCGGTTTTCATCCTGAATTCTTTCGTGCAACTCCCGCCGTAAGACCGTTGCATCGGGCGGAAACGTAAAACCCAGCTTGGCCGTCTTGCCCCGAACACTCACCACCGTCACCTCAATCTCGCCATTGATGGTCACCGATTCACCAGGCTTACGGGTTAAATACAGCATAGAGTTTCCTTGTAACCGGAATAACCAGAATAATCAGAATAATCAGAATAACCAGAGCGACACCAATCCTCAGCATCTTTTTCCCCAAGACAGTCATCCCGGACATAACTGATGATAAAACGGATCATAAAAAGGAGATTCTTCCGGATCATTCAGCCGTAAGCTCCTCTCAGGACTCAACAACCCAACCGTGAAAAATATTGAGAAAAAACAGTGAAAAGAAACCGCTTGCTATCATGGCAGAAAAAATATATAGTATTTTATATAAATTGTATACAAATGATTACCCCCTGGTCACAGACCCCGGATTCCTTATGTTTTCAGGTCAATACCCGACCCAGGTAATGCCACGATCATGATCAATATGTGACGGAAAAACAACGATGGCAAACGGAGATTTACCACTCTATCAACTGATCAGCCAGCGTCTGGGCTGGTTGGCTCAGCGTCAGCGCGTCATTGCCAATAATGTCGCCAACGCCAACACCCCTGAATTTAAGCCTTTTGACCTCAAGCCGTTTGACTATACCCATACGGCTCGTTCCATTTCCAGACCCCGCATGACGCTCACCAATTTTTCCCATATCACCGGAAGCAAAGCGGCCCATAGCGGACCAGGCGAATTCCGCGATACCGAAAATCGTCGCCCGCATACATATGATACGACTTTGGATGGGAATGCGGTCAATTTAGAACGTGAATTGATGAAAACATCAGAAACATCAACCCAATATACATTGGTCACCCGACTGTATCGCAAACATATTGATATGTTCAAAGAAGTCATTGGTAAAAAACGATAAAGATCAAAAATGACGAAAAATCATATCTCTTAACCAGATATTTTCCCGATGTTCTGACATTTTCTTACGGAACCTGTTCCTGATATAAGGAGTTTCACCAATGCCTGAATTATTTGACTCGATCAAAGTATCTGCATCCGGTATGCATGCGCAAGGCGAGCGGATTTTGGTGATTTCTGAAAATATCGCCAATGCCGATTCCCTGGGCACAACCCCGGGTGGTGCGCCATATCGCCGTAAAGTGATTTCTTTCCAGAATGCACTCAATCGGGAATTGGGCATTCATGAAGTAGAGGTGAAGAATATCAGACCCGATATGTCACCCTTTGGCGAAAAATTTATGCCCTCGCATCCAGCCGCCAATGATCAGGGCTATGTCCTTTTGCCTAACGTTAATTCTTTATTTGAAATGATGGATATGCGTCAGGCACAACGGAGCTATGAAGCCAATCTCAATGCGATTACAATTTCCAAACGTATGATCGAACGAACGATTGATATGATACGTTAAAAAATCAATAATAGAAAAAACAAATGACAGAAAAAAATAAATAACCGAAAAAATTGAATGACTGAAAAAATTGAATGACCGGAATAAAGCCTCCAAAAGAAACAGCCAGGAAAACAGACCGCCAGAAAGAGAGCACTCATGCCAACAACTGTGACCAATGCCATTCAGGCCTATGATCGTGCTGCGCGACAAATTGCCCCCGAAACATCAGGCAATGATCGGTCAAAAGGGGAACCGGCATCCAGCTTCGCTGAACTGGTCAAGAGCGGGTACCAGGCAACCCGGCAAGCCGGTCTGGAGGCCGAAGCGCAATCAATCCAGGCCATTGCCGGAGAAGCCAATCTGGCCGAGGTTGTTCAGGCAGTCAGCAAAGCCGAGGTTACATTACAAACCATGGTTTCAGTGCGTGACCGGGTTGTCCAGTCCTATCAGGAAGTCATTCGTATGCCCCTGTAAGGGGAACCGTATCTGGGACAGCAAGCCTTCATTGTCAATCCCTCTGACAGGATGATCAGATGAATCAGCTTGAAATTCTTGATATTGCGCGTGATGCTGTCTGGGTTTCGGTTAAGATTGCAGCACCGGTGATGATTGTTGCCTTGGTTGTCGGGCTGATTGTCTCGCTGTTTCAGGCTTTGACCCAGATTCAGGAAATGACCCTGGCCTTTGTCCCGAAAATTTTGGTTATTTTTCTTTCTCTGTTGATCTTTCTGCCTTTCATGCTTTCGACATTGACCAATTTTACCGAAGAACTGGTTGATCGCATCATTGCTCTTAACTGATTCCCTTGCTGGCAGAATTTATCACTCTTAATCTGTTTGCGGTTTTTCTGGTTTTTTGCCGGGTTGGCAGTGCTATGCTGCTGTTACCGGTTTTTGCCGAGCCTTATGTGACGCCACGGGTCCGGCTGATGATCGCCTTATCGGTTTCTGTGGTTGTTACACCGCTGGTTTCCGGATCCCTGCCGGAAATTCCCGGAAATGCTGTTTTGTTATTCCTGCTTATTTTCGGGGAATTTATTATTGGTCTTTTTATTGGGGCCCTGGCGCGTTTTCTCATGTCCTCTCTGCAAATTGGTGGCATGATCATCGCGTATCAATCTGGCCTGGCAAATGCCTTTGTTCTTGATGCCACATCCCAGTCACAAGGGGCTCTGTTTGGTGCCTTTCTGAGCCTGCTTGGGGTGATGGCTATTTTTGCGACTGATCTGCATTACCTCTTTTTGAGCGGGTTGGTTCAGTCTTATGATGTTATGTTGCCAGGAGAATCCCCACCAGCCAATGATATGGCCAATCTGATCAGCCGTGTCACATCAGACAGCTTCCATCTGGCCGCTAAAATTTCCTCACCATTTCTGCTGATTGGTTTATTATTTTATCTGGGTCTTGGTTTGCTTGGCCGTCTGATGCCTCAGGTGCAGGTTTTTTTCATTGCCTTACCACTCCAGGTTATGGTCGGCCTGGTTGTCTTTGCTCTCTGCTTATCGGCGAGCATTCTGGTCTTTCTGAATTCCTATGAAGAATATTTTCTTAATCTCTTCGTCAACCGGTAAACCGGATCATTTGATTTTTCAAACCATGATTTTCTAAACCATGTCTGAACAAGAAGACCAATCACAAAAAACCGAAGAACCGACAGCCAAGCGTCTCACCGAAGCGCGGGGGAAAGGCCAGGTTGCGGTCTCCCGGGAGGTCAATCACTGGTTCATCATTCTTGGGGCCACAATGCTGATTGGTTTATTTGTCCCCGGCATGATCACAGATCTTTCACAAGTGGGGCTGATTTTTCTCGAACGGCCACATGTCATTGCCACTGATTATGCCAATCTCAGCAACCTTCTCGCTGATACCTTACGTGACAGCTTATCGGTTCTCGCCTTGCCGGTTGTTATTCTGGTTTTTCTGGCTGCGTTATCGAGCATTGTTCAACATGGTTTTTTGCTGGCTCCCGAACGCATCAAACCGAAGCTGGAGAAAATTTCACTCATCAAAGGATTTAAACGTCTGTTCTCTCTCAGCGCATTGTTCGAATTTGCCAAAGGAATCCTCAAGATCACGATTGTTGGCTGTGTTGCCTTCCTGATTATCTATACCCAGATTGATTCCCTTGATCTTCTCCCGCAACTCGAACTTGGGCAGGCTGTTGATACTATTCATTTTTTATCGTCATCCATGCTGGTTGGCGTTTTGGCCGTGGTGACGGTTATTGCCGGGCTTGATTTTCTGTTCCAGCGGTTTCAGCATCTCAAACAGCTTCGTATGTCGAAACAAGAGATAAAAGAAGAGTTTAAACAGACCGAAGGGGATCCGATCATTAAAAGCCGGTTGCGTCAGATCCGTATGGAAAAAGCCAAACGCCGTATGATGGCCCAGGTTCCCGAAGCTGATGTGGTGATCACCAACCCAACCCATTATGCGGTTGCGCTCGAATATAAGCATGGGACAACAACCGCACCGATCTGTCTGGCCAAAGGCATTGATAAGGTTGCTGCGCGAATCCGCGAGATTGCCAAAGAAAACCAGATTGATATCGTGCGTAATCCGCCGTTGGCGCGGGCTCTGTATGCCGGGGTTGAAATTGGTGATGAAATCCCTGAGGAACATTATCAAGCCGTTGCTGAAATTATCAGCTATATTTACCGTATGAAGGGGAAACCATTATAAAAACATCCGGTTCGAGAACGTCCCGGTTCGAGAACATCCCGGCCCGACCATTTTCAATGAAAGGCTTCATAAAGGCAGCCAATTCTGAAGGGAACTCATTGCGAAAGTAACCAATTCTTAAGAGTATTGCGGTCTCTCATGGTGCGTATCTTTTATCCATGATCCTGGCTTTCACCCTCGATCCGGGCACCCTATGGCGACTCCTTTTCCCTCACCGACAAGTTATCCCTCACCGGCGGATCAAAAACTGAGTGATCTGGCACCTTTGAATCTGGCATCCTGGGAACGATGGAGCCTCATGATGCCGGTGGTCGGTGCTCTGGCAATGGGGGCAAGCGGTCTGAGCATCGCGGTGTCACAAAATCTCTGGAATATTGCGGTTTCTGTCAGTTTTTTATTGCTGGCAGTGAGCGCACTGGCAGTCAATCCAATCCGGTTACGCCGCTCTGTTTTCCAGCTGCGCACAACCCTTGAGGCTGATTCCACCCCATCGGTGCTGAGCGATGGAAACGGCAAGATCATCTATACCAACCCGGCTTTTATCGATCATGTCTCAGGAAGCCTCAACCATGTTAAGGAGATTTTTAAACCCATCCCTGGTGAGGAATCATCGAACAATCCGGATTTAGAGACATTCCTGGATATCCGGGAAAACCCGGCACCAGCAGCAATCATGCTGACATCCGGGAATATCTTCTCAAAAACCGGGCAGGATCCTCTCTGGATCTATCGTCTGCCGGTTGTCTCACATGTCGCATGGCTTTGGAAATTCGACTCCCCGGTCAATCAGCCCACCAAAACTTTATCTGCCTCCGGAAACAGCCAGGCCATTCGTACATTTGTTGAAAATGCACCGGTCGGCTTTTATTCGCTGGATCAAAAGGGACATTTCCGGATTATCAATCAGACCCTTGCCCGATGGCTGGATGCAACACCCGAAGACATGACGACCCGAAACGACGTCGGAATCCGGGATTTTATTGTTGACCCTCCCCATGAAAAAACAAAGCACAACGACCTGGCCATAACCGGAGACGGACGCATTACCCTGTGTGGACGCCAGGGCCATTTGCTCCATGCCCGCATTTTCCAGAAGACCACCACCAGGAGTGAGGGACCGCCACTGACATGGGGCATGATCTATGATGTGGCTCAGGAAGCTGCTCTGGAAAAAGCACTCCGTGAAACCGAGCAGCGGTTTCAGAAACTCTTTCACGCAGCCCCAACAGGGATTGCCCTGCTTGATCTTGAGGGCCGTATCATCGAATGCAATATGGTGATGAATCACCTGCTTGGCCAGACATCAGGGAACACAGGCCTTCGGGTAAACCATTTCATTATCAGCCAGGACAAAGCCAAATTTGATGATCTGATTGACCGGTTGGTGAAACGCGGTGAAACTCAATACAGTTTTGAGGCTCAATTATCCTTCGATGACAGGACCAAAAAACGGGGTGCCCGTTTCTTTGCCAGCCGCATGGAAAATGATGTCGGTGATGTTACCGGTCTCATTCTTCATGGCCTTGATACCACCGAGCAAAAACAATTAGAGAGTCAATTTGCCCAATCCCAAAAAATGCAGGCTGTGGGACAGCTGGCAGGGGGAATTGCTCATGATTTCAACAATCTCCTCACCGCCATGCTCGGGTTTTGCGACCTCCTCCTCCAACGGTATCAACCCGGGGAACAATCCTTTGCCGATGTTATGCAGATTAAGCAAAATGCCAATCGGGCGGCCAATTTGGTGCGGCAACTTCTGGCGTTTTCACGTCAACAGGATATACGTCCGAAAATTCTCAATCTCACCGATATTCTTGCCGATATTTCACATCTTTTGCGTCGACTGATCGGAGAAACCATCACCTTAGATATCTTGCATGGCCGGGATATCGGCACAATTTTGATGGATCAGGGCCAACTTGAGCAAGTGATTATCAATCTTGCCGTCAATGCCCGTGACGCCATGCCCCAGGGCGGTACATTAACAATCCGGACTGATAATATTGAGACCCAAACCCCCTTACATAACCGGTCAGATATCATGCCGGCCGGACAGTATGTCCTGATTGAAGTAGCCGATACCGGGGTTGGAATTCCGCCGGAAAATCTGGCCTCTATCTTTGATCCGTTTTATTCAACCAAAGAAGTTGGCTCAGGGACTGGTCTGGGGTTATCAACGGTTGAAGGCATTGTTCGTCAATCTGATGGCTATGTCTTTGCTGAAAGTACGCCGGGTCAGGGAGCAACCTTTCGGGTCTATCTCCCGCATCACGATCATCACGATACCAAAGCTCCTGAGCAGGAAAATCAGGGAAGCAACAACAAAGCCAGGACCAAAGACCTCACCGGGACCGGGACCATTCTTTTGGTTGAGGATGAAGATGCCGTCCGGTTATTCTCAGCCCGTGCTTTGCGCAGCAAAGGGTATCATGTCCTTGAGGCACGCTCAGGAAATACTGCGGTCGAATTACTCGAACGCACACAAGAACAGATTGATCTCCTGATCACTGATGTTGTGATGCCTGATATGGATGGTCCGGCTCTGGTCAACTGGATTCGCCACAATCGTCCTCATGTCCGTATCATCTGTATCTCTGGCTATGCTGAGGAATCGATCCGCACCCGGATCACTCAATCCAGCGATATCACGTTTCTTTCCAAACCATTTAACCTGAGTGAATTGGCCGGGACAGTTAAAAAAATTCTCTCCCGATCAACTGCTTGAATTCACCGATCCTCTGAGATGGGCGGCGGGTGAACAGGCCTTTTTCAGATTCTTTGAGAATATGCCGATGAATAATGTCAATACATTGCACCAAAGGGATCAATGTGAAATAACAAAGGGAGAGATATGGTGCAGTTAGAGATCCATTGGATCGAAGGACAGGACATGGATAAAGAAAAGGCTCTTGAATCGGCCCTTGGGCAAATTGAACAAAATTTTGGTAAAGGGTCGATTATGAGGCTCGGCCAGCGGGAACATATGCCCGAGATTGAGACTGTGTCTACCGGGTCTCTGGGCCTTGATATTGCGTTGGGGATTGGGGGTCTGCCCAAAGGCCGGATTACTGAAATATTTGGTCTGGAGAGTTCGGGAAAAACCACGCTTGCTCTGCATGTCATTGCCGAAGCCCAGAAAGCAGGCGGGGCATGTGCTTTTGTGGATGCTGAGCATGCTCTCGACCCGGCTTATGCTAAAAAGCTGGGTGTTGATATTGATAATATGCTGATCTCCCAACCTGATGCCGGTGAGCAAGCTCTGGAGATTGCTGATACTTTGGTCCGCTCTGGTGCCATTGATGTCCTGGTGGTTGACTCGGTGGCAGCCCTGGTTCCGAAAGCCGAACTCGAAGGAGAGATGGGCGATACGCATGTGGGTTTGCAAGCCCGGCTGATGAGCCAGGCACTGCGTAAATTGACCGGGTCGATTGCGCGCTCTAACTGCGTGGTTATTTTTATCAATCAGATTCGTCTGAAAATTGGCGTCATGTTCGGGAACCCGGAAACAACCACTGGCGGCAATGCTCTCAAATTCTATTCCTCAATCCGTATGGATATCCGCCGGATTGGGGCGGTTAAAAACCGTGATCGGGTGGTCGGCAACCAGACCCGGGTTAAAATCGTCAAAAATAAGGTCGCGCCACCCTTCAAAATTGTTGAATTCGATATCATGTATGGCGAGGGTGTCTCCAAAACCGGCGAATTGATTGATTTGGGTCTTCAGGCCAATATCATTGAAAAGTCTGGTTCCTGGTTTTCTTATGGCAAGGAACGTATTGGCCAGGGACGCGAGAATGTCCGGGAATTTTTGCGTGACAATCCCGATGTGGCCGCCGAAATTGAGGAACAGATTCGCTCTCAGGCTGGCATTTCTGATTCTGAAACATCCGGGACCAGCCATGATAACACCCCCCGGGAAGCCGGTGAGGATGTTCAGGGGAACTCCGGTTCAGGATAATTCGCGGGACATACCCAATATACCCGATACACTGCTTTCTGGTTGTTTTCTCGTGTTTGTGTGGAATTGAACTGTTGAGATCATACGCCTCCCCAAAAGGCCCTGATGATCTTTCATCCCCAAAGGACCCCCAAAAACCATCCCAAAAGCGAGAATGGATGCTATTCTGGTCCGGTCTCAGACCAGCACCAGAAGACAGAGCGCCCTGTGGCCTCAACACAAAACAGGGAGCCAAAATCCGGCTTTGGTGCTTTGGTCATTGTAATTTTCCGGGGAGCATTTCTGTGCAGGAGGCAACTATGTGGAAGACAACTCTGTAGGGAGTCGCCCTGTGGCTGATAACCGGCTACAATCAGTTCCCCTTCTTCCGTGACCAGACAGGCACAAGGAACATCACAAGGAATCATCCAGACTCATGACCAGCGTGAATGATATCCGGGCGACTTTTTTAGAGTATTTTCGCCGCCATGATCATAGGGTTGTTGCCTCCGGCCCGTTGGTTCCGGTCAGTGACCCGACATTGCTGTTTACCAGTGCCGGCATGGTTCCGTTTAAGAATATTTTTACCGGCATTCAACCCCCCCCTGATCTGCGGGCCACCAGCAGCCAAAAATGCCTGCGGGCCGGGGGCAAGCATAATGATCTGGATAATGTCGGCTACACTTTCCGGCACCATACTTTTTTTGAGATGCTGGGCAATTTTTCCTTCGGTGATTATTTCAAAGAACACGCCATTTTTCTGGCCTGGGATTTTTTAACCAAAGAGCTGAGTCTGAATAAAGATAAATTGCTGGTAACGGTTTATGCTGACGATGACGAAGCCTATAGCCTGTGGCAACGCATTGCTGAGTTACCTGAAGGACGTCTGGTGCGCATCGCCAGTGACGATAATTTCTGGTCCATGGGCGAAACCGGACCATGCGGACCTTCCTCAGAGATTTTTTATGATCATGGTCCCGCGATTGCCGGGGGACCACCGGGATCACCGGATGCTGAGGGGGACCGCTTCGTTGAGATCTGGAACCTGGTCTTCATGCAGTATGAGGCTCAGCCCCAGGGGGGACGGGTTGATTTACCCCATCCCAGTATTGATACCGGCATGGGTCTGGAGCGTATCGCGACAGTTTTGCAAGGTGTCCACGACAATTATGATATTGATCTCTTTCAATCTCTGATCCAGGCGGTCAATCAGGCTCTTGATTGTCAGGAGCCGAACAATGCAGCCGGACCCAAAGTCATTGCCGATCATTTACGGGCCTGTGGATTTTTGATCTCTGAGGGCATTCTGCCCGGCAATGAAGGACGCGGCTATGTCCTGCGCCGGATCATGAGGCGGGCCATGCGCCATGCACGCCAACTTGGGGCAACCCAGCCCTTGATGCCGCGTCTGGTTCCGGCCCTGATTGACACAATGGGAGAAGCATTCCCGGATCTGAGTCGCTCTCAAGCCCTGATCACCGAAACATTGCGTGGTGAGGAAGAGCGGTTTTTTGACACGCTGGAACGTGGCTTGCGGCTTCTGGATGATGAAATCACCTGTTTAAGCAAGGGGGATTGTCTTTCTGGTGCGGTGGCCTTCAAACTCTATGATACCTATGGTTTCCCGGTTGATCTCACCGCCGATATCCTGCGCGAACACGGATTAAAACTGGATCAAACCGGTTTTGATGATGCAATGCAGCATCAGAAAACCACCGCCCGGGCACATTGGAAGGGATCGGAAGAAGACTCCCCTGATGATCTGTGGGAGCCCATCGGTGCTGAATGGGGTCCAACCGAATTTTGCGGATATCACTGTGATCAACTCTCAGGACATGTGCTCGCACTCTCAGACCGCCATCAATGTAAGGAATATGCCGGGGCCGGTGAGACCATTTCGGTCATCGTCAACCAAACCCCGTTTTATGCCGAATCGGGGGGTCAATGCGGCGACCAGGGAACCATCAAAACTGATTCCGGGGCGGCCGTTCAGATTATTGATACCCGCAAACGGCCCGGCCATGTATTTGAACATATCGGCCAGGTGACATCCGGAACCCTGCATACCGGCGATACGGTGGTGCTTTCAGTGGACACAGAACGCCGGGCAGCATTATGCGCCAACCATTCGGCCACCCATCTGCTGCATGCGGTTTTGCGGCATCAACTCGGTTCCCATATCACCCAGAGAGGTTCTCTGGTCGCCCCGGATCGTCTGCGTTTTGATATTTCTCATACCAAACCTCTGGGGAAAGAAACCATTGGCAGCATTCAATCGGCCGTCAACCGCCTCATTCGTCAAAACAGCCTGGTTGAAACCCGTCTCATGGCCTCAGATGAGGCGATTTCTCTGGGCGCAATGGCCTTATTCGGGGAAAAATACGGCCCGGAAGTCCGGGTTGTTTCCATGGGTTACAGCGATGACAAGAACCGGAAAAAACCATTTTCTCTTGAGCTTTGCGGTGGCACCCATGTCCGGCAAACCGGGGATATTGGCTTTTTTGTCATCACCGGGGAGCATGCGGTGGGCTCTGGTTTGCGCCGTCTTGAGGCCCTGACCGGTTCTGATGCTGAGGCCTATCTTGATCACAAAGAAGATCTTCTGGATGAATCAGCCCGCATTCTCAAAGTACCGCCAAAAGACCTCCCCGGGCGTTTGCGGATTTTCGAGGCCGAACGCAAACAGCTGGAAAAAGAGCTCGCCCAAAGCCGCCGCCAGATGATGGCAACCCATGATGATGTACGCATCATCGCCGATATCACATTTGCTGACCGTCTTCTGGATGATGTCCCGGCCCGTGAACTCAAATCAATGGCTGATGAAATGAAACGCTCTTTAGGGGCAGATGTGATCGCCCTGGTCAGCCGTCATGAAGGAAAAGCCTCACTGGTGGTCGCGCTGAGCGATTCGTTGAAAGATCGCCTGAATGCTATCGAATTGGCTCAGATTGGAGCAGCCGTTTTAGGGGGCAAGGGAGGGGGTCGCCCGGATATGGCCCAGGCCGGCGGTCCTCATGGTGACAATGCCCGCAAAGCCCTGGATGCCATCGCCACAGCACTGGAAAAATCCGCCTCCTGATGAAGGGGCCGGGAGTACCGGATCATCATCTCACCCTGATCATCCAAAACCGCACATCATTCAACAGATATGGCCGGTCCGCCCCGGTCAATCTTACCTATTGCATGCAATGGCAATCAGGTGCTTTCCCTGTCAGGCCACCAGTCAGCCAGCAACCGCACCCCGTTTGGGGATGAGGACGGTATAATCAAGATCAAGAACAATATTGGCAGGAAGATTGCCGCCGGCAGCATCAGGAAAATCAGCTTGTGACTGATCCTTGGATGCCAATGTGCGGACCCGCATCGCCCCGATATGCTGAGCACTCTCACCCGCCTGCTCATCCAGGTCATGCTTTTCGAGAATCTCCGACCACGCATAAATGGTATCGCCGGCAAAACTTGGGGCACTGTGACGGCCACCATTGATCGCCGCCACCCGGAAAGCATTGGCCAACCCATTACAGCTGATGGCCCGGGCCAGGCTGATGATATAGCCGCCATAAACAATACGGCGACCAAAACGTCCCTCTTTTTCCATATGATGGTTGAAATGAACCCGGGCATTGTTCTGATACAAACGGGTTGCCATTTGATGCTCAGCGTCTTCAATCGTCTGACCATCGAGATGATGGATGCATTCCCCGACGGCATAATCCTCAAAAAAAGAATCCGAACCGGTGATTTCCGGCGTCCAGGCGGTAAAATCAAGCCCGTCGGGAATCCGCAGATCCGCCATTGGTACACTGGGCGGTAAAGCATCAGGAATCACTGGCTCCGGCGGTGGGGAAGCCGGGTCTTTCTTACGCATCATCACCCAACGAATATAATCCAGCACGGTTTCACCATGCTGGTTGATGCCGGTCGAATGGACATAAACCGTGCCGGTTTTGCCATTGGAATTTTCCTTAACGCCAATCACTTCAGAAGAAGCACGCACAGTATCACCAGGATAAACCGGAACCCCGAACACAACCCGCGCATATCCCAGATTGGCCACCGCATTAAGAGAAATATCCGGAACCGTACGGCCAAAAACCATATGAAAAGTCAGAATATCATCCAATGGGGCCTGGCGGTAACCGATGGCCCGGGCCAGCATATCATTGCAATGCAAAGCAAAACGTGACCCGGTGGTCGCCATATAGAGGGCAACATCCCCCTGAGTTACTGTACGCGGCACATTATGGAGAATCTGTGTACCGGGTACATAATCCTCAAAAAAACGGCTTTTGAAACATTTGCCGCTTGCTTCGGCAGTAAAAGACGCCCCGGACGTCACCTTTGATGAAGAATCCAAAGACGTGCTCATGAAACCAGAGTCCTCAAATCATCCATCACGACCATCAACCTCATAGGAGGGCTATCTCCTGCGGCCTGGTTTCAAGAGACCCAATGCCACAACCGGCACCCCAACAGCGATGCCCGCTCCTGATCGGTACCAGGAACGGGCACCCAAAATCAGGCCCGGCGGGCCTCATCCAAAGAGCGCATACCAGGACGTTTGGATTGCACCAGAACCGCCATATTGCCGGGCTTATGCTCATTATTCATCATCTTGGTATGGGATTTTGGAATATCCGCCCAGGAGAAAACCTCCGACATACAGGGATCAATCCGCCGCTCAATCACCAATCTGTTGGCCTGGCTGGCCTGTTTGAGATTAGCAAAATGGCTGCCCTGAATACGCTTCTGCCGCATCCAGACAAAACGGGCATCCATGGTCAGATTATAGCCAGTGGTCCCGGCACAAAAAACCACCATACCCCCACGTTTGACAATAAAGGCACTGACCGGAAACGTCATTTCACCGGGATGCTCAAACACCACATCAACATCATTGCCTTTGCCGGTGATATCCCAGATTGCACGTCCAAATTCGCGCACCTTCTTGCTGTAGGCGTTATAGGCTTGGACATCATTGACCTCCGGCAGCCGTCCCCAACAATCAAAATCTTTACGGTTGAGAACCGCCTTAGCACCAAGCTGCATCACAAAATCACGTTTATCTTCCTCAGAGATCACCCCGATAGCATTGGCCCCGGCTGTTGCAATCAACTGAACCGCCATCGAACCAATACCACCGGAAGCGCCCCATACCAGAACATTATGCCCTGGTCTGAGAACATGCGGACGATGACCGAATAACATACGGTAGGACGTCGCCAATGTAAGGGTATAACAGCCGCTTTCTTCCCAGGTCAGATGCTGTGGTCGCGGCATGAGCTGGCGGGCCTGGGCCAGGGTAAATTGTGCAAAGGAACCATCGGCAGTCTCATATCCCCAAATACGCTGAGTCGGCGAAAACATCGGATCACCGCCATTACATTCCTCATCATCACCATCATCCTGGTTACAATGAATGACCACTTCATCACCAACTTTCCAGCGGGTGACCTGGTCACCGACCGCCCAGACAATCCCGGAAGCATCAGAACCGGCAATATGGTAATCTTTTTTATGGACATCCATCACCGAGACCGGCTTGCCTAAAGACGCCCAGACACCATTATAATTCACTCCTGAGGCCATCACCATGACCAAAACATCATGGCCGGTCGGGCGCGGCGTTGGCATACGCTCAACCTGCATGGCCTGTTCCGGTGGCCCTTCGCGATCACGGCGGATAACCCAGGCATACATTTCATCGGGAACATAGCCGAGGGGCGGAATCTCACCGATTTCATAAATATTTTTTTCGACCTGACTGTCGTTAGCGGCAAGAGCCGCAGCTGTTCCACTCATATGCATCCACTCCGTAATTAACCGTTATTCGTAGAGATATTGGTAAAAATCTTTATACTGAAACCGCGTACTGAAACCGCGTACTCAAACCGCGAGAACCAATGCGGAAAAATGATGATGTCGTTTTTCATGCTCAATCACTTTGTCATACTCAAAATTTTGTCACATCCAAAACAATGTCGTCCAAAACAATGCCATACCCAAAATAATATCAATCCTGACAGCCATCATCCCCACAGGGAACATCCTATTTAGCGTCAGTGACTCTTTTTCGCAATGCACAATATGCATTATTATTATATGATCAATGATCATTTATGCTTGCGTCGAATCATCAAGCGGGGAAAATTCAGGCCATGACACAGTCAAAAACAGCTCACGCAAAAACAACTCACGCAAAAACAGCTCACGGAAAATCTGTTTCCGGCCAAACATCCGCCGACACATCCGCCGACACCAAAGCCGGTGATCCCGATCTTGCAATGCCGCAACGCGACCGTCCCTGGGTGATCCGGACCTATTCCGGCCATTCTTCGGCCAAAGCATCCAATGCGCTTTACCGGACCAATTTATCCAAGGGCCAGACCGGGCTTTCGGTTGCTTTCGATCTCCCGACCCAGACCGGTTATGATTCCGACCACCCGTTATCACAAGGCGAAGTCGGTAAAGTCGGGGTGCCAATCAATCATCTCGGCGATATGCGGACCTTATTCACCGATATTCCGCTTGCCCGTATGAATACATCCATGACCATCAATGCTACGGCTGCCTGGTTGCTCTCTCTTTATATCGCGGTTGCCGAAGAACAGGGAGCAGCACGGGCGGATCTGGCCGGAACCACTCAAAATGACCTGATCAAGGAATATCTGTCCCGCGGCACATACATCTTTCCGCCACAACCAAGCCTCAGACTAACCACCGATATCATCCGTTTTACCACCGCCGAGATGCCGAAATGGAATCCGACCAATGTGTGCTCCTATCATTTACAGGAAGCCGGGGCCACTCCGGTCCAGGAATTGGCGTATGCACTGGCCACCGCGACCGCCGTCCTTGATCACTTGCGCGAATCAGAGGATTTTGACCCGGAGATTTTCCCGGCCACGGTCGGCCGCATGAGCTTCTTTGTCAATGCCGGGATCCGATTTGTAACCGAGCTGTGTAAAATGCGGGCATTTGTCGATCTCTGGGATGAAATCTGCCAGGAACGCTACGGCATCAAAGACCCTAAATACCGCCGCTTCCGTTATGGAGTACAGGTCAATTCCCTGGGGCTGACCGAACAACAGCCGGAAAATAACGTCTACCGTATTCTGATTGAAATGCTGGCGGTTGTCCTTTCCAAACGCTCCCGCGCCCGGGCGATACAATTACCAGCCTGGAATGAAGCCCTTGGTCTGCCACGTCCCTGGGATCAACAATGGAGCTTGCGTCTTCAGCAAATCATGGCCCTGGAAACCGATTTACTGGAATTCGGCGATCTCTTCGATGGCTCTCGGGTGATTGATGCCAAAGTCGATGAACTGAAAAGCGAAGCCAAAGCCGAATTGGCCAGAATTGATGCCATGGGCGGGGTGGTGGCGGCCATCGAATCCAGCTATATGAAACAACGTTTGGTTGAATCCAACGCCCATCGTCTGGCAGAAATTGAATCCGGTTCACAACAAGTGGTCGGTGTGAACTGCTTTACCCAAAGTGAATCCTCACCTCTGGTCAATGCCGATGATGGCGGCGTCATGACCGTCGACCCGGCGGCTGAAAAGCAACAAATTGATACATTGCGTGATTGGCGGCATCAACGTAACGACACTATGGTCAAACAAGCCCTGAATGAACTGGCCCAGGCCGCATCCCAGGGGCGTAACATTATGCCGCCCTCCATTGCATGCGCCCGGGCCGGGGTGACCACCGGTGAATGGGCTGATGTTATGCGTCAGACATTTGGTGAATACCGGGCACCCACCGGGGTTGGCAGTGCCGTTGGTTTGGCTGATGCTGAAAGCAACGCCTTTGTCACCTTACGTAACCGGGTGGAGGATGTCTCCCAACGGCTGGGAAGGCGCATCAAGATGCTGGTTGGCAAACCCGGTCTTGATGGTCACTCCAACGGGGCTGAACAAATTGCTGTGCGGGCCCGCGATGCCGGTTTTGAAGTGGTTTATGAAGGAATCCGCCTCACCCCGGCCCAAATCGCCAACACCGCTCTGGAGGAAGGCGTCCATGTGGTGGGGTTGTCAATCCTGTCGGGGTCTCATATCCAGCTGGTCAATGCGGTGATGAAACATATGCGGGCTTTGGGTCTTGAAAATATTCCGGTGATCGCCGGGGGGATTATCCCGCCCAAAGACGCCGAAATACTCAAAAAATCCGGCGTTACAGCCATTTATACCCCGAAAAATTTCCGCCTGTCCGAGATCATGTCCGATATTATCGATATCGTTGATTCTTCGCATCAGGAAGCTGCTTAACCACAGCAATGAACCAGTAGGCTGAACAGTAACGGTATCGATACGACTCCCAACAGAGAGAATACACCCAACAGACTTCGGGTTTACGCAAAACACGACTACCCGAACATCCCGAAGCATCGGCAGACCCCTGGTCAGCCCGATCCATGCCACAACGCCGACTGCCTGAATATACGCGCCAGCACCCAACATGATGCCGCATGGTCATATGCGCTCACGGGGAAAAAGGGGTCGGATCACCGTATCCCTGATCATCTGAACTCTGCTCTATCCTGGCTTGCTTTTACCGACATCCGCACGCAAAGTGATACTCATGACATCCCTGTCCCGCTGGATTGATCTGTGTAACTGCTATGACCTGGACGCATATGTCCCGTTTCAGATCGATTCGTGGTCAGTTGGCTATGTCGCCAAAACGACCCTGCCGGCCCTGACCGGTTATCCGGGAATCCTCCATATCGATGCCAACCACATCATTTTGGACCCCGGCTTATCCAGCTCAGCCGACAGAACCCAGGCTCTGGCCGGGATCACCACCGACCTGATCAAACGCGGCCTGATTGCCTATTGGCGGGATGAACAATACCCGGTTTTCAAACGCAATGCGTTGGCCGATTGTCAGCCCGGGCACTCTCCCGAACTCCCCGATTTTGAATCAGAACCCCTGTTCCTGGTTGATCGCGGTGCCGTGCAATTTTTTGGCTTTCCGGCCTGGGGCATTCATCTTAACGGGTTTATCCGGGGCAAAAACACTGCATCCAAACCCCGTTCAGCCAATGGCAGAGTAGCCGGTATCTGGTCAGCCCGCCGGGCTCAGGATCGTATTATGAATCCCGGTAAACTCGATAATATGGTTGCCGGGGGTCAGCCCTGGGGGTTGTCGTTTGCTGCCAATTTAGCCAAAGAAGCCCGGGAAGAGGCCAATATCGATACAAAGATGATTGCCCGGGCCCGTCCAGCCTCTCTGATTGCTTACTGCATCACCACCAAAGAAGGTCTCAGCCCGGCAACCATGGCCTGCTATGACCTGGAATTACCAGACGATTTTCACCCCTCTTGTACCGATGGTGAAATTGAGCATTTTCATCTCTGGAGTCCGGAGGAAACAAGACGCCTGGTTTCTCAAACCGATGAATTCAAGCCCAATGCCAATCTCTGTACACTTGATTTTCTGCTCCGCCATGATGCCATTCCCACCGACCATCCTGATTACCCAATCCTACAGGCCCGTTTTGGTCATTTGAGACCATTTTAGGAGACTTGCTTTGAAAAAAAAGCTACGCCAGGGCTTTGACAATGCTATCAACCATTTTCTTAGCATCGGAAAACAGCATCATGGTGTTATCGCGGAAAAATAATTCGTTTTGTACACCCGCATAGCCAGAAGCCATTGAGCGTTTGACAAACAACACCGCCCCGGCTTTCTCAACATCCAGAATCGGCATCCCATAAATCGGGCTGGTCGGATCAGTTTTGGCTGCCGGATTGGTTATGTCATTGGCTCCAATGACAAAAACCGCATCAGTGGTGCTGAAATCAGCATTGATATCATCCAGCTCAAAAACTTCATCATATCCAACATTGGCTTCCGCTAAGAGGACATTCATATGCCCAGGCATACGTCCGGCCACCGGATGGATGGCGTAACGCACTTCGACCCCTTTGTTTTTCAAAACATCCGCCATCTCACGCACGGCATGCTGAGCCTGAGCCACCGCCATGCCATAGCCCGGCACAATGATCACCGAACCGGCATTACCCAGGATAAAGGCTGCATCATCTGCGCTGCCTGATTTGACCGGACGTTCTTCCTGCACCCCAGCAGGGGCTGCTCCTTCTTCAGCCCCAAAACCACCCAGAATAACGCTCACAAAGGAACGATTCATGCCCTTACACATGATATAGCTGAGAATGGCCCCCGAAGCCCCGACCAGGGCACCAACCACAATCAATAAGGTATTGGATAAGGTAAAACCAATACCAGCAGCCGCCCAGCCAGAATAGGAATTGAGCATCGAAACCACAACCGGCATATCCGCGCCACCGATGGGAATAATAATCAGGACACCAAGCGCAAATGCCAACAGTGTCGCGGCCCAAAAAGCCATCCGGGGCTCAGGTTGCAGAACCGAAAAAAGAACCAGCAACGCCACAATAACCAAGCCAACACACAGATTAACCATATGTTGCCCCCGGAACGTCACCGGAGCACCGCTGACCAATCCCTGCAATTTGGCAAATGCCACAACCGATCCAGTGAATGTCATCGCCCCAATTACCGCACCCAGACTCATCTCGACCCGGCTGATGGTGGCGATGGAACCCACATCACCAATCCCGTAAGCCCCGGGATTATAAAGGGCAGCCGCCGCCACCAAAACCGCCGCCAACCCGACCAGGCTGTGGAAAGCAGCCACCAGTTGGGGCAAAGCGGTCATATCAATCCGTAAGGCAATCACCGCCCCAATGACACCACCAATCAAAATCCCCAGGAAGATCAAACCATAGGATTCAACCCCTGGCTGAATCAAGGTGGCCACAATCGCGATGGTCATCCCGGCGATACCGATCCAGTTCCCACGCCGGGCCGTTTCCGGATGTGCTAAGCCACGCAAAGCAAAAACACAGCATACCGCCGCAACCAAATACGCCAAAGCAATCAGGCTGGCTGTCGTCATGTGCTTTTTCCCCGGTGAGGCTTTTTCTTAAACATCGCCAACATCCGGTGGCTAACGATAAAACCGCCAAAAATATTGATGGATGCCAGAATAATCGCCGCAAAGCCCAAAAGCGGTGCGATATGATGATCACCCGTCTCCCCGGTCATCCCGTCGAAGGAAACCAGCCCGGCAGCCAGTAATGCGCCAACAATGATCACACTGGAAATCGCGTTGGTAACCGCCATCAGAGGGGAATGTAAGGCCGGAGTAACCCCCCAGACAACATAATACCCGATAATCACCGCCAAAGCGAAAACAGTCAAAGCCGTCACCAAAGGATCAGTGCCGATTGAAGAAGACCCCGTATGGGCCAGAGCATATGCAGTTTCACGGGCTAAATTGCCCGCCTCCTGAGCCAAAGCATCAGCCTGTTCAGCAAGGGCAGCAGCCCGCTCTCCTAAAGATTGCGTTGCCATAGATTATCGTCCTTTCCTGACCACCGTGCGGGCCGGTTTCTTCGGTGCCGGTTTTTTTGCTTTTGTCATATTGGTGGATTTTGCTGCGGCTTTTGTGACTGGTTTTTTGGGTGCCGGTTTTTTGGGTGGAGGTCTTTTTGAAGCCACCTTCTTCTGAGCCGTCCTTTTCTGAACCGGCTTTTTGGAGGCTGGTCTGGCTCGCCGGCCAGCAACCGAAAAATCAGGATGAACAATCCGGCCAGAGCGGGTAAGACAAGTGGCACGCACAATATCATCCGACCAATCGATCCTGAGCTTCCCCCCTTCATCAATCAGTGGCTTCAAAAAAGCCAGGACATTGCGGGCATACAGCATACTGGCATCAGCAGCCAGCCGCCCTGGCGGGTTGAGAGGAGCCATCACCCGTACACCATGCTGAACCACTGTACGCCCGGCTTGCGATACAGCACAATTCCCGCCGGCCTCAATCGCTAAATCGACAATAACTGAGCCTGGTTTCATTCCCCGGACCATCTCCTCAGTCATCAAGACAGGTGCCGGCTTTCCGGGAATCAGAGCCGTGGAAATAACCATATCCGCACCAGCAAGGGCAGTCGCAATCTCCTGAGCTTGCCTGCGCTGATAGTCATCACTCATTTCCCTGGCATATCCACCGGCAGTCTCAGCCTGAGCAGATGCTGTATCTTCAACTTCAATAAATTTGGCCCCCAGGCTTTCAACTTGTTCCCTGGCTGCCGGGCGCACATCAAAAGCCGAAACCACCGCACCCAATCTCCGGGCTGTTGCAATCGCCTGCAACCCGGCAACCCCAGCCCCAAGAATCAAAACCCTGGCCGGCGAAACAGCACCAGCAGCCGTCATCATCATTGGCAGTGCCCGGTCATAAAGCGCGGCGGCATCAATGACTGCTTTATATCCAGCTAAATTACTCTGCGATGACAAGGCATCCGCACTTTGAGCACGGGTAATACGCGGCATCAGATCCATCGCAAACGCTGTTACCCCGGCCTTGGCAAGGCGACCGGGAAGACCCGGATTCCGGGCCGGATCCAGCAACGCAACCAGAACAGCTTTTTTCCTGATTGCCGCCAGTTCATCAGGTCCACGCCCTGCACTGAGGGGAGCACGCAGCTTCAAAACGATATCAGCATCCTTGAGAACCGCTGTGGCCGAACGCATCACGACAGCCCCTGCTGACTCAAAGGCATCGTCAGAAACAGATGCTCCAACCCCGGCCCCGGCCTCAATCACAACTGAACAACCAAGGTCGCGATAGTGGCCAACAGTCTCAGGAGTAACAGCAACACGTGTCTCTCCGGGCCATCGCTCTTTAAGAACAGCGATTTGCATCAGCAATACCTAATCTGAAAAATGAGAAGAATAATCTGAAAAATGAGAGGAATGAGAAATAAAAGGAAATGAGAAAATTAAAGAATGTACATGCTGAGAAAAAACCAAAAAGAGACCGAAAATGACAGAGAAAACAAAAACACCCGATAGTGAATACCAAACATAAAATATTCTTTTTGTTGACCAACCAGATCGGACTATGCCTCATTCAAAAAACCTTGCCAACCGGTTAATCATCAAATTTTTCAGATTCTGCTCCTGGTTTTTTATTCCTGGTTTTCTGTTTCGGCTTTTGGGAAGATTCTTTTCCCGCCATCTTTTCGCTGCTCTGTCCTTTTGATATCTTTTCCTCTATATCTTTGCTGAGTATTTCAGCATGATCCGTTCCACTTATTCAGATCACGCTTATCCCATGTCCCATCCCCCATCGTCACCAACCCTCAGGGATGCCTGAAGCCTTAGCCAAACAGCCTCCGGGAATCGCCACAGCCCGGCCCCATAGAGCCGATGTGACGCAACATAGTGCTGCCCCCATGCGTCCTGTGCGGGTCCATGTGCTGGTTGATCTGGCCTGGCGACCCGAAGCCGGTGGCCATGTCAAATGCTGGGAAGCCTTTGCTCATGCCGCTTTAGAGGTCGCCGATCAGATTGATCTGACCCTACATTTTTCCAGACCCTCCGGTTCAACCCATGGTCAGAAACCCGTACCCTATGGTCCGATCATAGAAATTGGTCCCCAGACACGTTACCATTTACATCGACCGGTGTTTTCGACTGCCCGCCTGCCTTTCCTTGATGCCGCCCCGGATCACACGGATCTCGCGCCCTATCATCCCGGTTTAGCCAAAGCCTTAACCGGAGCCGATGTCATCCATACCACCGATGCTTTTTTCAATTTTGCCAAAACAGCCACCCGGGTTGCCAAACGCTCCGGTATTCCTCTGGTGAATTCCATCCATACCGATACCCCGGTTTACACCCGCCAATACACCGCCGATATTATTCATCAACTGTTCGGGAAAGGATGGATCAGCCGTTTTCTTCTGGGTACCATGGCGGTTGATCAGCGTGGTGAACGCAGCATGCGCCGCAAACTGGCCAGGCATCAGGCCCAGGCTGCTTTTGCCCTGCTCAGCCGACCAGAAGATATGGAAGATGCCCTGAGGGTTCTGCCCCCTGAGCGTATCGGCTTTCTCAGCCGGGGTCTCGATACGATACAGTTTACCCCCCAAAAAAGAGACCGGACCTGGCTGTATGAAGCCTACGGAATTCCCCCTGATGCGGTGGTGCTGCTCACTGTGGGACGCATTGATAGCATCAAACGGACATTGATCATCGCGCAGGCAGCCAAAATCCTGATTGATCAGGGATTGCCGCTTTGGTTGGTGTGTGCCGGGGAAGGACCGGATCGTCCCCATATTGTCACCATGCTGGGGCAACGGGTTCTGTGTCCGGGATTTGTCCCCGCCAACAGCATTGCCCGCCTGGAAGCCAGTGCTGATATTTTTGCCATGCCATCAAAAAATGAAACCTTCGGTAATGCGGCTGCCGAAGCTCTGGCATCCGGCCTGCCGATCCTGGTCTCAGAAGAAAGCGGTATGGAACGCCTGCTGGGTGATGGGGCTGGTGGTCTGGTGGTCAATGGCGGGGCAGTTGAATGGGCCAATGCGCTTCGGCCTTTAATCACCGACCGACCGGCCCGTATCCGCATGGCCAAAGCCGCGCGCCATACTGCCGAAAAAAGCCTGCCTTCCTGGCTTGAAATTTTGAAACGTGATCTGTTACCAGTCTGGCAAGCCGCCGCCGGTCAGACCAATATAACAGACCACAATACAGACCAGTTCTGAGAATCTGCCATCAGGGATTCATCCATCAGCATCCTCCGATGCCTGATACCGGTCAATCAGAACCTTTAAGTGGGTACGGATACGGGGAATTGCCACCAGTTCCCTTAAAAAATAATCCCGGTTGGGTCCCTGATCACGTTGCCGCATGGCCACGATGGCATCATTTACAAGGCACCACCCAATCAATCTTTCCAGTCTTCTTCAAAGCCCTCCATCGGCAGAGAGTCAATGCCATAGAACGCTTGCCGATGAAGATGTAGATTCACCCGAACGGCGGTATTTTTGTGAGGCGTGTTAATGCCAAGATGTTCACTTACAGCAGTCTCGGAAATCATCTGTTCACCCCATTGGCCTGTACGACCATCCCAAATTTCAGCGTCCGAAACCAGTTGTTTGGCAGCAGTCTGAAAGGTCCATTGTGCATCCGGATTTCGGTAAACCCACCATGCATCCTTGAGCGGATAATCAATGCGTGGTGGAATCTCAGAACCACTACCACCAGATCGTTCACGGGGGCGGGTGCCCGCCCAATCACCGTAGATAATCTTTCGATCATTACGTTTTTTTTGTAATTGTTGAACCAGTTCATGATTGGTAAACGTGACTTTGCTACGCCCAATACAATTTCTGAACACCTTTGGTATTGTCGTGCATGAAACAACAATCGGCACCTGAGCATCGATATCAGTAAGCATGTCATCAATGATACCGCTAAACCAACGATGTAAACCCAATGCATCTTGCGACCATCCACCTTCCAAAATTATGGTGAAGTCAGCAGTTCCCTCCGCTTTAAGTGCACCAATCACCTGACCCAAATTGATCGGCTCACATTGATGAAAAATACGTAATGCAAAGGTACGTTTGTATTTGCGATACTTCTCAATCTGACAGCGAATTTCCACTTCACTCTGATCACGAAGCTGTAGACACGGAATAATCCGGCTATGTTCTCCAATAAAATTACACCATGATGCGAACGCATCTGCAGGATCAGAAAGCTGCTTCAATTCTATCTGCGCAGATGCTTCGGGATTTGGGTAGGTGTAGTCCCGATCAATATCCAGGAAATATGGACCGCTTTCATAAGCAGTTTGAAATCGTTCAATCGCATTATTTATAGAATGAGCGTTGACCCAAGGCGCAAGCAGAACACATGGTACCATGCGTTCTTTTGTTGCAAGAGGCAAATACTCCAACCCTCGCATCTCACTTGGCCGAATTGCGAGAGTTGGAACGTAAAGGGCACTCGTAAAAAGCATAGAATATATTTATACAGCAATGTTCTGGAGCCGAATTTCCATTGCTCCTTTTGAGACCCCAAAATTCTCCGCCAAAGCTTCAATTACCGTATCACTGACATTTCCGCCAAGCTCTTCAAGGCGTTTTTTAACCGATTTTTCTGGCATTAAAATATCACTTGCCAATCGATTGGCTTCAAATTCAGTTTGTTCGGGTGCTCCGGAGCGATAAAGCACCGTGTCCGTAATACCATTCGGAGACTGATCAATTATGTGACGGTGTAATAAAAAATGTGCGATTTCATGCGCTATCGTAAATCGTTGTCGTCCCTTCGCCTCGAAGCGATTGACTTTGATTGTGTAACTACCATCTCTTTTTAAAATGCACCCTGAAATACCGGGACCAAGATTTGCAATTTTAACCTGTAGGTCAAATCGCCCAGCAAGAGCTCCAACAGGAACCGAATTTTCAGCCTGATGTTCTTCGATAATATCGCGTTGTTCTTTCGTCAGCCTATTCCATTCCGTTGACTGCGCCATTGTTATCTTGCCTCCTCATCTGAGTCTTCATCCTCTTCCAAATTACGACCAACATTATATGCAACTGCAGTAACTTTCTTGTCTAAATTTTTTTCTAAATCGCCCATTGCCTTTTTTACCTCTGCCTTCGCATCATCCTTAAGATTTTTAATAGTATAAGCTGCGATCACTCCGACACCTATACCGACCGCTGCAAGAACGATAGTAACGCATGTCAGCATGATTGTTAAAAAATCGACATAACTAATATCTAGCGTTGCCAGCGGTTCAGAAGAAATCGCATCAGGAAAGTTAACGACTTGATACAAGAGGGAAAAAACCCAAAGAAACCCAGCTCCGCAAAAGGCTGCAACGACAAATTTTAAGAAGTTCCATATCCGACTCATACTACCGACACCTTATATTTTTCAGACATATCAAATTTGTTCCAAATTCTCGTATTAACAGCGGCTAGAAGTAATTTTTCCAAGTTTTCGTGCATAACTCTTCATCCTCAATGCCGCTCAATCTGCATAAATAAATAGTCGTTCAAGTCAAATAATTTGTTTTTATTCTTCTTCTCCTGTACGTCTTATGATCTGCTTCTTTCAGCCTTGGATATCACAGCCCAGAAAATCACGACCACACAACCGGCAGGCTTCCAGAACTGAAAAGGAGCCGGCTGCCGGATCCACGATCACATCCCCGGGATGGCTCACCGCCTCAATCAACCGGGTCTGTAACCTAACCGGCTTGGGATGAACCCCCTTGCCAACAGGGACTTTTTCCGACCACATATCGCGAATATCATGGAGTTTCCAAACCCCCTTAGCCCGCCGGGGTTGCCGTTGCATAACCACCAGATATTCACAGACCCGCCGGGTGCGGTACCCCATCCCCATTCGCTGCTTATCCCAGGTCACCATATCAACAACATCCAGCCGGGTTCCGGTGAGCCAATCGGTAAAACCCTTACACAGATGGAATTTATCCATCCATAAAAACAAATGCCCGGAAGGAATCAAAATACGATCAATCTCGCGGATAAATTCGTTGATCTTTTTTTCAGTCATTTGAAGCAGACCAGCCCGGCCCTTCTGGCGTTCCCCTTCATTGCCATAGGCCTGCTGATCCAGAATGCCGCGATATTGGGGGTCAAAAAAAACCACCGGAGAGCACTGTTCCGGCAGCATCTTCAAAAACTCCACCCCATCGATTTTTAAGCGGGTATTGTATTCCAAACCCTCAGGGAGCTGACGAAACGCACAAGGCGCATGGTCACGTTTCGAAGAAAAAACCCCTGCCTCACCCACCGGCCCGGCATGGTCAGGGACTGGCAAAACTTCCGAACGCATCAGACCACGGACCGCAAGGCCAACGGATCAACCGCATACCGGCACCGTGCCATCATCAATCGGCACAAAAACCGCCAGACAATCAGCCGGTTATAATGCATGAATGATGCTCCTCCCTTGTTCCCAAGGTATGTTTTGGTTAACAGAATATCAACACCACATTTATTGATTGAGAGAATCAGGATGACGGATCAGGAATAAGGATCTCACCCTGGCCACCAACCCCGATATCCCCGGCATATTTACGCAAACAACGCCCGGGCTTGCGGGAAAATTTGGTAAATGGCCCGCCAAACCCACCGATATATTTCATCAAAAGAGCAAAAAATGGCAGATCATGGCTGCCGCAATCCTGAAAGGTTGGGGCCAAAGCCGGTGGCCTGGCTGATAACAACACCGTTCCCCGGCGCATCATCAGGCCCAGCCCCGGCCCGGTCATCCCCAGGACACAAATCGTTCCGGCAATCAGGCGTGCGCCACAATGCGCACCAACATCACCGGCCACCAAAACCGACCCACGGCGCATCCGCTCACCCAGCCGGTCCCCGGCCCGACCCAGGATACAAATCACCCCCCCGGTCATACCAACCCGTTGCCCCAGCAATGCCGCACCAACCAGGTCCCCGGCATTTCCGGCAATATCAATCCGGCCACCCGCCATGCCACATCCAACCCGGGACCCGACATCACCACCGACATGGATTGTTCCTCCAGCCATTTTTTCACCCAAATGATCACCGCAATCACCTTCAACCAACACATTGCCTGCCTGCCAGCCGGCCCCAAGACCATCCAGCTTCCCGCAATCTCCGGTGATGATCAGTTGATCATCATCATGACCACATAATGCTGTCCCCTCTATCGCGAACAGATCCCCCAAAGGCATTTTCCCGGCACCGGATTTTCCCGGATATGCCTGAACCCTCAGACGGCCAACCGCCTCAGGACCTTTGGCCAGAACACCGCTATCGGTTAACGGACGCATATCGACACGACCCGGAAAAGACTTTTTCACGGTGAGACGTAACATGCTCATGAGCGCATAACCGGACGCAAATGAAAATGAAACGGACCCAGTTTACCACCATAATTCCCGGCCGATATCCTCAGCACCCCGGCATCACGACCAAGATCACACACCGCTTTGAGACCAACCCGCATTGATTGAGCCACCGCATCCTCATCAAGACCATCAATGACAATCTCCATCACCGAGCGCATATCGGGTGATAACTGGCTCTCAACCAACCCCTTCAAAGTGGGACAAAAGGCGTCATTGGTCGATGCAATCAGGCTCTTATACCGGGACCCAACTTTGGAGCCGGACCGGACCACCCCGCCAGGAAAAGGCAAAACCGTCCCGGGAACCCGGCGCATCGCCTGCACTGCGGCTTCTGAAGCCCGCAGAGCGGCACCACGTGAAGTTGCCAAAATCAGAAAATTACCCCCACCAACCCCGTCAACCTGATACGCATAATCTTCGCATAAAAATTCACCATCCATCACCGGAATCCGCCAATAACGCCGCTCATCAATCATCTTGGAAATTTGCCGACCATCCCCAAAATAGCGCAATGCTGCCCCAAGTTTGATCGGCTTATCACTTCGAATCCCGGCAAAACAGGCCGTTGTCGGGGCTGTCATAATACATTGCCCGGCCCGGTTGAGGACTTGTTTTGCCAATTCCTTAGACGACATCGCAAATATCAAAATGGCCACCCCTGGTCGGGCATCCGGGGTTTCTTTAGCCGGAATTTCCCGCTCAATACCGGCTTCGCAACCGCATGCAATCACCGAGGTAGCAAAACCAGTCACGCTTTGAGCCGCTGCCTGGGCCCAGCGGCGGGTATCAGCAGTCACAATCAACCGGGTGGCTCGCATCGGAAAAGCCTCAGCAAACGTAGAATCAATCAGGACACCATTCACCCGCATGATCTGTTCACCCGCATGATATCCCGCATTATGAAACCCTTTCCCGGCATGCGGCTTTTTCAGGACGGAAGCTCTGTTCAGGCGTGAAGTGATCTTCCCGGATGGTCGCGCTGGCCAGTGACATTCCCATATAAGTCTCAAAATAGCGACCAAGAGATTGTTCAATCGACCGGTCATAGTCAGGACGAACCACATGGGTCGCTCCCTGGATCACATCAACCAACCGGCCCCGCCGGATAATCAATCTGCCATCCTTAAAAACCAGTTCCGGAGTCTCGAACATTTTTTGCTTGTTGGGATGCTCCTTGTAAACCGCGATATCAGCACCTGCACCAACCCCTAAATGCCCACGATCCTCAAGCCCCAGAAGCCGGGCCGGACCGGCCCGCGTCATAATCGCAATCTCCTGAAGGGAATATTCGCGCTGAATAGATGCCAAATTGGTCGCACGGCGGGCCGCCGGGTTGAGGGTTGCCAGCATGTCATCCCGGAAGGACTTATCCATCAATAAACGAATGAGATGCGGATAAGATGTAAAAGGACCCCCATTGGGATGGTCAGTGGTCATAAAAACCCGCCAGGGATCATCAATCAGCAGAAAAATCTCCAGACCAATGGCCCATTGTAACGCATTGACGAAATTTTTATCACGATAACGAAACGGCACCAGGCCACAACCAGCCTGGCAATCAATATCCATACAAACAAATTTTTTCGGATGCGCATGGGGATGGTTACGGAACTGGGACATCGAATCACCGGATGCCGTCACTGTCTGACCGAACATGATCTGACCGACATCAACCGAAATATTCGGATGCGCATTCACCGCTTCGGCAATGCGGGCGGCCCCGGAAGAAAATCCCCGGTCTCCCTCAACCCCATAGGAGTGATACTGAATATGGGTGAGATGCAGGGGCACCCCTCCTGCACCATCAATCATGCTCAGCGTGGAGTCCACATTGCCGGGCACCCCAAGATTGGGACCATGCACATGGAGCGAATGATGAAGCCCGATTTCATGAACCGCCCGGGCAAGGGTTTTGAGAACCTGGCGCGGTGTCACCGGGTAATGGGGGTGTTTCTCATCAATATCAAGACGTCGGGCATTAAACTTAAACGCCGAAATACCACCAGGATTGACCACCTTAATGCCCAGGGCCTGGGTGCTGTGTATTGTCCAGGCAACATAATCCTTAATGGCTGCAAAATCGGCTTTCCTGGCCAGCATCCGCAGAAAAAAATCATCATTGCCCAACATCGCATAAGCGCCTTTGTCAAGCATCGGAATATCAGCCATTTCCAGATGAGTCTGGCGGGCATTAACCGGCAGCATGGCCGGTTCATAAGCCGCCGTATACCCCATCTCAGCATAGCGGTAGCCGGTGGCAAAGCTGGTCATTGTTGCCTCACCGCTGCCTGAACGAGTCAACCGCGCCCGGGCACGGGTATGGCGGGCATGTTCTTCGGGTAACAAAATCCGGGCAATATTCATCTTGCCGCCGGCAATATGGCTATGCATATCAATGCCCCCGGCCATCACCACCATCCCTGAGAGATCATGAACCGCATCGGGTTGACCACAGTCAGGCTCAGCAACAATCCGCCCGTCGCGCAGGAAGATATCCCTGACCACGCCATCGATATTATTGCGCGGATCATACACCCGGCCACCACGTAAGACCGTCACCATATCAGCTTCTCCCGGCTGTTTGCAGAGCTTCCATCAAGGCATGCGCCATCATCGCCGCACTCATCAAAGAGGTATCGCGCAATTTGCGTAACGGCAAGGCCGCCACTGAATCACCACGGGTAAATGAACCGATATGATCAATCCCGGGAATGCCCACCGGCAGATACACTGCTGATTTTCGCGCCCCCACACTACCCGGACGCCCAATCAGAATGAGAGAAGTATCATGAGGCGGAGGAGCCAGATCGGTATCGAATGTCGAAACCCAAATGAAGCAATCAGCCTCACCACGTGCCAGGAGTGTTCTGGTCGCATAAGCATCGGCATCATGATGCGGCTTACCGTTGGCAAAGCTCACCCGCAGGGGATAGCCGCTCTGCCATGTCGCGGCCTGGGCAGCACCCTGAATATTATTCGACCCACTCAATGGAAACCCGGCACAACGCTGTTCAAGATTGATCTTTTTGATCAAAAGATTGATCGCTTCAACGGCATGATCACCGGCAGTATCACTCAATTCGGCGGCGTTCCATACAATCACCCCGTAAGACGCATTGCGGATATGGGCCAGAACATCCTCAAGGGCTGCCCTGGGAACGCCAGCCACTCTGCGGGCCGCCAATATGCGCCCTTCATACAATGCTTTGAGAGCCAGAAAAATCTCAGCCAACTGATCGGGCCTGCCAGGGAGATGAAGGGGTTGACGACCAGTCGGTGATACCCCGGCTGCCGTATCAAGGCCGCGCCCGATATAGATGACCCGGCGATCTTGCGGTTGTGGTTTGAATAAAGCAGATCTGGTCCAGACACATTTTTCAAAAAAACGCGGGGCGGCGGTGACTCCATCGGTCCCGGCCATGATAATCAGATCAGCCCGGTTGCGTATTTCGCCAATCGTTGTGGTTACCCATCCTTCAGTCTGGACCACCCTGGCATTGCGAAAATATCCTTCAGAAGCCGCATGATCAACAACCCCACCGGTGTGATCAGCCAGCTGTAAGAACGCTTTAAACCCCTCAATATCAGTGGCTAAACCACCATAGAGCGGCATCCGGGACCCCCGGATAAGAGTTGCCGCTTGTCGCAGAGCCTCAGCCAGAGAAACCGGCTTGCCTGCCACCATCGGTTCGGCATCCATTCCGGCCCCGGTAAAACGCTCCTGAGCACGCACACAGCCGCCTTTGCGCAACCGCAAGGAACGATCCGCAAGCACCGAAACCTGTAAATCATCACAACACAGCCCGCAAAACGGGCATGGAACCGATTTTTGGATAGAACACTCTCCCTTTTGCTTTCTCACATCCCAAAAAACGGGCAGAAAAAGCATCATCCCAAAGATAGTACACGCAACCTACGTTATGTACCTAAGTTATATGTACCTAAGTTATGTCATATTACGTGATGTTAATGGACGCGACATATTTTATATTATACATATGTTTTATGTTATACCCGACTACGTAATACTTAAATTCATCAATGACATACTTAAAGTCATCAATGATATACTTAAAGTCATCAATGACGTTATACAGAGTAAATACCAGATAACTATACGTAATAAATACAAATAAATTACGTAATAAATACTAAAAACATAAATACTAAAAACCGACGTAAACACCAAATACCAACCGTGTCACCCATACCAACAATTCGGTTCCCCAAACAGGGTGATGCCATGCTTTGTTACACAACCAAAATCATCATCAGCTGTTCGTCAGTCATATTTGATATAAGCAAAGCGTTGATCCGTATTCGGGGTTCCCTCAAGAGGTCCATCCTCAGAACCCGGACGCCAACCAATCATTTCCTCAATTTTAGCCGCCAAAGCAAAATCCTTATCGGTGATGCCTTTGGCGGCATGATTGGTCAGTTTGACCTCAACGAAAGCATAGGATGCGACAATATCCGGATGATGCCAGGCCGCTTCGGCCAGATGCCCGACTGCATTGACCACCATCAATGTTCCTTTCCAGCTATATGTGCGATATTTACGACAGATCCATCTCCCCTCCAGCCGCCACTCCGGCAGAGTTTGCTCAAGGCGTTGGGTAACCTCGCTATCAGAATAGGTTCGCTCCGTATTGTGTTCAGACATTATTTTATTTAACCATTATTTATTATGTTCAGACGTTATTTTATTCAGCATTTTATTCAGCATTGTGTTGAGCCATGATTTATTGTGTTGAGCCATGATGTTGAACCATGACCGGCCCTGGTTGATGAAACATTCTATTCAGTTCCGGGAACCAGAATCATCGGCCAATATAACAATATTGACTCTCAGCACCATCGGAAAAAAATCACTCTTCGTCACATCATATTCTGGCCGCATCATATTTTGACAGCAATGGACACTATCCGGATATCTGCCCCGGCGCGTCTGCATTTTGGTTTTCTTGATTTGCATGGCGGGCGGGGACGTCTGTTTGGCAGCCTTGGTCTCACCCTGGACCAACCGCAAACCGTGATGACGTTCCGCCAGCAAGAATGTCTTTCGGTCATTGGTCCGGACAGAGACAGAGCACAAGAATATGCCGAAAAAATCATCGCCGCCTACGGCTATAAACAACAGGCCGAAATCGATATTGACACAGCCATTCCCCCGCATACCGGGCTGGGTTCAGGAACCCAGCTTGCCCTGGCTATCGGGACCGGTCTTGCGATGCTTAATGATGCCTCTCCGGTCATTGGCAAGGCGGCGGTTCAAACACTTCGGCGTGGCACCCGCTCAGGGATTGGACTGGCCGCCTTTTCTCATGGTGGCTTTATTCTTGATGGCGGCCAACCAACCAAACAGACCCTGGCTGAACAAAAGCAGAGCACCGCCCCGCCGCCGATTGCCCGCCTTGACTTCCCCGAAGAGTGGTGGATCATCCTGATTTTCGACTTTAAGCAACGGGGCATACACGGGCCCGCTGAACGCAAGGCCTTTGTTGATTTACCACCCTATTCGGCAGCCTTAGCAGCCGATTTATGCCGCCTGGTCGTCATGCAAATATTGCCCGCGGTTGCCAGTGCTGATTTCAATGCCTTCAGCCAGGCCATTACCGAGCTTCAGGCCGCAGTCGGTGACCATTTTGCCACCGCTCAAAACGGCCGCTTCAGCAGCCCTTTGGTTGCCGATGCCCTGTCCTGGATGGCCCGCAACGGTGTCAAAGGCTATGGACAAAGTTCCTGGGGGCCAACTGGTTTTGCTTTTACTCAAAGTAAATCAGAAGCCAAAAGCCTCATCAGAAAATTAAAGACACAATTAAAGCACCAGGAAACAGGCAATAAAAAAAAGGCGGCTGGTATTGATCTTTCTTTCATGCTATGTCGCGCCTGCAATATCGGCCATCGCATTGTTACACAACCATAATTCAGGTGATTGATGCGGCATGACAGGAGCATAGCCGGACGGTATTCAGGCGGCATTTACGTGATAGAGCATGATTATTTATAATATAGATTATGATTTTTGTTATCAATTTTCGTATCAATCATGCTAAGAGCACTCAAATGAAAAAACCAATCAACCAAAAAATCAATCAACACAGAGCAATGATCGTTCAAGAGTTAAAATAATCGTTCAATTCTTAATACGTTCAATTCTTAATAAGAAGAGTCATTTTAACTGAATAAAAAGAGTAACTTAAATCGTTAAGAAGAGTAATGATGACCAAAACCAGAAAATACATCCTGCATATGATGACCCCACAACAAAATGTCAGCCCGTTTGACGTTAATATGGCCTATGACGCCGGCTTTGATGCTGTGGTGCCGCTGGCCAATGTTACGCGCGATCATGTTAAGGCCCTGGTGCAGGATGCGATTTTTTCGCGGGCTGTTGCCGATGCTCAGCGGACCGGGGTGTTTATTTGTGGAAAAGATGCCGTGCTGGCCCTTGATATGCTGGAAGAAGCCAGGGCAGCAATGGTTCCGCCATTTGAAATTTCGGTTTTTCCGGACCCGGCCGGCTCTTTCACCACTGCCGCAGCAATGGTTGCCTGTGCTGAGAAAACCTTGCTGGATCAATTTGGTCTCACCCTCAAAGGGCTTAAGGTCAAAATCTATGGCGGCAAAGGCATCGTTGGTTCGATTTCAGGGGTGATTTGCGCCCAGGCCGGGGCCGAAGCCACCATCATCGGGTATGATGGGATTGAAAATGTCCGCCGATTATCGGAAGGCTATAAAAAGCGATTTGGGGTTGAGGTCATCCCGGCTGATGGCAGCAGCGATGCGTTGAATACCGCTTTGCTGGCTGATGCTGATGTTGTTTTTTGTGCTGCCCGGGCAGGTGTCCAGGTTCTGTCCAAAGCCATGTTGGCCACCGCACCACAGATCAAAGTTGTTGCCGATGCCAATGCTGTGCCGCCTGCCGGCATTGAGGGATGTGGACTCCATGACGACAATACACGTCTTGAATCCGGGGCCCTAGCAATCGGCCCTCTGACCTTCGGTGATGTCAAGATCAAAACCCAGAGAATACTGTTCGAATCGATGTGCAACAGCGACAAGCCACTCTATCTGAATTTTGAGCAAGCAACTGAGGTTGCACGAAAAATCGTGAACGGCAACGGATAAACCGGGGCATCGCGTGCTTGCCGTTGCCGCTCTTTCCGGACGAGCCATTGGTGTGGCCGCCCGGCGGGCCGGTGCCACCCCGGTCATTATGGATTTGTTCGGTGATCGGGAAACCCGGTCCGTTGCGCTTGATTCTCATATCATTGCCGGTGACCCGGTCTGTGGTTTTGATGCTGATGGCCTGCTCCGGGCTTTTGATCATGAGGATTCCCGGTGGCCACTCATTTATGGAAGCGGCTTTGAATCGCGTCCTGATCTTCTTGATATCATCAGTCAGGAGCGGCCTGTTTTCGGCAATACAGCTGCTGTTGTTGCTCAGGTCACGCAGCCGGAGGCTTTTTTTGACGCTCTGCGATGCCTCAATCTCCCGGCCCCGCCGATTTTCCGGTTGCCACCAAAAAATGAGCAACACTGGCTGCGTAAACAGGCCGGAAGTGCCGGCGGGATGGCAGTCATGCCGTTTCAGGGCAAGACAACACCCGGCACAGGCAGTACCCGATCAAAGATCTACTATCAAAAACGCCAGAGCGGACACCCATACTCAGTCCAGTTCATCACCAAAGGGGATCAAACCGATATTGTGTGTTTTTGTCGCAACTGGCTGGCGCCAACAACTGAGCACCCTTACCGCTTTGGAGGTCTCTCGACCAAACCCAATCTGACCAGGGATCTGCAAACCCGGCTGGCTGATGCGGCAGCACAGCTGAGTGCTTATTTTTCCCTGCGCGGTCTCAACAGTCTTGATGTCCTGATTGATCGGGAATCCTTTTCGATTTTGGAAATCAACCCACGTCCGGGAGCAGCCATTGATATCCTGGAAAACATGGCACCGGGCTGGAGTATCCCGGCCCATATGGCTGCCTGCCAGGGTCAGTTATGGCCGCGATGGCCGGGAATCAGCACCCATGATATCAGCCTCACATTATGCTATGCCGACCAGGATTGTTCTATCCCGTCGGATGTTGACTGGCCCTCCTATTGTGTCGATACACCCCATGGCCCCAAAATGATTGCCTCAGGGCAACCCATTTGCAGCATCCAGTCGATCGGTGATGATCAGATATCTTCCCGGCAGTTGGGTATTCGCCGGAGCAAATATGTAAAAAATAAATATACCCATAGTAATCTCAGCGATAAAATCTGATTTTATCAATATTTTCACCAGACAAGAACTATTCAAAACAGAAATTCCCATGACAAGAGAATCGAAAACTGCTTTTATTGATACTGTTATTATCCGCTATTATCCGGTCATTTGTATTGGGACCCATTCTGCAAACCGGTTTTTTTAGTAATGGTTTTTTTAATAATTTAATCATGGTTTTTTAAAGATACTGTCTCAGTCCCAAATGTCTCAATCTCAAATGTCTCAGTCTCAGAAAAAATCGGCTCCCCTGCCCCCCAACCAACGCAATCAGGCTGTGCGTGAATGGCCAAACGTCAATTCCTGTACCTGGCCTCTGGTGCAAAATCTGATAAAGCAGGCCGGCCGCTTGCGAATCGCCGTTGACCGGGAAAAAAACGGAACAACCATCATTGATTGCGGAATCAAAGTTCCGGGATGTTTAGAAGCAGGGCGTCTGGTTACCGAGATCTGTATGGGTGGCCTGGGCCAGGTGGCAATCCATAACAGCACCAAATTTGAACAATGGCGGTGGTTGATTGCTGTGACCAGCAGCAATCCTGTCCTGGCATGTCTGGGCAGTCAATATGCCGGTTGGTTGCTATCGGAGGGGGATTTTTTCGCCCTTGGTTCGGGGCCGGGCCGGGCCCGGGCGCTGGCTGAGCCACTCTATGAAGAGCTGGGATATCGCGATAAAGCACGCTCTGCCTGCCTGGTTCTGGAGGTTGATCGTTACCCCCCCGCAACCCTGATCAAAACGATTGCTAAACGGTGCCGTGTCTCTCCGGAAAAGCTGGTCATCATCCTCACCCCGACCAGCAGTCTGGCCGGATCGGTCCAGATTGTCGGGCGGGTCCTTGAGGTGGGTCTGCATAAAACCCATGAGATTGGCTTCCCGCTCGAACGGGTGATTGACGGGGCTGGTGCTGCCCCCCTGCCGCCACCGGCAGTTGACTTTATTTCCAGCATGGGACGCACCAATGATGCCATCATCTATGGTGGTGAAATACACCTGTTTGTCAGTGGTCCCGAAGATGACGCCCGTGACCTTGCCCATCAACTCCCCAGTTCTCAATCAAAGGATTATGGCCGGCCATTTGCAGAAATTTTTACCTCATATAACCAGGATTTTTACGCGATTCATGGCTCTCTTTTCAGCCCCGCCAAAGCAAGCGTTACCTGTCTTGATACCGGGCGCAGTTTCCATACTGGTGCCCTGAACGAATCCTTAATCAATACATCCTTTGGATAATTGGCCCTCTGGCTGGCGCAGGTTCTATGCCGGTTGCCTCAACCCATTCTTGCTCAACCCGTTCCTCTCCGGATTCTCAAGCCCCCTGGATTCTGCTTTGCAGTGATGCCCCGGACTGGCATGCCCGCCAACTCACCACCGCCTCAGGCAAGCGCAATCTGAACATTGTCTGGGCTTCATATGACCAATGCGCCATCACATGCCACAACCGGGAGGGACGCATCACATTTCCGGCTGCCCCCGGGGGTGGGGAACCGCTGGCAGTCATCGCGCGCTGTATTGCTGCCGGGAGCCTTGAACAAATTACCATGCGCCTCAGTCTTCTGCATGGATTACGGGAATCCGGCCGGCCGGTTTTTAATGATGCCCGGGTTATTGAGCATATGGTGGATAAAGCCATGTGCGGATTTCTTCTCGCCCGGGCCGGGTTGCCGGTCCCGGAGACGATGTCTTGTGAATCCACCAAACAGGCCCGTCTTTTCGTTGAAAAAGCGACCAGAAGGGGACAAAAAATCGTCTTAAAACCTCTGTTTGGTGCTCAGGGCCAGGGGTTACGGCTCATCACCCACAGCTCTGACCTTCCGGCGGCTGAGACCATTGGCGGAGTTTATCACCTTCAGCATTATATTGGCCCGGAAAATCCCCGTGATCCGGGCTGTGATTTCCGGGTCATGGTGGTCGGCACCCGTCCGGTTGCCGCGATGCGCCGCACCGGAACCCATTGGATCACCAATGTACGTCAGGGAGGATGCTGCCAATCTGTTCCCCCCACCGGAATATTGGGTGACCTGGCCACAGCAGCCGCCAAAACCTTAAACGCCGATTATGCCGGGGTTGATATCATATGTGATCCACACGGGGAGTGGCACATTCTCGAAGTCAATAGCATCCCGGCCTGGAAGGGCTTACAAACAGCAACATCGATCACGATTGCCGACCATATTATTGATCATATTATGGATCAGACGGCTGTTTGATCAGATGACCATCTGACCAAATGTGACCAAACCACCCATGGATCAAATGAACCACAACACCAGCCAAAAAAGAACCCCGGTTGAACATTCCCCACTAATCTGGGGAAATTCATCTACGGAAATTCATCTATGGAAATTCGTCTGTATTAAAAATCTCTACCCATGACCGGACGTGACCCAACCCCAGCCAGCCTGCCTGACAAGCGGCGGCTCTCAAAATCTCAGAAGATACAATCTGAACAAGCTGCCCGGGCCTATCTCCGGGCCTGCAGTCTGGAGCTTGAAGCTCTCAAGCCCGGCAATGTCCACATCCATGCCGATGGCCACGGGATGACAGTTGCCGATTTTCGCCGGAGTGCCATGCTGACAGCACCCATTCTTACTGATTTAAGCCAACCATGCGGGCAACGTATTCATCGCTGCGTAAGCGTGACCATGGAACAGGTTGGCTGTAATACCAATCTGGGCATTCTTCTGCTCTGTGCCCCTCTCTTAACCGCATTCTGCCGCGCCCGATCAGCCAGTGATCTTCGGGTAAAACTCAATGAGATTCTCAGCAGCTTTACCCTTGCCGACACAGCGGCTGTTTTCACGGCCATCGCCCGGGCCAATCCGGGAGGACTCGGCCATGCAGCAGAGCATGATATCCATACCCCCCCCACTGTTTGTTTACGCACCGCCATGCATCAGGCGGCTGATCGTGACAGCATCGCCCGCCAATATGCCAATGGATTTCAGGATATTTTCCATATCGGCATTCCAGCCAGCCGCTATGCCGGGTCCCGGCATTGGAATCCAGCCCGGTCAGCGGCATATATTTATATGACATTTCTGGCCACCTGTATCGATGGTCATGTTCTGCGTCAATGGGGATCTCAAACGGCTCATGATCTGAGAATACAGGCACAGCAAAAGATAAACGCATTGGAATCAATGAATAATCATAAAGACTGGCCGGCATCCTGGAAAAATTTTGACCACCATCTCAAGCAACACGGGATCAATCCTGGCTCTAGTGCTGACCTCACAGTCACCACCTTGCTAACACTCTATCTTCAAGATATGTTGCAAGAAGCGTCCACATTCTTTAAACAGAGAGAATTCTTTAAACAGAGAGAATACTTTAAACAGAGGGAATAATCCTTTAAAAAAGGGTTAGTCCTTTGGAAAAGGAGTGATCCTTTGGGGGAAAAACAATCCTTCAGGAGAGGTATGATCTCTTATAAAGAGGGAGAAGTGACCCTTTGAAAGAGGAGTAGAGTAACCTTTTGAAAGGGGAAGTCATCGAATTCAGCACCGCTTCTTGCATATGGTGCCGGGTTTCATCTCAAAGAACAAAACTATTCATCAAAAAGCAGGGGAGAAGAATCTCATGGCTAAAATTGATCGTATGCTCGTTGGCGAGGCACTCGTCGGCGAAGGCAATGAAGTTGCTCATATTGACCTCATCATCGGCCCGCGCGGCAGTGCTGCCGAGGCTGCGTTTGCACAAACTCTGACCAACCAAAAGGAAGGCGTAAACGGTCTCCTGGCGGTGGTTGCACCCAACCTCATGACCAAGCCGGCCACCGTGATGTTCAATAAAGTGACCATCAAGGGTGCCAAACAAGCCGTCCAGATGTTTGGTCCGGCTCAGGCCGGGGTGGCAAAAGCCGTGATGGATTGTGTCGAAGATGGCACCATCCCAGCCGCTGAAGCCGATGATCTGTTCATTAGTGTCGGCGTGTTCATTCATTGGCTGGCCGATGATGACCAGAAAATCCAGGATTACAATTACGAGGCAACCAAAATATCCATTCAGCGAGCCGTATCCGGTGAGCCAAAAGCTGCCGATGTCCTGTCTCAGCGTGGTTCTGCATCCCATCCGTTTGCAGCCAGTTGAAACGGCAGCAGTGCGGGATCCGATGGGTCATCGCAAAGCGGCGGTGGCTGGTTCTCGAAGCTGCTGAAGTTTATTACCGGAAAGTAAACCGGACTGCTCAGGATCACTCAGTCCTGAGCATCAGATGTCTGGTGTCTTTCTGACCTGTTGATAAGGGGAGGCTCCTGAGCCTCCCCTTAATCCTTCGACCCCGGAAAGACCCAAAAACTGACACTCATCTCACCGGGACTACCCGGACCACAGACGTTAGAAATCTATGCTCTGCTTTTGAGTATCCAGTCCGGCCCAATCACCAGGTGACAGACCGCCATCATGCAAAGCGGTTGCAACCAAAGCCCCGCAAACACCGATTGATTGCAAAATCCTCAGATCATTCATGTTCCTGATCCCGCCGGCTGCATAAACATGCCGGCCTCCGGCTTGCTCAATGATACGCTCCAACCGATCTAAAGCCGGCCCCCGGGCTGTTCCCACCCGGTCCAGCATCATGACGATCATCCGCTCAGGCCAGCAGGAAGGATCCTGTTCCAGCCTGTCTGGACCAAGAAACTGGTGATCACAATAATCAAGAGAGAGAATAAAATCCGCCGGCCGGGTCATTGCCAACTCTCTGAGCACCCGCCAGTCATTCTGGCTTTCACTGCCTAAAATGATTCGGGTTTTGGCGGTTTTTCTTCCGCTTGCGCCCCCTGATTGAGCGGAGTCAAACTCTGGTATCGTGGTCACCACCATGCCATGATCACACCAAATTTCGCCTTGTGGCCATTGCGTTGCCAAAGCGCGGATATGCTGTGCGTTGTTGCCTGTGCCTTCTATAGCATCAAGATCAGCGATATAGATGGTCTGGAAACCGTATAACCGACGATACGCCGACACCAAAGTCCGGGCCGAGCCATCAGGGCATAAGGATGTCGAGAGAGGCTGATACTGTGCGCGCATCCCCCGGCAGGCAGAAACCGCCAGACCAGCACGCAAATCCACAACCGGTACGATATGCATAAAGGCCAAACCCTGAAAATTCTGGTGATCGAATATATCACCGGCGGCGGCAATACCGGTCAATCTTTTTCCCCGGCCATGCAGTCTGAGGGAGACCAGATGATCACAGCCGTGGTGAAAGATTTTTCTGATCTCCCGGGGGTAGAGGTCTTTTATTGCCGTGACCGGAATTTAGCCCCGCTGAATTGGGGGCAGCCGGCCTGGGTTGAGGCAACACGTCATGATATGCTGTGGAAAATCTGGAAAAAACATATCCGCTGCGTTGATGCCGTTCTCCCGATTGCCCCGGAGACCGATGGTTTATTGGTCTCCTTAGCAGAGATGATCAGACAATCCGGATGCCATCTGTTCGCCAGTACAGCATCCGCCCTTGCGCAAACAACCTCTAAATCAGCAACCGCAACCTGTCTGCAATCGCATAAAATTCCGGTCATCCCGACCCATCGGCCCGGACAGCTGCTGCCGGCCAGTGCATATGGCTGGATCATAAAACCCGATGATGGGGCCGGAGCCCACGGCGTGCATTACGCCGCCGACCTCACGAAGGTCAACAGCATCCTCGCCCAGAGCAATGCACAAGATACCCTGATCATTCAGCCCTATATCCCCGGACCTGTTGCCAGTCTCTGTGTCCTTTATCACACCCATCATCCAACCCGCAAAGTAACTCTTCTGGCCGCCAATACCATCATAATGCGCCAGCACCAGGGGCGATTTATATATGCTGATCTCCAGGTTGGTGCGATGAATGATCACAAGGACTGTTTTCGTCCTCTGGTCAGGGCCATCGGTGAGGCAATTCCAGGCTTTTACGGCTATATAGGAATTGATTTAATCCGCGACAACAGCCAATGGCGGGTCATGGAAATCAATCCCCGGATCACCAGCTCATACCCCCGGCTGCGGCATGTTCTTGGTAAAAATCCGGCGGCATTATTAGTGGAATCTTTTTTGAAGGACCGGCCATGAGATCTGACACCAACCGGCCAAAACGTATCATCGGTTGGGATATTGGGGGTGCTCATGTCAAGGGAGCCCTGTTTGAACAAGTGGGTGAAAACGATATCACCATTCTTGATGCCGTTCTCATTATGTGCCGGTTATGGGAAGGATTAAACCGTCTTGATGATGCGCTGGAAACGCTCTGCACGCATCTGGGTGCTGCCGATTGCTATGCCGTCACCATGACCGGTGAACTGGCCGATATCTTTCCCAACCGGGCCGAAGGTGTGCGCAGTATTCTGAGACTCTCCCGGGACCATCTCTCCCGATCAACCCCTCCGGATCATCCCCAACCAGATCTGATGATATATGGTGGTGGATGTGATTTTCTGGACCCGCTGAGTGCATATAACCACCCCCATTTTGTGGCCAGTGCCAACTGGCAGGCCCTGGGTGCCCTGACCGGAAACCGGGTGAAGAACTGTCTGGTGATGGATATCGGCAGTACCACCACCGATATCATTCCTCTGCGCGATGGTCGTATCCGACAATCCGGCCTGAGTGATCATGAACGCTTGCGTGATGCCGGGTTGGTCTATAGCGGTGTTGTGCGCACCCCCCTGATTGCCCTGACCCGGGAGATTCTCTTTGAAGGGAATTCAATCCCCCTGATGGCCGAGATGTTTGCAACCACCGCCGATATCTACCGTCTGCTGGAATGCCTGGACCCGCATAGCGACTGTGCTCCGACTGCCGATGGAGCCGGAAAAACCGCCACTGATTCAGCCCGGCGCCTCGCCCGTATGATTGGTCTTGATGCGGCAGAACGACCGCTTGCTGTCTGGCGCAGCCTGGCCGGACAGTTTGCTGATATTCAGTTCACAAACCTACGCATTGCCTGTCAAGACCGAATCAGACAAGAAGGACTACACCCCACCGACCCGATGATTGGGTATGGATGTGGACAGTTCCTGATCAAAAAAATCGCCGCCAGCCTTGGATGTCCCTATGTCGGGGTCGAAACGCTTCTGGGGATCTCTGATGCTGATTTAGCTGCCCGGATTGCACTCTGTGGACCGGCGGTCGCGGTCGCCTGGCTTGCTGCAACATATTCAGCAGAGTGATCAGCAGAGTGAAGAGCCGCCTTGAGATGCCGCACGCGTTCAGGAACCAGCCGGCCCGTGCGATCCCCCTGCGCACAGAGCGCACCACGAAACCCGGCAACATCAGGAGCCAGCCGGTTAATCAACCCACTGTCTTCCAGACATAAAGACCCGGCCAGACCAACCTCCAGACCCAGGCTGCGTCCGGCCATCACAAAAGCCGATAAAACAGAAAACGGCACATAATCGGTCAATCGGCCAACCGCCTTATCGGCTGTATCAAGCATAACCCCCCGGCATCCGGCATCCGTCAACTGAGCCAGCCATGCCGAATCATCCAACCGAACCCCGGATTGCCGGGCTTTATCAACCGCAACAACAGCCACCGGCTGAACGCTCCCCCAGGCTATCCTGGCCACCATTTCCAGCCGCTGAGGATCATATCCATCAAACCCCATGGCGAATTTGACCGTATCAACACCGCTGGCTGCAAAAGCAGTCCAGTCATCCTCCAGCTGTTTGCCTTGATTGACCGGATGAACCGGGTCGCCGGCCGCCGCACTCACCCGGCATCGTCCAGCCACAATCCCCACCGCCCGGGCAATCTTATCCAGAGACCACGCACCCAAAGCCCCTTTCTCCGGATCTTTGAGATCAATGATATCGGCCCCGGCGGTTAGCCCAATCTCTAACTCAGCAAGCGTCGCCACGCTGGCAAGAAACAACGTCACGGCGATTGCCCGGAAACCGGAGCATGACGGGTCGCCTTAAACGTTTCTAAATGCTCCATCAACCACCCCCAGGATTGCCATTCACCCGGACCCGCCGTCTTCGAGACCGCCACCGCCAAATAGTCTATTTCCCGCTCAATTTTCTCCAACGGCAAAATATGCAGACGACTCATGAGGATTGCCGCCTCAATCACCGCTGCCTGAGCACGATTAAAACCAGGAAATGCAGCATGAGATTGCCGATGGGTTATGGCACAATGAAACCGTGGCCGTTGCACATCATCATCATCAATCCGCACAACCCGGATTGCCGCATGAGCCAGAGCATCCTGCAACCGCACCCCGCCACCCTCAACCGGACAGAGAGGAAATTCCCGCCGCCCGGTCAGACAGCCGGCAAAAAACCGGGAATCATTGGTGAAATTGATCACTGCCTGTCGATGAGCAAACAGATTATCCAGGCTGCGTGATGGTCGATACGGTGCGATGATTACCTGATCCTCTTCAATCTGAATGCCAAAGGGCGCATGATGGGCCTGGCTGACCGGGGAATCAGACAGACCCGAAGTGCCGGGCGGATTCATCGTGGTTAAAATGATCTCATAGATTGGTCGGGCCGGCAGAGTATCAGACATGGCTGCCCTCATGGTTCAGGGTTCGGCCCAAGCGAAGGCTTAGGCTGCCCGCCGGACTGGCGGGTATTCTTTTTTTTGGACCGGGTTGGTCCCGGGGCATCAAAACATGTTGGGTCCTTCCCGGCTGTTGCCGCTGCAACCCCCCAATTCAACGGATTGTCCTGATTATATTTTTTGCCCAGACGCCAGGCGATTTCAGCCCGCGCCAATTCAACCCCCATATAAAAAGCATGGCCGGCATCCTCCTCCAGCCCCAGCTGCGGATACAAGCCAAACGGATCATCCCCAATTTGATGGCCATCTCTGTTCATGACATGCACACCATCCTCAGCAACCGCGATACGAAAATTGGGATCCCTGATCATGGCCGCCAATTCACTCAGTTCCCGGGATGTATATGTATAGGGCCGCCGGTCACGCAACCCCATCAGGCCTCCGTCAATCCCGACAGGCAGACGCTGCTGGCAATGGGCATAATAAAAAAGACGCCGCGCCCGGTCTGCTTCGGCCACCGCCCGGCGACAATGAGGACTCACCTGAACCACCAGAGCAGCGGTGATCCGAAGCTCTGAGATCAGACCAAACAGCAAAGCATTCACCCCGGTGCTATCGGCATCAGTCAATTCGGTGAGGTTGCCAACCCCCATCAAAATATCCACATCCGGTAACCGGCCACGTAGCTGGTGGTAACGCATCAGTGAATCTGCAAAACCATAATGAATCGGATCAAGAATCGGATCAGCATAAAAAGGACGCCCGGACTCGCGGACACAGTCAATCACTCTGAACAGGGAATCCATGTCACCGGGCTGGGCTGGAATCAGAACCGGGATCGCCTCAACTTCCTCAGCAATATGCAGATTCCCCTCATGGAGCGATAAGAGATAATCAGCACCCGCCCGGCCCCCACGTAACAATTCAGCATCCAAAGCCGAATCAACACTCACCCGATGCCCGGCCGAGCGAAGAGCCTGCACCGCATCCTCAAGATGGGGAAAGGAAACATCAGGCAAACAGCCAAGATCAATCACATCAGCACCATCAGCAACCATCCCGGAAGCACGCTCAAGAATCTGATCAACCGATAAACGCGGTGCATCAACAATTTCAGCAAAAATCAAACAATCATGCCGCGAAAGATCAGCCGCCTGTGGCCCCATGCCGAAATAACCGGGTAAATCAATCAGATCTTCAGGTCCGCGCTCAAACGGGGCCTGGTAATGCGCACTCAGACTGTCAGTGTCCCCCCGAAACCGTCCGGGAAGCAGCACACGATCAGCCCCTCCCAAATCGTCAACCCGCCGCCGAATGAGAGATTCAGACATCAGGGCAGCAACCGAAATACCGATTTGCCGCACATGATAGTCAAAATCCGGATTCATCGACTCCAGAATACGCCGTAGCTGTTTTTCAGCCAGTTTACCGGTCAGGAAGAGGATGCGTTCAGACATTGCAACCGCTCCTCAACCGCCAAAACCAGCGCATCCAGATTCTCAACCAATGTCACCCTCTCAAAGGACCGGAGCTTTTGGGTGTTTTCAAGATCAATCGACCGGGGGAATAACCTGACCAGTTCCCTGGGAGCCATGCTTTCCATCTCCGGGGCGGTGTCACAGGCAAAATAAATGCACGGGATACGGCATTTACCAGCCTGAGCAAAAACATTGGTCACCAGCGTATCTGAGATACCATACACACATTTAGCAACAGTATTGCTGGATGCCGGGGCAACAACCAATGTGTGATATATATTTTTGTAAAATTGCCCAACCGGGGCCGCACTGGCCGTTGTATCCCGGAACAATCGTATGGTTTCAGGAAGAGCATGATGCTGTTGATACATCCGCAAAACTTCTTCTGCTGCCTTGCTTGCGAAAATATCGACATCACCAATTTTTTTCATCAACTCAATGCTTTGAGAGAAAAAATGCCCGGAGCCCGTCAGAGCCCAGGCCCAACGTTGCGGCTCAGTCATCTCAGATACCATCTCAGACATAATATCGACTTTCATACCAGGAATGCGGCTTAGCCATCTCAGATACCATCTCAGACACCGTATTAACTTTCATACCAAGGGTGGGACTCGGCTGTCTCAAACACCGTCTCAGACACCGTATTAACTTTCATACCAAGGGTGGGACTCGGCTGTCTCAAACACCGTCTCAAACACCGTGTCAATTTTCATACCAAGGGTCGGAGAGTTTCAATACTCCACACATTTCTTTCCATCACCCCGGTCAACAGAGGTGCCCTTCTGTTTTAATATCCGCTCAATCAGTATGTGCCAGTATGATCACGGATTCTCATCTTCATAAGACAACAATGTTGCCACCGGCACATCGATACGGTTGCGCCCCATCAAACCGGAAAGCTCAATCAAACAGACCACGGCTGCCGGCTCAACCCCGATCCGGCGCATCAAATTGACTGCAGCTGCCGCCGTCCCGCCGGTCGCCACCAGATCATCCAGAATAACCGCCCGATCAAATGATCCAATGATATCGGGCTGAATTTCGATGACATCAGTCCCGTATTCAAGGTCATATGTATGGGAGATCACTTTCCCCGGCAGTTTGCCTTTTTTTCGAATCATCGCAAAGCTGAGACCCAGCCTGGCTGCCAGTGGTGCTGCCAATAAAAAGCCGCGCGATTCAATCCCGACCAAAACATCAGGATGATATCCACGCACCATTGTCGTCAACCGCTCCAGAGCTGCCTGCCAGGCCGGCGGATGCGCCAATAATGTGGCAATGTCATAAAATAAAATTCCCGGCCTGGGAAAATCCGGAACAGTCCGAATATGTTCTTTTAAATTCATAGAAAAACGACATTCACGGAAAAGCGATTGCTCAATGTTATCAGGAATAACCGGCCGGAAACGACCAAGATAGCTGTATGATACTCTATCTCATTAAATGATCTGTTTTTAATAAAAGTGAGTATGCTTTTTTTGAAAAACCAAATGACCTGAAAACTCAGATATCTTAAACCCGGATGCCTGGTAAAATTTAAAATCTAAAATTTAAAATCGTAGTAAAATTTAAAATCCTAAAATGGCAAAATGATAAAAAAAGAATATAATGGTACACTGTAAAAAGTAAAAACCGCAATATCCCGACAGGCACCCAAACGATCCTGATATGCACTCAATGAGATGCGCGCTCAATGACTTGACACGCCAACGTCTCAGGGACCAAATGCAACAACCCGTCAGTCATGAGTCGACAACATGTCCCGGCAATGTATCATATGACCAATTTACCCTGAAATTTACACTGAAAATTACTTTAGCAGTCTGTATCAGAAGGAATCATGATCCCATGCTTTCAGGTTATTGTGCCCATAATGCCCGGTTCTATCATCGGCTTTTTGCTGGCTTAAAGAATCTTTTCTCCCCTGGTGCTGTGGGGGTTGGGGTCGTCCTTGTGTGTTTGGTGGCTCTGCTGCCAGGCGGCAAACCAGCCGCAGCCGATAAGACAACATTCATTGATATTGGTACCGGCGGACCGACCGGGGTCTATTTCATTATCGGTCAGGCCATCTGCCGCCTGGTCAAGAAACAGGCCGTCCAGGCACGTAAAAATGATCGCCAGACAAACCGCCTCTCCTGTGTTGCCCCGGCAACCGGCGGGTCGGTTGAAAATGTTCGCCATGTTGCCGGGGGTGAATTCGATTTTGGTATCGCTCAATCCGATGTCCAGTACGAAGCCTATCACGGGGTTGGTAAGTTCCAGGATGCCCCCATGACCAATCTGCGGTCAGTCATGGCGTTCCATCCTGAACCATTTCACCTGGTGGTATCAGCACAATCCAAAGCCGAAAGCCTGACCGACCTGGTTGGTAAACGAGTCAATATCGGCAACCCATCTTCCGGACAGCGGGCCACAATGTCGCGCCTGATGTCGCTTTATGGGATTGAAAAAGATGATTTTTCCCTGGCCTCTCAGCTCAACTCCTCAGAACAATCCCAGGCTCTGTGCGACGGCAAAATTGATGCGTTCGTCTATAGTGTCGGGGTGCCCAATGGCGGAGTCGCTTTAGCAACCGATGTCTGCGGAGCCCGTATTGTTAATCTGAATGGCCCCATCGAAAAAACTCTGATCGAGACATATCCCTATTATGCTTTCTTTTCTATTCCTGCCGGGTCTTATGCAACCCTTCTGGAGCCAGCACACAGCTTTGGTGCTCAGGCGACTTTGGTCACCCGGGCCGGGGTTCCTGATGACATTGTCTATGAACTGACCCGGACCATCATGGATAATATTTCTTCTCTGCGCCAACTGCATCCGGCTCTGGAAACTCTGGACCCGGCCGGGATGATCCAGGAAACGGCACGTGCTCCCCTCCATCCGGGAGCAGCCCGTTACTACCAGGAACGTGGGTGGCTGCCTGAAACCGAATCAGCCCCCTGAACCTCCGGCCCATGATACCCTCAGATCAAGGACCGTGATAAACAGCCAGAGCATGCCTCACTCCAGTACCCTATCTGAGCATAAGGCAGCCCCCCAGGCTCCGGAACCACGCGCTATTAACACATTGGCTCAGAATGCCAAATGCGCGGTTTTGGCGATCGGCTTCTCCTGGACGGTTTTTCAACTCTGGATTGCCTCACCGCTCCCGTTTACTTTCGGCTTTGGAGTCTTAAACAGTATTGAAATCCGTGGCCTGCATCTGGCTTTTGCCCTGGCATTATGCTTTTTACTGTATACCGCTCACCCTAAACAGCCCCGACCGCTCAATCTCCGGGATAGCTTATGGGCCGGGTTGGGGGCACTGAGTGCCGGTTATCTGTTTGTCTTTGCAGACCCGCTATCGGAACGCAGCGGGGTCTATCACCCTTATGAAATCATCCTGGCCGGAACCGGAATTACCACAGTACTCATCGCCACCCGCCGTTGCCTGGGATGGCCCCTGGTCTTACTGGCCGGGAGTGCGCTGGCATATGCTCTGCTGGGGCCATGGATGCCGGAAATCATTCGCCATGGCGGGGTGTCGCCCGAACGCCTGCTGACTTTTCAATGGCTGGGAGAAAATGGCATCTTCGGAATTCCCATCGGGGTGGCTGCCGAATTTGTGTTTCTTTTTGTCCTTTTCGGGGCCTTATTGGAACGGGCCGGTGCCAGCAGCTTTTCCCTCGATTTAGCCTATGGTCTGGTCGGGCGTTTTCGCGGTGGTCCGGCCAAAGGAGCCATTTTAGCCTCCGGGATGACCGGGATGATTTCCGGTTCCTCGATTGCCAACGTTGCCACCACCGGTGCCTTTACCATCCCTGCTATGCGGCAATCCGGCCTGCCCCCGGAAAAAGCCGGAGCCATCGAAGTCGCCGCCTCAGTCAATGGTCAGATCATGCCGCCCATTATGGGAGCCGCCGCCTTTATTATGGCCGGGTTAACCGGCCTTCCTTATCTTGATATTATCAAAGCAGCCTTCCTGCCGGCAGTGATCTCTTATCTTGCCTTGTTTTGGATTGCGCATCTTGAAGCTCTCAAGCTGGGGCTGAAGCCCTTATCCGGGCCGGATATTCCCCAACTCAAAGCAACATTGCGCAATGGCGGAATTCATCTGGTTCCGCTTGCCGTGCTGATTTACCTCCTGGTGGTTGCCCAGCAAAGTGCCGCCAGCGCGGTCTTTTACGCCTGTCTGACCACGGCTGGATTGATGGTGATCCAGGCCGCCCGGTCTGGCCACATCGAGACAGCCGGATCCGCAATCGCGGCGGCTTTCATTCAGGCCGCCCGCAATATGACGGCAATTTCAGTCGCCGTTGCAGCGGCTGGAATCATTGTCGGCGTCATTGCCCTGACCGGTCTTGGCGGAGCAATGCTCCAGGTCATCGAAACCATTTCCGGAGATAATCTGTATCTTTTACTGATCTTAACAGCCGTGATTTGTATTATCCTCGGCATGGGCTTGCCGACAACCGCCAATTACCTGGTGGTGGCAAGCCTGATGGCTCCGGTTTTGGTAACATTAGGCGGGGCGAGCGGTCTGACGTTCAGCCTGTTGGCGGCTCATATGTATGTATTTTATTTCGGCCTGATGGCTGATGTCACCCCACCGGTCGGGCTGGCCGCCTATGCTGCTGCATCAATCTCACGTGGAGACCCCCTGAAAACAGGGATACAGGCTTTTGCCTATTCCATCCGCACCGCCATTTTACCCCTGGCATTTATCTTCAATGCTCAGTTGTTGCTGATGGATATTGAGAGTTGGCCACAAGCCATAACAGTATTTTTCGCCGCTCTTGTGGCAATTTTAGCGGTATCTTGCGTTCTCCAGAACTGGTTGCGGACCCGGCTTCGGGTCTGGGAATCAGCCCTGCTGTTGCTGGGAGCAACTCTGTTATTGGTCCCCAATGTCCTGTTGGATCACTTCTTTGGTCATAACCGTTCTCTTGATATGCGTATGGCAGCAACAACCCCCTTTGTGGTTGCCCCGGATCAGCCTGTAACACTGGAGGTCTTACGTACCACCCCGTTCGGGGAACGCCATCTACAGTTTATCGTAACATCACAACAAGAGGGGAGCGGACTGAATGCTCTGGGCCTGGAAACATTTGACACACTCAATCAAAAAGGACAGCCCATCCTGGTGGTCGAAGATTTAACCCCCCATAGCCCGGCAGAACGGGCCGGTCTTGACTACGGGGATGAAATCGAAGCAATCACCCAACGGGCAGAGCCTCTGCCGCCACAACCCTGGGCTTATGCCGGGGGCTTGCTGATTCTCGCTCTGGTGGGGTTCAGTCAATCCTGTCGACAAAAGAAAAACGGAAAATAAAAAAAACAGCGCACAACCAATCGCCGCTTTGTGGGATATCATTCCCGGATATTCATATGAAAAGACAGGGACACGCATACAGTCTTCGAAAATAAAAAGTCTGAAGATAAAAACGCCGCGCAAAAACGCGGCGTTTTTTTCAAAATACGGTTTATCTGAAAATACCGATGTATCGTTTGATATTGATTGCCTGAAACACCAATGATTTCAAAAACCGGTGATACGGATGAAATTCTTACCGGATGAAATTCTTACCGGATCAAATTCTTACCGGATGAAATTTTCACCGCGAGTTTTTTATTTCAAGGTTTTCAGATACGCAATCATATCAGCACGCTGGGAGTCTTTCTTGAGACCAACAAAAATCATTTTGGTCCCCTTGACCATCGCTTTGGGTTTCAGGAGCCATTGATCAAGAGAGGCATCATCCCAGACAATCCCGGACTCCTGGAGTGCTTTGGAGTATTTAAACCCCTCCACGCCAGCAGCTTTTGCACCATAAATCCCGTGAAGATTGGGTCCGACTTTATTTTTACCCCCTGCATCAACCGTATGACAGGCCTTACATTTTTTAAATAATTTCTCACCGGATGCCGCATCTCCTTCGGCCTGGGCTGGCGAGACAAAAAAAGCCGCCGCGACAATCATCACACAGACGCTACGGACAAATGTCACAGAGGACACGAGTGATAACGCAGGGAAACGAAACATGGGTGAACGGAACATAGGCTGTAATTTGGATATGGGTTGTAATTGGGGCATAAGACGACCTTTTAAAGTGTGATTGCTCATTTTGTCTTGAAAGTGTGATGTCTTGAAAGTGTGATGTCTTGAAAGTGTGATTACTCATTGTCCGGGACAAGTGAGGCGGTACTATGGCAGTCCCTCCCTGAGGTTTCAAGATTTTTTCAAACCAAAAAAAGGCTCAACAAAGACCCGATACTCAAAAATCAACTGATACGGATTAGAAAAACCGATCACGGAAAACCAGGCTGAACACTCCATATCCCCGGAACAATCTGTATCGTCAGAATCATTCATAAACCATATCAACGGAAATACCCGGAAGATGCCAGGACAGTCTGATTTCAAAAGTCGATCGAAAAAAATATCTGTTACAGGAACCCAAGCTGTGATTTTGTGTTGTGTATGTTTGGCTATTCTAATAAATTCAGGTTTACGATTTGTAAATTAAGTTTTAATGAATTGAGTCGGCTTTAATAAATATGACCTTTAACAAATATAACCGGTTACCTTAAATCGGATTGGCCCTAGGCTGATTCAGTCAATATATGCAGAATCAGTATATCAGGGTCAGTATATCAGGATCAGGTCAGTATGTGCCGGTCAGCAAGTCAGCAGTCAACAAGTCAGTAGTTAATCAGTCAGCAGTCAATCAGTCAGTAATAGTCACCTTTGATCAGTCTGGTTTTTCTTCCATGAATCTGGTTTTTCCATGAATTCATCACCTCAGGACCCTGGGCAATCTCAGGAAACATCGGCCCTCAGCCAGGAAGACGTCAAACGTCTTGTCTCAGATCCATCTGCCCAATCGCGAGCGGATATGGCGGAAAAAGTCGCCCGTCAATTCAGCGGTGGTGTCCTCACAGATGCTGAGCGTGCCCTGGCCGAATCGATTTTCCGGATCATGATTAAAGACGTCGCACTTCAGGTCCGTCTTGCCCTTTCCGAAGAACTCAAAAAATGTCCCGATATTTCCCATGATATTGCCATTTCCTTAGCTGAGGAAAACGAAGAAATATCGCTGCCCTTCATTCAATCCTCTCTGGCCCTGACCGATGATGACCTGATCAAGATTGCCCGCTCTGATAACGAAAACAAGCAAGCCGCGATTGCCGGCCGGAAAACAGTCTCAGAAAAAATTTCCACCGTTCTGGCCGATATCGGCTCAGCCCGTGTTTTAGAAACGTTGGTCAGCAATAGTGGTGCCGAAATTTCAGAAGCATCTTTCAATAAAATCATTGACCGGCATGGTGATAATGAAAATTTGCAAGCCGCCCTGGCAGGAAGACAATATTTACCGGTCGGTACGGTCGAAAATCTTGTTGTCATGGTCTCAGAAGCTCTGCGCAAACAGATTATCAGCAAGCATGGAATCTCCCCTGAAACTGCCGAGCGACTGATACGCGAAAGCCGTGAAGCCACCACCCTTACCCTGGTCGCGCCCTGGTCCAATGAGCAGGAAGTTGCAAAATTGGTTGCCTCGCTTCTGGAGAATAAACGCCTGACCCCAACCATTGTCTTTCGATCTCTGTGTGCGGGGAGTATTTCTTTCTTCGAGCATGCCCTGGCAGCACTGGCTCAGATTCCTCTGGTCAATGCCCGCACCCTCATCCATGACAAGGGTGTGCTGGGTCTTGAAGCACTGTATGAAAAAGCCGGGTTACCCCAGGAAATGTTTTCGGTTTTCCGGATTGCCATTGATGCGTTTAATAAAATCGAATTAGACGGCGAGGAATATGATGTCGAGCGGTTTACCCGCCGCATGATGGAACAAATCACCACAGCCAGTGGCGAAGACAGCACAATGGACCCCGAAGATATCGATTTTCTGCTTGACCGGCTGGAACGCATCAGCACAACCGGTAAAAACCCGGGCACGTAAACACCCACAAAAATACGTCAATTAAAAACACGTCAGTCATTAAAAACACGTCAATCGAACGCATAAGAACGACCAGGAACAACCCGGATGCGTGAGCATATATATAAGACACGTCAATACATAAAAAACATATTGATAAAGAATAATCATTGACACCCGGAACAATCCCTCACAGGCACAGCATTGGTGGTATAGATTGGGCCTTCATTCTCCCCTCCTCTCAGAAAACACGTGTCGTTATGCCGCGTAAAAAAACTGTCAACACAGAAAAGATCAAAAAAGATCATCAGCAAAACATCATTGAAACCGCGCTCAATCTTGCCGCTCAGAAGGATTGGAGCAGTGTAACCTTGCACGAAATCGCCACCCGGAGCGGGGTTGATTGTGCAGATTTACGACACCATTTCTCTTCTAAAGATGCCATTTTAGACCGCTTTTCCGACGTGATTGATACTCAGTTGGCGGAAAAAATAGATCCGGATATTGCAACGGCTCCGGTTCGGGAAAGACTGTTTGAATTATTGATGGCCCGTTTTGATTTGCTTACCGGTCATAAAGAGGCATTGCGCTCCATTATGAACAGCGTGCCGGCAGATCCGCTCAGTATTGCTCCCGGCCTCATGCGGCTTCGTCACTCTATGCGGTGGACACTGGAGATTGCCGATATTTCAGTCAGCGGCATGCGTGGCTTTTTGCGGGTTCAGTTTCTCTCGGCTGCTTTTCTGGCCGCCTTGCGGGTTTGGCTCCGGGATGAAAGCCCGGATATGGCCATGACCATGGCAACCATTGATCGCTGGATCAACCGGGCCGAAGAGTTAGAAAAACGCTTCTGCCCGTGGGCCACAAAACAGCATGAGAGTTCTTACAGCTTGAAAACAGAGCAAAACAGCGACGCAAGCGGGTAACCGCCCAATCACTGATGCTGAGACAAAGAAAAAAGTACACGCTCCAAACTGTAAATTCGGATAATCAATGCGCTTTCTGTGATCGCATTAACGAATGGCATGATGTATGAACAAAGCCGGTTTTGAAGACCATTCTTCTCAGGCAACCCAGCCCCTTATGAATTCGGTTGCGGTTGGTTCATTATTCCGATAAAACCAAACTTGCTATTTTTGATCATCGGGAGACACAAGATGTTGTGGTTGATTGATCATTCCGGCAAGGCCCAATCCTCAATCAGAAAATGCTATCGTTACCGGGGTTTGAATTCTGATGTATCGCGTCGACAGAAATAATTTCTACCAGAATGCTAAGGATTCCACAGTCTATACCCCCTCAGGGGTGAGTGAATTTCTGTTTTCGATCTTCGATGGCCATATTGACAAACAATTACCGGTGATTGACCCTTGTGTCGGTGCGGGGAGCTTGCTGAAACCCTTTGGTCAGGCGGACTACACAACAATCGGGATTGACATCGAAGACCAGGGATTCCCGGAAACGATTTTTCGCAATTTTCTTTCGATTGACCGGGGAGAATTCGAAAAACCATCTTTGGTAATCGCCAACCCGCCTTTTAATATTGATGATAAGACCAGGGAACTGGCCACCCGGATCGGCGGGCGGCGGCCGCTGTTGCCGGAGATCTGGCTGCGCAAGATTCTGCAGCTGTGGGGGAGAAAAGTCCCCATATGCCTCTTTGCACCCTATGGGCTGCGCCTCAACCAGACCTGCACCAGTAAGCGCTGGCAAGCCTTTATAACCGGTATATACCCGGAAATCTCTTCGATTGTCTCCCTGCCCAAAGATATCTATGAAGGCGTTCTGTTCCATAGCGAAGTCTTGATTTTTAATGTTGGCGGCTTGAAGCCCCATTATTTTTACAATGGCTGATTCGGCAACATTACGGAGCGCGGTTAATCAGCACACTCCGAAAAACACCCAATCCAAAACCGATGATAAGCGCATCTATCAGGCAATGAGACGCTGTATCGATTATCTGGAACAACGTCTGGCGGAGCCGTTAAAAGGATATCGTCTTGAGTTTCAAAAACAGATCCGTTTTGGTGAGATGATCAGGCTGATCAGTGCTCAGGGCCTTCGGAAAGAATTTGACAGGACATTTGATGATCGAACGATTAAACCAGATGGTGGGATTATCTTTTTGAAAAAAGAGGACAATCCGGATTATCTGAAAATTATCCTGGTTGCCGAGGTTAAAAAACAAGGAACCAATGATACCAGGATAGCAGAAGGCAAACCACGCCAGCCAGGCCCAGGGCAATGCGGTCGAGCGATTAGGAAAAAATCTGACCGGGATTAAAGCAGCTCTCAATCACGAAAGGGTAACCCCATTTGTGTGCTTTGGCTGGGGCTGTGACTTCATTGAAGATTACGATGAGTCTGCATTTGTCATGTCGAAAATATCCATGCTGAATGAATTTTATGATTTAAACAAAACGTATGTTTTTAAAAGAGACGGCAATGCAGACAAAAGTTTCTTTTCTCCTGTTTCAATGTATTTCCGTGAAGAGCAATGGGATGTTGATGAAATGTACGATATCTTAAAAGAGGTCGGGGAAACCGCATTGCGTTATTATATCTACTAAATGTTGGGATACCTATTCAGTGTTACGATATCTGTTCAGCATTACGATATCTAATCAGTAACGTTATTGAGAATAAACAATATTGAAAACAAGCAGCCAAAACCGGTTTGGGTGCTGATATCAATCCCTGAATGTCAATCCATGAATGCGCAACGTAGCAGACGTCTGATAGAGTCTTCGGGCCTGACAATCATAAAATCATCGCTTTGATATAACCATCCATCCGACCGGCCTGGTGAGATCTGGTACTGTGATCCCGGTGCAGCCTGCATTTTTCAACCGGGGTGATCTTCTGTGTCCCCCGAATCTTTGTCCCGCATACTCCCCAGGCCGGCAATCGCCAATGCTTCGGCTTGTCTCCGGGCCAATTCCTGTACATCAAAATCCCTGATAAGATCATGGAACAACCGATGCCAGTTCATCTCAGCACCCAGATGGAGAAAAACTGAACCCAAACCCAAAGCAGCCCGATCCATCAAAACAAATTCACGCGGCAACCGGACACCGCCCAGACGCCGCAATCGTTCCCGGACATGGCCGGCAGCCGCAGCCCCCTGAGCGGCTGAATTGGTCTCCCCCATCAAACGCTCCCCATCCTCCATCAAGGGAGCATAAACGAATTGCGCCCATAGATTCAGAGCTTCGATCAAGTCATCATTGAGATGATCAAACCCCCAACTTTCATAGGCCGCGGCCGCCATATCGCGATTATCCTCACGTAAGGCCTGATAGAGATCAATCACCCCTTTGACAAAGCTGGGGGGGAAAATACGGATACAGCCAAAATCAAGCAGATTGATCGTATTATCGTCCCGGACGGCATAATTGCCCAGATGCGGATCACCGTGAATAACCCCATAGCCATAAAATGGCCTGTACCAGGCCCGAAACATATTCAAAGCCACCTGTTTGCGGTCTTTGAGAGAACGATCCTTAACCGAAAGCAGGGAATGCCCGTCAAGCCAGGACATCGTCAATAATTTTTTGGTTGATTGATCGGGGTAAAATTCAGGCACATGAACACCTGGCTCATCACGCAACATATGATGATACAGGGCAATATTCTGAGCCTCCAGACTGTAATCCAGTTCCTCACGCATTCGTTCCGATAATTCATCGAAAACCGCCCCCGGATCAATCGTCCTGGTTACACGCCAATAGACCCCCAAAGCCAGGCGGAGTTGATTGAGATCCGCTTCGACCACTGAGGCCATATCAGGATATTGCAGCTTGCAGGCCAGATCATGACCATCCAGACTGACCGCCCGGTGAACCTGGCCAAGCGAAGCCGCAGCAGCCGCCTCAAGAGAAAATTCAGCAAACATCGCAGGCCATTTTGAACCCAATTCACCCTGCATACGACGCTTGACAAAAAGCCGCCCCATCGCCGGAGCATTGGATTGCAGCTCCCGTAATTCACGGGCATATTCTTCAGGCAAAACATCGGGAAACGTGGCCAGAATCTGGGCGGCTTTCATGATCGGGCCCTTCAGGTTGCCCAAAACCAATTTCACCGCCTCAGCCCCTGAATAGTCGCCCAAAATACCACCAAGCAACTGCTTGCCGGCCAGGCGGGCAGCCAGGCCACCGGTTGCCGCACCTACCTGCGCATAGCGTCCGACACGCCCTTTGAAGCGGCCGGATTCACCATCACCAGCGGATTGATCGTCATCAGATGTGGGGATCTTAGCCATGAGCACCCCCGGCAAAAGGCCAGGAACACCCCCAAAACCGGGAATGGTCGGAGTGAGTGGATTCGAACCACCGGCCCCTACGTCCCGAACGTAGTGCTCTACCAGGCTGAGCTACACTCCGGTTTTTTACCCTGCGGCAATCGGTATATAGTCCCATCCGGGTAACCGCCGCAAGTCTGCTCAATGGGTTCGCTCCGGGCAAAAGCGGGCCAACCGGATCATGAGATCACGGATATCGCTCTGAGGGAGGAACGCCAGAGCATCCTCAGAAATAGCCGCATAGTGACGGGCCCGATCCAATCCATCGACCAAAGCATCACGGCGCTTAAGAAGCTCTACTGCCTGATCAAAATCACCCGGGCGTTGCTCAAGACGAACCAAAGTCCGCCGCCAAAAATCACGCTCCACAGCATTCCCGCGCCGATAAGCCAGCAAAACCGGTAAGGATATTTTGCCTTCGCGGAAATCATCGCCGGGGTTTTTGCCAAGATCACCGGATTGGGCCGTATAATCCAGAACATCATCGACCAGCTGATAGGCAATGCCGAGATTGAGACCATAGCTTTCCAGGGCCTGTTCTTCTGAAGGAGTACACTCAGCCACCAAAGCACCAACCTGACAGGCTGCGGCAAACAACCGGGCTGTTTTGGCCTTAATAACATCCAGATAAACAGTTTCGGTAATCTCAATATTCCGGGTTGTGACCAGCTGGCGGACTTCGCCCTCGGCAATCACCGCAGCAGCAGTGGAGAGAATTCTCAGTGCTTTTGGACACCCATCCTCAACCATTAGCTGGAATGCACGGCTAAAGAGAAAATCACCAACCAATACGCTGGCCGCATTTCCCCAGATGGCATTGGCGGCATCGAGACCACGTCTCTTGGTGCTGTCATCCACCACATCATCATGGAGAAGGGTCGCGGTATGAATGAATTCCACACAGGCCGCCAGACCGACATGTCGGTCCCCCTCATAGCCAAAAAGCTGTGCTGTTGCCAACGTCAATGTCGGACGCACCCGCTTACCACCAGCAGCAACAATATGGCCAACCAAATCCGGGATCAGAGCGACCGGACTCCGCATCTGCTCTGTAATAACGGCATCGACCCGGCCAAGATCATCACGGACAACCGCCCTGAGACGATCGAAAATGCTTGTATCACCGGTATCACCGGATAATTGATTGAGAGGAACAACAACCGCCAACCCAACCTCCTTCATGTGTTGATACAGGAACGTCCCAACAGAGTATCTATAGACGTATTATCTACAGACGTATTATCTATAGACATACCGATATCCATAGACGTACCAACACGATTATTTATCGTGACTGAAATTCTCTTAGGTAACGACCAAAATTCCGTAAAACGCCACAACGCCATGCCCCTGACCCGTGCCCGGACTCATCACCCTGTCGTCATGTTGCCCAATCACCGGCCTTTCCCTGAGATTTTGGGAATGTCCTTGTTAATGCTTTTCAAAGTTGATGCTTTTCAAAAACAGTATCACCATAAAGAGGTGAATGTAAGGGTCAAGAGTCGCGGGAGAATTGTCAAAACAAAGATTAAGGCCGGACAATCTCTGATAAATGCCGGATCAATACCAGCAATCGCTCTGTACAACCCAATCAAAGACCCGATCACAAAAGACATTCCCCCGGCGGTTTCAGACGATTATTTGCTTAGGCAACGAGTTTCTTTTTGCCAGCCCCGGCAATGTCCGCTGAAATATCCGCGAAAAATGGATTTTTCGTTGCCGCGATTTGGGACGATGAGGCCAAGCTGTTCTATTCTAAAATCAATATCAAGGGTTTAGCCATAGAAGCAGCAACAGTTGAGGAATTTGAAGAAGTCATGAAGGAATTTGTGCCGGAATTGATTCTAAAAAATCATGCCAGGAACAAAAACCTTGACCACAAGCCGATCCGTGAATCTTTGAAACCGTGCCAGTGGCTTCTTCCCCCGTCAGAAATCCCGTCTCTTGTCTGAAAATTCCTATCGCTCTCTAGTAAAAGAACTGGAAAAATCAGGGGTATCGACTGATTCCCGGGGCCGGGAAAGGATCTCATGAAAAGTGGGAAAACCAAGACGGAAATGTTCAGATTGTCCCAAAAAACACAAAAACCCGTCATATTTTTAATAAGATTTTGAGTGACATTGGATCCAAGAAAAAGTTTTAGCATTCCTCCCGTGATATGCCCTTCATTTCTCAAAGATCCCAAGCCAGCCATGATCTGATCAACTGATGGTCCCTGAAATGACGGGATTGGGGAATCACAATCAGATTCATCATCCCATGAAGACCGGCATGAATGAACCGGCATGAATTCCTGTATCAGCCTCCATTGAGTTGACCCTCCCGACTCTGGGGTTTAGATTCCCTGGCCGGAGGCTTCTCGTGAAAAAAAAATCCTTCCAAAGCCTGGTATCCAAACTCCATACCTACTGGGCGCGCCAGGGCTGTATCATCCTGCATCCCCATGATGTCGAGATGGGAGCAGGAACATTCCATTCTGCCACCTGTCTGCGTGCCTTGGGGCCGCAACCCTGGTCAGCTGCCTATATTCAACCCTGTCGGCGACCCACCGACGGACGCTATGGCAACAACCCCAACCGCCTCCAGCATTATTATCAATTTCAGGCCATTCTCAAACCAGCCCCTGACACGATTCAGGACCTCTATCTCCGGAGCCTCATAGCCCTGGGGATTGACCCCCATGTCAATGACATTCGCTTTGTCGAAGATGACTGGGAAAGCCCCACCCTGGGAGCCTGGGGGCTGGGCTGGGAAGTCTGGTGCAACGGCATGGAGATCACCCAATTTACATATTTCCAGCAAGTCGGTGGCCAGATCTGTGATCCGGTTGCCGTCGAGCTGACCTATGGTATGGAGCGTCTGGCGATGTATATTCAGGGCAAAGAAAATGTCTATGATCTCGATTGGGACGGATCAGGAGTCACCTATGGGGATCTCTTTTTAGACAATGAACGGCAATTTTCTGCCTTTAATTTTGAACAGGCCCCGGTTGATCTGTTGGTTCGCCAGTTTGCCGACCTCGAATCGACCTGCCGTGATCTGATTGCCGCCGGCCTGCCTTTGCCTGCCTACGACCACTGCATTAAAGCCAGCCATATCTTTAACCTTCTGGATGCACGCGGAGCAATCTCGGTGGCTGAAAGAAAATCCCATATTTTACGGGTACGCGAACTGGCCACCGGATGCTGTAACGCCTGGCTTGAGGCTGGTGCCGGTGGCTGAATTTTTATTGGAGCTTCTGTGCGAAGAAATTCCCGCCCGGATGCAAAAACCAGCAGCCGCTGACCTTGCAGAACGTCTTGATAAGGCACTGGATGCCCATGCTTTGGCTCACCAGATTCCACTGAGCTTCGTCACACCCCGCCGTTTAACGGTCATGGTCACCGGTCTGCCCCATACCCAGGAAGACCGGATCGAAGAAAAACGTGGTCCGCGGGTCGGTGCGCCCGACCAGGCTATTCAGGGATTTCTGGCCGCCAATCATTTAACCCAGCTTGACCAATGCGCCATTCGAACAGTCAAAGGACAGGCATATCATTTCGCTTGTCTCAAAAAACCGGGCCAATCAACCGCTCAGGTCCTCGCAGAGATACTGCCTTCGGTTCTGGACACAGTGGCATGGCCAAAATCAATGCGCTGGAATGCCCCAGGCAGTCGCTGGATACGTCCCTTGCGGGGTTTACTATGCCTCTTTGATGGCAAAAGGCTCCCGATAACCTATGCCGGTCTTCAATCCGGCACCCGGAGCCATGGTCATCGCATCCATGCACCAAAAGCGTTCAGAGTGGTCGATTATGCTGATTATCAGGCCAGGCTCAAAGCCGCCAATGTCATTCTTGACTCAGCTGACCGTGAGGCCCGGATCCGCCAGATTGCGACAAATTTAGCAACACAAAATCATCTCACTTTGGTTGAGGACAATGCTCTGATTGAGGAAATTGCCGGTCTGGTGGAATGGCCGGTTGCTGTCATCGGTGATTTTGATGCTTCTTATCTTGACCTGCCACCGCCGGTTCTGACTGCTGAGATGCGTTCTCATCAAAAATATCTGTCACTGCATGATGCAAGCGGGGCGTTGGCACCTCATTTTATCGTCATCGCCAATCTTGAGGCCCGGGATGGTGGAAAAACCATCCGTGATGGCAATGCCCGGGTCTTACGGGCCCGGCTGGCTGACGCCCGGTTCTTCTGGGATCAGGATCGCAAACAATCCCTGGAAAGCCGGTTACCGATGCTGGCTGGACGGATTTTTCATGCCAGGCTGGGCCATATGGAGGATAAATCCCGGCGTATTGCTCACTTAGCCAGGGCTTTGGCTGCCTTTATTCCAGAGGCCGACCCTGCCCTGGCCGAACGGGCCGGGCGGCTGGCCAAAGCCGATCTCAGCAGTAAAATGGTCGGTGAATTTCCGGAATTGCAAGGAATCATGGGGGGCTATTACGCCCGCCATGACGGAGAGCCAGAAGAAGTGGCAACCGCCATCAGCAATCATTATGCTCCTTTAGGACCAGATGGCCCCTGCCCCACAGAGCCAGTCGCCATCGCCGTTGCCTTAGCCGATAAAATGGATACTTTAGCCGGCTTCTTTTCCATTGGCGCAATCCCCACTGGCTCCAAAGATCCTTACGCTTTGCGGCGGGCTGCCCTCGGGGTGGTACGGATCATTTTTGAAAACCGCTTACGCCTACCCTTGCGTAAGGTCCTGGCCCTGACCGAACTGGCCAATCCGTCAACCATTCAGTCACTGGCCAGTTTTTTCAATGAACGCCTGCGGCTGTATCTGCGTGAGCACGGGTTTCGCCATGACCGCATCGCTGCTGTTCTGGCCACCGGAGAGGATGACATGACACGGCTGGCTGACCGGTTGCGGGCTCTGGATCACTTCCTGGCCAGCCCTGACGGAGCCAATCTGCTCACCGCTTACGCCCGGGCCCGCAACATCGTCACGATTGAGGAAAAACGTGATCAGGCCGATTATGACCACCCCCCCGATCCGCATCAATGCACCCGGATAGAGGAAAAAGACCTCCTCAAAAGCCTTGCGGAAGCCGAACAGAATTGCCAAAAAGCCAGCCAACAGGAAGAGTTCCCGAAAGTCATGAGCATTCTGGCCGGGTTGCGCTCACCGGTTGATGCTTTTTTTGATCATGTCACCGTCAACAGCGATGATCCTGCCAAGAGAATCAACCGATTACGCATCCTTGCCCGCATCCGGACAATTCTCGATCAGGTTGCTGCTTTTTCCGAACTGCAAGACTGAGCATGATGGTAAAAAGCATCCATACAAAAATCCTGATGACAGTTTCTGCTCAGGCTGCCGGTTTCTGGATTCGGTTGGTGGCTGGGCAATCAGCTTTTGAAAAACGCCGTAATGCTTGAAAATCATGCCCCGTCAAACCCCGTCCCCTGACCATAAAGCATTGCCTGATCAGGATCTCGGATCCCTGCAATCGGGGGGCAAGCCAGCCCTGGCACGCGCCCTGGCAACGATTGAACGCAACCCGGACAGCCCGGCTACATTATCCCTGCTCTCACGGGCCCATGCAGCAGCCCAGGCCCATGTCATCGGGATCACCGGCCCGCCTGGGGTGGGGAAATCAACCTTGATTGGCGGCGTTATTGCCAATTTAAGAAAACAGGATCGCGGAGTGGGTGTGATCGCGGTTGACCCATCCTCACAAACCAGTGGCGGGGCTTTGCTGGGTGATCGGATTCGCCTCCCCTCCGACCCTGAGGATAACGGCGTTTATATCCGTTCTATGGCCGCCCGTGACCGTCTGGGGGGGCTGGCCCGCCTGACCGCACCGACCGCTATTTTAATGCGTGCCTTATTCGATGTAGTTTTGATCGAAACTGTCGGGGTCGGCCAGTCGGAGATTGATGTCGCCAGCATCTGCGACAGTGTTGTGTTGTGTCTGCAGCCGGGTTCTGGCGACAGCTTGCAATTCATGAAAGCAGGCATTGCTGAAATTCCTGATATCATCATCGTCACCAAAAGCGATATGGGTGGCCCGGCCCGGGCAGTGGCCGCCGATATGCGCACTGCCTTGAAAATTGCCTCATCCCATACAGGATGGAAGCCGCCTGTTCTGACCGTTTCTGCCGCCCGCAACGAAGGGCTGGAAACATTCATTGATGCCTGTGATCGTCACCTCAGCTGGCTCAATGAGGAAGGTCGGCTCCCGGCCTTGCGAGACCACCAGGACCGCCATTGGCTGAGCGAATTTATCCGTGAGGAATTCGGTCGTTGGGGCCTGAAAAAAGCTGGCGACCTCAGTTTGGCTCCCGGTCAGACACCCTTTGAGCAATTCAGCAATCTGCAACGGCGCATCCTGGGTCAAACCCTGGAATCCTGATCAGGATTTTCCGTCCGTCCCGCCTTCAGAAAGGTCCGGCTGGGACTCGATCCAGTCGGGCCAATCAATGGTGATCGCCTGGCCATCAATCTGAGGAGTCAGGCCGCGCTCCCGGGCGGTACGCCACAAATCCAGACGTAACAGAGCCAAACCACGTCCATTCCTGGTCGAACGCATGGCCCCGATTTCCTGATCGCCGGCAACAATCGGTTGATCAAATTCCAGAGTCTCAGCGTCAAAACGCACCGGCAGCAAGCGTTTACGTAATGTCGAACGATGCCTGGTCCGGGCGGTGGTTTCCTGACCAATATAACAGCCTTTGTTCCAGTCAATACCGTTGAGTTCATCAAAACCGCTTTCCAGCAAAAAAGCCTTATCAGGGATCATATCACGACACCCATCGGGTAACCCCAGGGTCAGCCGCCAGTCATCATAGCCATCCGGGTCGCCGGGGCTGGCCGCCAATACAGTGCCAAATGAGTCAATATCCTGTGGCTCAGCAATGATTCGCGCCCCGGCAGCAGGCATTCTTGGATCAACATAGATCCATCCCTTGCCCCAGCGACGAGCCACCCCCGGATCCGGACCAAGATCAGCTGCTTTTAAGGCATCTTTCCCAAACAAGACCGCCACAATATATCCAGCCGATACATCGGCTACCCTCACCGCAGCCCGCAACCGGTACCGTTCTAATCTCGCGATGAGTTCCCCCTGGCGTCCGGCTTCACAATCCAGAAAAAACATCTCACCGGAGCGCAGCATAAAAAAATCAAACAGGAATTTTCCCTGTGGGGTCAATAAAGCGGCATAACCAGCCTGATTTTCAGTAACCCGTGTCACATCATTGGAAACCAGCCTTTGTAAAAAGACTTCGGCTTCCGGGCCATCAACCGTAATCAGGCAGCGGCCCGGTAAGGGGGTTATCAACGTCCCGGACATACGCGAAGAACCATGAAAATTCGTAACGATACGTAATGATACGTGATGATACGTAATGATGAAAGCGTGCTCTGAGCCACAGAAGATCTGATCGGGTTAAAAAGTCTGATCAGGATTGAGCATTGTTACATGAGTTGAGCATTATTGAGCATTATTACGTAAGGTGGTGATTGCCTGACCATAATCCGTACTGCCAAAAATTGCCGAACCGGCAACAATCACATCAGCACCAGCCGCCGCAATATCCGCAACATTTTCTGCCCGCACACCACCATCAACCTCCAGCTCAATGGCTCTCTCACCAATCATAGAGCGAATCTGTCTGATTTTTTCCAACTGCCCCTCAATAAAAGATTGCCCACCAAAGCCCGGATTGACGGTCATGACCAAAATCAAATCCACCCGGTCAATCAGATAAGATATCGCATCAGGGGGTGTCGCCGGGTTAAGAGCCAGACCGGCTTTCTTACCCAGGTCACGAATGCTTTGCAGTATCCGGTCAATATGCTGCCCGGCCTCAACATGAACCGTGATGATATCAGCCCCGGCCTCAGCAAAAGCCGGGATAAAAGGGGCAACCGGCTCAATCATCAAATGAACATCAAAGACTTTGTGGCATTGAGGCCGCAGAGCCGCCACCACCCCCGGGCCGATGGTGATATTGGGGACAAAATGACCATCCATCACATCAAGATGGATATACTCTCCCCCGGCTGCATCAACAGCCTGCATTTCCGCGCCTAAGCGAGAAAAATCAGCAGAAAGAAGGGAAGGAGCAATCCTGACGCTCATGAGATGCTCACCACTTTTTGAATGTCATCACTCTTTATACCCATATGTCCTGAGTATCGACCGGTTTTCACATGTCTTGGTTCAGTATATCTTCGTTCACATGCTTTCATACATCCCGACTGTCGCTCTTATTGTCCTGGCTATGACACCCTGTCCTGGCTGTGACACCGGCGGGGAATCAGGCCGCCTGCTCCAAATCCGGTTCATAGCGTCCCTGAGTGGCCAGACTATTCATCCGCGCCCGATGCAGCAACGCTGCCTGAGCAGCTGTTTCCTGGTCTGGATTTCCTCCCCAGGCCCGTAAAGCCGGCTGTTGCAAAGCCCGGCCATAAGAAAAACTCACCGGCCAGGGCAATCGACCATATCCCTGCATGGCATTCAAATGGGCGGTTGCCAGCTCGTCTGATTGGCCACCGGACAAAAAGACAATCCCGGCAACGGCTTCGGGAACATGTGCTTTCAGACAGTTGATTGTTTTTTCAGAGACCTCCTCAACTGAGGCTTGATCCGGGCATGTCTGGCCCGAAATAACCATATTCGGTTTGAGCAATGTGGCCTCCAATACAACATTTTGTTCAGCCAATTCAGCGTAAACTGCCTGAAGAACTGTGGCTGTAACAGCTTCGCATCGCTGAATATCGTGATCCCCATCCATGAGGATTTCCGGCTCAACAATCGGGACCAGGCCAGCCTCCTGGCATAAAGCAGCATAACGGGCCAGGGCATGGGCATTGGCCCGGATCGCCGCCTGGCTGGGGGACGTCGGACCAATGACAATCACCGCCCGCCATTTGGCAAATTGTGCCCCCAGATCACTATATTCAGCCAGCCGGTCACGCAAACCATCCAGCCCTTCGGTCACCATCTCCCCGGGGAATCCAGCCAGAGGCCTGGCCCCGGTATCAACCTTGATCCCTGGTATGATATTCTGCTGTTTGAGTATATCGACCAAAAGCATCCCGTCGGCAGTGTGCTGACGCAGGGTTTCATCAAATAAAATCGCCCCGCTGATATAATCACCCAGATTTTTGGTCCGAAACATCAATGTCCGGTAATCCCGCCGGTTGGCCAGGGTCGGTTCAACCCCAATAGCGGCGAATCGTTTGGCAATGGTCGTGTAGCTTTCATCAGCAGCCAGAATACCCCGTGGCGGTGCCGATAAAGCCTGGGCAACCGCAGCCAATCCCTCAACAGACATGATTGATTCTCCATCTATATTCCATAAACATTCTCTCGATCAGAGTGAGATTCCCAGTATAGAATGCTCAAAATACTCTGTTCCTCAATCTATTTCTCTATTTGTTCCTCAAAACGTAGCTGGTCCTGAAACCGATGGCTTCTGAAACCATGAATCTTGCTCGCTCTGGCAGAGATACTGCCGGTTAAGAATGCTGTAAAGCGGTAATTCCTGGCAACTCTTTTCCTTCCAGCCACTCAAGAAAAGCCCCACCAGCCCCGGATATATACGTAAAATCATCACCAACGCCAGCATGAGCCAGGGCAGCCGCCGTATCGCCGCCACCGGCAACGCTGATGAGCTTCCCCTGAGCGGTCAACCGGGCAACATACCGGGCAATATCCGTGGTTGCCTGATCAAAAGGTGGGGTCTCAAAAGCCCCGGGAGGGCCGTTCCATAACAATGTCCGGCACGAATCAAGCCGGGTTTTTATGGCCGCAATTCCCCGGGGACCAATATCCAGAATCATTGAATGATCCGGGACCTCAGAAACCGCGACAACCTGGGTCTCAACTCCCGGAGCCAAAGAGGGAGCAACCACCGCATCAACCGGCAACAGAATCTCACATCCCGCCGCCTGATTGAGAATGTCACCGGCAACCGACACCAGATCCGGTTCCGATAATGAACGCCCCACATCAATCCCCTGGGCCAATAAAAACGTATTGGCCATGCCACCACCCACCACCAATACATCCACTGTTTTGATGATCCTGCTTAAAATATCCAGCTTGGTTGAGACCTTAGATCCTCCCACCAACGCAGCAGCCGGACGGGCCGGGGAGTCTAAAACACGTCCCAAAGCAGCCAGTTCAGACGCCATTGACCGGCCCATCACGCTGGGCAAAAGCTTCGCCAATGTCGTGATTGAGGCATGAGAACGATGGGAACAGGAAAAAGCATCATTGACGTAAAAATCTCCCTGAGCAGCCAAAGCAGCGGCAAAATCCGGGTCATTGGACTCTTCGCCAGGGTGAAACCGCAGATTTTCGAATAAAGCAACCTCCCCATTCGATAAATCAGCCATGCAGGCGGCGGCGGCCGGACCAATGCAATCATCAGCAAACCGTACCGGCACGCCACCAATAGCCGCCGACACCCCGGAAACCACCGGAGCCAGAGAATAATCCGGACAGCGTCTGCCCTGAGGACGACCACAATGAGAAAGAATCCCAATCCGGGCCTGACGATCCCGCAATTCCTGAATGGTTGGCACAAGACGCTCAATCCGGGTGGCGTCACGGATCTCCCCATCACGCATCGGCAGATTGAGATCAGCCCGCAACAAGACCCGCTGCCCGGCCAATACCTGATCGCCCCAATCATCAAGGCCCGGAATATCCGGCCTCATCGAACACCCATCTTCAGGACTCATAATTGCCTGAGGATTGCCGCCACCACTGCTTGAGCAGTCAGGCCGAAATGGGTATATAGCTGGTCCCCTGGTGCGGACTGACCAAAGGAATCAATGCCAATCATCAGACCATCCTCACCGATATAACGTTCCCATCCAAAAGAACTGGCCGCCTCAATGGCTACCCGCAATCCATCGGGAGGAATGACTGAACGGCGATACTCCGGATCCTGAGAATCGAATAATTCCCAGCATGGTAAAGAAACAACCCGGGTCACAACGCCACGCTCAGCCAATATATGATGGGCCTCAACCGCTATTGAGACCTCAGAGCCGGTTGCAATCAATGTCACTCCGGCCCTTTCCCCGCCGGATTCATCACCGATCAGAACATAGCCGCCCCGGGCACAGAGATGCTCCCCAACCGGCTGATTCCTCAGGGCCGGAAGTTTCTGGCGCGATAACGCCAACAGCGACGGCCCGGTGACATTTTCCAGGGCAGCAGCCCAGCATTCGGCGGTTTCCACCGCATCAGCCGGGCGAAAAACTTTAAGGTTGGGCATCGCCCGCAAACTGGCCAGATGTTCAATCGGTTGATGAGTCGGCCCGTCTTCACCCAGACCGATCGAGTCATGAGTCATGACATAAATCACCTGCTGGCCCATCAGGGCAGAAAGGCGGATTGCATGACGGCAATAATCGCTAAAGATCAGGAAAGTCCCGCCATAAGGGACCCAGCCACCATGCAGAGCCAGGCCATTCATCGCGGCGGCCATTGCATGCTCACGCACGCCGTAATGAATGTAACGTCCCGAAAAATCAGACGGCGATATTGGTGTGGTTGCAGCGGTTTTAGTAAGATTAGAGCCAGTTAGATCAGCCGATCCACCAACCAGTTCAGGCAGGCAAGCCGTCAAAACTTCCAGTGCTTTCTGAGACGACTGACGGCTGGCCCAGCCTGGAGAATGCCGGCACAGCTCCGCCCTGTAATCATCCAGTTTTTCCCGCCAGCCTGTGCTCAAACGTCGCTCAACCACCCGCGCCTGAAAATCAGCTTTATGTTGACTGGCCGCCAGACGATGTTCCCAGGCTGTACGGGCATCAGCCCCCTGTTGTCCAGCCGCCCGCCAGGCTTTCAGAACCGCATCTGGAATCTCAAAAGGTGGCCACTCCCAATCCAAAGCCGCCCGGGTAGCGGCAACTTCTTCAGCCCCCAGCGGCGCACCATGGGCACTGGCGGTCCCTTGTTTTCCCGGAGAACCCCGGGCAATCACAGTCCGACAGGCAATCATCGAAGGCTTTTCATGATCCCGCGCCAGCTCGATGGCGGTGGCAATCGCCTCAGGATCATGACCATCCACCTGCTGAACATGCCAGCTGCTGGCGATAAAACGGGCCTTGTGATCATCAGAAACAGCAAGATCAACCGGACCATCAATCGAGATCTGGTTGTCATCAAAAAGAACAATCAGCTTACCCAAAGCCAAATGACCGGCCAGAGAAATGGCCTCATGGGAAATCCCTTCCATCAGACACCCATCCCCTACCAGAGCATAGGTATAATGATTGACCAGCTCCTCACCGTAATCACTGGCCAGCATGCGCTCAGCCAGGGCCATCCCGACCGCATTGGCCAATCCCTGGCCGAGAGGGCCGGTGGTGGTCTCAACACATTCAGCCAGACCATATTCAGGATGCCCGGCTGTGCGGCTGCCCAGTTGGCGGAAATTGCGGATCTGGTCGATATCCATATCCGGATAACCAAGAAGATATGCCAAGGCATAAAGCAGCATTGAGCCGTGACCAGCCGATAAAACAAACCGATCCCGATCCGGCCAGTCTGAAGCCGCCGCATCGAATGTGAGAAAACGGCTCACCAATACCGTGACCACATCCGCCATCCCCATCGGCATACCAGGATGACCAGACCGGGCGCGTTCCACAGCATCCATGCTCAAAACACGCAGCGCATTGGCCATCACCGGCAATCCGGGTTTCAACGCATTATCGGGACCCATAATACTCTCTGTTAATACCCTTTGTTAATACTCTCTGTCTGACTCCTGAACCGGCACAGAACAACAGAACAATCAGACTGCCCGGCATGATGAACGGCTTATATGACTAACAGCCTCTTATGACCAACAGCCTGTTTTATAAACAGCGTTGTAGCAATGCCTCAGCCAAACTTCCAGACATGGTTACAATTATGCTGATCAAGCCGGACGGGATGCCTGAATAAAATAATTAACCATAATGTTTTCCGAAAGCCGCCAATCACCAATCACCGGATCAAAGCGCAGCCCGGTGGTATCCAGGATATGCAGACCACCACGCCGCAAACCACGGGCAAACAGATGGGGCGGCATAAAACGATCATGACGATGAGTCCCCGGTGGCAACCATCTCAGAACATACTCAGCAGCAATAATAGCCAATGCGTAAGATTGCAGAGTCCGGTTTAAGGTTGAACCGATAAAAATTCCCCCCGGCCTCACCAAAGCAGCACAGTTCTCAAGAAAGGCTTCTGGTTCATCCAGATGCTCCACCACCTCCATACAAAGAACCACATGGTATCGCTGACCCTGGTCAATCAACGCATCCAGATTCATCACATCATAGGTGATGGATAGATTCTGGTCAGCGGCATGGCGGCGGGCAGCATCGATGCTCCGCTGGCCAGCATCCAGCCCCACAACATCAGCACCAAGACGAGCCAGAGGCTCACAAAGCAACCCGCCACCACAGCCAATATCAAGAACCGATAAACCCGCAAAGGGAGTCAGAGTATCATCAGCACAATCCAGGCACGCGACGATACGCCCACGTATATAGGCGATACGCGCCGGGTTAATGTGATGCAGCAACCGATGGGGGCCGTCAGGATTCCACCATTCATCAGCCAAAGCCTCAAAATGATCAATATCTCCCCGGTTTGATACAAAACCCGAAAGAACAGAGGAAAGAGAATGAATCATCATCATGATCCCTGGCTGGCTTGTTTTGACACCGCTCAATCATGTATACGCAGCCTGATGGGGCTTTATAAACAAATAATCCCGGTAAAAAATCGCTGGATACAATGCTACAGGATACAATGCTACGGGCTGAAAAATATCACAGATTTAAATCAGGAAATTAAATTGCGAAATTGTGGAATTAAAAAATTTTAGAATTGAGAAATGCGACAGGGTAAAAAATATCATAGGGCGAAAAATGCCACAGGGTAAAAACTAAAATCATGGCGCGTCTGGTCATGAAATTTGGCGGTACTTCGCTTGCTGACCCCAATACAATATACCATGCAGCAACCCGGGTCCGCCAGGAATCGAATCCCGGCGATCAGGTTGTGGTGGTGGTCTCAGCAATGGCTGGAGTCACAAACCAATTAGGTGATTTTGTCAATGCAATCAATCCACCCCATGACCGGAACGCATTGGCTGAATATGATGTGGTGGTCTCCAGCGGCGAACAAGTCACCAGCGGTCTTATGGCTCTGGCTTTGCAAGCACTTGGTATGCCGGCCCGTTCGATGATGGGCTGGCAGGTGCCGGTCAAAACCGATGATGCCTATGGAAAAGCACGGATCACCGATATCCCTGCTGCCGCAATCGAGGCTTCTCTCAACCAGGGCAGTATTGTTGTCATCCCGGGATTCCAGGGAATGGATGATCATGGCCGGATTACGACTTTGGGACGGGGCGGTTCTGATACCAGCGCGGTTGCTCTGGCGGTCGCACTCAATGCGGAGCGTTGTGATATTTTCACCGATGTCGATGGGGTTTATAATGCCGACCCACGTATCGTTGCCAAGGCCCGCAAGCTTGATACAATCACCTTTGAAGAAATGCTGGAAATGGCATCTCTGGGGTCAAAAGTCTTGCAAACCCGGGCCGTCGAAATGGCCATGAAATATGGCGTCAGGCTGCATGTGCGCTCGACTTTCGACACAACAGCAGGAACCCTCATCGTCGGAGAGGAAGATATGATGGAGCGCGCACTGATCAGCGGCATTGCCTATAATCGCGACGAAGCCAAGCTCACCTTGTTGCGGGTTCCCGACCATCCCGGTGTTGCTGCCTCAATTTTCGGCCCCCTGGCTGAGGCCACAATCAATGTTGATATGATCGTTCAGAATGTTTCTGAAGACGGACAGTCAACCGATTTGACCTTTACGGTTGCCCGCTGCGACCTTGAGCGAGCCGCCAAAACTCTGGAATCATGCAAAGACAGCCTGGGGTATGGCGACCTTCTCACTGATCAGAAAGTGGTCAAGTTATCGGTTGTCGGGGTCGGCATGCGGAGCCATGCCGGTATTGCCCAGCGCATGTTTGCAACCCTGGCTGAAAAAGGGATCAATATTCAGGTCATCTCGACCTCAGAAATCAAAATCAGCATCCTCATCGCTGAAGAATATGGCGAATTGGCCTTACAGGCCCTCCATGCCGCATATGAGGTTGATCCGACCCTATGAGCCACAATGACGTTATAAACAATGACGTTATAGCAAATGACGGCATGGATCAGTTAAACCATCTCTGGCAACAGGGATGCGATTTTCTGGGCTGCCGATACGCCATTCTTGGCGGAGCCATGACCTGGCTTTCGGAGCGTCATCTGGTTGCCGCCATTTCTGATGCCGGCGGCTTTGGCGTTTTGGCCTGCGGCTCAATGTCTCCCGATATCCTCAGCACCGAGATCAAGGCCACCTCGACCCTTACGTCTCAGCCTTTTGGGGTCAATCTTATTCTCATGCATCCGGATCTGGAAGATTTGATCACTGTCTGCATCGATCATGCCGTCAGCCATGTGGTTCTGGCGGGGGGTATTCCCAGAAAAGCCCATATTGAGCGTCTGAAAAAAGGGGGCACAAAGGTGCTGGCTTTCGCCCCCACCTCTGGCCTGGCCCGCAAACTGCTGCGCTCCGGCTGCGATGCTTTAATCATCGAAGGCATGGAAGCCGGTGGCCATATCGGCCCGGTATCAACCAGCGTTCTGGCCCAGGAAATTTTGCCCGAAATCCGTGATGCCCCGGTCTTTGTCGCTGGCGGCATTGGTCACGGAGGGGCTATGCTCTCCTATCTGGAAATGGGGGCGGCTGGGTGCCAACTCGGTACCCGCTTTGTATGCGCCACCGAATGTATTGCTCACCGGCGTTTCAAAAATGCTTTTCTCCGGGCTGCTGCCCGCGATGCTGAGCCGTCTCTCCAGCGGGACCCTCGTTTTCCGGTGATCCCGGTGCGGGCCCTCAAAAACCAGGCAAGCCGACGTTTCACCGAGTTTCAGGGAACCATTATTGAGCGCCATGATCGTGGCGAACTTACTCAGGCCGAAGCACAGCTGCATATTGAGCAATTCTGGGCCGGGGCACTGAGGCAGGGAGCCATCAATGGTGATATCGAAAATGGTTCTCTGATGGCCGGTCAGAGTGTCGGCATGGTCAGGCAAGAGCAAACCGTATGCGCAATCATTGAGGAACTGACCACACAAGCAATCACCGCCCTCAATGCCCGCAACAACCGGGATGCACAAGCCAGACACCTCTGAAACCCTGTATAATCCGGGGTGAAATGGAGTGGCTGAATAGAGTTTTTATGATCAAGAGCGGTTTTGTGATCAAGGGCGAATCGAAGAAAGAGGCCAGATAACCAGGAGGCAAAACAAACCCTGTCTGTATTGGATTATATTGGATTCCAACACATCCCCTCACAGAAAAGACCACAGGCCAGAATAACCCGGAAATCAGCCTTCAGTCACTCCTTCACTCAACCATCAGTCCGCCAACCCCACCAAAGCCCTGGCAAAATGATCCGGACAAAAAGGCTGGAGATCATCGGCTCCTTCCCCAACCCCAACCGCATATATCGGCAGATTAAACTGGCCGGCAAGAGCAACCGTGATTCCGCCACGGGCACTCCCGTCCAGTTTTGTCACAATCAACCCATTGATGGGGACTATTGATTGAAAGCGATCAACCTGCGCCAGGATATTCTGGCCAGCCCCGGCATCAAGCACCAACACAGTTTCATGGGGTGCACCGGGGATTGCTTTGCCGACAGCCCGCCGGATCTTTGCCAATTCATCCATGAGGTCGCTTTTGTTATGCAGCCGGCCCGCCGTATCAATCAGCAGAATATCCGTCCCTTCCGACTGGGACTGGCTACACGCATCATGCGCCAGACCAGCCGCATCAGCCTGAGGAGGACCGCTGACAAGCGTAGCCCCGGCACGCTCCGCCCAGATCTGAACCTGTTCAACCGCTGCGGCCCGAAACGTATCACCCGCAGCAATCATCACTGTGCGACCCTGGGTGGTCTGCTGCATAGCCAGCTTACCGATCGTGGTTGTTTTGCCGCTGCCATTCACCCCAATCATCAGCAAAACGGATGGCCGGAGAGAAGGATCAAAACATAAAGGACGGGCAACCGGACGCAACTTATCGGCAATCATTGTAGCCAGAATACTGGGTAGATCCTCTGGCTGAGCATCACGATGGCGCTGCGCACATTCCGCCACAACCGTCGCTGCTGTCTTCACCCCAAAATCAGCCTCAATAAGGATATCTTCCAATTCCTCAAGAGTTTGCGGATCAAGACGCCGCCGCTCAAAGACCCGTGATAATCCCCCCCCCAGCCGTGTAGCCGATTTCGAGAGACCATCACGTAACCGGCCAGCCCAGCTACGCTTGCTCATGGCTCTCCTCATGATCCGGCATCCCGGCAATCAGACACGGGCCGGAGGGACCCTTTGATTCCCTGGTTTTTACAGCCGGGTTTTCTGCAACATGCTGACCAATAAGAGAGACGACTGTACCCACAGCAATTCCCGGTGGTACAGACACTGGCGCAAAACCGGCTTCCCGGCCAAAACCGCGACGTTCAACAAGAACCGATACCGGTCTTCCGACCAACCCATGAAGATAGGTTTTCAACTGTCTGGCCCCGGCATCCCGCAGCCGGGCCGCACGCCTCCTGGCAGTGGCCACATCAACCGGCGGCATCCGGGCAGCCGGGGTTCCGGGACGCGGTGAATATGGAAAGACATGCAAATGGGTCAGACCCAACTCATCAATCAGTGCCAGTGTATTGGCAAACATCATCTCATTTTCAGTCGGGAACCCGGCAATCAGATCCGCACCAAAAACAATCTCCGGTCTCAGATGACGCAATTCCTGACATAGATCAATGGTCTGCCTGCGGTTATGGCGTCTCTTCATCCGTTTGAGAATCAGATCATCCCCGGCCTGAAGGCTCAGATGCAGATGCGGCATCAGACGTGGTTCCTCAGCGATCAGATTCTTAAGATCATCATCGATTGCAGCCGGATCAACCGAAGATAACCGTAACCGGGGCAAAGCAGGAACCAGTTTGAGAAAACGCCCGATAATTGATCCGAGATTTGGCTGTCCAGGCAGATCACGACCATAAGAACAAAGATCAACCCCGGTCATGACAATTTCCCGGTGACCGGCCGCAACCAGTTGCCGGGCCTGTTCAACAATCTGGCCAAATGCTGTACTCCGGCTCGGCCCGCGTCCAAACGGAATCACGCAAAATGTACATCGGTGATCACATCCCTGCTGCATCTGCAGAAACGCCCGCGCCCGACCCGGGAAAGCCCCACCACCGGAACCGCCAACAGGCCACAGATCCGCATCCCGCATATCGGTCAATGCACCGACATGAATGGGGGCCAGAGGCGAGCCTTGCTCCCGGTATGAAAGGCGACCCCTTCGACCCGGATCATCTTTGTCTGCCTGGTCATATGGCCGGCGATATGAATCACGGCGCAACTTTTCGGCATTCCCCAACACCCGGTCAACTTCCGGCAAGGCCGCATAACGTTGCGGGTCAATCTGGGCCGCACAACCGGTAACAATAATCTCGGCCCCGGGCCGCTGACGACGCAAACGACGCACAGTCTGGCGGAGTTGACGTTCCGCCTCAGCAGTCACCGCACAGCTATTGATAACAACCATATCCCGGTTACCCACCGCCGTCAGATGATCGCGAATAACCTCAGACTCATAGGCATTCAGACGACAGCCAAACGTCACCACCCGGGCATCATGAGACGGCTCTGCGCTGTTGTCGCCGGCATGCGTCTTACCATGCTCCGGCATTGTGGTTTGTGATGTGGGGTTACCCATAAGACCCGACCATAAAGCGGGCTGATATCGGGATCATGGCGTGGAATTCCTCTCAAAGGGTATTAAATCGCTGATCCGAACCTGACCGGTAAAGCTGATATGTGCAGGACCGGTTAAAAGAACATGATCATCCCCGGCCCATGCGACGTTGAGACACCCACCATCAACCATAATATCAGCCTGACGACCACTCAGGCCCCGGCGATGGGCCGCCACCAATGTTGCACAGGCACCACTCCCACAAGCCGGGGTGAGGCCGGCTCCCCGTTCCCAAACCCGCAGGCGAATTGTTTCCGGCCCCAGAATTTGCGCCACCTCAACATTGGTACGTTCAGGGAATAATGAATCTGTTTCAATCACCGGGCCGATGGTCTCTAAATCGACCGCCTGTGCATCGGCAACGAAAAAAACCGCATGAGGGTTCCCCATATTGACACCACAAGCATCCCCCAATATCTGCGGCCCAACATCAAGATGGAGTGTATCAGCCGCAAAAGCCAGAGGAATATCCTGCCAATCGAAACGCGGACGCCCCATATCAACACAGATCTGCCCGCCGGATCGATGGGCATCAATGATCCCGGATGACGTTTCTATCACCAGGTGATCTTCTCCGGACTGGTCCATCAACCACCCGGCAACACAGCGGGCGGCATTGCCGCACGCCCCGGCCACCCCGCCATCGGCATTGAAAATACGCATCGCAACAAGAGCAAGGTCATCAGATGCCGGTTCAACCACAATGACCTGATCACAACCAATACCGAGCCGCCGCCCGGCAAGAGCACGGACATCGGCTGGGCCGGGAACTGCCCCCCCCTGGCGGACATCAATCACCACAAAGTCATTCCCCAGACCATGCATTTTGATAAAGTCATATGTTTGGGTGCAATCACGTGTCATCATACGCCTTCAATACGGTCCGGGATGGGAGCCTGTCCAGAGGGTCTTTGCTGTCTTACTCTTTGCTGTCTCAGCTTAAAAAAGCTGATCTTGACCAGATCAGGGCTATCGCATAAATTAAGCCAGATCAGAGAAATCTTTATCAGAACAATCTTTTTTACGTAGATTTTTTTACGTAGATTGATTTTTTTTACGTAGATTCTTTTATGTCCGTTCGTCTCGGAAAGGGAGGGGCACACCCGTCCGCGAGTTTCGCGCACCGGTGACACCGGTTTATTGTTGATCCAAAACCCAGGCAGAACAATCAAAAGATGGCCATCACGAAAGAGAGAAGTCATGAGAAACAATCAGGAATAGAAATGATCAGGAACAGAAACAGTCAGGAACAGTCCCCATAACGGCGGGAATTCTCATAAAGAGAGCATGATTGTAAAGAAACATAGACTTTCAAAAGAGATGATCAAAGAAATACCTGAATAATAGAGATACCCGAACAGAGAGACCGGACAGAGAGACAATAAAAACAATGTTTACCCAACTGACAGATCGTCTGGTCGGCGTTTTTGACCGGATGCGTGGTCGCGGAATCTTATCAGAAAATGATGTTGATCAGGCGATGCGCGACATCCGTATCGCCCTTTTGGAAGCCGATGTGGCTCTGCCGGTGGTCAAAACCCTGGTTGCTCAGATCAAAGAAAAAGCGGTCGGTGAGGATGTCGTGCGGAGCGTTGCACCGGCTCAAATGGTGGTCAAGATTGTCCATGATCATCTGGTTGATGCTCTGGGTGGTGAGAATGAAACCCTCAACCTCTCAGCAACACCCCCGGTGGTTCTGTTGCTGGTCGGGGTTCAGGGATCCGGAAAAACGACAACAGCCGCCAAACTCGCCAAACGGCTGGTGAAACGGGATAAGAAACGGGTTTTGCTGGCCTCTCTGGATATTCACCGTCCGGCAGCTCAGGAGCAGTTGGCCAGCCTGGCTGACCAATCCGGGATCCCCTGCCTTGATATTCAATCGGGTGAGACCGCCCGGGAGATCACACAGCGCGCCCTAAAGCGGGGCCGGGCCGAAGGCTGTGATGTGATCATTCTGGATAGTGCAGGCAGGCTGAGCGTTGATGATGCAATGATGGCCGAAGCCAGGGAAGTCTCACAGATTGCTCAGCCCAAAGAGACTCTTTTGGTGGCTGACGCCATGACTGGCCAGGATGCGGTGCGGGTGGCAACAGCATTTCATCAACACCTGACCCTGACCGGCCTCATTCTCACCCGGGTTGATGGTGATGCGCGTGGTGGGGCAGCCCTTTCAATGCGCTCGGTTACCGGTTGCCCGGTTAAATTCATCGGGGTTGGCGAAAAAATTGATGACCTGGAAGCATTCCATCCCGAACGCATCGCGTCACGGATCTTAGGGATGGGTGATGTGGTGAGCCTGGTCGAAAAAACCACCGAAAGTCTGGATCAGGAAAAAGCCGCAAAAATCGCCCGGAAAATCCAAAAAGGAAGATTCGACTTCAATGATCTGGCCGAACAGCTGGGACAGATGGAAAAAACCGGCAACCTTCAGGATATTTTATCCATGATTCCCGGTCTTGGTAAGATGGGGAAGATACGTCAACAGGCAGCTCAGGCCGGAATTGACGAAAACATGATCAAACATCAGAAAGCCCTCATCAGCTCAATGACTCCAGGCGAACGCCGCCGCCCGGAGATCATCAAAGCATCCCGTAAACGCCGGATTGCTGCTGGTTGCGGCCTCACCGTCCAGGATCTCAACCGGTTGCTCAAACAGCATAAGCAAATGAGTCAAATGATGAAACGCTTTGGCAAGCTCGGCCCCCGGCAACTCCGGGAACTCACCGCCAGAGCAGACGGAGGCTTTCCGGGTATGCCGGGTATGCCAGCCGGAAAACAACCCTGGAATCTTTAGAATTTTTAGAATCTTTAGCATTTTTAACCCTCTGTTTCTCACTGCCTCTGTGAATATTCACCCTCATTAAGGCCAACTTTTTCAACATGTTATAAGGAGATTATAGATAATGGCTGTGGTCATTCGACTGTCCCGTGGCGGGACAAAAAAACGTCCTTTCTACCGCATTGTGATTGCTGACCGGCGCATGCCACGCGATGGTCGTTTCATTGAACGTGTTGGTTCCTACAATCCGATGCTAGCCAGGGACCATGCCGAGCGGGTAATCCTGAGCAATGAGCGGATCACCCATTGGTTGTCCAAAGGTGCCCAGCCGACCAACCGGGTCGCCCGTTTTCTGGCTCAGGCGGGTCTTGCCCCAAAACCAGCCATTCCTGAACAAACCAAAAAGAACCAACCCAGCGCCAAAACGTTAGAGCGGCAAAAAGAAAAAGCTGAAAAGAAACAAGCCACAGCAGCACCAGCCGACCAGAATGATCAAACCGACCAGGGCACGGACAATACTGCCGGGGCAACCAGCCAGGACTCAGAAGATCACGTTGAAACGCAAGCCCAGGCAGCTGCCCAGAGCGATCAAGAAACTGATTCCCCAACCACCGAACCGGAGCAAAAACCCCAAGCTGATAGCGGGGAAACCGCCACATCATGAACCGGGTTTGTGTCGGTGTTGTGACAGGAGCTCACGGGCTGCATGGCTTATTAAAGGTCAGGAGCTTTACCGAAAACCCCGGAGATATCGGGATTTATGGGCCGCTCAGCAACGCTGAGGGAGACCATCACTGGACGGTTACGGTCAAAAAGCAGGACAAGAATACGGTGCTGGCCCGATTTGATGGCATCGGCAAACGTGAAGATGCTGCTGCTCTGGCAGGAACCCGTCTGTTTATTGACCGGTCAGCATTGCCAGCCCCCAATGATCCTGAATCCTATTATCATGCTGATCTGATTGGTTTGCAGGCAAAACAACAGGATGGCCAGATCATTGGGGTTATTCAGGCGATTCATAATTTTGGGGCCGGGGATATTTTGAATATTGTTTCCGGGGATGGGCACAGTTTTGACCTTCCTTTTACCCGCCAATGGGTTCCGGAAATTGATCTTTCGGGGGGCTTTATCCTGGTCAGCCCGCCCTCCGGCCTGTGGGACAATCACCAGCCAGCCCCGCAACCCGGCTCTATGAGCCGGCATCCGTGATGATTAACCCGCCTGTATCAGATGGTTCCGACCCGGTTGGTCATCCCCCTCCCCAACAACCTGCCCGTCCTTTCTGGCGGGCCCGGGTCTTTACCCTGTTCCCGGAAATGTTCCCCGGACCTTTGGCACATTCACTGGCCGGGAAAGCACGGGATCAGGGTCTTTGGGCGTTGGAAACGGTTGACATTCGCCGCTTTGCGCGGGATAAGCACGCAACAGTCGATGGACCGCCATTGGGTGGTGGGGCCGGGATGGTCATGCGGGCCGATGTCCTGGATGCCGCCTTACGCCAGACATTGATTTTGGAGCCAGCAACCACAGCCGACACAACAAAACAAACCCGCAATATTGCCCGGAATACTCAAGGAACCGACAGCCCAAACCCGATCCCCCAGCAATCAGTTCAACAAGAATCAACCAAACAGGAAACAACCAAACAAGAATCGATCAATCACGAGCCGATTATCTATCTGTCCCCGCGTGGGCAGCCCCTTACCCAGGAGCGGCTGAACACATTGGCTCAGCAACCAGCACTCTCGATTGTTTGCGGTCGTTATGAAGGCATTGACGACCGGGTCATTGAGGCCCATAAAATGGAGGAAATCAGTATCGGCGACTATGTACTTTCCGGTGGCGAACCGGCGGCAATGGTTGTTATTGATGCCTGTGTGCGCTTGTTGCCCGGGGTGGTCGGACAAATAGATTCTTTGCGTGAGGAAAGTTTTCAAAACGGCTTACTTGAATATCCGCACTACACCCATCCCCGCCAATGGAAAGGATATCCTGTGCCGGAAATTTTGTTATCAGGAAACCATGGTCAAATCGCCGCATGGCGGCAAGAACAAGCCAAAAAAATCACTCAGCAACGGCGACCAGATTTATGGAAGACGTATAAGCACAAGCATTCAGAGACATAAAGCAGGAGAAAAAACGCGAAAAATCACGTGACAGGTGAAATAAAGAACGGGAGAATTAAAGAGAGCAAAAAAACAAACAATAACAAAGTAAACAGACAAATCCGGAAATAAAAGAGAAATTGGTAAAGCAAGAAAGTAAAACCATCAAAAAATAAAAAACTAAATAAAAAGCAAATAACTCAAATATTCAAATAACTCAAATATTAAAGAGTAAAACAACCAAATATAACCAAATATAAAAAGTAACCACAAAGAGAAAAACCATGAATATCATCGAAACTCTCGAAAATGAGCAGATTGAAAAGCTCCGCGGCGGCAAGCCTGTTCCGGATTTTTCTCCCGGCGATACCTTAAAGGTCCATGTCAAGGTCGTTGAGGGATCACGCGAACGGATTCAGGTCTTCGAAGGTGTCTGTATTGCCATCAAAAATGCCGGGCTTCATTCTGCTTTCACAGTGCGTAAAATCTCTTATGGTGAAGGGGTTGAGCGGGTGTTCCCACTGCATTCACCGCGCATTGATGCTATTGAAGTCACCCGGCAAGGCGATGTGCGCCGCGCCAAGCTCTATTACTTACGTACGCGGGCCGGTAAAGCCGCCCGGATCGCCGAAAAAGTAACCTGGAGCAGGGAAAACACCCCATCAGCCAGCGATAAAAATACCGGTAGCCTCAAACCAGAAGCACCTAATGATAATACAGTGATTGCTGATCCGGGCCAACCAGAGCAAAATACCCCTTCAACGGCAGACAATCAGCCGGAAGCTGAAAAAAAAGAATCCTGAAAAAAAAGATGGGGCTGGAAAGGGAACGGGACTGGGAAAAGGAGCGGAACTGAAAAAGGGACGGAGCAGGAAATAGGGACAGGGCTGGAAAAAGAGATAAGACCGGAAAACAGCGATAAAAATGCCGGTAGCCTCAAACCAGAAGCACCTAATGATAATACAGTGATTGCTGATCCGGGCCAACCAGAGCAAAATACCCCTTCAACGGCAGACAATCAGCCGGAAGCCGAAAAAAAAGAATCCTGAAAAAAAGGGGCGGAACTGAAAAAGGGACGGAACCGAAAAAGGGACGGAGCAGGAAATAGGAACGGGACTGGAAAAAGAGATAAGACTAGAAAAAAGAGACAGAACTGAAAAAGGGAATACTGAAAAAGGGAACAACGTGATCATGGCCTCTGTGCAGCCCCCAATCGCTGAATCCGGATCAGCCAAAAAAACCATGTTCGATAAAATCTGGGACAGCCATGTGGTTGACCGGCAGGATGATGGTCTTTGCTTGCTGTATATTGATCGCCACCTGGTTCATGAAGTGACCAGCCCACAGGCCTTTGCCGGATTGCGCCAGGCCGGTCGCCGGGTACGGCGTCCCGAAGCAACTTTGGCTGTTTGCGACCATAATGTTCCAACCGCCAATCGCCACCAGGGGATTGAGGATTCTCAGTCGCGTTTGCAGATTGACGCATTGCGCCGTAATTGCGCGGATTTTGGGATTGAATTCTTTGATCTTCTGGATATCCGGCAAGGCATCGTCCATGTCATTGGCCCGGAGCAAGGCTTCACGCAACCGGGAATGACCATTGTGTGCGGGGATTCCCATACATCAACCCATGGTGCTTTCGGCGCACTGGCTTTTGGCATTGGCACATCGGAAGTTGAGCATGTTCTTTCCACCCAAACTCTGCTGCAAAAACCAGCCAAAAATATGCGGCTGGCGATTGAAGGAACGCTGACGTCCGGGGTCACGGCTAAAGATATGATTCTGGCTGCAATCGGTCGTATTGGGGCGGCTGGCGGAGTTGGTCATGTCATCGAATATGCCGGTTCAGCAGTCCGGGCGCTGTCTATGGAAAGCCGCATGACCATGTGCAATATGTCGATTGAAGGCGGAGCACGGGCTGGTCTGATTGCTCCGGATCAGACCACTTTCGATTATATCCGGGAACGGACAATGGCACCCAAAGGGGCCGCCTGGGACCAGGCTTTGACATATTGGCGGCGTCTGCCCAGTGATGCCGGGGCATCCTATGATAAAAATATTGAGATCACAGCCGCATCCATTGCCCCTCAGGTCACCTGGGGAACCAGCCCTCAGGATGTGGTGGGGATTGATTCTGCGGTTCCTGAACCCAATGCTGAAAAAGACGACAATCGCCGGACGGCCATGATGCGTTCACTTGAGTATATGGGGCTGAAACCCGGAACCCCGATGCGCGATATCACCATTGACCGGGTTTTCATTGGTTCCTGCACCAATGGGCGGATTGAAGATTTGCGCTCGGCGGCGGCTGTTATTCGTGGACGTAAGGTCGCCAGCCATGTATCGGCAATGGTGGTCCCGGGATCCGGACTGGTACGTCAACAAGCTGAAGCAGAAGGTCTGAACCGGATTTTCAGCGATGCCGGATTCGATTGGCGTGAACCGGGATGCTCCATGTGTCTGGCCATGAATGCCGATAAACTCAATCCACGCGAACGTTGTGCTTCCACCTCCAACCGCAATTTTGAAGGACGCCAGGGCCGGGGCGGACGCACCCATCTGATGAGCCCGATCATGGCAGCAGCAGCAGCGGTTTCCGGACGGCTGGCCGATACACGTGATTTCCTGTAATCACCCATCCTTGCCTGGCCATCGGCCCCCTTTTCTTTACGGACCTGGTTTTATGGAAACATTCTCAACACTCACCGGTATTGCCGCCGCTTTGCCCTTGCAGAATGTCGATACCGATATGATTATCCCCAAGCAATTTCTCAAGACCATTGAGCGTACCGGCCTTGGGGAAGGGCTTTTTTACGATATGCGCCATGACGAGAGCGGGGAAAAAATCACCGATTTTGTTCTCCATCGCCCTCCTTATGATCAAGCCCGCATTTTGATTTGCGGCCATAATTTCGGCTGTGGTTCTTCGCGCGAACATGCCCCCTGGGCTTTGCTTGATTTTGGAATTCGGTGCCTGATTTCGACTGGATTTGCCGATATTTTCTTCAATAATTGCTTTAAGAACGGGATTTTACCGATTGTTCTTCCTCAAAAAACTGTCAATTTTTTGATGGATGAAGCTGAACAAGCCACTTCCCTGACCATTGATCTGCCTGATCAGGTTATCAGAAAAGAGAACAGCGATAACAACAAAGAGAGAGTCGACCCGATTCAGTTTGACGTCGATCCCTTTCGCAAGCAATGCCTGATAGAGGGGCTGGACGACATCGCGCTGACCCTCAAAAAACAAGCGGCAATCACCTCTTTTGAGGAAGAGAACCAACGTCGCTATCCATGGCTTTGGGAAAACACACGCACACCACCATCGCCAAAGACTTCAGTAAAGACTTCAATCAGCTAAAAAATGAAGGCCACCTGCTTTTAGGGAGCCATCGGGATCATCCACTGGTCCGGGAGGCGGATCATGTCCCGTGCTTCGCATGTACCGTGCCTCGCATGTACCGTGCTTCGCATGGCACCCATGCCTGGTCATGGTTATGCCCCGGATGATCCGGCCTTATCAGGCATCATCAATATTTTTCCAGATTTTGCGTTTGACCGCCAATAACATAGCGGTGAGCAAAACAAGGAAAATCAGCACTTTTACCCCGAGTTTTTTCCGATCTTCTAATTCAGGCTCAGCCGTCCAGGCCAGGAAAGTGGTGACATCACTGGCCATTTGGGAAATGGTGGCCGGAGTGCCGTCAGCATACTCAATCAACCCATCCTCAAAAGGCGGTGGCATGGCGATCTGAAAACCCGGAAACGCCGTATTGTAATAACGTCCTTCGGGGAGATTAAAATCACCCGGTGGCTCCCCGTAACCGGTCAGCAAAGCATAGAGATAATCATCCCCGGATTGACGGGCCTTGACAATCAGGGAGAGATCCGGGGGAAAAGAACCGTTATTGGCCGCCCGGGCAGCATTATGATTGGGAAAGGGTGATACAAATTTATCCGACGGCAAGGCAGGTCGTTCAAACATATCGCCTTCGCCATTGGGACCATCCAGAACGTCATATTCGGAAGCAATGGCCTTGATATCGTCAGAATCATAGCCCAAAGCTGCTAAATCGCGATAACTCACATGGCGGATGCCGTGGCATGCCGAACATACTTCGCGATAAACCTGGAATCCGCGCTGTAGGGCGGTGCGGTCAAAAACCCCGAACGCTCCTTCAAATGACCATTGATGATCAGCAACAACCGGAGCATCAGCAGCCGAAACCACAGCAGGAAGCCAGCACAACATGATCAATGCCAGCACCCGACGCCCCCCAAACCAGGGACGTATGAACGTAGTGCTGAACGTAGTGCGTGTGACTGTATGCATCCCCATCATGTTTTTTTTCGGCCTGTTGACTTGGGCTGAGAGGTTGATCCGGATCGGGTATTGGATGCGGATCTGCCACCAAGAACGGCATCAGCAATGCTTCGCGGTGTTGGCCTCACTGATTCATAGCGGGACAATAACGGCAAAATGACCAGGAAAAACAGGAAATAGTAAACAGTCGCCAGGCGGCCGATGGTTAAGTATATGCCTTCTGGTGGCTTCATCCCGATCCAGCCAAGCAGCAAACAATTCAGGAAAAACAGCCAGAAAAACTGGCGATAAACCGGTCGGAATTTGGCACTGCGCACCGGGTGACGGTCCAGCCATGGCAGGATAAACAAAACCATGACTGCCCCAAACATCAACAACACCCCAAGAAGTTTATCGGGAACCGCCCGTAAAATGGCGTAAAAAGGCAGGAAATACCATTCCGGAACGATATGGGCTGGCGTCACTTGCGGATCAGCGGGAATATAATTATCCGGCTCGCCGAAAAAATTCGGCGCGAAAAAGACAAAACCCAGATAAATGATCAAAAACACACCAACCCCGTAATAATCCTTAACGGTATAATATGGATGAAACGGCACGGTATCTTTATCGCTCTTGATATCCAGCCCCAACGGATTGTTGGACTTAACCACATGCAAGGCAACGATATGCAGAACCACCACACCCACAATCAAAAACGGGAAAAGGTAATGCAGCGCAAAGAAACGGTTAAGGGTCGGGTTATCGACCGCAGGCCCACCCCATAACAACGTAACAATGCTGTCACCAATCAGGGGAAAGGCAGAAAACAAATTGGTGATGACGGTTGCTCCCCAAAAACTCATTTGTCCCCAGGGCAGGACATAGCCCATAAAAGCAGTCGCCATCATCAGGATCAGAATGACCACCCCAAGAATCCACAGCAATTCGCGCGGTGCCTTAAAAGAACCGTAATAAAGCCCACGGAACATATGAATATAGACCACCAGAAAAAACATCGAGGCCCCATTCATATGGAGGTAGCGAATCAGCCAACCATAATTGACATCACGCATAATCCTTTCGACACTATCGAAGGCATAATCGGCATGGGGCGTATATTGAGTGGCCAGAACAACACCGGTGATGATCATCACAATCAGGATAAAGGTAGCCAATGAGCCAAAATTCCACCAATAATTAAGATTGCGTGGGGCCGGGTATTCCCTCAACTCCTTATTGGCGAAGGTAAAAACCGGCAGCCGGCGATCAATCCATTCAATGATGGAGTTGGAGGAAGAAGAATCGGGAGGAGTGACTGTGCTCACATGAACCTCTTAGCCAATGACAATGGTTTCCTGATCAATAAATTCATATGGTGGAACCGCCAGATCATCTGGTGCCGGTCCGCTACGAATGCGCCCGGAGGTATCGTAATGTGACCCGTGGCAGGGGCAAAACCAGCCGCCGAAATCACCCCGGGAATCCCCGGGACGCTGCCCCAAAGGAATACAGCCAAGATGGGTACAGATACCGATAACAACCAACCATTGCGGTTCTTTAACCCGGTCTTCATCTGCTTGTGGGTCCGGTAAATCAGCCAGGGTGACTGACCGTGCCTGGGCAATCTCGGCTGCCGTGCGATGACGGATAAAAACCGGCTTGCCTTGCCATTTGACGGTGATGCTTTGGCCGATTGCTATTCCGGAAAGATCAACCTCAGTCTTTGATAAGGCCAGAACATCGGCCGATGGATTAAAGCTGTCGATGAAAGGCCAGGATGCCAAAGCCGCACCCACCGCCGCCACCGACCCGGTCGCCAGCATGAGAAAATCGCGCCGCCCTTCCGGGGGTGTTGTCCCGGATGGTGGCACAGACTTTGGCACAGATTTTGATACAGACTTTGGCACAGATTTTGGTCCCGGTTTTGACACGGACTTTGGTCCGGGCCGTGATACCGGTTTCGGGCTGGATTTCGGATTCTTCCGGGCCGCCGGTTTCGCCGCTTTTCTGACCGGCTTTTTGGTCGCAGATGCTCTAGCCATGATACATAGTCATCGGAGATAAGATTCTAAAATTCTGAAACCCTGAACCACACAATATTCAGAATATGATAATGGATCGTACCGGAAAAAATAAAACAAAGATTTTTAAACAGACACAAGTGAGAGAAAGAACAATCAGGATCATCACAATCCGGCTCTGGTCTGTTCAGACGGATCACCATCACGTTAAGATAAAACCGTCACGTTAAGACAGAACCATCACGTTAAGATAAAACCATCACATAAAAATCAAGAGAACTGATAAAACAAAAGAAGACTGATCAAAATAATAAACAGGGCTGATAAACTGTACTCTGTTCATCTGTTCAGCCGGTTCAGCCCGGCCAGCCTGATTGAACCGGCAGACGGCTTTTGAAAAAAAACTTTTCTTAAAAATTTTTGAAAAAACGATTTTTTGAAAAAGAAAAAACGATTCTAAAAAAAACGATTCTAAAAAAACAGTATTGTGCAACCATATAAGTTAATCCTTAACAGAATGCAAAACAAACCCGGAGATCGTGAATACTTTGGAACCAGCCCCCGGGAAAATTGTTTGAGGCTCTGTCTCTACCAGCCCGATATTCCGCAAAATACCGCTACAATGCTGCGGTTATGTGCCTGTTTGAATGTCTGGGTCGATATCATTGAACCCTGCGGTTTTATCTGGAGTGACAAGCGGTTGCGGCGGGCCGGGATGGATTATATCAATCATGCTCCCTTTCTGCGTCATCCTTCATGGTCGGCATTCCTTGATCATATCGGCAAAAAACGGCGTCTGATTGTCTTAACCCGACATGCCAAAACCGCATATACTGATTTTCGGTTTCGGCCTGATGATGCTTTGCTGCTTGGCCGGGAAAGCCGTGGGGTTCCCCCGGCGGTGATCGAAAAAGCCACCCTGTCTCTGGGCATTCCGATGGCGGATGGGATGCGCTCCCTTAATGTTGCTGTAGCCGGAGCCATGATTCTGGGAGAGGCACTCCGCCAGACCGGTCAATGGCCCGGCTGATCACCGACAATCAGAAAACGTAAAACCGAAAGAAAGGCCAAAAAGCAGAAAATGACCGGAGATGAATACAGATGAATATAGCAGAAAAAATCTCAAAAACCCGCCAGGCTGCAGACTGGTTTCAGGAATTACGTGACTCTATTTGCACAGCCTTTGAAGAGATTGAACAGGATTATGAGGGACCCTTAAAAGAAGAACCAGGATCATTCAGATACCGGGAATGGAGGCGTCCGGCCAGCGATCAGTTCGATAGCGGTGGCGGTGTTTCAGCAGTCATGCATGGCCGGGTTTTTGAAAAAGTCGGGGTTAATATTTCGAAGGTTGAGGGAGAATTTTCATCCTCTTTTCGCCAGGAAATTCCCGGTGCTGAGGAGCATCCACATTTTTGGGCAACCGGGATTTCCCTGGTTGCTCATCTCCGCTCCCCTCTGGTTCCGGCCGTGCATATGAATACCCGACATATCGTCACTGCCAAAAGCTGGTTTGGTGGCGGAGCCGACATCACCCCCATGTTCCCTGATAGCCCGCAAGCCAAAGAAGACGCCGCGACCTTCCATGCGGCCTTCAAAAAAACCTGTGACCATTATAACCCGGAATATTACCGGCGTTTTTCGCAATGGTGCGATGATTATTTTTACCTCAAACACCGGAATGAACACCGCGGCCTGGGGGGTATTTTTTACGATAATCTTGAAGAAAACTGGTCAACTGATTTTGCCTTCACCCAGGATGTTGGCCGTACATTCCTTGATATTTATCCAACCATCGTCCGGCAACGCATGGCAACCTCCTGGAGTGACCAGCAACGCCAGGCACAGCTGATCCAACGGGGGCGCTATGTCGAATTTAATCTCCTGTATGACCGGGGAACCCGGTTTGGCCTGATGACCGGCGGTGATGTTGAGGCTATTTTGATGTCTTTGCCCCCGGAGGTGCGCTGGCCTTAACCATCCCGCCCGATTCCATCAATGCAACAGCGTATTCCAGACAAGCAGACCGGCTGGCCTGAAAATCATTTTCCTTCCACCAGGATGTGATGTCTTTGAGAAGGATTCCCAGGCCAGGTCCTGGTCGAATCCCAAGATCCTGTAAATCACGTCCTCTTAATGGAAATACCGGCACCCCGCCATCACGCAAAATGGTCTTCCAACCCGGTGACACATCTGAATGACCCAAACGCGCTGTTTGTACCAGAATCAGATCAGCAACCGCGCACACTCCATGCTCATACATCAGCCGCCGTATATCACGATCCGTTCTCAGTGGCGCAGAATCCCTGACCGCTTCGTGAAGAAATACCAGGCGTTTTCTTTCCCGGCGTGAGAGTTTTAAACGGCGGGCCAAAGCACCCATATCAGACTGAGGGCGCAACAAAACCGCCAGACGCCGAAGCGGAGATCCATCATCCCAGCCTGCCTCAAGAGTCAACAGGCGGGCCAGATCATCCGGTTCCCCGGCCTCAGGCAAAACAGAATGCAACACCCCATGCTCAGCCATCAGTACCAACCCGCGTAAGCAATGGGATGATCTCAGTAAAGACTTCAGTTCACTCCAGACCCGCTCTGCAGAAAGAGACCCCAGATCAGCAATCGCATCCCGACAGGCACGGGCCGCCGCCCTGTTGGGACGTCCCCAGCCGTAACGGGCAACAAAACGATAATAACGTAAGACCCGTAACCGATCTTCCCGTACTCTGGCTTCAGCATCCCCGATAAACCGGACCACACCGCATTTCAAATCACTCCAGCCGCCAAACGGATCATACAGACGTCCCCAGCCATCGGCGTAAAGAGCATTGATAGTAAAATCACGCCGCCCGGCATCCTGGCGCCAGCTCTGGCTATAGCGAATACGCGCCCGGCGACCATCGGTTGCAACATCACAGCGTAAACTGGAAATTTCATAAACGCGCCCTCTTTGGAATGTCAAAACCACCCCATGGGCCAGGCTAATCGGGGCCGCGGCAATTCCGATCCTTTTCAACCGGCGAAGAGTTTCCAGCGGACGATAGCGCACCGCTAAATCAATATCATGAACCGGCAACCCGATCAGGGAATCCCGCACACAGCCACCGACAAAACAGGCCTCTCCCCGGGTCCCTCCCAGAGCCTGCATAATGCGCATGGTCGAAGCCTCACGCATCCAGGGGCAGGGCAACAGGCGTTTTTGCTTAGGGCTGATCCGGCGCATCGACAAAACCGCCGGGAATGATTTTTCCATCCTCAAAACGGGGGGCATGATACTGAGCACCCGGCGTCGCCCCGTCACCGAAGCCAAAAACCAGCCCCAGAATGATCATCAGAACAAACCCTGCAGACAGAGTCCAAACCCACGGGATACGCCGCAACAACTGAGAATATTCCAGACCCGTTTGACGCTGTTGCCACAACAACCAACCAAAATAAAACAGGCTGGGCAACAACAGAGGCACAATGCAAACCAGAAAGATACGTATCATTATAAATCCGTCATTATAAACTCGTCATTATACACCCATCATCATTATCTACATGATACAGTATCCATAATCATACAGTATTCACGATCACACAGTATCCACGATCATACAGTATCCACAGACCTCTCATATCTGTGAAAAATATTTCATATCTATAGACGTTTCGTATCTATAGACGTTTCATATCTATAGAAGTGCCGCCTTGGAAAAGCCTTAATAAAGGCATATCTGACAATGACCATAAAAATGGTACCTTCTGCCGGATATAATACCAAATCCAGATACAATACCAAATAAAGCAATCAACCGGGGGAATACCCATGAGCCAGGCAAAAGACAGGACCATGGCGGACAAAGACGCCCAGGCTATCCTTGCGGAGCTTGAGGCATTATGTGAAAAATTGACAAACGTCAAAAAAGCCATCAGCCATGCGGTTCATGGCCAGGAAACCACCATTGCTCAAACCCTGGCCACCATTCTCGGCGGTGGTCATGTTTTGCTGGTTGGCTTACCCGGCCTGGGAAAAACCCTGCTGGTTGAAACGCTGGGAATCGTTCTGGGTCTTGAGACAAAACGGATCCAATGCACACCCGATCTGATGCCGGCTGATATTCTGGGTTCAGAAGTGATTGAGGAAAGTACCGCCGGCAAACGCCGCTTTCGCTTCATTCCCGGACCGGTTTTTTGCCAATGCCTGATGGCTGATGAGATCAACCGGGCCAGCCCGCGCACCCAATCAGCTTTACTTCAGGCGATGCAGGAACACTCTGTTTCAGTGGCCGGGACGACCCATTCTCTTCCCAAGCCATTCCATGTTCTGGCCACCCAAAACCCGATTGAACAAGAGGGGACATACCCGCTGCCAGAAGCACAGCTTGACCGTTTTTTGATGGAGATCCGGGTTCCTTATCCCGATGCCGAAACCGAAAATAAAATCATCATTGAAACCACAGGCCCTGAAAAAACAGACCCTCAAAACGTGATCAATGCTGAGGAATTGATCGCTGCTCAGCGTCTGATTCGCCGCATGCCGGTCGGTCAGAAAATTGTCAACGGGATTGTCGAACTCACCCGTGAGCTGCGTCCCCAGTCCAGCCGCTTTGCCGATATACGTGACCATGTCGCCTGGGGACCTGGTCCCCGGGCTGGACAGGCCTTTATGGCGGCTACCCGGGCCCGGGCTGCTCTGGAAGGACGTTTATCTCCCTCCCTTGATGATGTAGCCGCTTTGACCGGACCGGTATTGCGTCACCGCATGGCCCTTCATTTTGCCGCCCGGGCTGAGAATATTGGTTTGGAATCCCTCATCAATGATATTCAGGCCCGGGTCCTTTAAGAAACAGATTCTTTAAGAAAAAGCCGGAACGACAGCCGCAGCACCATCCAAACCGGAAAAAACACCCATCAGAAATTGTCAAAACAGAACAAAATCAAACACCCCGCTTTATGGGATTTTTTTTACATCTTTATTTTTTTACATCTTTTACGTCCCTGCCATGCGCCAGCAACATCATAGTCCACAAAGCCTGCTTGAACACAGCAACCGCCTGGCGGCCGCATTACCGCCTCTCCTGCTCCGGGCCAACCATCTGGCTGATAAGGCTTTTTTGGGGTCTCATGGCCGCAGAGTCGCCGGAACCGGTGAATCGTTCTGGCAGTTCCGTCCCTATAGCATCGGTGAAGACGCCACCAATATTGATTGGCGGCAATCGGCGAAAAGCGACCATCTCTTCACCCGCGAACGAGAGCAACAGACAACCAAAACATGCTGGCTATGGCGTGACTGCTCAGCATCGATGGAATACAGCAGCAAGCGCACTCTGCCCGATAAAGGTGAGCGTGCTGACCTGCTTTTGCTGGCTTTGGCAGTCTTACTGGCCAAAAGTGGTGAATGTTTTGGCTGGTATGGTGCAGGCGTTAAACCCGGCAGTCACAGGAGCGGTCTTTTCGAATTGGCGCAACGACTGAGCAATCCGGAAACCAGCCATGCCTCTTTCCCGGCGCATCATCAGGTCAGTAAAGGAGCCTCTGCGGTCTTTATTGGTGATTTCTTCACCGGGATTGACCCGGTCATGGATGGTCTGGGCTGGCTGTCACGTCAAGGGGTAAGAGGCTGTCTTGTCCGCATTCTTGATCCCGTTGAGCGATCCTTTCCCTTCACCGGACGGGTACAATTCAACAATGTCGAAACAGACCCCCATGACGACATACAGGTTGAGCGGGCCGAAACCCTGCGCGATGCCTATCGGCAAAAACTGGATGACCACAGCACCCGGCTCAAAGACGCCGCCAGATATTGGGGATGGTATTATCTTGATCATGATACCAGCCATCCGGCTGAAAAGTCATTGCTGGCCCTTTATGAATATCTGGCTGGCCCTTCCCACCGGACGACACCCCATCATGCCGTTGATCCATGATCCCGGGGCTGACATTTCTTGAACCCTGGGTTCTCACGATCCTGGCTGTTCTGCCGCTGTTGTGGCGCTTTTTAAGGGTCACACCCCCAGCCCCAAAACGTATTTTGTTTCCAGCCATTTTCCTGCTCAGGGGATTAAACAGCACAGAAAATACCCCTGCTGCGATGCCTCCCTGGCTGATTATCTTACGTCTTATAGCGGTGATGATGCTGATCCTGGGTCTTGCCCATCCGATTTTTGATACGAACAGGACTGATCAATCTAAACCACCGGTCCTGATCATGCTGTTTGACAATAGCTGGAGCAGTGGTCGCAACTGGCAACAGCACATGGATGCGGCCCATCACGCCCTCGACCAGGCCGAACGCGATCAACAAAAGATTATCCTGATCACCACCGCCGATAATACCAGAGACAATCCGACCCAACAGAGTACCACATTGTTGGCGGTCAATGACGCCCGCGCCCGCCTGGATTCCCTGTCTCCTCAACCCTGGCAAAAAGATCCCCAGGCTCTTGAAGCAATCCTGTCCAGCCCCCGGCTGAGTGATATCGCAGCTCCCCCGGCCCGGATCTTGTGGCTCCATAGCGGGATCAGCAGCAATGCTGATCCGATCATCACCAACCGCCTGGAACAGTTGGGAAATCTGGAAATCATTCTTCCCACGGCAAAAGATGCAGCCATCATTGTGCCAGCCAAAGAACCGGCGACCGGAAACAATAGACCCGGCAATAGACCCGAAAAGAATGCTCAAAAAGACCCTCAAGGCAGCATCATCGCACATGTCATTGCCGCCGAACCAGCATCAACTGACCGGTTTACAGTCGCCGCCATTGATGGTTCCGGCCGCAGAGTCGCAGAGGTTCAAACGGTCATTCCTGCCGGACAAACCCGGGGCAAAGCGGTGTTTACCCTTCCCCATCCTCTGGCTCAAAGAATTGTCACCTTACGTATCGAGGGCCAGAATACAGCCGCAGGGGTGCTGTTGCTTGATGACCGATGGAAACGCCGCATCGTGGCCTTGATTGGACAACCGGAACGCCAGCAACGTCCGCTGATTGATGAACATTATTATCTGGAGCGGGCCTTGTCTTTTAAGCATGATGTCATCCGCCAGCCCCTGGATCAATCCATCACAAGCCCGGCGACCACCATCATCCTGACCGATCAATTCCAGCCAACCACCGCTCAATCGGAAACCCTCATCGACTGGGTTCAGAAAGGTGGCCTCCTGATCCGGTTTTCCGGGCCACGTCTGAGTAGAGAAAAACCCTCCCCTCTCTTGCCGGTTCGCCCGCGCCAGGGTGAACGCACCCTTGGGGGAGCCTTGTCCTGGGACCAGCCAATCGCCCTGAGCAGCTTTGACCCCAACGGACCTTTCGGCAGCCTGACCCCTCCGGATGATGTGTTGATTCGTCGCCAGATTCTGGCTGAGCCAACAGCATCTGATTCCAAAATCTGGGCCCGGCTGGCTGATGGAACACCCTTGGTTACCGCCCGTCGCCTGGGTCAGGGATGGACTGTCTTGTTCCATATCACAGCCGGAGCAAATTGGTCCGATCTGCCTTTATCCGGGGTCTTTGTCGATATGCTGAACCAATTAACCGGCCTTTCCGGGGGAAGTGATCTGGTTGATACCAATCATCCCTTACCCCCCTGGCGCTCTCTTGATGGATGGGGACAGCTAACACCACCACCGGCAACCGCTCTGCCCTTTGATCCGGCGACCAACACCATAAATCAGCCAGATCTCCCCATCGGCCCCACCCATCCGCCGGGATATTACGGCGATCAAACAATGCGCCAGGCAGTCAATCTGGGACCCTTTGTTGCCCCGCTTGCCCCGGCACGCAGCTTCCCGGAGGGAATCAAAATCCATGAACACCCAATCGGTGAGAGCACAGCAAGCAGCAGCTATGATCTCAAAACCACCCTTCTTTCCCTGGCTTTCATCCTGCTCTGTCTTGATACCCTCATCACCTTATATTTACGTGGTTTTCTCACCCCATTCCCCTGGTCAGGCATTGGCCAAATCAGACCTGCTATCAGAATATGGAGAGAAAAGCGCCGGCTCTCACGGATGCTGTGTATCCTGATTGTCAGTATTGGCGGTCAGGCTGAGGCTCAATCAGCTAAATTGGTGACCGGTGACGTCTCATCGAGTCAAGAGGCTGTGGCCTCAGCACTCTCCATGCGGCTGGCCTTCATCAAAACCGGTGTTTCGGATATTGACCGCCTCAGCCATGATGGTCTTAAAGGACTGAGCACCATCATCAACCAGCGTTCAACAGTCAGGCTCAGCGAACCGGTTGGGGTCAGTCCGGATTCAGATGATCTGAGTTTTTTTCCCCTGATTTACTGGCCTGTTACCGATCCGTTTCCTGATCTTTCTCCCCAGGCGATTGATGCCCTTAACCGCTTTATGGAGCTTGGGGGAACCCTTGTTTTTGACGCCATGGATGGTCCGGGAAACACGGCTTTCAGCAATCCCCGCCCGGCAGCCCTACGTATTCTGGCCGATGCTCTTAAGCTTCCCCCTTTGGTTCCTGTCCCAGCCAATCATGTCCTCAACCGCAGCTTTTATCTGATTGATCAAGCTCCCGGACGCTGGACTGAGGGGAATACCTGGATACAGGAAGGAACCGGGAATACCCATGATAGCATCTCACCAGTCATTATCGGGAGTGCCGACTGGGCATCAGCCTGGGCCCTGGATAAAAATGGTGACCCCCTGTATCCGCTCTCCCCGGGCGGCAAAAGACAACGCGAACACGCATACCGCTTTGGAGTCAATCTGGTCATGTATATCCTGACCGGTAATTATAAATCCGACCAGGTGCATATCCCGGCGATTCTGGAACGCCTGGGCCAATGACCCCATCTTTCACCAATTATGGCCTGGATATCGGCTGGGCACCACTGATTGACGGGGCGATGGTCTGGGTTGTCTTTGGCCTCCTGATACTCACTCTTGGCATTCTTGCTGTATGCGCGCGACGCCACCGGGCAGGCGGAACGCTCTGGCGTGGCCTGGCTTTGCTGTTCTGTACATTGTTGCTGCTTGGTCCGTCAATTTTGGTTGAAAAAAAGAAAGCCAAGCCAGGCATTGCTGTCGTGATCACTGATCATACAGCCAGCCAGGATATCGGTAATCGTTCTGCCCAGATGGAAAAAGCCTTAGCAGAGCTGAAAACACAAATCACCGCCTGGCCAGATCTGGAACTCCGGGTATCCAGGCTGGAAGATAGAATAGCCACAGGAGATTCGACTTCTTCAGGCAGCCTTCTGTTCTCGGCGATTGCTGAGGCAACCTCTGATATTCCCCAGCAACAGCTGGCTGGTGTCATCGCGTTGAGTGATGGACAAATCCATGATCCCCCATCCATTGATCCCGAAACCGGAGACAGGATCAACCCGTTAGCAGCATCCGGGGCACCTTTGCATGTTTTACTCACCGGGGACCAAACCGCTCGTGACCGACGTCTGGTGGTTGAGGAACAGCCGCATTTTGGCATCGTCTCCCGTCATGCCAAAGCCCGCGTGCGGCTGGAGGATCACCCGGATTCTGCCCCGGCAACCCTCAGAGTGAAACGCAATGATGAAACCATTCTGAAAACCACCATCCGCCCGGGAGAAAGCCTGCCTCTTGATCTCCTGATCTCTCAGCGTGGCGATACATTTTTTACGATGGCGGTTGATGTGCCCCCTGATGATATTGCCCCGGAAAATAATCAGGTATTGATGCCCATCAATGGCGTAAGGGAACGACTCCGGGTTTTGCTGGTTTCCGGGCAACCCTACGAAGGAACCCGGGTCTGGCGGGATTTTCTGAAGTCTGATCCTTCGGTTGATCTGGTCCATTTCACGATTTTACGCCCCCCCAATAGCCGGGATCTGACCCCCCGGGAGGAATTATCACTGATCACCTTCCCGACCCGTGAATTATTTGCAGTCAAGCTGAAGGAATTCGATTTGGTCATATTCGATCGTTATTGGCGGCGCGGCATTTTGGCGACCAATTATCTGGAAAATGTTGCCGATTATGTACGCACAGGAGGAGCCCTTCTGGAAATTACCGGACCCTATGCAGCAACATCTCTTGGTCTTGGTCGTGGATTAGCCCTCCGCGATATCCTGACAGCCCGGACAACTGGCCGGGTCATGGCCGGTGCGTTCCGTCCCGAACTGACAGAGCTCGGCAACGCCCATCCGGTCACCCGCGATCTGATCCCGGAATTCGATACCGCCCTGAATAACCGCACAGATACCCAAAATGATTCCCCAAAAAACTGGGGTTCCTGGTTCCGGCATATTGAAACAGAACACAGCCAGGGAACTGTTCTCATGCGCGGACTGGAAGATGCCCCCTTGCTGATTCTCAACCGGGTCGGTGAAGGACGGGTCGCACAGCTGATGAGTGATCATATATGGCTATGGGCACGCGGATATGAAGGAGGAGGTCCCCATGCTGCGCTGCTACGTCGGTTGGCCCATTGGCTGATGAAAGAGCCGGAGCTGGAGGAAAATGCTCTGACCGCCCACACGCAGAATAATCAGATGACAATCAAATACCAACGTCTACGCCCAGATCAAAATACGGTAACCCTGACGGACCCATCGGGGGACAACCGCATCATTGAACTCAAAGAAGAAAAAACCGGGCTGGACCAGGCCAGCGTACCAATAACAGAACCCGGACTGTATCGGCTCAGTGACGGGGCTTTAGAAACATTGGTTATTGCTGGTCGGGAACAATCGCCGGAATTTGAAGATCTCCGGGCAACGGCTGAAAAACTCCGCCCGGTCGTCCAGGCCAGCGGCGGCGGGATCTACTGGCTGGCTGAGGATGGAGTCCCAACCCTCCGGCGGATTGATCGCGGAGATATCGCAGCCAGCCAACCCGGATCAGAAAACTGGATTGGTCTTTTGCGCAATGATGCCTACCACATCGAAGGCAGTAAGAGGGTTCCCATCCCTCCGGTTCTGATCGCTGCTCTGGCTTTGTGTGCTCTCCTCGGACAAGCCTGGCGGCGCGAAAGTGCCTGAACGAGACGTGTTCAATGCCCGCCTGGGGGTACCCCCCTACGGGTCCGCTGGTTGGATGCCCGCCTGGGGGTGCCCCCCTACGGGTCCGCTGGTTGGATGCCCGCCTGGGGGTTCCCCCCCTACGGGTCCCCCAGGCGGGATGATTAAGCGGGATAATAAAAAAGATAATCAAACAAGATAATCCGGTTCTCTTTTCAGATTTCCGCCCAGGGGTCCACCTCTACGGGTCCACTGGTTGGATGCCCGCCTGGGGGTACCCCCCTACGGGTCCACTGGTTCAATGCCCGCCTGGGGGTTCCCCCCCTACGGGTCCGCTGGTTCAATGCCCGCCTGGGGGTGCCCCCCTACGGGTCCCCCAGGCGGGATAATAAAAAAGATAATCAAACAGGATAATCAGGCAAGATAATCAAATGGGATGATCAAATTCCCCGGCTTTATTACTCTCTGGTCGGCTCAATAACCGGCTCAATAATCAGGGTATTGCCACGCACACCAACGATTCGCCCCTGGCGACCAGTTTCAATCACATTGTCCCCGTCCTGGTTGTCAGCAGAGGCCAAAGCAGACCATTGAGACCCCGACCACTGGACCATGCCAGAATTGCGGCTGGAAACCGATTGCGTGACACCAACAATCTGACCAAGACAATTCGGATCAACCGCCTGAGAAGGACCCGACATCGCACCACCAGCTTGCGGACGCCCCCGATACATCCGCAACATAAAAAAAACGCCGATAAAACACGCCGATACAATCGTCAATAAAATACTCAAAGGCATATCAGGAACCCAATACCCGACAATACCGGCAATCAGAGACCCCACACCGAAAGCAAAAACCCAGCCCACCGCCATTTGTAAAATGGCAATCTCAACTGTAATCAAAAGCCCGCCAATCAACAGAAAAATAACCCACAGCTCGATCATTGCCATGTCTGTATACCCCCCTAAATCTGCGTAGCTGCCCAAACCCATCTTGTGTCAGCCTTGATTATCCTTGTTTTGCAGACGCCCTGCCAGACCGGGGCATCCGGGAAGATCTGACCGCACCGGATACTGACCCGGAAGGCACCTCTGAAGTTCTGCCCGAAAGCGTATCAAATGCCGTGAAAGCCTTGCCAACCATAGAAGCAATATCGGTCGCATCCCCCGGCAACAAAGCGATCGTCCCATGGCGGGCCAGCTTATCAAACGCAACAATATATTGCTCCGCCAGTTGCTGAGAAACCGCCGAACTGCCTCCCCTGGCTTCAATCGCCTGAGCAATCGAACGGATGGCTGAAGCCCGCGCATCTGCCTCAATCCTGATCGACTGAGCCTCCCCTTCAGCCCTCAAAATTGCTGCCTGCTTATCCCCCTCAGCCTGATTGATCTGAGACTGCCGATATCCTTCCGATGTTGTCACAGCCACCCGCCGTTCCCGCTCGGCACTCATTTGTTTTTCCATCTCATCAAGGATGGTTTGTGGCGGCGTGATATTGCTTACCTCATACCGTAAGACCTTGGTCCCCCAGGGATTGGCGGCTTCGTCAAGAACAGTGGTAATACTGGCATTCAGACGATCCCGGGATTCGAATGTCTCATCCAGACTCATTTTACCAATTTCAGCCCGCATGGTTGTCTGAGCTAACTGGGATACCGCAAAAAATAAATCCTCAATACCGTAAGACGCATTACGCGGATCCATGATTTTCAAATAAAGAATCCCGTCAATCTGAACCGAAACATTATCCAGGGTAATGGCGTTTTGGGATGCCACATCAATGGCAATTTCCTTGAGCGAATGTTGATACGCAACCTTATCAATGAATGGCAAAATGAAATTCAGCCCGGCACTGAGCGTTTTATGATAACGACCAAAACGCTCAATGACATAGGCCTGGTTTTGCGGCACCACCTTGGCCATCGCCGCCAGGCCAATCACCAGCAGAACCGTCAAAACCAAAACAACGAAATTACCACCAAAGAAAAAATCAACGATGCTCATGATCATATCCTCATAGACGAGATTGATCCTGTTTTCAGGCCAGGGGATTTAAAGAATCTCTCCTGAGAAAATTTTTCCTTAAAAAAAATTTCCAACCAGCTTGACTCCCCAATCACAGATGATCTCAAAAAAAAATCTAATCTCAAAAAAATTGCCCCGAAGACACTCCGGAGACCATTCCACTATACGGAAAAATCTGCACGAAGATAATGTCTTTATGAAAGAGATTGATAAAGCGGGATTACGAAGAGGACGTCACCTGCATACCGGAGGCCGGTGTCTGTTCCATCACCTGCCTGCCCTGAGGAGGAGCCGGAAGCCCGACCAGATGCTCCCCGGCTGCTTCCACATAAACCGTGCGGCTGGGGAAAGCAAAAGCAGCCCCCTCTTCCTCAATGATTGACATAAAATCCAGGATATTGCGATTGATGATATCGCGCCAATGTTCCCATATGGTGGTTTTGGTGAAATAATAAAGATTGATGATCAAAGCCGAATCACCGAAAGAAACCAGATGGACCATCTGGGTTGCCTCATTGTCAATATCCGGATGATCCGCGAGATAACTGCGCAAGCGTTCAATAATCCGGGTCGCCTGGGCACGGGTGGTCCGATACTCCAGACCAATATCCATCTTAACTCTGCGCACCGGCATCCGTGACCAGTTAATCACCGCAGCCTCCGCCATGCGGGCATTGGGCACGGTAATCAGGGTCTTGTTAAATGCCCTAATCTTGCTGGAACGCAAACCAATCACTTCCACAGTTCCCTCAACAAAAGGAGTCTCAATCCAATCGCCACGCTGATAAGTCCGGTCAGCAAAAATCGTCAGGCCACCAAAAACATTCTGCACCGTCTCCTTAGCAGCCAACGCAACCGCCATCCCGGCCAGCCCCAGGCCACCAAGAAATGCCGCAACATTCACCCCCCATTGTTGCAACACCGCCATGACTCCTAAAAAAACCACAATCACCTTCAAAGCCCGGATAAAAAATTGATGCAGATCAACCCCAAGGTCAGCCCCAAACAGACCAAAGATTTTCTTGAAGGCCAAAGAAAAAGCATCAGTCAGCTGGAACATGGTCCAGAATACCACCACCGTGACCAGAGACTGAATCACGCTACCGGCAAAAAGAGCGGCGTCTGGATGCAGCGGTAAGATATTTGATGCCGCATGTAAGCCAAGAACAACCCAGGCAAACCGCATAGGATGTTCCATATCCCGGATGATGGCATCATCGACCGGTGTCGCGGTCCGCGAAGTAATTTTACGGGCAAAGCCCAGAATCATTTTTGCTAAGACCTGGCGCAGAAAAAAGAAGGTGAAAAAAACCGCCAAAGCACTGACCAAACGCGACAGCGGGACACCACCGCTCCAGTCAGACAGCAGATCCGAAATATCATGAAACGGTAAATCCATCCTTCTTCAAACCCTCCTGTTGAGGCCGGTATCCTGATAAACACCAATAACCCGAAGATCACCCATTGAGGCAGCAATCATTTTTAATCAATCCATGTTTCATCAATGATCAATCAACCATGTCACCCTGGCCCTGCCTCTTTACGCTCATGGTGTTTACATTTCTTTATATTCAGGTTTCTGTATACGTATATTGGCATCCATCTATTGGCATCCATCTATTGGCATCCATCCGGGCCGCATGACAATCAGATGCTGATCACCAGATCATGATTACCGGACCATGATCACACCGCTATCATCATCGGTTATGATGATCGGTGCAACACTCTTAGAAACATGTAAACATTCTTAAGTCTTCACTATTCTCAAGCCATATTGATGGAAAAAGACCAAAAAATGCGCATCGGCATGATCATTGATCCCCTGGAGAGTCTTCATCAGACAATGGATACCTCTTTGTTGGTCGCCGCCGAAGCGCAACGGCGCGGCCACAGCATTCATATCGCAACATTGGATGATCTGTACGCAAAAAACAGCCAGGCCCGGGCACGCTGGCAGGAGCTTTTTTATGCTCCCGAAACCGCCAGACCACCCCATGCCGGATCATCAGAAGACGCGCCGCTTGCCGATTTTGATATCATCGTCATGCGCAAAGATCCCCCGGTTGATGAAGCCTATCTGGCGGCTTGTTTTCTTCTTGAGGGAGCCGGAACACCGGTCGTCAACAGCCCATCCGGGTTAAGACTCTATAATGAAAAAATCAGCCATTTGTCCTGGGGGGATCATGCCCCGCCAACTCTGGTATCGCGCAACCCTGCCGATATCACTGCTTTTGTCACATCCCAACCCGAAGGAGCCGTGTGTAAACCCCTGAATCTGTATTCCGGGAAAGGCGTGTTACGCCTGAATACCAATGATCATGATCTTGCCAGAACCATTGCGACAGCCACCCATGATGGTCAGAATTTCGTGGTGGTTCAACGTTATCTGCCTGCGGTCTCAGAAGGGGACAAACGAATTTATCTGGTCGAGGGGGAAGCCATTGGCTGGATGAACCGGCGGCCAAAACCCGGCGAATGGCGGGCCAATATCCATCTTGGGGCGACCCCCGAACCTGTGGCATTATCTGAGCGTGACCATGATATCATCAATACTGTCGCCATTGGCTTGCGCCCCTATGACGTGCCGCTGGCCTGTATCGATATCATCGGCGACTATCTGACTGAAGTGAATGTCACCAGCCCCTCCGGCCTGCCAGAGATCAATCACGTCACCGGCCATGCTTTGGAAGGAAAACTGGTCGATTTTCTGGAAAAACGCGCCGCATCAAACTCTCAGTATTCAGATCAATGACCAAAAATCAGATGGCCGCCTCAAAAAACGATACCCAAAAAATAAAACCCGAAAATAAAAGAAGTGGTCTTGCCGCCATTGTCTTATCTGCCTATTTTTAAGTCAGCCAATGATGAGAATCTGATGGCCAGAGCCTACTCCTGTCGGTTGTTTTTGAAATATTTTTGAGCCGGTTGTTTTTGTCATGCCCCCTCCTTTTCCTCAATCACGCATCTTCAGCTCTGTGAACTGGATTGGTGTGCGGACCTTGCTCAGTAAGGAAATTCGTCGCTTTCTTAAAGTGAGTGGGCAAACCATCATGTCCCCGTTGATCACCACTTTATTATTTTATGCGGTTATTTCGCTGGCTCTGGGTCGGTCAAACATGACAGTCGGCGGATTGCCGTTCGGTCAGTTTCTAGCCCCCGGCCTGATTATGATGGCGGTGATTCAAAACGCCTTTGCGAATACATCATCCTCGCTTTTGATCTCCAAAATTCAGGGCAATATCGTTGATATCCTGATGCCGCCATTAACCCCGGGAGAATTGACGTTTGCCTTTGCCATCGGCGGCATGATGCGCGGAATCGTGGTGGGTTTGGCCGTGGCACTGGCCATGCGTTTTTTCGTTCCTTTCACGATTCTTCATTTTTGGGCAACCCTTTACTTCATGTGTTCGGCGGCTCTTGCGCTTTCCCTGATCGGGATTATCGCCGGGATATGGTCGGAAAAATTCGACCATATGGCTGCTGTCACCAATTTTATGATTACCCCCCTGGCCTTCCTGTCAGGGACATTTTACAGCATCGAGCGTCTGCCTGATATCTGGCAGACTTTGGCCCATTATAATCCGTTTTTTCACATGATTGACGGCATGCGTTACGGATTAACCGGACATAGCGATGGAGCTGTGATAACCGGGGCCCTGGTTCTGCTGGTCGCCAATATCAGCCTGTGGCTCCTCTGTCGCCATTTATTCACGATTGGCTATCGCTTAAAATCCTGAATATCATCCCGGTCACCGATACCTTTTCATAAAAACACATTCATAAAAAAATAAAAAGAATTGCCATGTCAGACGTATTTGACTTCCTTTGGCGTATATTTTCCGCCTTATGGGATAGTGATATCAGCCAGGTTTTTTTGGTCGCCATTGTGGTTTATTTCTTTGCTGCATTGATCGCAATCAACCGACATCATGCCGCAATTCGTGCCCTTGTGGAAAACGCCCCCAGCGGGATGACATCTCTTGGTATTCTGGGAACATTCGTCGGTATTTTCTACGGTTTATTGGATTTTGATACCCAAAATATCAATCAATCCGTCCCCGGTTTGCTGAATGGATTAAAGGTTGCCTTCGGCACCTCAATACTGGGCCTGGCCGCCGCCATACTGTTTCGCCTGACCAGCCCGTTGATACGGAAAACGACCATCACCCAATCAGCAACGATTGATGATATCGTGGAAAGCCTGCGGAATCTGGAAGCAACGAGCACACAGATCAAAAATATATCCGATCAGAGATTGCATAGCCTGCATAATGCGCTCACCGATGACAAAGATTCCTCCATCGTTGGCCAGATACAAAGAATGCGCGCCGGGTTATCAGATCTGGAAAATACCGCCCGACGCGGCTTCGATGAACAGATTGATGCATTCAGGGCATTTTCCCAAACCATGTCTGAGGCTTTTTCAAAAGCAATTATCGACGAACTCAAAGATGTGATCCGGGAATTCAATGAAAAAATTTCCGAACAGTTCGGCCAAAATTTCAAACAGTTAAACCAGGCCGTTGGTCAACTAACCACATGGCAGGAACAGTATCGTCATCAAATGGATGCAATGAAAAGTGATTTAGAAAATACCATGATCAGCATTCAGACCAACAATGGATCCCTGAAAGAAATCGCATCTTCGGCATCCAGCATTCCTGCATATATGGAAAATTTAAAATCAATCATGACAACCCTCGACCAGCAAAACCAAGCCGTCAAAGAAGGGCTGGATACATTTGCACAAATCAGAGAAAAAGCCATCAATGCCTTTCCTGAAATCGAGAGCAATATCCAACGTATCACCGAGAATATGCGCACAACAGTGGAGCATGAAGCACAAACGATTCAAAGCATTTCAGAAAATTGCCGCCAAATCACAGAAAGCCAAAAACAGGCAAGCGCGCAGTTGGTAGAAGAATTTTCCAAACTGCATATAGCCACCTCTGAAAATACCACAAAAATCACCGAGGCAATGACCCTTTCAATCAATGATCAGAAAGATGCACAAGCCCGGCTGATGGAAGGATTGCAGAAATCCTTTGACGAGACAATCACCAGGGCCACCACCAGCATGAATGAGTCAATCCGGCAACTGGATGAAGCCATAGAGGCTGAAATCAGCAAATGCGTCACCGCTATGGCCGAAAATCTGTCTGGAATCACCGAACGTTTCGTTGAGGATTACCAACCATTGTTAGAAAGCACCCGCAAGATTATTGAACTTGCCGAACAACCAACACGTCAAAATATAAGCCAAAATAAAATATAAGCCACAATGCCTGAAACACTCTCGGGCCGCACCCGTAACAGCGAAAGTGACTGGATATCGGTATCCGACCTGATGGCAGGCCTGATGATGGTCTTCATGTTGATTGCCATCATCTATGCCGATAATGCCGAAAAACGTGCACAAAACGTCACCGAAATCGTCACAAGATGGGAAGACACCGAACGCGAAATTTATGATGCCCTCAAAAACGAATTCAAAGATGATCTGCCGCGATGGAATGCCGAAATCGAACCCGAAAGCCTCACGATCCGCTTCCTTTCGCCAGAAGTCTTGTTTGCCCAAGGCAGCGCGGTTCTCGAACCTTTTTTCCAGGATATATTAACCGACTTCATGCCGCGTTATATTGAGTTGCTGGACCGGAACTTCAAAAAGCAAATTCGTGAAATTCGTATCGAAGGTCATACATCCTCCGGTTTTTACGGGATTGAAGACGAAACCGAAGCCTTCATCAGGAATATGGCACTTTCCCAGGCCCGGACCCGCGCGGTTTTAGACTTCTCCATGAATATCCCCGGCCTAGAACAATGGAAAGAATGGATGCGCCGGACCATCAGTGCCAACGGCCTTTCTTCAGCCCGCACCATCCAGAACGCCAATGGTGAAGAAAATAAACGCCGCTCCCGCCGGGTCGAATTTACAATCCGCACAAAAACCAAGGAAGCCTTGTTTGAAATACTCAACCGTATCGCCGCACCATCGGCTGAAAAAACAATCCAATGAAACTGAGTATTGATTTTAGACGCCTGATCAAAGCCCGGGAATCCATCGGTGCAGACCCGGCCACAGTCGGTACAGTTACCCCTCAAACACCGGACTATAAAAATCCATTTGAAGCACAATTACTAGAACAGGGACGGGTCATTCTGACCTGGGCAGAATTTTCAGAAAATATCCATTTCCCGGCCGGCCTTGCAGCCATTGGAAACCAACAACTGACCCTTCACATTTATGAACCCAATGCTGCACGCGAAGATTTGGAAAAGCTGCCCTCGTACCCAAAATATCATCTCTGTGATTGCGAAACATTGGAAACTATGCGCCTTAAAAAACGCTTTGATCGCTATATTGCCTTGCGAGACGGCCAGGACATTCTGCCGGTTAGACCGAAAAACATAGAAACCGGACAATGGGAGGAAGAAATAAAGGTCAGATTGCTCCCGTGTAAAAATTGCCTCAAACAACTTGAGATCCATGTCAATCACATGGAATTCAATTTACAGGAATTTTTTGACGTTAATAAACCGATTTTCCGCTGTCTTCCCCTCTATAACCGCGAAAATTACCCTGATGGAGACGGAAGTGGTGGATATACAAAAGATTTTTCGGTGATTTCAAAAAAACTGAGAGAGCGTGCCAACTGGTGCTGCTCACAATGCACTGTCAATTTAAGCCAGAAGCAGGATCGAGCTCTCTTACATGTGCATCATATTGATGGTGTACGGGGCAATAACCGATCAGATAATCTCAGGGTTTTATGTATTTTGTGTCACCAGAAGCAACCCTTTCACGGACATATGCAGATCAGGATACCCGAACGTCAACGGATTGAAACACTGAGGAAGCAAATCAATCCCTGAGAGCGATACCGGTTTGGGTGTTGGCAGGACAAGACAATATATAAAAGAAAACCATGTGAAAGAAAATCATCCAAAAAGAAACATCCTGACGTTACAATCAGCACAATCCAAAATAATCAACACGACCGAACGTCATTCAATGGGGACCGCTTGAAAGCGCTCCCTTATGAGTATGAGAAAATACAATGCCCTGGCGTTGACAGGCTGGCGGTGAGATTCAATACTCCGTCTCTTTTGAGGATTGAGTGTCTGGCTATGGGTTGCTTTGCGTAACCCTGAGGAAATATTGATCCCCTGGCCATTTCCTGTAGGCCGACACATTGATGACCTCATGCGTTGTGACACCCTTATGATTTTGATAGCTTCGTGATTGCGCCTGTTTTACCAACCTATCATCCGGTTGAACTGACTTTTGAGGCTGGGGATGGTGCCTATCTTCAGGGAAGTGATGGGCAGCAATACCTGGATTTCAGCAGCGGTATCGGGGTGACATGCCTTGGGCATGCTCACCCTCATTTGGTTTCTGTTTTGCGCCAACATGCTGAAAAGCCGTGGCATGTTTCCAATATTTTCGAGATTCCGGGACAAAAAAAACTGGCCCGGCGCCTGATTGATCAGAGCTTTGCTGATACGGTTTTCTTTTGCAATTCCGGGCTTGAGGCCGTTGAGGCCGGGATCAAAATGGCGCGGCGGTATTTTCATTCATGCGGGCAACCCCATCGTCATCGTTTGATCTGTGCCAAAAACGGCTTTCATGGCCGCAGCCTGGCAACGATTGCAGCAGCCGGTCAGGCCAAAATGATGGAAGGATTCGACCCACCAACACCGGGATTTGACCATGTCCCTTTCGGTGACCTTGACGCATTACAGGCAATCATCGGTCCTGAAACTGCTGCCATTTTGATTGAGCCTGTGCAAGGCGAAGGCGGCATTCATGTTGCCAGCAAGGATTATATGCATGGCCTGAGAAACATCGCTGACACACATGGTCTCCTGTTGTTTTTTGACGAAGTCCAATGCGGAATGGGACGAACCGGTAAGCTGTTTGCCCATGAATGGTCAGGCATTCAGCCCGATATTGTGGCAGTCGCCAAAGGGATTGGCGGCGGCTTCCCGTTGGGGGGGCTTCTGGCCACATCTAAAGCAGCACGGGGCATGACTGTGGGAACCCATGGCTCCACTTATGGCGGCAATCCACTGGCAATGGCAATCGGTGATGCGGTCCTTGATATTCTGTTGGCAGATGATTTTCTCGATCATGTGCGCGCGATGGGTTTTATGCTCCGCCAGGAGTTGCGTACCCTGGCAACGTCTCATCGGGATATCATCAAAGATGTACGCGGGCTGGGCCTGATGATCGGGCTGGAATGTGTCATTGAAAACACGGTGATGATCAATGCCTTGCGCGCTCAAAACCTGCTCAGTGTACGTGCCAGCAGCAATACTGTGCGGATGCTCCCCCCCCTGATTATCGAACAATGCCATATTGAGGAAGCATTAGCGGCGGTCAAAAAAGCCTGTATCAGGCTGGAGGAAACGTTGTGAAGGAACCCCGCCATTTTCGTGATCTTGATTGCCTGTCAACTCCGGAGCTCCGGCATATCCTTTCTTATGCCCGGGCCTTCAAAAGCAGCACCCCTCCTGGTGGGATATCCCGTCCACTGGAGGGAAAAACTCTGGCACTGTTGTTTGAAAAACCCTCAACCCGAACCCGGATTTCGTTTGAAGTCGGGATGCAGCAGATGGGTGGCTCTGTGGTTGTTCTTGAGCAATCCTCTTCCCAGCTTGGGCGGGGAGAAGCACTTTCCGATACCGCCCGCGTGTTGTCACGTTATGTTGATATCATCATGCTGCGTACCACCAGCCATAACAATCTTGATGTTATGTGTCGGGAAGCCGGTATCCCGGTGATCAATGGTCTCACCGATTATTCTCATCCGTGCCAGATCATTGCCGATATTCTGACATTTGAGGAACGCCTGGGTCCAGTCCAGGGACGCCGGATTGCCTGGGTCGGTGACGGCAGTAATGTGGCGGTCTCCTGGATTCATGCTGCTGCCCGGTTCGGCTTTAGCCTGTCCCTGGCCTGTCCGGAGTCGCTTCTCCCGGATCAGACAATCATCGATTGGGCCAACCGCAACGGCGGCGATATTGTGATTGCAAAAAATCCGGCTGAGGCAGCCACAGATGCCGATAGCATCGTTACTGATACCTGGGTCTCTATGGGCCAGAAGGAAGCCGAAAAACGCCGCGATATACTGAGCAGCTACCGGGTTGATTCCTCCCTCATGGCATTGGCAAAACCAGAGGCAATTTTTATGCATTGTCTGCCCGCCCATCGCGGGGAAGAAGTCACCGCCGATGTCATTGACGGACCCCGGTCAGCCGTCTGGGATGAAGCCGAAAACCGCCTGCATGCCCAAAAAGGCATCCTGTACTGGTGCCTGATTGACAGGGATTGACCCGGCTTTGGGGATGAACCGGAAAGAGACCACAGCCAACCGGAAGAAACGCCATGAAGACCAACCCTCTTTTTATTGTTGCCGTCATTGCCTTGATAACAGCAATCTTCAGCCTCACCGCCTGCCAGTCCCCGCCTGAAAAACAATTTCCCCTCAGCACCTGGGAGCATCAGGACATAATCGTTTTTAACCTTGGGGCATTAGAGATCGATACAAAAGCAACCCCAAAAATCGACCCTCCTTATGTTGGATATCTTTTCCCTCTCTCACCCCTTGATGCAGCCCGGAACTGGGGTAACCAGCGTTTGGCGGTCAATGGCGACAACAATCTGCTGCGCTATACGATTCTTGAGGCCACCGCTATCGAAACAGCACTCGAAGTTGATCAGTCTCTTGAAAAATATTTTACCGATGAACAAAGTGAGCGTTACGATGTCAGGATTGTGGTCGAGCTGAGTATCATCAATGAAAAAAAGATCAATCAGGAACACGGCATCCTGGCCAGAGTGCGCGCCCATGCCAATCAGTCACGTACGGTGCCTCAGGGAATCAAGCTGGCTGAGCGGGAGCAAATCTGGTTCGAGATGGTCGAAACCGCAATGAATACTCTCAACAGCCATCTGGAAAAGGAAATACGCTCTAAACTCGCAAAATACGTATCGGAAAACTGACGGACAGCGAAAGAACGTGACATGACCCGGAAAACAGGGCAGCGATTGTCCTGTCTTTAGATTGTCCCGGCTTTGCAGACCTTCCGGCGCTCAGCATCATTGGCAACCGGCAGGCTTTACCGACCAACCGATTTTAACGACCAATATGGGAATTTTTCCCCGAAAACCGGGCCTGTCATAACGAAAAATATCCGTAGAAATATCCGCGTATTGTTCGCATCGGGAATGCAAGAGACCAATGCGCCTGATTTCCGGATGTGCCCCTTAAGAGCGCCAAAAAGACGGCGCAAATAAAATCAGGATAGCATAAAGCTCCAGACGCCCCACCAGCATCCCGATGGTCATCATCCATTTAGCCGCATCTGGTAAATCAGCAAACGTTGTTGTCGGACCAACCAGCTCACTCAGGCCAGGGCCAACATTGGCAATCGAGGTTGCCGCCGCCGACATACTGGTCAGAAAATCAAGGCCAAGCGAACTCAGACCCAGGGCTAAAACAGAAAAAGACAACGCAAAGAGAAAGAAAAAAGCCATCACCGATTCCACCGCCTCGCCGGGAATTGGCTTGCGGTTATACAGAGGAATATAGACCCCGTGCGGCTGCATCAAACGGCCAATCTGAGCCCGGGCAGCCGCATAAATAACCTGAAAACGGAAAATCTTGATCCCGCATGTGGTTGATCCGGCACAACCACCCACCACCATGATGAAAAATAACAGAGCCACCGCAAAACCACCCCATTGGCCGAAATTGGTGGTCGAATATCCGGTCCCGGTCAATATGGAAACACCGTTGAATGCACTGTGACGAAACGCTTCCATCAAAGGACGCTCATTGGCCAGCCATTGCCACATTGTCAAAGCCACCACAGCACAGGCAGCCACACTCAGGAACCAAATAACCTGAGAATCAGTGAAAAGAGCCCGCCGGTCACCGCGCACCGTCTGTAAATACAGCGCAAAAGGCAACGCCCCCAACAACATAAAAACAGTAACAATCAGATCAATCGCCGCACTGTCAAAATGACCAATAGAATCATCAAATGTTGAAAATCCACCGGTCGCAATGGTGGTCATCGCATGCGCCATCGCGTCAAAAGCACTCATCCCGGCAGCCCAGAGAAAAACCGAACACAGCAAAGTCAGCCCAACATAGATAACACCGATAGCACTGGCGATCTGGGCAGCACGGGGCAACACTTTCTCCGAAGCATCAGAAGACTCAGTGCGGAACAACTGCATCCCGCCGACCCGCAGCATCGGTAAAATAGCAATCGCCATCACAATGATGCCGATGCCTCCCAGCCACTGTAACAAGGCCCGCCAGAGCAAAATACCCGGCGGAACCAGATCCAGATTGGTCAAAATGGTTGAACCGGTGGTGGTCACACCAGACATCGACTCAAACAGAGCATCGGTAAAGCCGAGCCGAAGCTGGCATAACATAAAAGGCAACGCACCAAAAAAAGCGACCACCAACCAGCTGGCAGCCGTCAATACAAAGGCCTGACGAATACCCAGCCGGCTCTGTGGCCCCCGATGCGTCAAAACCAACCCGACCCCAAGAAATAAAGTGATCGCCGCCGATACAGCAAAAACCTGCCAGTCCGCATTGCCCGCCGCAATATCAGCCAACATCGGAATAATCATAACCACGGCCAAAACCGAGAGCAGCGAACCAATGGAAAAAAAGACAGGTCTGGGGTCAAACATCAGCAAAATCTAAAAGGGGAAAATCACCGCTCAATCGAACAGGAGGTTTCATGATAACAAACAGGACCACCAACCATCATACCATGCCGTCATTGATAAAAATCAAAAACCAGAAAACCCCCATGAAAAGCCACCAAAAATCTTCAGGAGATTTTCAATTTTCTGCCCGGATATATATGGGGGGCATCTCTAGCCAGAGGGGCGCAATGTAGCCGGTGAACCAATCATGGCCAGAAATTCCCGCCTTGTATCAGGGTCATTGCGAAACGCACCAAGAAGTTGGCTGGTCACCATAGAAACGCCGTCTTTCCCTACCCCACGGGTGGTCATACATTGATGCACAGCATCAATCACCACAGCAACACCGCGCGGATTGAGAACATCATGAATGGTGTTGGCAATCTGGGCAGTCATTTTTTCCTGCACCTGCAACCGACGCGCATAAACATCAACAATCCGCGCCAATTTACTGATCCCGACAACCCGGTAACCGGGCAAATAAGCAACATGGGCGCGACCTGTAATCGGGGCTAAATGATGCTCACAATGGGAAACAAAGCGAATATCACGCAAAAGGACCATTTCATCATAGCCTTCGGTCTCCGAAAAAGTGGTCTCCAAAATAGCCTGCGGATCGGCATCATACCCCGAAAACCATTCTTCAAAGGCCCGGGTGACCCGGGCCGGGGTATCCTTTAGCCCCTCACGGGCCGGGTCATCACCAGCCCAACGCAGCAGAGTCCGCACCGCATCCTCAGCTTCTTTGCGGCTGGGTCCTGACCGGGATGCAACAGGCACCTCATGATGGTCAGCCATCACGTCATCCTTTCAAAAAAATCTTAAAAAAAAGATCTAAGCACATCTCTGGAAGAATTAAACCGATGAAAAAATGTAACCGGGCAATTCGCCCAAATATCGGCGAAAATCCGGTGGCATCATCCGGTCAAATCGGCCACATGATCGGTTGAACAACAAATGATCCGGTCACATTCCAGATAGCTGGTTAATGAAGACGCCGGGTGGCATCGGGAACATCCAACGGGAAGGCCGGAACCTCAATATCGAATTCCTCGCCACTCTGATTGATCATCCGATAATGCCCAACCATGATCCCTGAACCAGTGGGTAAGGGGGTTCCGCTGGCATATTCAAAGCTATCTCCCGGTTCCAGAATGGGTTGCTCACCCACAACACCACGGCCCCGCACCTCTTTCACAATGCCGTTGGAATCGGTGATATTCCAATAGCGGCTGAGCAGACGTACCGTCTCCTGGCCCTGGTTTTCGATTCGCACCCGATACGCCCAGACAAAACGGTTTTCCTCAGGATCTGACTGATCCTCAAGATAAACCGGTTCGACACTAACACTGATAGAGCGGGTCACAGAATTATACATTGCTGTATCATGCATGATGGTTCAAGAACGCTTTGGTTGAATAGTATCCGGATTCTTCACGATCTTTTTCCCTCTTTTAGAGCCTGGCAAGAGCCTGAGAAAGATCTTCTTTCAAATCATTGATATCTTCAGCCCCTGTTGAAATCCGGACCATCGAATCAGTAATTCCCATACGCGCCCGCTCATCAGCCGGGATACGCTGATGAGTGGTGGTTGCCGGATGGGTAATCAGACTCTTCATATCGCCCAGATTGTTCGAGATATCAATGAGCCGCAATCCATCAAGCAAATGAAACGCCGTTTTCCTGGCCTTATCGGGGCTGGACGAAACCAGCTCGAAGGAGAGCACAGTCCCCCCCAGACGCATCTGGGTCATCGCCAGATCATGCTGAGGATGACTCGCCATCCCCGGATACAAAACCCGCATTACCCTGGGATGATCCTCCAGAAATAAGGCCAGATCAAGGGCCTGTGCCGATTGCCGCTCCACCCGTAGTTTCAGGGTTTCCAGCCCTTTGAGCAAAACCCAGGCATTGAAGGGACTCATTGATGGACCGGTATTACGAATAAATGGTTTCAGGACATTCTGACAATAGGTTCTGGACCCAAGAACCGCACCACCCAGACAACGCCCCTGGCCATCAATATGTTTGGTCGCCGAATAAACCACGATATCAGCCCCCAACGCCAACGGCGATTGTAAAACCGGAGTCGCAAAAACATTGTCAATGATGACATTGGCACCCGCAGCATGGGCCAGCCTGGAAACAGCACCAATATCAATGATTTCCAAAGCCGGATTAGAAGGTGTCTCAAAAAAAACCGCCTGGGTTTTGCGTTTAAGGGCTTTCTCCCACTGATCCAGGTCGGTCCCGTCAACAGTTGTCACCGTGACGCCAAAGCGCGGAAGAATTTCAGTCATGATATACTGGCAAGAGCCAAACAAAGCCCGGGCGGTGACCACATGATCGCCGGCCCGCAGCTGACACATCAGGGAAGCAAACACCGCCGCCATGCCGGTAGCGGTCCCCCAACATTCTTCTGCCCCCTCAATCAGGGCCATACGCTCCTGAAACATTCCCACTGTCGGGTTCCCGAAGCGCCCATACATATAACGCTCAATATCTCCTTTGAACGCCGCTTCGGCTTCAGCAGCCTGCCCATAAACGAAGCCGGAGCTGAGATAGAGTGCTTCGGATGTCTCCTCAAAGGCCGAGCGCATCAAACCACCCCGCACCAACTGAGTATCCTGTCGCCACACCGGATCAGGAACAGATGCCTTATGTTCAGCCATTTTTTTGTGTTCAGTCAAAATTGTTCTGTTCAGCCAAAAAACATCAAATCCGCCACCCCATAACAATCACGATGCCCGGGCACAGGATGCCCCGCCAAGGACACAAAATCGCGAACAATGAGGATGGTTGAGAGAAACCGGTCCGGAGGCTTCAGCCAAACTCCCGCCGAGTTCAAAGGACTGATCATAAGGAATAAGGGTGCAGGCCAATACGCTCGGCCGGGCACTGCCTTTACGCTTAACCAGCATACGGCTGGAAGCACACATCATCGCACCGGGATCAACCCCAAGAATATCCCAGCATTTTTCGGTAATTTCCGGGGTATCACAGTCTTCATCCATTTCCGGAAACAAAACCAGGGATTCGGGATCCCGGGCATCAATAGTGATGTTATGGGTGTTAAACAACTGACTATACCCGGCCCGCATCGCGTCTTCTGTTTCATTGCCCAACCGTCCGGCTACACTGAGAGAAAAGCCATGATGGGCAAGCCATATCAAGCCTTCCAGACCCGGTTTCCAGGTCCCGCGGCCACGTTCAGTCTCATGGCCTGCAGAACTGTAATGGTCCAGGGAAACCCGCAGACGCAATCGATCACCGTAAGTCGACTGTAACGCCCGTAAATCCTGGTCATGACGGCGCATCGGTTTCATCGCATTGGTCAGAACCAAAACCCGGAAACCACGCTCCAAAATCATACTCAGCATGGCCATAATATCAGGATTCATAAACGGCTCACCACCGGTCAGGCCAATCTCCGAAGTGCCTAGGCGGTTGCGCTCAATTTCATCTATAAACGGCAGGACATCGCCAATCCGGATATATTCCAGACGGTCATTGCGTGGGCTGGATTCGATATAGCAATGGGCACAGGTGATATTGCACAAAGTCCCGGTATTGATCCACAAAATACGCAACGCATCCAAACCGACCCAGGCCCTTTTGCTGCCTGAAGCGGTTTTATCAGGATCCTGAAATTTTTCCCGAACCAACGATTCTGCAAGACTCATCTCAAACCATCCAGGGAACAACCCAAAACAGGAAACACCCGGCATCGCCGGATGCCCCCATATAAACAACCAACCGGTATCCTAAGCCAGGAATAATGGCAAGACCAATCCGATGATCCTGTCTGGTATACTGATTCTATTTTTAGTCCTGTTTTCAGGATAAAGAACCCTCCATGATCAATCATAGATGATCACATCGCATGATCATATCTCTGTTTTGAAAACCACCGGTCTGTTTTTGGGGCGATATGTGTCCTGACCCGGCAAAAATCACCATTCCACTCTGTTCTTTGGGTTATATCCTGAAAAAATCTCCGGTTATCAGAGGTGGCCACGCCCTGATACAGCAGAGGGAACACATCATCATGACATCATAATCACGTCATCATGACGATTGATCCTTGTGATGATTGTATGCTGGAATATGATCACAAGGATGCCAGAATACCGTGCCGGACTATAATACCGTGCCGGACTATGCTGAGGCCACTTCCGGACTGATGCGGGCGTAGCTCAATGGTAGAGCCCTTGCTTCCCAAGCAAGTGACGTGGGTTCGATTCCCATCGCCCGCTCCAGGAACCTGTTCAGTCATCACTAACCTGTTCAGTCATAAAGAAACATCGCGTACCAATTCCCCAAAGCATCCGCCATGGTCATATCAATCACGGTACCATCAATCATGCGTATCCAGTCTGTAATCCCCATCTCCCGGCTTTTTACGTCATACCATTTTGTACCAGATACCATTTTGCACCAGGCTAAAAACCCGATCATAGGCAAGAATTGATTGAAGACATCACAGACAAAACAATGGACGAAACAACCGGGCCGGTTGCTTGTTATGCCACGTTATTTATTTATCGTGACCATATTTGTCGTGACCATATTTGTCGTGACCATGGCCGGCAAACAGCATCATGTTTGTTTTGCACAGAATTTTGTTTTGCATAGAATTTTATTTTGCACAGAATATAGCGGGTCTGTTCCTTGCGGTCTTTTCACTGGTGTTCAGCCACCATTCAGCCTACGGCCACTAACTTCCGGCTCTGTTTTGTCAGGGTTTTATGCCCTGAACGCTTGCTATGAGTGATTGCTGATACAATAAACTTACATATACAATAAACTGATACAATAAACTGAATAAAACAGAGTAGTCGGGTTAAAATCAGGGCAGCGATGCGGAGATAAGGATGCAAAGACGGGACAGTGATGCGGAGACAGGACAGTGATAACCAACCGGGTTGAGCAAAACGTTGTGAAACATTTAGAGAAAAATTTAACCAAGAGTTCATCACATATTCTGTTACGTCCTCTGTTGGTTTCGGGTGTTGTGCTTTGGAGTGTTTTTGCCGGTGTTTGTGTCGGGCTGGCAATCTTATTGGCGGGAACAGATGGAATCCCGGCTGCCCAGGCCCGTGAAGCCAGTGTTGAGGAATTGGAAAAACGCAAAGCCTGGGATGCTGAACGACGCAAAGCCCGTGAAGAACGCCAACGGCGACGCGGCAGTATCAAAGCCGCCAAAAAATCTCAAACCCCGGCCCAGGAGATTGCCATTGGCTTTCTGACCCAGGCTCCCGATATTCCCCCGGCTCTGTCCAATCTTGATCCGGTTTTACTCGATGAGGGGGAATATGGGGCCGAGTTGGGAATCGAGGATAACAATACAACCGGCCAATTCTTAAATCAGAAATTTGTCCTGACCAGAGTCAATCTTCCCAGGGATGGCGACCTGAGTGCTGCTTTTATTGAACTGGCGGCGACCAATTCTTTTATCATCACCCATCTGCCTGCTGATCATGTATTGGCATTGGCTGATTTGCCTCAGGCCCGGGATATCATCATTCTCAACGCTTCGGCCAGCGATGATTCGCTGCGTGGCCAGGACTGCCGGGCCAATATTTTTCACATCATTCCCAGTCGGGCGATGCATGCTGATGCGCTTGCTCAATTCCTGGTAAAAAAGAAATGGGATGAATGGTTTTTGGTTATCGGGCCGCGTCCTGACGATGAATTATTTGCCGCCGCCATACGACACGCAGCAGAAAAATTTGGTGCTGAGATTGTCGAAGAAAAAACCTGGGATTTTGAGGCTGATATCCGCCGTACCGCCAAAGCAGAGCTTCCGGTTTTCACACGCGGCGCAGACTATGATATCCTGATTGTTGCCGATGAACAGGGGCGGTTTGGTGAATATCTGCCCTATAATACCTGGGAACCAAAGCTGATTGCCGGCACGCAGGGTCTGGTCCCCACCGCCTGGGGGCGTACCCATGAACAATGGGGAGCCATCCAGATGCAAAACCGGTTTCGCCGGGCATCAAATCGTTGGATGACGCCGGTTGACTATGCTGCCTGGACAGCCACCCGGGCGATCGGCGAAGCGGTCAGCCGCATTGGTTCGGGCGATCCTCAGATGATCCGGGATTACCTGAGAAGTGACGCATTTAATGTTGCTGCGTATAAAGGCCAGAAACTCACCTTCCGCGATTGGGACCAGCAGCTACGCCAACCGATTCTCCTTGCTGCTGCCCGGGCAATGGTCTCAGTATCCCCACAGCCAGGGTTCCTGCATCCGGAACGAGAACTGGATACTTTGGGGACAGACCGTGCGTTATCTGAGTGCCGCTTGCCACAATAAAGCCAGCAATGAAAAATCTTATTTCCTGGAATTTAAAATCCAACAGAATCTAAAATCCCAATCTAAAATCCAACAGAATCTAAAATCCAACAGAAATTCGCTCATAATTCCTAAGAAACACCCCCATTCCTTCAGGAGAGTTGCCATGACATTTCAACATGTTTCTCATATGACACCCCCCATATTAGCTGACCGCATACCCGGCCAGGGCCGCTTTGCCCCGGCCCGTGCGGTCAGGATTCCTGTTTTGGGAATCGTCGTTGCTGTTGCTCTTGGTATCTTCATGGCTCCGCATACCGCCTGGGCCGGAAAAGCCTTCATTACCAATGAAAAAGATAATACGGTTTCGATCATTGATACCCAAACCCTGGAAGTCATCCATACCGAACCGGTTGGCCAACGGCCGCGTGGGATCATTCTCAATCATGATGGTTCAGAATTCTATATCTGTGCCAGCGATGATAACCGGATTGAGGTCCGGGATTCGGAGACCTATAAACTCAAACATTACTTACCCAGCGGCCCGGATCCTGAGTTATTCATCCTGCATCAGGATGGCTATACGCTCTTTGTTGCCAATGAAGACGACAATATGGTTACGGTGGTCGATGTTGAGGACAAAACCATTATTGATGAGATCATTGTCGGGGTCGAACCAGAGGGTCTGGGGCTTGATTCCAGCGGTGCCATCCTGGTCAATACCTCAGAAACCACCAATATGGCCCATTTCATTGATACCGAGACTTTTGAAATTTTAGAAAATGTCCTGGTCGATGCCCGGCCCCGGGCGTCTATTTTTACCAGCGATGGCTCTGAGGTCTGGGTCAGTGCTGAGGTCGGTGGCACGGTCCGGGTGATTGACCCCAAAAGCCACGAGATTCTCAAAATCATCCGGTTTGAAATCCCCGGAATCAACGAAGAAGCCATTCAACCTGTTGGAATCCGCATGACCAGCGATGGCCAATATGCTTTCATCGCTTTGGGACCATCGAACCGGGTGGCGGTTGTGGATCAGAAAACCAAAGAAGTGATTAAATATCTTCTGGTCGGCCAGAGGGTATGGCAGCTGGCATTGACCGGAGATGAAAAACGCCTTTTTACCACCAACGGTGTCAGCAATGATGTTTCGGTCATTGATGTTGAAAATCTTAAAGTTCTCAAATCAATCCGGGTTGGTCGCTTCCCCTGGGGTGTGGTGATCAGGGATTAACAAGGACCTGAATATGGTGGCAACAGCGGCAAAGCCGGAGGCAGCGATATCTTCATCGGCGATATCTTCATCGGCTCTTGAGATTGCCGGTCTCACGCACCGCTTTGGTTCGGTCTGTGCCCTTGATGAGGCGTCTTTGTCTCTCAATCAGGGAGACTTCACGGTTCTTCTCGGCCTGAACGGAGCCGGGAAAACCACTCTTTATTCCTTAATCACCCGCCTCTATAGCCATCAAAGCGGTTCTATTCACATTTTCGGCCATGATCTCTATCGCCATTCTTCGGCGGCATTGGCCCGGATCGGGGTGGTTTTCCAGCAGCCAAGCCTGGACCTGGATCTCAGCGTTGAGCAAAATTTACGCTATCATGCCTCCCTGCATGGGATCGACCGGCAGACAACACGTCACCGCATTGAGAGTGAACTGCAGCGGTGCGGCCTTTCTGAACAGGCTGGTGCCAGGCTCCGGACCCTGAGCGGTGGCCAGCGGCGGCGGGTTGAAATTGCCCGTGCCTTGCTGCATCAACCATCATTGCTCTTGCTTGATGAACCCACTGTCGGCCTGGATATTGGATCACGGCAAGCCATTCTTCATCATGTCCGTGAATTGTGTCGGTCCGAAAATTTGGCGGTTTTATGGGCAACCCACCTCATTGATGAGATTGGGGCGGGTGAAAAAGTCGTGATTCTGCACCAGGGCCGGGTTCTGGCCGCCGGACCAGTGGATCAGGTGGTTACCAAAGCCGGTACTCAAGATATTCGCCAGGCTTTTAATAAAATAACCGGCATATCAGATGGTGTCGAAAATCCGGCCCTGAGCAAAGCCTGATGACCGGAATGCATTATATCCGCTGTTTTAACGGCATCATCTGGCGCGAAGGGTTGCGTTTCGTGCATCAGCGGGAGCGTTTTCTCTCTGCCCTGGTGCGGCCCCTGGTCTGGCTGGCGATTTTTGCTGCGGGATTCCGTTCAGTGGTCAATATCGGGATCACCGCACCCTATGTCACCTATATTGAATATCAGGTGTATATTGTGCCGGGTCTGTGCGCGATGATTCAACTGTTCAACGGGATGCAAAGTTCGCTCTCTATGGTGTATGACCGCGAAACCGGGAGCATGCGGAGCTTATTGGTCAGCCCTCTGCCGCGTTGGTTTCTGCTGGTGAGTAAGCTAATCGCCGGGGTAACGGTCTCGATTATTCAGGTCTATGCTTTTTTAGCGATTGCCTGGTTTTGGGATGTTGATCCGCCCTGGGCCGGCTATCTGGCTGTTCTTCCGGCATTGTTCCTTTCCGGCCTGGCTCTTGGGGCTTTGGGAATGTTTCTTTCTTCGGCGATTCGCCAGCTGGAGAATTTCGCCGGGGTGATGAATTTTGTTATTTTCCCGATGTTTTTTACTTCTTCAGCATTGTATCCTTTATGGAAAATCAGCGAATCGAGTGAGGTTCTCTATTGGGTTTGCCTGTTTAATCCCTTTACCCATGCTGTGGAGCTGATCCGTTTTGCTTTATATCTTGATGTGAATCTTCTCTCTTTGGGCGTTGTTGCAGCCACCGCTGTGTTGTTTCTCGGTATGGCGATTTACGGCTATGACCCAGGCCGTGGCCTGATTGCCCGTCGAAAGTCTTCGTAAACACGCAGCCTTAAGGAATGCACAGGATATAATTCATCAATCAGGCTTGCTGTGAGCATACTTCCTCTCCATATCATGTTTATCGAAAGGATCATTTGATGCCGTTATTTATTACTCTACTCTTTGTTGCTCTTGTGAGCATATCGCCTGCTCATGGCGAAGGTGATCTGGCTATCCGGGCCAAACCCCTGACCCTGGAACTGGGATCAGAAGAAAGCGATTACTTTATGTCCACAAAGGCATTCACCCTGGAAACCGGTCAGGCATATCGGCTGGAAATCTCCAGCTTCGGCTTTAAGGAATATGTTTTCAGTGCACCGGATTTTTTCCGGGATATCTGGATCCGCAAAATCGAGGTTGAAGATGTGGAAATCAGCACACCGGTCATTACTGAGATTGAATTTGAATCCGAAGGTGAGGTTGAACTGATTTTTGTTCCCATCCGCACCGGGCAGTATGAATTCAGGATGCTTGGCCTTGAATCACGCGGGATGGTCGGCACCATCACGGTCAAATAATGGTCGGGAAAAAATAGCCGGACAGAAGCCTGTTTCAGGATTCAGTACTGATCCAGTACAACTGCGTAAACTCAAATCTCCCGGGAGGACACTTGATATGTTGGGACGACTTTTTTGGGGTGTTGTTTTCACCTCTGTGTTGACTGTTTTTGCAAGCCCATCCGGCAAGGCCGGTAACGGACCGCCGGATGATCGTCAGACACCGGAAAACTGGCCTTGTGAACAACGCTATGATCCCGGTATCGGGCTCACGACAGTGTGGAACGGCCCTCCGATTGATGACTGGATTGATGTATGGTGGGAAGATGCAGATGTTTTTGAGATTGTCGAAACCCTCAAAGATCCCTTGCTGAGCGAAGAAGAAATGCAGGAAATCATCGATTCCTTTGTCAAAACGGTCAATGATAAGGATACCGCTTTGCGGGCTGCTTTTGCCGGTCTCTATCAACGGGCCAATGAACGGCGACGCTTACAGCAACGGGGAATTGTGCGCTTTGCTGAACGTCAGGATCAGGTCACCCGCAATATCTCTGAAACCTCAAAAAAGCTCCGTAAACTGCGCAAAGAGGGTGTCGATAAGGAAGATCCGGAATTTGCCACCCTCGTCCAGAAAATGGAGTGGAATACCCGGGTGTATGATGAACGTACCCGCCTGACTGAGTATATCTGTGAGGAACCGGTATTCACGGTGCAAAATCTGGGTATTCTGGCCCGCCTGATTGAGGCACATTTGCAAAAGTAAAATTCAGGACTGAGATCAGATTATCACTCAGACCAGGCGGCCAGATGAACCGAAATATGAATGAAAAAAAGATGAATTACAGATGAATAAAACTCTCACAAATCATTCATCAAAGGCTTGTTACATTCTTTACCGTTGTCCGATTTGGGCAATAACCTTAATCTATGGAGATTAAAAATGGCTTGGAAAACTCCCAAAGTCTCAGAGATCGCCGTTGGTCTCGAAATCAACAGCTATGCTTGCGCCGAAGCGTAAGTCTTAACAAAAGCTGTAAAAGAAACCTCCGGCCGCATCAGACAGCCGGGGGTTTTTTTATGTCTGTGCTGAGTACTGAGCCTCTGGTCAAAAAATCCGCCTCTGGTCAAAAAAGCTGAACGTCATATGAATACCTTCCTCAGAATATGTTCAAAGGATGGGGGGTATGATCGCATCAAGTTTTGTGAATTCTAACAGATCGTCTGATCCATTCTAACCCATTAAGGAGATGAATAATGGCCTGGAATACACCAAAAGTTGCTGAAATTGCTGTCGGCCTCGAAATCAACAGCTATGCATGTGCTGAGGCGTAAACACACGCTCAGTTTAAGCCACTTAAGTAATGTGGTTGAATACAAAACCCCCGGCCCTAAAGCCGGGGGTTTTTTGATGGCTCACCTGCATCCGGGGCAATCTCATACAGAGGCTTCAGGGCCGGGGGTTTTTTGATGTCTGTGCTGAGTACTGAATCTCTGGTCAAAAATCCGCCTCCGGCCAAAAAACCTGAACGCCATATGAATACCTTGCTCAGAATATGTTCAAAGGATGGGGGGTATGATCGCATCAAGTTTTATGAATTCTGGTTTTGTGAATTCTAACAGATCGTCTGATCCATTCTAACCCATTAAGGAGATGAATAATGGCCTGGAATACACCAAAAGTTGCTGAAATCGCCGTTGGCCTCGAAATCAACAGCTATGCATGTGCTGAGGCGTAAACACACGCTCAGTTTAAGCCACTTAAATAACGTGGTTGAATACAAAACCCCCGGCCCTAAAGCCGGGGGTTTTTTGATGCCTCATCTGCATCCGGGGCAATCTCATACAGAGGCTTCAGGGAATACATAAAAAATACGTAAAAAATACTCAAAAAACGTTCCCTGACCCGGCCACCATTATGAACCGGGTATAAATATCTGCCTCAGACCATATTCAGCAATATTCTGCATAAATAAAATACCAACTCGATAAGATCTCGATAAGACCTCGATTAAGACTCTGTGAGACACTGAAACAATTAAGAGAAAATCGTAAAATAGCGAAAAATCATAACACAATCATATAATGCTGTCCTTGGTTCAGGTATCCTGTATCGCGTATTATGTATAATGATGGATTCAATTAAGTCTCTTGAACAGCCATGTTGAACTATTCCGGCCTGGTTCAGTCCCTCTTCCTGATCAAACCATCTCAGGACGTCAGTGGTCTTAATATAGGCCGGATCATCGCCATATAAGACCATTTTCAATAGTTTCAATAACAGTATAAAAAACCCAATAATCAGGAGTTATCGTGCTCAAAGTTCTCGTTCTTGGATCAGCTGCTGGTGGCGGATCACCACAATGGAATTGTAATGGCCCGGTCAGCCGGGCGGTGCGGAAGGGTGAACCGGGAACATCCCCACGAACACAATCTTCGATTGCGGTCACCGCCGACAACCGGTCCTGGTTCCTCTTTAATGCCTCCCCGGATCTGGGGAGCCAGATACTGGCCAATCACCAGCTTCACCCTGCCGATGATCAACTCCGGCACAGCCCGATTGATGGTGTCGTCCTGACCAATGGCGATGTTGATCATGTTGCCGGCCTTCTCACCTTACGCGAACGCCACCCTCTGGCTGTTTATGCGCATCCACGGGTTCTCGATGTCATCGGCGGCAACAGCATCTTTAATGTTCTCAACCCCGATATGGTTGATCGACGGCCTTTGGTTATGAATCAACCGTTAGAATTGCTGAAAAAAGACGGCAGTTCCAGTCACTTAATCATTGAAGCCTTTGATGTTCCGGGAAAAATTGCCTTGTGGCTGGAAGACGAATCTGCTGATCAGGACAATTTTGGAACCCAGGCCGGGGATACCATCGGTCTTAAAATCACCAGCCGGGACGATGATGCCTATTTCTTTTACATCCCGGGCTGCGCTGCAATGACGGCCAATCTGAGTGATCGCTTACATCATGCGCCTTTGGTCTTCTTTGACGGAACATTATGGCAGGATGACGAAATGGCACAATCCCAGGTCGGGGAAAAAACCGGCCAACGTATGGGCCATATGAGTAACTCAGGCCCTGACGGAACCATTGCCGCTTTCGCATCGCTGAATGTTGAGCGTAAAATTTTCATTCATATCAATACCACCAACCCTATCTTGCTCCCCCAATCACCCGAGCGCGCTGCTGCGGTTGCTGCAGGATGGGAAATTGCGCATGATGGTATGGAGGTTGTTCTATGAAGGCCGCATCTCAAAACAACTCCCTGCCCTGGAGTCGGAAAGAATTTGAGGCCGAACTCCGTGCGATTGGTGCGGAACGCTACCATGACCGGCATCGCTTTCACGCTCTGTTGCATGGGGGAAAACTCAATAAGGGACAGGTCCAGGCCTGGGCGCTCAACCGATTTTATTATCAATGTAATATCTCAATAAAAGATACCGCCCTTATGTCACGGATGCGCGACCCGACAATACGGCGCGACTGGATTCATCGCGTCCTTGACCATGATGGCCGGAGCAATGACGAAGGAGGGATTGAACGTTGGTTTAAACTCACCGATGGTCTGGGTCTTGAACGCGATTATGTCATGTCTTGCCAGGGGATTTTACCCGCGACACGCTTTGCTGTTGATGCCTATGTGCATTTTGTACGCGAGCATTCGGTGCTTGAAGGCATGACCTCCAGCTTAACGGAATTATTTGCCCCCAAAATTCATAAGGAACGCATCGTCGGTATGCTGGAAAGCTATGACTTCATCAATGAAGAAACGATGGCGTATTTCCGCAAACGTCTCGGCCAGGCAACCAATGACGCTGATTACGTTCTCGAATACGCCCTCAATCATGCCAAAACCCGCACCGAACAGGAAGCTGTTTGCCGGTCCCTGATATTCAAGACAGATGTCTTATGGGTCCAGCAAGATGCCCTTTATCACGCTTATATCAATGGCCATATCCCGCCAGGGGCTTTTGTCCCTGAAGATTTTGAGGACCGGCCACAGCTTGAACCATGAACACAGCAACCGATAAAAACCCGGCCAGCCAGAGGGTCATCATCAACCCGGATTCGATTCCGCATCTGCCGCGCCATGTCAAGTTACGTTACAACGAACCCCGCCAACAATGGGTCATTCTGGCTCCCGAAAAATTACTGGTTCCCGATGACATTTCAGTAGCCATTTTGCAAATTTGTGACGGTAAAAATACGGTTACAACCATCATTGATCAGTTGGCTGAGCAGTACCAGGCCCCGTATGAAGTTATTTCCACCGATGTCACAGCACTGCTGCAAGATCTCACCGATAAAGGTTTTATCATCACCTGACCATCCCACCCCGATCCATTCCTTAACCCCAGGAGGAGAATATGGAGCACCAGGACTCTTCCCCAGCCGATACCCATACCACCCGAAAAGATAACCGAAAATCAGGACCAAACACCGGTCTTGATATGCCCCTGGCTTTACTGGCCGAGTTGTCCCATCGTTGTCCTTTGCAATGTCCCTATTGCTCTAATCCTCTCGATCTGGAAAGAAAAAATAACGAGCTGGATACAGAAACATGGCTGCGAATCTTCGACGAAGCAGCAGCAATGGGGATTCATCAGGTGCATTTTTCCGGCGGTGAACCCACTGTACGCGCCGACCTGGAGGATATGGTCGAGCATGCCGCCAAAGCCGGACTCTATGGGAATCTGATTACCTCAGCAGTGCTCTTAGATGAAGAACGCCTGAATACTCTTGCCAAACGCGGATTGGAACATGTGCAAATCAGCTTCCAGGATACCCAGGAAGACAACGCCGACCGCATTGGTGGCTATAAAGGTGGCCACGCCAAAAAATGCGCCGCCGCCCGGGCCGTACGCTCTGTTGGCTTGCCCCTGACTGTCAATGCCGTCGTGCATCGCCAGAATATCGATAATGTCGGCCAATTCATTGAAATGGCCGTAGAACTGGATGCTGAACGAGTCGAGATTGCCCAGGTGCAGTATTATGGCTGGGCCTTAAAAAACCGCGCCGCTTTCATCCCAACACCACAACAATTAGAACAAACGACCCAAACCGTTGAAGCCGCCCGCGAACAATATAAGGGCATCATCGCGATTGATTACGTCATCCCGGATTATTACGCCAAACGCCCTAAAACCTGTATGGGAGGATGGGGCAGACGCTTTTTGAATATCAACCCGACCGGGTTGGTTCTTCCCTGCCATGCTGCTCAATCGATCCCCGGAATGGTGTTTGATTCGGTCCGGGAACATGATCTTGAATGGATATGGAAACATTCCGAAGCATTCAATATCTATCGGGGAACTGACTGGATGCGTGAGCCGTGCCGCTCTTGCGAACGCAAGGAAATTGACTTTGGCGGGTGCCGCTGCCAGGCCATGGCACTGACTGGCCGTGCTGATAATACCGACCCGGCATGCGCCTTATCACCCTTACATGAAGAAATTTTTGGAATGGCCGAACTGGAAGCCAACCGGCCACCGCCGGAATTCATCTACCGACGTATCGGGGCCCAGTTTAACAGCCCCTTTTGATCATCTGTTTTGGATATTTGCTTTGGGTCATGACCACAGCTGAGGACTGATCGCGCGCGCAAAACCGGTCAAATATTCCCCAGGGAATCTATCTTAGATAACCGGCAGATATCCGGCCAAAAAACAGCCGCAATCAATCTGTTAAGGGGCTTCTGTTAAGGGGCTGATGCAGAGGTTCGCTTTTTACGCTTCGGTCTCAAAGGCCGTGTCGGGACGTGATGCCTGGCCAGAATAGCCTTAATCTGATCCTTGTTTTCCTGAAGAAAACGATTGAGCGTATGCTTCCAGTCAGTCTCACCGGGACGAACCCCCATCGTCATCAGGAAATCCATCTTCCCCATATTCTGATCCCAGCTTTCAATCGGCACCACGACATAATCACCCGGTTTAAGACCCGATTTTCTGAGATAATATTCCCCGACCGGCTGTGAGATATAGGCAATATCAATCAACCCATCAATCAGGTCCTCAATCATCTCCTGACCGACATTATGGATTCGGGTGTCAAACAATAATTTATAGGGGCGAACCCGGCTCATTAAGTTATAACGATGAATAACATTATTGGGCGGTGTTCCAGCCACCGTTCCCAGCCGAAGCTCAGCCAGTTGAGGGTGATCCGGACGATCAACCTCAATACCGGCATCGGCCAGATAAATCATCGCATACCCCCAACGGTAATAGGGATTGGTATTAAGAACCAAAGGATCCCCGGTCGGAGTACCGATGATAACGTCACATTTCTTTTTGCTCAGGGTGTTGCGGGCAAACGCGATCACTTGCGGGAAGTATTCATAGGATACCGGAATCCCCAACCAATCGGCCAGTAAGACAGCGATGTCATTCTCAAAGCCTTCCCCTTTATCATTGGTGAAAGGCATATTGTTGGGATCAGAACAAACCCGTAAAGCCGAGCGATCCACCGCCTCAATGGCTTTTTTACTGGCCGCAAGAGACGTATCGCTTCCGAAAGACAATCCGATAAAGGCCACCGCCATCATTGCGATGCCATCGAAAAGATGCTTCCGACACTCAGCGCATAACAGCTTTATCCGCTTCATCTTCATTCTTTCCATAACCAACGAACCAGGAAACCCGATTCCCCAGACAACCCGACTCCGGTTGGGTCATCAAAGTTTTAAACCATCACATTCTTCAGAACATTCAAAACGTTTAAGAACATGAGATTTCAGCCCCGGATCAAAACCTGGTCTATTCTTCCTCAACAAATTTAGACAATTTAGGAATTCTTGTTCCCCGGCGGACCTTGCCTTCATTACGCATCAGCAAATAACGATACAAGTCCTCAACATGTTCAGCAACATTGGGGTCCTCACCAAAAGCAGGCATCACATTCCCTTCAGCCGCCCCTTGTGTGGAATCGCGGCCATTGATCACAACCGCGAAAAAGTCATCCCAGCTTAAATAGTCAAGGGATTCTACCAGGCCCGGAGCATATGTACTCCCCAGACCATCCGGGCCATGACAAACATGGCAATCGGAATGATACCGCCGCCAGCCATTATAGGTCGCAAAATCCATCCAGCCATAAACCGGTTTACGATTTTCTCCCTCACCTTCGTAATAGAGGATGTTGTCCCCTCTCTCACTCTTGCCAAGCTCATAAGCATATGTGGGATTTCCATCATCATCATATTGCGCCCCTATAGCCGGCGGCTTGGCGGAAGCCAGGTCAGGGGACAACAAAAACACCACCCCAATGACTGCCGCCCCAACCAAAAAACGCACTGATGAGGCCAGATGTCCGGCAACGGTTTTTGCCCATAGATTCCGTGTTATCTCTTTGGTTTTCATGCTGAATTTTCCTCCCTTAGACACTCAAATGGTTCACCCTGGCAATGAACAGATCTTTAGTTATTTTATTCTGATCACTTTCTGATTTGATCACTTTGCGCTCTGATTACCAGGGAAAATCGCGAAATCTGTTTTTTCGCTCTGTTTTTAATTTTTGATTCTAATTTTAATTTTTGATTCTAACTTTTGATTTTTAAATCTGTTTTCATTCTGAACATATTTTTACTCTGAACATACTCTTACTCTAAACATATCACGTATCAACATGTCACTTCTCAATACGAATTTGTTTTCATCACATAGAAATATAGAAGAACAATACGTCAAATATAAGGATAAAAAAAGAGGAATCAAACCACTTCGCACCCTCATCACCGCCATTGATCCGTTACAGTCCTCTTAAAAATTACCTAAAAATTTTCTTCCTGGCCCAAGACCTTTAAACAAAGCCCGGAAATAATGATTATGCGGAAAAAAGGCCCGGCGCACGAAGCGCCGGGCCCATTCGAGTATTGGTTGGATCAAAAAGCCTACGGCAAAGCGAAGACGTTCAGATCACCACCCAGAGCAGTGTACTTGTTGAGAGCCTTATAGGCACCAACAGCACCCAGGCCAGCAGAGTCGTCAGTCAGGCCAGCAGCCAGACCGATACCAGCCCAGCCTCCGACACCTGAGAGGACACCAACATACTGCTTGCCTCTGTGAGTCCAGGTATGGAAGTTACCGATAATCCCGGAACCAACTTTTTGGGTCCACAGATTCTTACCGGTTTTCGGATCAACGGCTTTGGCTTTTCCGTCCAATGTGCCGTAGAAGACAACATCACCAGCGGTCGCCAGAGCACCGGACCAGACTGAGAAGGGTTCAGGAACACTCCACAGAATCTTGCCCTTGCCGGCATCCCAGGCAATGAAGTTGCCCAGATGCGTACCACCCGGAGCCGGATACATGCTCAAAGTCGCACCGACATAGGCGTTACCAGCCACATAATCGACCTTGAATGGCTCATAATCCATGCAGACATGGTTGGTCGGTACATAGAAAACGCCAGTCTTCGGCGAGAAAGCAGCCGGTTGCTGATCTTTGGTTCCAAGAGCCGCCGGGCAAATGCCGGTGGTGTTGACGTCCTCGCCCTGATGAGCGGTCGAGTAACGATCAACGACCTGGGGACGACCTGTCTTCATATCGACATGGGTGGCCCAGTTCACAGCCGGATCATACTTCTCAGCAACGAGAAGCTCACCGGTTTCCCGGTCCATGGTGTAGGCAAAACCGTTCCGGTCAAAATGAACCAGAGTCTTGCGCTTTTTACCTTTGACATCGATGTCAGCGAGAATCATCTCATTAACACCGTCATAATCCCACTCGTCATACGGGGTCATCTGGTAAAGCCATTTGGCCATTCCAGTGTCCGGATCACGGGCATTGATGGTCATGGACCATTTGTTGTCGCCCGGACGAACCACCGGGTTCCAGGTGCTTGGGTTCCCGGTTCCGTAATAGAACAGATCAAGATCCGGGTCCCAGGAGTACCAACCCCAGATGGAACCGCCACCGATTTTCCAGGAATCACCCGGCCATGTCTTCAGGCTGGAGTCCTTACCAACCGGCTGCAACATGGAGGTGGTCTTTTTGGGATCCACCAGCATATCCGAGTCCGGACCCATGGAATAGGCACGCCACAAGCGCTTGCCGGTATTCATGTCATACTGTGTCCAGTTACAACGAACACCGAATTCAGCACCCGAGCAACCCACACCAACATAGTCCTTGACGATGAACGGAACACCGGTACCGGTGGAAGCCGAAACACCGTAGTTACCAACGCCGGCATCCATATTGGTGACTGTCCAGATTTCTTTACCGGTCTTGGCATCCAACGCAATCACGCTGGTGTCAGCAGCATGCAGGAAGATTTTTCCGTCAGCATACGCAACACCACGATTGACGTTGTCACAACACATAACCGAGATCACGCGGTCCATGGTCTCACCACTTGGATACTTACCGCCCTTGACCGGGTTATACTTCCAGATGATGCTCTGGTCGTTCAGGTCAATGGCATAAACGATATTCGGAATCGCCGTATGAATCCACATGGTGTCGCCGATAACCAGCGGACCACCTTCGTGACCACGCAAAACGCCGGTCGAGAAGATCCAGGAGACCTTCAGGCTTCCGACATTTCCACGATTGATCTGATCCAACTGACTGTAACGATGTGCCTCGTAATTACCTGTCGGCATCGCCCAGTTGTTGGGGTCTTGAGTTAACTTCAGCAATTCATTGTTCGCCTGAGCAAAGCCCGGGAGAGCGAAAACTGCCGAGGCCACTAATGAGGCCTTATATACACTCTTCATGATAGGAATATCCTCCCCATAAATAACAAGATCGCCGCCAATCAAATATCTCACATCAAACTTCCGACACAGCCCTCACGGGCAGAACGGAAAAATGCAAGCCGATCAATCAACGGCAGTTTCAGTAAGGGTCAAACCCGTCTCTGGTCGTCAATCCTGAGGGTGTCAATCCTGAAGCAGGATCAGGGACATCTGAATCAATGCTATCCATTCCTTACCACCGATACTCCCGGATTACCTGTTACCTACCCATACTTGATTACCCGGGAACTCTTCTACCAACTACGAGAATGACTCATAGAGAATGGCGACTTCGAATTGGACGGCACCAACCGCAAAAGGTCGCAAAACACAGCAACCCAATAACCCTGATAAATGATACCCCATGGAAGTGACGTAAAATGAACCTTACCATCCCGAAGAATTGAATGACCACACACGCACCGGAAAACGGCAGGAATGTAAAAGCCAGATCAATCCTCAATCGGGACCTTCCCGGTATATTGGCCTGATTTTCCCGGTATTCAAGCGAAAAATGAATATTGGGTAAATTTTTCTCATATTTTTCTCATATTCCATATGCGTCAATATCGAAAAAACCCCCAAAACATCGGAAAAATCAGCTCAAAAGCATCCCAATCATGGTCAGTGATTTTTCGATTGTTACAGTCGGTTATTATAGCAAGAACCCCGGGATAAAAATGATCGTCTCAAAGATGTGACCACGCCTGGTCTGGATTTTACAGGTTTTTTATGCGTACCCTGATTGGTTAAAGAATTCTTAAAAAAGATTGATACTATAGAATCGAGCACAATATATAAAACTGAGCACAATACTCATGAGTGGTATTATATGAGTGGTAGTATAGTATTATATATGAGTGAGCATGATATGATTAAGCATGTGATATGATATGAAATATATGATATTAAGATCGATATGTGATTAAGCGCGATTAAGACAACAATTTACGCATTCTATTTATGAATTGTGCTATTTACGAATTGTGTAGCAGCCAGGAAATATCATCATAACCCAGGAGCATTATAATAACTGGGCAACATCATGACTGAGGAATATCATCATGAGGGGAATATCATCATGAAACGTAATCTTTGTAACACAACAACAGTTTTGGAAACGGCCTCACAGACAGGCCGCCCCCATAAAAATACCCTCACCAGGTGGCGGCAACACAGCGTAATCGCTGTTTTTCTGGGTTTTATGCTGGCCGCAACCTCAGCGATGGCTGAAGAACCAGCCACAAGCAAAAATACTGCCCCTGATCCGGAGGCTTCGGAAAACTGGCAAACCATCAAAGAAACCCTCTACGAAGATACGGAACTTTCTGATGGCAGCCAATGGATGTCCTTTGAAACCCCTTACCGGGCTCTGGATGCCGCAATCGTTCCGATTGATCTCAAAATGGATCGCCAGCAAACCGATGAAGAATATGTCAAATCGGTTACATTTATCATTGATGAAAACCCTTCCCCGGTTGTTGCCGTCTTCAACTTAACCCCTAAAAGCGGCCTGGCTGATCTCTCGACACGAGTGCGCATTGATAAATACACCTTTGTCCGGGCCATTGCTGAAATGAATGATGGACGTCACTTTATGGTGGCTAATTTCGTTAAGGCAGCCGGCGGGTGCTCGGCTCCGGGACTGGCTGGTCGCGAGGCCGCAATGGCCCGTCTGGGTAAAATGAAGCTGAAATTTTTGGATGCCGGGGTTGGGGAAAGCCCTGCTCAGGCCCAGCTTTTGATCAGCCATCCCAATTATTCAGGGCTGCAATTCGATCAAATCAGCCGGACTGAAATTCCCGCACATTATGTTGATTCAATCACTGTGAGCCAGGATGGAAAGGAAATTTTCTCAGCTGCTCCGGATATTTCGCTCTCCGAAGATCCGAGTATCCATTTCCATTACCGTGATGATGGTGGCCCGATTGACGTAGTCGTTACCGATACCGAAGGCAGCACTTTTAAGAAAAGCTGGTCACCAACTCCTAAAACCCCGAACGCCGATGGCTAAAACCGGCCTGTGACCTTTTCAGGTATGATCGCATTGATCATACCCATCCTGTCATACGTGGTTTCGTACTGCGATCGGTTTGAGATGCTCTGGGGGCACGCCGCCGGGTATCGTTTTGTACTGGCTGTTACTTTCTTAACGTGGCGGTGTCCTTAACGTGGCGGTCTGGTTCCTGGTGCGGCATTACGTATTACGTAACTTAACGTGTTACGTAACATAACTACGTAACGTAACAGCGTCTCCTGATCCCCCGACCAACCCCCAAACAAGAGACACATCCGGAATAGTTTTCCGGGACAGTTTTACCGGCAACGCAACAGCCCGGAACAGATGATCTCAGGGGTATCATCCCTGATCGATCATTGAAAACATCAGCTTAGAAGCATTCAATCTCAGAGGCGGCCTGAGCACGGAACAATTTTTCCAGAGGAGCTTTTGCAATGCCAACGCTTTGATAGGCTTCTTCACGCGGGGTGGTTCCGAGCTGTAAGCGAAGGATAGCCTCAGCTTTTTCATAATCTTCAAAACTCAGACGGGCCGCAATAACATCAATAGCGCAGCTGCATTTTTTAAGAAAATCCCGATTCATCTCATTAGAAGCCATACAGGCAAAAACGAATTGAGAGCGGGCATAGGTTGGATAATCATTGACTCGTTTTTTGGCAACCGCAGAAAGCGGCGCGCAGGCCAAAACAATCAATGTACTGACCAGGACAGCTTTTTGAGCAGCTTTTTGAATATGATTCATTGAGGCATCCTCATTGTTACGATCAATTTGATGAATTTCACATCGATAGATTTTACGTGATTTTATGGGATTTTACGACAGCATGAGTCCATAGCGTGAATCTGTACTATGAATATACGGGCTATTTCCGGTCAGTAGCCAGGCTGCGGAAGGTCAAACGTTCCTCAGACAACCAGCCTTCCCCGGATTGAGAGGGTGTCAGAGCATCAAGCTGGTAAATCGTCCCGGGAACCTCTGGCGACAACAAAAAGCTGTATTCTTTTTCCCGATATCGAGGGAAACGATCCGCCAACCTATCATTGGCAAAGGGTCGGATGCGGATTTCTTTCCCCTCAACCTCACGACCCTGAAAATCGAACCGGATTGGTGTGGTATCAGCAGCAGCCAAAGCATGACGAATACGGTTGCGGAAATAAAGCGCATTTCCGCCGGTATAACGTTCCATTTCACGGGCATCACGTTCGAGAAACAGCATAAAAACCGGATTACCCTCCATATTAACCTGCGGAGGGAAACGCACCTTGTTACGGCCCTTCAGGAACCGGAACGTCATATCCTTGCGTCCGGAAGAACGTAATTTGACAATATTCACCACAACACGTCCCTCAATATCGTCTTCCAGGCGGCTGCGTTTCTCAAAATCATAATAAATCTGTGCTGTTTGGTCGATTTTCTCAAGGTGATTTTCGGTGTATAATGCCTTATTAGCGGGCGATAATTCATCAACGATCCCTGAGATATGTTCTTGTGATCCGAAAAGCAGCGTGTCGCTTTCCTGCGCCCCAGCACTACCCATCCCGGCCAAAGACGCCAACCATGCCAGGGCCACCACCAATACCAGGGTTATTCCCCACTCTCTCATGATCAATTCCTTCATGATATCATTCCTCACTGTATCTATTCACTGTATAATATACTCACTATATGTATTCGCTGTATATATTTGCTGTATATATTCATAATGACAGAACCATGGTCGTATCATAACGATATCATGACACGGCATCATAATAGTATGGCCGTATCATGACGGACTTTATCCCTGAAATGAGGATTTTCAGGCAGGCAATGCTGCATATCTGAATATTTTATGAGAAAATTTCAAGGGGTTGGTGATTTTTACAATGATTTGGTATGATCATCGGATCAATCAGGCCGTCATACTCTCTCATGATGGCATTGAAACCCGTCTTGTTTTTTGTCTTTTTCCTGAATGACCGTTTTTCTCCAATGACAGAAAATGGCTGTCGCATCATTGATGAACCGGGAATGTCACCATTAAAACCCATCATGACTAAGGATTAAAGATATGGGGAACGCCTCAAAGGATATGGACAGAGCTGATTTAGACAATGCGGCGATCAGGAGGGCTGAATCCTCACCGGCCTGGTGGGATACCCATGCCGGGAATGTACCGACCTATCGCATATTTGTCCGTGATCTGGTCCTGCCTGCCCTTATCGGGATTTACCCTCATGAACGGGAACATCGCCAGCGTGTACGTATTTGTGCTGAGATTGAGGCCCTGGATATCGGAGAAAAAGCCGATGATACTATTGATAATGTCCTCTCTTATGAGGATGTGGTCTGTGGGGTTAAAAATATTCTGGACGCCGGTCACATCGGCCTGGTTGAAACATTGGCTGAACGCATCGCCGCCTTATGTCTGGCCGATGAACGCTGCTGTACTGTGCGCATTCAGGTGGAAAAACTGGATGCCTTTGCCGAGGCCGGAAGTGTAGGCGTGGAAATTGAGCGTACAAAGACTGGTCCGTATCCAGCCGCAGATCACCCAATTCCCGCCCCCAGACAGTCGGCTTCCGGGAAATTTTAGAGCAAAAATTTCAAAAAAACAGCCATCCCCTCGCCGCTCTTTTTGCGTTCCCATCTCCCGGATCCACCCGCCTGCTTTATCATCACTGGATTTATGTGGATTATCAAAATCGGCGGAAGCCTTGCCACAAGCAACAATCTTGGCCGATGGCTATCACAGATCAAAGGCTGGCAACAAATCGGTCTGGTTGTTGTTCCCGGCGGCGGACCGTTTGCCGATTGCGTGCGGGCAATGCAGAGTCGATGCGGATACGACAACGCCACCGGCCATGCGATGGCCGTGCTGGCAATGGAGCAATATGCCACCCTCCTGGCGGCACGCTGCACCGCCTTTGTTCCTTGCTCCCGGCCCGGGGACATCAATCAGGCCCTAAAACGCGGAAAAATTGCCCTCTGGCGACCCAGCCATCTGGTCAGCCAGGCACAGGATATCCCGAAAACATGGGATCATACCTCCGACTCCCTGGCGGCATGGCTGGCCCGGTATCTCAAGGCAGAAGGTGTTTTACTGATAAAATCCCGCGACCCGGAGGGTGAGAGTCCCCCTCTTCTGAAAACTTTACAAAAAAGCGGTTTGATTGATCCGGCTTTGGGAGGCTATCTGCAAGGGACCACCATATCTCTGCATTGTGCGGGTCCCGATACCCTTAATCGTCTGGAGGGTGGTCTGAAAGACTGGCACCCTCAGGCCCCTGGCCTACCGGTTATGCTTTGTTCCCGGATATGAAGAAAACAGGTGAATATTTTTTTGAATATTTCTGCGCATTCTATGCACATCTCTCCGGTCCCCATGCTTCACTCTATCCGGTCCTCCCTAAGACAGAGCCAGGCTTGCTAAATCCTGCCTGAGCAAATTGATCGAGTCGCCGGTCCGGGCACTGAGTGCCAGCGGTTCAGGCAAAGCAGCCGGATGCCGGATGATTGCTGTGCTCATGGTATCCCGGGCAGCCAGAATATCCGGTGGCTTGAGAGTATCGGCTTTGGTGAAAATGATCCGGTAGGGTTGAGCCACCCGGTTTAAGAGAGCCATCATGTCCTGATCGGATGGTTTGAGACCCCGCCGGATATCAATCAATAAACAAACCCGGCGGAGAGTGGCCCGCTGGCATAGATAGAGCCGGGTCAGTTCCTGCCATGACCGGGTATTACGTTTTGACGCCGACGCATACCCATATCCGGGTAAATCAACCAAAAACAGCCGGTCGGCCAGAGAAAAAAAATTGATCTGACGGGTCCGGCCCGGGGTCCGTGACGTCCTGGTCAAAGCACGACGTCCGGTCAGTGCATTGATCAGACTCGATTTACCGACATTCGACCGCCCGACAAAGGCAACCTCCGGCAGATCAGGAGACGGCATGGCGTCAAAATCAACAACCCCGGCCACAAAGCGACACGGCCCGGCAAATAAAAGACGCCCCGATTCACTGTGATCCGTTGGCAAACCCTGAGGCACAGTCTTTCTTTATCTCTCAAGTTTTGGTATCCGCTTTATTCGGATGTTATTTTAACAAACGTTATTTATTTGAGCGCAATTTATTTGAGCGCAATTTATTTGAGCACGCTCATCTCAATGAGCGTCTGTCAGACTAAGTTTGCGGCTTCGCATCGGCCCGCTCCATTTTCAACATCAAATAGCGCTGCTGAAGAATCGATAACAGGTTATTCCATGTCCAGTAAATCACCAAACCAGCCGGAAACCCGGCCAAAAGAATCGTGAAGACAAAGGGCAACATCATAAAAATTTTAGCCTGAAGCGGGTCTGGCGGCGGCGGGTTGAGTTTTTGCTGAATAAACATGGTCAACCCCATCAATAAAGGCCAGACACCAATGGTGAGGAAAAGCGGGACCTCCCAGGGCAACAGCCCAAAAAGATTAAACAAGCTGGTCGGATCAGGAGCCGATAAATCCTCAATCCAGCCGAAAAACGGCGCATGCCGCATCTCAATGGAAACAAAAAGAACCTTATAAAGCGCGAAAAAAATCGGAATCTGAATCAAAATCGGCAAACACCCTGCGGCCGGATTGACCTTGTGACGTTTATAAAGGGCAATCATTTCCTGATTGAGTGCCATCCGGTCCTCTGCGTAACGCTCACGCAATCGCATCATCTCAGGAGAAAGCTTCTTCATCGCATTCATAGAGCGAAAAGATTTATCCGCCAACGGATAGAGAATCAGCCGGATCACAACCGTCAAAGCCAAAATAGCCAGACCGAAATTGCCCAGAAAATCATTGAAAAAAGCAATCAGATAAAACAGTGGTTTGGTCAGAAAATAGAGATATCCGAAATCCACCGCCAGATCGAACCGGTCAATTCCCAGGCTATCGGCATAATCACTCAGAGTACGGACTTCCTTAGCACCGGCAAATAAATAATGGGTGGCTTCGATCCTCTGACCGGGCTGCACTGTGTCGGGAGAGCCTAAATAATTGACCTGATAGGTATCCCGGCCATCGCGTTTTCCATAAGCAAAACCCGCCTGTACTGTCTCACTTTGATCAGGTGCAATCGCAGCCAGCCAATAATGACCCGTCATCCCCAACCAGCCCCCGGTGGTTTCCTGCCGGACCTTCTTTACCTCAGCCAGATCATCGTAATCATACTCCTCTAAAACCCCTTTCATGACACCCAAAGGACCTTCGTGAAGAATAAAAAAACCAAGCGTTGACGGGGTGCCGATTCGTTGCAGCAAAGCATATGGATGCAGAGTCACCGCCGTTGAACCACGGTTTTCCACAGAATCCGTCAAGGTAAACATAAAACGGTGATCAACCGCCATATGTCGGCGAAAGATCAATCCCTGGCCGTTATCCCAGGTCAGTGTGACCGGTGTATCCGGGGTGAGACGTTGCCCATCAGCCGTCCACCGGGTATCGGCATCCGGCGTGGCAATATCCGGATCAGCCGCCGACCAGCCATGACGGGCAAAATAAGGATCAGGGGATTGGCGGGGTGCCAGTAAAGTGATTTCCGGGCTATCCGGGGCCAGAGAGACCCGGTAATCAGCCAGAGTGATATCATCAATACGCCCGCCATTGAGAGAAAAAGAACCATGTAAGTGCGGCGTATCAATCGGAATACGCAGATCCTCTTGTGCATCACGCTCAGGCTGCGGACTGATCACAGCATCCGGCAGGCTGGGCACAGGTGGCCCCAGAGGATCTCCCCTGGTCACATCACGTCCACCCGGCAAGTCGGTGCCGACAGCCGGGTGCCCCTCCTCAGAAGACTGAATGGCTTGCTGCTCACGCAAGCGGGGCTGATTGTAAAAAATCTCAAATCCCACCAAAATAAGCATGGAGAGAACAACGGCGAGAATGAGATTGCCCTGAGTATTCATGATTGAGTATTCATGATAATGACGAAAAGCTGTGTTGGAAGGAAAAGCTGTGTTGGAAGAGTGTATGGAAATAAAAAATAATCACACAAGCCAAATGGCCGGACCAGGTTTTCTTACCGCCGCCGGGATCGACACCCGGGATCATTGGGTGGTGGTGGATCATATTCCCATCCTCCAGCCCAGGGATGACACCGGATCAGACGTCGAAAAACATACCAAAGCCCGCGCAACGCACCATGATCACGGATCACATACAGAGCATATTCAGAGCAGCTGGGACAATAACGACAGGTCGGCGGTTTTAAGGGCGAGAGAATCAACCGATACAGGGAAATAAGAACCAGGCATGATCGTGTCATGAGAGTCATCCTCCAGCCCTGCCTTCATCTGACCGGCCACCGGGCCGGGTGAGCCGTTTCAGGCCACGGGCCAGATCACGCCGCAAGTCCTCATAGGGACAACGTAGCGTCACCCTTCGGGCAATCAGCACATAGTCATAACCGCTCCGGGCGTTATCAGGCATCACCTCTGCAACCACAGCCCGCAACCGCCGCCGCGCCCGGTTGCGGGCCACCGCACCACCAACGGCACGGCTGGCGGTAAACCCGACCCGAATCAAAGCAGAATCCAGAACCCGGTCAGAGTGGGCAGAGCCAGCCCGTGAGGACCGACCCGGAAGGGAGGGGACGGCTTGTACAATCAAACCAGGAAAAACCGCTTTGCGTCCCTGCTGAGCAGCCCGGAGAAATTCAGCCCGGCGTCTCAGCCGTCCGATGATACGGACCACCGGAGATCACGCAGTCAAACGCTTACGGCCCCGGGCACGGCGCCGGGAAAGAACTTTACGACCACCGACACTCGCCATGCGGGAACGAAAACCGTGACGGCGTTTGCGGACCAGATTACTGGGCTGGAATGGGCGCTTCACTGCCAAAAACCTCTTATCAGGAATGGTTGATCAATCAATGGTTTGTCTCATTATAAATATATAAACCAACAATATAAATCAATAATATAAATCAACAAATTAAACACAAAATATCATGTAAAAACTGAATATAAACACCTATGAGCATAAACCCCATACCTGCATAGATGCACAGGTCATACAGATACACAGGCTGCGGGTCATAATATACAGATTGCCGGTTATATACGGTCTCTGCGAACATACGTCAACTTGGTCCGTCAACCGGGTCTGCTATAAATGACAATAACCGAAAATGACAATGACTGGCCGACTATGGCACATAACCCAACCCGGTTAAGATACGACCTGTTGAAACACCAACAGAGCGGCACAGTTTTTATCAATGCTCGCCGTTTTATCAATGCTTGCCGTTTTATCAATGCCCTCCGCGAGGAAGAGAAGGATCATAGACAGGTTTATTCATGGGCCTTGTGCGCAGCCGTCCAGCTCTCAGATCATGGATACGCTCCCAGGCAATATCCACATATTCCCCGACAACATCACATCCAAGACCACGGCGTCCGTGCATAGCAGCAGCAACGATTGCAGATCCAACCCCCATATAAGGATCAAAAACGCTATCACCCCGGTTTGTCAGCGACAAAACAAGACGCTCAACCAATTCAACCGGGAATTGACACGGATGGATTGTTTTTTCGGCATGATTGTTCTTTACATTGGGAAATATCCAGACATCGCCTGGGTTCTTGCCAAGAGGATTGGCCGAAAGCTGTCCGGCTTTTGGTCCCTTATAATACCGCTTATTCGGGTATTTTGACGGGACACGGATGGGATCCAGATTAAAGATATAGTCATCTTCCTTAGTGAACCAGAGCACTGTTTCATAACGACCAGAAAGACGCTTTTTACAGTGGAGACCATGTTCAAAATGCCACATAATCCGGTTTCGCAGCTTCAGGCCATGGTCTTTGAAAACATGATACAGAACCATATCCAGAGGGAATATTTCGCCATGATGAACATGGTTGCCGACCTGCCAGCATAAAGAACCTCGCGGTGAGAGAAGGCGGACACATTCGGATATCACCTGGGCCTGATTTTTCACATATTGATCAAGCGATGATCGTGTTTCGTATTGCTTGCCGATATTATAGGGCGGCGATGTCACAATCAGGGTCACCGATTCATCCTGCAGCCCGCGCATAAAGCGCAAATTATCTTGCTTTTTCATGTCAACGCCGGTGTCGCCTGGCAGCACCACAACGTTTGATCTCATCTTTTGCTCCATACTATTTTTTCAGCAAAAATTTTTTAGCAAAAACCAAATTTTCATAAAATATTATTTACGGAAAATCCTTTATATCTTTTTTTGCTCTTTTTTTTGATTTTTTAATCAATTCTTCAATCATTCTGTTTACCCTCATCCCAGGCATAGGAAAGCCCCTACCAGCTCTCTCCCATACGGGAGAGAGCTGGCTTGATGACGTTTCAGTATTTATAACGTTTCAGTATCCGTGACATTTCAGTAGACGTTTTTAGTAAACGTCTCAGCTTAGTAAACGTCTCAACCGGAGCGGTGAGACAAGGCTAAGAGTTGCCGCTATTCTTCAAAAATTATACAGCAGACCAATCCTGCCACCCAGAGTGTCAGCACCACCTTTTATGTTACTATTCCCAAAATACGTCTTGTCGGCATAATCGGCATATTCACCCTGGATAAAGGAGGTGACATTGCCCATGACCGGAAAACCCATACCAATGGCGATTTTAAACCCCAGATGAGTCGCATTGTCTGAAATCGAGAAACCAGGAGCGGATGCTTTGATTTCGCCCCGGGCGATCGATGGCCCGACGGCCAGATACGGCGCCACAGGCCCTGCATTCATCCCAATACGTCCCAGAAAATCCATTGACCAGTCCACATTGACTTGCCCACGCATGTTGACAAGCTCTCCAGCTTGTTGGGGTATCTGAAGTCTTTGTGAAACTTTCATATAATCTTTCTGCCAGCCGATATGAATGCCGGCAAAAACTCTCTGGGTAATCGGGGCCGTATAGCGCATGGCAACACCGACCAAAGCTGAAGAATCATTGAATTCCTGACCAGTCGATCTGGATTCGACATCCCAGCTGCTGTATCCACCCGTGACACCGATGGAAAATCCATCGGTTGATTGAAGCGGTGTTTCTGCCCGTGCCGACTATGTACCCAAAACCAGAATGACCCCGAAAAACGTGGCCTTCAAACCATTGTTCATAAAATTATTCATAAAACCGTGCTGCATCGCTCGCGTCCTTTTGATTGATCAATACGAAGGACAGCACCGGCATTGGTGCCGGGCTGTTGCAATCAATCACGCGCGTGAAGACCCCATCTATTGGCTGGACTAAGTGGGGGATTCCCAATGATCCGGTCCAGGAGCTGGACTATTCGGTGGGCAACCCGACCAAACGGGATGCTCGCGATTGATTGCGGGTTAAAATTAACCCGACCGGAGGGAGTTCGCGCACAAACCAACTGATTCTTTGTGGATAAAAAAATTGTCCTTACAAAATGACTGTCTGATTTTCGTATCCTCAGCTTCACGGAGTATAAAGATTTGACGAAGTATGAAGACGTCTCAGAATGCGAAGAGATGATAAAGAGATGATCACGTAAAAGCGTTTGGATGTGATCATCGGAATATGCTTATTCGATCATTCAGAAAAGAGCATGATAGGTGGTTACGTACCGGCTTGATGACGGCTTGAAAAATCAAACAGAACCGAGAGATCAAACAGAACCGGGGAATCAAACAGAACCGAAAGAGAAAAAGATGGCAGAAAAAGAAAAAAAGAGCCTGATAATCAAGATGCTGCCCCTGGCGGTTCTGGCCCTTGGCCTGGTGGCTTTCATTGCCGCTGACGGGAGTTCTTATTTCAATTTCCAGACACTCAGCGATAACCGGGCCGCCTTAACCGGTTATGTTCAGCATCATGCCTGGACAGCAGCGGGTATTTTCACCCTTCTTTACGCTGTTTCGGTGGCTTTTTCGTTCCCCGGTGCAACCATCCTCACCCTGACCGGGGGCTTTTTATTCGGGGTCGTTATCGGATCAATTCTCACCGTTTCCGGGGCAACAGTGGGGGCTATTCTGCTTTTTCTTGCCGCCAGAATGAGCATCGGTGAGACGTTACGTCGCCGGGCTGGGCCCTTCCTGAAAAAAATTGAAAAAGGGTTTCACCGCAACGCCGCCAGCTATATGCTCACATTGCGTCTGGTTCCGGTTTTTCCGTTTTGGCTGGTTAATCTGGCTCCGGCTCTCTTTGGTGTCCGCTTGTCAACATTTTCCTGGACAACCCTGGTTGGAATCATCCCCGGAACAGTCGTCTTTGTCAGTGTCGGCAATGGATTGGGAGCAATTTTTGATCATGGGGAAACCCCTGATCTGGGTATTATTTTTGAACCCAGCATTCTTCTGCCTCTGATCGGGCTTTCTGTGCTTTCTCTGATCCCGGTTGTTTATGACCGCCTGAAGTCATCTGATCGTTCGCACCCCCCGGCCACGGATGAAACCCGGTCACAACCCTGATTGAGATGTCATCACAAACGGCATCATAACGGTTTACGTGTCTTGATTGATCTTCTGCAGTTTCAATCCCCTCATCGATAAAAAGGAGGAATGATATGGCTTCTCTTATTCAGACCGATATTTGCGTTATCGGGGCCGGTTCTGGAGGTTTATCCGTTGCTGCTGCGGCGGCCCAGATGGGCGCACAGGTGACATTGATCGAAGCAGGAAAAATGGGTGGTGATTGCCTCAATACCGGCTGTGTTCCTTCTAAATCTCTTCTTGCCGCTGCTCATGCCGCCGAAACAGCCCGTGAGGCCTCCAAATTCGGGGTTGATGTAAGCGGCCTTAAGATCGATTTTGGTCGGGTGCATCAGCATGTCCATAACGTTATCGCGGCCATCGCACCTCACGATTCGGTGGAACGTTTCAGGAAATTGGGGGTCAAAGTCATTCGGAAACGTGGCCGTTTCACCAGCCGCCATGAGGTTGCCGCCGGTTCCTATCGCATCCAGGCCCGCCGATTCGTCATTGCCACGGGATCACGGGCCTTTGTGCCCCCGGTTCCGGGCTTGTCTGAAACGCCTTTCATGACCAATGAAACCATCTTTGAGCAAACAGAATGCCCAAAACATTTATTGATCATGGGGGGTGGGCCTATCGGTCTGGAAATGGCTCAGGCCCATCGCCGCCTGGGCAGCAATGTCACATTGTTTGAAATGTCGGAGATCTTACCAAAAGATGATCCGGCTCTGGTGGCGGTCATCCGCCGCCGTCTGCTGGCTGAGGGTATCCAAATACGTGAGAAAACCAAAGTCACCGCCGTTAAAACTCTGAAAAGCAAGGGTTCTACCAGAATCCAGCTTGCGATAGAAGACGCCACCGGTAAGAGCAAAGTCACCGGTAGCCATCTTCTGGTTGCAGCCGGGCGACGCTCTAATATCGCTGATCTCGGCCTGGAAGAAGCGGGCGTGGCAACCAACCAGCGCGGGATCATAGTCGATGCCCGCCTGCGGACCAGCAATAAGAAAATTTTTGCCATTGGGGATTGCAATGGTGGACTGCAATTTACCCATATAGCCGGCTATCAGGCTGGAATCGCCATCCGGAATATCCTGTTCCGCATCCCCGCCAAAATTGACATCAGTGCCGCCCCCTGGGTCACATATACCGACCCTGAACTGGCCCATGTCGGCCTGAACGAACAACAGGCACGCGAACGCTATGGTGATCGGATCCAGGTCATCGAACGTCCCTGGACAGAAAGTGACCGGGCCCAGGCAGAGGGAGCAACCGAAGGTCTGACCAGGCTCATCGCAACACCGCGCGGCAAAGTACTGGGGGTTTCTATTGTCGGCAGCCGGGCCGGGGAACAAATTCAGGCCTGGTGTCTGGCATTATCGGCGAATCTCAAACTGAGTACCATTGCCGGAACAATCTTCCCCTACCCGACCCGAAGCGAATCGAATAAACTGATTGCCGGTCACTTTTTTACACCAAAATTATTCAGCCAGGCCACCCAACGTTTTGTCCGCTTCCTCCTCAAATTCGGATAGTTCTGCCACCCGTTTACCGGTTTCCGGGACCGGTCTTTCGGCCCGGCTGCTCATCTTGACTCTGGTCTTTGTTATGATGAGTGAAGTGATGGTATTCCTGCCCTCAATCACCCGTTTCCGCGCACGCTATCTTGAAGAGAGTCTGGCCACCGCCCATATAGCCATTCTGTCCACAAAGGTGATGCCAGAAGGCGTCCTTGATCAGGAACTGAAAAGACGCCTTTTAAGGCATGCCGACACCTATGCCATAGAAGAAAAGAAAGCCGGTATTGTGATACAGCAGCTTCGGCTGGACCAGCTGCCACCAATCGATGCAACGGTTACTTTACCAGGGCACCCTTTAGAGCTGATTATCGGGGCTCTGGTAACGCTGCCTCGAACCGAAAACCGCATCCTTCAGGTCACCGGTCCCTCAAAAAAGGAACCTGATTTACGTATCAGCATCATCATTGACGAAAAACCGATGCGAGAGGCCATGATCGGCTATTCGGTACGGATTCTTATCCTCTCCCTGGTGATTGCTCTTTTCACCGGTATGCTGGTGTATTTCAGCCTTCGTAAACTGATCGTCACACCCATACAGCATTTGACCGCAAATATTCAGAATTTTCGCCAAAACCCTGAAGATCCCGACCGAATTGTCAAACCCGGTACACGTTCGGATGAAGTCGGCATCATGGAGAAAAATCTGGCCTTTATGCAACGCGATATCCGGGCATCCCTGACCCAGAAAACCCGCCTGGCCGCAATCGGTGAGGCAGTCGCCAAAGTCAACCATGATTTGCGTAATATCCTTGCCAACGCGATGCTCCAGGGCGATAAGCTGGCCCGGATCCGACATCCCCAGATGCGTGAAATCTTGCCCATTCTCTTCGAAACGATTGAGGATGCCGTCACGTTATGTCGGCGCACCCTTGATTTTGTCAGCAACCCACAAGAGCAATTTCAACCCCAGGCTGTGAATCTGCACATATTCATGAACGAAACCCTGACACCTTTTTTTGAACGACAGACACATGACAATTCTTCGTCAGGACACCTGAAGAAAAACCTGCGCTTTGAGAATATGATCACAGCCGATCTATCCGTCACAGCAGATCCTCAGCAACTGTCGCGTGTGGTCCTCAATCTGGTCGAAAATTCCATAAAATCCGGAGCAGATATGATCTCGTTCCGGTCTCGCCGAACCGCAAAAAAGATCACTCTTTTTATCAGAGATAATGGCCCCGGAATACCGTCTTCGATTCGCTCTGACATTTTTCGCCCTTTTAGCCGCTCAAAAAAATCCAGAGGAACCGGCCTGGGATTGGCCATTGTCAAAGATATTATGCAGACCCATAACGGTGATATCGGTCTCAGAAGCTCCACCAAATATGGAACCGTCTTTGCGTTGAGTTTCCCGGTTGAATAAATTTTCTGGTTCAGTCTGCGGTCTGACAGTCCGGTTGGCGATTCTTAAAACAGCTTCAAAGACGCGTTAATCTCCCAGTGCCAGGCCCTCACGGCGCGGATCAGCCGCCCCCAATAACCGGTCATCAGGCAAAATTTGTATCGTGTGTAACCCGCTGGTCATTGGAAAAAATACAACCTCATGCCCCCAGCCGGATAACACAGCCGCCTGGTCTTCCAATGCCTGTCCTTCCTCCAGTTCGGTGGGACCATTGCGTGACCCGATATGAGGCAACGCCATAGCTCTCTGAGGCGCAAGGCCAAAATCAAGAATACGCACCAGATGCTCTAAAACATAATTGATAATCCGGGACCCTCCCGGTGAGCCGGTGAGAAGAATCAGACGACCCTCAGCATCAAAAACCATCACCGGCGTCATAGAACTCCGGGGACGTTTCCCCGGCTCAATCCGGTTGGCCACCATACGGCCATCTCTTTCAGGACGAAAAGAAAAATCAGTGAGCTGATTATTAAGCAAAAATCCACCCACCATCATCCGCGACCCAAAAGCACTCTCAATGCTCGACGTCATGGAAACCGCATGGCCCCGATCATCACGAATCACGAAATGGCTGGTTGAGGGCAGAGCAATGCTCTGACCATCGATGAAATGAGTCCCATCCAATCCAGACGGATGTCCTGGCTGAGCACGGCCAAGACTCCGGTCAGATTTCAAAAGAGCCGCCCGGTCGCGGAGGTACTGCTCTTCCAGAAGCCCGGCAACCGGAACGGCAACAAAATCAGCATCAGCCAGATAACGGTCCCGGTCTGCATAGGCCAGCCGTGCTGCCTCCGTCATCCGGTGAAGGGTCGCAGGGTCAAGAACTGTGCTATCGCCCCAATCAATGGTTTCGAGAATGCCCAATGCCTGCAACAGCGTCACCCCACCTGAGGTTGGTGGTGGAAAACTACAGATTCGCCAAACCCGGTAAGGTCGGCACAGCGGTGAGCGCATTTTGGCCTGATATTCAGCCATATCACGGCGACTGAGAAAGCCAGGATTGCGCCAGGCCGTGCGCACTGTTGTGACAATCGCATCACTCAAATCGCCCCGGTAGAACAGATCGGCCCCCTGGTCAGACAAAGACCGCAATGTATTGGCAAAGTGCCGATTGCGCAGCAGCATTCCAACCGGCACCGCCCTACCATCGGAACGGTAATACAGTGCCCGGGCCTGCGGATCGTCCCGCAAAAACGGATCTTGCTCCAATAAGCTGTTTAACCGGGCTGTTACCCGGAATCCATCCTCAGCCAGGGAAATGGCCGGCGCAAACAAATCTGCCCAGGGCAACCGGCCATGCTGCCGATGAGCCGCATCCAATAAAGCCAGAACCCCGGGAACCCCGACCGATAACCCACCAACCACCGCATCATAAAAACCACGTGGCTGACCTTCGGAATCCAGAAAAACGGTCGGCTTGATCGCGGCAGGAGCCGTTTCGCGACCATCATAACCATAGATGTTTTGGGTCCCGGCATCATAATACAGCAGGAAAGCACCACCGCCGATACCAGATGATTGCGGCTCAACCAAATTAAGAACAAGTTGAACAGCAATCGCCGCATCAATGGCTGATCCGCCCTGGCGCAAAATATCAAGACCGGCCTGGGTCGCCAAAGGATTGGCTGTCACCACCATATGCCGCTGAGCCACGACCCCGTCAACAGGCATCACAGAAAGGGTATGTGCCGACTCCGGGGCTGCCCTTCCCAGATCATGATCACCGCTCTGCCGACCACAGCCAGCCAGCAACACGCAAGCAGTCAGAAAGAACAAAAAACCCCCAAATACCCGGCAATTCAGGGGTCTTACAACCCCGCTGAGGCCCCGGATAAAAACCGTCTTTCTGTTTGGCCGTCTTCTGTTCATCCACATCAATGCGGTCATCCTGTCCTGACTGGAACAATTTTGGTTCATTCAAACCCTCTGATCAAGAGTGCTTGCCAAATATAAAGGGGCCAGTATAATCAGAAATGTTTTATTGCAGCGCACAATAATACCCAATTTTTAATATCCGGTTTTTGGTCTTTCAGAATAATCCCTTGACCTTTCATACTGGCATCATCCACCCGGTATCATTGATCCGGTCTTAAGATTATGCTGGTCGCTTTAGATATATATTGCATAAAATCTCATGGAAATTTCTGATCGCATATCCCGCCTGTCAATCCCCGATATCCGCGCCCGTAAGGAAAACGGCGGGAAGCTGGCTTGCCTCACCGCCTATACCGCACCGATGGCACGTCTCATTGACCCCCATATTGATATCATATTGGTCGGCGATTCCTTAGGAATGGTCATTTATGGTCTGGATAATACTCTTTCTGTAACCCTGGACATGATGACCGCCCATGGTACGGCAGTCGTACGCAACACCCGACAAGCCTGTGTTGTGGTCGATATGCCCTTTGGCAGTTATCAGGAATCACCATCCATCGCTTTCCGGAATGCGGCCCGGCTGATGCGTGAAACCGGCTGCTGCGCCATTAAGATGGAAGGCGGGGTCGAGATGGCCGAAACTGTCGCTTTCCTCAGTCAGCGCCATATTCCGGTCATGGGCCATGTTGGCCTGATGCCGCAGGGAGTTTGGCAAACCGGTGGCTATCGGGCCCGGGGACAAACCACCGATGAAGCCAACCAGATTCTTGACGATGCCCGGGCGATTGCCCGGGCCGGTGCTTTTGCGCTTGTTGTTGAAGGTGTCTGGGAGGACTGTGCCCGACGCATAACCGAGTCCATCGATATCCCGGTGATCGGTATCGGTGCATCGCCATCCTGTGATGGCCAGATTTTAGTGAGTGAAGACATGCTGGGTCTGCATCGACAACATATACCGAAATTCGTCAGGCACTACGCTCACCTGGCCGATGATATTGAAACCTCCGTCCTCTGCTATGTCGATGATGTGCGTAAAGGCCGTTTCCCGCAAGCCGACCATTGTTTCGGGGCCACCAAAAATACCAGCGTGACCACGCCAATACGACATCAAAAAGCCACCCTTTCCCAATCTTCATAAAAAGCCCGGAATCTCATGTCTTTGAACGGCGCAATTCCAATTGCCCGTCGCATCGCTGATATGCGCGATATGGTCGCCCGGATGCGGGCTGGTGGCGGGCGCATTGCCCTGGTTCCGACAATGGGTGCTCTCCATGAGGGCCATCTGGCTTTAATCCGGCAAGCCAGACAGATTGCTGAGCATGTCGTGGTCAGTATTTTTGTCAACCCGACTCAATTTGGCCCGGATGAAGATTACAGAAAATATCCACGTTGCGAAGAAACCGATCAACGCAGGCTGTCCTCTCTCAGGGTTGACCTCCTTTATGCGCCAACTGTTGAAGAAATGTATCCGGAGGGTTTTTCAACAATCACCCGGGTCACAACCCTGAGCGACCCTCTTTGCGGGGAATCCCGGCCCGGACATTTTGATGGTGTCGCAACTGTGGTCACCAAATTGTTCAACCAAATACAGCCTCATAGTGCTGTTTTTGGGGAGAAAGATTATCAGCAACTCCTGGTGATTCGCCGCCTTGTTGCGGATCTTGATCTTGGAGTCACAATCGAATCGGTTCCGGTTATCCGGGAATCCGATGGTCTCGCCTTGTCTTCACGCAATGCGTATCTGACCCCCCGGCACCGCCGTCTGGCACCGCAACTCTACCAGATCATCACGGCATTAGCCGCCACTCTTGCTGCCGGAGCAGAACCCGAGCCAGCCCGGATTGCCGCCATTGATCAACTCAGGCAAATCGGGTTTGATGCGGTGGATTATGTCGCTGTCTGCGATGCCGAAACGCTTGCTCCGGCAAGGTTACCTGGCTCTCCGGCCCGGGTTTTTGCCGCAGTCAAACTCGGCAAAACACGGTTGATCGATAACGTCCCGATTCTATCGAAACCACAGCCCGCCTGAAAGCGGTGATTTCTTCAGATACGCATCTGCGACAAAACAGGCGGCAGCCGGGACCAAGGTATCCGAAAATCAGCGGAGATAAATGCGGACTTCGTTGGCGTCAATCTCAGGGCTGCTTGATGCCGAAAGACTGACCTGATCTGCCGACAGCCCCATATCTGACAAAACCCGTAAAACACCCTCAGCATTGCGACGGGCACCATTGGCATCCAGCGCCATTTGGGACGGCGTATCCCGGACAGGTGAAACCGCCACCAAGTCAAATGCGGCACCCGGTTGACGCTCCAAAACCCGGCTCATTGCCGTATACAGGGCTTCCTGATAATCCACATCATCACGATCAAAGCGGATCACCACCAAAGCCTCGCGGCCACGGATCGAAGACGGTCCAAAGGATGTCAGACCGTTCAAAGGAGAACCTGATGTATGTGCAGTGGCGTCAGCCGTGATATTGGCCAGGCTGCGCCCAAGCAGATCACCGCGTTTTACCGCCAGAGAAAGTGTCGTCAAATTGCGGCGTTCACGAGACACATATTCGCTTTCTCTTTGGATATCATCGCTCAGTTCATTAAGCAGCCGTTCAACCAAAACAGCCGTCCGGTTGATATCATCAACCAAAACATTCAACTGAACATGATCTTCCTCAATCGCCCCTGCCAGGCCGTAAGCAGCATCTGCGGATTCACCAAGAAAGCCGATCATGGCTGAATCAGCAGATACCCGGTTAGATAAGCTGTTTAAGTTAGCGATATCATTCCCGAGAAATTCCAGCAGCCGTTGGGCTTCGTTCCATTGCTGTGTCAAAATCGGGTTGCCGGGCGTGGTCCCGACCTGGAGACGTGCGTTAATGGCTGCGGTGATACCGTGATACCCGGCGGCATGCTCACCCAATAAAGAGCGTAATCGCTGAAGTTCGGTATTATGAGAAGCGATTGCCGCTTGCAAATTGGTGAGATCAGTGCGCAGCTGAACCACCCGGGACCCTGCAAATGTCCCGGTAACCGGCCCGGGAGTCGGCGGCTGAGGTGTAAAATTACCTGTGCCAAGCTGCGGTGGCGGCAACGGAGCAGGTATCTGTCCCTGCGGGGGCGGCGGAGGAGCAGAATCCATCGCGTCAGCCATCGTCTGCTCAGGCTGACCGTCGTCAGATGGCCAAAAGGTATCCTCGAAATCCTGCCAAACAGAACAACCACTTGTGAGCAAAATGACCCCGCCCATAAGGGTGACTAATCTCTTAAAGATCATTGGACAATCAAACCCTTACTTAAAAAAATTCTCTAACGTTCTCTCTAACTTGTAAGTCTTTCAGAAAATTCTCTAATGTTTCAGAGCATTTCCCGGAAACAGCACCCACCACGCTATTCGGAAAGCATTTTCCGAATGCTGGCTGTGATTGTCAAATGCTGTATCGTTTTTGTTATCTTTTTTATTCCTGTTATCTTTATCTTTTACCTTTAATCTTTTACCTTTACCCGTACCGTCCCTGCTGACTTTAACGTTATTTTCACCATTTTTAACGATTTTCACCATCTTTAACGTTATTTTTACGATCTTTGTTATCTTGAGCGTCTCTGTTCTCTTCGGGTGCTTTTGTTACCCTTAGTTGATGCAAGAGCCAAAAAACAACGGAAAACCGGGAAATTTTTTTCAAAATCAGCATGTTTCCCCCCGCCGATCCTCCCATCAGGGAATCAACACCCCTACCAGTCTACCCAAAGGATCTATCCCGGACAAGCAGGTTTCTCAACAAAATAATATTTTATGCCTTTTCTTGCAAACTGGCCATACCTGGCTTAGGTTCCCGTAACGTCACACAAGCGTGGAGAATGATACAAAATACAGAGCAGAATACGCATACAGTATGAATACGCATACAGTATATAGCGCCCGTGGCTCAATTGGATAGAGCGTCTGACTACGGATCAGAAGGTTGGGGGTTCGAATCCTCCCGGGCGCGCCACTTCTCCCCGATTTTAATCGGCTTTGCCAGTTTAATCAGTCTTACGAGTTTAATCGGTTTTATCAGCCGATGAACCAGACCATTCCAATTTAAGATTCTCCTGCCAGCCAAAACGGATCATGTGATCCTCAACAATGCTTTTAACGCAATCCAGGCCCTTCCGGGTTTCAGAAGAACATGTCAGGGTCAGGATATTGTCCCCGACAGACATGATACAAATTCCCATGTCGAAGCGTGCCTGACCCCCGGACTGATCCCATTCCACAGGAATCTTATGGGCAAAATGCTTGCAGAGCTGAGCCAGATAGCGCTGTGCTTTTTGGCTTGATACTTTTGCTTCCGATTGGAATTTCATTCTGTTTGGTGGCGTTTCTGGCTCAAAAAAATCTGATCCATATTGAACAATACATGCGGGGAAAGCCCCGGAACCGAAAGCTGAAGAGTGATTTTGATTTCATCAGATTGGGTTCTCTGATGGTGGATCAGCAAGGATAACAGCCCGCCCGTCACTCAGATGCTCAACCCGTGCCTGAATATCATAAGCCTGAGTCAATAGGTCACGATTGATCACATCATGAGGTGGCCCAATGTCCAGTATGCTTCCCTTATCAAGGATAATGACTTCATCACACAGACCAAATGCGAGATTGATATCATGAATTGCCACCAAAGCCACAGCCGTATTCCGGCAAACATCGCGAACAGCATGCAGGACTTCAAGCTGCCAACGAAGATCAAGTGCACTTGTTGGTTCGTCCAATAACAGTAAAGGCGACCGGCGGGCAAGTGCCACAGATACACCCAGCAACTGCCTTTTTCCGCCTGAAAGCTCATTGATTGGCCTTAAGGCGTACTCTTGCAGACCAAACCGCTTGAGAGATGTTTCAATTTGATGTTCAAGGGTTGCTGTATCAAGCAAAGAATCAGCCATACGCAACGCTCCGGTCGCCAGCTCCCAGACCAGTAATCTGGAGGATTGAGGCGGGGATTGAGGCAAATAACCGATTAATTTTGTCCGTTGATTTTCCGAAATGCCCGCCAGGTCAACACCATCAAAAGCGACCCGCCCTTTGGAGGGGATAAACCCTCTGATTGCTTTCAACAACGTTGATTTTCCAACCGCATTCCGGCCCAGCAACCCAATCAGCTTACCGCGACCAGTCGCTGGAAAACTGATATCCTATAAGATCCTGGTGTCACCATACGCAACCTGTAAGCCGGTTATTTCCAGACCACTGCTCATCCGGGTCTCCGCTGAAGGATAACCAGGGTCAGAAAAATCGGTAACCCCAGCAATGTGGTCACAATCCCTACCGGAATGATGATTCCCGGTACAATACTTTTGGATGCAACTGAAGCCAGCGAAAGCAAAAATGCCCCGGTGACCACCGCACCAGGCAAAGAATAACGGTGGTTTTCTCCAAACAGCAACCGCGCAATATGCGGACCAACCAAACCAATAAATCCAATCGGTCCGACAAAAGAAACCGCAACTGCCGTCAAAAGGCTTGCCCGGAACAATGCCATCCGCCGAAACCGTCCAACCGAAAGCCCGAAGCTGGCCGCTTGTTCTTCGCCACCACGCAATACAGTCATCGACCAGGCCGCACCCATCGCAAACGGCGCAATAACACAAAATGTAGCGATAACAACAAGAGATTGAGCCAATGTCGCCCGACTCAGAATACCCATATGCCAAAAGACAGTCCTTTGAATCGCTGTCGCATCAGCAATGAACTGGAGAATCGCGATCAGAGCACTACACAAAAATACCAGAGCTATTCCAAACAAGATCACCGTTTCCGCCCGGGCACCGAAAATCTGAGAAACAAGCTGGATACCAAGGCCAGCCAGACCCGCACCGATAAAAGCACTGAGCGGTAAAATAAGTGTGGGCGCAAAACCAATCTGATCAAGGCCAAAAACAATGCTGAGAACAGCACCAAGCATGGCCGCCCATGAAATCCCCAGGGTATAAGGGCTGGCAAGCGGATTGTTCAGGACTGTCTGCATCTCTGCACCAGCTAAACCCAGACATGCCCCTACACCAAGAGCAATCAATGCAGCCGGCATTCTAACCTCAAAAAGAACAACCCGCTCTGCTGTTGACAACAAACCGGGATTCATCAGTCCGGTTAGAATCTTTTTCATCGATAAATCAGACGGACCAACCGCCAAATCAAATATCAGGGATAGAGCGGTTACCAGAATCAAACCAATAATCAGCACCAACCGACGCTGATCAATACGGTGATATAACACCCCGATATCCGTCATCCTCAGCCAGAACCCACTGCATATGTCCCCGCAAGATTGATCGGCTTTGAACGATCCAGCATCCAGGTCAGCCCCTTTTCGGGATCAATATCTGAAAAAAGATCAGGATAAAACCAGGACGCAAACGTCTCTAAGGCGTAGGAATTAAGGGGAGAATTATAAAAATGATGCCAAATTCCGAATGCCTGACCGTTTCTGACGCAAGAAAGAGAGGATACTCCCGTGCGGCTGACTGCTTTTTGCAGGGATTTCCGGGCTGCCTCTCCGGAAACTCCCGGGCCAAGAGCGATACGGAAATCATCAGAACCAGCTGTTTCAGTCCCCACTGCGGTACCAATATAGATATCAGGCTGTTCTGCAAGAATATGTTCAAGATTGAGTGGACCAGCAACGCCAGGAACTTTCCCTCTGGCGATATTTGACCCACCAGCAGCCTCGATCAAATCGGCAAGGGATCCTTTGGCCATGGTGAAGCAACAGGAGGGCCTCAGACCCACATGAATCTCCAGCAAGACCCTGGGGCGGGGGATTGAAAGACTCTCGATTCGGTCAATAACCCGGGCAACAGCAGCATCATGGAAGGCGGCACATTCATTTGCAGCCTTTTGCTTGCCGAACAGACGGCCCAGCAGCTTAAGGCTTGGTCCCGTATTACCCAGCGGATCACGCCGAAAATCGATAAAAACCACAGGAATTCCAGCCGCTTCAAGTGTTTCCAGGATACGCTGAGAATGGGCTCCTGGACCATGGCCCTCGACTCCAAAAATTGCAACATCCGGCTTCAGAGATATCGCCATTTCGAGGCTGATACTCTCCCCGGATGTGTGGCCGAAGATTGGAATATGGGCGATTTGCGGATATACAGACCGCCAGCGGTCAAAACCAGCCTGGTCGTAACGCTCGAAATCACCCAACATTCCGGCAATCCGGCTCAGTGGGTCGTGAAGACCAAGCAGTGATAAGGCGGCGAGAAAGCGGCCTTCTCCCAACAAAACTTTTTTGACCGGGGTTTCCAGAGAAACCACCCGCCCGGTAATATCCCGAATGACATGAGCACGGGCCGGGAAAACAGGAATAGCCGAAGCCGCCAGACCAACCAGAACTGCCCGCCTTGAAATCACATGCGCCATCATTCCGGTCAAATATCCCGTATGTTATCGAGCCGGGCCGCCTGATCTAGTAGCTGACCTTCAAATTCATCCAGGCCATTAAAGGTTCCCCGTAAAACGTCCCCCGGGTTGTCGTATTGACCCGGTCAATATATTTCTTATCCAAAAGGTTGCGTATCGATAAAACTGCTGAAACATGGTCGTTCAATTCGTATCCTGCAGAAAGATTGAAAATCGCATAGCCTGGCGCCTTAACCTTAATGTTATTGGCGGCGACATTGCTGAATGCGCTCACAGCACGCATACCAGAGCCAAGAAAGAACCCATCAAGCGGCCCTTCAGGGAACGTGTATTTCCCGAATATGTTAACGTTATGTGGTGGGCTGGGATCATTCCTGAGATCTGTGTTGACATAGCTATATCCGGCAAACAAATCGATGCTTTCAATCGGTCGGCCCGCTATCTGGGTTTCAAAGCCCCGGGTGATTGCCTGGCCTGATGCGCGAAATGAACCAACATTGTTCGGGTCTGCCTGTGCCCGATTCTGGTCTTCGAGCCAAAATACCGCAGCGTGTCCGCGCAAGGCATCATCAAACAAAGAAAGTTTGGTCCCGGCTTCTGCTTGTCGGCCAACCACCGGATCCAACTGTGCACCATTGGCCTGGGTTTCAGCTTGCGGCTGAAAGATCTCAGAATAACTCACATAGCCGGTCACCTGGGGTGTCACAGCATAGCTTGCACCAGCAAGGGGAATGAAACGCCGTTGTTTTCTCTTTCCGGTAACCCGACCACGACCAGTGTCTTTACTTTTGCTTTTATAGGATGCGTAACGTCCGCCCAGGGTCAGATTGAAGCCATCAAAAACCTGAAGCCGGGTATAACCATACCCCCCTATTTCATTATTTGTTGTTTTGGTATTCAACCGAAATCCCGGCCCTACCCCGGGGAACGTCACGCGTGGTTCAATCAATGTACGGGGGTTAAAGTTACGAATATTCTGTTGCCCAAGAGCAAAATCGAAATTCTGCCTGAAGCCACTATGGGAATAGCGATAGTCAACACCGACCGCCATCAGGCTTTCCCGGCCAAAGAAATTAAAAGGAACTGAATAATTGGTATCCAGATAGGATGTGGCTTCTTCATAAAGGCGGGCGAATGTAAACATATTGAAGGTACCGGTCTGCGGGTTAACCGCCGTCTGGGCAAGAGCACTCTTCAGATCACTATCCCGGTTGTAGGAACGTCCGGCCAGTTTGAGCACGCCACCATTCCCGAACTGGTGTTCGGCTTCGATGAATAGTTCATTGCTCTTGATATCGCGCCTGTTCCATGGAGCACCGATATAGGTATTGCGGGAAAAAGCAACCAGCGATCCATCGGTAAATGTCGGCAAACCACTCATAGAGGTTGTGTCCTGCTGTTCTAAAATACCTCCAAAGGAAAACGTCGTACTTTCAGTCACATCAAATTCCATTGTCATGTAGCCACCACCGCGCTTTTGCTCAGCAAATTTCATAAAAGATTCACGGCTCAGGCCATAGCTGATAAAGCGCGCACGTACCCGTTCGTCATGCGCCGAACCGGACATATCAACATCACCACGATAAAAATCATAATTCCCGGCCGTTCCACTGACCGAGATGGTGTTCCGGCCATCTGGCCGTTTCCGGACCAGATTGATGGTACCAACAGGTTCGCCAGACCCCTGAAAAACTCCTGACGGTCCGGACAAAAACTCAATACGATCAAAAAAAGCCAGATCAGGGGCTGTGCCGTAAAGACTGAGAAAGGGCCGTGGTGCCCCATCAACATTATACGTAAAAACCTCATGCCCCCGCGAATAGAGAGACCCATCAAAACCATTGCCGGTTGCGGTTGTTACATTGGGAATAAGATAACCGGCTTCCTCAAGAGAGGTCGCATTGGCATCCTCAAGCTGCTGACGTGTGATCACGGTGACCGTCTGGGGCACAGTATCAATATCGACCGGCTGTTTGTAACCAACAGTCGCGCGTTTGGTCGTGTAGGACCCTGTCCCTTCGGTCACCACCCCCTGCACACCTTCAACGACAACCGGCGGCAAAACGATCGGCTGGCCCGATTGTCTATCTTCCCGGGCCAGAACTGCCGTCGAAAAAACGAGAAAAATAGCGCAAAACCCGGATATAACCGAGGATATGATTAGACTCATTTTATAGTGACTGGCATCATGATTAACTGACTCAAAAAACATCACCGACTCCCTCTATGCAACACTTCGGTTGAATTGGTTTGTTCTTATATTTGTTGTTATCCTTGATATTGCATATGATTATCATTTGCATTTACTTTGTCAAGTCGCCGGGTTTGGGGTCACCAAAAATTGAGTTTTGTCAAAGATGAATTGTGTCAGAAGTAATCAATAAACTGATCGGAAAAGCTGCCAGAAGCGGTTTGGGAAACACCGCCCAATCACTCTTCTGACCTGATAAACTGACCGGCCAGACAAATGGGAAGAAATGATGAAAGCGGCAGCCAGGGCGTTGTCTCGTTGCCTCCTTGAGGAGGCCGCCATTGGCCGCATTAAGCGGCAGAAACGCGCAATCTTACCGATACGCCGACCTCTTTTGCCGCCATATTCTAACCGCATTGTGACATATCCTGACAATTCTTGTCCTGGCAATGCCTTGTTTTGGTAATATTTTTATTCTGAGGACGTCTTTATTATTTTGATAACGTTTTTATTCTGATCGCGTCTTTATTCTGATGACGTCTCAGCATGTGCTAATTCGGTTTCAATGGCAATCCCGGCCTCCAGGCTACGATGAACCGGGCATCGACCAGCAATCTCAAGCAATTTCTGGCGCATGGCTTCATCCAGATCACCGGTCAGAGTAATCCGGCGTCTGATCTGATCCAGCCGTTCAGTCCCGGAAGCTGAATCGGCATGCCCCCCATGGATCTTCTGGTGATGCAAAGTGACATCCACATCCTCCAGAGGCCATCCCTTACGCCGGGCATAAAGGCGCATAGTCATGGCCGTGCACGCCCCCAGACCAGCAAGCAAAAAATCATACGGAGCCGGGCCGGAATCCAAACCACCAGAAATTGATGATGGCTCGTCAGCCCGTAACAAATGCGTGTTAATGGCAATATCATGCGCAAAGGGACCATCGGGACTCGACCGCACAGCAACTTCTCCTTCTAAAGCAACTGGCAAGACTCTCTTCTCATCAACCACCCGGCTGGCCCAGGCAGAGATAACCGATGCAGCAAATTCCGCATCTTTAGGCCGGGTCAAAAGATGATCCGCCTGATCCAGGGAAACAAAGGATTTAGGATGTCTGGCTGCCGCGAAGATCTGTCCGGCATTCTCAATACCAACGATTGTATCAAGGGGAGCATGCATAATCAAAACATCGGCTTTCAGTCTGGAAACCGCCTTTGTCCCTGACCGTGCCTGTAAATCACGCACAAAATCCGCCCCGACGGTGAATGGGCGTCCACCAATCGAGACCTCAGCCCGGCCCGCAGCTAAAATATCCTCTTCCCGTCCCCCCAACAAATGCAGGACATGGGCCGGATCAGCCGGCGCACCGATGGTTGCCACCCCACCCACCGAATCAATATCACCAGCAACCGCTAAAACAGCCGCACCCCCCAAAGAGTGACCCACCAGAAGGTCCGGAGGCATTTCCTGATCAGCCATCCAGACAGCCGCCGCCTTAATGTCATCGAGATTACTGGCAAAGCTGGTCTCAGCAAAGGCTCCTCCTGACCCTCCAAGACCGGCAAAGTCAAACCGCAAAACAGCCAGACCACGCATAGCCAGACCCTGGGATACCCGGACCGCCGCCAATGTCTCTTTAGAACATGTGAAACAATGAGCAAATAACGCCGCCCCCCGACGCGCGCCAGCCGGAAGATGCAGCTTGCCAGCCAGCTGCACCCCGTTCTGATTCTTAAAAACAATATCCCGTATGAGTGCCATCAGAACATCCTCACGAAAAACCCTATGCAAAAAATCTGTAGAGAGTGTTAAAAACCAAAATACCCTTTGAGATCAGTCCCCGGATGTCACCCAGAATCACATTTGTGTATTCGCATCTGCATGCCAGATTCTTAAAAGATCAAGGTCAATATACCCACGTCCCTGCGCATCACCGGATAATATTGTAAAGGGAAGACCTGGTTCCCCAAGATCACTGACCACCGCTACCGCACCGGAGAAATCCTCCCCTTCAAAATATTTTGAAACCGAGACCACCGCCGCAACGCCTGCCGCCAGGCTTGAGCGTAATCCTTGCGGGGAATCCTCAATCGCCAAACAGGCCTGGGGCGGCAACATCATCTCTTTCAAGACCCATTGATAAATATCAGGGGCAGGCTTACGTGCCGATACCAGGTCGCCATGCCCCACCACTTCAAACCAATCGAACACATCCATGCCTAAGCCATTTTCAAACACCTGCCGCAAGCTGCGTTCTGATGCAGCCGAGCAAATCGCCAGACGTATGCCCGCATCACGGCATTCATTCAAAATACGCCAAACCCCAGGACGCACCCAAACGCCGCTCTCAGCCAACATCTCCGCATAAGCGCGGCTCTTGGCGTTATACATCGCATCAACATAGCTGTAGAAATCGGGACGCTGACATGCCTCCGGGGCACTCCGCTCAATATAATGGCGGATCCGCTCCCGCCCACCGCCAACCGACAAAATTTCACGATAAATTGCCCGGTCCCAATGCCAGGAAACACCGAATTCACGAAATGCAGCATTAAAGGCTTCACGATGGATATCCTCACTTTCCGCAAGCGTCCCATCCACGTCAAATAACAGTGCTTTCAACCCCATAACAACAATCCCTCCCCTCTTTGCATCAGTATCCAATAAACCGACTTTTCTGTGATGGTTTTTGGTCATTGTAGGGAATAATACCACCCTTTCTCAAGTATCCGGCCCGGTGAGAGGATTGATTAAAATCAACACAGCCTGCGCCATAGCCCTCAGGCCTGGCTTGGCGCCGCCGGTCGCGCAGATATCAAACGGCTCTTTATAAATGATCAATATGATAAATGATCAATATGGTCGCTTCAGGGAACCAGACGATGCACGGTTTTGGTGGTTGAATAGCCAGGCTGTAGTTCAGCCAGGAAAATTTTCCCTCCATAGGATTGCACAATGTCGGCCCCCACCACCTGGGCAAGGGTATAATCTTTGCCTTTAATCAGGACATCAGGACGCAGAGCCTCAATCAGAGTAAGAGGGGTGTCTTCGTCAAAAGTAACCACGGCATCAACCATTGATAAAGCCGCCAAAACATTGGCCCGGGCCGATTCCGACTGGATAGGGCGAGTCTTCCCTTTAAGACGCCGCACCGAATGATCTGTATTCAAACCGACAATGAGATGATCACAGACTGCCCGGGCCTGGTGCAGGAGAGACACATGTCCTGGATGCAGTAAATCAAAACAACCATTGGTAAAACCAATGCGCATACCGTTGTGCCGCCATTCTTTTACCTGTGTGAGAAGATCATCAAGGCTGAAGAGTTTTTCCTGATCATATTTATTTTCATTCCCCTTATCTGGTCGGCCTCCAGATTGCATGCGCGCAATCTCGGCTTCTATTTCCCGGGTCGTCACAACCGCTGTTCCGGCCTTGGCGACAACCATCCCGGCCACCATATTGGCCAGAGACACACCCTCTTCCAGATCAAATCCAGCCACCAAACCGGCAGCAACAACAGCAATCACGGTGTCGCCTGCTCCCGATACATCGAAAATCTCACGGGCCGAACTGCGTAGATGGACCGGCATCCTGTCATCGGCCCGGACCAATGTTGCCCCTTGTTCACCACGGGTTGCCAAAACCGCCCGAAAATCGAAATCATCAATCAGACGCCGGGCCGCCGCCACCACCGATTGGTCATCTTCGACTGGCAAACCGCTGGCAGCAGCCAGTTCATCCCGGTTGGGTTTAATGATATCGGCCCCGGCATATATGGCATAATCAACCCCACGAGGATCAACAATAACCGGCAAACCATGTTCCCGGCTTTTGGCAATTAAAACAGCCAGAATGTCGGGTGAAAGAAGGCCCTTTCCATAGTCGGAAATAATCAAACCCCCACAATCGGGCATCAGGGAAACCGCTTTCTCAAGCAATATGTGAGCATCACTGCGTCCGATGGGAAGATCACTTTCCTGATCCACCCGCAACATTTGCTGTTTATTGCAGACATAGCGAATCTTCAAAGTCCCTGGTCGCTTTTTCCGGGTAACAATATGGGGCGTTAAATGGTTTTCGCGGGCTAACAGAGTGGCAATCTCGGTACTGATATCATCATCACCAATCACACAGAGAAAATCGGTCATCACACCAAGGGCCGATAAATTGCGGGCGACATTACCGGCACCACCCAACATCGACGTCTCATCAGTGACCCGCAGAACCGGGATCGGAGCCTCCCGCGAAACCCTCTCGACAACACCGGTCACGAAACGATCCAGCATGACATCGCCGATACAGAGCAAACGTCCTTTGCTCAAAGATGAAATATCAATTTTCTGATTTTCTTTGGCCGCATTCATACCAAAAACTCTCCCATAAAACCCCGGAGGGCCGGTTCTGCCCGCATATTCCGGCTCTCTATACTATCGGTTGAGCGGTGACTCCACTGCCTGTTGCTCTTCATGCGTATCAGGATCATACGAGAGGCGTGAAATAATCTGTATTCAGAGGCTGTCAAATTGAGGGCATCCCCGGTTTCACCTTGCAATCAGTACAAAACCCTGCTCAGCCGGTTTGCAGAAAACTATAGATGTTTTCCTGCAAAATAAGACATGTCAACCGTCCGGTGGCATACGCCCCGGTATCAATGCCAATGCGGTTGGTGCGGATTTGTGGCTCCGGAAAGATGGAATGGCCATGCACAACAATTTTACCAAAAGGCTGGTTCCAGGAAAGGAATTCATCGCGAATCCACAGCAAATCTTCCTCCAGCTGGTCAGCCAGTGGTCGGCGCGGCGACACCCCCGCATGGGTAAAATAGTAATCCCCCTCCTGGTGAAAGAGTTTCAGGCCAGCCAAAAAAGCCGAATGAGAAGCCGGAATAACCGCCCGTAACGCCGCCTGGATACGATGAAAATCCCGATCACCCGGAAAATCCCGATCACCTGCTGCATGATCTTCCAACTCAACCCCGTAACTACGTATCGTTTCTGCGCCGCCATCATTCAGCCAGTTGCGGCCCACCTGGTAAGTGTCGAGAAATTTCATCAACAAATTCTCGTGATTGCCTTTGAGATGCACAGCCTCAAAACCAGCCAGAGGATGATCAATCAGGGCAGCAATCGTCTCCCTGGACATGGGGCCACGATCAACATAATCACCCAGATAAATCACCACTTTCGTAAGGTTACCCGACGTAGCATCGGCCCGGGCCGCATCCTTCAGGATACGGGCATGAATATCAGCCAGAAGATCATAACGACCATGAATATCGCCAATCACATAAATTCGGCGCCCCGGCGGGATACAGGCCATCGCGCCATCCTGATCATTGATCAGAACTGACCGGTCAATCCCCTCATGATACGGCGTGGCCATCTTTGCTCTCAAAGATTCTCTGGTCTGCTTTCTCAACCAACCCGATCAATCATTCCTGCTTCATCAGTGACCTGATGTATCATTGATCCTGAAGAGTCTCAATCCGGGGCTGCTTAAAAGAGCCGCAATCAACACGTAGTCCCCCTATCTGTGCCTGGGTAATCCGCACCTGGATGCAGCCTTCAGCATACCAAAACGACTATCAGAAAATGTCCTGATCACAAAAGGATCACATCACATCGGAATCATATCAAAACGACAGCCGGTCAATGCGGCGTCAGAAGGAAAAGACATCATGGTCGCCACGGACCGGTTGTAAAACCGTGAGGTTGCCTGTCTTTGTCAGCCTGCCAGTAGGTGAACTCAACCATGATCTCCCCACCCTGAGGACCAAGAGAAAAAGCAGCACTGCTGAAAGAAGGCGGACCAAGAAATGGCCGGGCGCCCTGGCTGAAGCCGAATCCCTCTAAAGGCCAGCCGAGCAATCCCTGGTCAAACGCCCCGTTGGAATTTTCATCATGATACATGGCTAAGGCATATTCACCGGGTGGCAAATCGCCAAAAATCACGGCCTGGGATGCTGAAAGAGCCGCCGGAACGACCTGATCACGCACTGTAGCTTTTGGCTTAGGGAACGCATCCGGGTGATTATAAAGACCCAGATGCACCGTTCCTTCTGTATTGCGCAACCCGGTGATATGAACCCGCAAATCCCCGGCGATACCCTCAGCCGACCAGAACACAGCCCCCCAGAATACCCCACAGATCCAGGCCACTCTCCATAAAAAAGATATTCTGAAAATCATCTGTCCTGAAAATCATCTGTCCTGAAAATCATCTGTCCTGAAAATCATCTGTCCTGAAAATCACCCGTCCCGAAAATCACCCGTCTGCTCACAATGATTCACCAAAAAATAATCTGCCTTCAAAACACCCCTTTTTGAGAAGGGTCCACATCCTCAGGCCAGAGTCACGCAAGCACCGCAATCACTGAATAATGAATAAGTAAGAATAATGAATAATAAACAGACACATGACCACAGAAATCAACAGCACCCATCAATGGCAGCCTGTTGATTTTACTTTTTCTCTCTTTCCCTTTTTCTTTATGTCTCTTCGGCCTCTGATACCCCGGCTTCAGAGAATGTGTGCATTCCATTATGGCAGGCTGCTGCTGAGCGTAACAAAAAAACCGCTGTTGCGGCTCCGCTGCCTTCTCCCAGGCGCATATTGAGATCAAGAAGGGGTGTTTTTTCCAGCCGGGTCAATAATCGCCGATGCCCGGGTTCCTGAGAAACATGACCAATCTGGCAATGATCAAGAAATGTCGGGTCCAAAGCATGGAGAACAGCCGCCGCCGCACAGACCACAAAACCATCCAGCAAAACCGGAACACCTGACTGGCGGGCTCCCACCACAGCCCCGGCTATAGCCGCCAGTTCATGGCCACCCAAAAGGCGCAACACCTCCAATGGATCCCCAAGCTTCCCGGCATGTTGCTGCAATCCGGCGGCCACAACCGCAATCTTACGGGCCACCCCTGAGGAATCAAGACCAGTCCCCGGACCAACCCATTCTTCGGGTGACCCACCGTAAAGAGCACAGCATAATGCGGCAGCGGCACTGGTGTTGCCAATCCCCATCTCGCCCAGACACAGCAGATCAAACCCGCCATCTATTGTCCCGCGACCATATGCCAACGCCTCAGCGCATTCCCGGGAAGTCAGAGCCGGGCCAGAGGTAAAATCACCGCTGGGGCGTCCCGAAGCCATTTCATGGACACGCAATTCAGCATCCAGCAATGTTGCCAACTGGTTAATCGCCGCTCCGCCATTGCGAAAATTGGCAATCATCTGCCGGGTCACTTCAGGCGGATAAAGAGATACATTATGGGCCGCAACACCATGATTGCCGGCATAAATATTGATGAGAACCCGGTCTGCCCGGGGCTGGTCATTTCCTTGCCAACACGCCATCCAGGCGCATAAATCCTCCAACCGCCCAAGCGACCCTAAAGGCTTGGTGAGTTGATCCTGCCGTGCCCGGACGGCAGCAGCAGCAGCAGCATTGCCAGTCACTATATCATTGAGAAAACCGCGAAACTGAGAAATACTCTCTGGCATATCAATCAACATATCTTCTGTCATAATCAGCTCAGGTTGCGTGGCAGAGAACAGAGTCTATGCACCGCCGGATTGATCACGGTCTGCCCTTGTGCAAACAGGGAAAAACACTCAAAAAAAAATCTAAAATCCAAAAAACACGTATAAAAAAAACACGTAATAAAAGCACGTATCACATATCATCACGTATCAGGAATCAGGTCATTGACATGACCCACAGCATATATCATCTGCTCTTGCACAGCGTGAGCACTCACTTTTACAAATTAAAAAGGTTCAATACGTTACTTACGTTAAGAACATGACCCCCGAAACAATGAAGAGCATCATACGGCCAGGCACAGTACAAAGATGCGATTCAAAGATGAAGGTGAAAATCAGTGGCTGGTAAAACCGAAAAAAACACCCAATCAACCAGCAAGCACTCCGAAGGGCGGACCTCTGCCTTGTCAGGTCCTGAGAGTTGGCGAGCCACCGGAGCAACCTGGAAACGCTCCATCCTCATCGCCGGATCTTTCTTAACCTGCCTTCCCTGGCCACTGCCTGAGGGACGTATAACCAAGTCTGCCCATCGGGAATCGGTACGTGCCTTCCCGTTGATTGGTCTGGTGATTGCTGTTCTGGGATGCCTGGTCTTGTGGCCATTATCCCTGCTTGGTCTGTCTCCCCTGGCCGCCAGCCTGGCTGCATTGGCTTTCATGGCTGTTCTGACTGGCGGCCTGCATGAAGATGGCCTTGCTGATAGTGCTGATGGTTTGTTTGGCGGCGATACCCCGGCTCAACGTCTGGCGTTGATGCGCCAGGGCACCATTGGTGCTTACGGAACCTTAGCACTGATTTTCTCGGTTGCCCTGCGGGCGGCTCTGCTGGCAAGCCTTGATATATCCGATATGATTGCGGCTGTTCTGGCCGCTGTATCAGCCTCGCGGGCCGCGCCCGTCATCCTGGCCCGGCGTATGAAGCCAATCCGAACCGATGGCCTGGCCGCCAATCTGGGGATTCCCCCTGCTGATTCTTGTCACGTTGCCCTGATTTTAGCGGCGATTTTTCTCTTTCTTTTTTTGGGACCATCGGCCACTATTCTGGCCATCCTCATAACCGGCGGGATGCTGTATAGCCTGGAATATCTCGCCAAAACCCGTCTTGGCGGAATCACCGGTGATATCATGGGCGCAGGACAACAGCTAACCGAAATCTCTGTTCTTCTGGCCGCCGCCATGATTTTATAATCTTTTTTTTCAGTACAGATTAAAGTGCAGATATAAATTAAAGTGCAGATGTAAAAAGTGCAGATCTATCAGTATCCTCTTTTTCTGCGCCGTCTTTTTTTTAGTCTTTAATGTTCAGCTTTGATTAAAGTTTCTTAAAGACTGAGTGCCGCTTTTTCATGTCTGAATCTCCCGATCACCGGACAGTCCGTTTCTGGCTTATCCGTCATGCACCCGTTATAAACATACAGAGCCGGTTTCCTGATGCGCAGGGGGATGCTGATCTTTCCGACAAAGCCACCCTTGGGACCCTTGCTGATGCTCTTGGGGGTGATGCCCTTTGGGTCACCAGCCCCTGGCCAAGGGCTCGCCAAACGGCCGAAGCCTTATTAAGCATATGCGGCAGATCTTCGGCCGGGATTATTCCGGAGCATCGCTTCACCGAGCAAAATTTCGGTCTGTGGGCCGGGTTGAGCCACCATCAGGCGGCCCGGAAAAATCCGGGCCTCTATCGGGAATTCTGGAAAGACCCGGCTCAAACCACCCCGCCTGAGGGCGAATCCTTTGCCACCCAGATCAAGCGGGTCAAAGATGGCCTGCGTAGCCTGATGATGAACCGGTTATCGGTATCGCAATCCTTTGTCAAAACAGGCCGGAAAAACCAAAAAACGCCCCACCGAAAGAATCATCCCCCCCGGGACACAATCATCACTCCCCAGACCCCGGCAACCAATATCGTTATCATCACCCATGCCGGAACCATTCGGGCGGCTTTGGCAACCGCTTTGGAGTGCTCAGCACAATCAGCCCTTCATTTCCACCTCGATTGCTTATCTTTAACATGTCTGGATTGCTGGATTGATGATCCGGCCACCTTGTCAACGAACGGGTCACCAGCCGGTTGGAAAGTGGATCAGGTCAATCACCGTTATCCATCCGGTCTTTCCTCCCCATCCACAATCGCGCGATCAGGAGTGACGTTGGTTTTTGGCGGCATCCGCTCAGGGAAAAGTGCCCATGCCGAGTCGCTCATTTTGCAGATCACCGGAAAAGATCAAACACCGATTTATATCGCCACTGCTGATCCGGCATTGTCAGCAACCGACCAACAGATGCAAAAGCGTATTGAACATCATCGTCAACGGCGTGGAAATCGCTGGCGATTGATTGAGGAACCAGATCATCTTCCCGAATGTCTCAAGGCTCTGGCGGCAGATCAGGAATCATCCCCCCCCATTCTCATTGACAGCATTACCTTGTGGCTGGCCAACCGGATCACCAAAAATACGATGATTGAGTCCGAAATTGACCAGCTGTGTCAGGCGTTGACCCAAACCCGGAGTCCGGTCATTCTGGTTTCTGATGAAGTCGGTCTGGGTGGTGTTGCCGCTCATCGGGCGGCCCGGGACTTTGCTGACCAGGTCGGGCACCTGAATGCCCGTTTAGCAGATTTGTGTGACCGGGTTATTCTGGTAACAGCCGGTCTGGCGACAACGCTCAAGACCTGACCAATTTCCTGCCGGGCTGATATATCTGCTGGATTGGTGTTTCCCGAATTGATATCTCACTGTCTTAATTTCACTGTCTTAATTTCATTGTGCTTAATCTCACTGGCTTAACCTCACCGTCTTAACTGCATCCCTCTTTAGAAAGATTCTTCCCTTATGACTGTGACATCCTCTCTTACTCCTGCATCGAAACGCATTCCCTCCACCATTATCACCGGTTTTCTGGGGGCAGGGAAAACCAGCCTTATTCGTCATGTGGTGGAGCAAGCCGGACGCCGCATTGCTCTTATTGTCAATGAATTTGGCGAAATGGGTGTCGATGGCTCTGTATTGCGTGGCTGTGGTTTTGCCGACTGCCATGAGGATGATATTGTTGAATTAGCCAATGGCTGTATTTGCTGTACAGTGGCTGAGGACTTCCTGCCGACCATTGAAAAATTGCTGGAGCGGCCCGTCCCACCAGAACATATCATTATTGAAACCTCTGGCCTGGCTCTGCCCATGCCGCTGGTCCGTGCCTTTTCATGGCCCGAAGTGCGGGACCGGGTCATCATCAATGGTGTGATTGCGGTAATTGATGCTCCGGCGGTGGCTCAGGGAAATTTTGCCCGTGATCATGCCGCCCTTTCCCGACAACGGGACGCTGACCCGGCCCTTGATCATCGCTCCAGCCTGGCTGAGTTATTCGATGATCAAATCTCTTGTGCTGATCTGGTGATCCTCAACAAAACGGATCTACTGGAACCCGGGGATATTGATACATCTGAGAAAATCGTATCCGGACATCTGCGACCCGGAACCGGAATCATCAAAGCCCGGAATGCCCATATTGATCCCCGCCTGATCCTTGGTCTTGAGGCGACCACGGCCAATGATCCGGGTTCTGCTGGTGACTCTACTGATGAGTCTATAGATGATCATCATGACCATCATGATCATGATGCCTTTACCAGCCTGCATATCCCGCTGCCGGTTATTGATGATCCTGCCGCTTTAGCCACCCGTATCTCTGCGGCGGCCCGTTCTCAAAATCTTTTTCGTATTAAGGGGTTTGCCCATGTCAAAGGCAAGGCAATGCGGCTGATTGTGCAAGGAGTGGGAGACCGGGTTGATCATTATTTTGGTCATCCCTGGGGTAAAGATGAAGATAAAACCGGTTCCCTGGTCGCCATCGGACCGGCCGGTATCGATTCCCAGACAGTGCACCGCATCCTGACCGGCCCGGAACCATCATAAGTATCCCGGATTTTTCTTTGTAATCCTTGACTGGTGAGGGCCGATACAAACATCCGGCTGACGATTATTCCCCACCATTCAGGCTCATATCAAAGAAAAACAGCCCGATTTCGTTCACCAGCCTCCCTTAATTCAGGGAAAATCATCATCACGGACTGGCTATTCATGCGCCTGTACATCCATCCCCTTAGCCCCCCTATACAGATTTTAAACCATGCATCTTCTGGCGACCCAACCAGGACAGATTGAGAGCGGAAAAGCGGTTGATCTCGGCCAGACACCGGCTGAGATTGTTATCCTGAGTGCTGCGGATAGTGACTTAAGCTGTCTTGCCGCTGCCCAGGCGCGACGTCTGGCCGAAGATCCGTCTGCCCCCAGCTTACGTTTGGCGCATCTGCTGCATCTCAGCCACAATTATACGGTTGATCTCTATGTTGAAACCGTCATTGATCAGGCCAGGCTGATTTTGGTGCGCTTACTCGGTGGGCTGGCATATTGGCCTTACGGGGTTGAAAAACTGGTCGAATCAACCAAACAAAGCGGGGCATTTCTGGCGTTGGTTCCCGGTGATGATCAACCGGATACCGCCCTGATCGGGAGATCTAACCTGCCACCGGATGCTCTGCACCGGCTCTGGCAATACGGCGTTCAGGGCGGGGTTGATAATGCCGTTGAATGTCTGCGTTATGCCGCCACCCTGATCACCACGCCAGCCATTGAAACGCCATCTGAGACTCCATTGGCTGCCTCGCAATGCTCAAAACACCCGACAATCCCATCTCCTCCAACCACTGCACAGCAACAAGATCCCCATCAAAAAAGTCATATCCAGCAAGACCGTCCCGGCCAGAATTGGCGGGAGCCACGCCCCCTGCCACGGGCTGGATTTTATACTGCTGATTCCCGGATGATCCAAACCACAGGCCATGATCTTGATATCATCACCAGGAGATGGGACCCACAGCGACCAAAAGCAGCCCTCCTCTTCTATCGGGCTTTGGCTCAATCGGCTGATACCGCCGTCATTGATGCTCTGATCACCGCCCTGGATCAGGCCGGTCTTGATACCCTGCCTATTTACGTCACCAGCTTGAAAGACCCGGTTGCCGCCGCCCTGGTTTCGGAAACCTTAGCCACCCATCCGCCTGATATCATCCTCAACGCTGTTGCTTTTGCGGTTGGCCAACCAGGTGGAAGTCACGAAACTCCTTATTCCGGGACCGATTGCCCGATCCTGCAAGTGGTTTTCGCCGGACGGGATCAGGAAACCTGGCACCAGGACCCTCAGGGGCTTCCGGCCCGCGATATAACCATGCATGTCGCTTTGCCCGAAATTGACGGACGTCTGCTCAGCCGCGCGGTTGCTTTCAAGCAACATCATCGGCGCGATACCGCCACGCAATGCGATATCACATGTTATCAACCCCTGAAAGATCGTGTGGATTTTGTTGCTGAACTGGCCGCCGCCTGGGCCAATCTGCGCCGCACCCCCTGTCCCCAACGTCGCATTGCCCTGATCCTTGCCAATTATCCGAATCGCGATGGACGACTGGGCAACGGTGTCGGCCTGGACGCCCCGGAAGCAACAGTCGATATCCTGAGGGCGCTCGACAATGCCGGATACCGCATCACGGATATCCCGGAAAACGGCGATACCCTGATTGCCCGCCTGAAGGCCGGTCCAACCAATGATTACCGGCGTCTGACCGAACGCAAAATCCGGCATATCCTGCCATTGACCACGTATCAGGATTATTTTGCAACCATGCCACAACCGGTCCGGGATGCCGTCACCATGCGTTGGGGAAAACCAGATACAGACCCATTCTACCAGGCTGATCGCCAGGGTTTTGCGATTGCAGCAATACAGATGGGACAGGCGATTATTGGTCTGCAACCAGCCCGGGGCTACAATATCGACCCGGAAGGCAGTTACCACGACCCGGCTTTGGTCCCGCCCCATTCTTATCTGGCTTTTTATTGCTGGCTGCGGCGGGTCATGAAATGCCATGCCGTGGTTCATGTCGGGAAACATGGCAATCTGGAATGGTTACCGGGTAAAGCTCTGGCTTTGAGTCAATCCTGCTTTCCTGAGGTTGCCCTTGGTCCGATGCCGCATCTTTATCCCTTTATTGTCAATGATCCTGGTGAAGGCATCCAGGCCAAACGCCGGACAGCAGCAACGGTGGTCGATCATTTAACCCCGGCATTAACCCGGGCCGGCAGCTACGGACCTCAGGCCGAGATCGAAGCATTGGCCGATGAATATTTCGAAGCCAGCACAACCGATCCACGGCGTCTTGCGCCCTTACGTGACCAAATCCGTGATCTTCTGACCTCAACCGGCCTGGATATTGACTGTGGAATCGACCGGGAGGAATCCACCAGGTCGGCTTTGGCGAAGCTTGATTCGTATCTGTGCGAACTCAAAGAGATGCAGATTCGTGATGGTCTGCATATTTTTGGACGCTCCCCCAGGGGACCTTTGCTGGAAACGCTTCTGCGCGCCCTGGTCCGGTTGCCGCGCGGCAACGGGGAGGGAGTGAATCAATCTCTCACACGGGCATTGGCCAAAGATCTGGGTTTGTCTTTTGATCCTCTTGATTGCGATTTAGGAGCAGCCTGGAACGGGAAACGGCCCCATATTCTTACCGATATGTCGGCTATCGAAGACGTTGAAGATGAGAAACCCGGTCCCTGGCGTCTCACCGGTGATACCGTTGAGCGGCTGGAAATTCTGGCTCTGGCCCTGATCACCGGGAAAACCCATCCCCGCAAAACCTGGCGGGAAACCCGGAAAGTTCTTGATTGGATCAATCGTGACCTCCGCCCCCTGGTTCAGAGCTGTGGACCCGAAGAAATGCGTGGTCTGCTGACCGGGCTGGATGGTCGCTTTGTGCCTCCGGGACCTTCAGGAGCCCCGACCCGGGGCCGGCTTGATGTTTTGCCAACCGGGCGTAATTTTTATTCGGTCGATACCCGGTCGGTTCCGACCCCGGCGGCCTGGGAACTCGGATGGAAATCGGCCAGCCGCCTGGTGGAACACCATGCCCAACAGCATGGCGACTGGCCACAGCGTCTGGCGATTACCGCCTGGGGGACCAGCAATATGCGCACCGGCGGCGATGATATTGCTCAGGCCCTTGCCCTGATCGGAGCCAAACCATGCTGGGATGATTCCTCACGCCGGGTTTCCGGGTTTGAGATTCTGCCCGCCGATATCCTGGGCCGACCCCGGGTTGATGTCATGCTGCGCATTTCCGGCTTCTTCCGTGATGCCTTTCCCCATTTGATTGATCTGTTTGATGCCGCCAGCAATGCGGTGGCTGCTCTGGATGAATCTGCGGATATCAATCCATTGGCCGCCACATTCAAAAAAGACGCCGCCTTTCTGGAAACCAAAGGCCGCAGCCCGGACCAGGCCCGCCACCAGGCCGCAGCCCGGGTCTTCGGATCCCGTCCGGGTGCCTATGGGGCTGGTCTGCAAGCACTGATTGATGAGCGGGGCTGGCAGGATGCAGGGGATCTTGCCCGGGCCTACCTCGCCTGGGGAGGCTATGCTTACGGCGGGGACCGGAACGGGACGGCGGCTCATGACCTTTTTGCCCAACGTCTAAGCGCCATCGAAGTGGTTGTGCAAAACCAGGATAATCGTGAGCATGACCTGCTTGACAGCGATGATTATTACCAATTTGAAGGCGGTATCTCAGCAGCCGTTGAGCATCTCTCCGGACAGGAACCCACTCAGTATCACCTGGATCATACCCGACCATTTTCACCGCGTATCTATAGCTTATCTGAGGAAATATCCCGGGTTTTACGCGGACGGGCAATCAATCCCAAATGGATCAGCGGCGTGATGCGCCACGGCTATAAAGGAGCCTTTGAAATGGCCGCAACGATTGATTATCTGTTTGCCTTTGCGGCCACCACCTCTTGTGTTCAAAATCATCATTTCGATGCGATTTATCAGGCTTATTTTCTCGATGATACGGTCCGGGAATTTCTGCAAAACACCAACCCGGACGCCCTGGCTGAAATGAGTGAACGGCTGAAAGAAGCCATTGACCGGGCCTTATGGCAACCCCGGAGCAACAGTGCCCATGCGGTGCTGGATGAACTCAAAAAAGTCCGCCCAACCCCCGGGAGCAAAAAATCCATCCGTGCCAATCCCTGAGCCTGGTTTTTACGTTCTGAGATAATCCGGTCATAATGGGTGGTGTTCTTATCAAAGATTTTATTATAAAAACTCTCTGTTGAACATATTTCTCTTTTACAGATATTCAGAACTCGGTTTTAAAAATTCTTACAAATTCTTCTTATAAATTCTATGTCAAAAAATCCTCCAGACTCAGACAAACCAACGGAAAGTGATTCCGAACGCCACCAACGTAAAATGCGCCATCGCAAGGCTGCGTTTGATAAAAGAGTGGCGGAGCGCAATCAGGAAAAAGGTCTGCTGATTGTCCATACCGGACCTGGAAAAGGAAAATCCTCAGCAGCTTTCGGCATGGCGCTGCGCTGTCTTGGCCACCAGATGAAGGTCGGGGTGGTTCAATTCATCAAAGGAGCCTGGGAAACCGGAGAAGCCAAATTATTTGCTCAGTTTCCTGATCTGATTGATTTTCGCCAGATGGGCGAAGGCTTCACCTGGGAAACCCAAAACCGTGAGAAGGATATTGCCACCGCCGAAACCGCCTGGTCACAGGCCCGTAAGATGATTGATGATCCGGCCTACCAAATGATTATTCTGGATGAAATCAATATTGCTCTGCGTTACGACTATCTTGATCTGGAAAAGGTTCTGACTGTCCTGAATAATCGCCGGGCCGACCTTCATATTGTCTGCACCGGACGCAATGCCAAACCGGAAATGATCGATGCTGCCGATTTAGCAACTGAAATGACATTGCTCAAACACCCTTTCCGGGCCGGCATCAAAGCCCAGGCCGGGGTTGAATATTGAGAGGGTTGCATCATGAAACAGCACATCGCATAAACAATGATCACTGCCTTGATTGGTCTCTTTAAGAAGTCCTTCATACATGCCGGCAGAGCCAGCCAATATATCCGTCAACCTCTGTATCCATACCACTGTATCCATAGCGCGGCCAAAAATCATACGGTCACCCGATAAAGGAGATCAGCGCATGCTGACCGGAACCAGACTCAAAAGTGATTCATCCATCACCACACTGCTCATCATCATCGCCATCCTGATGATCAGCCCTGGTATTTTGCTGGCCGGGGACGCATCCCAGGCTGGCGGAGTGTCGTTTTCCGATGAATTATCAACCGTCAGAGAACCTCCTCCTCAAATTGAAAAAAGTAAAAAAACCATCGACGAAGAATCCCGTGAACTTCTGACCAGGGCGACAATCGCTACCCGTAACCGGCTGAGCGACCCTCATTTTCAAAAGCTGCATGAGCTTTTGAAAACAGCCAAAGGTGTTCTGATTTTCCCCGGCCTTCTCAAAGGCGGATTTTTTCTTGGCGGCGAAGGAGGCAACGGTGTTCTGCTGGTACGTGATGAACAGGGTCAATGGAGTGGACCAGCCTTTTTTACCCTTGGCTCGGTCAGTTTCGGCTTACAATTCGGGTTTGAAGAAGCCGAAACACTGTTCGCTATTATGACCGATCGCGGCATTGATTCGATTGTCCGGCAAAACGTCAAGCTGGGCGTTGATGCCAGCGTTGCGGTCGGCCCGGTCGGGATCGGAGCCGAAGCCGCCACCACAATCAAGCTGGCTGATCTGTATTCCTTTTCCCATGCTCAGGGGGCTTTTGTCGGCGTTTCCTTTGAAGGAGCCTATATCCACTCCCGCAAGGATATGAATCATTCCATTTACGGAGAAGACGCCAGTGCTCAGCAAATCGTCATTGAGCGGCGTTTTGATTCCCCGCTTGCCGACCCTTTACGTGCTGCCTTAAGCAGTCAAACACCCTGATCGCTTCTTTGGTGCCCGTTCTGGACTCTGTGGGTGTGTCTACCCCGGCCCTGATGCTACAGGGAACCGGGTCAGATGTCGGAAAATCCCTGATTGTGGCTGGCCTGGGGCGTCTGTTTCACCGGCGCGGCCTTGCTGTGCTTCCTTTCAAGCCTCAGAATATGTCCAATAATGCCGCGGTCGCCCAGGGCGGTGAAATTGGTCGCGCTCAGGCTTTGCAAGCCCGGGCGGCTGGTGTATCGCCACAGCTTGATATGAATCCGGTTTTACTCAAGCCTCACAGCGAGATTGGCTCTCAGATCATCATTCGTGGCCGGGTCGCCGGAACCGTAGAAGCAGCCAATTATCACTCCTGGCGGGCGCATTTACTCAAAGCCGTTCTGGAAAGTTTTGATCGTTTGGCCCAGGCTGCTGAGTTAATTCTGATCGAAGGAGCCGGCAGTACAGCAGAAGTCAATCTACGTGCTCAGGATATTGCGAATATGGGGTTTGCCCAGGCAGCCGATGTACCGGTTGTCCTTGTCGGTGATATTGAGCGCGGCGGCGTCATCGCCAGTATTGTCGGAACCGTTGCCTTGCTCAAAGAAAGTGAACGCGCAAGGCTGCACGGCTTTATCATCAATAAATTTCACGGGGATATCCGCTTATTCGATGAGGGTGTGCGGATTATTGAGGAAAAAACCGGCTTGCCATGTCTTGGTGTGGTTCCGTATTGCCGTTCTGCACATCAACTGCCTGCTGAAGACAGCATGGGCCTTGACCGGCTGCGACCAGAAAACCACGGCCATAAAACCCTGCGTATTGCGGTTCCACGCCTCCCTCGCATCGCCAATTTCGATGATCTTGATCCTCTGTTCCTGGAAAGCAGCCTGGAGGTCAGCATCATTGATCCGGGGATTCCCTTGCCTGGTGATGCAGATGGCGTGATCTTGCTGGGTTCCAAAGCAACCCGAAGCGATCTTGAGGATTTTCGCAACCAGGGTTGGGAGATTGACTTGCAGGGTCACAGGCGCCGGGGGGGGTGGATTCTTGGTATCTGCGGAGGCTATCAGATGCTGGGTCGCTCTATTGCTGACCCTCTGGGTCTCGAAGGCCCTCCCGGAGAAACCAAAGGACTGGGGTTTCTTGAGGTGAGTACCTGTCTTGAGGCGGGTAAAATCGTCCGCAATGCAGAGAAAACAGCCAGAGGGAGTTATGAAATTCATGCTGGCCGCACCACCGGTCCCGGCTGTGCACGGCCTTTTCCACCTGGTTCAGGCGATGGGGCCATTTCTGCCGATGGCCGGGTCATGGGCTGTTACCTGCATGGACTCTTTGCCGATGACCATCAGCGCCGGGCCTGGCTCAATCATCTCGGGACAAAGGGGGATCCTGATCTGGATTATCATCTCAGACTTGATCATTTCCTGGATGACTGGGCAGATCATCTGCACAAATATCTTGATTGTGACCGTCTGTTGGACATTGCCAGAGGCCGTACTTAAACCCCGGCGTTTTGTCACCCGGAGACGTCTGAGTGAAGCTTGATGAAACTGAGACGTCTATCTGAGACGTCTTACTAGATTATCCTGAAATGATTACCCTGAAATTATGGATTATCCTGAAACGCCTTATCACTCTGCCAGCCCGAAAAAATGCACCATATTACCGCGAAAAATCGCCAGAAGATCCTCTCCGGCTAACCAGGCTGCCACCCCAACCGCACACAGAGAAATCAATAAAAGACACCCGACAACATAGAGATACAGACCACGGCGGATATCAACCGGAGTCAGACGTGCCGTCCCCGACCCAATCCAGTTATCTTTGGCAACATGTCCTTTATAACGGCGTGTACCCCCCAGGGAAAACCCGAATGCTCCGGCCATGGCACCCTCCGGCCAGCCAGCATTGGGAGAAGAATGGTTTCCGGCATCACGCATCATCACGGTGAGAGCTGACCAGGGTCGGCCAGAAGGCGTAAACACAGCCGCAATCACCAGAATGATTCCGGCCAACCGGGCCGGAATCAGAACCAACAGATCATCCAGCCGTGCTGACGCCCAGCCAAAAGCACGATAACGTGGCGATCGATACCCGATCATGCTGTCCAATGTACTCACCGTCTTATGAATAAAGAGACCCGGCAACCCTGCCATAAGATACCAAAAGGCCGGCGCCACAACCGCATCAGCAAAATTTTCAGCACATGACTCAACGGCGGCCCGGGCCACCCCATGACGATCAAGAGCAGAAGGATCACGCCCGGCAACATGATGCAAAGCAGCACGTCCCTGAGGAAGACCACGTTCCAAAGCGGTTGCAACATCACGAACCCGGTCAAATAATTCCCTCTGAGCCAACAAAATCACCAGGCATGCGACCTCAATCAACCAGCCATAACGCCATCCTGATGCAACCGTTTCCAGAGACCGCCCCACCACCCAGGCGACGCTGCAAAACAGCACCACCACCAATATTCCCCGGATACGTACCATCCATTCACCACGTCTTGGGCGATTGAGTTTACGATCAAAAAATGCCACAGCATTGCCGATCACCTTGACGGGATGCGGCAAAACCCGGAAAACCAGATACATGTTGCCCAATGCCGCCTCAAGAACCAAAGCAATCAGCAGAACAAACAAAACATGGGGACCAAAAGGTCCGGATGCCGCATCAATCAACATAACCGAAACATGTCCGCCAGAAAGCCTGAGGTCAATTTGCCCAAGGTCAATTTACTGTTCGCGCAGTTGAGAAATATTGCTAAAAGCAGTGATCATATTGCCACCCTATCTCTGACAAGGATCCCGATGAAAACAGCTCACTCTTTACCCCATAATAGCGGGATCATGGTCTGTGGTCATGGTAGCCGCGATAACGACGGCGTCAATGAATTCACCACCATGGTTGCAGGCTTACGAACATTGTTCCCGGAATCAGTCGTTGAATCCGGTTTTCTCGAATTCGCCCGCCCAACTATTGGCGAAGGACTGGAAGCATTACAGTCCCGGGGAGTGCGCCATATCCTGGCCGTTCCGGCCATGCTTTTTGCTGCGGGCCATGTCAAAAATGATATCCCTTCCGAACTCAACAGCTTTGCCGCCACCCATCCCGACATCACCATACAATTCGGACGGGAACTGGCCATTGATCCGCGTATGATCAATGCGGCGGCCAAACGTATTGAAGAAGCAGAAAAGACCGCATCTTCTCAGATTCCCCGTTCTGATAGTGTATTGATGCTGGTTGGCCGGGGCACCAATGATCCTGATGCGAATGCGAATATTGCCAAGATATCCCGTCTTCTCGCCGAAGGTCTCGGCTATGGATGGAATGAAACCTGTTTTAGCGGCACTGCTTATCCCCGGGTGGATGAAGGGTTAGAAATCGCTCATCGTCTGGGTTTTGGCCGCATTGTTGTCTTCCCTTATTTCCTGTTCACCGGTGTCCTGGTCAAACGTATTTACCAACAAACTGATTTGGTCGCGGCCCGCCATCCCGAAACCCAATTCCTCAAAGCCAGCTACTTTAATGACCATCCTCTGGTTATAGAGACGCTGGCTGACCGGGCCCGGGATATTCTTTCCGGCGACAACGCCATGAATTGTATGCTCTGTAAATACCGGTCTCAGATCATTGGCTATGCCGGTGACCAGGGGCAACCGCAAGTCGGCCATCACCATCATGTCCGGGGTATCGGTACTCAGTCCGATAGCACAGATGATAGCACAGATCCTCAGGCGGTCGCCCATCATCACACTGATTCGCCAACCAGCGATCATCACCACGGCCATCATTCAACCCATCATCATGCCCGGCCCACTCCAGGCGGCAAAACCGCCCTGCCATGACATGTTCTCAAACCCATCCGGATACGCCTGAGGGAGCTTCTCCGGTCAGAGAAAACATCCCCCAATCGGGGACAGTATTCGATTATATCCGGGACCCGGACGAAATTTCCCGGCGCTCTTTTGCCGTGATTGATGATCTGTATGATTTTTCCGGTTTCCCTGATGATATTGCTGTTGTGGCCAGGCGGCTCATCCATGCCCGTGGCGATGGTCTGTTCCTTGATCAGCTTTCCTGGTCGGCTGGTGCAGCATATACCGGAGCCAAAGCCTTAGCAGCAGGGGCACCGATTTTCTGTGATTCCCATATGACGGTTGCCGGTATTATGCGGAATCTCTTGCCTGCCGATACCCCCATCCTTTGCACGCTCAATGACCCGCACACCACCATCCGGGCTCAGGAAACCGGGATGACCCGTAGTGCGGCGGCTGTCGAGTTATGGCAACCCCGGCTGGCTGGTGCGGTTGCGGTTATTGGCAACGCCCCCACAGCATTGTTTCATTTGCTTGAATTGCTGTCGGCAGGCGGTCCTCAGCCATCCCTGATCATCGGTTTTCCGGTAGGATTTATCGGTGCTGCTGAATCAAAAAAGGCGTTGATTGATCATGCCTCATCATTGGGAATCGCCTATCTGAGCGTGACTGGTCATGTCGGTGGCAGTGCCCTGGCAGCAGCCGCTATCAATGCTCTGGCTACAGCAGCCTCCTCTTGACCTTACCATGGCTCAGTATTGTCGGCCTGGGTGAAGACGGCATAGACGGCCTGTCGCCACCGGCCCGCCAGGCTATTAAAACCGCAACCATCCTGGTGGGTGGGAAACGGCATCTGGCGTTCATTCCTGAAAGTGAAAACGCCGGTGAACGCTGGGTATGGCCCAACCCGATTGAGCAGATATTCGAAGCCTTAATCCCTAAGCGGGGACAAGCCGTCTGTATTCTGGCCAGTGGCGACCCGATGGATTACGGCGTTGGTGTCCTCATGTCCGCGCATTTTAATAGTGATGAAATGGTGGTCTATCCGGCCCCTGGCGCATTTTCTCTTGCCTGCGCCCGCCTGGGTTGGGCACGTTGCCAGACTGAAACCCTCAGCCTCCATGGGCGCCCGTTCTCCCTGCTCAACGCCCATCTGCGACCAGGTGTCAGGCTGTTGATCTTATGCAATGACGGAACCACACCGGCCCGGATTGCGGCCCGGCTCACTGCGCACGGCCTGGGAGCCAGCCCGATGACCGCTTTTTCCCATCTTGGCGGCCCAAAAGAACAACGAAAAGATGCACTGGCCACCGACTGGCCAAGCCAGCCCTGCCCTGATTTAGTCACGGTGGCAATCACATGTCGGGCTGAACCGGGTGGCCAGGCTTTGATCCGGTCTGGTGGATTGCCTGATGATGCATTTCATCATGATGGCCAACTCACCAAACGGGCAGCCCGTGCGGTCACTGTATCGGCTCTCTCCCCCTTGCCGGGACGCTTGCTCTGGGATGTTGGGGCAGGATGCGGCTCTATCGCCATTGAATGGTTGCGCGCTGAATCCAGCTGTCAGGCCATTGCCATTGAACGCAACCCCCGGCGATGCGATCTGATCATGGCCAACGCTCAGGATCTTGGTGTGCCAGGTTTGCGGCTGGAAAATGCGGTGGCTCCTGATATTCTCAGCCATCTGCCCCAACCTGATGTCATCTTCATCGGGGGCGGTCTGAGCGGTGAAAAAGGACCTGAGATCATCAAAACATGTTGGCATGCCTTACCCTTAGGAGGGCGGCTGGTCGCCAACGCCATCACTGCGATGAGTGTCTCTCGTCTCAGCCTGTTTGCCACAACCACAAAAAACGCTCAATGTCGATTTGTGAAACTGGCATGGAGCAATGGTCATCCGGCCAGGGGAACCATCATATGGGATGATCAATACCCCATCACTCAGATGATCGCCGACAAAGTCACCCTCAAGACCTGATCTGTGAAAACCAGATCACCCACATCGCACAGGATAGAAAATATCACAAGATATAGCATGCCACAGGATATCAATGTTCTGCCGATGTTTTCTTTATATATCCTTTTTTTATATGCCGTTTTTTCCAATCTTATCTCCCCGGTCAACAGGCACATAGCATGGTGAACAGATATAATCTATACGGTATCGGGGTGGGGCCGGGGGATCCGGAATTGCTCACCGTCAAAGCGGTTCGCTGTCTGGAATCATGCCCGGTCGTCGCCTATCCGGCCCCGATGGAAGGACCGAGTCTGGCACGGCGTATTGCCGCTCCCTATCTGGATGGCCGGGGCAAAACCGAAATTGCCATCCGTATCCCTTTGGTAGCCGGACAATTTGCTGACCCGGAAATTTACCATGCAGCCGGGCGCGATTTGACCGCTCACCTGGATAGCGGACGTGATGTCGCCGTCCTCTGCCTTGGGGACCCTCTGCTTTATGGTTCCTTTTCCTATCTGCTGCATGCTATGCCGGAACATCATCATATCCGGATTATCCCCGGTGTCTCAGCAGTCACAGCCGCTGCCTCAGTCGCACAAAGGGCATTAGCCATCCGGGAGCAATCCTTTTCCATCATTCCCGCCACCTTGAATGAGCAAGAGCTCACTACCCGAATCGCGGCTGCCGACGCCATGGCCTTCATCAAGGTCGGGCATCATCTGGCTAAACTTCAACGGCTTTTGACATCTCTGGGTCTGGACCAATATGCCGTTTATATTGAACGCGCCACTTTTGAGGATCAAAAATATATCCCTCTTTCCCAAGCCGATCCCCGTCATAGTTCCTATTTCTCTATTGTATTAACCCATCAGCATCCGGTTCCATGATTGATTCCATGACTCAGCCTGCCCTGATTGTCTTAACCCGTCAGGGGCTCATCCTTGCCAACCGCCTGCGTCCTCATCTTGGCTCCAGCCATATTCATACCTATTCCCCAGGTCTTGGACACCCTCCTGAAGCAGATTACAGTTTTGATGATACCGGTGCGTATTTACGCGACCTCTTTGCCAGGAAAACACCCATCATCGGACTCTGCTCGACCGGCATTATCATACGTTCCCTGGCCGGATGCCTCAGAGATAAATGGTGTGAACCGCCGGTCCTTGCCCTAGCCGAAGATGGTTCTGTGGTCATCCCTTTACTGGGAGCACATCATGGTGGTCTGACTCTGGCCCGCTGCATCGCCACAGCAACCAAAGGCATCCTGGCTGCAACCACCGCCAGCGATATTCAGGGTCTTCCGGCGATTGATCAGCCCCCTGCAGGCTGGCATATCGGCAACCGGGAAGCCGCCAAAGGAATCACTGCAGCTATCCTCAATCACCAGCCGGTCGCCCTAACCCAGGACGTCAGCGATGGCGGCTGGCTCAGTCAATCAGATCTCAGGTTTGATCCGCAAAGCACTCACCGTATCATCATCACCCCTTACCAGCATTTCAGCGACCACAGCCGCCGCGAAGATCCTCTCTTACATGATGATTCTCTCAATGAGACTCCTCAGTCAAATCATGATGCCAATACCGCTTTTTTTCACCCTCCGGTCCTCACCATCGGGGTTGGCTGCGAACGCGGAACCGATGGCCATGAACTGATCACCCTGATTGAGGAATGTCTGCATGGCCATCATCTGGCCCCTGAAGCCATTGCCTGCTTATGTTCACTCGATATCAAAATGGATGAAGAGGCCGTGCATCATGCTGCGGCTCATTTTGGTCGCCCGGTTCGTTTTTTTGATGCCGGACGGCTGGAAAAAGAACGGCCGCGTCTGGTCAACCCATCCGAAGACGTCTATCGCACCACCGGGTGTCACGGGGTTTGCGAAGGAGCCGCCCTGGCAGCAGCCGGAACAAAAGGCCAGTTGTTATGCCCCAAAACCAAATCCCATCGAAGCACCTGTGCCATTGCCCTGGCCGGGGAGCCGCTTGATGTTGAGTCCATCGGCTCCCAACGTGGCCGGCTCACGGTCATTGGCCTGGGACCTGGCTCCCCGGATTGGATGCCTCCTGAAACCCGGCGCGCTCTTGCAGATGCCCAAGATCTAATCGGGTATCACCTGTATCTTGATCAGGCCGCATCCCTGGCTCCCCAAGCACAACGTCATGATTTTGAACTGGGTGAAGAAACACAGCGCGCCAAAGTCGCCTTAGATCAAGCCGCCAGTGGGCGGCGGGTTGCCCTGGTATCTTCCGGTGATGCCGGTATTTACGCGATGGCCTCTCTGGTTTTTGAAATGCGGCATCAGGGACCACCGCGCTGGTGGTGGCCAGAGCTTGAGGTATTGCCGGGGATCACAGCCATGCAAGCAGCCGCAGCCCGGGCCGGAGCACCTTTGGGACATGATTTTTGTGCTCTTTCTCTCTCCGATCTTCTGACCCCGTGGTCAATCATCCGCCGCCGTCTGGAAGCCGCCGCCAGCAGCGATTTTGTGGTTGCGCTGTATAATCCGGTTTCTAAAAAAAGAAATCATCAACTCGCCCAGGCCCGTGATATTTTCCTGGCCCATCGTCCGGCCACAACCCCGGTTATTCTTGCCCGTAATCTCGGACGCAGCGGCGACCATTCAGACGTCATCCCGCTTGATCAACTCAGCCCGGAAAAAGCCGATATGCAAACCCTGGTGATCATCGGCAACAGCCAGACACGCCAGGACAAAACCGGCGCAATCTATACACCGCGCGGCTATCCGGTCCCCTCAGAGGATACCCGTGATACCAGGTCCGGTGATACCAGGAGCACCCCCCCGTCATCTGGTGTCGTATCACCGGGCATTTCGTCACCGAAAAAGCATCATGGTCAACCCCGAAAGTCAGGGTCCGGATATAATATCACCTAAAGCAACAATAATGATTTAATTGTTACTGTCTCGAAGGAACATCTTGATGCCTGTCCATTTTGTCGGGGCCGGACCCGGAGACCCAGATCTTCTCACCTTACGCGGTCGTGATCTGCTGCGGGCTGCTGATGCTGTTCTGTATGCCGGATCCCTGGTCCCGAAAGCCCTGTTGGCAGAAGCCAAAAAAGCCCGGGAAATCATCGATACCGCCCCGCTGACCCTCAAAGTCATCATCGACCATATAGACCGTCTGCATCACACAGGATGCCAAATTGTCCGTCTGCATTCCGGCGATTTATCTCTTTATAGTGCAGTTGCAGAGCAAATCCGGCATCTCAATCGATTGCAGATTCCCTATGATATGACGCCGGGTGTTCCGGCTTATGCTGCCGCAGCCTCAGCCCTTGGGCAGGAACTCACCCTGCCGGGGATTACCCAAAGCGTCATCCTGACCCGTACCGCTACCCGTTCCTCAGCCATGCCTCCGGGAGAAACCCTGAACGAACTGGCCTCTGGCGGAGCAACCATGGCCATCCATCTCTCAGCAACCAATCTCGCCAGGCTGGTCACCGCATTGATTCCTCATTACGGGGCTGATTGTCCCGCCGCCGCCTTGTATCGGCTAGGCTGGCCGGATGCCCGGATCATCCGGGCACCACTTGATCAGATACGTGCCAAAGTCAAAGCCGCCAAAATCACCCGCACTGCTCTCATTCTGGTTGGCCCGGCATTAGCAGCAGATCATTTCAGCGACAGCCGTCTGTATGATGCCGACCATCATCATCTGTTTCGGGATGCAACAACCAAAGCAGATTAACCGGGTCCTGAGAGTGTGACCCCGTTGGTTGGTTGAATCCCAAACCATATCCTCCGCCCCGGCCAGTCTCCAAAAGCTAATCATATCGTCACTCATCGTCATCATCACGTACAGTCACGTTACAGTCGCGTTACGGCCACTTTAATCACCTCAATCACCGGCTTTTTTGTTCAAAAATGCGCCGGATCAAACGGCTGCGGGAATGGCTTGCATAATACTCTGCATCGCGCCCGGTATAATCAGCCAGCCGGGGATCCGCTCCGGCCGCCAGCAAAATCCGCACTGATTCGGTCTGATCGCCCTTAACCGCCTGGATCAATGGGGTTGCACCATCCTTGTTCTGGTGGTCAATATCCGCTCCCGCATCAATCAGGCGTCTGAGAATAGCTCCCTTCCCCAAAGAGGCCGCCCACATCACCACTGTATTCCCGTAAGGATCTTTCTGGCTGATTTTGGCCCCATAATCGAGCAACATATCAATCATCTCCATATTGCCCAGCTTCACCCCATACATGAGCGGCGTGTTGCCTTTTGAATCTGGGGTATTGGGAGAAAAATCGGTCTCCAGATGGCGTCTGATTTTATCAATATCACCACTGCGAACAGCCGTCCAATAAACCAGCTCAGGGAATACATCGCTTTCCACAGCCCGCGCCGGACCAGCCCCCATGACTGAGACCATCACCACAACCAGAGCCATCCAAAACAACCCGGAGAAGGGATACATTCCGGAAAACCCCAAAAAATCCTTAAAAACCACTTTCTTTTCCTTATTTTGATTTCTGTTTTGGCACTCTGTTGTCCCGGATCCTGGTCTTCAAAAACCGCTCGTCACCGACTGCCCCTCACCGCACGCCGTACTCTTTGTACCATAGATTGATGATGAAAACAGATCACCAGACGGCTTTACACCTGGTCGGGGCGCATCGCTGTGCCAACCAGTCAAGGGCTGTCGAAACACCTGATGCGTGATCGCCAACCTCAAAGGGTGATGCTTTCACGCCAACCGGACGCTCCAGCAAAAGACACGGTATACCTAAATGATCAGCAGCCGCCAATTTAGCCCGGGTTGCTGCGCCACCACTCATCTTAGCAATCAGACAATCAATCCCGAATTGACGCAATAATGCGGTTTCCCGGCTGAATGTAAAAGGACCACGCTGCACCCATAAGGCAAAGCCACCGCGCCGATGGATCAAACGGCCCGATAAACGTAGGGTTACAGAAGAAAGAAGCGGACCAAACGCCGCTTGCCAGTCGGTATAGTCATCCGGCAAGGCTGCGACCCGGATCAACCAATATCGGCGTGGCAGAAATTTTTGCTCTCGCTGACAGACCGCAGCAAAAGCCGCCGCACCGCCCGCTCCTACTGTCAGAAAACAACGTTGGGCACCATCAGGCACCGCCGCACAAATTTGCTCAAATCCGGGGAAACTGAGCCATTTCCTCCCGGCCTGCTGCCAGGAGGAACGCTCAAGGCGCAAATAATCCCGCCCGGTCTGTAAACAAGCCGCACGGGTATTGCCGGAAATGGTGGCCGCAAAAGGATGGCTGGCATCAATCACCCAGTCAATTTTTTCCTTTTTGAAATACTCCACCAGGCCCGGCACCCCGCCAAAACCGCCCTGGCGCATATCCCCGGCCAGTGGGCCAGCCGGCGGCACCAAACCAAGCCGGGATGTTACCAATCCTAAGCTTTGGCCATAAATCACCGATACCGCATTGGCCAGATGTCTGGCCTCCCCGGTTCCGCCAATAATCAGAAGCCTCGGTATTTTTCCCGGTATTTTCCCCGGCATTTTCTATGTTCCCATCCCAACACATAGCAATTCAGAACCCCGGAGATCATGCCCCCAATATTTCTAAATCCCCAACACTGCATAAAGCAGAAACAACATAAAGCAGAAACAACCGCATAAAATCACGGGCTCAATCAGCCAGATTACCCCGACTGGCCAATCAGAACCCCATGGCGATCAATGACATATACATCAATGGCTGTCCGGCCCGGCAACACCGCCAACGCTGTTGACCGTGCACCGGCCGCGACCTGGTCTGGCAATCTGATTCCTGCAGCCTGGGCTTGAGTCAACAGCTCCCCGGCTGACTTTACCCCGGCCACAGCCGTAGCCTCGCCACCCAGGGCCGTGAATTGATCAACCAGTCCCCTAAGATCAACCTGGCTGCGTGATGAATGTAAATCCATTGCCCCGGCTGCTAATTTAGCCAATTTAGCAAATCCTCCGGCCACAGTGAGACGGCCCACCGGGGCCTTACGCAAATATTTGAGAAGACCGCCCACAAAATCTCCCATATCAATCGAAGCTTCCTCAGGAAGACCGGTTAACCGGCGGGTAGCCTGTTCAGAAACCTTGCCGGTTGCAGCAATCAAATGGTCATGCCCTGCAGCCCGCGCCACATCGACTCCCCGATGAATGGCATGAATCCAGGCCGCACAGGAATACGGCACCACCCGCCCATTACTGCCCAGAACAGAGAGGCCACCGATGATCCCCAGGCGACGATTGAGGGTTTTTTCCGCCAGGTCCTCCCCGTCGGGAATGGAAATAGTGATCACCAGGTCTGGCTCTGTGCTCTGTTTTGAACCCTCTTTCTCAGCCAGCACCGCCATCAGAGCTGCCCGAATCATGGCTCGTGGTCCGGCATTGATCGCCGGTTCACCAACCGCCAGCGGCAATCCGGGCCGGGTTACCCGCCCAACCCCAATGCCGCCGCAAAACTGGATTCCGCCACCCGCCGGGCCGGGCCGGACCGTGGTAATCACTTCAACCCCATGGGTCACATCCGGATCATCTCCTGCATCTTTGGTGATCCCGGCCAGGGCTTCCTGATCGCTGCACTGCCATCGGGTCAAAGGAAAGGCATGGGTCTTTCCGTCAGGAAAGCGCATCAGGACCGGATCAGGGATGGTTCCGCCAATCAACCCGGTATAGGCCGCCGCTGCTGCTGCTGCCGAGCAGGCACCGGTCGTGAAGCCGGACCTCAAATCTCCGCCATATTTCTGTTTCACTCTGTATGTTCCTGTCTGATACGATGTTCCTGTCTGATACGGACTGTCTGATACGGACTGTCTGATACGGACTGTCTGATATGGACTGTCTGATACGGACTGTCTTTACGGAGCAGTAAGCGGTTTTTGTCTCAAAAGACTCCTGTTTCAAGCTGTTTTACCGATGATTTCCTGTGTTCTCCACATTTAGGATAATTTTCTGTGTTCTTCACATTTAGGATGATTTTCTGTGTTCTCCACATTTAGTTTCTATGCCTTTCACATTTAGTTTCTATGCCTTTCACATTTGGTTTCTATGCCTTTCACATTTGGTCCGGGTGATCGACACATCAACAGGCAATTTTCTATATTCAAAAAAACCTTTTATACTTAAAAACATATGCTCAAAAACGATATATACTCAAAAACAATGTCTTTTTTGTAACAGCACTTTTTTGTAACAACGCTTTTTTTATAACAATGTCTTTTTTACCCAAAAATATTACCACATTGCCGGATTTTGAACCCGGATGGGTCTGGCTGGTCGGGGCCGGACCAGGAGACCCTGGTTTACTGACCCTGGCGGCTCTGCATGCCTTGGAAAACTGTGATATTATCGTCTATGATGCCTTGGTTGATCCCCGGATTCTGCGGCTGGCAAGAACAGGAGTACGCCTGGAATATGCCGGTAAGCGCGGCGGAAAACCATCACCGGTTCAGCCAGATATCTCAAATATCCTGGTCCGCCGTGCCCGGTCCGGAAGACGGGTTTTACGCCTCAAAGGAGGGGATCCCTTCACCTTTGGACGCGGCGGTGAAGAGGGGTTGGCTTTGGTGCGGGCACGGGTACCGTTCCGGGTTATTCCCGGCATTACCGCCGGTATCGGGGGTCTCGCTTATGCCGGAATCCCGGTCACCCATCGCGAAACCAACTCCGTGGTCACTTTCGTCACCGGAAACAGCAGTGGCGGCGGGTTGCCAACCGATATTGACTGGCCATCCCTGGCACAGGGGTCACCGATGCTGGTCTTCTACATGGCCCTCAATCATCTGGATCAAATCGCTGATCGTCTGATACATCACGGGCGACCCAAACAAGAAGCGGTTGCCATTGTCTCCAGAGCCACCCGGCAAGACCAACAAATTCTCGAAACAACCCTCAGCGATTGTGCCCAGGACGCCCGGGCCACCGGCATCAAAGCCCCAGCAATCATCGCGATTGGCCAATCGGTACGTTTGCGCGCTGGTCTGGATTGGTTGTCAGCCAGCCACGGAGCCATCCTTGATCCCGACCCGATGGGTTTAGGAAACCAATGGACAACCGAACAAGCAAGCTAATGATCAGTCATTCATCGGCAAAAACCCGGATCCGGCATGTGTTGCTCATCGCAACTCTGGCTGCCGCCATCGGTATCGCTTATCTGAACTATAGGGTCACCACCCAACCAGTTGATGATCCTCAATCCGCCAGTCAATCAGACCCCCCGGTCACCATTGGTGGCCCGTTTACCCTCATCGACCATAACGGCCAGATCCGCCATGATGCGGATTTTCGTGGTCATTATATGGTGATCTATTTTGGCTACACGTACTGCCCGGATATCTGCCCCTTTGATTTACGCAAAATGACCAAAGCTCTTGATCAGCTCAACACCAAAGGGGAAGAGATTATACCTATCTTCATCAGCATTGATCCTGAACGCGACACCCAGGAACGTCTGGCCGACTATGTCGATGCCCTGCATCCACGCCTGATTGCCCTGACCGGCTCCCCCCAACAAATTGCCCAGGCAGCCAGTCAGTATCGGGTTTATTACGCCCGGTCAGACGAATCAGCCCCATCGGGTGATGGGTATCTGATCAATCACAGTGCCCTCTTTTATCTCATGGGTCCCGATGGCCGCTATATCACCCATATCCCCAGCGGGGCCAATGAAGAGCAAATGATCACAACCCTTAAGAGCGTTATTGATTCCCAGCCTTCTTCTTAATTTTGGTGTTTTTGGTTCGATGTTGCCGCTCCGTCAAACCGTATTTTTATGTCTTATGGCCTGATTATTGCCGCCCCGACATCCGGAAGCGGCAAAACAGTCTTTACCCTTGGCCTGATCCGGGCATGGAAACGCCAGGGTCGCCAGAGTGCTGCCGCAAAAATCGGGCCGGACTATATTGATCCTGGCTTCCATCGCGCTGCCGGTGCCGGTGCCCTGCGTAATCTGGATCACTGGGCCATGCGCACAGCAACCATTGCCTCAGCCATACGTGATCTTGCCGATGCCGGCGATTATATCCTCTGCGAAGGGGTTATGGGGCTGTTTGATGGTGCTCAGACGACCCGGATTCCAAACACCGGAAATGCAGAGATCAACCGCGCTGCATCTCTTGGACAGTGTTGCGACAATGCACCCACCCCTGCAAAAACAGTGATCCCCGGCTCAACGGCTGATTGTGCTGTTGCAACCGGCTGGCCAGTCTTGCTGATCATTGATGCAGCACATCAGGCCGCCAGTGTTGGGGCGGTCATTCATGGCTGTGCCACCGCCTGTGAGAGGGTGACCATCTCCGGGGTTGTGTTCAACCGGGTCGGGAGTCCGGGCCATCGGGAGGCTTTGGAAACCGGTCTCCGGCTTTATGCTCCCGGTATTCCCCTTTTGGGTTTTCTGCCCCGTCACCCATCTGTGGACCTTCCCGGCCGCTATCTCGGTCTGGTCCAGGCCGGAGAATTGACGGCGATTGAGGAGCAAATTGAGAATATCGCCGATTGGGTCAGTGATCACTGTGATCTGGCAGCGCTGGACCAGATCATCAGATCAAACCAGGGCCCAACTGTCGCGCCACCGAGCCGGTCGGTCAAGCCACCCATTCCCCCGCTCGGCCAGCGTATGGCGATTGCCCGGGATAGAGCTTTTTCGTTTCTCTATGATGGAATTGTCGAAGGATGGCGGAAAGAGGGTGCTGAAATCTGCTTTTTTTCTCCTTTAGATAACACCCCGCCAGCAAATGATGCAGATGCCGTAATCTTACCGGGCGGGTACCCGGAACTCTATGCCGGAACACTGGCATCCAACCAGATTTTTCTCAGCGGATTGCATCAGGCTGCTGATCGTGGAGCAACCCTCTATGGAGAATGCGGCGGCTTCATGACCCTGGGAAAGAGCATCACTGACCGCGATGGCCATCGCCATATAATGGCTGGCTTGCTGCCTCTGGAAAGTGATCTGCATAAACCCACACGGGTGCTTGGGTACCGTCACCTGACCCTGGCCGCCACCACAGCCTTAGGAAAGAAAGGAGAGCAATTTCGTGGCCATGAATTCCGCTATAGCCGAATCACCACCCAGGGAAAAAGGGATGGTGCTTTATTCATGGCCAGTGATGCTGCCGGACGGCCCTTACCACCGATGGGACTGCGACACCGGAGAGTACTTGGCTCCTTTGCTCATATCATTGACCGGCATGAAACAGACCCAACGTACTGAGAACATTCTTTGGGCATAACTATATCGGCTGGTATGAATATATCAGCAAGCTGACCAGCCACTCCACACGCAATCAGTTGAATGATTGCCCAACAACCATGAAATCCCGCCACAGGCGGGCCGGTAATCCGCCACCAGTCACCTTGTCCATGGGGCGGGCATCATCATTGCCTAACCAGACCCCGGTGACCCGTTCCTCATCAAAACCAATAAACCAGGCATCACGAAAATTCTGGCTGGTTCCGGTCTTACCGGCCACCGGCCGCTCCAACAAAGCCGCCCGACCGGTTCCGGTCTTCACGACCTGCCCAAGCATCATACGAAGCCGGGCCACCTGATCGCCGGCAACCGCTCGTCCGGGACCCGATCCTCGACGTTGATACAAAATACCGCCCTCGCGGGTGCGAATATCCTCAATCCCGTAAGGCCACACCCCATAACCATCATTATTGAAAACAGCATACGCCGCACACAGATCAAGGAGATTGACTTCGCCGACCCCCAAAGCTAAAGCCGGGCCACCTGGTAACGGGCCGGTAATCCCCAACCGCCGGGCAACCGCAATCACCTCATCACGGCCAACCGCCTCGGTCAGCTTGACAGCAATGCTGTTGACCGACTGAGAAAGAGCCTCAGACACCGTCATCGCCCCGGTATAGGTGCCGCTGTAATTGGAAGGCGACCAGCCATCAACCGCCACCGGTTCATCAATCACCGTTTCTTCGGGCGTAAAGCCAGCCTCCAAAGCCGCCAGATACACAAAGAGCTTAAAAGCCGACCCGGGCTGACGATAGGCTTGCGTGACCCGGTTATATTGACTGTCGCCATAATCCCGGCCCCCAATCATCGCCCGGATAGCCCCGTCAGAAGTCATGGATACCAAAGCGGCCTGATCGACCTGGCGGGATTTTCCGGTTGTCTGCAAACCCGCAACCAACACCCCCTCGCCATGGGTTTGTAAACCCAGATCCAACGTTGTCCGCACGATGATATCCTGCCCGCGATTGCCGACAATCGCCCGTGCCCGGGGTAAAATCCAATCAGTGAAATAACGCGCCGAACGCGGTGGACCAGAGCGCACCAGGCCTTGGGGAACCTCACGCTCATGGGCATTTTTCCATTGACCTTCACTCAGGAACCCCACCACCCGCATAGCCCTCAGAACCACCTGAGTCCGGCGATGGGCTAAATCCGGATTACGGCTTGGTGCATAACGTGACGGTGCCTTGGGTAAACCAGCCAATAAAGCAGCTTCATAGAGAGTCACATCACGGGCTGATTTACCAAAATAGGCCCGGGCTGCCGCCTCAATACCATAAGCCCCAGCCCCGAAATAAATCCGGTTGAGATAAATGCTCAGGATTTGATCTTTGGTGTATTTGCTCTCCAGCCACAGGCTTAAAGCAGCCTCCTGGATTTTTCGCTTCAGGCTGCGTTCGGGGCTCAAAAACAATGTCTTAGCCAGCTGTTGGGTAATCGTACTCCCACCCTGGACCACCCGGCCAGCCTTGAGATTGACCCAGGCAGCCCGCACCAAACCCACCGGATCAAGGCCAAAATGGCTCCGGAAACGACGGTCCTCAACCGCCAGAAACGCCGCAATCAAATGGGGAGGCAGTTCAGAAACCCGGGCAACCCGCCCATGACGTCCACCAACAACAGCAATTTCAGCCCCATGACGATCCAGAACAACAATACTCGGTTGGCGGGTCGCCGAAAATACAGGATCAATCGGGGGTAAATCGAACAAAAACCATGCAACCACACACCCCATCACCACCATCACCCAAACAGCGGTGACGACCCCCCATTTCACCAGAAACATACAAAGCCGAAAGCCAGAAAAACCACGCGCAGAGGAAGCAGAACCCCTCTTAGAAGATGAACGCCCCTGAGAAGATGAGTGCAACGTCTTCTTTTGCACCATCTTCTTTTGCGCCGTCTTCCCGGATCGTCGCGGTTTCTGCCCGCGTCTGCTCTTCATCATACCCATCCAGCCACAAGGACCATCATCGCCTGCCTGCCCCCACAGCCTTTACCCGACCAGCCGCATCACAATCAACCAACACATCCCCGCAATGAACGTGATCCAGACGTTATGATTCAATTCAGAATTCTGGTTAAAAATTCTGATCGATCAGAGCACTCTGTCAAAGGTCATGGTGACACGGAAATAAAGATCAAACATCAAGATTGGCAACCCGTAAGGCATTTTCCTGGATAAACTCACGGCGCGGCTCAACAACATCACCCATGAGAGTCGAGAACACTTCCTCAGCCTCATCTGCATGACCCAGCCTGACTTGCAACAAGCTGCGAATTTCGGGATCAAGAGTGGTCTCCCATAGCTGATCCGGATTCATTTCACCCAATCCTTTATAGCGCTGGATTGTCAGGCCCTTGCGGGCAAAATTCATAATCGCATTCGCCAGATCAATCGGCGAAACAATACGGTGAACCGATTCTCCGGCCCGTAAACTGGCCGGATGGCTATAGACTGATTGCAACTCCGCCGCCATATCATCAAGAAGACGGGCTTCCTTCCCCGAACCAAGATCAAAATCAACCACATAGCGTTCCGGAACACCACGTAAAAGACGCGAAAAAACCAATCCCTGAGCCGGGTCAAAGACTCCCTTCCACCCCCGTTCATGGCGCGGGGACAACGTATCAAGACGCTGAGCAATATAAGCAGCCGTATCACCGGCCAGCCGGGGATCCGATAAAACATTGGCCGCAAAAGCGCCCGCAATCGCCGATTGCTCAGCAACAACCGGACTACCGATGCGCCGCGACAGCGGTGCCATCATCATCCGGGCCAGCCGGGCGCGCCGCGCAATTTCTTCCAAATCAGCCCCGGAATGCTCACTGCCATCATGCAATGTCAAAACACAAGATTCCAACGCCGTATCAATCAGATGACTCTCAAATGCCGCATCATCTTTCAGATAAACCGCACTCTTGCCCCGGGCGACCCGGTAAAGCGGCGGCTGGGCAATATAAAGATGCCCCTTTTCAACCAAAGCCGGCATTTGGCGAAAAAAGAACGTCAACAACAACGTACGGATATGGGAGCCATCAACATCAGCATCCGTCATAATGATAACTCTGTGATAACGCAGTTTCTCAAGGTCAAAATCCGAAGACCCGATCCCGGCCCCCAGCGCTGTTACCAAAGCACCGATTTCCGCCGAACCCAGCATTTTATCAAACCGTGCCCGTTCGACATTCAGAATCTTACCGCGAATAGGCAAAATTGCCTGAATTTTACGGTCACGTCCCTGCTTGGCTGACCCACCGGCCGAATCACCCTCAACGATAAAAATCTCACTTCTGGACGGATCACGCTCCTGACAGTCAGCCAGTTTCCCAGGCAAAGATGAAATATCAAGAACACCCTTGCGGCGCGTCAATTCCCGGGCTTTGCGCGCCGCCTCACGGGCAACCGCCGCCTCCACCACCTTGCTGATAACACATCGACCATCTGCCGGTGTTTCTTCAAACCATTGACCAAGCCGGTCAGCAACCAGGGTCTCAACCACCGGACGGACCTCTGAGGAAACCAATTTATCCTTGGTTTGCGAAGAAAATTTAGGATCAGGGACCTTAATTGATAAAATACATGTCAATCCCTCACGGGCATCATCGCCGGATAAAGAAACCTTATCTTTCCTGGCCGGCGCATATTCACGGGCAAAACGGTTGATGGTCCGGGTCAGAGCAGCCCGAAACCCGGCCAGATGAGACCCCCCGTCACGCTGAGGAATATTGTTGGTAAAACAAAGCATCGATTCGTGATAGCTGTTGGTCCATTGCATGGCCACATCCAGCTCTATGCCATCAACCGCCCCTTTGATGGTAATCGCCGATTGATGAAGCGGTGTTTTAGAACGATCCAGATAAGCTAAAAATGCTTCCAAACCGCCCTCGTAATGCATGTTGACGGTCCGGGGTTCCACCCCGCGATGATCGGCCAGATTGATGACAACACCGGAATTGAGAAATGCCAATTCACGCAGCCGGTGCTCCAGACGGGAAAAATCAAATTCACGGCTGGAAAAAATATCCGATGAAGGAAGAAACCGAATCCGGGTCCCGGTTTGCTCTGCCGTCCCTTCCACCGCCAGAGGGGCCTGGGCAACCCCATTTTCAAAACGCATGACATGCTTGTGACCATCGCGGGAAATTTCCAGCTCAAGCCACTGTGACAACGCATTGACCACCGACACCCCAACACCATGGAGACCACCGGATACTTTGTAGGAATTGTTATCGAATTTCCCGCCCGCATGAAGATGGGTCATAATCACTTCAGCAGCTGAGATCCCCTCTTCTTCATGAATGCCAACCGGAATCCCGCGACCATTATCCGTAACCAAAACCGAACCCTCAGGTTCCAAAACCACGCAAACCGTATCGCAATGACCAGCCAGAGCTTCATCAATAGCGTTATCCACCACCTCATAAATCATATGATGAAGGCCGGAGCCATCATCAGTATCACCAATATACATACCCGGTCGTTTGCGGACCGCATCCAGACCACGTAAAACCTTTATCGATTGGGCATCATAAAGATCATCGTCAGTCCCCGGGGGAGCCTCGACGTCATCAGGTAATTCCGGCGGGCGGGCATGTGAAGCATCTTGTTTCTGGCCTTGAGACATTACCCCTCCATATACTCAGACGATTGTGCAACCGGACTCATGGTCAAAGAAGAATCACCCCCCAAAAAATCACCGGTTGCCGCCGCAACAGAGTCTGGAAACGGGATAACCCGACCATCCTCAACCCGTAAAAACTGGGCACACCCGGTCAAAGAAGAAAAATCCTCCTCATCAACCCCGGTCAGCCAAAATTGCCCCCCCATCGATAACAACCGATCAAACAGGGCATTGCGACGCCATTGGTCGAGATGAGCCGCCACCTCATCAAGCAACAATAATGGCGGGATCGAACGGTGCTCAAAAATAGCCTGAGCCGAGGCCAAAACCAGGGAAATCAAAAAAGCCTTTTGCTCCCCGGTCGAACAGTGAGCCGCCGCCCTGTCATTGCGGCGATCAAACGCTGTCCAGTCACTGCGATGGGGGCCAACCGCCGCACCACCTGAGACCGCATCACGGGTCCGGTTGGCCGCCAAACCAGCCTGCAAACGTTCTTCAACCGCCAGGGCCGGCTCTTCCTCAAGCCAATCCTCAACCTCCCCTGAAAGAACAATCCGCGGACCAGGAAAAGGACCATCACAACCGGCACAGCATTTCTCAAGCCGTCGGGCAGCATCCCGCCGCGTGAGCGCGACAACCACCCCATTCTCAGCCATCCGCGCCTCTAATGCCGACACCCAGGCCGGATCAGCCCCCGGCCCGTGATCACGCAAGAGTTTACCCCGCTCCCGCAAGGCCCGCTCATAAGCCGACACCACCGCCCCATGATCCGGCGATAAAGCAGTCGCCAGACGATCAAGAAAACGCCGCCGCCGCTCACCACTGCTGCTCAACAAACGATCCATATCCGGAGTCAGCCAGAAAATCACCATCCGCCGGGCCAAAGCCGCCGAACGGGAAACGGTGGCTCCGTCAATCCGGATGGCGCGGCGACTACGTCCATTGTCACCAATAATCCGACCACTGCCGACTTTCATCAGACCCTCAGCTGTTTGTATTTCACCAGCCACCGCCCAGGGACCTCCACCAGGAGAACGGTCAATCACATCCAGCCTGGCACCGCGCAATCCTCTGCCCGAACCCAGATAAGAAACCGCCTCCAGTAAATTGCTCTTACCCGCCCCATTCGGACCAAATAAAACCACCCCCTGATCCGGAGCCAGATTCAAATTCACCGCTACATAATTACGAAAATCCGTCACCCGGAGCCGGGAAACACCAAGAACCGGCATCGACTGATCAACCGGAGCAGACAACACCCCATTGCCGGACACACCGCTACACCCGCATCGGCATCAAAACATACAATGCACCACCATCCTGAGCACCGCGCATCAGCGCCGGAGCCGAAGAATCAGCCAGATCAAAACAGATCATATCGTCACTAAGCTGATCAGCAATATCAATCAGATACTGGGAGTTAAAACCAATATCAAGAGCATCAGCCGTGTATTCAACCTCAATCTCTTCAACCGCATCACCGCTATCAGGGCTGGAAACCGATAAGGTCAGAATTCCTTTCTCCAGGGCAATTTTCACCGCCCGTGAACGCTCATTGGAGATGGTCCGCACCCGATCAACCGCCTCAGAAAACAACCGCCGGTCAACTTTCATGCTTTTATCATTTTCTTTGGGGATGACCCGCTCATATTCAGGGAACTGACCATCCACCAGCTTGCTGGTCAAAATGATGCGATCAAAAGAAAAAATGGCTTTGGTCTCGGAAAAGGCAACCGTAACCTCTGCCTGGCTGTCCTCAAGAATTTTGTGAAGTTCATTGACCGTCTTACGCGGGACAATCACCCCTGGAATTTCTTCGGCCCCTGAAGGACATGCCATATGTGCCCGCGCCAACCGATGACCATCGGTTGCCACCGCCTTCAACAACGGACCCCCCTCATCATCCGTGGTATGAAAATAAATACCGTTGAGATAATGGCGGGTTTCTTCCACCGACATGGCAAAACGTGTCTGATCAATCAACCCACGCAACGCATCGGCTTCCATGGTGAAACTCCGGGTCGATTCCTTGCCTGACATGACCGGAAATTCATCCGGCGACAATGACGGAAGAGTAAAACGTGACCGCCCGGACTTCAGATGCATCCGGCCATCTGCTGCCGGATCTTCGTGAAGCTCAATCTCACAACCATCAGGCAATTTACGGACAATCTCATAAAGAGTATGCGCCGAGACCGTCGTTGCACCCTTTTCGCTGATCCCGGCCTCCAGCGTCTCAACCACCGATAAACCCATATCAGTCGCGGTGAGGCTCAAGTCACCTCCCGATGCGTCAATCAAAACATTCGATAAAATCTGGATCGTCCCGCGCTTTTCCACCAAACCCTGAATATGACCAAGAGCCGGCAAAAAGACCGAACGTTCAATCGTCAGTTTCATACAACCACCACCTCATCAATTCTTATCCTCACCATTCACAGACAGTGACAGATAATGACAGAATTCATATACAAAGTCTCTCAGGAAACACACATAATGACTGAGCAACACCTCTTCTGCATCATGTCTCTCACATTATACCACATTATACCACATCACACCCGTAGCATACGTTGAAGCAACGCAACATCTTCACGAAACGCTGCATCAGAATCACAAAGCTCCTCAACCTTACGAATCGCATGCATCACCGTCGTATGATCACGATTGCCGAACTTACGGCCAATCTCAGGCAAAGACCGGGAAGTCAGCCGCTTGGCCAGATACATCGCAATCTGTCTCGGACGGGCCACCGCACGGGCCCGCCGGGCCGAAGACATTTCCGAAAACCGAATATTAAAATGCTCCGCAACCCGTTTTTGAATATGCTCAATACTCACTCTGCGCTCCGAAGAACGCAGGATATCCCCCAACACTTCCTGAATGGATTCAAGGCTGACCGGGCGACCAACCAATGTCGTATGCGCAACAATCCGATTGAGAGCACCTTCCAGTTCCCGCACATTTCCGGTGATTTTATAGGCAAGAAATTCCAGAACTTTCTCCGGCAAATCCAGGTCCATGCCCTCGGCTTTGGCCTGCAGAATACCCAGACGCAGCTCGTAATTGGTCGGATGAATATCAGCAACCAAACCCCAGCCCAGACGCGAGCGCATCCGCTCCTCAATGCCTTCTAAATCATTGGGCGATTTATCAGCAGAAATAATAATCTGGCGATTTTGATCAACCAATGCATTGAATGTATGAAAGAATTCTTCCTGGGTTGAATCTTTGCCGGAAATAAACTGTACATCGTCAATCATCAGCACATCAACCGAACGAAACTGCTCCTTAAAAGACACCGTATCCTTAAATCGCAACGCACGAATAAACTGATACATGAATTTTTCAGCCGAGAGATAAATAACCCGCCGGTTGGGATGCTTGGTCCGGATATGCCAGGCAATCGCATGCATCAGATGGGTCTTGCCAAGACCAACCCCGCCATAAAGGAAAAGCGGGTTGAAAGATACCGACTCCGCATCCGCTACCCGCCGGGCCGCCGCAAAAGCAAATTCATTGGGCTTGCCGACAATAAAACGCTCAAATGTAAAGCGGGAATCCAACGGTGCTGAAATATGGGCTGCCCAATCAGATTCTTTGGCATCTCCAGGAGAACTTCCCCGACCAACAGATTCCGGCAAAACCGCCTCAACAGACAAATCCTGATCCGTCCCCACATCCTTTGAGACAACCCCGGCTCCCTGATCCTTCTGACCACTCTCAGACCCGGTGACAACCTGGATTTCAACCTGTTCAATGTCTTGGTTTTCTTCCCGCCAAAGAGCCTCAATACGCTCAGAATAATGGGTGAGAATCCAATCACGCATAAAGCGGGTCGGAACACTCATACGCAAACAGCCGTGCTCACAGCCGATAAAAGTCAGCGGTTTAAGCCAACTCCGATACGCCGCATCACCAAATTCGCACCGCAATGTATTGCGAATCCGTGCCCATTGATGCGCATAGGTCTCTCTACGCTGGCCTTCATGAAGGCCCAAAGGATCATTCTTAACTTCTACATGCGAACTGGCCAACCGGTCCCCCTTCCCGTTTTTCATATCCATCTAAATCTGACCTTTACCCCTGACCTTTACTCTTGATCTTTGTTGATCCCGATCTTTGTTCTATCCCCGACTGTCTGTCTGTTGAGCGATATATCCTGTTTAATGATATATCCGTCTGTATGTGTCACTCTATCTGTATGTGTCCTCTATACGTGTCACTCTATTTCTGCACAGCTATCCTTGTGCCCAGGGCAGACCATCGCTCTTCCAGCCACTGACCGTGCCACGATGACCATCAGGATCATGATCGCCCTCAAAACCAGAGGCAATATTATAACATTGAGAAAACCCCCGCGCCGTCAAAGCCATCGCCGCCATGCGTGAGCGCCCACCTGAGCGACAAATAAACATAACCGGGTCTTTGGGATTGACCCCAACCGCACGCAGTTGATCTTCGAATTCCGGGTTTTGCTGCATGTTGGGATAAATTTGCCAGGAAATCTGTATCAACCGCTTACCGATTGACCCCAGATCAGGCACGCCGACAAATGCCCATTCAGCAGAGGTCCGGCAGTCCACCAGCTGGGTTTCCGGCTGGTCCCGCAACAATTCCCAGGCCTGGCGCGGCGACACATCACCCGCATACCCGGCCGCTGGCCTGGTCAAGGACTCACTCTCCGTCATACCCCCCCCTGATCATTAAGACCAACCAAATTAAAACCGGCCAGGTCGCCGAACAAAGCAACAAAAAACGATAAACCCAAAATTGATATTAAAAAATATTCAAAAATAGACTCACAGAAACAATGATAATAAGAAAATAATTAACCGGAAAAAATTAACCAAAAAAATAAATACCTATAGAAAAAAGAACGAATTCAAATAAAAGCTCGATGGATATAAACTACTAAACATCAATGACCCACATAAAGACTTCAAAAACACTCACTCAGCCGCAACAAAGCGAAAAAATCCTTTTTGAAAATGAAAAACATCAAATAATGATGAAGGGGTACCAATCAGCCTCAGAACCCTCTCACCATTTTTGAGGTCAATGATGGTGACCTTACCGTTGCCGGAAAGACATGGCAATACGACATGATGGTTTCCTGATAAAAAAACCATCTGGCTGACCCGAATATGGAAAATTTTGCCGACCAGCGACCAGAAATCAACCCCCCGGGAAAAGACAAAAACAAGAGCGACAAGCTGGTACGTAACTGCTATGGCTGAGACAGAATCTCTGCCCATTTTATATCCGCTTCATATCCGCCACAGTTTCTTAAAAACGGCATGATGTTTGCGTCTCTACTCCTGGATTATACGGCTTACCACAGGAGACTCTGATCATGCTTGTCGAAACCAGCCCGACCCATGCCGCTCTTTGCCCATGCACTGACCCTGTAGGCAGAAGCAAGGAAAAATTTGCCGATCAGACACCGGATTCCAAAAAACTGACCGCTCATTTTGATGCAGCCAAGGCCCCGCCAATCACCGGCGTTTCCGGCAACACCTTGTCGAAGGAAGTGTTGGATCAGCTCATCAGCGCACAGGATATCAACGCACAGGAAACCGAAAAACACCTCCCGGTTGACCAGAGGGCGGCAACAACACCATCCAGCACAACGTAAATAACGCAATTTTGTAAGGGGGTTTAATTTTTTGCGGGAATTCTTCCTGAAATCGTTTTCCCAAAAGAGCCCGCACAACAACACTCCCTCATGAAAACCGGGGGCAGAGCAACAGAAATGCTCCCGGTTTAGCGATCCGGGCAGACAGTCTGACTCAAATATAGTGGGGGAGAATTGCCGGAAATTCCCGGCAAACCCATTTCACTCTTTTCAGGAATTCAAAGCCTTAATGCGGGCTGATAACCGGGAAAGCTTACGGGCTGCCGTATTACGCTTAAAAATGCCTTTGCCAACACCGCGCATCATCGCCGGCTGAGCCTGACGAAAAGCCTCCCCGGCCGCCGCCGCATCACCTTTGGTAATGGCATTCTCAACTTTTTTCAGAAAAGAACGAACAGAGGACCGCCGGTCCCGATTGACCCGGGTCTGGCGGTGATCACGCCGAAGGCGTTTTTTCGCAGAACTGGTATTAGCCATGATCTTAACACCCAAAACCAAAAAAGCACGTGATTGAAGAAAGGAACATCATCAATAAAGGATAATAATTGGAAACAACGTTCTTATACACCCAGTATCTGGAAAGAGGCGGTATAAGGCAAGCCCCCCTCTGCGTCAAGACGGTGTCAACGTCTTTATCGAATTTATCAAAATTTATCAAAACGTCTTGACTGAAAAGTCATTCGTCAAAAAGCCCTGGCGAAAATCACAGCCTGTTAAAAATCACACCTCGTTAAAAATCGCAGCCTGTTAAAAATCACAGCCTGTCGAAGAATACAAACGAAAGAACAAACTTAAAAAAACAGACAGAAACATCAAAAAACAACAAAAATCATGATCAAGATAACCATCAACATCGAATCTCAAAGACCCGGCCTTATCCTGAACAGCCCCGCTTAAATCCTGAATTTCATGGCCCGGGGGTCAGGGTGAAGCGGGCCTGAATAACCTCATCAATCCGCGTGAGCTGGAGAACCAGAACTTCCCCCTCACGCATAAAACGATCTTCTGAAAAATGATCTTCGGAAACACTCTCGGCCCGGTTCAGAGACTCTTCAGGAGCAAGGCTTTGCCAACCAAGCTGAGGTAAGGTTTCCCGGTAAAAATTGCGCACCATCATGCTGGTGAGGCGATCAGTGGCCAGACCGGTTACAAGAGCATCAATGATCCGCCCCTCCCGGGAATCGAAAACCGTCTGTGATCCGGGCAGATTGGCCATTCCCGAAGGTAAAGGAATATCCTCAAATCCGGCAACAAATTCCGGCCCGGCAACATCACCAGCAACCGGATCACTGGCCGGCCCTTTCGCCGACCCGCTTTTTACAGCGAAAACCCCCATCACCATCAGAACCAAGCCAACCACACCGACAACAGTATACCGATGGCGTGTGACCGGATGTTTGACCGGATATGGGATCGAGTAAAAACTGGCTGATCTTTTCATCGCTTTTTCCTCATTGGCTGTGTGCTCATTGGTTGTGCTCTTTTTATATTGGTTTTTTCTTAAGTATCGGTATTTTCATCCTTTATCTCTGGCTGCTTACCTTTGGCATCGCGGGCAATAAAAGGTTGAGCGTCCGGCCTGGCGGATATGGGCAATCACATCACCGCATCTGCGGCGGCACTGCACACCGGTACGACCATATACCGCAAAATCATGCTGAAAATATCCCAGCCCTCCGTCTGGTCGACGATGATCACGCAGGCTGCTCCCCCCGGCTTCGATCGCCAGACCCAAAACAGCTTTCAAGGCCTGGACCAACCGATCCGCCCGGCGTCCCCGGATGCTTTTTGCTGGCCGAAGCGGTGATAACCGGGCCTGATACAACGCCTCACAGGCATAAATATTCCCAATGCCGGCAATCAGAGACTGATCAAGCAAGGCGGGTTTCACCACCCCCCGGCGACCAGCTAAACCAGCGGTGAGATAACAACCATCAAACTGCGGCGACAAAGGCTCCTGGCCAAGAGACGCCAGCAAGGGATGCGTGTCCAGGCCACCGGAAGATGCCAGAGTCATCAACCCAAAACGGCGCGGATCATGAAAAACAAGGGTTTCACCGCTTTCTATTTGCATAAAAATATGGTCATGGCGATCTGGAGTCTCTGGCCACGAAGGCCGGATCATCAACCGACCTGACATACCAAAATGCGTGATCAGAGTCTCCCCGCCGCTCAGAGATACCAGCATATATTTACCCCGGCGCTGCACCGCCTGTACGCAATTCCCCTCAAGACGGTCGCAAAAATCAGCCGGGACCTTGCGGCGCAAATCACCGCGCCGTACCCTGGCCCGGCTGAAAGAACGCCCCGCAATCAACGGACGCACACCGCGACAAATTGTCTCAACTTCCGGTAATTCAGGCATAACCCATCATCATATCCAAAAATCCTGTTGCTGAATTCTCAAAGCCTGCCAAAGACTCCAAACCCTTAAAAAAGGTCAGGAATAAGATCACCCGGAGAGATCAGGAAAACTGAGAACCAACATGAGAGAACCAGATACAAAATCAAAAAAATCTCTCCCGATCAGGATATATGCGAATTTTTTTATCACCATATCTTCTTCTCACCATATCAGATGCTGATCCGGGACACCGCCCCCTTGAAAAGATCATAACGAACATGTCACAACCCGCCCTGGGCTCTTTTTCAAACCCCGGCTCTCTTCAGGCAGGTGAAAAAATCAGCAGATGACCGCATGCCAGAACAGGATATCAAACCAGAATAGGATACCAAAAAAGCCCTGCCGGAAACACTCTCTTGAAACGATACCTCGCTGTCATCATGAGGAGATATTATGACTCATCGCATTCTCTGCCTCCCGGGTGACGGAATTGGCCCGGAAGTCACCCAGCAAGCCCGCCGCATTCTCGATTGGTTCGCAAAAAATCATGCAGATATCATGGTTGAGGAAGATGTTATTGGCGGCGCGGCCATTGATATGCATGGTCGCCCATTGACCGAAGAGACTCTGGAACGCGCCCGCAAGGCCGATGCGGTTCTGCTGGGTGCGGTTGGCGGTCCAGGGTGGGATGATTTACCCTTTGATAGCCGTCCTGAACGCGGCCTTTTGGGGTTGCGTAAAGGGCTTGGTCTGTTTGCCAATCTCCGTCCGGCCCGGGTATTTTCAGCTTTGGCCGATGCCTCGACCCTCAAGCCGGAACTGATCAGCGGTCTGGACATTATGATTGTCCGCGAACTGACCGGGGGTATTTATTTCGGCCAACCCCGTGGAATCCAGGATCTGGGGGATGGCCGTCGCCGGGGGATCAACACCCTTGCCTATGAAAGTGATGAGATTGAACGTATTGCCCGGGTTGCCTTTGATCTGGCCAGACAACGTGAAGGCCGTCTGTGTTCGGTCGATAAAGCCAATGTTCTGGAGTCAACGGTGCTCTGGCGTGAGGAAGTCACCCGTGTTCACAGTGATTACCCGGATGTGTCACTTTCGCATATGTATGTTGATAATGCGGCCATGCAGCTGGTGCGTGACCCCGGACAATTCGATGTCATTGTCACCACCAATATGTTCGGGGACATTCTTTCTGATGCTGCCGCCATGCTCACCGGGTCTTTGGGGATGTTGCCTTCGGCGTCTTTGGGAGAAACCGGCCAGGATGGTCGCCGCCCGGGTCTTTATGAGCCTGTTCATGGATCGGCCCCGGATATCGCCGGACAAGACAAAGCCAACCCGCTGGCCATGATTCTCAGCCTGGCGATGGCGATGCGTTATTCCCTTGATGCCCCCAAAGCCGCCGATAAGCTGGAAACAGCCGTTGAGCGAATCTTAGAAAAAGGGGCCCGCAGTGCTGATACCGCCCGCGATGGCCACACAGCCCTTACGACCGGTCAAATCGGGCAGCGCATCTTAGAAGAGCTTGATCAGATATCGGCTGAGTAACCGGTTGTCTGAAAAAAAATCCTCAGCAAGACCCGGCACCACATCGGGTCCTTGCGGCGTCCGGACCTGATCATATGTGATATTTTTGATTGTTTTAATCCGGGATTGTCACCCGGCGCACGGTCAGATTGATCCGGCCTGCCATGCCCATGCGGTCCCGGATCAGATCATTATGGCCATAATCAATCCGGTCAATACCATGATACAGGTGACGCGATGAACCGCCAAGAACCACCACATCGCCTGATTTAATCTGTATTGAAAAAGCCCGATCCCGGCGGGTTCGGCCACCCAGACGAAAACGAGCCGGATCCCCTAAAGATACCGAGACCACCGGCGCATCACGAGCCGCTTCATCCTGGTCAATATGCATTCCCATACGTGCCTTTTGATGCCCGTAAAGATTGACCAGACAACATTGCGGCAAAGCCGGATAGGTGGTCACGGCGTGCCAGAGATCAAGGATTCGTTGAGGAATGGGAGGCCAGACCCCCCCGGTCACCGGATGGGTTTCCTGATAACGGTACCCACCCGATTGGTCAGAGACCCATCCCAAAGGACCGGCATTGGTCATACGCACAGAAAAAGGCCGTCCTGTGCCCGGCATCACCGGCTGAAACCACGGGGCAGAGGCTAAAATGGTATCAATATCGGCCAGTAACGCCCGTTGTGCCGCCGCATCGAAATAACCAGGATAAACATCAAACCCATCAGGAAAACGCGGATCATGATGACGGGTTGGCAGCATAACAGATGTCACGGCCTCTCCCGCCAGCACCCCTTCAGCATGCCACCTTTGGCAAGAATCCGCCCAAACCCGCCAAAACAGCGATAAAGCCAACCTGAGGAATCATCCCAAAAAATCCCATACAGATGATGATTGCCCCCCTTGCGTTCGCTTTTCAGTCAACTATATAAGCATTGCCTGCCAGACGGGCATGACATTTTTGTGTTTTTATGTTTTTGCGTTTTTATGCGCCATTGCAAAACCGGTTGCTGACAATCAACCAGTCAGTGAACAAACCAGAACCAAGAACAAACCAGTGAACCAAGAATAAACCAGTAAAAATGAGCCAGTAAAACGAACCGATAAGAATGAATTTTAAAAACAACCAAGAAGAATTGAGAGGCATTTCATGAGCAAGGTCATCGGCATTGATCTGGGAACAACCAATTCCTGTGTCGCCGTTATGGATGGCAAAGACGCCAAAGTTATCGAAAACAGCGAAGGGACCCGGACAACCCCTTCGATGGTTGCCTTTGCTGAAGACGGGGAACGTCTGGTCGGTCAACCAGCCAAACGCCAGGCGGTCACGAATCCGGAAAATACCTTGTTTGCTATCAAACGGCTGATTGGCCGGCGGATGGATGACGCCATGGTCTCCAAGGACAAAGATATGGTGCCGTATTCCATCCAGGGCAATGATAAAGGAGATGCCTGGGTTGAATGCCGTGGCGAGATGTACAGCCCCAGCCAGATCAGCGCATTCATCCTCCAGAAAATGAAGGAAACCGCCGAAAGCTATCTTGGCGAATCGGTCAGTCAGGCCGTGATCACTGTACCGGCTTATTTTAATGATTCTCAGCGTCAGGCAACAAAAGATGCCGGAAAAATTGCCGGCCTGGAAGTCTTACGCATCATCAATGAACCAACAGCCGCCGCCCTGGCATATGGTCTTGATAAAAAGGAAAGCGGTATCATCGCGGTCTATGATCTTGGCGGGGGGACGTTCGATGTTTCAATCCTGGAAATCGGTGACGGTGTCTTTGAGGTTAAATCAACCAATGGCGATACATTTTTAGGAGGGGAAGACTTTGACAAGCGGATCATTGATCACCTGGCCGATACATTCAAGCAAGAACAAGGAATTGATCTGCGTGAGGATAAGCTGGCCTTGCAACGCCTGAAAGAAGCTGCCGAAAAAGCCAAAATTGAGCTTTCCACCGCCGCTCAGACTGAGATCAATTTGCCTTTCATCACCGCTGATTCAAGCGGTCCCAAGCATCTCAATATCAAGATGACCCGTGCTCAGCTGGAAAAGCTGGTTGAAGATCTGGTCGAACGCACCATTGCGCCTTGTAAGGCAGCCCTCAAGGATGCCGGGCTGAAAGCCTCAGATATCAAAGAAGTCATCCTGGTTGGTGGAATGACCCGCATGCCCAGGATTGCCGAAACCGTCAAATCACTGTTCGGACATGAACCGCATCGCGGGGTCAATCCTGATGAGGTTGTGGCCGCCGGTGCAGCGATTCAAGGCGGTGTCCTCAAGGGCGATGTTAAGGATGTTCTGTTGCTTGATGTTACACCGCTCTCCCTGGGGATTGAGACGTTAGGCGGCGTTTTCACACGGCTGATTGAGCGTAATACAACTGTCCCGACCCGCAAGAGCCAGGTTTTTTCAACCGCCGAAGATAATCAGGGAGCCGTCACCATCCGGGTCTTTCAAGGTGAGCGTGAAATGGCGGCTGATAACAAGCCGCTTGGCCAGTTTGATCTGATCGGTATTCCCCCAGCCCCACGCGGCACACCTCAAATTGAGGTTACATTCGACATTGATGCCAACGGGATTGTCAATGTTTCGGCAAAAGACAAAGCCACCAATAAAGAACAGCAAATACGTATTGAGGCTTCCGGCGGTTTATCGGATGAAGAAATTGACAAGATGGTCAAAGAGGCCGAGGCCAATGCGTCCCAGGATAAGGAGCGCCGTGAACGTGTCGAAGCGGTCAATCAGGCCGAGTCAATCATTCATAGTACTGAGAAAAATCTCAAAGATCATGGGGATAAAATTTCCGAAGAAGAAAAAAATGCTATCGAATCAGCCCTGAATGATCTGCGCACCGCTAAAGATCAGGATGATTCCAGTGCTGAGGATATCAATACCAAGGTCGGTGCTCTGGCTCAGGCCGCCATGAAACTCGGTGAGGCGGTTTATAAAGCCAGTCAAACCGAAGCCGAAGACAGTGATCAAGCTGAACAACCGACAAATAACGAAAAAGACGATAATGTGGTTGATGCTGATTTTGAGGATGTCTCATCATCGGCTGATCAGAGCCAGCCTCAGGATAAAAAAGCCAAAAACAGCGATGGCAAACAAAAGGATCAGAAAAAATCAGCCTAAGAGCAGACTGGTTTTTTCTGACCACCGCTTCGGCATTCAGTTGCGATGACTAAGGAGGATTATTACAGCATCCTTGGGGTTTCCCGTGATGCCGATTCATCGACCTTAAAATCGGCGTATCGCAAGCTGGCGATGCAATATCATCCGGATCGCAATCCCGATGACAAACAGGCTGAACGGCGATTCAAGGATGTGAATGAAGCCTATGAAATCCTCAAAGACAGCCAAAAACGCGCCGCCTATGATCAATTCGGCCATGCCGGAGTTGACCCCAACAACAGTGCCGGACAATCCGGTGGCTTTGAATTCAGTGGCGGCTTTTCGGATATTTTCGATGAAATGTTCGGGGATGTCTTTTCAGGAGGGAGGCGGCGCGCCGGACCCAAACGCGGGGCCGATTTGCGTCATGATATGGAAATTTCGTTGTCTGAAGCATTTGCCGGAAAAACAACCATTCTTCCTCTGGGTACATTGGCTGCCTGCGAAACCTGTAATGGCAGTGGCGGCAAAGACGGAGCACAACCAGTCACCTGCACCACGTGTCGCGGCCAGGGAAAAGTACGGGCACAACAAGGATTTTTCACCATTGAACGAACCTGCCATCGCTGTGGTGGCCGCGGACAGATGATCGAAGACCCCTGCCTGAAATGCGGTGGTTCGGGGCGGGTGCGGCGTCATAAGGAACTCAAGGTCGCCATCCCGGCCGGCATTGAGGATGGTGCCAGGATCCGGTTGGCCAATGAAGGGGAAGCAGGCGATTATGGCGCACCACCAGGGGATCTGTATCTTTTTATTTCGGTCAAACCGCATCGAATTTTTCAACGCGATGGAGCAAATATTTATTGTCGGGTCCCGATCCCGATGGTCACAGCAGCATTGGGTGGCACGATTGAGGTTCCGACCATTGACGGCGCACGTGCCCGGGTCACTGTTCCGGTTGGTACTCAGGTTGGCCAGCAATTCCGCCTGAAAAACAAAGGGATGACGGTTCTTAAATCTTCCGTGCGCGGTGATATGTTTATCGAGGCATTGGTTGAGACCCCGACCAATCTCAGCAAAAAACAAAAAGAAATTTTGCGCATGTTTGATTCTGAAGGCTCCCAGGAAAGCAACAGCCCTGAATCAGAAGGCTTCTTTGCCAAGGTCAAAGATCTATGGGAAGACCTCAAGGATTAGCCATATCTCACCAGAACAATAATCAGCCACGGCATAAAGCCAGGAATCGACATGACCGGCAATCAGACCAAAACCACCAAAATATAAGAGCCACCAAAACACCAAAAAGGAGTATCCATGCCTCCATTGCGCATTGCCATCCCCGGCGCGGCGGGCCGTATGGGGCGGTTGTTGCTTTCTGAAATTCTCTCTGGAAAAGACTATCGCTTAACCGGAGCCGGTGAATGTCCGGGGCATCAGGATCTTGGTAAAGATGCCGGGGTCCTGGTCGGTCATGAGCCGTGTCGTGTTCTCGTGAGCGATGATCCGGCCACCATGATCACCAATGCCGATGTCATCATTGACTTCACCGCCCCTTGCGGTGCCAGTCAATATGCACCGTTGGCGGTTGCCAACCATGCCGCTTATGTCATCGGGGGAACAGCCCTGGATACCGACAGCCAGACCGCCATCAATCAGGCCGCCGGGAAGATCCCGGTTGTACAGGCGGCCAATATGAGTCTGGGTATTACGTTATTAACCAGCTTAATCGAATATTGTGCGGCCTGCCTGGATGATGATTTTGATATTGAGGTGATGGAACTCCATCATGCCGCCAAGGCTGATGCGCCTTCAGGGACTGCCCTGGCTTTGGCTACTGCGGCGGCAAAAGGACGCGGGATTGATCCTGAGCAGGCGATGCTCCCGCCTCATTCCGGACGCAAAGGCTCCCGGCCAAAAGGGGGAATTGGCTTTGCCACCGCACGGGGGGGAGATGCCATCGGTGATCATAGTCTGCTCTTTTGCGGGACCGGGGAACGGCTGGAACTCACCCACCGGGCCCATAACCGCCGCATCTATGCCATTGGTGCCCTGAAAGCCGCCAGATGGGCGGTCCGGCAACCACCGGGCCGGTACAGTATGCAGGATGTTCTTAATCTCTCCATGCCCAAAGCATGGGCAGGATATCAATACGAAAAATAAAATACAAAATGCGTCTTTTTAAGCGGGATGAAAGAAAATGATGAAGAAAAATGAGGAATGCTCTCTTAAAAAAAAACCGAAAAAAGACGTGCTTTTTATACAAAGACCATCATATTCATAGTATTGGTTTCAATCTCCAGGAACTGAGAGGGCTGATATGCCGGAATGGATAAAACAGATCACAGCCGCACTGATTGTCTTGCTGGTCACGGCTTGTGATACAGAGGCCAGCAAAGCTGATATTGAGCAATATAATGCCCTGATTGCTGAAAAACATGATTTGCTGGGGCGGGCAATTATTCTCCAGGGTCGCCTGATTGAGAGCTTCAATATGAATGATGAAGTGATCGATGATGTTAAATTCATGGATGCTGAAGGGTATCTTGAGGAACTCCTGGAACGGATTGGCACAGTCGAAACGATTGAAGCCATGCCTCTGCCCTCTCAGGCTTCGGACCTGCAAGAACTCCATCGTCAACTGGCCGATGCGGTTCATTTTCTCAGGGCCTGCTATGATGCCTTAGAGGATTCGGCTTTCGGCAATATCAGCTATGCTGAGACAGCATGGTTCAAATCCCGTAATGCCTTTGGCCATTTCACCAAAGAACTGGTCTTCCGGACCACCGGGGAAGAACTGCCGGATATTCAGGAACGTGACATATCCGAATATAATATCGGCGAGAGTATGAAGGTCGAGCAAGGGCCGCAAGCGCCTTAATCATAATATTCCCCACCAAACAGCCGGGAATTCGCAGCATCCATTTATCAATGATCAGATCAGGATCTTTTCTGAAATGATTCCGGTGATCGCATTGCCCGGCCGTCATGGCTGGAGACCATGAAACGTCTTCATATATTTTCCATATATTTTCCGATGAGGCCGGGTGTTTCGGCTTTCATAAAAAAGGGAATGCCAGCCGATATTTTATCATCTGCAGCGTCATGATGGAAAATTGCGCCATCAGTCAGGCTTTGGAAGATTTAAGACGTAAGATAGTCTGGGAAAGATCCCTTATTGGGGACAGCTTCCATGCCTGTCATGACAGGCAAAAAATCCGCAATAAGGTTTTTAGCATCATGAAAAACCATGAATTTGACGTCCACGCAACGATTATGGAAAAACCAAAAGCGCGTTCACATGTCCGGAAATCAAACCATATTTTTTACAAATATGGCTGGTATTACCAGCTAAAAAACGCCATATCGGCAGAGAAAAAAAGAACCCGCGCATTTCTGTTTACAACGGCCAGTATTGGAAAGAAAAAACATCAGGCTCAGTTTACCCATGCAATCAATCATGCAGTCAATGAAGTGGCGCAGCAAACCATCCCGGACGGCAGATGGAAGACGTCCCCTTCATCGTCCGATCCTTGCTTACAGATTGCAGAGTATTGCAGCTGGGCTCGCTCTTCGAAGAAAATGGGAACGCAACGACCCACGGTCTTACAATCTGATCAAAGACCACATCAAATAGGGATCAGATACGAATATGACCTTTGGCAATATGGGAAAACCCACTCTTACTTAAGAGTATCAAAAGCCATAACCGAAGGGAAAAGCAGCCCGCCCCGCAATCTCAACTATCGGCTTGAATGATCGACAAACCGAAAGGTTCCCGGAACCCGTTCGCCAGGCAAGGGACGGGATCTTTTATGGTTGTGTATCTCGGGTCATACATATTCTGTAAAAAAACACCCTCAGAGCAGAGGGATACATCAATCAATCAGAATTGAAGTCTTTTTGCTTTCATGCGGTGGCTTTGGCCAAAGCATGGCGTAAGGCCCGGGCAAAATCGAATCGCTCCCCCCCATTCAGGAAACCGCCAATCACCAGACGCCGGCCCCGGGACATCAGAGTCAATGGGGTATCATGATGCGGTGTATCGGCCATTTCTATCCAGGTCCAGTAGGGCTGAAAATCCCAGTGACACCGCCGGCCCCGGGTATCAACCCGCTCAATCCGGAGCCTTGATGCAGTCAAAGACACCCGCTCACACAGCCGGGCCTGACGGAAATTCAGCCAAAAAGCCCCACCAAGCAACACCATATCAAGCCCGAAAAAACCCAATACCGGCCAGGCCCCCAATGCCAGGAAAAAAATCCCAACAACAAAAAAAATCACCCCCATCACCGCCGTCACAACCAGGGCAGCACGCACCGACAAACTGCGATGGGGATACAAAACGGCATCAAACAAAACCGGCTCCTGGGTCGATGAATCATCGGCGGAGTGCCGGTCATCATAACCGGAATGCCCCGACCCATGATAAACGGATCTGTCGCTAGAAGATTGATGATTCTGCGTTGTTTCCATCACCAATACCATCTGTTCGAATCTCTTCGCATCTGGCTATTTGCATCTGAATCCCTGATACAGATTGTTGTCTCATGAACGAAGTTGAATGATCCTGTTTTGTTATTTCTGATCATTTTGCGGTTTTGCTTCGTCAGGAGACTGTTTAGCTTCATAAGACTGTTTAGCTTTATAAGATTGTTTGCCTTTATTAAGACTGTTTAAATTTATAAGACCGTTTTTAAATTTATAAGACCGTTTAAATTTATATAGGAATATGACAGCACGATATCATGACAGCATGATCAAAAATCATTGATACGGGAAATATCAATAAAAAAATAACGCAAAAAAATGACCGGAAAATACAATCCCGGAACCATCCCGGCTCTATCCGGGCTTTGTTCCTGAGTTCGGTTTTTTTTCAGGGCCGGGGTTTCCATGTTCAGTTCCCGGATACGACCCACAACAACACCGATGAAAAACCAGCTTGATGACAGGATTGATGAAAAAAATTTCCCCAATGGGCCGCCCTTCCATCGATACCGTTTTCCGGCGGTTTGAAGGCCAAACACCTCATCCGCGTGGTGAACTCAACCACAGCAATCTTTTCACGCTTTTGGTGGCGGTGGTGCTGTCTGCTCAGGCAACCGATAAAGGAGTCAATAAAGCAACTGCGGCCCTGTTTACGATTGCCGATACACCGCAAAAAATGCTGGCCCTGGGTCTGGATCATCTCAAGGATTATATCAAAACCATCGGCCTCTATCATTCCAAAGCCAAACACATCATCGGCCTCAGCCAGGCCCTGATTGAACGGCATGGTGGCACTGTCCCGGATAATCGCGAACAGCTCCAGGCGTTGCCTGGGGTTGGACGCAAAACTGCCAATGTTGTGCTCAATATCGGCTTTGGACACCCGACCATTGCTGTTGACACCCATTTGTTTCGGGTCTCCAACCGGACCGGTCTTGCCCCGGGCCGCACGCCTCTGGAGGTGGAAAAAAAGCTCCATTCCCGGGTTCCGGAATGGGCCGCCTTGCGTGCTCATCACTGGCTGATTCTCCATGGTCGCTATGTCTGCAAAGCCCGTAAACCCGACTGTGGGCACTGTATTATTACCGATCTTTGCCAGTATCCTCATAAGACGGCCTCCGTCACATCTGAATAATGTTTCAGGACTGTTTCAGGTCATACTGTCTAAGGTCAGACTTTCTCAGGTCAGATGTTCTGGTCTTTTGGATTGCGACCCGGACACAAGCCGCCGGGGGGATTGCGGTCGCCGGCCAGTCACAGGGGGCGTATTCTGCATCAAATCGACCAGCAACAACGCCAGGGCAGCGGTTGCGATAACCGGTGCGATCAGATTAACCACCGGCAGGCTGAATAAAAAAGCCACCACCATCCCATGCCGCCATATCCGGCCAGCTGCCCGGCGACGCCAGAAGGCTATTTGATCCGGGCACAGGCGACGTAAGGCCACCAGGTCAAAATATTCACGCCCCAGCAGATAGCCGTTGGCCCCATAATACAGCAGGGGATAAAGCGGCCCCAGCAGCAATGCCGGTAACAGAAGAATATTCACCACCACAATCAGCCCGGCATATCGAAGGGTCAGCATCACCGCCCGCCCCGGCGACAAAGAGCGTGGCGGCGGCAATCCGTCTGTGTAATGAGCCTCAGCAGAAGCAGCCACCACATCCAGAAACAAGCTCACAGCAACCCCGGTTAAGGCCGGAAACAGTGCCAAAGCCAGAACAAAGATCACCAGCATCCCCAATGATGCAAGCAGCCCATCCAACCAATACCAACCGGTTGAAGGGAGCAGAAACAAACCCCCGCTCAATACTGCGGCCAGAAGAACCAGCACCACAAAAGCCCCGATCACAGACAACAGCAAAACCCGGCGGATTCGCCGGTCTGATAACAAGCCAAAGGCAGCAGCAAAACGAGTCAACATGGCCCCATCATCAATCAGCAAACAACCAATCACAAGCAGGATCACACCCCGGCAAACAGCCCAATGATAAAGACCGGTACTGATAAGGACGGAAAGGACTGCTTGATGGATATCCGAAAGACTACGTGTCAGAAAGAAAAGATACGGGTCGGGAAAATTACGTGTCAGCATCAATAACGCCGGAGACGAAACAACGGACCCGATAGCCATATTGAGCATATTTCTCTCTGGTTTACGCCGATTTTTTTGGGATCATCGACGTTTCCGATTCTGCGATGCCATTGGTATCCGATGATATGATATGGTTTGCCTGTCATTACTCAGGCTGTATTACGTCTATCTGCGCACTTTGTTTGAGCTGAATAAACGCTATGGGTTTCGCAAATTCATCATTGTAGTGCCCAGCGTTGCGGCTTGACTGTTTGAACCAGCTGGGGTCTGAACGTCCGGAGGAATACCATCCCACGTATAACATCACGCAACACCAAAACAGCCTGATGCGTAAAGATGGAAAGAGAGTCAATCAATGCATGAAACCAGAAAAAGCATCATCAAGACTGCCGCAGATGAATCAAACAAGCCGGAAATAAATAAACCGGAGACTGATACAACGGCACCCAACAGACCAGAGACCCATGAGCCAGAGACCCATAGGCCGGAGACTCATAGGCCAGAGACCTTCGATCTCACCTCAATGGATGTGGGGGCGGAAAAACGCGCGGCTTTACGTGGCCTGTTCCCGGAAGTTTTTGCAGAAGACCGGATTGATTTTGATCAGCTCAAACGTGTTCTGGGTACATGGGTGGAGCCGGGGAAAGAACGCTTTGGCCTCACCTGGCCCGGCAAGGCTGATTGTATGCGCGTCATCCAGCAACCCAGCATTGCCACCCTGAAGCCAGCACGGGATCAATCGGTTGATTTTGATACGACCGGTCATCTGTTCATTGAAGGGGATAATCTGGAGGTCCTCAAGCTGTTGCAAAAAGCCTATTTCGGTAAGGTCAAGATGATCTATATCGACCCGCCCTATAACACCGGCAAGGAGTTTATCTATCCCGATAAGCATGCGGAAAATCTCAGGACCTATCTGGAATATACCGGCCAGCTGGATGGGCAGGGCCGCAAATTTTCCACCAATACCGAACAAACCGGGCGGTATCATTCCAACTGGCTGAGTATGATGTATCCGCGCCTCTATCTGGCCAGGAATTTACTCCGCGAGGATGGGGTGATTTTTATCAGCATCGATGACAACGAACAGGCGCATTTAAAAGCCCTGTGTGATCAAATTTTCGGAGAGGAGAATTTTGTTGGTATAATAATTTGGAAAAAGAAAACAAACGGAAATAATATGGGGGAGATTCCCTCTGTTCATGACTATTTCATATGTTATGCAAAAAATTTATTGGTCACAAATTTAATAGGTTTTCCGATATCTGAAGAATATATCAGAAAAAATTATTCTAATACTGATAATGACCCGAGAGGACCTTGGACGACTACTGATTTATCGGCAAATCATAAAGGACCTTATTTTGAAATCATAAATCCAAATACCAATGATTGTTTTCTTCCTCCTAAAGGTAGGTATTGGGTTTTTGGAAAAGAGGAAGTTAAAAAGAGAATCAAAGATGGAAGAATAATTTTTGGAAAATCCAATACGGGAAGACCTGTTCAGAAAAAATATTTGTCTGAAAAAATCTCAATGAGGGTCAAGCCTGAATCGTGGTGGGATAATCATGGGATGAATGAAGATGGAACAACTGAGATCTCTGAATTATTTGAGCCGAAATTTTTTGACCACCCTAAACCTACAATAACTTTAAAGCACCTTTGCAATATCACAACTCAAAATACAGATTTAATATTGGACTTTTTCTCTGGCTCATCCTCAACCGCTCATGCGGTGATGCAGTTGAATGCTGAGGATGGGGGCCAGCGCAAATATATCTGTGTCCAGTTGCCCGAACCCTGTGACGAAAAATCCGAAGCCTGTAAAGCCGGGTATGACACCATTGCCGATATTGGTCGCGAACGCATCCGCCGGGCTGCCCAAAAAATCGCCGACCAAACAATCAGCTCTGAACAGACCGGTAAACTCGACCTTGATACCGGCGAAAAGCCGGATCTGGGCTTCCGGGCCTTTCGGCTGGATCGCTCCAATTTTAAGGTCTGGGATCAGAAAGCCGACGATGCCGAAACCATCGCCCAACGCCTGGAAGATCATATTGATCATCTGGATGCCACCAGCACGCCCGAAGATATTCTCTATGAATTATTGCTCAAAGCCGGCTTTGAACTGACAACCCCGGTGACTCAGCGCACCCTGGCCGGAAAACCCGTATTTTCCATTGAAGGGGAAACCGGCCCCCTGCTGATTTGCCTGGAAAAAACCATCACGACCGAATTGATTGACGCCTTAGCCGCCGCCAACCCGGCCCAGGTGATCTGCCTGGATGCCGGCTTCCGGGGCAATGATCAACTCAAAGCCAATGCCGTGCAAAGTTTCAAAACCCAGGCCCGGATCACCAGCCAGGATATTATCTTCCAGACAGTCTAGAGGGCATATGACCGACAAAGACCCGAAGAAAAAAGGCATCATACGGGTATAAAGTGTAAGGAAACAAAAAGCAGATGTCGGTCAACCCAGCCTTGGGAAGCGAACCATCTGCATGATCAGTATAAGATAATGTGAGAAAATCGCAAGTGAAACTTAAATTTGATCCCTCACTGGACTATCAACAAGACGCCATCAATGCAGTGGTTGATGTCTTTGCCGGTCAGGCCAGCCCGCAAAACAGTGCGGCGGCTTTTCAATCCTTGCAAATCGGCGGAATGTTTGAACAAGAACTCGGGGTCGGGAATCTTTTGACTCTGCCCGATGATGTGCTGCTGGCCAATGTCCATACAATACAGGAAGCCAACGCCATCGAAAAAGTGCCTGCGCTTCAGGGGCGGCATTTCTCGATTGAGATGGAAACCGGAACCGGCAAAACATACGTCTATCTGCGCACGGTGTTTGAGCTGAATAAACGCTATGGGTTTCGCAAATTCATCATTGTAGTGCCCAGCGTCGCAGTCCGTGAAGGAGTGCTCAAAAGCATCACCATCATGAAGGACCATTTCCGGACCCTCTATGACATGGTGCCGTTTGATTATTTTGTCTATGATTCCAAAAAACTGGCAGCCGTGCGGGAATTTTGCGGCGGCAACCATATCAAGATCATGGTGATCAATATCCAGGCATTCGTGAAAGACTTCCCCGACCAGCCACAATCAGAAACAATCACCGATACAACCAAACAACCAGACCAAAAGCGTGCTGATCAAAAACGTAACGTCATCAACCGGGAAAATGACCGGATGTCGGGAAGAAAACCCATTGAGTTTATTCAGGCAACCCGTCCTCTGGTGATTATTGATGAACCACAAAGTGTCGATAATACCCAAAAAGCACAAGATGCCATCAAACGCCTCAATCCATCAGCAACTTTGCGCTACAGTGCCACCCATCGCAATCCGTATAATCTGCTTTATAAACTGGACCCCATCAAAGCCTATGATCTGCGGCTGGTGAAACGGATTGAGGTGGCCTCAGTCCGGACCGAAGATCACTTCAATGATGCGTTTGTAAGGCTTCTGCAAACTGATAATACAAACGGCATCCGGGCCCGGGTTGAAATCCATAAGGAAGGAGCAAAAGGGCCAAAACCGGTCCGGGTATGGGTCCGGCAAGGCGATGATCTGTTCGTAAAATCCGGCCAGCGGGCCGCGTATGAAAATGGCTATATCATTCAGAATATTGATTGCACACCCGGAGCCGCAGGGGTGGAACTCACCTCCGGGCATTGGCTGGCTCTGGGCCACGAAATCGGTGGTTTGAATGATGATATTATGAAACGCCAGGTTTTTGAAACCGTCGAACAGCATCTGAAAAAAGAGCGGGCCTTTCAAAACAAAGGCATCAAGCCACTCTCCCTGTTCTTTATCGACACAGTCGCCAATTATCGCATCTATCATGATGATGGCTCAACCGGGCTGGGAAAAATCGGTCGATGGTTCGAGGATGCTTTTTGCGAACTCATACAAAAACCAGCCTATAAGGGCCTCATCCCCCATGCGGTTACCAATATCCATAATGGGTATTTCAGCCGGGATAAAAAGGGGCGAGTCCGGGATACCAGAGGCAACACCAGAGATGATGAAGAAACCTATCATCTGATTATGCGGGATAAGGAAAAGCTGTTGGATCAGGCCGAACCTCTGCGCTTTATTTTTTCCCATTCCGCCTTGCGGGAAGGGTGGGACAACCCCAACGTGTTCCAGATCTGCACCCTGAATGAAACCCGGTCCCCGGACAAAAAACGCCAGGAAATTGGTCGCGGCTTGCGTCTGGCGGTCAATCAGGAAGGACACCGCATTCACGATGAAAACATCAACCGCCTCACAGTTATCGCCAATCAATCCTACGAAGAATTCGCCCGCACTCTGCAATCCGAATTTGAAGAGGAATACGGAATCCGTTTCGGGCGGGTCGAAAAAATTGCCTTTTCTAAACTTGTCTCCCCAAATTCTCAAGGGGTGGAAACAGAAATCGGACAAGCAACCTCAACCACCATCTGGCAGGAACTGGTGGATCATGGGTACCTGAATGAGGATGGAGAAATCCTTGATTCATTCGACCCCAAAAACCCCGATTTTAAATTGAAAATCTCCGCGGAATTTGTCTCTCTGGAACCGGAAATCACTGATATCATCAATCAAAAGCTGTTCAAAAACCGCATCCCTGATGCCCGGGAAAAACGACTGCTCACCTTTCATAAACAAGTGTATCTGGATCCCGAATTTGAAAAACTATGGCAACGAATCAGCCAACGCACCCGTTACCGGGTGCGGTTTAATACCGATGCACTGATCGAAAAAGCCGCCAGGCGCATTAAAAACATTGACCCCATCAAGCCAGTCCGCATCACCACAACCCGTGCTGGTCTCGATATCACCGAGGCCGGAGTTGATTCCCAAACCGTCTTAGAACAAAAATCCTTTGAGACTCAATCTGTGGCATTTTTGCCCGATATTCTGGCTTTCTTACAAAAGGAAACCGAACTCACCCGCCATACATTGGTTCAGATTTTACAACAATCCGGTCGGCTGGCCGAATTCCAGATCAATCCGCAATCCTTCATGGAGGCAGTCACCCGGGAAATCTCCCGGGCCCTTCGGGATCTGATGCTGGATGGAATCCAATACGAAAAAATCACCGACCAAAGATGGGATATGGCCCGGATTGAGAAAGATGCCGCAGAAGAAATTCAACGCTATTTAGACCGACTCTATACAGTGAAGAACACCGAAAAAACCCTGTTTAATGCCATTGAATGTGATTCTGAAGTTGAGCGGCGATACGCCAGGGAACTGGATAATGACGAAAATGTACGGTTGTTCGTAAAACTCCCCGGCTGGTTCGTCATTGATACGCCCATTGGCCCCTATAACCCCGATTGGGCTTTTGTCGCCGAACGCGATGAAAGCCTCTATTTTGTTCGCGAGACCAAGTCATCCACGGACCGCCAGCATCTCCGGACCAGGGAAGATCAGAAAATTGCCTATGGTCAAAAACATTTCAAAACCATTGGGGTTGATTATGCGCTCAGAACTTCTCTGCGGGAGGAAAGATGGTGACCCCCCAAATTTCTTCTCCCATTGCCGTTTGCTGGCCTTGTTGCTTCAGAGCGAATAATGTGGCGCAAGTCAGCTTGATGGAGGCTGTATTGTTATCAAGATCCATCACCCCGGTAAAACCCCATCGAAAGCGCAATCAAAGACTCCATGCCGCCCCCGCATCACTATATGGATCAAGCCCTCCGGCAGGCTGAACAAGCCTTTGAACGAGGGGAAATCCCCGTCGGGGCAGTCTTGACGGTCAATGATGTTATCCTGGCTGAGGCCGGCAACCGGGTCGAGGAATTAAAAGACGTAACCGCGCATGCCGAAATCCTCTGCCTGAGAGAAGCTGCCCAAAAATGCCGGACCAAAACCCTCCACAACGCCACCCTCTATGTCACTCTGGAACCCTGCGCCATGTGTGCCGGGGCGATTGCTGCAGCTCGCATTCAATCCCTGTATTACGGGGCCTTTGACCCCAAATCCGGCGGGGTCGAACATGGGGCAAAATTGTTCTCCCAGCCCACTTGTCATCATCGTCCTGAAATTTATGGCGGCTTCCTCGAAAGCCAGTGCGGGGAACTGCTCTCGCGTTTCTTTGCAGCCCGGCGGGGTGATCCTTCCTCAGACTCCTGAAAACCTTAGGGCAGAATCTTTTTTTTAAGAATCATCATCGTCTTTCAATGCCCGCCAACCGATATCACGGCGATAGATTCCTCCCGGCCAATCAATGCGCCCAACTGCTTCATAGGCTTTGGTCCGGGCGGTCGCCAGATCTTTCCCCCAGGCGGTGATACCCAGAACTCTCCCCCCATCGGCCCGCAACTGTCCCTGATCATCGTATCTGGTTGCGGCATGAAAAATCTCAACATCGGCCCCGGCGGCAGCGACTCCATCAATGAGGGTGCCTTTTTCATATGCCCCCGGATATCCGCGAGCCGCCATAACAACACAGAGAGCCGCCTCCTCAGACCACCGGAGATCGAAATGCCGCAACCCCCCCTCCTCAACCGTCAACAAAGCGGTCAATAAATCTGAGCGCAGCCGGGCCATGAGAACCTGGCATTCCGGATCCCCGAAACGAATATTATATTCCAACAATCTGGGAGCCCCATCAACAATCATCAAACCAGCAAAAAGAACCCCCCGATAGGGGTGTCCCTCAGCCTGCATCCCCTCGAGAACCGGCTGAATAATCTCAGCCATCACCCGTTCTTGCAGACTCTGATCAAAACAAGCCGGAGGCGAATAAGCCCCCATCCCCCCGGTATTGGGACCAGTATCTCCTTCACCAAGGCGTTTATGATCCTGAGCTGCTGCCAGAGGAATGGCGCTTTCACCATCCAGCAAAGCAAAAAAACTCACCTCCTCACCCGGCAGATAATCCTCAATGATGAGGGTGTTGCCGGCACTTCCAAAATGGTGGTCCTGCATGCTCCGGGTGACAGCATCCCGGGCCATTTTTCTGTCCGTCGCGATAGTAACCCCCTTACCGGCCGCCAGACCATCAGTCTTAATCACAATCGGGAGTGGTCGGTTTTCAATGTCATCCAGGGCAGCCTGACAATCGGTAAAGCAGCGATAATCAGCAGTCGGAATAGCATAACGGGTGCAAAAGTCCTTCATCCAGGCTTTGGATCCCTCCAGCTGAGCTGCTGCTGCGCTCGGACCAAAAACCCCAACCCCCTCAGCCCGCAAAGCATCCGCCAGACCCAAAACCAGCGGCTCTTCGGGACCAATCACCACAAAATCAATCGATTGCACCTGGCATAAATCAATCAGTCCGGGGGCATCTGTCGCCGCAATATCATGGCATTCAGCAATTTCAGCAATGCCGGCATTCCCCGGTGCAGCATACAGACGCTCACATAACGGTGAGGCCGCAATCGCCCAGGCCAGAGCATGTTCCCGCCCACCAGAACCAACAACCAAAACCCGCATCAATCACCTTCCCCAATTCTGCGTCCTTTTAAATGACACTTTAAATGACACTCCGGCCCTGTCTCCTGGTTTTCCACTCAATCCCGCCCCTGGATCATTTTTAATCGGGCTGAAACGTTCTTCCTGAATCGTATAGATAAAAGGTGCCACCACTGTCCCCTGAGTGAGAACGATCAACCCCCCCAGTAAGCAGAGAGAGTAACAACGATAGGCAACAACCAATATTTTTTTCTGGTTACCAAAAAACCCCAGAATTCCAAAAGCAAAGAAATCATCAACCACCCTTTCCTGAATTAATTTTTTCACCCGGTTAATACTGATTTTTCATGCATCCAACCGGATCATCCCGCTCAACCCAATAGGTCGATGCCTCTTTGCTCAATCTCCGGTTCAAGCTGTCTTTCCCCAAAAGACGCATCACCAGGCCGATAGGGGCAATCATCAGAAAATAAATCAATGCCATAACAAGCGGGGCAATCAACCCACCCAATGCCAGACCCGGCCGAAACCACCATCGATGAGGAATCGTCAAAAATCCCGGCTTCAGCAATGCCATAACAAACAGCAGTATACCAAACCCAAAAATCCAAAAATTGGTGTCACCCCCCAAAGGCCACAGACTGACGATCAGAAAAACCGCCGCAAAGAAGATGCCGAAACTTTTTTTCTGACCCTATACGGACGTTTAAGTGACTGTTTTTTTCTGATTTTTTCTGAATGATTGTTCTTTTTTGTTATATTTTTCATAAAATTTCTGCCAGATCTTTTCGTTCATCCGTTCTTTTCAGAATATTTTTCCCAAGGGTACTACTCTTGATAATTAAAAACGGATGTGTCTGGTAGTTTTTTCCGTACAGCTTCCCTTCACAATAATCGCATGCCCAAACAATCCATGATCACTTCTTCTGACCTCAATACGACTCCTGACAGCGATCATGGCGACAATGACAATGGTGATGATAACATCGACCATCCTATCGATAGCCCTATCGGCGATAACGGTAATCATAACGGTAATAATATTGTCGAATACAGTGTCAGCGAACTCTCCCGTAGCCTCAAAAAAACCATTGAAACCGGTTTTGGACGGGTGCGGGTACGTGGTGAAATTTCCGGCATCCGCCGCCCCGGTTCCGGTCATCTGTATTTTGACCTCAAGGACGAACAGGCTCTTATAGCGGCTGTTTGCTGGAAAACCACTGTTCGGAAGTTGGCAACACTACCTGAAGACGGCCTGGAAATTCTGGCAACCGGACGCTTATCGACATATGGCCCGCAATCAAAATATCAGCTCATTGTCGAAAGCCTGAAGCCAACCGGGCAAGGTGCTTTGCTTAAGCTGCTGGAAGAAAGAAAGCAGCGTCTGGCTGCTGAAGGATTGTTTGCTCCCGGAAAGAAAAAACCTCTGCCTGTTCTCCCACAGATCATCGGTGTCATTACCTCTCCCAGCGGGGCCGTTCTGCGGGATATTCTTCATCGTCTGCACGCACGGTTTCCCCGCCGGGTGGTCCTCTGGCCGGTCAGTGTCCAGGGCGAGACCGCCGCCGACCAGATTGCTGCTGCAATCAGTGGCTTTAACGAATTATCGAAAAAGGACAATATCCCGCGTCCTGATCTGATTATCGTTGCCCGTGGGGGCGGCAGCCTTGAGGACCTGATGGCTTTCAATGCCGAGATCGTCGCCCGGGCGGCTGCAAATTCACATATTCCGTTGATTTCAGCCATTGGTCACGAAACCGATACCACCCTGATTGATCATGCTGCTGACCATCGTGCTCCGACCCCCAGTGCGGCGGCTGAAATGGCAGTACCGGTACGCGCAGATCTACAAACCCAGATCAATAACCAGGGTCGCCGTCTGGATACCCTTATCCAGTATGGAATGGAACGGCACCAGGGGAGGCTGAAACTGCTGGATCAAACTCTGCCCGGACCAGATCGTATTCTGGGCAATGCGGCACAATGGGCTGATGAATGTGGCGAACGCCTGGATGCGGCGGCGGCGGCTGTAAAACTCCGGGCCACCGCCGCCCTGGCAAAAACTGTTGCTGGATTACGTCCGGCCATTCTGGAAGAACGTCTGGCCCGTCACCGGCAACGGCTTGCTGATCTCAATCACCGTATCACCACTGCTTTGGATACTTTCATGACCAGGGCGCATCACAGCCTCACCGCGACCACGGATCTGTTGGAAAGCTATTCCTACCGCAATGTTCTGGCCCGGGGCTATGCTGTCATCCGTGATCATCGCGACCATCCTCTCACCCGGGCCAGCCAGACCCATCCCAATATGAAAATCACCATCGAATTTGCCGATGCACCTCCCGTCCCGGCGCATATCGGGACCAACCCCCATGCGACCAAAACCACCAACATGGCTTCTTCTCAGGAACAAAATCCAAAACCAACCCAGGCAACCACTCCCCAGACCGGGTTGACCAAAACCAAATCCACGACAACAACAAACCCTCCCTCAAAAAATCCTCAGGGACGGTTGTTGTGATAGTTGTTATAAAGCTGGCTATCATAAAACCGGTTGGTATCATGCGGCTGTTATAAAAAGTGGGGCTGTTATAAAAGAACACCACATGACCCGGATTTCCTCTTTACAAAAGTTCACCCCATAATCAGATCAGCGCATCATCATGCAAACAACATCTTTTCTTCGGTTGATAGTGATTTTCGTGATCACTGTAACCGTGATTGCTCCTGCTCAGGCTGATAAAAACATCCGGCCCCATAACGTCATCGGGCACCAGATCCAGGGTGGGTTGCTGACCGGATACGCCCCGGCCGGGAGCCGGGTTTATTTTGATGATCAGGCTCTGAGAGTATCCTCCGATGGCCGTTTTATTTTCGGGCTTGGTCGCCAGGCCGGACCGGATTTCCTCCTGACCATCGAAGGGCCGGAGGGAACCCGGTATCAAACCACCCTCACCGTTGCCCAACGCTCCTATGATATTCAGAGAATCGATGGGTTGCCGGATAAAAAAGTCTCCCCCAATGCGGATGATCTCCGCCGGATCAAAAGCGATAAAAATGCCATTCTTGAGGCCCGCCGGGGTAGTGAGAATACCCCTTTGATGATCACAACCGACCCTGATGGTGTGACCTTAAACTGGCCGGTACTGGGTCGCATCAGCGGAGTCTATGGGAGTCAGAGAATCCTCAATGGGCAACCGCGATCCCCCCATCTCGGGATTGATATTGCTGCTCCTGAGGGAAGCCCTATTCGCGCACCGGCTCCAGGACGGGTTAATCTGGTTCATGATGATATGTTTTTTACCGGAAAAACAGTGATGCTGGATCATGGCCATGGCCTTACTTCGGTCTATGCCCATCTTGATCAGATTGCGGTTCAGGAAGGCCAGAAAGTCTCGCCGGGGACTCTGCTCGGCACGGTCGGTTCTACCGGGCGATCGACCGGGCCGCATCTCCATTGGGGGCTGCATTGGTACGGTGTCGGTCTGGATCCGGCTCTGTTGACCGGACCCATGCCGCCCCCGGAAACACCCGCAGATTCAACACCATGATCCGGCAGCATGACCCTATGAACAAACACCATATGAATGAACGTTATGACCCTGTGTCGATACCAGATATCGATACCAGGAGGTTAGACCCAATGATCCAACAGGGCCTCTAAATCAGCCGGATGACGCCACACCAATCTGACCTTTGAAACCATAATATGGTCGCGCAAATCAGCCGGTAAACGCACAGCATCTTTCCGGGTCGTAACGACCAGGGCCGCCGATTGTCGTGCCCGTTTCAGCAATGGCTCAATATCCTGATGCCGGTAAGGATGGTGGTCAGGAAAAATCTGAAATTCCTGGATTCGACACCCCATCTCTTCCAGGCTGCGGCGAAACTTACCCGGCAAGCCAATGCCACAAAACGCACACACTGGGCGACCAGACAAAACAGCATGATCGATTGGCTCCAAAGCGGCATGCAGAACCGGAATATCCGGCCCGATGGATTCAGAAACTCCCGCCCGGTCTGATCCCAGTATAATCACCGCATCAGCCCGCCTTAACCCGGCTGTCAATGGTTCGCGTAACGGTCCGGCGGGCATCACCCGACCATTGCCGAAACCAAAATCACCATCAACCACCAAAAAAGAACCATCCTTACGTAAACCGGGATCCTGATATCCGTCATCCAACACCAGAACATCCGCCCCTGCAGCCACTGCTGCGGCTGCACTCTGTCGCCGGTCACGGCCAATCCAGGTCGGGGCGGTTGCCGCCAAAAGCAAGGCTTCATCCCCGACCTGCGATATGTCATGTCGTGCCGGATCAACCCGCTCCGGCCCTGTTAACCGGCCTCCATATCCCCGTCCCAGCATATGCGGTCGCCGGCCCCGGTCACGCAAACGATCCGCCAGATCCATAGCAACCGGTGTCTTGCCAGCCCCGCCAACATTCAGATTTCCGACACATAGAACCGGAACCCCGACCGAAGCCGGACGAACCCATAATCGCCGGGCCGCCGCACCCAACCGCCACAACCAACTCACCGGGACCAGACCCCGGGCACACAGCGATTCCGGCTGTCCCCAAAAATCAGGGGGATGCATTGCCAATTCCTGAAGATAATGGAGAAAGACAGGCTGATATCTGATCAATCACCGGATCAAGGAGATCACAATGAGCAGCAACCACCCGGTGATTGGCCTCTATAGCCGCCTGCCGGACTGAAGCAGTGCGCAACAAATCTGCCACCGCCAGAGCCAATGTCTCTGCATCATCGACCCGCCACAAAGCCCCTTCAGACTCAAAAGCAGATGTGACACCAGGAAAATTCCCGGTATGGGGTCCCATCACAAGAGCACAGCCAAGCTGGGCTGGCTCAATGGGGTTATGGCCCCCACCTTTCACCAAACTCCCCCCGACAAAAGCAATCTCAGTGAGCCGGTAAAACAAACCCAGCTCGCCCAATGTATCAGCAAGATAGATATCCTGACCAGCTTCAGGGAGTTCACCCAAAAAGCGCCGGGCCACCCCAAGACCGGATTGACTTAAAGAACCGGCAATCGCCGGACCACGGTCAGGATGACGCGGGACAATAATGGTGAGGATGTCGGGAAAATCATTTTTAAGACGTCTGTGAGCAGCAGCGATCATGTCTTCTTCACCGCTATGGGTACTGGACGCCAACCATACAGGTCGTCCGGCTATATGCGCCTTCACATCAGCTGCGGATTGAGCACAATATGGCAAGGGTGCGGCAATCCATTTTAAGTTGCCTATTTTCTCTACTTTGCATGCCCCTAAGCTGCGAAATCGGTGTGCTTCTTCTTCACTCTGGGTGAAGCAAAAATCAAAGCAGGACAGGATACGCCGAATGGCTCCGGGAACGCGCTGCCACCGCCGACAGGAATGCGGTGACATCCGCGCATTGAGCAGCACCATCGACACACCGGCGTGATATGTCTGCATAATCAGGTTGGGCCATAATTCCGACTCCAGCCATACCGCAAGATCAGGCCGCCAGTGATCAAGAAAACGTCGCACCGCATATGGCATATCAACCGGTATATATTGATGAATAGCCCGGGATGGCAACCGCTTCTCAAGAAGCTGTGCGGATGTCACCGTGCCGCTGGTGATCAGAATATGCAGGGCCGGATCCATCCCCAAAAGCCGTTCCATCAGCCCCAAAGCCGAAACCGATTCACCAACACTGGCCCCATGAATCCATAAAAGCGGACCCGATGGCCGCTCCCGGCCGGCACGACCCAGCCGCTCCCCCAGACGGGCTGAATCTTCCTTACCAAGACGAGCACGACGACCCAATACCCATGGGGCCAAAAAGCCAAACCCTCTGGTCGCTAAACGATAGGCCCCTAAAATCATAGGCGTTTCTTATCAGAACCGTCTCTGTTTTCTTGCCGGTGTTTGCCAGAACTCCATTCTCCCTCCTCAGGTGCCACGGTTAATCGACCGGTCAAATGATCCGCCCGCGCGGTCAGACGATTGAGCGACTCCTCAAGCATACGCACACAGCCCATTGCTGTTTGCTCATCAGCATCTCGCGGAACCCGGATCGGTTCCCCCCAAAGAATCACCCCATAAGCCAGAGGAAACGGAATTAAAAAGCGGTCCCAGCTTGTTGCCAGACGACCCCGCGACAGACCATAGGTTGCCGGGACCAAAGGAGCACCAGATATCCGGGCAAGTGCAACCGCCCCCATTGATGCCCGCATACGCGGTCCGCGTGGCCCATCAGGTGTGATGCCAACACAGTGGCCGGCACGCAAACAAGAGATCAAACGGCGCAAAGCCGATGCCCCATTTTTATTGGTTGATCCGGCAACCGTCTCAATCCCAAAATGGCCGACTGTCCGGGCAATCAACTGCCCGTCGGCATGTTGGGAGATCAACATATGGATCGGTTGGTGGTCAGGCCAACAATACGGCATCATGGCCAAACGGCCATGCCAGAAACATAAAATAAATGGCTGGCCACGTTCCCATAAAGCAGCCGGTCGCCACCCCCCCAATATACGCCAGCGTCCGGTCAGCCAACACAGACCAATAAACCGGGCCACCAACCAACATAAAATTCCATGCCCGCATCGCCGCCATAAAGCGACACTTGCTTTCTTAAAAGGACCCTTCCAAAAAGCCTTCATCATCATGGATCAATAACTTTCATTTCCCGCCGGTGCATATCCGGAGAAGATTTTTGAGCACCTCCATCACCTGCTGAAGGATCACTGTCTTCCTGGTCCTCAGCGGAGTGATGAAATTGCATCCGGCACAGCCTGGCATATAAGCCACCGCGACTCTGAAGCGCATCATGAGAACCCATCTCAATAATGCGACCCTGGTCAAAAACGACAATCGTATCAGCCTTACGCACCGTGGAAAGACGGTGGGCAATGACCACCGTGGTCCGCCCTATGGTCAACTGACTGAGAGCCGATTGGATCGTATCTTCTGATTGTGAGTCGAGAGCCGATGTCGCTTCATCAAGCAATAAAATCGGCGCGTCCTTAAAAAAAGCCCGGGCAATGGCAATCCGTTGTCTTTGACCACCCGATAGCCGCACACCCCGCTCTCCCAACCTGGTATCATATCCGTGCGGCAGAGCACGAATAAATTCATCAGCAGCCGCTTTCTTAGCCGCCGCAACAATAGCATCATGGTCGGCCGCATTCTGCCCATAGGCGATATTGGCGGCAACCGTTGTATCGAATAACCCAATATCCTGACTCACCAACGCAATACGGGATCGTAAATCAGCGATTTTAAGATCACGCACATCAACCCCACCGACACGTACCACCCCACCGACAACATCGTAAAAACGTCCGATAAGATTGAGGAAAGTCGATTTACCACTCCCCGATGGGCCAACCAAAGCCACCGTCTGACCACCGGGAATGATCAGGGAGACATCCTCAAGAGCCGGCAGGCTGACCGTCTCTTGACTGACTCTACTGGCTCTCTCCTGACTGACCTTCTCTGTATCGACCAGTTTATCTTCGTTATGATTTTTATCATCTATATTCTCAGAATCATAAGAAAAGGTCACGGACTGAAATTCAATGCCAAACGGTTTCCCATCAGCCTGCGGAAGGGCAACCGCATCAGAACGGTCCCTGATAGAGGGTTCCAGATCCAACAACGTAAAAATACGCTGGGCTGAAGCAAGGCTTCTTTGTAAAGAAACATTGATGGATGCCAAAGATTTCATCGGCTGATACGCCAACAGCATAGCCGTAATAAAAGAGGTAAAAGCACCCGGGGTCGTGTGACCAGCCGCAACCTGATACCCCCCATACATGACAATGGCCGCAATCATCACACTTGCGATGACCTCCATAAGAGGCCGGATAAAAGTAACCACCCGGACCCCTTTCATGGATAATGAAAACAGTTCCTGAGCAGCTTTTGCGGACCGGGAAGTCTCGTAAGGTTCGGCCCCGTATATTTTGACTTCACGGGCATTCTGAAACACTTCCCCCAAAAGACCGGTGAAGGCAGCCATCTCTTTTTGATTGATCGAAGATAATTGACGCATACGTCTGCCGACCCGGACAATCGGAACCAGAGCCAAAGGAAAAGCAATAAAAGCAATACAAGCCAACCGCCAATCCTGAATAAACATCACCGTGATCAGGCAAACCACCACCAGGGAATCTTTGATCAAACCGATTGCAGCATTGGACGCCGCAGTCTCTAACTGATTGACATCACTGATAAAATGGGAAATAAGCCGCCCCGAAGACGTAACGGTATAAAACGCAAGATCAGACCGCATCAAATGGGAAAACATATCTTTGCGAAGATCCCGGATCACCCGATGACCAACCATGCCCATTAAAAACCGGCTCAGATAATCCGAACCCCCTTTGATCAGCGCAACACCAACCACAGCGGCCGGAATCCAGATCAACATATTCTGATCACTGGAAATCAGAACATCATCAAGAATAGGCTCCATCAACCAGGCATTGGCACCCGTACCAGCAGCACTCACCGCCATAAAAATCACCGCAACAATCAATGGCATGAGGTAAGGACGCACATAATCAGCGTAGAGACGCTGCAACAACATCATGGTGGTACGGGCTTCTTGGGAAGGGTCAGAGGACGCCTTCCTTACAGGAACAGACATAGCCGGAATTTGGGTCCTTGATCTCAAGTCTAAATATTAGCGTATTGCCGCGAAACCAACCGATGCAATGTCGGGTTGGCGGCCAGAATACTGGGATGGGGACGCTCCGCCTCGCCATAGGTCAAAGATCGCCCATCAGCCAGAGAAGCACATCCACCGGCTTCTTCAAGAATCAAATGAGCAGCAGCAATATCCCAGTCATTTTTCTGAAAAATACTCAGAGCCAGATCGCCCTGACCTGCTGCCACCAAACACATCTTATAAGCAATCGAACTCACTGAATGAACCTCACAACCTTTCACTTCATTCGCCCTGACCAGATCTTGAAATTCCCGATAGCTGACCAGAAGACGACTGCCTTCCAGAGTCCTGGCCTTGCCAACCGCCAGACGGGAGCCATTCATCCAGGAACCCTGACCGGAGCAAGCCTCAAAAAACTCATCAGTACGGGGATTAAAAACGGCGGCAAAAATTGGCCGCCCCTTCTCCACCAAAGCAACAGAAACCGTATATTCGGGGCGTTTCTGCAAAAAAGCCCGGGTCCCGTCAATGGGGTCCACAACCCATATGCGCGGAGCCTGAGCCAGATTGCCTCTCACCGGGCTTTCTTCAGATAACCACGCATAATCCGGACGGGCACTCAGCAATCGTTCCTGCAACAAAGCATCAACCGCTAAATCAACCTCACTCACCACATGTCGGGGTTCTTTTTCCCATTGACGCGGATTCTGGCCAAAGAAGCGCAAGGTTAATAAACCGGCTTCGTAAGTCGCAGCCCTGAGAAGCTTATGATCTTCTTCAAAAGAATTGTTGTCATGTGTCGCCGGATCAAACCGGGGGGTCGACTCCTGAAGGTCGGGGGTCATAGCGCTGACAAAATCATCCGATAGCGTCATATCAATACCCCCTTTGTCAGTACCCTGCCACGGTCATAGAATGGATGCGTAAGGTTGGCGAATCGATCCCAAATCGAAACGTCAGGTCATTAGCTACCTCAAGCTCAGCAAACATTTCCTTAAGATTACCGGCAATCGTCAATTCTGAAACCGGATAGGCCAGCTCCCCGTCTTCGATCCAAAATCCACTGGCTCCACGGCTGTAATCCCCTGAGGTCATGCTCACAGATGAGCCCATCAATTCGGTCACATAAAAGCCCCCATTGCTTTTTGCCAGAAGATCAGCCGGGGATTGCGACCCGGCCGCAAAATAGAGATTACTCGGTGCCGGGTTTGGCGGCATGCCAACATCCCGGCTGGCATGGCCGGTACTCCCCAAACCGAGACACCGGGCACTGCCCAGATCAAGCAGCCAGGTCTCCAAAACACCCTCAGAAACAAGCGTGCATGGCTGAGAAGGAAGTGCCTCCGCATCATAAGGCCGGGAACGTAAGCCCCGACGGCGCAGCGGATCATCAATGACCGAAATATCTGGTGGAAAAATTCTCTCCCCATGTTTTTCCTTCAGGAAGCTGGTCCCGCGCGCAATCGCAACCCCATTGATTCCCTGAGCCAGATGATTAAGGAAACTATTGGCTACCCGGGGATGAAAAACAACCGGAACCCTACAGGTTGCAACCTTACGCGGATTCAGCCGTTTCAATGCGCGCTGAGCAGCCCCCCGGCCAATAGCCGCCGGATCATCCAAATCCTCAGCATGGGTCGCTAAACATATTTCATAATCCCGCTCCATCCCGGTACCCTGGCCAGCCACAACCCGAATCACGACCCCATGACGCGAAACCGTATAATCACCATGAAACCCGTTGCTGGTCGCCAGAGCCATTGCACTGCGTTTCCATTCAACCTCAACCCCTTCTGAATTGGTGATTCCAGGAACGTCAAGAGCTGTTTCCTCAATCACCTGCGCCCGGTTGGTCAATTCTTCATGCGGCGGTTCTCTGGCGTCATCAAGATCCAGATCAATCTGCCGGGAAGATAAAAGTTCAGAGGTCGCCAACCCACAATAGGGATCTTCCGGCCCAGCCTTAGCCATCGCCACAGCTCGTTCAGCCAGATCTCCGAATCCCGACGGGTCACAATCAGTCGATGAAACACAGGCTTGCCGGTTGCCAAGAATAACCCGTAAACCAAGAGTCGCGCTTTCGGCACGTTCGCGCTTTTCCAAATGAGTCAAACGCTGTGCAATCGCAATCTCTGTCCTGGCGATAAAAACAGCATCTGCCTGATCAGCCCCGACAGCCCGGGCCTGGCACAGCAAATCACTTAACAGAGAGTGCGCATCCTGCTCCATAACCGCCGCTCATTTTGATTGTTCTTTAATCATTATTGATTGTTCTTTGGTCATTATCATATTGGTCATTATCATAGATGTTTTTTTAATATTATCATTCTTGATTACTTGTTATCCAAAAGCCACTATTCTTTTCACCTATTCAGGTCGCCGGTACGAAAATCCTGCTTCCGGAAAATGTCTGACTGGATAATCAGAACATCTATCGGGCCGACAGCATGCAATGAAAGGATCGTAAAGGAATCATCACCATGACCGAAATATCGTATTTTGTCGTCGGCGGCGAATACACCGACACCCGGTTCGAGCATCTCACCAATGCTGCGCAAGAAGAGCGGTATGGTCCTTTTTCCAGCTATAAAGAAGCCCGGGAGATCTGGTCTCAACATGCCTGGCGTACCGTTGATACTTGCTGTGCCCGTTACCGGATCATTGACGCCAACGGTAACCCGGTTGACGACCCACCCACCAGCAATGCTTAACCTTCACTCTGATACCATTGGCTCTTAACGATTCGTGATTGATCCGGGAAAGAAACCCCAACCCAGGATGGGTTCAGCCCGCACCCTCAGACGCAACCCAGAAGGCAACAAAAATAATCAGGCCAACCACCCCGTTGGAACGAAATATCATCAGACAATTTGCCGGATCAGCAAAATCAACCCGTGCCACTTGCCAGACCAAATGACCAATGGCAAATAGAAGAACAGCAAAGAAAGGCCAGGCCAACCCAGCCCGATCAGCACAGAGAATCAATAACCCCACCATAAGGGCGTAAAATACTGCCACCGCAATCCGGCTGGCTGACCCCAGACGCAAAGCGGCTGATCGCACCCCAACCCGGAGATCATCGGCCTTATCCTGATGGGCATAGATGGTGTCATAACCCAGAGTCCAAAAAGCAGCCGCCAGATAAAGCAAAAACGGCTCCATGCTTAATGATCCATGCACAGCCGCCCAACCGACCAAAACACCCCAGTTAAATGTCAGGCCCAAAACCATCTGAGGCCAATCGGTATAACGCTTGGCCAAAGGATAGAGAAACACCAACGGCATCACTGCCAGAGCAAGCAGGATTGTAAAATCATTCAAACGGCTGACAATCACCAACCCCAAAAGCAGTTGAGCCATCAGAAAAATCCAGGCTCCCACCAGCCCGATACGGCCACACGCCAAAGGTCGACCAGCCGTTCGCACCACCCGGGCATCAATATCACGATCAAGAATATCGTTAATCGTACAGCCAGCCCCCCGCATCACCACCGCACCACAAGCCAGATAGCTCAATATATCCAAAGGTATCTCAGCGGCCGAAGCAAATGCCACCCCCCACCAACACGGGGCCAGCAACAACCATATTCCGATTGGACGATCCCAACGCGCCAGGCGCAGATAGGGTCTCACCCAGGGCGGCATCAGGTGATCAATCCAGCTATCAACAGGGATATCGCTGGCCGCCGGAACCGATGATGATACGTCCAGATTGGCATCCGGGTGATCTTTCAGACGCGATTTTTCTGGATTCGGCATGGTTGACATGCCCTACTGTGGTCGCCCCATCATCATAAGGCAAGCGTGGCAAAACAAGCATGGCAAAATTACGTATGAATCAATACACAGCCAATCAATACACACCGGATCAACGCATACCGGATCAACGCATATAATGACCGGGCGACGTTTCTTTGTCACCGATGACCTTCAGGCAGGAGTCCGACTCGATCTCCCGGTTCCTTTGGCACATCGGTTACGTCATGTTTTACGCTTAAAAGAAGGAACATGGATTCGGCTTTTCAATGGCCGGAACGGTGAGTGGCAGGCGGTCATATCCTTTTCCGGACGCCGGGCTGTTCAGGCCACCCCTGACCGGCAGACCCGGACACAAAACAGACAGCCGGGACCCTGGCTTTTCTTTTCTCCGATTAAGCGCAACCGCCTGGACACCCTGGTTGAAAAAGCCACTGAGCTGGGAGTCCATCGCTTGATTCCAGTCATCTCACGCTTTACCATTACCAAAAAAATCGGGCTGGATCGCCTCAAAGCGATTGCTCAATCAGCCGCTGAGCAATGCGAACGTCTGGATATTCCGGTCATTGATTCCCCGCATCCCCTGGAAGATATCGCCGCCGACTGGCCACCCAAACGCCGATTATTTATGTGTGTTCCCCGCCAAAATACCCCATCCATTCATCATGCTTTGGTACCGTTTTCTCACCCCCACCCTGATCCCCACCAGCAGACCAAAAGACCTGCTGCAGACTGGGCACTCATGATTGGTCCGGAAGGGGGCTTTGCTCCCGGGGAACCTGAACTCTTTGATTCACTACCCGGAGTATCGCGAGTCCATCTGGGGCCACATATTCTGCGGACCGAGACCGCCGCCATCGCCGCCTTGTCCTGCTGGCAAGCTGCCCTTGGGAATCACAGCCCAGCCCGTTGATCCTCCGCTTTAACAACAAAATCCATACCGATTTGTGCTCTTAAACAGTGATGATAAAGGCCCCGATGACTCCCGCATCCCGCAAAAAAAACCACACCGATGAACAGGTCCCGATCACCGATACGGAGCCGTTGATCACGTATCTGTCTCAGGGCTGTACAATCCGGAGCAACTGGCGGATCGGGACCGAACATGAGAAATTTGCCTATCGGCTCAGTGATCACCATCCCTTAAGCTATGATGAGGTGGGGGGGATACGTGATCTGCTCCGGGGCTTGCTGCGTTTCGGCTGGCAGCCGATTGAAGAAGCAGGCCAGATCATCGCCTTAAGTCGGGATGGTGCCTCGGTCACTTTGGAACCAGGTGGCCAGATTGAACTCTCCGGTGCGCCCCTGGTCTCGGTTCATGAAACCTGCCTGGAAGTTCGTGAACATCTCAAAGAGATCAAATCGGTTGCTGAGGGAATCGGGGCCGGATTGATGGGTTTGGGAGTCCTCCCGATTGCCGGACGCAATGCCATTTCCTGGATGCCGAAAGAACGTTACGCAATTATGCGCCGCTACATGCCCACCAAAGGAGACCAGGGCCTTGATATGATGACCCGGACCGCCACCGTACAGGTCAATCTTGATTTTGAATCCGAAGCCGACATGGTGACAAAATTTCGGGTTGCCCAAGCACTCCAGCCGGTCGCGGTCGCCCTTTATGCCAACTCGCCCTTCCTCAATGGTCGTCCGAGTGGCTGGCTGAGTACACGCAGCCATATCTGGAACCATACCGACCCGGATCGTTGTGGTATTTTGCCTTTCATCTTTGACGATGGCTTCGGTTTTGAACGTTATGTCGATTATCTGCTTGATGTTCCAATGTATTTTGTCCGCCGCCAGGGTCGCTATATTGATGCTGCCGGTCAGTCTTTCCGTGATTTTCTATCCGGACGACTCCCGGCTTTACCAGGGGAATATCCGTATTTGAGCGATTGGATTGACCATATGAGCACCGTATTTACCGAGGTGCGGCTGAAACGTTTTCTTGAAATGCGCGGAGCAGATGGTGGGGCGTGGAATCGCCTCTGTGCACTTTCAGCATTTTGGGTCGGGCTGCTTTATGACCCGGTTGCTCAGGATGCTGCCTGGGATCTGGTCAAAAACTGGTCTCTGGAAGATCACATGCTCTTGCGTCAGGATATCCCCAAAACCGCTTTGGCAACCCATACGCCGGCTGGTCCCATGGCCGCATTGGCTGAGCAGGTCCTGGAGATTGCAGCGATGGGTCTCAAACGCCGGGGGTTTCAGGACACCAAAGGCAAGGATGAAAGCGGTTTCCTTGATCCGCTGATCGAAATTGCTCAATCCAAAACCACCCCGGCGGAAATCTGGTTGGATGCCTATGCCCATCGGTGGAACGGCAGCCTCGATCCGATCTTTACCGAAAACGCATACTAATTCAGTGATCCCCTCATTCAGTCATTGCAGGTTCATGTCTGTTCCAGATCAGAATCGACATATTATTCTGATACAGTTTTTTTATAATTCTCTGGCAATCCAATTCCCTGATAATCCGGTAGTGGGTCACTTTGAAATCTAACGCTCTCACGACTTCACTAGGTTTCGTTTGCGTCCGGTGCTGGCAATGCCTATCTTACAAGCATGACTAATAAACCCAAACGCCCAAGAGACGCGAACAAGTTAGCAAAGTCCATTGTGGACATTGCTATTGGCCAAGTCGAAGAAGAGCCGAAGGCAAAGGGGCAACAGCTTGGTGGCAAGAAGGGCGGGGCAGCCCGCGCTAAATCACTAAACGCTGCAGAACGATCCGAGATTGCAAGGATAGCCGCTGCGGCGAGATGGAAGAAGTCTCGCTAGGCTGCTTCATCTTCGTCCCCATCCGTCAAGCCGTTGGCAACTTTCATCTCTTCGATGTCTTCTTCGAAGTCCATGATGATCTGAATGTCATCTTCGTTGGGATGGGCTTCGTTGTAGTGATCGACCTTCATAACCAATGCGTAGCAATCGCTTGCGATTAATCGGCGTTCTTGCTGTACGCTCTTTTCAACGTGCAGCCGGGGCGCTTCATCAATATCATCCCACTCAAACAGAGTTTCGCCCGTTTTAGCTTTTGATCGCACCGGAATGTTTGCCCGGTATTCTCGTCCGGCTTTGTCGGTCCTTTTTTCTTCGCGCAGCGCCTGCGCCAGATCGTTTGCAAGGCTTGTACTCAAATCTATAGGTCTTGGTTGCCAAAGCCCTTGCCTGATTGCCCAAGCAGCGACCGTCTTTAGGTCAACGGGATCAGATGAAACCTCGTCACGATACTTTTGCCAGATATTTTGGCGTAGTTGTTCTTTGTAGTTCGGCATTTCGTTACTCCGTTATTTGCCAGTAGGGATCAGGTCACCCCAACCATCCATCATCATTGACGCAGACAGCGATTGTCTGACTTTCACCAAGTGTCGGCGAAGAAAATCGTAACGATTCATCTTCCGTTGCAGTTGCCCGACCACTAGACCGGGGTGAACCCCCATACGCTTTGAGAATGCCAGCACATCCCGTCCTGAAAAGTATGGGTTCTTTCGTAAATAGAACGATTGCATTTTCTTGGATGAAACGCAGAAATCCGCAGCTTCTGAATTTGCAATAATTTCTTCTTCCGAAATGTTTGCTTCCATAGTTGGATCGCCCAAATCACAATCAACAATCGCGGCTTGTTTGCCGTGCCCGTGAAGCACATGGGCGCATTCATGGCGGAGAACAAACCAAAAATTATCAATGCGATCATAGCGCAGAGACATGCCAATGACAGGTGAAGTTTGGTCGAGCCAAAGGCAAACCCCGTCAATGGTGCTATTCGCGATGCCCTCAACAACGACAAAACGGACCCCGGCTTTTTCAAGCAGCTGAGGGACGTAACGGACGTCCTCAGGCTTACCTCTCAAACCTTCAAATGCTTTGATTGCATCCATGAACTTCTGCTTGTCATAAGACGGGGAAAGCATCTCCTCAGCGATGCGCTTTACACGAAATAGCCATGCAAGTTGCTGCGGGGGAACTTCTTCATAAGAGGTCTTCTTCGCGATGTGGGAGAGGTGGGGAACATCCTCAATGTCTTCTACGTCAAAGAACCTGTAAACCTGTTGTTCAAGCGTTCCTTCTCCGTGTTCAGGATCAACCCACCCTCGCTTTTCCATTTCTCTGAGCGGGTATTGGCTCAAAATCTTAGCCCGTGCTTTGATTCTGGGGTCGGGTTCTTCAGAGTGCTTAATCCCCCATTTTGCCTGAATCTGAGCGATTTCAGCAGCATCATATTCCAACGCAGCACCGAGAGACTGAGCCATTGCAGTGCTGATCGAACGTTTGTCATTTAGTATTTGATTGATAGAAGCTGGCTGAGTGCCAATAGCGTAAGCCAGGTCACTTTGGGTCCAGCCCTTGCCTTCCATCTTGGACTTAATGAATGTTCCTGGGGATGTCATGGGCCTGTTTCTTTCTTGGTTTTCCCCATACTAGAATGAGCACCATCGCTCGTCAATTATTGTTTTAGCAAATATGTTAAAATGACCTATATGCTTGACTATGGTATGTTGATCACTTAGATTAACTGCATGAACAAGTTAGATGTCAAAACCCGCTCTCTGATCATCCGCCTTCTTGTTGAGGGAAATAGCATCCGTGCCACCAGCCGGATCGCAGATGTGTCTAAGAATACGGTCAACAAGCTTCTGATTGACGCAGGCAAGGCTTGCTCGAAATACCATGACGAGAACGTGCGCAATGTGAAAGCATCCGTGATCCAATGTGATGAAATCTGGTCGTTCACCTACGCAAAACAGAAAAACGTCAAGACGGCTAAAGCAGCGCCGGAACATGCGGGCGACACTTGGACTTGGACCGCGCTGGATAGCGAAAGCAAGCTGATCGTGTCCTACATGGTCGGTGGCCGTGACAGCGAGTACGCAATCGGCTTCATGGATGATCTGTGTGCGCGTCTGGCGAAACCGGGTGCAACTCACTACGGACGGTCACAAGGCGTATTTGGAAGCCGTAGAGGGCGCGTTCGGCGGGGACGTAGACTATGCCCAGCTTATCAAGCTGTATGGCGAACCCACGGGACAGAAGGGCCACGAACGCAAGTATTCGCCCTTTGAATGTACCGGCACCAAAAAGCGCGTTGTCGAAGGTAGACCGATCAAGGCACTTGTCAGCACATCACACATCGAGCGCCAGAACCTTACTATGCGGATGCACATGCGCCGGTTTACCCGCCTGACCAATGCTTTCAGCAAGAAGGTCGAGAACCATGCTTACGCGGTCGCGCTACATTTCATGTATTACAACTTCGCCAAGGTTCATCAGACGCTCAAGGTGACGCCCGCAATGGAAGCTGGCCTGACGGATCGTCTTTGGGATATTTCAGATCTGGTCGCTCTTGTGGACGCAAATGAACCTGCATCCAAGAAACGAGGACTATACAAGAAACGCCAGAAGCAAATTTCAAAGTGACCCACTACCGATAATCCAATTTTGCACGTCCCGATTACATACTCCCATCAACCCTGTCTGTGCCGAAAAGATACCGCAGTGTCAGCAAATATCACAATGACACCCCCAATAAAAACAACCATAAAGGAGTCCCCATGACCCACCAATGCGGATCCCTTGACCAGGTACGCAGAGAAATTGACCGTCTGGATGATTCCCTGCTTGATCTCCTGGCTGAACGCAGCTGCTATGTCCGGCAAGCGGTTCAACTCAAAAACCGTGATCAGATTATTGATCAGGAGCGTATTGAAGCCATCCTCACCCGCATACGGGAACGCGCTGCTGCCCTTGATCTGCAACCCGATATTGCCGAGGCGGTCTGGCGGCGCATGATTGATGCCTTCATCGCTTATGAAGAACAAATCTATGATGATGTCCACACATGACCCATCATGGGATGAATGAATTCCTTCCGACCGATGATTAAAAGAGTGTCTTTATACCTGAAGAAAAATTGAATCCTCCCGAAGAAAAAATTGATCCATTAAAGTGAACCCAATGCCTTAATGCCCTGATGCAGTGTACAAAATCTGATAAATTTCTCTTTGCTTACGGCTGCCACCGTATCTTCTGGCCAACTGCCAGGGTTGCAGGCCATTCTCATTGATTGCTCCGGGATTGGCCCCGGCTTTGAGCAGCGTTCTGACAGTGTCAACGACAAAATGTCCATAAAACGATACAAGGGGTAAAAGTGATTCAATAACCGGGACGCTGGCTATCGGATTGCTTCGACCAAACTGCTTCGACCTCATTTTCACTTTATCTGATTTTACGTTACGTTGATCTGATTTTACGTTACGTTGTCTTTTGTTCTTCCGCCTGTTTTTTCTCGTGTTTTTTAATGACTGATCCAACCAGATAGAATCTGGTCAACGACTGATAAAAGTCCATAAATGGTTTGATTAAAATGGTTCGATCCCCGCCTTCACAATCGGAAAATACGGATTTTGGGTACGCCAGGGTTTCGATGGCCGAAAAAACCCGGCGCGTCCAGGCGGTATTCAAAAACGTCGCCCCCCATTACGACCGCATGAATGACCTGATGTCCATGGGCATCCATCGCTTATGGAAGGATGTTTTGGTCCGGGAAGCCGCGCCACGCCCCGGAATGGCGATCCTTGATGTTGCTGGCGGAACCGGTGACATTGCCCAACGCCTCATCAAACACCAATATCAGGGCCACCAGAGCCAGCCGCATACCCAGCCCGCCCTGCTTATCTGTGATCTTAACCCGGCCATGCTCAATCAGGGACGGGACCGTTTGATTGATCAGGGTCTGTCCGGCATGATTCACTGGACCGTTGGCGATGCTCAGTCTTTGCCTGTTCCTGATTCCTGTTTTGACTTGGTAACAATAGCGTTTGGATTGCGCAATATCACCGATAAAACCCTGGCCCTCCGGGAAGTTCTCCGGGTTCTCAAAACCGGCGGACGCTTTTTATGTCTGGAATTCAGCCAGCCAGATCATCCCTGGTTGAAACGGGCCTATGATCTGTATTCTTTCACAACCCTGCCAATCCTGGGAAAAATCATCGCCGGAGATGCCGCAGCATACCGTTATCTTGCCGAATCAATCCGGATGTTCCCCGATCCGGATCATCTGGCTGCCATGATGCACCAGGCCGGGTTCAGGAATGTCTATCACCGTCGGCTTTCTGGCGGAATCGTTGCCCTTCATGGCGGAACATGTGGCGAAAGACCCCTCAGAAAATATGTCAGAAATCAACCCAAAAAAGCACCGGTAAAACCGTCAGCAAAACACAAAACCCCATAACCCGAAGCCAGCCATACGAACAGAAGGTGCCAGAACGTCACTTGTATTTGTTGGCCACAGCTTTCACAAACCACAAAAAATCGTCGTATTTTATTTTTGTTTTCTTGTTTTTTGTGGTATTTTAAATTCTTTAGTTCTCAGAATCGCTTTAATTCTTAGAGTCGCTAAAGCATCGCCATGACAACACTCCGGACCGACGACCAGAGCATCATGTTAAAGATTTGGTCCCTGTTTCAATCCCGTCTGTTTCCACCATGTCCTTTAACAATGAATTCTTTATTATACATTGAGCACGCAATCAGTGATCTGGACGTATGTGAATGCTCCTTTGGGGAAACCGGACTGTCTGGATAAACACTGTCCGGATGGATAAACCAAAACATGGACCGCATGATGGATAAAATTCTGGATGGAAAAACCATCCTGGTGATCATTTCGGGCAGTATTGCCGCTTATAAGACCCTGGATCTGATCCGTCGTTTGCGCATGTACGGAGCTTGTGTTCAGACAATCCTCACCCGTAGCGGAGCACAATTCATCACTCCGCTGGCTGTATCAGCATTGAGCAGTGAAAAAACCTATGATGATTTATTCTCTCTGACTGACGAAACCGAGATGGGTCATATTCGCCTGGCCCGGATCGCTGATTTGATCGTTGTTGCCCCTGCCAGTGCTGATATCCTGGCCCGGATGGCCCAGGGACGGGCCGATGATTTAGCCACAGCGGTCCTGTTGGCCAGCGACCAGGATATCCTGGTCGCCCCGGCGATGAATGGTGCAATGTGGAATAATCCGGCCACTCAGGAAAATTGGCGGTTGTTGATGGCGCGTGGGATCCTCAGCACCGGCCCCGAATCCGGCGATATGGCCTGCCATGAAACCGGGGTCGGACGGATGGCAGAGCCAGAGAGCATCCTTGCGACAATCACCGGGTATTTCATCGGTCAACAACGCCTGTCCGGACGCCGGGCTCTGGTCACCAGCGGCCCAACCCATGAACCCATTGATCCGGTCCGCTATATCGGCAATCGTTCCTCAGGCAGGCAAGGTCATGCCGTGGCCACCGCTCTGGCGGCATTGGGCGCGCAGACCACTCTGGTGAGCGGCCCGACAGCCTTGTCCGACCCCCCCGGGGTTACAACCATCCATGTTGAAACAGCCCGCCAGATGCTGGATGCCTGTATGGATGCTTTGCCAACTGATGTTGCCGTTTGTGCGGCCGCGGTTTCTGACTGGCGAACCGAAAAATGTGCCACTGAAAAAATCAAAAAAACTTCTGTTAAAAAAACCGGGACTTTCCCGGCCCTGAAACTGATTGAAAATCCGGATATTCTGGGCATTTTATGCGGCACAGTCGCATCAGGAAAACGTAATACCCGTCCGGATCTGGTTATTGGTTTTGCGGCTGAAACCTCTCAGCTTCATGCCCAGGCGCGCGCCAAACGCCAGGCCAAGGGATGCGATTGGATTCTGGCCAATGACGTTTCACAAGATGTTTTTGGATCACAGACCAACCGCCTCATCCTGATGGATGATCACGGCGAAGAAGAATGGCCGACCATGACCAAAATCCAGGCCGCAAACCGGCTGGCCGGACGAATTGCTGATTACTTTGCAGCCTCCTCAAAAACCGGCACCCCATCATGATGAACCCAGCCCCCCAATACGTGATACGTGATAACGTGATAAGAGTAACAATAAAGTGATGAATGCGATGAAATCTGTTTCACAGGCAATCCCCCCATCCATTGACAGCCGATCCTTTGAAAAAGACCGGATCAAAGAGGATGATACATCGGAGAGGGTTTTGACCATTCCGATTCTCCGTCTGCCCCATGCCAATGATCTCCCGTTGCCAAAGCAGGCAACCCCAAACAGCAGCGGCCTTGACCTCCAGGCAGCCATCGCATCTGAATTACCGTTTCAGCCCAGACAACGCATGCTGATTCCCACCGGTTTTTCAATCGCTCTCCCGCCGGGTTTTGAGGCCCAGATCCGGCCCCGCTCGGGTCTTGCCTGTGATCACGGAATCACCGTGCTCAACGCCCCGGGAACCATTGATGCCGATTATCGTGGTGAGATCAGGGTTTTGCTGATTCATCACGGCGATGAGACATTCACGATTACGCCGGGGATGCGTATCGCCCAGCTGGTCATCGCGCCGCTGGAACGAATCATGTGGCGCCCCAGCCCTGTTCTTGACAAGACAGAACGCGGAAAAAACGGCTTTGGCTCCACAGGATCTTGACAATCATCATCCTCACTGTGGTCGCTGATCAAAGATACCATCATCCCCCAATTGCAAAGATTTTTTACCCAAACCATCATGCTGAAATTATCAAAAAAAATGCTTTCAGCCATCGAAGCTGTGGTTGATATTGCTTATCATTCTGGCGGATCCCCGGTCCAAAATCGTCAGATTACCCGACGCCAGGGCATCCCCCGTCGCTATTTGGAACATGTTCTCCAAAATTTGGTGCGTGAGGGTATTTTGACCGGCATACGCGGACCACATGGGGGCTATCAACTGGCCCGGGAACGCCGCCGCATCACCCTTGGTGATATCAGCCGGGTCGTCCAGAAAATGGAACAAGATGCCGATACAAAAATAAACGAACAAACCTCTGATATCAGACGACACGTGGTGTGTCCTTTATGGTTGCAGATACAAAAAGACATTTCTGAAAAACTGGATGAAATTTCCGTAGAAACCCTCTGCATGCGTGCTCATGAAGCCGGCGTGGTCAACGAAGCCCTGAAAAAACTGGATTACGATATTTAAACCGGAAAACCGAACCAGAAGACTGAACCGAAGAAAATCAATCGAAGAAAAGACATAATCGAAGAAAAGACATATGAGACAGGAGACTATTATGACAGCTGCATCATCTCTTAAAACCACCCCGTCATCGATACCCGAACCGAACCTCGATACTCAGCAAGAAGATATTGCGGCATTCCGGGGCCGGATTTACGGATCTATTACTGAAACCATTGGAGCAACACCGTTGGTCCGGCTGGAAAGATTTGCTGATGAGAATCAATGTCAGGCTGAAATCCTGGCAAAGCTGGAATTTTTCAACCCCCTTTCTTCGGTTAAAGACCGGATTGGTCTTGCGATGATTGAGGATGCCGAACGCTCTGGCCGTCTCAAGCCTGGTGGTGTGATCATCGAGCCAACATCAGGCAATACCGGGATTGCTCTTGCCTTTGTGTGCGCCTCCCGAGGCTATCGCCTCATTTTGACAATGCCGGAGAGCATGTCCCTTGAACGCCGTAAAATGTTGCGTCTTCTGGGGGCGGAACTTGAACTCACCGAAAAAGCGCGCGGTATGCCCGGTGCCATCGAGAAAGCTGAAAAACTGCAAGCCAGCATTCCCGGGGCACTGATTCTACAGCAATTTGAAAACCCTTCTAACCCGGCCATCCATGTTGAAACGACAGCAACAGAAATCTGGCGGGACTGTGGAGGCTCTCTGGATATCGTGGTTGGTGGTATCGGAACCGGCGGGACCCTGACCGGTATTGCCCGGGCATTACGGCCTCGTCTCAAGACACTTAAAATTGTCGCTGTTGAACCAGAAGATTCACCCGTACTCTCCGGCGGGCCGCCGGGACCACATAAAATTCAGGGGATCGGAGCAGGCTTCATCCCAGGCAATGCCGATGTCTCAATGATGGATGAAATCATCCGTATTGGCAATGAAACCGCATTTTCCACTGCCCGGGGTCTTGCCAAAACCGAAGGGCTGCCGGTGGGTATTTCTTCAGGGGCCGTGCTTGCTGCTGCTTTGGAAATCGGCAAACGCTCAGAAATGGCCGGGAAAAGAATCGTGACCATCATTGCATCCTCAGCCGAACGCTATCTCTCCACTGATTTGTTCGAGGGCCTCGAGACCTGACCACAGCCTGCGCCTCAGCAACCGGTCAATCAAGAACTGAGAAACGGGAATCGCAATCAAGCCAAAACATGGTAGAATATGCGACATGCCCCCCCCTGCCGATACCTCAGCCTCTTGTGATTTCAGGACATTCGACGAAAGCCAGTTACGCCGTTATGCCCGCCATATTGTTTTAAGCGAAGTCGGCGGGGCAGGTCAGGCACAGTTACTTAATTCCCGGGTTCTGGTCATCGGGGCAGGGGGTCTGGGGACCCCTCTGATTTTTTATCTCGCCGCAGCCGGCGTTGGAGTCATCGGCGTCTGTGATGATGACCAGGTCGATGACAGCAATCTGCAACGCCAGGTTATTCATCGCCTGCAAGATATCGGTCACCCGAAAGTCGAGAGTGCTGAGCGGGCAGTTGCTGAACTCAACCCTGATGTTACAGTCGAATGTATTCCTGAGCGTCTGACCGCCGCCAATGCTCTCTCCATCATCAAACGCTACGATATCATTGCTGATGGATCAGATAATTTTGCGACCCGCTATCTGATCAATGATGCGTGTTACCTGGCTGAAAAAATTCTGGTTTCGGCTGCTATTTTGCGTTTTGATGCCCAGATTTCTACGTTCAAACCCCATCGAGGGACCAAACATCCTTGTTATCGCTGCATCTTTCCGGATTCACCACCCGCCGGCTTAATTCCCAGCTGTGCGGAGGGAGGTGTTCTTGGCGCAGTAGCCGGAGTCGCCGGGTCCCTGCAGGCGACCGAAGTCCTGAAAGAATTGCTGACAATCGGTGATAGTTTATCAGGACGGCTTCTGATTTATGATGCCCTTTGCGCCCGGATTGAGACAGTCACGATCCCCAAAAATCCCGGCTGCCCTCTTTGCGGCACCAACCCAACCATCCTTGACCTTTCCACCCATGCAACACCGCAATGAATAAAACAATCGCACAGATGAGATCTTTCAATGAATCACTCTCTCTTATGTCTGATTATCCAATCGGGGCGGTTCCGCAAAGTCCACTACGCCTTGACTCTGGCCAGTGCGGCAGTCGCCGTCAACCGTCCGACCCTGGTGTTTTTTACGTTGGCTGCCTGTCATGCTGTGACCCAAACCGCCGAAGGCACACCAGGATGGCACAACCTGGAGGGTGAAGGCACCAACTCAGCGATCATGCTTGATACCGATTATGGTCACAAGATGATTGGCCGCTTTGAGGACTTGCTCACAGCCTGCCGTGATCTTGGGGTAACCATGATGATCTGCGATATGGGTTTGCAAGCCGAGGGCCTCAGCCGGGCTGACCTGCGCCAGGACATCCCGATTAAAAACGGCGGATTAGCAACTCTGTTTCACCAGGCCGGATCAACCGGGCAAATTGTCATGATCTAGTGGCGATCTGGTCATCATCTCTTTCTTTTGCCGTTCATATCCTTCTTTTACCATTACGACCCTGGGGCCATCAGCCGGACACTCCCAAAATCTTCAGGAAAACTCTGCCCCGGAATACATGCAAGAACAGAGCAAAGAACAGGCACCGAAAACCATTGATACTCCGGGACCAACGGCTAAAACATAGTTTCAGCCACCCGGTCTGGCGGCGCATGACCATCAATGAATGTCTTGATATTGATGATCACTTTTTCCCCCATATCAATGCGCCCCTCCAGGGTTGCCGAACCCATATGAGGCAACAAAATCACATTATCCAATTCCATCAATTTGGGATTAACCGAAGGCTCATTCTCGAATACATCCAGGCCAGCCCCCGAAATAGCCTTGGTTTTCAGCATACGGGTCAAAGCATTTTCATCAATCACTTCACCCCGGGCCGTGTTGATAATATAGCAATGGGATGGCAACAGTTTTAATCGGCGCGCTGAGAGTAAATGAAAAGTTGCCGGCGTGTGTGGACAATTCACACTGATGATATCCATACGGGCCAGCATCTGATCCAGGCTATCCCAATATGTCGCCTGCAATTCCTTTTCCAGCCTGGCTGAAACCCGGCGTCGATTATGGTAATGGATCGACAAGCCATAGCCCCGGGCGCGCCGGGCGACCGCCGAGCCAATATGCCCCATACCGATAATGCCCAGACGTTTCCCCCAAATGCGGCTTCCCAGCATAGATGTCGGGCTCCAGCCGGTCCATTCTCCCGAACGCACCAATTTCTCGCCTTCAACCAAACGCCGTGGCAAAGCAAGCAAAAGAGCCATCGTCATATCAGCAGTATCCTCAGTCAAAACACCAGGAGTGTTGGTGACGATGATTCCCCGGTTGCGGGCAGTTGAAAGATCAATATGATCAACCCCGGTGCCAAAATTGGCAACCATCTGCAACTTTTCACCGGCCTGTGATAAGATTCGTGAGTCGATACGATCATTGACAGTCGGAACCAGAATATGGGCTTCCTTAACAGCAGCAACCAACTCGTCTTGCGTCATTTTGCGGTCATGCGTATTGAGGCGGGCATCAAACAATTCGGTCATACGCGCCTCAACAACGTCCGGTAATTTACGTGTCACAATGACGACAGGATTTTTAATGCTTTTTTTTCTGGCCATGTCCTCTCTCACCATATTCCTTTTTAAGTATGTTCAAACTCAGCATATTCAAACTCAGTGTATTCAAACTCGAGACGTTCAAACCTTTTTTTAAAGATCAACAAACACGCGATGGCTTCATACGCCGCAATGATATGTCCTTCTTTTCCCAAAATTGCCGCTCATCTTCCTGCCAGGATCATCTGGCCTTGTCCGGATTTTGCCATTTCCGGGCTGGATTTGTGATCATCATATTGATTGGGCTGTTCTTTACATTTCCTGCAACGGCTCAAACCAATGCCGATATTGTACCACGCTTTGCCAGCCTGCGCGCCAATGAAGTTAATTTACGCACCGGACCCGGCGTGCGTTACCCGATTATCTGGAAATATCTGCGCCAGGGTCTCCCGGTTGAAATTACCGCCGAGTTCGAACATTGGCGCCGGATCCGTGATTGGCAGGGAGAAGAAGGATGGGTTCATCGAAGCATGCTCAGCGGTCAACGCACATTGATCATCACCGATCAAACCCGTGACTTACGCCACCAACCCCGTGCTGATGCTCCGGTGATTGCACGACTCTCTCCCGGCGTTTCCGGAACGATTAACCGTTGCGAAAACATGTGGTGTTCCATTGAATCTTCTGGTCACGAAGGTTGGCTGCGGCGCGATGAATTCTGGGGAATTTATTTTGATGAAACCATTGAATAAGTTGATATCCGCTTAATCAGTCAACCACCAGACAGGCTTTTTTGATCTTCAATCCCCGGTCAAAATACGATCCACCAGCTGACGCACCGTCGGGACAAACCCGTTGGAGTAAAAGGGATCTTTATGGAATCGATATGCCCCGTGGCCAGCAAACATCAATTCTTTTTCAACCTCAGCCCCTTCATGACAAACCGCCTGGAGAGTTTTTTGAATGCAAAAGGAACGCGGATCGGCTTTACGGCCGGTGCTCCCGCTTTCATTCTGACTCCAGTTGGAAAATTGGCAGGCCGATAAACAACCCATGCAATCAATCTGATCCCGGCGTATTTTTTCGGCACGCTCAGAGCTGACGAAAATGAGAGTCTGGTCCGGGGTCCGAAGTGCCCGGCTATGCCCTTCGGCAACCCAGGCCCGCGCCCGCACAGCATCTGAAGAAGCAAGATAATACGGTTTCGAACGCGGACCCAGCTCGAACGGAGTGTCCAGTTCACCAACCGGATCAACAGCATAGGGAATTTGACGCTGAGAACGCTCCTCAAGGTCACGGAGAAAATCATTTTTGACCGCTGAAGAATAAAAACCAGTCGGGCTAAAACGATGCAAAAGAATATCACCTTCTTTCAGCTCCAAAAGCCGCTGTTTCCATTGCTCCGGAATAGGGCTCTCCCGGGTCAATAAGGGGCGGGTGCCGAACTGAAATGCTATCGGCCCCAATTCAGGATTATCAATCCAGTCTTCCCATTCACGCAAATACCAAACCCCACCAGCCATAATAATCGGCTTTTCTCCCAACCCAAAATCCCGCATCAGAGAACGCAACGCACATACCCGTGCATACGGAGGTTCAGGGCTTTGAGGGTCCTCACTATTCGAAAGACCATTATGACCCCCGGCCAACCACGGATCTTCGTACACCACCGCACCCAAATATTCGCAAAATTTATGATATGCCCGTTTCCACAAGGCCCGAAAAGCCCGGGCCGAAGACACGATAGGGTAATAGTAAACCCCATGACCGGCACAAATCTGGCCCAGGCGATACGGCATCCCGGCCCCACAGGTAACCCCATGAATTAAATCACGGGCACTCTCTAAAACCCGCTTGAGGATCTCTTCTGCCCCGCCCATTTCCCAGAGGATATTCATATGTAAGCGACCATGACCACCGGCCACGTCATGAGCTGTCTGTGCCTGTTCCACCGCACCACGTACAGCATATTTGATCAGTTCCCAATGACGCTCACGCCGTGTACGCCCCTGATAAATTTGGGGAATAATGCGGCCTTCTTCATCATGGCTATCGGCATTGACACCAGAAAAAGTCCCGACACCGCCGCTGGCTGCCCAGGTGCCGGAACTGATTCCATTGGTGATCGAAATACCTTTCCCCCCCTCAATCAAAGGGAGGACTTCTCGTCCCGAAATCAGAATTGGATTCAATGCTTTCACAATTCTTCCTCTCCAACCGGGAAATGAGACACCGGGCAGAATACCGGGCAGAATAAAGAGCCAGAGTCCAATACCTTGCTCACCTTAAGTGACTTCAGCCCCGGTTTCCTGATCAACCGCCCGCATGCTGAGCTTAATTTTTCCCCGATCATCAATGCTCAAAACCTTCACCTTGACCTGATCACCTTCACGAACCACATCGGTTGTCTGATTGACCCGCCCCTGGGTCAGTTCACTGATATGCACCAAGCCATCCCGTGGTCCCAGAAAATTCACAAATGCCCCAAAATCTAAGGTTTTAACAACTTTACCGTTGTAAATTCGTCCAACTTCCGGTTCTGCTGTAATCCCTTCGATCCGCGAAAGCGCAATTTCAATCGATTTCGGGTCAACCGCCGCTACCTTGATCAAACCATCATCCTCAATATCAATACGTGCACCCGATATTTCACAAATTTCTCGAATAACCTTGCCACCAGCACCAATGACATCACGTATTTTATCCTTGGAAATCTGAATAGTTTCTATACGTGGTGCATTTCCGCTGACCTCTTCCCGGGCCGATGACATAACCTTAGCCATCTCACCCAGGATATGAAGGCGACCTTCATGAGCCTGCCGAAGCGCAACATCCATAATCTCCCGGGTAATCGAGGTGATCTTAATATCCATCTGCAAAGATGTAATACCTTGCGCACTTCCGGCTACTTTGAAGTCCATATCACCAAGATGATCTTCATCACCGATGATATCCGATAAAACTGCGAAGCGATCTCCTTCTTTGATCAGCCCCATCGCAATACCAGCCACCGGACGCTGAAGCGGAACACCAGCATCCATCATCGACAAAGACGCCCCACATACCGAAGCCATCGAAGATGAACCATTGGATTCTGTAATCTCTGAAACCACCCGAATTGTGTAGGGAAAATCATCATGCGATGGCATCAAGGCGCGCAAAGATCGCCAGGCCAGCTTACCGTGACCTATTTCCCGACGACCTGTAAAACCAAACCGACCAGCTTCGCCGACCGAATATGGTGGAAAATTATAATGGAGCATGAAATTTTCCCGGCGCTCACCAGCCAAAGCATCAATGATTTGCTCATCCTGACCCGTGCCCAACGTAGTCACAACAAGAGCCTGGGTTTCCCCGCGGGTGAATAAAGCACTGCCATGTGTGCGCGGCAAAACCCCGGTCTCACAGGCAATGGGACGTACCGTTTGGGTGTCACGGCCATCAATCCGCCGACCAGTTTCGAGAACCGCATCACGCACAATATTTTTTTCCAAAGTCTTCAGAGAACGGTGAGCAAGGCTGTGTGTTTTTTCATGTTCATCAACCGGCTGGCCTTCCACCAGGGCATCCAATACACTCTGTTTAGCGGCTGCGACTTTTTCCTGACGCGATGACTTGACAGTTTCCTGGTACGCCTCATGAAGAGAATCCTGAGCCAAAGATGCAACCTTATCGGCAATCGCGTCATGCCCATCAACTGGCGGGGGTAAATCGCGGGGCGGCCTGGCACAGGTTTCTGCCATCGAAACGATGGCCTCAATCACCGGCTGTATCTGATCATGGCCAAAATCGATCGCCCCAAGCATACTCTCTTCACTCAACTCGCGGGCCTGGGACTCCACCATCAAGACTCCCTCGCTTGTCCCGGCCAGGACCAGATCAAGAGTCGATTTCTCCATATCATCCAGAACCGGATTGAGAACATAGCGACCATCAATATACCCAACCCGGCAAGCCCCAATCGGACCAAGAAAAGGAAGCCCGGATAACGTCAATGCCGCCGAAGCACCAATCATCGCGCATATATCAGGATCATGCTGCATATCATGGGAGAGAACCGTGCAGATAACCTGGGTATCACAGGTATAATCCGGGTGAAATAAGGGGCGAATCGGACGATCAATCAAACGCGAGACCAGAGTTTCGTTCTCACTGGGCCGACCCTCGCGCTTGAAAAAACCACCGGGAATTTTGCCGGCAGCATATGTCTTTTCCACGTAATGAACCGTAAGAGGAAAAAAATCCACCCCCGGGCGCGGGGTTTTTTCCCCGACCACACTACATAAAACAACACTATCACCCAGGCTCGCCAGAACCGCCGAGTCAGCCTGACGAGCAATACGTCCTGTCTCCAGTTTCAAAACTGTATCGCCCCAGGCAAGCTCCTTACGGGTTACATCAAACATTATATAATTCCATCCTCTCGTTTAATCCTCGTTGTATCTTTTATATGTTGTATCTTTTATCTTCAGTGTATCCTCAGTGATTCCTGAATCATCATCGCTCATGCTGTTTTTATCACTGTGTCTTTTTTTATCACTGTGTCTTTTTTTATCACTGTGTTCTTCACCGTATCACGTACAATCACATCACCTACAACCACCCATCAGGAACACGCGCCCCAAATCGTGACAATCCCGCTCTATATTTTGCTTCTGCATATTATTGCTTCTGCATATTATTGAGTTATCCCATGAATTGCGGATATCGTTTTGCCAAAAACAGGATCAATGACCGGCAAAAGTGATTGTCGGAAACAGGTGACCACTCAAAACACCCAACAGGTTGAACGTCACGTCAAACAGACTTTCAGGATATGACACACAGAATAACGGGATGACACAAACCATATTCCCTACCCGGGGCTTCGATTCCTTCTCCGGTCCAGGGAACACTATCAGAACACCATTATTGCGGGAACAATACCCTGAAACGTCCCGGTCCTGAAAAATGTCAACGACGTAGCCCCAGGCTTTTGATCAGTTTTTCGTAACGCGCCTGGTTCTTGCCTTTCACATAATCAAGTAAACGCCGCCGCCGCCCGACCATAGCCAGAAGGCCCCGCCGGGAGTGATGATCTTTTTTATTGTCGTTGAGATGATCAGTCAGGTTGCGGATCCGCTCACTCAGGATCGCAACCTGAATTTCAGAAGATCCGGTATCTCCACGGGTCAAACCATATTCACGAATCAATGCCTGCTTGCGTTCGGCTGTTATCGACATCATCAAACCTCTTTCTCTTTAAAATACCCCTGATTAAAACACGGAAGCCCTGAAAACACAAAAGCCCCATTATTGCATGGGACCAACATGAAAGACCCGTACAGGACGCAAAACCCCCTGGGTAACATGAGCCAACGCCACCAAATGACCCTGACATGTCACCACCCTCACATTCTCAACTTCCACATCCCCGTATAATCTGTCCTTCACCAGGTTACCACCCGATTGATCATCATGAAACATCTTATTGCGATGATCACAAAATACGTGATCATCCGGCGACCCGCTACGGGGCCGGTTATCCGAATCACAAATGGTTGAATCGCTGAAATACTGGCTTTTCGGGGACACGTCAGATTTCAGGCCCTGAATTGCGTGCATATTACCATAATCAGTGCCGTTTTCGTCAATATCATTCTGGCCTGGGTCATTGCGGCGGGTATCCTTTCGACCCGTGTCGTTTTGAGTGACCCGATTTTCCGGCCTGTGTTCAGGAACCGCTTCTCCAAAACCTGATTGGCGGGAGCGGTATGCAGCCAGACGAAACACAGCCAAACCCTGACCATTGCGCAAAAGAGCCGCCTGAGCAGACGTAACAGACACGGACGGAACATCACTCAGCACCGCCCCAACCGGTAAAAGCTGTTCTTCACCTCTCTGTCCAAGACGTTCAAATGAATCCAAAGAAATTGCCCGGCGGTATCAAACGGACCAACCCGTGTCCGGCGCAAGGCGGTAACATGGCCCAAAGTCCCCAATTTCTGTGCCAGATCACGCGCCAATGACCGGACATAACAGCCCTTTCCACAGATCAGATGAAACTGCGCATGATCAGGGTCCGGACAACCAATCAACGCAATATGTCTGATCATCACCCGGCGTGATGTGAGCGTAACTTTCTGACCTGTGCGTGCGAGTTGATAGGCTCTGCGCCCATTGACCTTGATTGCCGAAACCCGGGGAGGAATTTGTTCAATCATCCCGATAAACGCAGCCAGATGGGTTTGGATATCGGCCATTTCTGGCCGGACATCACTGGTTTCCAGAAGCTCTCCTTGCGCATCATCACTATCCCGGGCCTCCCCCCAGCGCACCGTAAAATCATAGCTTTTAAGCCCCTCCATAATAAAAGGAACTGTCTTGGTTGCCTCTCCCAAAGCAATCGGCAAAATGCCGCTGGCAAGGGGGTCAAGAGCACCACCATGCCCGGCTTTGGCAGCATTCAAAGCACGGCGCACCCGCATAAGAGCAGCATTCGATGTCAGCCCCACCGGCTTATCAAGAACCAACCATCCATTGATACCCCGGCCATGACGACGGCGACTCATGAATCACCCTCTCTGTTTCTCATCATACCCAAACCCTGTACCATCATGATTTTCCCCGCATTCCACCCAACATTTTTCACAATCACGGGACCGCATCCGGCATCTCAAGCAACCGGTCAATGGCGGCAGCACAATCAAACCGATCATCCAGAGCAAAAACCAACCCCGGTGAAAAACGAAGCCGGAGCCGTTCAGAGACCCAACGGCGCATAAAAGGAGCCGCCCTCTGTAAACCGGCTAAAATCGCATCACGCTCAGCCATGTCCCCGGCTGTCCGGTCATTTCCGGCCGCCACAGCATCACCGAAAGGAACCACATAAACAGTAGCAGCCCGTAAATCCGGACTGACCGCAACCTCGGTAACCGTGATTGCCCGACCCGATAAGGCCGGATCATGGAGCTGTTTACGCTCCAGACATTGGATAACTGCGTGGCGAATTTCCTCAGCAACCCTTAATTGTCGCTGACTTGGCTCCCCGGAGCGTCCAGAACTCACCCTGCCGCCTCTGGCCTCAAAGGTCCGACCCCCCTTACAACGTGCGGGCAATCTCTTTGCGTTCGTAACATTCAATCACATCGCCTTCCTGGACATCATTATAATTTTCCAGCCCAATTCCGCATTCATAGCCTTCCTTAACTTCGCGAGCTTCTTCTTTTTCCCGCCGTAAAGAAGCCAAAACACCATCATAAATCACCGCCTGATCACGCAATAACCGAGCCTGAGACCCCCGGCGAATCATACCCTCAGACACCCGACATCCGGCAATCCGGCCAATTTTGCGGATATTGAAAATTTGGCGAACCTGAGCCATACCAAGAAAAACTTCTTCGATATCCGGGGATAACATGCCGCCCAAAGCGGCTTTCACCTCATCCACCACATGATAAATAATGGTATTGTAGCGAATCTCGACCCCACCCTGGCGCGCAAGTTCACGGGCTTGCGGGCTGGCCCGTACATTGAAACCGATAATCAAAGCCTCAGAAGCCTGAGCCAATGTCACATCCGACTCGCTGATCCCGCCTACACCAGCATGCAAGACCCGCACTTTGACTTCCTCAGTCTCCAGTTTCTCCAGGCTATGCTGAATGGCTTCGGCTGACCCATGCACATCGGCTTTAATAACCACCGGAAACTCACGGGCCGAGCCAGCCGCCGCCGCACTCAACATCTGTTCCACCGAACCCCGGGATACCGTTGCCACAGCCCGTTGTTCACGGTTGCGATAGCTGGTGACTTCGCGTGCCCGGGCCTCGCTATCGACAATCACAAACAGATCGCCTGCCGATGGTGCCCCGGTCAGACCCAAAATTTCCACAGGCATACTGGGACCCGCCAACTGAAGACGCTGGCCCCGGTCGTCAAGCAACGCCCGCACCCGTCCCCATTGAGACCCGGCAATAACAATATCCCCCACCGCCAGAGAACCATGCTGAACCAAAACCGTGGCAACAGTACCCCGGCCTTTTTCCATCCTGGCTTCAATCACCACCCCTTCAGCCCGGCGATCCGGGTTGGCCGTCAATTCCAGCAATTCAGCTTGCAGGAGAACGAGTTCCACCAATTTATCTAAATTGGTCTTTTTCTTAGCGGATACCAGAACCGAAAGAACCTCACCCCCCATTTCCTCAACCACCAAATCCTGCTGTAACAATTCGTTACGGACCCGATCAGGATCAGCGGATGGTAAATCCATCTTATTGATCGCCACAATAATCGGTACTGCGGCTGCTTTGGCATGATTGATTGCTTCAATGGTCTGGGCCTTGATTCCATCATCAGCCGCCACAACTAAGATAACCAAATCCGTGGTATTGGCACCACGAGCACGCATCGCACTGAAGGCTTCATGACCCGGCGTATCAAGAAAGGTAATGCGTCCGCCTGATGCTGTTTGAATCTGGTAAGCCCCAATATGCTGAGTAATGCCACCAGCTTCGCCTTCCACAACATCGGTTTCACGCAAAGCATCCAGAAGAGACGTCTTCCCGTGATCCACATGCCCCATCACTGTGACCACCGGGGAACGTGGCAGAAGCGTATCGGCCTCATCCTGGTCAATACTCAGACCAACCTCCACATCGGCTTCACTGACCCGGCGCACCACATGGCCAAATTCCACCACCACCAATTCAGCCGTATCACCATCAATCATCTGGTTGACCGTGACCATCACCCCCATCTTCATGAGCACCTTGATCACTTCAGACGTCCGGGCCGCCATACGGTTGGCCAAATCACCAACCAGGATGGTTTCCGGGATGATGATTTCACGAGTCTTTTTCTGGCTGGCCTCGCCTGATGAATCGGTTGCTTTCTGCTTGGCTTTCTCGCGTTCCCGGGCCCGGCGAACAGCTGCCAAAGAGCGTACTCTCTCACGCTCATCCAGGGCCTGGGTAATGGTGAGCTTCCCTGAACGACGGCGCCCGCCCGAACGCCCGCGCGGCGGCGGTTTACGGACCTCTGTTTTTGCTTTTTTCGAAGGCCGGCGCTCTTCTTTCAATGAAGGAGCCTCTTCAGCCGCCTGGACTTCAGGCTTTTGAGCCTTGGTTGCCGGGGGTTTTTTCTCCGGCGGCGGTTCAACCGTTTCGGGGTAAGGCTGCGAAGGAGGGGGAGGCGGTGCCACCGCATCACGTACCGCCCGAACCCGGGCATCGCGCTCCTGCCTGGTCAGTCCACCAGGTACAGATGGCTCAGGAGCAGGCTGTTCTGGAATTTTTACATCTGAGACAGACTCCACAGACGCTTCAGCCGGCGGCTCCTCCAAAGCCACCTTAACCGCCTGCATCTTGCCACGCTCATCTTGCGCATAGGTCCGCTTGCGCTTGACCTCAACCGTGACCGAACGCGAACGGCCATGCGGAAAACTCTGGCGAACCCGCCCGGCATCAATAGTTTTTTTAATTTCCAGACGCCCGGGACGAGACAAATTTGTCTTTCCTTCCCCGCCTTCCCCGGAAGTATCGTCTTTTTTATTCTCACTCATTGCATATCTGCTCAAACAATATCCAGGCAAAAACGCCTGCTTACTCAGTAAAAATTCCTGCTTACACAGTAATGTCTCATCCGAGATATCTCATCCGAAATATCTCATACAAATTCCTCAAATATCTGCCCGCAGGACAACTCTGTTGAGAATTGTGTATCACTCTTTGTCCGGGTTCCAATCTTTGTTTTGGTCAGGCTTGTGTTTAGATTTTTAAATTTTAGATTTTTAAATTTTCGGCGAAAATGAACAAAAATCAGCCCTTCTTAACGCTTTTATTATCATATGGTTATCATAAAATCACAGTTATGAAACCGCTATATTCCCCATTGTCTCTTTTCGCGCCCAGACCAGATCACCAGACAGAACCAGGAACACACAGCCCGACCAACCTGTTCTCTCAGCCATCAGGGGGTTGATCCACCCTCCGTTACCTGAGAAACAGGAGCCGGATCATCCGAAGATACGGCGGGGTTTGGCGAAATATCTCCGGGAATGCTTTCAGAGGTCTCCTGAGAGGATTGAGAGGATTCAGAATCCCCCGGCAGATCAGGGAACCAATGTGCACGGGCCGCCATAATAATCTGATCAAAATCCTCAGAGCTGAGCGTGTTTTCAGGCAATAATTCCTGCAATTCATCACTGGCCAGATCTGCCAGATCATCAAGAGTCTTCACCCCGTTTTCACCCAGGGCAACCAAATGAGCATCGGTGAGATGCGGTATGGTTTTTAAGTCCTCTGATACCGCCAATTCTTGCCAACGACGCTGCAAAACAGCATCCCTTTCGGACAGATAGGTCTGAGCCCGATTGCGCAATTCCTGACAAATCGCTTCATCAAAACCCTCAATATCCGATAAATCCTCTACCGGGACGAAGGCGACTTCCTCAACACTGGTGAAACCCTCGGTTACCAAAAGATGGGCAATCACATCATCAACATCGAGTTTTTCCATAAATAAATCAGAAAGATTTTTGAATTCTTCATTGCGGCGTTCCGACTCAGAGGCCTCGGTCAGAATATCAATCGACCACCCGGTCAGCGTCGAAGCCAACCGAACATTTTGCCCCCGTCTCCCGATAGCCAGACTTAACTGATCATCCGGGACCACAACCTCAATCTGTTGAGCATCCTCATCAAGCACCACCTTAGTCACCTCAGCCGGTGCCAGGGCATTAACAACAAAGGTCGCTGTGTCCGCAGACCAGGGAATAATATCTATTTTTTCCCCCTGTAACTCACTCACCACAGCCTGCACCCGGCTGCCACGCATCCCCACACAGGCCCCCACCGGATCAATGCTGGAGTCGTTGGATGTAACAGCAATCTTAGCCCGACTCCCCGGGTCCCGCGCCACCGCCTTAATCTCAATCACATTATCGTAAATTTCCGGGACTTCCTGAGTAAACAAAGCCGCCATGAATTCAGGAGCCGCCCGGCTGAGAAAAATTTGCGGTCCCCGTAATTCTTCACGCACTTCAAGAATATAAGCGCGTACCCGTTCGGTACGATGAAAACTCTCCCGATTCAGCAATTCCTCACGGCGCAAAATCGCTTCGGCCCGGCCAAGATCAACAACCACATTGCCCATCTCGGATCGCTTAACCACACCATTGACGATTTCACCAACCCGGTCTTTGTATTCCTCATATTGCCGTTTACGCTCAACTTCACGGACCCGCTGGACAATCACCTGCTTTGCGGTCTGAGCGGCAACCCGCCCAAACTCAACAGGCGGCAGAGGATCAACCAAAAACTCGCCCGGCTGAACATCGGGCCTGATACGCTGCGCATTGGCCAAAACCATCTGTGTTGCCTCATCCTCAACCTCCTGAACCACCTCCCGATATCGGGCCAACAGAATCTCTCCGGTCTCCCGGTCAACACTGGCCCGGATATCAAAATCCTGGCCATATTTAGAACGGCCTGCCTTACCAAGCGCCATTTCCATCGCTTCAATGACCTGTTCCCGCTCAATCCCTTTATCACGGGCAACCAAATCAGCCACTTGCAACAAATCAGCCAAACCTGATCCTGATACGACATCCATATTTATTTCCATAAAAATTCTCCTGGCTTACGCTCTCTGGACCAGAGGACAATCAAATAACCGTAATCATTCATCAATCATTCATCCGTGAAGTCATTCATCCGTGAAGTCATTCATCCGTGAGAATCAGCTGGGCCCGGTTGATCAATTCCAAAGGAATGGCATATTCCTCAGCAGCACTCTCAATACGCACACAGCCCTTCTCTGCACCAAGCAAACGACCGCGAAACCGCCGCCGGCCCTCAAAAATCTCTCCTGTTTCGATGCGCGCTTCAAAACCAGCAAACCGGATAAAGTCATCAATCCTGACCAAAGGACGATCAATCCCCGGCGAAGAGACTTCTAAACCATAGGAACCGCCCACCAGATCCTCAACATCCAGCAACGCCGATAACGCCCGGCTGGCACGCGCGCAATCCTCAACAGTCATCACCGCATCATCACATCTCTCAATCATAATCTGCATATGCGCCGGTCCCGAACCCGGTCGGTATTGAACCCGGACCAAATCATACCCCATATTCCCAAGAACCGGAGAAACCAACACCGCAATGCGTTTTTCGATACCAGCATCCGCATGCAGCATACGCGAAGACTGCGCATCAAAATCTGGCTTCGATATCACGACCCGCCGAACCTTACATCAATCAATCATGGTTGCGGAGTCTCCCCAAAAATCAGGAAACGGCACACAACCCCGCGAACATACCTCAAAAATAAAGAAGTCAAACAAAGAAAAAGAGCGGGCCAAAGCCCACTCCATCACGCGATTGTTTCTTTGTGATCGTTTCTTTGTTTTGAGTTAGAAGCTAAGTTTTGAGTTAGAAGCTAACTTAAAACTCAGTTTAGCCTCAAAACGGACCTTATTTCAAGTAGGAGATTACGCTTTCTCACCATTCCCCTCTTCGGGAACAAAGAATAAGATCATCACAGTCCCGGATATGAACCCAATATCACCGGTTTAACAGCCCGGGATCAATACCGGTATCAATACCCTGACCACCAGGCATCAACCGATGGTTGGTCTGATCAGTGATTGACCGGCTGAGATAAGACATAAGGGTTGCTCTGAGCCCGCTGGATGCCAATGGCTGCAACCCGTTGGGCCGTTCGATCTAAACCACGTAACAACTCATAATATGCCAGATTGCGCTGTACAGAATCCTCATCAAGATCAATACGCGCCACCCGTGCCGCATCACGCATGCGATTCGCCAACCCATAGATTAAAGCCAGATTTTGGCGATGCTGAACCGTTGCGTGCGGGCTATCCACCAATGGCAGTAAATAAGAAAGAGCACTCTCAAACTGGCCATCAAATGCCAGAGATAAAGCCAGATTATTCAGCAAAATCGGATTATCCGGATCCAGATTCAAGGCATTCAGATAGGCTTGCCGGGCGGTGTGATGATTGCCGCTCATATCCAGGCTAACCCCCAGACCCAGATAATTAGAGGCCGTTTTTTCCTCAGATAAAGCGGCCCTGTATTGAGCGGCGGCCATCTCCGGCTGACCCAAAGCCAGCAATGCCGTCCCCAATCCACGCAACGCCCGTTGTTCAAAAGGTTTTTGAGTGAGCGCCGCCCGGTAGGCTTCTGCAGCATCATTGGGAGCACCAGCATCAACCAAAACCGCCCCAAGACGCAACAAAGGCTCAATTTCAAGCGGCGCAATGGTATGAGCACGGCGATAAAGATTGATTGCAACCGAAAAATTACCCGCATCATGCGCTGCCGATGCGACCCGCATCATCGTCATGACAGAACTGTTCCCCTGCCCACCACCAGCAGAGACATCTCTCCCCAATAAAGCCTGGGTTGAATCATAGGAACATCCCGAAAAACCCGCCCCAGCCATGATCATCATGAGACATAAGACATACCGGCATAAGACGTTATGAGTCCTTCGGCCAGCCAGAAATACCGTCATAATCTTCATTCTCCTTGGTCATGAAGCCAATGCGTTCAGAGCATCAGAAACCTTGTAACCATTTGGTTCATAACAAAAGGAGCTTATTTTTTGGTTAACGCATCGGTAAATATCCGATTATTGCTGTATAAACGCCATCATATTTGGTTAAGGGAAAACCCGGACAAATGACCGGCAAGACCAACGGCAAAAACAAGAGGGACACCACAGCCAAGCGATAACAACTGCCACCGCTTAACAAAAATGATGGAGAATGTCCGCCCCAATTCTGGCCGACAGATCACTGGACGCCCCCAAAGAGCCAGGGCCAGAAAATCCAATGTCATAACCAGAAAACCCAACGTTATAAAACGTCATAATCAGCGACCAGCCACACCGGGGAACGGCTCCGGCACGACAGCCTTATTCCGGGTCCCGCTTGCCCTGCTTCCCGGCGCATGATTATTTTCGGGTCGTCACAATGCGGCGGTCAATTACCTCTCGCCCCGTCAGAAGGTTTTAACGGTTGAGACAATCCTTGATCAGGTGATCAACAACACCAGGATCAGCAAGCGTGGAAATATCCCCCAGAGATTCATGCTCAGCTGCGGCAATTTTACGCAAAATCCGCCGCATGATCTTTCCTGAACGAGTCTTTGGTAATCCCGGTGCCCATTGAATCAAATCCGGGGTCGCAATGGGACCAATTTCCTTACGCACCCAGGATCTGAGTTCTTTGCGCAAATCATCGCTGGGCGACTGGCCATCCATGAGAGTCACATACGCATAGATTCCCTGCCCCTTGACGTCATGAGGATACCCAACCACCGCCGCCTCAGCCACCGTGTCATGGGCAACCAGAGCACTTTCCACCTCTGCAGTCCCCATACGATGGCCGGAAACATTGATCACATCATCAACCCGACCCGTGATCCAATAATAACCATCGGCATCACGGCGGCAGCCATCACCTGTGAAATATAAACCATCATAAGTGGAAAAATACGTCTGCACAAAACGCGCATGATCACGATAAACAGTCCGCATCATTCCCGGCCACGCATCTTCCATACAGAGATTACCCTCACAGGCTCCCTGCAATGTCTTGCCGTCATTGTCAACAACCCGGGGCCGAACCCCAAAAAAAGGCCGGGTCGCTGAACCGGGTTTGAGGGCTGTTGCCCCAGGCAGAGGTGTAATCAACGCTGCGCCGGTCTCGGTCTGCCACCATGTATCAATGATCGGGCACCGCCCCTCACCAACTTTATGATAATACCACTCCCAGGCTTCCGGATTGATCGGCTCCCCCACTGATCCAAGGATACGCAAAGATTTCCTCGAATGATCACGAACATAGTCATCACCAGCCCCCATCAAAGCACGGATAGCAGTCGGAGCGGTGTAAAAAATATTGACCTGATGGGTATCAATTTCCTGCCAGAAACGCCCGGCATCGGGATAGGTCGGCACCCCCTCAAACATCGTGGTGATGGCTCCGTTTGCCAGAGGTCCATAGACGATATAGCTATGCCCGGTCACCCAGCCAACGTCAGCACTACACCAATAAACGTCGCCTTCCTGATAATCGAACACATATTTATGGGTCAAGGCAGCATAAACCAGATAACCGCCGCTGGTATGAAGAACCCCTTTCGGCTTACCGGTGGAGCCGGAAGTATAAAGGATAAATAATGGATCCTCGGCATTCATCGCCGCTGGCGGACACTGCGCAGCAGCCGATGCCGTCAGTTCGTCATAAAACACATCACGCTGAGAATCATAAGCCTGATCAACACCGGTACGTTTGACGACAATCACTTTTTCAACCGTCGGACAATTTTCTAACGCCTTGTTGACATTGGCATAAAGCGGCACCGCCCGACCACCACGCATCCCTTCATCGGCAGTAATCAACAGCCTGGAATCGCAATCCTGAATGCGTCCGGCCAAAGCATCCGGGGAAAAACCACCAAACACCACCGAATGAATGGCCCCGATGCGGGCGCAGGCCAACATGGCAATCGCTGCCTCAGGAATCATCGGCAGATAGATGGTCACGCGATCACCTTTTTCAACCCCCAGATCCCGTAAGCCATTGGCCAGACGGCAGACCGCCTCATACAGTTCCCGATACGTGATGGTCCTGGATTCACCGGGCTGATCGCCAATCCACAAGATCGCCGTTTGATCCCCCCGGGTGTCTAAGTGCCGGTCCAGACAATTTTCTGCGACATTCAAAATACCGTCATGAAACCAACGAATATGAACGTCATCACGGGCAAAAGATGTGTCTTTGACTGCCGTAAATGGCTTAATCCAATCGAGAATTTGAGCATGCTCAGCCCAAAAATCCTCGGGATTTTCGACCGAACGCTGATACAGCTCACGATATGTCTCATTGTTACAATGCGCCGTTTTCACCAACTGTGGCGGTGGCGCATAGACAGCTTCTCCCATGATGTATCCTCCCTGTTGATTACATCTTTGTGGACGATTTTAGTCGATACTGTTGGATTCGGGTAAGTGTTCTGAAAATGATCCTTCATGAATTACTGACGTCTCACATCTCAGATCACGTCTCAGACATCGTTACAGTCTCAGATAATGCCCTCCCACAGCCATGCTATTCGTAAAGTATTTCTTATAAGATATATTATGCCTCTCTGGAAAAGGTTCCACCCAAATCAGTGAGTCCACCCATATGGCATATCAACCGCCAGGCCACAGCGTCAACCGGCGACACCGATAAACGTGCCTGGCGCACCAGAGCCAAATGAGCCAATTTCGGCTCAGCCTTAATCGCCGCCAGAGTGACCGGCTGTGGCAATGGCCGTAAAGCCCTGACATCGACCATCCCAAAACGGCCCGAAGGATCCGTATGATCCGGGTAATATTCTTTGACGATGGATACGAGACCAATGATACGCTTTTCATGAACCGAGTGATAAAAAAACGCCTGATCACCAATTCTCATCGCCTGCATATTTTTGCTGGCCTGATGATTGCGTACCCCATCCCATTCAGCCACAGTTTCTTTCACCTGATCATCCCAGGACCACTCGCCGGGTTCTGATTTCATCAGCCAGTACGCCATATTCACCGACCTTATCTTTTACATATTCTGAGGAAAGACATTCCGGTAACGGTGAATGGTCGTCTGAGCAAACAACCCGGCCCGGGCGTAGGGATCACCAGAAACCAACGCCTCAACCGCCGCCCGGTCAGCACAATCAATGATCAGAAGACTGCCCATCGGAGCATCACGCTCCTCATCAATCAATGGTCCGGCCCGGAGCAGCTGATCCCCCAAATTATCCAGATAGGCCAGGTGATCTGAGCGGTTGGCAGCCCGGACATCGGCATGATCCGGTTTATCAAGGCAGATGACAACATACAGCACCACAAACACCTCTTATGACAGAATCCTTATTTATGACAGAGTCTTACTGCTTATGATCACATTCTTATTTTATGACCACATTCTCACATTCAGTCATCTCTCATCACCAGGTCATCTCTCATCACCGTACTCCCGGCCTGCCCCGTTCATTGATCAATCAGCCAACTCCCACAGTTAATCAACCTTAACCCCAGGAATCAAACACCAAATTCCTTTGGTCAGAAAGATAACAAAACCCGGGTCCCGAAACCAGACGGAATGAACAGCATGGTCGATGTGTTCGGAAAGATGAAGAGAACACTGTTTCTTTTTGTACTCTGTATTCTGTATCCCTGATATCCTCATATCGCTTGATCTTTTGGTGAGAAAGCCGGACAGAATCAGGGTCAATCTGGCTATTGTTTACAATAATGGGGTTGTTTTTAAGAGTATCCTCCTGCCGGCTGTCCCTTCATAGAGAGGTCTGATATTCTGAACACTGCCCTTTATGGGTTTTGATGTGAATTTTTATTGAGAAAAGATCCTGGCAAAACACCATGCGAGGCAAAACCATGACAACACTCACCAGCAACCAGACCCAAAAGATCGGCCATATCATCCCCCTTGTGATCAACAACCTCATGCCCGGTTATTTCATCAAGACCCTGTGGATCAAAGCACTCTGGATCAGGACCATCAGTCAGACATGGATCATTATGCTGATCGTTGTCGGCAGCCTCAGCATGGTTGGTGGAAATGCCGAGGCGAGACCCCCCTGTCTCACCGGACAAGACGCCAGCCATCTGGTCATCACCTGGCCGAAGAAAGCCATAATAACCGAAGAGACGGGAGAAGAAGACAGACGGCATATGATCGCCCAGGCACAAGCCGGGGATGCCAAAGCACAAAATGATCTTGGCGTCATGTATGCCTATGGACAAAGGGTTGGCGAAGATTATCAAAAAGCGGTTACCTGGTTTCGCAAGGCGGCTGAAAAAGGATATGCTGAGGCGCAATATTATTTAGCCACTTTTTATTACAATGGCGGTGGTGTGACCAAAAATGATCAACACGCTCTCTTTTGGTTCCGCAAAGCGGCTGAAGCAGATGACTGGTGGTTTGGCAAGCATAGGTCAGAAAAAGGCAATCCCTGGTCTCAATACGCCCTTGGGGTCATGACTGCCAATGGGCAGGGGGTTCCCAGGGACACCGAACAAGCGGTTACCTGGTTCCGCAAGGCGGCTGAACAGGGCAATGCTGATGCCCAGCTTGCTCTTGCGATCATATATCAGAGTGGGGATGGGGTTGTCCGGAGGAATAATGAACAAGCCGTTTACTGGCTTCGCAAAGCAGCTGAAGGAATCAACTGGCCAGATGAGAACAGGGATCAGTATGGTCATGCCAGAGCGCAACACATGCTTGGGGTTGCCTATAAAAATTGGTGCGGGGTCCCTCAGGATTATGAACAAGCGATGTTGTGGTTCCGCAGGGCGGCTGAAAAAGGGTATCCCTATGCCCGGTACGCTCTTGGGAACATATATGAGGATGAGGAGGCGATCCCCCAGGATGATGAACAGGCTGCCGCCTGGTGGCACGAGGGGGCTGAACAAGGCTATTCCAGTGCTCAATACAGCCTTGGGGTACTTTACAGGGATGGGAAAGGGGTGGCCCAGGATGATCAGCAGGCCCTCTTCTGGTTCCGCAAGGCCGCCGAACAAGGATATGCCAAGGCCCAGTACAGTCTTGGGATCATGTATGAGAAGGGGGAAGGGGTGGCCCAGGATGATCAGCAAGCCGTCTTCTGGTACCGCAAGGCCGCCGAACAAAGGCATAGACGGGCCCAATACAATCTTGGCGTTTTCTACGAGAATGGACGCGGAGTTCCTCAGGACATCAAACAAGCCATCAGATGGTACCGTAAAGCGGCTCAAAGAGGCATTAAAGAGGCCCGGGTAGCCCTCAAATCCCTGAGTTCAAAAAGCCCTTGAGTCTCCCTTCACGAACGCAAAAACCTCCCGGACCATGCCTCAACAAAATCATGCCTCAACAAAATACTGCGCGGGGAAAACCGTGACAACACTCACCAGCAACCGGACCCAAAGGATCAGCCATATCATCAGCCAGATCATCCCCCTTGTGATCAACAGCCTCATGCCCGGTTATTTCATCAAGACCCCGTGGATCAAAACACTCTGGATCAGGACCATTGTTCAGACATGGATCATTATGCTGATCGTTGTCGGCAACCTCAGCATAGTTGGTGGAAATGCCGAAGCGCGCGCACCCTGTCTTCTCCAACAAGACGCCAGCCATCTGGTCACCACTCCAAAAGCCAGAATAATGAAAGAAGTCGGACAAGTAGCCATACGGCATATGATGGACCATGAGCAAGCCGTCTGGGATGCTGAGACCCAATACAATCTTGGGGTCATAACTGCCAATGGGCAGGGGGTTCCTCAGGACACTGAACAAGCGGTTGCCTGGTTCCGCAAGGCGGCTGAACAGAGATATGCTGGTGCCCAATACGCCCTTGGGATCATGTATCAGAATGGGGATGGGGTCCCCCAGGATGATGAACAGGCCCTCTTGTGGTTCCGCAGGGCGGCTCAGGGAATGAACTGGCCAGACGAGAACAGGGCTGAGTACGGTGATGCCAGAGCACAATACATTCTCGGGGTTACCTATCGGGATTGGTGCGGAGCCCCCAGGGATTATGAGCAAGCCTTTCTCTGGTTCCGCAGGGCGGCTGAAAAAGGACATACTGATGCCCAACATGCTCTTGGAGTCATGTATCAGAATGGGGATGGGGTTCCTCAGGACACTGAGCAAGCCCTCTTATGGTTCCGCAAGGCCGCCGAACAGGGACACAGTGATGCCCGGGAAGCCCTCAAATCCCTGGACCCGGAGAATCCATTACCCCCTTTCCTTCCACAAACAGGCGAACCTCCCAGACGGTGATCCCTGGCAAAACACCATGCGAGGCAAAACCATGACAACACTCACCAGCAACCGGACCCAAAGGATCAGCCATATCATCAGCCAGATCATCCCCCTTGTGATCAACAGCCTCATGCCCGGTTATTTCATCAAAACCCTGTGGATCAAAGCACTCTGGATCAGGACCATTGTTCAGACATGGATTGTTATGCTGATCGTTGTCGGCAGCCTCAGCATGGTTGGCGGGAATGCCGAGGCCCAGGACCCGAAAGAGAGAGCAGAAACCGATGTAGAGAGCATCATCACCCGGGCACAAGCCGGAGATGGCGGGGCCCAATACGATCTTGGGTTCATGTATGCTGAGGGACGGGGGGTCGATCAGGATGATCAGCAAGCCGTCTTTTGGTACCGCAAGGCCGCCGAGCAAGGCGATACATGGGGCCAAAGTGCTCTTGGGTTCATGTATGCTGAGGGACAGGGGGTCGATCAGGATGATCAGCAAGCCGTCTTTTGGTACCGCAAGGCCGCCGAGCAAGGACATCCCAATGCCCAATATAATCTTGGGTTCATGTATGCTGAGGGACGGGGGGTCGATCAGGATGATCAGCAAGCCGTCTTCTGGTACCGCAAAGCCGCCGAACAAGGCTATGTCGAGGCCCAGAATGCTCTTGGGATCATGTATGCCAGGGGACGGGGGGTGGACCAGAATGATCAACAGGCTTTCTTCTGGTTCCGTAAGGCTGCCGAACAAGGCGATGTATGGAGCCAAAGTGCTCTTGGGATCATGTATGCCGAGGGACGGGGGGTGGACCGGAATAATCAACAGGCTCTCTACTGGTTCCGCAAGGCGGCCGAACAAGGCGATACATGGGGCCAAAGTGCTCTTGGGTTGATGTATGCTGAGGGACGGGGGGTCGATCAGGATGATCAGCAGTCCCTCTTTTGGTACCGCAAGGCCGCCGAGCAAGGCGATGCCAATGCCCAATATAATCTTGGGGTGGCCCATATGGAGGGACAAGGCATCCTCCGCCAGGATGATGAAAAAGCGGTGTTGTTGTTCCGCAAAGCAGCCGAACAAGGGCATCCCAATGCCCAGAATGCTCTTGGGATCATGTATGCCAGGGGACGAGGGGTCGATCAGGATGATCAGCAAGCCGTCTTCTGGTACCGCAAGGCCGCCGAGCAAGGCGATGCCAATGCCCAATATAATCTTGGGGTGGCCCATATGGAGGGACAAGGCATCCTCCGCCAGGATGATGAAAAAGCGGTGTTGTTGTTCCGCAAAGCAGCCGAACAAGGGCATCCCAATGCCCAGAATGCTCTTGGGATCATGTATGCCAGGGGACGGGGGGTCGATCAGGATGATCAGCAAGCCCTCTTCTGGTACCGCAAGGCGGCTGAACAGGGACACAGTGATGCCCGGGAAGCCCTCAAATCCCTGGACCCGGAGAATCCATTACCCCCTTTCCTTCCACAAACAGGCGAACCTCCCAGACGGTGATCCCCGGCGTTCCGGGACCGGATATTCAATCCATCATCCGGATTTTTTCAGCCGGCTTTTTTTCAAACGGTTTTTTAACTACATAAACCACAAGGGCAGAATGACCCTGAACACCGGCCACCCTGCCCAATCCCCCAGATGATCAGGGATATAGTGTGATCATAATTCTAAAAATATTTGAGTGCGTCGGGCTTTGGTGCTGGCCTATCTGGGCGCCAGTGCGGTGCCATAACCTTTGGCGGTGACAGTATCTGCGAACCGAGTAAGTAGGGGCGAACATATCTCAGTGCCTGCGCGATCCCCTCTTCAAAATCTTCACGGGATAAAAGTTTCAGATTTCCGAGTTCATGCTTGAACATGGTCGCCATGACGATTTTCAGCAATTCCGGATTGTCACGTAAATTGATGATCTGGCCCTTTTTAATCCGAAATTCAGGTCGCGGACTCTTCTCCAACTCCCGATAAATATGTTTAATATAGGATGGTGTCTTATTGTTATCCACCGAAGGGTCAGCATATTTTGTGATCATTTCCTCTATTGTTCCAAGTTTATCATTTTTTTGATAGTTCATCATGAGTATGGCTGCCGCCCGCACGCCATCAGGCACATTGTCAAAAGTGACATATATTTGTTCTTTACCATGTGGATCATAGAACTGACCTCGCCATGGATTCTTTCTCCATTCACTGGGAACAAATTTTACATTCCCCGGGTTTTTATTCCGGAACCCCGGCGGAAGAGATGTTTGTTTTTAGAATCCAGATCCAGATATAGATCCAGCTTCATAAAATCCACAGACTCCGCCATCTGTTCAAAAATCCGGTGTTTGGGGGTTTTGAGGAATTCTCCCCCATTTGCAAACTGGTTGTGATGAGAAATACTCATGGTATTGATCCTTTCATGGTTAAGAGAATGAGGGCGGCCGTAATGAGAGGCAAAACAGACCGTGTTTTGATAAAGAAGCATTCTTTTTTTAATGTCTTTTCTTAAGAAAATCTCTTAAACAATAATTAAAAAAGAGATTTTTTGGAAAACATGGATCAAAACGGCTCAGCGCCATCCCCAATAAATTGCTGATAGCAATAATACCATAAGAAATAATCTCTGACAAGGACAGTCCATATTGTTTCATCATGAGGGAGCAAAAAGGGACGGTTTGAAAGAGTGATGAACCGAATACAGCCCCCTTTCTGGAACCCGGATGGAACCAAAGATCCGGTCATCCAGGCTCTGGATCCCGGCCATTGCCTGCATCGCTGAGCCGGGAATCAATGCTGAGGCCGCTCCATGCCACCCCATACCTCAACACTGTCCTGAGCCAGGCCGGAAAGGCCAACAAGAATGATCCGGGGTTCCAGGACCCGGACATCACCGGGATGACCGGATCACATTCACCGGATCAAACAAATGGGATTAAGGACATGCACTCTGAGGGCCCAGAGATCAAAAGACACAGAGATCAAAGATATGGGGATCAAAAACACGGAGATCAAAAACATTCGGTCTTCAGGGGGCTGATGCCCGAACAGGGCAGGCCACATCTTGCCCAGTGTTTTGATTGGTTTTTGATGTATTGTGATACTTTTTCAATTCAGGACTCACTGAAACTCAGTACTGGCCCAATCCCCGGACATACCTATACTGATTGCACGGCCTTTCTGAACCGCCTTTCTGGGTGGATTTTGATGGATCCCGGTGAATTCCTAAAGACTCAGCACCGGTGATTAGCCGGTGATTCTCCTGTGAATTCCGGCTCTGATTCACCAGTGCTCCTGATACCCTATGATGATTGATCGGCCTGATTGACAGATTCAATTCACAGGGTTCATTCATAGATCGGTTTCATTGGTCAAAGGACGGGCCAGCAAAACCTCAATCGCCTGATCAATATCAGCACCATGATTGAGGATGGCGTCGATGGCCTGACAAATCGGCATCGAAACCCCGGCCTGAAATGCCATATCAGCCACCGCTGCTGCGGTCCAGATTCCCTCGGCAAGAGAGCCGCCCTTCTCCCGGAAAGCACGGATATCCTCCCCATGACTCAGAGCAATCCCCAGACCAGTGTTCCGGGACTGGCCGGAAGAACAGGTCAGGCAGAGATCCCCCAGCCCGGCCAGACCAGTCAATGTGGCGGCCTGACCGCCATAAGCAACCCCGAAACGCATCATTTCAGCCAGCCCGCGAGTCACAAAAGCCGCCTGAGCATTTTCACCCAAATTCCGACCTTTAACGATGCCGCTGCCAATAGCCAACACATTTTTGACCGCCCCGCCGATTTGCGCTCCACGGATATCAACCCCGGTATAGGGACGAAACCGCCCATCAGCCAGGCTGTCAGCAAAGCAGCGAGTCACCACCGGATCATTGCCGGCAACCATTGCTGCAGCCGGCTGACGGGCCGCAACCTCGCAAGCAAATGTCGGCCCGGAAAGAACCGCCAACGGCTGATCCGGCAAAACAGCTGCCACCACCTCACTCATCAGGCGGTTGCTCCCTTGCTCAATCCCTTTGGAACAGAGCAATATCGGGATCTCCGGCTTGATATGAACAGCCAGATCCGCCACCACTGTCCCAATATGCTGAGCCGGAACCACCAGGAGAATCGCCTCTGCTGCCGATAGCGCAGCAAGATCAGCAACCACCTTCATTTCCGGATCAAGTGGATATCCCGGTAAAAAGGTTGTGTTTTCTCCGTGAGCAGCAATCTCATCAATCACCGCCTGTTCACGCACCCATAACGTCACATCGGCCCCGGCCCGCCGGACAACCATCGCCAAAGCCGTCCCCCAGGCCCCACCGCCAACAACACCGATACGGCTAAAAGCATTCATAGAAGCACCCGTATGATCTTCAACGGCCCCGCATCATCATGACCTGAACAGTGCTCTTTCAAGCAATCCATAACGTAACCCAAAGGAATACAAAGAAAAAAAGACATGATGTGGATCAATCAAAGAATATCGCGGATATCATAGAGTAACCGTCACAATTTGTGGATATGTCAGCATACCATAGAATAAAAACGGGTATGGTTGCCTATCACCTTGTTTATACTTGTCAATCTCAATCCTCTGTTGGGGACATGTCTTTGGAAAAATTGACAATTCATTTTTTTATCTTTTGACATATTATACGTTATGCGAGACCAAGAATTATCAGCCGATCCAGTATTTCAGCCGATAAAGATTTCAGCCAATAAAATGGAAAAACTCAGTAGAGATTGATTACAAGCCGTCATCAAAACTCTGTGTGGGGGTATGGTGTGAGGAATATGAGAGACCATTGGGAATAGGGAGTATGGATACATTATTTTCCACCGCAACCGGATTGGCTCCGGGTTCTGACCCCCATCATCAGATCCCGGTCCGTCGGCCACAATCACGAACCACCCAAAACCGGGAATCAGGCAACATAAATTCCACCGGCGTCCTGCCGTATCAGGCTCTGCGGGCATTATACAATCAACAAAAGATCATGAGTGATCCGAAGATCATGGAGGACCAGTTCCAACCAGCCAGCATTGATCTGCGTCTGGGTGTCACAGCCTATCGGGTGCGGGCCAGCTTTCTGCCCAATCAGGGTACGAGCGTTCAAAAAAAGCTGATCCAGGACAGCATGCATCAATTCAATCTTGAAGACGGCGCGGTGCTGGAACGGGGCTGTGTGTATGTGATCCCCCTGATGGAATCAGTCAAGCTACCTCCTCAGACTGCCGGCTTTGCCAGCCCCAAGAGTTCCACTGGCCGCCTGGATATTTTCACCCGGCTGATTGTCGATAAAGCTGAACATTTCGACCAGGTACCACCGGGTCATCATGGAAAACTCTATCTGGAGGTTGCTCCACGCACCTTCAGTATTCGGGTCCGTTCCGGGGACCGGCTGGCTCAACTGCGGTTACAACGCGGCAAGCCTGTCACGGGAAAATCTCAGCTTGATTCCCTGCAAACTAAAGAAAAACTGGTCGATGCCAGCAATCCGGTTCTGCGTGATGGCACAATCGCTGTGCGGGTTGATCTCAGTGATACCGGTTCGCCTATTGGATACCGGGCCCGTAAGAATGCTGATACCATTGATCTGGCTCAGATCAATCATTATGACCCGCGTGACTTTTGGGAACCGCTTCCGGCCAAAGAACGCCGTCTGATTCTGGACCCGGATGCCTTTTATATTCTTGCGACCCGGGAAAATGTCCGGGTTCCGGAGCGGTATTCTGCCGAAATGATCCCCTATGATACCAATACCGGGGCGTTTCGAGTCCATTATGCTGGTTTTTTTGACCCCGGTTTTGGATGCCAGGCCGCCGGCGGCAGTAAGGCCGTGCTGGAAGTGCGGGCCTATGAAGTCCCGTTTCTGCTTGAAGATGGGCAGATTGTCGGCTGGTTGCGCTATGATCGCCTTAGTGACCGGCCAGACCGGGTCTATGGACAGGATATCGGCTCTTCCTATGAAGGCCAGGGCCTGAAACTCGCCAAACAGTTCCGGCCCTGGGTCTTGTGATTCTTCGGTCTGTTTATCGGGCAGGTTTATCGGGCGGTTTATCATTAAGCAACTTAGATGTCTTTAGGTTGCTGTTCCCGGTGGCCTTATCGGAAAAATCCTTCAGGAAGAATGGTCTTTTAACGATTCCAAAGGCCAGCGAGGTCGGGGAGCCATATCAAGGGGGTCAACCAGACCCAGACGTAGCCGCTCAATCCCGGCCCAGGCAATCATCGCCGCATTATCGGTACATAAAGCCAGCGGCGGGGCAATCAAATCACCCCCGTGATCGGCAATAACCGCCGCCAGACGCTGGCGCAGAAAATGATTGGCCGCGACCCCTCCGGCAACCACCAGCCGTATTGTTCCCTGATCATGGCCGACAACAGCCGGATGGCGGCAATAGAGTCGGCAGGCGCGATCAATCCGGTCAGTCAGGCAATCACCAACCGCCGTTTGGAACGCCGAGGCAAGATCGCAACGATCCTGATCACTCAAATGGCCCCCGATACGTTCCACCTGTCGCCGTAATGCGCTTTTCAGGCCGGAAAAGGATAAATCACAGCCGGGCCGCCCCAGCATCGGGCGCGGAAGATCAAATCTGGTATTATCCCCGTCTTTGGCTGCCGCCTCAATGGCCGGACCACCGGGATACCCCAAATCCAGCAGACGCGCTGCTTTATCGAAGGCTTCGCCAAGAGCATCATCCAAACTCCGCCCAAGCATATGATAACACCCCACAGCCTCAGCAATCAGAATCGCGCTATGGCCGCCGGAAATCAGCAGTAAGAGATACGGGAAGGGGCATTCCCCGTCCAAACGCGGCGAAAGAGCATGCCCCTCCAGATGATTAACCGCGATAAAGGGTATGTTATGAACCGCCGCAATGGCTTTTCCGGCTGCTGCCCCCACCAAAACGCCGCCGATTAAACCCGGCCCACAGGTTGCAGCCACCCCATCAAGAGTGCCATACTCGACCATATCCATGACGGCCGATAAAGCGACATCAATCATTTCCGCATGCGCACGGGCCGCCACCTCCGGGACCACGCCACCGTAACCGGCGTGGCGATCGGTTTGCGATAACAGGGATTGAGCGCGAATGCGCCGATGATCATCAACCAGAGCAACTGCGGTTTCATCACAGCTGGTCTCAATACCCAAAACAAGCATCTCCATATGCTGGCCATTTTGAAACAATAAGACAAGATCAATGAACAGACCTCAGCTTAAAACAGCCATCATGATCCCCGTATGCGCTGGCCTGATACCCCCTCAGACAGCATAATCCTTCAGATGATATCTACCCTGATTGCATTATCCCTGTATTCTGTATTATCCCCGTATCCTGTCATTGCTCAAGGCAGACCCTGATGGATCAGTTCCCCCCTCTTCCCCTGCGCCTGGCGACCCGTGGCAGCCCGTTGGCCCGGGCCCAGGCTGGTTTGGTCATTCGCCAACTCCGCCAGACCCATACGGCCCTGGCAGAACCAGAAGCCATTCAGACTGAGATCATCACAACCACCGGTGATCGTTTTCTTGATCAACCTCTGGCCGAAATTGGTGGCAAGGGCTTGTTCACCAAAGAAATTGACCATGCCTTGCTGACCAAAGCCGCCGATATTGCCGTTCACTCGATGAAGGATGTGCCCACAGCCCTTCCAGAAGGGCTGACGATTGGGTGTCTGTTGCCCCGCGCTGACCCCCGTGATGTTTTGATTATGCGCCCCGTTCCCGGAAAAACCGGAGATGATCCGGATACAGAGTTTTGTGATCACGCTCCATTTGATCAATTACCACAAGCTGCCCGGGTGGGTTCGGCTTCTTTGCGCCGGTGCGCACAACTCCTGCATCAGCGACCCGACCTTGATATCCGGCCTTTGCGGGGCAATATCAACACCCGGCTGGATAAACTCTCTCAGGGTACAATGGATGGGATTCTTCTTGCCATGGCTGGCTTACACCGCCTCGGCCATGTCGCAACCAACAGCATCATCCTTGATCCCCATATCATGCTGCCTGCTGCCGCCCAGGGCGTGATCGGCATCGCCTGCCGGACCGATGACAGCATTATCCGGGCTTTGCTGGCCCCACTCCATGACCGGATCACTGAAATTGCCGTTACCGCCGAACGCTGTTTTCTCTCTGCTCTGGAGGGCGATTGCCGCACCCCCATCGCCGCTTATGCCCATTTGCAGAAAAACCGACTCACATTCCGTGGTCTGCTTGCTACCCCGGATGGCCGTTCATTATGGCGGGCCGAACAGGAAGGACCCCCGGACCAGGCAATCCGCATGGCCCGGGATGCTGCCGCTACGATCCGGCACCATGCCCGCTCAGCAATTCGGGAATCAACGGCCTGAGAACCCGAAAATCATGTCTGATTGCCAACAATCTCCCCCATCACATGCCCCAACCCACCGACATCCTGTGATCCGTGGCCTGGTGACCCGTCCACAAGCCGATGCCGAACGATTTGCGGTTGATTTACGGGCCTGTGGGATAGAACCCATCATCGCCCCGATGCTGGATATCGTGATGTCTCCTGCACCAGATGACCTGACTGAGCATCTTGCTACTGCGCAAGCTCTGCTCTTCACCAGTGCCAACGGTGTGCGGGCATTGTCTGCTTTATTACCCCCTTTTGAACGGCCTGTATTCACTGTTGGTTCCGCAACCGCCGCTGCTGCCAGACAAGCCGGTTTTCTCCATGTCGAAACTGCCAACGGCGCAGCCAGTGATCTGGCACATCTGGTCATCAGGCAGCTTGATCCGGCAGGCGGAGCGTTGTTCCATGCCGCCGGAACAGTAGGTGGCGGCCCATTGCGTCAAACCCTACAGAAAGCCGGTTTTATTGTTCATCGGGTTCCGCTCTATCAGGCGCGCATTCCGGCTTTTCTGCCTGACCCGGCGCGCCGGGCTCTTGTACAACCGAAAGGAAAAGACAGCGTGACAATGGCATTTTTTTTCTCCCCACGTACCGCCCATTCCTTCGTAAAATTGGTCAGGAAAGCCGGGCTGGAACATACGTGCTGTGATATCACTGCCTATACTTTAAGCATGGCTGCTGCCGAACCTTTACGGATGTTTCGTTGGCAACAAATTATCACCGCCGCGCGCCCTGATTCTGCTGCTTTACTTGATCGTATCACCCAATCATCGTACCCGCCAGGACAGCAATGATAAAGAGAACATGAACGCATATCGGAGTTGGTTACAATAACTATCCGGGCTGTTACTTAAAGCATGATATGGTTCAAAGCATTCTTCTGAGGGATTCCCATGACTGCCCCAAAAACCAAAGCCGCAGCACTGTCAAAACAGCGTAAAATGCAGTCCGGCAATTCCGGCCCCGGGACATCACCGCCGCAAAGCAACCGGACCAGACTCATCGCATGGGTTCTCATCGCGATGAGTGTGTCCTTTGCCGGTGGGTTTTTCTGGAACCATCTGGTGCCCCTGTTCCCCCTTCTGCCTGAGCCGATTGCCGAAGATACGCCGCAGCCAGACATTCCCGTTCAACCGGTGCTGTCGCACAATCCACCAGCAGCAGAGCCAGAACCGCAAAGTGCTGACCATCCTGCCCAATCATCGGTTCAGGAACCAACGGCTCAGGAACAGGAAAACAGTCAGGCGATTGCGGATATCAAAACAGCACTGGCTTCTCTTGAGGAGAGTCTTGATACTCTGAGCACTGCTTTCATAAGCGCGACCGAACGCCTGGACCAGATCGAAGCCACCCTTGAAAAAACACCCGCCGGAACAGCCAGAGACTGGTCTGTGCTGATCGCCATCGGCCATATCCGGCAATCACTGCAAAATGGTCAGGCGTATGCTGCAGATCTGGCCATCCTGACCCCGATGCTTGCCGATCATCCAATGGCTTCCCGCTTCCTTGAGGACCTGGCTCCCTACGCCGAAAGCGGTGTCCCCAGCCGGGGTGAGCTATCCCGGAATTTCAGTTCTCATGCCGCTTTATGGGCGCAAGCCCCTGAGGCCGGAACGTCACAAGAGTCGGCTGGAATATGGAAAGATACCATCCAACGCCTGAAAGCCCTGGTGCGGATACGCCGGACCGGAGAACAAGCCGGAAACACCCCCGAAGCCCGGGTCGCCCGGGCTGAGCATCACCTGAATGCGGATGATCTGGCAGCAGCAGGTGCTGAACTTTTATCAATCCCGGAAGCCCAGCTTTGGGCACGCCAGGCCATCGGACGAGTAAAAGCCGAAAAAGCCTTACATGATCTGACCAGCTGGGCGATGGATCAGCCATGATTATGGTTAAGAACCACCGATGATCCGGTTGATTGTCATTGTTGTTTTTGTTGCTGCCAGCACCACAGCAGCGGTCTGGCTGGCTGACCATCCTGGCCATATTGTTATTGATTGGCAGGAATACCGTATCGAAACCAGTGCCGCTTTACTGGGGGGTGTCATTGCTGCTCTGGTGATTGCCGCCTTGTGGCTTTACCGCCTCTGGATGGCTCTTATCCGCATACCTGGTCGTCTGCGGCACCGATGGGATCAAAGACAGTATCAACAGGGTCTTACCGCTCTCGCCCGGGGCCTGACTGCCCTGGCAGCCGGGGACGGATCAAACATTGACCAGCACGCCCGCCGGGCTGGTCGCCTGCTCAATCAACCCGGTATGGCGGTGTGGCTGTCTGCTCAGGCCGCCAGTCTCAAAGGCGATGAAACCGCCGCCCGAACCTATTACGCCACCTTAACCTATCATACGGAAAGCCGTTTTCTCGGCTTGCAAGGTTTGGCCTCGATTGCCGAACGCCAGGGCGATTGGCAATCGGTGCGTCAGGCCCTTGATCAGGCCAGCCAAATCAAACCTAACGCAGCCTGGGTCATTGAAGGATTGGTGAAGTTAGCCGTATATGATGGTGACTGGCCGCGTTTGATTGATATTCTCCAACGCGCCCGGCGAACCCAATCCCTTCCTGAGGATCTGGTCAATCGCCGCCTGGTCGCCGCCTGGATGGCTCAATCCGGGAATGCAGGTAAAGACGGGGATATCCCTGCTGCTCTTGCGGCTGCTCGAAAAGCCCGGAAGAAAGACCCCAATTTTGTTCCCGCTCTTGCTGCCATCGCCGATCTGCTGATTGCGCAAGGATCGAAAAGACGCGCCCGGACCTTGATCAGACAAAGTTGGACAATCCGTCCTCATCGTCTGTTGGCTGCTGTTTATGAGCGTCTCCATAGCGATGATGATCCCCTCACCCGTGTCCAGAAAACAGATCATCTGGCCGCCCTCGCCCCTGATGACCCGGAAAGCCATCGTGCTCAGGCTCAGGCAGCCTTTAAGGCCGATTTATGGGGAAAGGCCCGGGATCATCTGGCGCATGCAACCCCCAATGGACCCACCCGTGAAACCTGTCTCATGATGGCCGAGATTGAACGCCGCGAACATGGCAACGAAGACGCAGCCCGCCAGTGGCAACGCCGGGCCGGTGTGACACCACCAGATACCGCCTGGATATGCAGTCATTGCGCCACAAGCTGGGATGACTGGTCCCCAATTTGTCAGGCTTGTGGGCATCTTGCCAGTCTCGATTGGCACCAACCCGGCCATAGGGGACCGCTCAAACTGGCTCAATCCCCAATCACTGTCATCAATCACCGGGATAACGAAGCCCCAAAAACAACCATCATACCCAAAACCGATGATCCGGGAAACGGGTCTACGCAATCAATCAGTTGATTCCAGGACGCGTTGGGATCATAAACGTAGTTGGGATCATAAACGTAACTGAGACGATCAGGAAACAACATCGGATTGATTGGATATATCCAGATTCACGGTAAAATATCTGAATATTTCAATCGATCGGGGCCGCCTTAGCTCAGTTGGTAGAGCGCCACATTCGTAATGTGGATGTCGCGTGTTCGAATCACGCAGGCGGCACCATCGCCGTTTTCAACGGCCACAGCCAACACAATCAGCGCTGCAAATTGGCACCCCCAGGCTGGAAATCCCTGGCTATTCCCATAAACACGGCTTTGATCGGTGCTTTAAGTACCGGAAGTGGCAGTTTCTTTCTTACGCACGAAATGAATTGACTTCTCCGCACCTTGCACCTAAATTGAAAAGGAATGCGCACCTAAAGAGATTCCTAAAAAAAGAGTTGACATTTTTACGCACCTATATTATTTAAGTCGGATAAGTCAGACATTTTATCGTCTAGGTGCTCAGAAAGAAGTTTCTTTTTTTATTTCTTTCTGCCATAATTGGTAAGGTGTCTCCTCTTTCAATTCCTTTCAAAAGTAGTAAAAAATGAAAAATACTTTCAACAAACCTGAAAAGCTTGAACGCCAAGAAGAACTGCGCCGGTTAGCAAAGAAGGCACTGGAACAAGCTGGCTGGCGGGTTGAGAAGACCCCAGGCTCCGGCAAGTCAAGCCTGCTGCGCATCACCAAAGGTGATAAACAATACACAGCCTCAGTTCGAACCACCCAGGATCAACGCATCACCTTTCCACGCAAAAAGGATGATAGCGATTGGCTCACCCTTGATGAGGCAGATTATGTAGTGGCGGCCACAGTTGACGACAAGAACAACCCACAAAAAAGCCTGGTCTCCGGGCAAACTATCCTCTCTTTAATCTGGCGTTTTGGTAAAATATTTTATTTTTTAATTGACAAAATGTCTTCATGTCTTCTCCTTTAGAAGGAGTTTAATATGACCAATATTTTCAACAAACCTGAAAAGCTTGAACGCAAAAAAGAACTGTTCGGGTTAGCAAAGAAGGCACTGGAACAAGCTGGCTGGCGGGTTGAGAAGACCCCAGGCTCCGGCAAGTCAAGCCTGCTGCGCCTCACCAAAGGTGATAAACAATACACAGCCTCAGTTCGAACCACCCAGGATCAACGCATCGCCTTTCCACGCAAAAAGGATGATAGCGGTTGGCTCACCCTTGATGAGGCAGATTATGTAGTGGCTGCCACAGTTGACGACAAGAACAACCCACAAGAAGGCCGGGTCTATATGCTTGACGGGGACGATGTGCGGGAACGGTTTGACCGTGCCTACCAAAAACGGCGTGAGGCCGGATATTCCCTCCCGATAGGGCGAGGCGTATGGGTTTCCTTGTTTACTCCCGAAAACTCAAAAGAAATTATGAGCATCGGTGGGGGAATCGCCCTGGGGAAAACGCCCTTGCTTTGCGCGAAACTTGAGACAAAGGCCCCAAGCCATCCAATTTTCCCGCTCTCTGAAACAGCTGAGAAACAGGTCAGCCCGCCTGTGAACCCGGCACAACGCCAGGACGTCCCTTTGAGCATTGCCGAGGCCAAGCGGCAGCTGGCCCAATCTCTCGGGATTGACCCCGACAAGGTCAAAATCATCATCGAAGCCTGAAGGATAACAACAATTCAGGGAGGTGCGATACCGCAACTGCCGAAAGCGAACCGGCTGCCGAAGGCTCGCCTACTCTCGCCTGCTAAGATGCGCCCCCCTTAAAAAACAGCTTTGTGCCGGTATCTTTGTGGCGGCTGAGGGCTTGACCTGAAAAGCAACCTTTCGTAAGCATGATCAACCCCATCCTCCTTTATGACCATGATGGATCATGTTCCGCCTTGCCTGCCTTCTTGCTGCCCTGACCGCCTTATTTCTGGTATGCGGCTATTTAATCGGCGGCAGGGGGGGTATGATGATCGCCCTGGTGATAGCCGGGCTTGGGAATCTGTTTGCGTATTGGAATTCCGATAAAATTGTCCTTTCAATGCAAGGAGCCCAACCAGTCGACCGACATCATGCCGCCGATTTGATTGATCTTGTAGCAGGTCTGGCCAGCCGGGCTGGTTTACCAACCCCGGAAATCTATATCATTGAGACCGACCAACCCAATGCTTTTGCAACTGGTCGCAACCCGGAACATGGGGTGGTAGCGGTTACCCGTGGTTTGCTCAATACCCTGTCGCGACAGGAACTGGCCGGGGTGATTGCCCATGAATTGGCCCATATCCAACATCGCGATACCCTGGTCATGACCATCGCCGCAACCATTGGCGGTGCCGTTTCAGCCCTGGGGATGATCGGTTTTTGGTTTGGCGGTCACCGGGACAGACCACTGGGCGGGTTGGGAGCCTTACTGGTTATGCTGTTGGCGCCACTGGCAGCGACAATGGTACAGATGGCCATCTCACGGAACCGGGAATATGCCGCCGACAGACGAGCAGCCGTGATCTGCGGGCAGCCTTCCTGGCTGGCTTCCGCCTTAAAGCGTCTGGAATCCCAGGCCAGACGAATCCCCAACCCGCATGCTGCAAACAATCCGGCAATGGCTCATCTTTTCATCGTCAACCCCCTGGCTGGCGGTGGTATCGCTCACCTGTTTGCCACCCATCCCCCCACCGCTGACCGGATTGCCGCCCTCAGGAATCAATCGGTCAACAGGGCCTCACAGTCAAAAAAACGCCCCCGACATGTGGGTCGTTCCCGCTTGCCCCGGACCGGGAACGTGGCTGGATATGAGGATTGAAACCATCGCATCCTGATTTGCCGCATCCTGGCAATGCGCGACGGGTTGCTCTTGATCTGCTCATCGGAGTATTTGACCAGGGTCAACTGCTTTCCAACCTGATGGACAGACATGCCGGGCTTGCCTCTTTGAGGCCGCGTGATCGCAGCTTTGCCCGTTTGATCACCACCACCGTGCTCCGCCGCAAGGGACAAATTGATGATCTGATTGATCACATGCTGCATCATCCCCTCCCGGCCAAACCAACCGCCTTAGGTCATATTCTCAGGTTGGGGGTTGCTCAGCTCATTTTCCTTTCGGTACCGCCTCACGCCGCCATTGACCAAACCGTCAGCCTGACCAAACAGCCGCCTTTGAACGGTTTTACCTCCCTTGTGAATGCGGTTTTACGGCGGATAGACCGTCAGGGGGCCGCCCTGGTCACGACTCAGGATCCAGCCCGCCTCAATCTGCCTGACTGGTTGTGGAAAAGCTGGGTGGATACCTACGGACTTCAGGCGGCTTCTGTTAGTGCCCGGGCCCATCTGGAGCCACCCCCTTTGGATGTCACCTTCCTCAATCCAACAATGGCAGAAAGCATCATCAAAACGAAACCTTTTGAAGGCCTATATCTGCCCACCGGAAGCTGGCGTCTGAATAAATTTCCGAATTCAGTCGAACAGCTCCCCGGCTATGATCAGGGGATCTGGCAAGTCCAGGATGCAGCCGCCGCTCTTCCTGCCCGGCTTATTCTGAACGCATTGGATGACGGTACGCGGTGCCATATCCTGGATCTCTGTGCAGCCCCCGGCGGGAAAACTGCCCAGCTCGCCGCTGCGGGTGCCTGTGTAACCGCTATTGATCGTTCCGCACGGCGTCTTGAGCGTCTGCGGACCAATCTTGATCGTCTGGGCCTCAAAGCCCGCATCATCACCGCTGATGCTCTGAATTGGACTCCAGAGCACCTTTTCGATGCGGTGCTGCTTGATGCCCCATGCAGCGCCACAGGGACATTGCGCCGTCGCCCTGATGTTACATGGCGCAAAACGCCACAGCTGGCCAGAGAACGAACCACCCTGCAAGATCGATTGCTCGACCACGCCATCAATCTGGTCAGGCCCGGCGGGGTTCTGGTCTATGCGGTATGCAGTCTCCAGCCCGAAGAAGGGATCGAGCGGGTAAATCACCTGTTGGCTGCACAGCCTGATTGTACCCGTCTTCCCATCACCGCGACTGAGGTCGGGGATCCGGACTTTATCACCCCCCAGGGCGACCTCCTGACCTTACCTGGCCAATGGGCTGAACACGGCGGTATTGACGGTTTTCAGGCCGCTCGTTTGGTGAAAGCTCGTTAACGTAAAAAATACGAAAAACATAGCATGCATACTGTATTGAGAATCGGATCTATAGAGAATTCGCCACATAATGCGGTTTTCAACGATCTATTGACCATCAATATTTTTGTCTTTTTTGTTTTTTCTGTCTTCTTTGTCTTTCTCTGTGGTCTGGTTTATCCTTTATGAAAGAGGTATTTTCTATTAAGGATAGTCTCTTGTGAAGACGTTCGCTCCAAAGACATTCGAAGATATAAAAACATTCAGTCTGTCAGTAGCCAATCGGGTCTGCTTTTGAAAAACTCTCGTAAGATTGAGAGACTCTCGTAAGAGAAGAATGATTTCATGGCCTTGGTAGCAGAATTTTTATCAACACATCTCAACGAAGCCCGTTGTCTTGCATTGGGTAAAGGGGTCACCTCTGATGCAACAAAAGGCAAAAAATTATGGCATGTTCTGCGCCAGAGATGTCGTTCTGTTTTCCAGATCAGCCCTTTTTACCCCCTGATCATGTCGCGTCTCTCGGCCCTGGGGAGACAAACACCCCGGGCTTTGCGAGGTGTGCCCCCGAATTCCTGGCCCGGTGATTCCAGACGTGGGGCTGCTATTTTATCCCATGAATTCCCGTTTGCCGGCCATATTGTGGTCGGTGATGAAACCATCTGGCGCCCACAGACCGCACATCAAGCCTGGCAGGAAAATCTGCATGCCTTTGAATGGCTCGATGATTTGCATGTTATCGGATCAGATGCGGCTCGCCTGCGCTCGCGCAATCTGATTACCGGCTGGATCGGCCACCATGGTCACGGATCACGCCTTGCCTGGCGCAGCGATATCACCGGACGACGTATCTGTTCCTGGCTGGGACGTCATGAGTTCTTTTGCGCCAGTGCTGATGTTGGCTTTAAATATCGGGTCTATGCCAGCCTGGCCCGTCAACTCAGCCATTTAGCCCATCGAAGGGGACGTGATGTTGCCGGAGTCCGCCGTATCGAAGCCATCAAAGGAATGATTCATGGCGGTCTGTATCTGCCCGGCTTTGAGGACATCTTCAAACGTGGTCTGACCCTTTTAGAGCGGGAAATTGCCGTTCAGATCCTGCCCGATGGCGGTCAGTCTGAACGTAGCCCGGTCCGGCATCTGGCGGCTTTACGCCATATGATTGATATCCGCGCCAGCTTGCTGGCTTGTCATTACCCGATTCCGCCCGGCCTGCAAGGGGCTATTGATCGTATGGCACCCATGCTGAGGTTCTTTCGTCATGGTGATGGCCGGTTGGCCGGCTTTAATGGGGGTGGCGCACCCAAATGGCTCACCGATATGGTGCTCAATCGCTCCGAAGCACGTGGAAAAGCCCTGAACTCTGCACCTCATAGCGGGTTCCAGCGTTTGCAAGCCAACCGGACCCTGATCCTGTTCGATTCCGGGCCGCCAACCCTGTGCCAGGAGAGCGATGACGCATACGCCGGAACGCTTAGTTTCGAAATGAGCATCGGGCGCGAAGCCATGATCGTTAATTGCGGCAGCGGTAACCCCGATTCTCCATCCTGGAAACAAGCCTTGCGCTGCACTGCCGCCCATTCCAGCCTGACATTGGATGGCGTTAATTCCAGCAATTTACGCGATAATGGTCGTCTCGGCCACAGAGTGGCCGCCGTCCACTGCCTGCGCAATGAGGAAGATGGCAACATCTGGATTGATGCCAGCCATGATGGATACCAGACCGGCTACGGCGTTCGTCACCTGCGACGGCTTTATCTGGCCCGCCAGGGGGATGATTTTCGGGGAGAAGATTTACTGATTTTTTGCCAATATGATCCTCAGAATCTGCCAGAGAGACGTCATTTTGCTGTTCGTTTTCACCTTCATCCTTCGGTACGTGCTTCCCTGGTTCATAACCGGAAAACGGTCTTGATTAAACTGCCTTCCGGGCAAGGCTGGCGTTTCCATGCCGATGGTGGTACCACCTCTCTTGAGGAAAGCATTTTTGTTGAAACCGATGGAACCATGCGGCGCAGTGAGCAGATCGTGCTTTCTGGCCATCTGACCAGCAATGGTGCGATAGCACGCTGGGCCCTGCAAAAATCGACATAAATTTATGTCGTCCTTACGGGGGGCGATGGCCACCATGCAGACAAGCAAAATGTATCATCATGTTTGATCTTTTGACTCTGATAACCGCTTTTGGCGTCTTAGTAGCGACCTGGATCGGCTGCCACATTTTAGTAAGAATACTTACCAAACGCCGCATCCTTGATCACCCTAATCCACGTAGCAATCATCATGCTCCAACACCGCGTGGTGCCGGTATTGCGATCATGATCAGCTGGCTCATCGGCGTAATCATGCTGCATATTCCGGCTATCACAAGCGGGGTGCCCACCGCCTTCTCCTGGCTCTTTTTAGCTCTGGTAGCGGTGATCATAACCTCCTGGATAGATGATCTGCGCACGCTCTCTGCTGCACCGAGACTGCTTATTCATATTCTGGCCGCTCTCATCGCTTTGCCCAGCTTGCCCGGTCTATTATTCGCCGATATGCCGGTATGGTTCAATGTCACAGTGACGTGTATTCTGTGGGTTTGGTTCACCAATGTTTATAATTTTATGGATGGGATTGACGGAATCTCCGGAATTCAGGGCTTAGCGATATGCAGTGGCTTGCTCATCATTGCCTGGCTCATCCCCGCAATCACGCCCCTGGGACCTTTGGTTCTCTTACTCGGTGCAGCCTTGACCGGCTTCCTCATCCATAACTGGCCCCCTGCCCGTATTTTTCTTGGTGATGTCGGCAGCATCCCTATCGGTTTTATTTTTGGCTGGGCTTTGCTATGGCTGGCCGTTGAAGGAAAACCCATCGCAGCCCTGATCTTACCGCTCTATTACTTTGCCGATAGTGGTCTGACCTTGCTACGCCGTTTGTCAGCAGGGAAACGAATTTGGGATGCACATTCCGAACATGCTTATCAGCACGCCTCTCGCCAAGGCATGAGTCATGGCCAAATTTGTCAACGTGTCGCTTTGGCCAATGTTATTCTGGTCGCTTTTGCCGTGACCAGCCTTGCCCCGGAACGCGCATTGGTGTCTTTAATTGGTGCTATTTTATGCGTCGTCCTTTTGCTGTGCCATTTTTACGATGGAAAACCGGCCGGGACAACCGGGAAACAAAACAATGACTGAGGCAGGAAAACAAAAGAATTTTCGTTTTAAGACCGCGAATTTATTGCGCCGTCGCCATCTTGCCTTGCTCCATGATGTTGTGCTGACGGCAGCAGCACTCCCGGTGGCTATGTTCTTACAAACCGGCGCACAGTTGTCTGGTTATTCCCTTGAGTTAATCGCTCTGGGGACTGGAATTCTCGCCCTGGCAAGCGGGCTATCCTGCTGGTTGACCAAGCTGCATCACGGTATCTGGCGTTATGCCTCGTTGAAAGACCTCCTGACTGTTACCAAGATGGCAACCCTCACGATTCTGATTTTTCTGCCCGTTATGTTTGCCATTAACAGAATGGAAGACATTCCGCGCTCCCTTCCTGTTCTCTTGTGGTTGGTATTGATTTTTATGCTTGGGGGGCCACGATTTTTCTATCGACTGATCAAAAATGGTTTACTGGTTACCGATTGGTCGGCCAAAGAGTCCCGCAACGCTGCTCTGCTTATCGGAGATGGGAACAGAGCCGAACGCTTCCTGCGTGCCCTGCAAAGTGATCATCATAACGCTTACCGGATTCTGGGGATTGTCAGTCAATCATCCTATCGGATTGGCCAACGTATTCACGGGGTGAAAATTGTCGGCACTCTGGAAAATCTCACTGATATTATCACCGGCTTTCGCAAGCACCTACACCAACCCAGCTATTTAATCCTGGCTGATGACACACTCACAGGTCAGGATTTGTACGCCTTATTACCGCGTCTGGAGGCGTTGAAGCTGACTTTGGTCCGGCCATCCCGCTCTTTTGAACTTCAGGGTAATGATTCAACCAATAATCGTCTGCATCCAATTGAGATAGAAGATTTACTGGGTCGCCCCCGGGTCACGTTTGACCCCCAGCCAGTCAGACAGCTGATCACCGGTAAACGGGTTTTAATCACCGGAGCCGGTGGCTCCATCGGCAGCGAACTCACCCGCCAGATTGCCGGTTTTTTCCCCGCCTCTGTGATTCTGGTCGAGCTGAATGAATATAACCTCTATCAAATCGATCAAAATTTAGCCGCACAGCATCCTGATATACCCCGTCAGGCAATACTTGCGAACATCCGTGACCAAAAACGTCTGAAATCTATTCTCCGGGAAACCCGCCCCCATATTGTTTTTCATGCCGCTGCTCTGAAACATGTCCCCCTGATTGAAGCCAATCCCCTAGAAGGGATACTGACCAACAGTATCGGGACGCGCCAACTGGCCGATGCGTGCATTGAAGCCAATGTCACAGCCGTGATCCAGATTTCCACAGATAAGGCCGTCCGTCCGGTCAATGTTATGGGAGCAACCAAATATCTGGCCGAACGATATTTCCAGTCTCTAAATGGCACCTCCGGGACTCATTCATCAACCCGCTTTGTGACGGTTCGTTTTGGCAATGTCCTGACTTCTTCCGGTTCAGTGACCGCATTATTCCGGGAGCAAATTCGCCAGGGAGGTCCGGTAACCATCACGCATCCCGATATGTCACGCTATTTTATGGCCCCGCACGAAGCCGTGGAACTGGTTCTCCAGGCCGGAGCTATCCAGGATACCACAGATCATACGATTTTCGTACTCGATATGGGAAAACCGGTGCGTATCCTTGATCTCGCACACCAGATGATCCGTCTTCATCACATGAGTTCCGGGGAGACCATCGCTCTTGAAACCATCGGTCCACGTCCTGGCGAAAAAATGCATGAACATCTTTCTTACGAGAATGAAAAGCTGGAAAAAAGCGGTCTCCCGGGTCTTTTAGCAGCCAGATCCCAACCGACCGATCCCATCATTCTCACCCGATATCTTGATGATCTTGAGGCCGCCGCCCGGGATCATGATGTGACTGGCGCCCGGACTTTACTGCGCAAAGCGATCCCTGATTATGAACCAGAAGCCGCAGTATCCACAGCCCCTGTTCCATGTGCGACTGCTTCATAAACCGCTTTTATATTCATGACGTCAGACTATTCTCAGGAAAAAATGTATGATTAGGCGTGCTCTGATTTCGGTTTCGGATAAATCGGGTGTTGTCGACCTGGCGACCGCTCTGGCCCGGAAGGGGATTGAAATTGTCTCCACTGGTGGCACAGCAATCACCTTGCGGGAAGCAGGGCTGGCCGTTGTTGAGGTCTCTGAAGCAACCGGTTTCCCGGAAATTCTCGGTGGCCGTGTCAAAACCCTGCATCCAACCATTCATGCCGGCATTCTGGCCCGTCGTGACCATCAAGACGATTGTGAAACCCTGGAACACCACGCGATTGGTCCGATTGATCTGGTGGTGGTCAATCTTTACCCTTTCCGGGAAACTTTGACCGGGTTTCGGGCCGGGAACCATCATTTTTCCGATTGCATTGACATGATTGATATCGGTGGCCCGGCATTGTTGCGGGCAGCCGCTAAAAATCACCAGCATGTCGCCGTTCTGGCAGAGCCTGATGATTATCAGACCGTCATTGAGAGTCTGGACAATGATGAAGAAATATCCGCAGCACTGCGTCGCCAGTTGGCTGCTGTTGCTTTTTCCCATGTTGCTGCGTATGACGCTGCAATCAGCAACTGGCTGACCCGGGAGGCTGGCAGCAGTAAACCACCGCATCTCAGCCTGGCCGGACGGCGGGTCAAAACCTTACGTTACGGAGAAAACCCTCATCAACAGGCTGCTCTTTATGCCTGGGACTTTGGATCAACAGGTCCGGGAATCGCCACATCACGCTGTCTGCAAGGCAAAGAACTCTCATATAACAATATCCATGATGCCAGTGCGTGCCTGGCATTGGCTGCTGAGTTTTCTAAACCCGCTTGCGTCATTGTCAAACATGCCAACCCATGTGGCGTTGCCTGCCGTGAGAATGGCGCCGAAGCCTTTCAACAAGCCCGTTCTTGTGATCCCGTGAGTGCTTTTGGTGGCGTGATTGCCTTTAATTGCTGCCTTGAGCCACCGGCAGCAGAGGCCATCTCCACCATTTTTGCAGAATTGGTTATTGCCCCGGAAATAACTGAGCAAGCCCGGGAAATTCTTGCACAAAAACCCGCTCTCCGCGTGCTCGAAACCGGTGGTTTGCCAGATCCAGGCGAGAACGACATCATGATGAAGGTGGTGAGCGGCGGTTTTCTTCTTCAGGATACCGATCACGGGGTTATTGAGCCAGATGATCTGTCTGTGGTCACACAGCGCGCACCCAGTTCTTCGGAATTGGCTGATCTTCTGATGGCCTGGAAAATATGTAAGCATGTATCATCAAACGCGATTGTTTATGTCAAAGACCAAATGACCATCGGGATCGGGGCCGGACAAATGAGCCGCATTGATTCAGTACGTATTGCCGCAGATAAAGCCCGGCAGGCCGGGCAGGAAGCCGGCGAAACAACCGCACGAACCCAGGGGGCGGTTTTGGCATCTGATGCCTTTTTTCCCTTCGCTGATGGTCTGGCAGCAGCGATTGAAGCGGGAATCACCGCTGTCATTCAGCCCGGCGGATCGAAACGTGACTCAGAAGTGATTGCCCTGGCCAATGAAGCCGGAATAGCGATGGTTTTTACCGGGATGCGTCATTTTCGCCATTAAACCCCATACCGGGAATCATTCTCATATGTCGCTATTTTCGGACGAACACCCCACCATAACAACAGACCCCCGGCAATGAGAAAAATCAAAATCGTCGCCATCCCGATACGTTGTGATTGGCTCACTGCCGTCACCCATGCCAATAATGCCGGGCCAATAAAAGCCGTCGCCTTACCCGACAAAGCAAAAAAACCAAAGCTGGCAGCCTCCTGGCCTGGCGGAGCCAGATGGGCCATCAGAGAACGGCTGGCAGCCTGAGCCGGACCAACGAAAAAACCCAAAGCCGGGCCGAATATCCAAAACCACAGAGGTCCCGAACCAATGATTAAGGCGGTACTGGTCAATACCAAACCGGCCAAAGAGATCAAAATTACCTGCCGGGGGCCCCAAAAATCATCAAGCCAGGCAAAAGCAGCCGCACCCAGACCAGCTGTAACATTGATCGCAATCCCAAAATAAATGACCTCGGCAAGACTCAAACCATAGACTCCCGCAGCAAAGATCCCACCAAAAGCAAACAGAGTGACCAAACCATCGGCATAAAGCATGTGAGCAAGCAAAAACCGCCAGAGTAATGGTCGGCGCGCACAGGTTTTTAATCGGTCAAACCAGGAATCCCGGCGATGATGACCCCCCATACCCCCGGAGAATGTCGCGGGACGATCCGGTGTCCAGATAAAAAAGGGCACAGCAAAAAGAGCCAGCCACAACGCCACCAGAGGACCAACAGCCCGCACCCCCTCCATCGCCAGCGGATCAAGCCCAAACCAGGGTGAATCATCGCCGACCAAAGCCACCAAAGCCACCACCAGACAAGCCAAACCACCAGCATAACCGCATCCCCAGGCCCATCCGGAAAGCCGCCCGACCTGTTTTGGTCCCGCTAAGCCCGGAAGCAAAGCATTGTAAAATGTTTGAGCAGCCTCAAAAGAAAAACCGGCAATCACCACCAAAACAATCGCCGGGATAACATGCTGAGATGTTGGCTCAATCATCCAAAGAGCCAGACAAGCCAGGCAACACAAGGATGTAAACCCACCAACCCAGGGCTTTAAGCGGTGTCTGCTATCAGCCAAAGACCCCAAAAATGGGGCCGTCAAAGCCACGGCTAAACCGGCTAAACTCTGGGCATATCCCCATTGGGTGGTTCCCCGGGTCGCATCAACCGCCACCGATTGCGTAAAATAAGTGGAAAAAATAAATGTCAGGATAACAGTCGGAAACGCTGAGTTGGCCCAGTCGTAAAAACACCAACCAAACCGACCCCGCCAGGACTCACGCATCATCTAACCAATCAGTCACGTGACAAACGGGAGCAAAAAGGATCAAGACAATGATTAAAGGGCGGCAAAGATTAAAGGGCGGCAAATGTCAAAAAGTAGCACCCCAAAAATGGAGCGGGAAACGAGATTCGAACTCGCGACCCTCACGTTGGCAACGTGATGCTCTACCACTGAGCTATTCCCGCATCGAAAAAAGCGATTGTACCCAAAAAATCTGCCATTTCAAGCCAGGGTCCGTTTTCTCTGTGAAGATCCATCGTAACCAGAACCCGGTTTTGTTTTTATTTTACAATTTCGCATGTATTGGGCTGGTAAACCCTTGTGCTTCTTGGTTAAAAAACCATGTTATAATAAGGTGTTTGTGATTTTCACCTAAAAACTCTGTCTTCCCCGGGCGTTCCCCTAAACAACCGATCAAGCCTGACTTCACCGGATCATGTGCCCCATGCATATTTTTTCTCAAACTGCCTCACCAACCACCAGGAGCACAGCACCGCTGAACGGAGTCACTGATTTTGCCAGGAATGTCCTTGAAGCCTCAAGAGAACGTCTCATTATCGTCGATTTCTGGGCCCCCTGGTGTGGACCTTGTAAACAGCTGTCACCCATTCTTGAAAAAATCATCGCTGCTGCCGGACCGAATGTCGTCCTGGTTAAAATCAATATCGATGATAACCCCGAAATCGCTGCTCAGCTACGTGTTCAGTCAATCCCGGCAGTCTTCGCTTTTTTCAACGGCCAGCCCATTGATGGATTTATGGGTGCACTGCCGGAAAGCCAGGTGAAAGACTTCATTGAGCGAGCCATCAAACGGGCCGGACCAAACCTGAAACCAGAAGATACAACCGATTTGCTGGAAAAAGCCGCCGCTGCTTTGATAGAAGAAGATATCCCCACAGCGTTAGACCTTTACGGCCAGGTCCTGGCCCTTCAGCCTCAGTCAGCCAGTGCCGCAGCCGGGATTGCCCGCTGCTATCTGGCACGCGGTGACCATACCCGCGCCAGAAGTATCCTGGAGAGCCTGAGCGAGGAAGCCAAAGAAGATCCAACCATTCAGTCAGCCCGGATCGCCACCGATTTAACCGAACGCGGCAAGGAACTGGCTGATACTCAAGCCGATTTGAATCGACGTCTGGAGACCAGCTCAACCGATTCTGCTGCCCGTCATGATCGCGCCTTAATCCATTTTTCAAGGGGTAATCCAGCTGCGGCGATTGATGATCTCCTGACAATCATCCGCCATGACCGGGATTGGAATGATGCCGCCGGACGGACAACTCTGCTTCATGTCCTGGATGCCCTTGGTCCCGGGCATCCTTTGACAACCGCCGGACGCCGAAAACTTTCAGCATTGTTATTTTCTTAAGATCACTCCACAAAAACCAGGATAGATTGCACAAATGGCTCAACAGAAACGCTGCGTTGTCTTCGATGATCTCCCGACAATTTTGCCGATTTTTCCGGTTGGATGTGCCATACTTCTTCCTCGTGGCCGCTTGCCTCTCAACATCTTTGAGCCACGTTATATATCCATGATTGATCACGCCTTAGCCAATGACCGGCTGATTGGGATGGTGCAGCCACGTAATTTCCGGGGCAAACATGAAATGGACGCACAAACCAAATCTCCGGTCTACATGATTGGTGGGGCTGGACGATTGGTTGCTTTTGAAGAAACCGTTGATCAACGTTATGAGATTGTTCTCCAGGGGTTATGCCGCTTTTCTATCGTTGAGGAATTGGAAACAATCAATGGATTCCGCACTGTGCGTCCCGATTGGTCACCTTTTAAGAACGATTTTGACACCAAATCCACCACCAAGGCGATTGATCGCACGCGGTTGCGTAAATTGGCCCCGGTTTTCTTTAAACTCAACGGAATCCAGGCCGACTGGGATATTCTGGAGGGCACCACTGATGAAAATTTGGTTAATTCCCTGGCCATGGGGTGTCCCTTTTCTTCCAATGAAAAACAAGCCTTACTGGAAGCAGGTGACCTGGGTGAGCGCGCTGAAATTCTTTCTACCCTGATTGAAATGGCGGTTATTGAAGGCAGCAGAACAGGCGCAACCCATCAGTAAAACATCCTGTAGTAAAATATCCGGTCAGAAGCTGGATTGACAAAACAGATGATCCATAAAACACCGAACTGAAAGAATGATATCCCTATGATTGACGATCACGCATCGGAAACGGATATGCACCCCAATCAAAACCCGGCGACAAGCAAGACCCCGGAATCAGAATCCAAAGGCGGTACTCTTGACCCCAGATTGCTCGAAATTCTGGTGTGCCCTGCCACCAAAGGACCATTGCAATATGATTCTCAAGCCGGTGAATTAGTCTCTGAAAAAGCCGGATTAGCCTATCCTATCCGCGACGGAATCCCGATTATGCTGATTGATGAAGCCCGCCGCCTGGATGAACCGGATGCCTGATGACACCCCGACTGAGCATCAGGATTCACCCATGCATGCCCCGGATTCCAAAAACGCTGGTCCAGAAAGTCCGCATCCCCTGGAAATTCGCCTGAAAAGCCAGGAAAAGCGGCTGGAGATTGACTTCAGTGATGGTGCACATGTATCCATTTCGGCTGAATTGCTGCGCTATGAAAGCCCTTCGGCTGAGAATAAAGGGCATGGACCAGGACAGGAAACCCTGGTTGCTGGTCGTCGCCATGTCGGAATTCTGAATATTGAGCCCGTGGGGCATTATGCCCTGCGCATCATTTTCGATGATCTGCATGATACCGGCCTATATCCCTGGGACTTACTGTATCAGCTTGGCCAAAATCACGACCAACGCCTTGAGGCTTACCTCGCTCAGTTGGCTGCTCAGGGACTGAGCCGGGATCCACCGGTTTAAGTCCGTCTGGAACCAAAAGGCCGTGCTGTCAACGGATCAATCATGGGCAGACATGGCGAAGCATACCCCATCGCCCGAAGCTGAAGCCATCGCTTGACCGGTGGCAAAGCGTCAACCCATTCAAGACCCCATGCCCGCACCCTGCGTAAAATAGGGATATCGTTGGAAAACAAATGATTGAGGCCCTCTGTAGCCGCGATAAGACTCAACGCATCCAGACGGCGGCGGCGATCATAACGTGCCAAAACCCCTGACGAACCGATATCCAGACCAAGCCGTCGGTGGGTTGTTAAAACATCAGCTAAATCGCTGGCATCACGCAAACCGAGATTGAGTCCTTGTCCGGCCAGAGGATGAATGACTTGCGCAGCATCACCAATCAAAGCCAGACGCCGCCCGGTGCGCCGATGAGCAACCTGACGGCGTAAAGGATAGGCCCAAAGTGGTCCCTGGTGTCGTAATGTCCCGCGTAGATTTTCACCCAACGCTGTGTTTATAGCCTGCATGAACGCATCAGAAGAACCCTCTTTTAACGCCGCTGCCTGGTCACTGGGCAAACTCCACACAACACCGCTGCGAAAACCATCCCGGGGGTGATCGGCCATTGGCAACAAAGCAAAAGGCCCACCAGAGAGAAAAGACTCCTCAGCTACATTGCCATGAGGGTGATCATGGGTCACCGTAAAGACCAGGGCGGTCTGGCGATAGTCATGGCTATAAACACCGATTCCAGCGGCAGTGCGAACCATCGAATCGCGGCCATCAGCAGCCACAATCATGGGGGCCTCTAAAACCTTTGATTGCCCCTCCAGCACCAAATGGACCTCTGCACCAGAGCGATTGACATGCAATGACTGAACATCAGCCGGGGCAAATATCTCAATTTTCGCAGCCTTCTTCTTAAGAGCTTTGATCCATACTTCCCGCATGCGGGTGTTTTCGATCATATATCCCATTGGCCCGACACCCAGATCATCCTGTCGGTAAAGCAATCCCCTGCGGCCATAGGTGGCCCGCACCCGGATATCAAAAATCGGTTCAGCAAATCGCGCCAGCTCCGGCCACAATCCGGCCCGTTCCAGAAGGATGCGGCTGCCCGCCGAAAGAGCCGTCACCCGACCATCATGACCGGGGCGGGCCTGAGGCATTTCCCGGTCAATCATCGCTACCCGCAACCCGGAACACCGACACATCAACGCCAGAAAAACACCGGTAAAACCAGCACCAATAATCACCAAATCATAGCCAGCACCACCATCGCCCCGCCGACCATTGAGCCGTGCAGATCGTTTTGACCCAGCCATTGCTGCAGCATTGGGCCGTCGCCGATAATTGGTTTGGGCGTTCAAAAAAGTCCTCTCAAACAAGACGCAATCACACAGGTGGCGTCACACAGGTGACAAAGGGAAAGAGAAAAGAAAAAGCAAAAAAACAGGACGGTTAAAACAAAATCATTGCTCTGTTATTCAGAAGCAAAAATGAAGAACCAGAATCGTTCCGGTCAAAATGACCAATCATAAAAATGATTAAAAAATAAGCAAAATAATATCTTCGCGTATTTTTTGCTTATTTATTGAGCAATATCGTGAATGATCTCAATCGGGAAGATACAGCTTACGGCCTTCCCTTTTCCCTTTCTTCATTGATTTATATACATTTTTCAGAATGATCAGTCAAATGGCACGTTTATTGATATCTCACGCCTATTGATCGTTGACGTCAAGGCGCGTCAAAGCAAAAAGGAGAAACAAGCGTGAAGCTGATCATAGCCGTCATTAAGCCTTTCAAGCTTGAAGAAACCCGTGTCGCATTGACCGATATGGGGATTGAAGGACTCACAGTCAGTGAAGTAAAGGGCTTTGGCCGTCAAAAAGGCCAAAAGGAAATTTACCGTGGATCGGAATATGCAGTCAATCTCATCCCCAAGATCAAGATTGAATTGGCGGTCCCGGATGCTCTGGCTGAAAGAGCCGTTGAGACCATCCAACAAACAGCCAAAACCAGCACCATCGGGGATGGAAAAATATTTGTCCTGGAGGTTGCTCAAGCCACACGTATCCGGACAGGGGAATCCGGAGAGGATGCTCTTTGAACCAGAATCAGTTTTTTTGAGAATCCAACAAACCAGAGCAGTTTTACCAGAGCAGTTTTAAATGACCCGGTATTCTAAGAAATTTCAGTAAAGGAACTTGTCACAAATGAGAAACCCCCTACTCAGTCAAAGCCCCAGGCGGTATATCCTAAACCGATGGATCAGGCAAACAGCAATGGGTGTCGCTGGTTTTACCACCAGCTTTGCCGCCCAGATGGCCCAGGCTCAAGAGAGTATTGCTCCCTCAACAATCCCTGTCATTGATCATGGCGATACCGCCTGGATGCTGACCGCAACCGCATTGGTCCTCATGATGGCTATTCCCGGTGTTGCGTTATTCTATGGTGGGATGGTCCGCAAAGCCGGTGTATTGGCTATGTGTGTGCAGGTTTTCGCGGTTTGCTGTCTTGCCAGTATTCTCTGGATGGTTGCCGGCTATAGCCTGGCTTTTGGTGAAGGCAATGCCTATATCGGCGATCTGAATAATCTGTTTTTGGCCAATCTGACAAAAGATGCCGTCCTGGGAACCATTCCTGAAACTGTCTTTGTCATTTTTCAAATGACCTTTGCCGTGATCACCCCGGCTCTCATCCTGGGGGCCTGTGCAGAACGTATGAAATTCTCGGCCCTGCTGATCTTCCTGGGGGCCTGGCTCCTTTTGGTTTACGCCCCGATTTGCCATTGGGTTTGGGGTGGTGGCTTCCTGGGTCAGGACGGCGTCCTCGATTTTGCAGGCGGTACCGTTGTCCATATCAATTCCGGGATTGCCGGTCTGGTTGCCGCTATCATGCTTGGGCCTCGTTACGGCTATCAACGTGAGCCATTGCGGCCTCACAACCTGGTTTACAGCCTGATCGGTGCTTCTTTATTATGGGTCGGCTGGTTTGGTTTTAATGCTGGCTCAGCGTTGGCTGCCGATCATTCTGCAGGCATGGCCATGATTGTTACCCAAATCGCCTCGGCAGCAGGAGCCCTGGCATGGATGGGGGTCGAATGGATGCTGCGCGGAAAACCCAGCTTATTGGGAATGATTTCCGGAGCTGTCGCCGGTTTGGTCGCCATTACACCAGCGGCCGGATTTGTTGACCCGATGGGAGGCCTGATACTCGGTCTGGCTGCCGGAGCAATCTGTTTCTGGGCATCTGTGATTGTAAAAAATAAGCTCGGCTATGACGATTCTCTGGATGTTTTCGGCATTCATGGTGTGGGTGGAATCGTCGGGGCAATCCTTACCGGTGTGTTTGCCGTTGAAGCAATCGGTGGAACAGCGGGCCTTCTGGAAGGCAACAGCGCACAAGTCTGGATCCAGACCGAAGGGATCATTTATACCATCATATACTGTGCTGTGGTCTCTTTCATCTTGCTTTTTCTTCTCAAAAAAACCATCGGGTTGCGGGTTGAAGAAAGTGTTGAAATTGAGGGGCTTGACCTTCATGTCCATGGAGAAAAGGTCGATCATTAGATCATCGTATTCCCCCATACCGGCCTGGTAACAGGTTGGACGACTTGATTACCCCCGTTTTTGAATCATCAAAAACGGGGGTTTTTATGCTCCCAAACGGTCCCGCATAGAGAACGTCAAGAATCGAAAAACCCCTGAAATCGTGGAAAATGACTGATACGTGATGATTGCCGGTTGAAAAATCTCCGTAAGAGAATCTACATTTTGTGGGTTTTGGTGGCTTTCTTCTCAAAAAAACGCTACATCTGAGTTAATCATGACGTTATCAGGCTGACATGGCAGTATCGAACTGACATGACGTTATCGAACAAAATGAGTGATAAGGCTGAAACTCCAAACGCCGAGCGTTTTTTACCGACCCGGGTGGTGGTTTTTTTACGTCGAAAACTGATACAGATTATCAGTTTCGGTTTGATATCTCTGGGTGTTCTGCTCAGCCTGGCCTTATTGAGTTATGCGCCATCCGACCCTTCCTGGAACACCGCTGCACCGATCTCAGCCCATAATTGGCTGGGAACAACCGGGGCTGTGATTGCCGATCTCAGCATGCAAATAATCGGTTTAGGGAGCGGGATGATCCCTTTGGCTTTTTGCTTTTGGGGTTGGGGTTTATGGCGCGGAACCAGGAAAGTCCCGTCGCGTAAACATGCTGGTCTGCTCCTGGCCTCCTTACCAGCCTGGGCAGCAGCAGCAGCAGCTTTGCCACCGGCTGTTACCTGGGGTCCCGAAGCAAGCTGGGGCGGCTTGATCGGTGCTGGCCTGATCAATCTGGCCCATCCTCTGTTGATACATTGGGAACCAGTCAGCCATACCGTATTCGGCTTCGTGTTCCTTGCCGCCGGCCTGATCCTGGCCAGTGCCGCCCTTGATCTGAAGGCACGGGATTGGCAACGGGCTGGTGCGGCGGGTTGGCGTTGGATCGCCTGGACCAGCCTTCGTATTGCAGCCGGTTTATCATCCCTGACCGGAATCTTTTCCAACCAGAAAGACCCGACACCAGAACGCCCCATACGCAAGTCACCGATTATCACAGCCCCATCATTGCGCGATACCCCGGCCTCGCATGCCAAAGATCAGCAATCCACTGCTGACTCCTCTGATATCAGCCGACCATTATCGCCCGGCTCTGATTATACATTACCGGCATTATCGCTGCTCAAACAACCACCACGAGGAAACAGAAATAAGCGGCTTGATCATTCGAAAATCACCGAAAATGCTCAGCTTCTTGAAACAGTCCTCAAGGATTTCAATGTCCGGGGAACCATCATTAATATCCGCCCGGGGCCGATTGTCACGCTCTATGAATGGCAACCGGCGCCGGGAACCAAGGCAGCACGCGTCATCGGTCTGGCCGATGATATTGCCCGCTCTATGAGTGCTCAATCAGCACGGATTGCGTCCATTACCGGCCGCAATGCAATCGGTATCGAACTCCCCAACCCGGATCGCGAAATGGTTTATCTTCGCGAACAGCTGGCCACCTCCAGCTTCATCGATAGCCAGGCTCTTCTCCCTCTGGCCCTGGGCAAGGATATTGGCGGCGACCCGGTCATTGCTGATCTGGCCAATATGCCCCATTTACTGATCGCCGGAACCACCGGATCAGGAAAATCGGTAGCGGTTAATACGATGATTTTATCCTTGCTGTACCGCATGTCACCCGAAGAGTGCCGCCTGGTCATGATTGATCCGAAAATGCTCGAATTATCAGTCTATGATGATATTCCTCATTTATTATCACCGGTGGTCACAGATCCTAAAAAAGCGGTTACAGCCCTCAAATGGACCGTACGTGAAATGGAACGCCGGTATCGGATCATGTCCAGCATGGGAGTGCGTAGCCTTGCCGCTTTTAATCAACGCATCGCCACAGCACGTCAAACCGGTGAGGTTCTCACCCGGCGGGTACAAACCGGTTTTGATCCTGAAACCCATCGGCCTGTTTTTGAGAATTTACCTCTTGATTTAACCCCCTTGCCTCTGATTGTTGTGGTCGTCGATGAGATGGCTGATCTGATGATGACCGCCGGCAAAGAAATTGAAAATGCCATTCAGCGTTTATCGCAAATGGCACGGGCAGCCGGGATTCATTTGATCATGGCCACACAGCGTCCTTCCGTCGATGTGATCACCGGCACAATCAAAGCCAATTTTCCCACCCGAATCAGCTTTCAGGTCACCTCCAAAATTGATAGCCGTACCATTCTCGGTGAGCAAGGAGCAGAACAACTGCTCGGTCAGGGAGATATGCTGTATATGGCAGCAGGGGGACGTATTCAAAGAGTTCATGGCCCCTTTGTTGCCGATCACGAAGTGGAACGGGTGGTCAATCACCTACGTGCTCAGGGGATGCCTCAATATATCGAAGATGTTACTCAGGAACCCCCGGAAAATCAGGACACCGGCGGTGATCTGATAACCGGAGAAAGCAACAGAGATCAACTCTATGATAATGCCGTTGCTTTGGTGGCACGGGAAGGAAAAGCCTCAACCAGCTTTGTTCAGCGCCATCTGCAAATCGGCTATAACCGGGCTGCCCGCCTGATTGAACGTATGGAAAATGAGGGCATCATCAGCCCGGCCAATCATGTGGGAAAACGCGAAGTCCTGCTCGCCCGACCCGATATTCATTAAACGAAGATACTCGCCGGATGAATAAGAAAATCAGCAGCACCGAAACAAATAGTAAGACAATCCATATGAACACGCCCCATCGGCCCAACCGATCAAAGGACAGAACCACCCCGGGCCAGGTCAATCAGCAGTCCAAAACAACTCTGATCCTCCTGGGGATATGGCTGGTCGGCGTTTTGCTGTTTGGAGGAATCATCAACACCAGCCTCCATGCTGCTGACACCCCGGTCACTCCCCTTTTGAACCCGGATCAACAGGCTGACCTTCAGCGTGTCTGGAAATATTTCGGTGATCTCAAAACCCTGACAGCTTCTTTCGGCCAGTTTTCCAGCGATGGAAGCTTTGCTTCAGGACAGCTTTATCTTCATCGACCAGGCCGTTTACGCATTGAGTACAAACCTCCAATCCCTCTTCTGATTATCGCTGATGGGACACGTTTAGTTTATTACGATACCGAACTCAATTCGGCGAGCGGATTTCGCCTTGATGAAACCCCGGCGTCTATTTTCCTGAGTGAAAATTTTGATCCCGAAAAAAGTGGTTGGATTGTCACGGCATTGGAAAAAAAACCCGGGAGTTTGCGCCTGACCTTAAAGCATCTCCATCATCCTGAATATGGCCGGGCAACTTTGGTTTTCTCGGACCAACCTCTGGAATTGAAAAAATGGCAAATCCGGGATGTCGAAGGGATTGAAACCACCGTTTCTTTGCGTGAAATTCGCCGGGATGTTACGCTTGAAGACCGATTATTCATCGCCAAAGACCCACGTGCGCTTACCAATCCTTTCATCCGCTGACGATCTCCCTCATTATCCAGGGATAATCAGGGTTTTTTGGTTGTTTCAGATAGTATTTCCGGTCTGTTTTTGTGAGCATCTTGATTTTTCACAGTCTCATCCCCACATAAAATTTATGCGCATCAATGAGCCGGATCATCCCCTGCCTCATCCGGCCTGATGCCCTGTCTGTGCGCGTCTGGCCTTCCCCCTGGTCAGGCGCGCTTTTATTTCTTATCCGTAATCTACGTGTCTATTCAGGATCACAGGATGGTCACTCAGCCCCCTTGATGGTCCGGTATCTGTGGTTTCTCTGAAACCGCTATCCCAAAAGATAGCCGCTCTGATCCTCATGGCTTCTAAGGACAATCCTTTACAGTTTCGGACTGGTCAACATGCCTTGCTCTCACATCCTGGTAAAATTTGTCATATCTGTATTCTTTTGCAAAACCCCTGAATGCGCCATGACTCCAGATGAACGGTCTGAAGGGAACAATGATCGCCAGCCTGTGTTGCATATCTCGCGAGGATAACCCCGGTGCCTGATGGGAGATTTCTCAAATCAGCCCGTCACAATGGGTGATTGAAGGAGCAATCAATAGCCTGCCTGGAAATATCTGTTATCGGGATCATCGCCCCGGTTCGGCTCCGGATCTGGCAGGAAGCAGCAATCCTGGATTCATCATAATCCCGGACCCATCAAATATCTTGCCAGACAGGCTTTATCCCGACCACTCCCCCGGCGTTTTTATTTCTATCATAGTGCCCGAAGACCTTTATCCGGATAACCATTTGCGTATTATGCGTAATCGTCACGCTAATTTTCATTATGTGGCTGCTTTATCGGGTAGTTCTCACAACCAATGCGCAATCAGTCCTGGAATATTCTGTCCCCCAAAATGATTGGGATTCTTTGCGATTGTGCTGCAGCTGATAGTACCGGTTTATCGGGCTGGAAAGCCTGTAGTGACGGATCACCCGGCATAGCAAAAAAACCGCCAGCTGTTGCAGAAATGCAGCGTGAATGATGAAGATATGTATCATGATACCCCTTGGAATCGCTGATAAAATCTGCGCCTTTAGCAGAATAGACCAGAGTTTTAAAATGCGGTTTTCAGCAAAAACATTCTTGATTGAGCAATCCGATGACCGTCCATAGGAGACAAGGCCGCTCAGGTCGTGATTCCTTGCGGATCACGACCTGGAATGTTAATTCGATCCGAATGCGGATCGAATTGGTCGCCCGATTGGTTCAAACCATTCATCCCGATATTCTGTGCCTTCAGGAGATCAAAGCGACCCAGGAACAGTTTCCACACACCATCCTGACCGCATTGGGGTTTGGTTATCATTTTACGTATCCCTTAAAAGGGTATAACGGCGTAGCCATTCTTTCTAAGCGCCCTTTTCTGGATTGCCGGCGCCTGGATTGGTGCGGGAGTGAAGATGCCCGCCATATCAGCGTGGTTATCGAAGCAGGCGGCCAACCGATCCATCTGCATAACCTCTATATTCCGGCTGGCGGCGATCTTGCGGATGCTCAGTCCAGCAAGCAGTTTGCATATAAATTAGCATTTCTTGACCAAATCACAGCCTGGTTTGCCAATTCAGATCATGACCCCCGGATGATCCTTGTTGGGGATCTCAATATCGCCCCCCTAAAAACCGATGTCTGGTCGCATCGGCAAATGCTCGCCGTGGTATCCCATACTCCGGTTGAGGTCGAGAAACTGAACGCCCTGCAAGCAACCCGGAGCTGGGTCGACCTGCCCCGCCAGATCATTCCGCCGGATAAAAAACTCTTTAGCTGGTGGAGCTACCGGGCCCGGGATTTCGCTGCCAGCAACCGGGGACGCCGCCTTGATCATATCTGGGCAACATCTGAGGTCGCGGATTATCTGACCAATAGCCATATTTTACGCGAAGCCAGGGGTTGGGAGAAACCCTCCGATCATGTACCGGTAACCGCAGAATTTCTGTTCTGAAAAAAACAGAAACAAACAATCAGATCACAAAAAAACAACCTCTTCCCGCTGCAACCGTAAAACCCCAATAACCAGTCCAGGGACATCATCAGGAATCAGAACCGTTTTGTAAAATTTTTAGTCTTTGTATAGATATTTAACCTTTTGAAAAATATGTAAAAACTAAATCTTTTTATTAAAATTTAGAATGATAGCTATGATTAAGCAATTCGGCAGTCTGTTTTGAGATGGTAGAGACATTTCCAAATGAGCAATCATGCGTTGACCACCGATACCCTATAAGCCGGAAAAATGAGGAGAACAATCTTCACCGGATCTCAGATAAGCATCTGTCACATTATTTGTCGGGAAATGAACTGGCACGATAACCACCTGACATATAAGGAATGAGTTGCCTGACCAATCGCAACAATAAATATGCAAAGCCCCTCGAAACTGACACGAATGTTCGTGAAGCTCCGGAGCGTTTTGCCGTTACAGACCAAGCTGAATCTGAAAACGCTATGAGTGACCAAGACCTGGAACCCGTTCATTGATCAGAAGACAGGGAAACCGGTTTCTGGTCTGTGTTGGGCAAAGTGATCCGAAGGTAGAATTGAAATACGAAGGTAACAGCTTATGGATGAAATAAGCCCGGATATTTCAATTCTTTGATGTGGATATCTCAAGCACATCACGGCATATCGCTCATAGTTTTGAGGACGGCGAACTGAATAAAACGACTTCTTTGCAAAAAGTGCAAAAAAGTATGGGAAGACCCGGCACCATGTATAGTTTAGACATCGTGAGTTCGTTGAGAGACCGTGTATCTTCAAAACAAACGACAATTTTCAGAAAATAGGCGACCAACAAACTGGGTCAATTTGCCAGAAAGGGCTTTGTCATCAATATTGAAAGGCTCCAGGACCCGGATAATCACGACCATTTCCAGGAGCTTCGCGAAATTATCCGCGATATTCGGGCGTCTGAGGCAAATCTTTTAAAGAGATGTGCAGAATTTGTGCATTTTGCCAAGATTACGCAGAGTGAACCGAAAAGGAAAAAATCTGTTTTTGCTGTTTTTGCTACTGTACAGAATAAGTTCCACTATGCCGTGACTGGTCTGACAGGAGCAGAAATAAGAAAAGAATGCACAAACCATAAATCACCAAATATGGCCCGAACGACATGATCTGGCGACCATCTGACCCAAAAGGATGTTCTGCACCGCACAGAATCTTCCAGGAGAACTTGAGGGATTGAAACCGTTTCACCGGGACGCTGCCCGATTACTTTGAGCGAGAGACCGGTCTTCAACGCCTTGTAATGACGAAAAACGTAATGACGAAAAACGTAATGATGCAAAGCCCAGAAACCAAGCCCGACCAATTCATACTCAATAAAAAACGGCAACTTTTACAAGGCTCTGGAACGGTTTCAAAAGCCGATGCTGACAAACATGCAAAAACTCATTACTCACTTTACAAAGAAGAACAGAGAAAGATTGCGTAAGATCAATCAATAAAAGGAAATTGACGATCTTCGGCTTCCCGGTTTTTGGGATCAATAAGCGTTTTTAATTCACAAATATAGAGAGAGATCAAATTTTTCCGGAGAATGCTGTGGCACCGCATTGATCTCACACTCCCGGTCACAGCCATTATCGAAAATTCCCTAGGATGCCACACTCAGACAATAACCACCTTGACCAGTCAGGATAATTTTCTGCTGAGATGGAGAATCCTCAATCTTCTGGCGCAACCGATAGATATGGGTTTCCAGCGTATGGGTAGTTACCCGGTTGTTATACCCCCAGATTTTATTCAGCATCGTCTGGCGATCCACAAACGCACCACCGGCCCGGTAAAGCAATTTAAGAATCGCGGTTTCTTTCTCCGTGAGGTAGATCTTGTATTGATCTTCTGAATCGAGAAGCAATTTAGCACCCGGCCGGAACCGATAGGGACCAATCGTCAGATTGGCCTCGTCGCTTTTCTCATATTGGCGTAACTGTGCCCGCATCCGCGCCAATAAGACCCCAAAGCGAAACGGCTTGGTAACATAGTCATTGGCTCCGGCATCTAAACCCTGAATTGTATCGGCTTCGGTATCTGCAGCCGTCAACATAATAACCGGAATGCTCACCCCGGATTGGCGAAATATCTGACATAATTCCCGTCCATCCATGTCCGGCAGGCCAATATCCAGCAGAATAATGTCATATTGGTTCTCCTTCAAAATGGCCAGAGCTGTTGCTGCATGATCAGACTGATCAACACTGAATTCACGGTCAATTTCCAACTGCTCAACCAGAGAGTGGCTCAAAGCAGTATCGTCTTCAATGATGAGAACTTTTTTCGTCGATACCATGGAAATATCACCTTAAGAGGTCTTTTTTACCAATTTTTGACAAAAAACATACTCTCATAACCCTGATGAATGATAATATATCCAGAAATGCAGCTCTGTAAAACAAGTGTCAATAAAAAGACCAGAAAAGACGTTGCAAACGACAGAATAAAAAGCATGAAAAAAGATTCTACGGGGAAAACAATCACCTGAACATGATACAATTATGTACAAAAAGCCAGTTACAGGCGAAACCAGATTTGAAAAAACCGATAATAGCAACCCATGATTCCCCCATCATCATGTGATCATCACATGTCCCGGAAATATATCATGGTCGAAAGAGCCGCCGATGATTTAGGCCGCGGCTATCCGGTTGCCCTTGCTCTTGCTCAAGGGCCTTCTCCGGCCGTTTTGGTGTTGGCGGTTGAAACCATGACCGATGCAACCCTCAGTCAGGCGACCAGCTGGAGCAACGGACCACCCGCCCTGATCTTATCTCAGCGTCGAGCCGCCGTTCTGGCCCTGAATTTCACCGCATCTGCTGATGAAAACAGCAACGGGGCCGTACCAGCTCTTTTTGCGTTGCCATCAGGTATTTCAGCCGATGATATACGTGCCTTAGCAGATCCGACAACCCCGGATGCGGCTGGTCCATATGGGCATCTGCCACCATCAGATATGTCTGGTGCGACTGCCCGACCAGCCCTTTTATTAAGCCGCATAGCCAACCTCATGCCGGCTGTTTTGATGTTTCCTCTGGACGTCAAACCAGAAGAATTTACCGCCTGGGCCGGAAAAAACGGTCTTCTTTATGCTGAAAGCAAAGCCATCAGTACCCCTGCCCCCCTGACCATGATCCGGGTCGCCCGGGCCCGTTTGCCGATGCCGGTTTGTGACAATGCCTATGTCAGTGCCTTTCGCTCCAACAATGGTCGACACGAACATTACGCCATTGAAATAAATGATCCGGACTGTCAAAAACCAGTACTCACCCGCATCCATTCACAATGCTTCACCGGCGACGTCTTAGACAGTTTGCGCTGTGATTGTGGGGGTCAGCTAAAAACCGCCCTGGAAGCCATCGTAAAAGCCGGAAGCGGTGTGGTATTGTATATGATCCAGGAAGGACGCGGGATTGGTTTAGCCAGCAAACTCAAGGCCTATCAATTACAAGATCACGGTTTTGATACCTTTTCGGCCAATCATCAGCTTGGTTACGAAGATGACGAACGCAGCTTTGCTGCTGCTGCTGCTATATTGGATCATTTCGGAATCAAAAAGATACGTTTGCTAACCAATAATCCGAAAAAAATCAATGCTCTGGCATCCAGCGGCATCACAGTAACCCAACGGGTTCCCCTGCCGCCTGTGAACAACCCCCATAATGCTGACTATCTGAAGGCTAAATATCACTCTGGTGGCCATTTATTCTGATGCCAAATCGATAAAGCTGTCTTGATCTCAGACCATAATCTGGTTGTCATGGGTTGATTGATCAATACGCATATTCGGTCATTGTGGTGATTGAGCCGCTTTTGGTGCATTTTTTGCTTGTCTTATTGTTCTGTCATCAGACTCTGTATCTGACTGAACCGGACATAAAAACCAGCAGCACCCCGAATAAAAATCGCATAACACCCAAAATATACCGCCTTTCATTCCAGAATCAGCCCCTCTGATCCCCATGACCGCATCCGATGCTTGAGCAAACGACATTCTACCCCCAATCGACCCGTGACTCTCCCCCATTGCATGGCAATCAACCCCCCCAAGCCACCCCAGCGGAGTCATCAACACATGGATTCAGCGTATTCAGTACGCTGGTGGATACTCTCAATCCTCTCCACCATATTCCTGTTTTATCTGGTTTCTATCGCCATTTAACCGGCCAGGAAATCGGAATTCTTCCCCGCATCGCCAGCGGTGTATTATTGGGTGGCCCGATTGGGGCCGGTGCCGCCATCATCGGAAATTTGATTGAAAGCACCATCAGCAATGATACAGACCAGCATCATTCTCATCAACCGGACGCATCCTCCACTCAGTTGGCTTCGACTCTTCAAAACACTACACCCCTTTGGTATCTGGCCGGGTCCCCCGGAGCTCCGCAGACAAAATCAAACATCAAAAACAGTGTTCCAGAATACCAAAACACCCCAAACAGGGCGATTGCCAGCATCTCTGAACAAAAGGCTGCTGACAGCCAGACACAGCCTCCGGATGAAAAAACTCCCTCACATTTTTATCACAGGCTGAATTCTCAGACCGCTTCAACAATCCAGGCGATTGTCCAGACTCATCCTCACCCATCGACCGCTCTTCACACAGAAAAACAACCCAACCACCTCATAGAGACCAGCACCCCTTCCCTGAAAACAAACACAGCAAATCTCCAGAAATCCACGGCTTCATCCAGGCCACCCTCTACTGCCGCATTCCATACAGATATGACCCAGGGTCTGGGCTTCTATCGGCATATGTAAACCCCGGATATCCCGAAGCCAGACATGATATCATAAAGAATAAGATCACAAGGGACATCATCCCCGGAGGCAACACCAAGGGTTGAACCACATAGTCATGTTTTAACTCATTGATACATCAATCATTTGATACATAATCCATCGTTACCGGAATTTTCTGTGCACTGATATGCGTATTCTCGTACGTCCCGGCCCCGATTCGCGGCGTGGCTATCTCTACGTCACCGGACGCCGCATCCCATGTATATTGGGAAAAAATGGAATAAACAGGAACAAATATGAGGGTGATGGCACAACACCGACCGGCCAGTTCCCTTTACGTATGCTGCTCTACCGCCGGGATCGATTATCGGTAGTGGGGCATCTGCCAATCCGCTGCATCAAGGCATGTGATGGTTGGTGCGATGATCCGAAACATCCAGACTATAACCGCCTGGTCCGGCGTCCCCATTCCGGGCAGTGTGAACAGCTCTGGCGTCCGGATCGCTTGTATGACCTGATTGTGGTGATTGGTTACAACGATTCGCCTCCTCAAAGCCACAGAGGAAGTGCTATTTTTATTCATGCAGCCCGGATAGGAGGATCCTATCACACCCGTTATACCCAGGGATGTATTGCCGTATCCCGGTCGGCTTTGCGTTGGCTGGCCATCACGATACGCCGGGCTGCCCGGATCGAGATCAAACCGGCTTCGGAGTAACAGAGCGTTCCCCGAAAATTGCCGAACCAAGACGCAAATGGGTCGCCCCAAAACGCACCGCAGTCTCAAAATCACCGCTCATCCCCATGCTCAAATGGACCAAACCGTTGCGCATGGCAATCTGGCGCAGTAAGGCAAAATGGAGTCCAGCAGGTTCATCGACTGGCGGAATACAGGTCAATCCGGTAATTTCTAACCCGGTCTCATTACGACAAAATGCGATAAAATCATCGGCTTCTTTAGGAAAAACCCCGGATTTTTTAGTCTCTTCACCTGTATTAACCTGAATATAAAGACGTGGCTTAAAGCCGGAACTCCCCAAAACTGTTTCCAGCTTACGGGCCAGTTTCTCCCGGTCAAGAACATGAATAACATCGAATAATTCAACCGCATCAGCCACTTTATTGGTTTGTAACGGCCCAATTAAATGCAGCTCTAAATCCAGACCAGTATCCAGCAATGCAGGCCATTTCTCCCTGGCTTCCTGGACTCTGTTTTCCCCGAAAATTCTTTGTCCGGCCGCAATAGCCGCTTTGATACAAGAAACCGGAAAGGTCTTGGAAACAGCAATCAAAGAAATATCAGACCGATGCCGATCCGCTTGTTGCGCCGCAAGAGCAATCCGCTCACTCACTGCTTTCAGGTTTTCGCCAATATTTGAGACAGACATGCCTGAATCCGGTCTTGAATTTCTGGAATTGATCACATCTCTTCTCTGAGCCAAGACAGCCCCAGCGTCAAGGCCAAACCAGCCGGTTAAAAATCATCCTCTCCAGCTATCGATTGAGATGATATCATATTCTTTATGAAACCTGCCGCCACAACAAGACGACACAGCCAAAAAAGCAGAATACCAAAAACCACCCTGGCAGAGATGGCTCATCCTCTCATCCATCGCTCTGCCAAACGTCATTCAGGCATTACGGGCATAGTGCCCGGAGCCGTTCTGGTAATTGATTGGCAGCGGCTTCCCGACCCGGTGGCAGCTCTTGCTGAAAACAGCCTTATTTTACCGCGCAAAGCCACGATTTTGATCCGGACAGCCCCCCAACCGAAGCCACTGGCTGAGTATATCAGCCTGGCCCGGGCAGCCCGGGCCCGGGGTTATCAGGTTCTTGCTACGGCTGGTTTACGCAGCTTACCGACATATCTGATCTCTGGTCGCCATGTAGGAGAGGCCGCACGTCGTTTTCCTGCTTATCATGGCTGGGGATTGGGGCGGCGGCGATCACAGATTCTCACATTTGCTGTACATGATCTCCCTGGTTTGCGGAATGCCGCCTATTGGGGTGCAGCGACAGTTTTTCTCTCACCGTTTTTTACCACCGCCAGCCATCCCGGTCTCGCAGCCCTGACACCATGGCGGTCACGTGACTTGTGTCGGCGGTCCCGGGTCCCGGTTTTGGCTCTTGGTGGCGTCAATACCACCACTATGCGGCAGCTACGTCATGCGCGGATCACCGGTCTTGCCGGCCTTGATGGTTGGCGAGGGCAAAATACCTTGCCGCCCACCATATCAGAGGGTTAAAAACAGCACAGTTACCGGTCAGTGATCCCCATAATCAACACCATATCGATAAACACCATATCGATAAAAGACAAAGGGTCGGGTATGAGTCGTTATAATTTTCGCGAAGTCGAACGCCGGTGGCAAAATGCCTGGAAAGAAGCTGGCTGTTTCCGGGCAGATCGTTATCCAGACAGGCCCAAATATTATGTTCTTGAAATGTTTCCATATCCTTCCGGACGTATCCATATGGGCCATGTGCGTAACTACACTCTCGGCGATGTGATAGCCCGTTTCCGCCGCGCCCAGGGCTATGACGTTCTACATCCAATGGGTTGGGATGCTTTTGGCATGCCAGCCGAGAATGCCGCCATTGAAAATCAGTGCCATCCCAAAGAATGGACTGAGTCGAATATTGCACATATGCGGGACCAACTCAAAGCGATGGGGTTGTCTTATGACTGGGATCGTGAATTGGCCACCTGTGAGCCGGGTTATTACAAACATGAACAAAAAATATTCCTTGATTTTTTAGCACATGGCCTGGCTTACCGCAAAGAATCAACGGTGAACTGGGATCCGGTCGATGAAACCGTTCTTGCCAATGAGCAAGTGGTGGAAGGCAAAGGTTGGCGCTCTGGTGCCCTGGTTGAACGCCGGAAACTCAGCCAATGGTTTTTGCGTATTACCGATTTTGCCGAAGATCTGCGTATCGGCCTTGATGCCTTAAAACGCTGGCCAGAACGGGTGCGGGTAATGCAACATAATTGGATTGGTCACTCCCAGGGGGCCATCATCCAGTTTACCTTACAGGGCCGTTCGGACTCTCTGGCCGTTTATACCACCCGGCCCGATACGGTGTTTGGTGCCTCTTTTTGTGCCATCGCGCCGGATCATCCTCTGGCTGGGGAATTGGCCGCTCAAAACCCAAAATTGGCCGCTTTTATTCAGGAATGCAATCGACTGGGAGTGAGTGAAGAAGTCATTGAACAGGCTGAAAAAAAAGGGTTTGATACCGGGCTGAAGGCTCTGCATCCTTTCGTTGAAGGCCAGCTTCTTCCGCTTTATGTCGCTAATTTTATTCTGATGGATTATGGAACCGGAGCCATTTTTGGCTGTCCGGCCCATGATCAACGGGATCTGGATTTTGCGCACCGCTACGCTCTTCCCATCCGGCCCGTGGTATCACCCAATGGTGAAGCTGTAGAAATTGGTGCCACAGCTCTCACCGGTGATGGTGTGGCCATCAATTCAGACTTTCTCAATGGTTTGACAACATCTCAGGCCAAAAAAGCAGCAACCAAGGCTCTCATCGCCAAAGGGCTGGGAACGGCTAAAACAGTCTATCGCTTGCGTGATTGGGGTATTTCTCGTCAGCGTTACTGGGGCTGCCCTATTCCGGTTATTCACTGCCCGGATTGCGGAATCGTACCGGTTCCTGAAGACGCTCTGCCGGTTACCCTACCCGAAGATACAGGCAACCACCATGCCGGAAATGTTCTGGAAACACATCCGGATTGGAAACATACCGCCTGCCCCCGATGCAACGGACCCGCCGAGCGTGAGACCGATACATTTGATACTTTTTTTGAATCCTCCTGGTATTTTAACCGCTTTGCCGGACCTTGTGCTGATGCTCCCTTTGATCCTCAGGCATTGGCCCGATGGATGCCGGTTGATCAATATATCGGCGGGATTGAACATGCTGTGCTTCATTTGCTTTATGCCCGCTTTTTTCAACGTGCCTTGCGGCATTGTGGATACCCTATCGGTGAATCAGCCATTGAACCTTTCACCGGCTTGCTGACCCAGGGCATGGTCCGCCACCGTACATTTCAGGATGCAGAGGGAAAATGGCTGTACCCGGATGATGTTCATCAAAACGGAGATCATTGGGTCACCAAAAACAATCAGCCGGTCAAAGCCGGCCGGGTCGAAAAAATGAGTAAATCAAAACGCAATCTGGTAGATCCGGCAGTCATTCTCGACTCTCACGGTGCCGATACGGCCCGGTTATTCATGCTTTCGGATTCGCCGCCTGAACGGGACTTAGAATGGTCAGAATCAGGAATTGACGGTATCTGGCGTTACCTCAACCGGCTATGGCGCCTGATCGACCAGAGTGCTGATATATTTCCCAAAACCGATACCAGGGACATATCCCTGGTCAGTCCGCAAACAGATACTCTTGATCATCATGCTCTGGAATTACTGAAAGCCACCCACAAAACCATTGCCGCAGTGGAAACAGATCTCGAGGCCTTTCATTTCAACAAAGCTGTGGCCCGTATTCGTGAATTGACCAACCGGCTCGAAGAAATCGCTTTAGACAATTTTGATTCAGTCAATGGGTTGGCTGAGGTTTATCGTTTTTCAATCGAAACATCTCTGTGCTTGTTCGCGCCAATGATTCCCCATTTCGCTGAAGAAGGCTGGAAACGTCTGGGGCACCAGACATTATTGGCTGAAACAGCATGGCCACAGGCCGATCCGGACATGATGACCGATCACCATGTGACCCTGGCCGTACAAATCAATGGCAAGCTGAAAACAACACTCACTCTGCCGCGCGATTCGACCCAACCGGAGATCGAAAAAGCAGCCCTCGCCTTAGCACCAATGAGCCAGGCCATCAGTGGTAAAACCATACGGCGGGTCATCATTGTACCAGAGCGGGTGGTCAATGTGGTTATTTAGTGAGTTCAATTAGGCTTGGTCATACAAAGGCAACCGGTTTATGCTTTGTGATTGAATGAATTGATTGAAGCAGGATTCTAATGAAGCGATTATCCGGCATTTCACGACCGATATGGGCCATCTGGGGGGTACTGATATCGGCTGGTTTTTTATCAACCGCTTGTGGGTTTTCACCGCTTTATCGTCAAAGTATCTCTGATTCAGTGGTCCCGAAAATGGCCCTTGTCGCTGTTGATGTGATCGCTGATCGCCGTGGTCAAATCCTGCGCAATCAATTACTCACGGCTTTTAATCCTCGTGGTTCTCCGGAAAAACCGCTCTATCGCCTGAAAATCACCCTGAAGGAATCCAGCGTCTCAACCGGGATACGGGCCGATGACACGCGGACCCGTGGTAATTTAACCATTCGGGCATCTATTCGCCTTTGGCGACTGACAGACAATCAAATCATTTTTGAGGGAAAAACCAGCTCTACCGGCTCCTTTGACATTTTTCGAAATCCCTATACCTCCTGGGTTGCTGAAAATGACGCCCGGAATAAAGCACTCACTCTCCTCGGCCAGGATATCAAAATCCGCGTTGCTGTTGCTTTAGGGAATGAATCTTCAGCCATACCGACAGCACAAAGATCAAAAGGACATTCCTGATGATTCCCAAGCCATCACAGATCGAGGCTTACTTAGCCAAGCCTGATCCGGCCTGGCGTGTTATCCTGATTTATGGACCCGATAGTGGCCTGGTTGATGAACGTTGTCAGCATTTACTCAATACGATTCTTGGTGATCGTAACCGGGATCCCTTCCGTTACAGTGAGATTGATGCCACCACAATCGCTGCTGATCCATCGCGCCTGATTGATGAAGTTGAAATTTTGTCACCGCTTGGTCAACGAGCCGTCTTGATTCGTGCCCATGATAACGAACGGGCCGCTGAATCTCTGGCACCCCCCCTGAAGGCAGTTCTGTCCAACTCTGCACCGACGGCCACTAATCCGGGCAGACATGATCGGGCTTCTGGTGATACGCTGGCAATCATTAAAGGCGGCGCATTGGCCAAAAGTTCTAAATTGCGCACGATCTGTGCAACAGCGACCAATGCCGGTGTTATCCCCTGTTACCATGATGAGGGACAGAAATTGCGGGATATCATCCGTGATGGTCTGGCAGATCATCGTGTTCGCGCCTCCGCAGATGTCATTTCGTATTTGGAACAAACTCAGGGTGCCAACCGCTCAGCGACTCGTTGTGAAATCGAGAAACTGGCCCTTTATGTCGGACCCGGCGGCGTTATTGATCTGGAAATAGCTCAGCGGGTAACCGGTAGCAATGCCTCGATTGGCCTGGATCACCTCTGTCGGGCCTTAGCCAGTGGAAATGCTGAAAAGACAGAAACAATCCTGGCACGTCTCACCGAAGATGGCATACCGGAAATCTTGTGGCTTCGGGCGGTTGCCCGCTATTTTTCCCGTCTCCATACAGCAGCCGGGCGCTGTGCCAATGGCCAGACCCCGGAACATGCTGTTGCTGATTTCCGGCCACCGGTATTTTTCAAGGATAAACCGGTATTTTTCGCTGCCTTGCAGAACTGGTCACCAGCACGTATCACAGCGATCTTAAGGCGCATACTGGAAGCCGAACGTGACTGTAAACGCAACAGTCAACTCGCTCCCCTTCTTGCTCATCGAACCTTATTAGCCACAGCAGTCAGCCGCCGCTCATTTGCAAAAAATTGATCAATACTCTCTGGCTGGAAATATGATTCTTTCCAGCAAAAGAAAATTCCTATTGATTTTCCCCGGAAGCACCCTGCCCGGAAGTCGAATCGGTTTCGACTGAAAATGTTGCCTCTTTGGAGCGACCAGAACCAGCCGTTTCTGTTATCTCCCGGGGATCAACGCTTTCTTGAGAATCCAGCCCCTCATCGTTGTGAGATGTCGGATAACTCAGACGCGCCAACAGCATCTCTAACTGTTCCAGACTTGAATAATTCACCGTCACCAGGCCACTGCCACTGACACGGTGATCAATCGATACCCGTAAACCCAGAGCTTCGCTGACTTCATTTTCCAAAGCAACCGTATCGGTATTTTTACTTTTGCCTGGCTGCTGATTTGAAAGTTTTCCTTTTGAGCCCTGTTTTTGCTGCTTGTCTTGCCGGTTTTTCTGGCGATCACGGACCTGTTGAGCCAAAAGCTCTGCCTGGCGGACGTTTAAATTTTTATCCACAATTTTCTGAGCAAGTTTTTGTGGCTCTGGTGCGGTGGCAATGGCCCGGGCATGTCCGGCTGTTAAAGCACCGCTTTGGATCATCCCCTGGACCGTTTCCGGGAGTTTCAGGAGCCGTACTGTGTTGGCAATATGGCTGCGGCTGCGGCCAATTGCTTTCGATAATGCCTGTTGGGTATGATTAAATTCATCCATTAAACGTTGATATCCGGCTGCTTCCTCGATGGCGTTAAGATTTTGTCTTTGCAAATTTTCAACCAGGGCAATCTCCAAAGCTGCCCCGTCATCCAAATCGCGGACCAAAACCGGAACTTCGTGTAAGCCCGCCATCTGAGCGGCGCGCCAACGGCGCTCACCGGCTATAATCTCATAATTATTGACCTTTTCAGAGTGTCGCCGAGCCAAAATTGGCTGTAAGACACCTCTCGATTTGACAGACTGAGCCAGACTTTCGATTTCCGATTTATCGAATTTGCGGCGCGGTTGAAACCGGCCGGGAAAAAGAAATTCTACCGGAACTGTTTTAGAAGACTTCAGTTTATCCAGATCGGCATAATCCTGCTCATCATCTCCCAATAATGCCGATAATCCCCGACCCAAATGACGCCGGACTGTTTTGCGCACAGGCAGAGTATCCTGATTATCCCCAGAATCCATGCCCTCAAAAGCCAGTTCCCGGGAACTTAAGCCTTCAGAATCTACATCCTCAGGACCCATGCCCTCAGTAACCATATTGTCTGTGGATATTGGTTGATCTTCAGAGTCATCCATCTCTGTCCCTTGAAGATCTTGTATTTCAGATACTTCATCCGGGTCTGGTCTATCTGCCTGGTCAGCAACCATATTGTCTGTGGAGATTGGTTGATCTTCAGAGTCATCTATCTCTGTCCCTTGAAGATCTTGTGTTTCAGATACTTCATCCGGGTCTGGCCTATCTGCCTGATCAGTAACCATATTGTCTGTGGAGATTGGTTGATCTTCAGAGTCATCTATCTCTGTCCCTTGAAGATCTTGTGTTTCAGATACTTCATCCGGGTCTGGCCTATCTGCCTGGTCAGTAACCATATTGTCTGTGGAGATTGGTTGATCTTCAAGGTCATCTATCTCTGTCCCTTGAAGATCTTGTGTTTCAGATAATCCATCCGGGTCTGGCCTATCTGCCTGGTCAGCTGTTGGCACTGCTGATGATGGGTCCTGATCATCAGCCGGTTCACCGGGCCGTGATTCTAACGGCGATTGGTCACTTTGCTCAGACATGGTTCTCTACCCGATTTTGTATCCGGTTCATCAATCCAGCGAAAAGCTCACAGCATCTGCATACAGCATCTGTAGTGGCTATTGCGTTACATCGATGATGTTACATCGATACTGTCGATTCCCGGTTCCGCCGCAGAATTTCACTGGCCAAATGAATATAAGCCCGGGAGCCAACACAACGATGGTCATAAAGCAACACGGGCCGACCATGAGATGGCGCCTCAGAAACCCGGACATTACGGGGAATCACAGTTTTGAAAACCTTTTCACCAAAATGCCCCCGGACATCTTCGGCCACCTGATCACACAGATTGTTGCGGCGATCATACATCGTCAATACAACACCGTTGAGTTCGAGAGTGGTATTCAGGTTACGTTGCACCCGGCGGACAATACGCAATAAGTGACTCAAACCTTCCAGAGCGTAAAACTCACATTGCAAAGGCACCAAAATCTCCCGGGAAGCACATAACGCATTGATGGTCAACATGCCCAAAGAAGGAGGGCAATCAATCAAAACATAGTCATAGGCTGCTGTTTGATTAACCAACGCTTTGCGCAAACAAAACTCCCGTTCCGGTATCGCAATCAATTCTATTTCGGCACCAGAAAGATCAAAATTGGAAGGTAAAATAGACAAACGGGGAATTGACGTGGCCATAACCGCCTGATTGAGTTCAGACCGACCCAATAAGACATCATAGGCCGTAACCTGTCGTTGGTCACGCGACACACCCAAACCAGTGCTGGCATTGCCTTGCGGATCAAGATCAATGACCAGCACAGATCGGTAGGTCGCCGCCATCGCTGTACCCAGATTGACCGCTGTTGTCGTTTTACCCACGCCACCTTTCTGATTGGCTACTGCAATAACACGGGTCATGGAAACGACCTCCTGAATGATTGTATTGTTACATACCGGTTTTTTCTTGATTCATCATTCTGGTCATTCGCTTTGCTTGTGATCGGCCTCATGGGTGATCGTTGAAACCCGGATTTTGAGCATCGCAATGACCCGAATTGTTCTATAAAACACCATATGTAGTATGGATGTGATAAATAGACTCTACATAGAGATTTTCTATTCGCCAAGGCTTTAATTTTCCTTATTGCCTTTCAGTGGCTTATGACTGATTGCGGATGGGTTATCTATATCAACAGACGGCATATCTTATTGGCTATATTTTATTCACCAGGACTTTATTTTTTGTTATCGCCTTTGAGCGACTTATGCAGATGGGTTATCTGTATCAGCAGACGGCATATCTGACGGGTGATAATCCGTGATATCAAGCAATCGCCCATATGGATCACTGATGCTGGATTGCGTACGAACCGTACAATCCCACATGGTGCGGGCATCAGCCAATTCATCCTGCCATGTTTTGCCTTTAAGAGCGATCAAACGTGCCGATGATCCACTTAAATGGTAAGCATAACCCAATATGCTGTTCAAAGACGCCAAAGCCCGGGCCGTTATGATATCGGCTGCAATCGGTTTCATGTCTTCGATACGGTGGCAATGAATGATAATCTGAGCATTGGTAATGGCGGCGGCCTGAGTTAGAAACGCGCATTTTTTATGATTGCACTCAATCAGATGCACCACTGCTTCGCTGAGTATTGCTAAAACCAGGCCCGGCAAACCAGCCCCGCTGCCCAGGTCAACCAGAGTCAAAGATTGAGCGAAATCACGATTGTTATCACAATCAAGATGTCGGACAATCTGGGCTGAGTCAAGAATATGCCGCCGCCAGGGATCTTTCATCGTCGCGGGACCAACCAGATTATGGGTTTTGTTCCAGTGATTCAAAAGGTCCAGATAAGCCGATAATTTTTTAAATGTTTCATGTGAAACACTCAAAACAGAACCATATTGTCGCCGGAATTGATCACCACTAAGCGGTGGCAGTTGACAATCCAGACGATCACGCGGCAGAAGACGACGACGGGTTTCCATATTGGGTGTTTTGATGGTGGCCGGAGTGACTCCGTACATAGCGGAGCAAGGCCATCAAAGCAGCCGGTGTCACTCCGGGGACACGGCTGGCAACATCAAGGTTTTCCGGACGAGCCGCTTTAAGATTTTCCCGTGCCTCAGCCGTCAGACTACCGATATGATCATAGTCAATATCCACAGGCAGATCATAACAACGGCTCTGACGCATGGCTGCAATGTCGCTCTGTTGGCGCGGAAGATAGACCCGATACAGAGCATCAGCCTCAATCTGAGTTGCCACGTCATCAGGAATCGCGGCAAAATCCGGCCATAGACGCGCTAATGTCCGGATCGTCATCTCACGATGGCTGAGCCAGTCCAAAGCAGAACGTCGGCTGCCATCCTGCCTAACTGAAATCCCCACAGAAGCGAGTTGACCGGAACTGGCCTGACGGGACTGTAACAAGGCTTGTGTCTTTTCTTTGGTTTTTTGATGCGCATCAAACACCTGGTGCCGTTCACTCCCGGCCAGGCCAATCTCCAATGCCAGCCTGGTCAGTCGCTCATCGGCATTATCCGCCCTCAGCTGTAAACGGTATTCCGCCCGTGAGGTAAACATACGATATGGCTCACTCACCCCCAAAGTGGTGAGATCATCAATCATAACACCGATATAAGCCTGGGCACGATCCAGCCGCAAAGCCGGGCGACCTCCGGTTTTCAAAGCAGCATTGGCTCCCGCCACCAGGCCCTGAGCGGCCGCTTCTTCATAACCGGTGGTCCCATTGATCTGACCGGCCAGAAACAAGCCCGGCCATAATCGGGTTTCCAGACTTTCCCGCAAGAAACGCGGATCAATATAATCATATTCAACCGCATAGCCCGGACGGATAATACGTGCTTCTTCCAGACCGGGAATGCTCTTTATAAGAGCCTGCTGAATATCTTCAGGCAGAGAGGTGGAAATCCCGTTGGGATAAATGAGTGGCGTATCCAACCCCTCTGGTTCCAGGAAAATCTGATGCCGCTCACGCCGGGAAAACCGCATCACTTTATCTTCTATTGAGGGGCAATAGCGGGGACCCTGGGCAGCAATTTTACCGGTATATAAAGGAGAATGGTGGAGATTAGCACGAATAACAGCATGGGTTGCCGGGGTCGTTCCCGTAATGTAACAATCGATTTGCGGCGTGGTAATCTGCCGGGTAAGCAGGGAAAACGGCACGGGTGGCTTATCGCCAGATTGTGTCGCCAGATCTGCCCAGCGAATATCATCACGGTGAAGACGCGGCGGTGTGCCTGTCTTCAAACGGCCAAGTGTAAAACCAGCCCGTTCAAGAGAAGCCGCCAAAGCAACCGAGGAAGATGCCCCATCACGACCAGCAGCATAATTCTGCTGGCCGCAATGGATCACACCGCGCAGAAAAGTGCCGGTTGTTAAAACCACTGCCGGAGCCGACAAAACAGTTCCATCAGCCAATTTCACCCCGGAAACTGAGCCATCGCCAGAAGAGGTAAGATCAACCACTTCTCCTTCTTGCAAGGTCAGGCCGGGTTGATCACGGAGAAAAGACCCTATTGCCTGCTGGTAAAGAGAGCGATCCGCCTGAGCACGCGGACCACGCACTGCCGGTCCTTTGCTGGCATTAAGCATACGGAAATGGATACCAGCCTGATCAATGGCCCGCCCCATAAGACCATCCAATGCGTCAATTTCCCGTACCAAATGCCCTTTACCCAGGCCACCAATCGCCGGATTACAGGACATCACACCAATGGCGGTGATATCCTGAGTAATCAAAACCGTTTCCGCACCCAGACGTGCGGCAGCCGCAGCAGCCTCGCAACCAGCATGACCACCCCCAACCACGACAACATCATAAGAAGTGCGATGATTGGATTGATAAGAAGATATGTGCTTCATTGGCCGGTCTTTCTCAGCATCATTGCCCGGAAAAAACAAGAAAAGAGATGAATATATTACGATGATTGATTGGGAGTTTTATGAATGTGTTTTTCGCCATCCGGCGCGGTCACGTCTGAAATCTTCGCGGGTCCCTAAAGGTTCAAATAATGTGCGATTTGGCTGTGATGATGGATGATGGTGAGCACAGCGAACACAATGATTTGTATTTGGTACCGCATCTAAGCGCGCTTGCGGTATAATGCTATCGCAATCAATGCAATACCTACCATATCGAGGGCTCGCTTTTCTCCTCCTGAATGTTTTTCTCTTGCTATTAACAACGTTTCTTTCCCCGCCATATTGAACCGTTGGTTTCCTTCTTTTGAATTTTTTTCTCTTGTTATCAATAATTTTTCCTTCCCCGCCACATTTTTGGCAACGAAATTTTCTGTCAGCATTGTTTACAAGTCGACCGCTTGGACATGATATCTGGTTTGTCCATTGGCATTGTTTACATCGGATCGTAATCACGGGCATTGGAAACAGCCATGCTTGCTGACATATCAAAGAGAGAAAAGCAAAACCCAATTTGAAAAATAATGAGATGTAAAATATGTCAAAAAAGCGATTATGTCAAAGAATGACCAAAGAAGAGCGCAGGAGTCTATACAGTTTTGCAGCGATATCCCAAAACAATCACCGGAACATCTTCCGTATTATGTGAAGCTGCCCTTATGCGCTCAAACAAAAAATGATTGATCCGATGAAAGATGGAACAAATGGCGGCATTACTGGAATCACAATCATTTTTTATTCAAAGCTGTTTTATAAAGAATGTTTCATGTGAAACAATGGGCAGCTGTGTATGCTCCTGATTATCAGGCTCTTATGGTAGCCTTGATTATTTTCCGATACAAAAACGCTCAAAAATCGCGCCGAGAATATCATCAACATTGACCTGGCCGGTGATTCGTCCCAGCCGATGAGCAGCGATACGTAATTCTTCGGCCTGTAATTCCAACCCATCCTGAGACAAAGCCCGCTCCAGAGCCTCAGCAGCCCCAGTCAATTCGACCCGGTGACGTTGACGGGTCAATCCTGGCGGACCACTCAAAACCGCCGCGCTTTTTTCCTGGAAATAGTCAATCAAACAAGCCCGCACATCATCAATACCCATTCCGGTATGCGCTGAAACCGTGAGAACAGGCGTATCAGCAGCAAGATTGGTCGCAATTCGGATCCGTTCAATCAGATCCCCGGCCTGAGCCGGGTCATCCAGACAATCGGCTTTGGCCACCACGATGATGGTTGGAATACCGCACAGGTTTAAGGGCGGCAATGACCGATTATCCGGTGCTGTCAACAACAATACCAGATCAGCCCTGCGCAGACGAGACTGCGCCCGTTCTGCTCCTTCCTGTTCGATTGGATCAACGTTCACAGAGGTTTGCGCTAACCCGTCATTGGTCGGAACCCTATCGGAAGAGCGTAGACCGGCGGTATCAACCAAAGTAAGAGGCAATCCGGATAGAGTCACTGTTGCTTCAACCAGATCACGGGTTGTCCCGGGTTGATCCGTAACGATTGTCAGTTCCCGGCCAACCAGGGTATTGAATAAAGTGGATTTTCCAACATTAGGAATCCCGGTTAAAACCACCTCATACCCGGTTCTCAGGCGTTCACCAGCCCCTTTATCATCCAGCATAGCCAGAATCTGCGCGCGTAAATCAGATATCTGTGCCGTCTGGCGATCCAGTAAATCCGTGGGGAGATCCTGATCAGAAAAATCAATCTCAGCCTCACAAAAAGCAATCAGGCCAATCAAACAATCACGCCATGCCTGACAGTGTCGTCCAAAAACACCCGCGAGTTGACGTTCTGCCTGGCGGCGCTGGCTCTCGGTTTCAGCAGCCACCAAATCAGCCACCGCCTCAACCTCGGTCAGATCCAGTTTGCCATTGTCAAAAGCCCGCCGGGTAAATTCCCCAGGCTCAGCCATTCGCAATCCCGAAAGAGATTCCAGGGCTTTACAAAGAGCCGATACCACCGCCCGACCACCGTGAATATGAAGCTCAGCCATTGCCTCACCGGTGTAGCTACGTGGTGCTGGAAACCAGAGAACCAAACCGCGATCCAGCCGATGGCCAGTGCCTTGCCCTGCTATCGTCCCGGGTTCATAAAAATCACTCAAAATCGCCCGGCGAGGTGGCCAGTCTTCGCGTCCGGTAAGAGCCACCAAAGCCTGTGTCACCGCCGGGCCGGAAAGACGGATCACCGCTACCGCACCCGGGGCCGGACCACTGGCTGGCGCAAAAATAGTCTGAAAATTCGTTGTCATGATCCTGACAGGAAAAACCAGACCCCAAAGATCAGACCACCTCTGTTCATTCTTCTTAAAACCCTGTTTTGCTTCGTCATCCCGATGACATCAGACCCTAAAAAGATAAAATTTTTGACGACGCAACAAACCGATCATAAACGCGCCTTGTGATCAGGCAGCAATGGCTCTTATAGACCAAAAAAACCAGATAGGTTACAGTTTCCACAATGATGACATTTTTCACAATATTTTTCACAATAAAGGAACGATGGTCTGAAATGTATTGATGAGTGCCCATCTCCATCAATACCAATTCAGCCATTGTTTATCCGGCCTTTGAAAAATACTGATCCTTATGCCTGGCAATCGACTTAGTAAGGAAACCAGCCCGTATCTGCGTCAACATAAGGATAACCCGGTTGATTGGCGCCCCTGGGATACCCATGCCCTGGTTGAAGCCAGACAGGCTGAAAAACCGATTTTGCTTTCCATCGGTTATGCTGCATGCCATTGGTGTCATGTTATGGCCCATGAAAGTTTCGAGGATCCGTCTATCGCTGCTTTCATCAATGAGCATTTTATCCCCATTAAGGTAGATCGGGAAGAACGTCCGGAAATTGACTGGATTTATCAACATGCCCTGGCTTTAACCGGAGTACCAGGCGGCTGGCCCCTGACAATGTTTCTCACACCCCAGGGGGCACCGTTTTGGGGAGGAACATATTTCCCGCCACAATCACGCTATGGCAGACCAGGTTTTGATCAGGTTTTACGTGGCGTTATTCAAAGCTATTCTGAGCATGGTGACCGGATTACGCATAATGTACAAGCCTTACGCACGGGCTTGCAGTCAATTATCACAACAAATCCCGGCCTTTTTCCTTCCCGGGAAGCAGAACGTCAGAGTGCTCTCCGGATACTTGGTGCAATAGACTGGCAATATGGCGGTTTAACCGGTGCCCCTAAATTTCCTCAGGCTCCCTTGTTTGCTTTTCTGTGGCGACAGAGTCTTGAACATCAAGGCAGCAAAAATCCCAACCTCAAAACCGCACCGAAACCCGATTATCCCGGGGATTCAGGGGTCAACCAGCAACGCAATACCCGGGAATATTCGCCATCAGAAAACCAACATCTTCAGGATGCTGTTCTTTTGACATTGCGGATGATGTGCCAGGGAGGAATCTATGATCATCTTGGAGGGGGGTTTGCCCGCTATTCTACAGATGCCATCTGGTTAGTCCCGCATTTTGAAAAGATGCTCTATGATAATGCCCTCATACTCGAATGGCTGACCGAAGCCTGGCGTCATACTCAGGATCCTTTATTCGAAAAGAGAATTCACGAAACGATCGACTGGCTGCGCCGGGAAATGCAGGCTGAGGCGCATGGCTTTGCTGCTTCTTTGGATGCAGATTCTCCGGTCTCTGATGACCTGGAAGAAACGTCCCGCACTCATACAATGCAAAAAAAGTCTCAGGAAAAGGAAGGAGCCTATTATATTTGGCGCGCCGATGAGATTGATACAATTCTCAGAAAAAACAGCCGGTTATTTAAGGATATTTATGGTGTCACAGAAGAAGGAAACTGGGAAGGCTGTTCTATTCTTAACCGACTGAATTCCAAAAAACATCCAACCCAGAAAGAAGAAAACATTCTATCATCTTGTAAATCCTTGCTTTTATCTGAACGCTCTTGCCGTCAGCCACCACAACGCGATGATAAGGTGTTGGCTGATTGGAATGGTATGATCATTGCCTCTTTAGCCCGGATCGCAATGGTATTTGATGACGACACTGTGTTGGAGATGGCATCCTCCGCCTATATCGGTGTCCGGGATGCTTTATCTGCTGGCGGTGCTGGTTCCATGCAGTACCATCGGTTGCAGCATGTTTTGTGTAAAGGCCAAGCCAGTCATCCACCAGTTTTGGAGGATTATGCTCATATGGCCCGGGCTGCTCTTATGCTCTCCGAAACCATCGGGGGAGAAATGATTGAGCATATCAATCTGCTGAAAGATGCTGAGCAATGGGTTTCTGTCATGAATACTGATTACTGGGATGCCGGGAATGGAGGTTACTATATGGTTGCCCCGCGTGATGATCTTATCCTGCGTCCTAAAACGGCCGCTGACCAGGCAACCCCTTCCGGCAATGCCGTGGCATGTGAAGTCCTCGCCCGGCTTTATCTTCTCACCGGCCAGGAAAATTACCGGGAAAGAGCCGAAGCCATTCTGGCAGCGTTTGCGGGATCAGCAACAGCCAGACCAACTGAACATTGTGCATTATTCAATGCCCGGGCCTGGCTTGAAAAGCCGTTACAGATCATCCTCATTGGATCAGAAACTGACCCAAAGGCAAAAATTTTTCGTCATGCTCTCAGACAACGCAGCCTACCCACTGCAATGGTTTTACAATATACAGCCGATGATACCGATGCACTGCCCCCCAACCATCCGGCAAAAGGCAAAACCGCTCTGAACAAACAAGCCACAGCCTATATATGTCAGGGGCCGGTTTGCGGACCACCCGTTATCACCAAAAATGCTTTACTGGATGCTCTTGATACATATCAGTTTTCAAACAGATCTGTTTGAAGACCGTCAGAGTAAAGGAGAAGCCTCAACATATTCCCCAATAATCAACCGATCATTTTATAACATCAACAAAATGATATGGTTGTCGTTCTTATTCCCCTTCTGCTTAAATCACACAGCAATAACCATGCTATCTTAAACAGCATAAGAATACATTATCAGACGAATCGGTTGGGGGTTTTAGCAGAAATTTGACAGGATTAACGTGTTCAGAGAAATAAATAATTCAAAAAAATCGAAAAAAGAATGATGGTTTATCGAAATACTCTATCAACACCCTGGGGTGTTTTGATCCTGGTCAGTGACAGAAATATTCTCAAAAGTGTCCAATGGGATAAAAAAAACCCTGTCAAAAGCAATATCCAGGGGCAAGAGAAACAGCATGATTCTTCATCAGCATGTCCGGTATTAGCAGAAACAAACCGGCAACTCACAGCTTATATTGCCGGAGACTTAACCAATTTCTCCCTCCCTCTGGAACCAGCGCATACAGATCACTCTTGTCGTTTCCGGGAGGTTATAAACACTGTTCCTTATGGAAAAATAATCACGTATCAGGAATTGGGTGCTGAAATCGGCAGCGCGAGCCGGGCGGCTGGACAAGCCTGTAAGCATAATCCTTTTTCGATCATTATCCCCTGCCATCGGGTGATCAAAACCGGGGGGAATTATGGTGAATATGGAGGGGGTCAGGAGGCCAAGAAAGCCTTGATCATGTTTGAGCACGCCAATTCCCGGAAATTCAGCAAGAGTTAGAAATCCGGTTTCCCTCAGCAGTTTCAAATGACCCAGATGACTGCTTTAACAATAAGGCGTGAGCATCGGGAAACATTTCCCCGATCCATTGATGCATAGGGCTCCGATCAACATGATGGTTCCAAAACCATCAGCTGAATAACCTGGCGCATCATAATCGGTGTAAATATTCGGGTTTCAGTATACCAATGAATCAATCATTGGTATCGGTCTCTATGGTTTTGTGAAACCGGTGATACAGAACGAAAAGGCCTGGAAACAGGTGTTGCTTTTAGCTGTTCATTGAGGAAAAAAAGTCTTCATTGCTCTTGGTTTCCTTGAGTTTGCTATTCAGGAAGTCCATGGCATCGGTGACACCCATCGGCATGAGAATACGGCGAAGAACCCACATTTTTGCTAATTCTTCCTTACTAACCAGCAATTCTTCCTTACGGGTTCCTGATTTGGTGATATCAATCGCCGGGAAAGAGCGTTTATCGGCCAATTTACGGTCAAGAATAACCTCACTGTTTCCGGTTCCCTTAAATTCCTCGAAAATAACCTCATCCATGCGGGAACCGGTATCAACCAAAGCAGTGCCTATGATGGTAAGAGACCCTCCTTCTTCAATATTGCGGGCCGCACCGAAGAATCTTTTGGGACGCTGTAAAGCATTGGCATCAACCCCGCCGGTCAGAACTTTGCCTGAGCTGGGAACCATACTGTTATAGGCCCGGGCCAAACGGGTAATTGAATCCAAAAGAATAACCACATCGCGTTTATGTTCTACCAGACGTTTGGCCTTAGCACTCACCATCTCGGTAACCGCCACATGACGGGTTGCTGGTTCGTCAAAGGTTGAACTAATCACCTCACCTTTGACTGAACGGGCCATATCGGTCACTTCCTCAGGTCGCTCATCGATGAGGAGAACGATCAGATAAGCCTCCGGATGATTGGTGGTAATAGCATGGGCAATATTTTGCAGCATCATGGTTTTACCGGTACGTGGCGGCGCGACAATGAGTGCCCGTTGTCCTTTACCAAGTGGTGTTATGAGATCGAGAATACGTGTTGTCCGATCTTTTGCTTTGGGATTTTCGTGCTCCATACACAAGCGTTCTTCGGGATATAACGGTGTTAAATTATCAAAATTGATACGATGACGGACTTTTTCCGGTGCTTCGAAATTCACTTCGCTTATTTTATCAAGAGCAAAATAACGTTCTCCGTCTTTAGGAGCCCGGATTTCCCCGTCCACGGTATCACCGGTGCGTAAATTGAACCGGCGGACCTGTCTGGGTGAAACATAAATATCATCCGGACCAGGAAGATAATTGGATTCCGGTGACCGGAGAAAACCGAAACCATCCTGAAGAACCTCTAAGACACCTCCACCGTAAATTGTCGTCTCATTAGCAGCCAGTTGTTTAAGGATAACAAAGAGAATATCCTGTTTGCGTAAAGAACTGGCATTTTCGATTTCGAGTTCCTCAGCAAAAGCAAGAAGTTCTGCCGGGGCTTTATTTTTGAGTTCTTGTAAATGCATGAATAATCACATGAATAATGCAGAATTTTAAGGGAAAAACCGGATATTACAGACCTTCTGAGAAACCCATATCTCTCAAAGATCACCGGTTCAGGATCAGAAAAACCACGAACCCACAGACCATGATGATGAAAATCAAGCAGAATCAGTGAAAAATAATCCGTCGAAATCCGGGTTTTTCCTGATAAAGAAACAGTGTTGCAAAAACCAACCAGGCAACGCCGTTGATCCGGGCCTCAGGACCTTATCTGAAAAAATCTATGTCTGAGAAAAATTCATCCAGAACGGAAATGACGAGCAGTATAATCAAGGAACCTCAATTCCCACTGCTTTTCTATATTATCAGTAAATGGAACAGGGTTCAATCATAGAAAATAAGAAAACAGAAAAATTGAGAAAAAACGACAGACAGATCAGAAAGGTTTTAAAACTGCCAGAAAAACAATAAAAATCAGCAGGATTGTTGGAACTTCATTCATCAAACGGAAAAAACCACTTGAGTGATGATTTTTACCTGAAAATAATTCTTTGCGCCACCGGGCACACATAAAATGAAAAAAGGTCAGAAGAAAAACCAGAAAAATTTTAATGTAAACCCAGATTTCTCCTGATTTCAGATACTCACCGATGATGAATAATAAAATACCAAAAACATAAGTAGCAATCATCGCCGGCGTCATAATGAACTGATAAAGACGCCGCTCCATCGTCATGAGAATGTTGGCTGCCTGACTTTCCTGAGATACCTGACAATGGTAAACATAAAGTCTTGGAAGATAGAGTAACCCAGCCATCCAGGAAACAAAAGCGATAATATGGAGTGCCAGAATCCAAAGTTTATAATCAGATATGAAATGCATATCACTGAATCCATCATTCAACAGAACGAATGGTTTCCACTAATTGTTGAACATGATCAGGGTTGGTGTCAGGAAGAACCCCATGCCCAAGATTGATAATCAACGGACCCTGACCTAAGACGTTCCAAATATCCAGAGCGGCCTGATCCAAAGCAGAACCACCGGCTGATAAGGCCATTGGATCAATGTTTCCCTGTACCGGGCATATGGTTTGTATATTTTTTCGGATCCAATCAAGAGGCAAAGTCGTATCCAAAGATACGGCATCAATGGCGGTGTTTTGGACATAAGGGACACACAACACACCAGCACCACGCGGAAAAGCAATAACAGGTATTTCCGGATGCGTATTTTTCAATGATTGAACAATCTCAGCTGTTGATTGTACACAGAATCGATGAAAGAGTTTTTCAGGAAGCAAGCCTGCCCAGCTATCGAATAATTGAACACAATCAGCCCCGGCGTCAATTTGCCAACGAAGATGAAAAGTAACAATCTGGCAGAGATAATCAATCAGAGAAGATAGTTTTTCCGGGGCTTCATAAGCCATTTTACGGGTTCTGGGAAATCCATGCCCCCCTTTCCCGTCAATCATATAGCAGGCTAATGTCCACGGAGCCCCGGAAAAACCAAAAAGAGCTTTTTTTCCGGGTAAACTCTGACGTATTTGACGCACCGCCTGATAGACCGGGTCCAGATGTAAACGCCAGTCATCACAATCAGTCGACGGCAGATCCTTCAGGTCTGTAATCGGTTCCAGGAGAGGTCCCTTGTCTTTGACAAAAGAAACATGTTGTCCCAGGGCATCGCATATAACCAAAATATCAGAAAAAAGGATGGCTGCGTCTAAATCAAATCGTTCGATTGGCTGCAATGTTGCTTCAGTTGCTAAATCCTTAGAATAGCAAAAATCAAGAAAATCAGGCTTTTGGGAACGTAGCCGGAGATATTCAGGCAAATATCTCCCAGCCTGACGCATCAGCCAAATCGGTGCAGGACGACAGGAATTTCCCTTTAAGACCGACAAAATTGGATTATTTAGAGAATTTTTCTGAGACATATAGTTGTTTCATGGGATGAGAAGTTTTTTTATCCAAATCATTAAAATTTAAAATAAAGGGGTGGTTGATTGTTGGGGCTGTGAATTGTTAGAATTCATGGAAAATAAGAATATTATCCCCTTTGTTTTTTCAGATATTGAGAATGTGTTATTGTTTGACAAAAAATGAGGGATAAAAAATCCAGAAATTTTCTATGTTCTATAACAGATTGTTTTCAAAGTAAAATTGGTGATTATTGTTGAAAATCAGCCGTAAAAAAAATTGAAAAATCTGGGGATAACCAAAGATAAAAAGAGATTTATGGATTGATCCCCATCTTTTTTGAAAAAAACTTCTTATTGTATAATATTTGGTAAAAATAACACTGATCCGGGATAAAATGACCCGAATCCTAAAAAGAACAGCTTTATTCCCATTTTGATGACTTTTTTCCATAGAGTTTTCTTTGATTGTATTTTGGGGTCTTATTGCAGGTAAGATTGAGATAAGCTGCTATGAAAACTGCTTATCGGGTTGGTGTGATTGGATATCCCATTCACCATTCGCGTTCTCCGCTTATTCATAATTATTGGTTATCTCAACATCATATTCCTGGTCGGTATGATGCTTTGGAAATTTCACCAGATCAGCTGGGCAATTTTCTAAGCCGACTTCCTGAAGCTGGATTTTGTGGTGTTAATTTAACCATTCCTCATAAAGAAACAGCACTTTCTTTCCTGGATCATCTGGAAGATGACTGTCATCATGTCCGGGCGGTCAATACAGTTGTTGTTACCCGTGATCAGAGTCTGGTTGGTTTGAATACGGATGTTTTTGGTTTTACCGAAAATTTGCGTCAATTTGTACCCGATTGTCTTGATTTTTCTGGAAAATTTTCCTCCCGCCGGGCTTTGATATTGGGGGCTGGCGGCGTTTCCAGGGCCTGTTTGGTTGCTTTATGTCGGGCTGGCTATGAGCATATTATGATTGCCAACCGAACGATTGAACGTGCCCAGTCTTTGATTTTGGAATTTTCAAATTTAAAATCAACACTTTCGGTTTTGGAATGGCAACACCGATCAGAAGCGATGCAAAGTGTTGATCTTCTGGTCAATGCAACCAGTCTTGGCATGATCGGTTCTCCGGCTTTAGATATTGAGTTGGATTTGTTGCCTGATCATGCGGTCGTTTATGATTTAGTATATGCACCGCTGCATACGGCTTTGCTGAAACAGGCGCGCCGACGTGGCTTATCTGTTGTTGATGGTCTTGGTATGCTGATTCACCAGGCCCGACCCGCTTTTTCCAGATGGTTTGGTGTTTTTCCGGATGCGACCGAAGAACTTCGTTCTCTCTTGGTTCAGGATTTAGAAACTTCAACAGCACATCTATCGACGTCATCGGAATGAAAATACTCGCTTTGACTGGTTCCATTGGTGTTGGTAAGACGACAATTGCCAAGAGGCTTCTTCGCATGGGTATCCCTTGTTTTGATGCTGATGCTGAAATTCACAGTCTTTTGGGTCCCGGTGGAGCGGCCGTTCAACCTCTTTTGGCTCTTTTTTGCGAAACCATACCGGATTTACAGGATCGTGACGGTGGTTTGAAACGTTCTGTATTGGCCCATTATTTGACCCAGAATCCTGATGATTTTGCGGATATCGAAGAAATTTTACATCCCCTGGTTTATTGTGCTCAACGGTCCTTTTTGTCCCGGCAATTTCGTCTCCGCCGTCCTGTGGTTGCTTTGGATGTCCCTCTTTTACTGGAAAAAGGCTGGGATCAATACTGTGATATGATTGTTGTTTTAACCACCCCGGATTTTTTACGAAGAAAGCGGGTCTTATCACGATATGGTATGACCAAAGACCATCTGGCTGTGATTGAATCCCGCCAATGGTCTTGTGCCTGTAAGTGTTTGCAGGCCGACAGAGTGATCCCTACCGGGGTTGGTTTCCGGTTGAGCATGATGCTTTTGAGGCGGGCGGTTCGCATTCTCCGGGCCAGTCACAAAAAGACATGGGCAAAACACCGGGTTATGCGCCGCTTTAATCCGGTTAAGGGAAAATGGATGATTAAAAACACTTAAAAAGTGTAAAATGATTGAACAGAAAAAATGATGCGGGAAATTGTTTTAGATACTGAAACAACCGGCCTTGATCCTCAGGACGGTCATCGCCTGGTTGAGATTGCGGTTGTAGAATTGATTGATCGCGTGCCTTCGGGTGAGGAATATCAATGGTATCTCAATCCTGAACGCGATGTGCCTGAAGAGGCGCGGGCTGTTCATGGTCTTACGTTGGATTTTCTGAAGGATCAGCCGCTTTTTCCGCAGATCATTGATGAATTTCTGTCTTTTATCAGTGATTCTGCATTGATCATTCATAATGCTGAATTTGATCTGGGTTTTCTCAATAATGAGCTTGTTGCATGTGGTTATTCGAGCCTCGATTCCCACCAGGTTGTTGATACCTTATTGGTTGCACGTAATATGTTTCCCGGGGCTCCGGCCAGTTTAGATGCTTTATGCAAGCGGTTTGGCATTGAGAATCAGCACCGTCAGAAACACAGTGCTTTGGTTGATTGTCATTTACTGGCTCAGGTTTATCTGGAACTCACCGGTGGCCGACAAAGTAAACTTGGTTTAACCCGTGTCGATTCTCTGGCCGGACAATCATCCTCTTCATTAGATGCATACCGGAGTAACGTTCTTCCTGGCAATCAGATACCGCTACAGGGTGAAAAACGCCAACCCCGACCCCATACCATCAGCCCGGAGGAAGACGCAGCCCATACTCAGATGCTTCAGAGGATTAGCAATCCTTTGTGGCTTTGTGATCCATGAGTATGAGGAATTTTAAGGCTGGTAATGAAAATCAGCCAGATTTTTTCTGATACAAAGCACTGAAGTCAATGGGATTGATCATTAAAGGCGGAAATCCGGCATTTCCGGTTATTTCTCCGATGAGTGCCCGGATAAAAGGAAACAAAATACGCGGGCATTCTATGTGTAAAACCGGTTGAACAACTTCAGGCGGGAGTGCCCCCAGAGTAAACAAGCCGGCATAGATGACCTCGCATATAAAAACGACCTGTTTTCCGGAACGCGCCGTGCTTACAATCGACACCGTGACTTCATGAATATTGGGTTCATGTAAAATTGTCGTTTTGATATCGACATCAATCGAAATTTCAGGGACTTGTTTTAAGGACGAAAAAATTTCCGGTGCAGCGGGGCTTTCAAAGGAAAGGTCTTTGAGATACTGACTATTAACCGTGAGCGGAAGACCGCGAAATATTGTGCTGGTATCATTTTTGGTTGCAGATTGGTCTGGGTCAGGATTTTCAGTTTTTCCATTGGTGGCCTGATCGTTTTTTGCTGTACCATTGGTGCTGTTGTTCTCTGTTTTAGTCATATGAAACCTCACCCGATTGGTCTTTAGATGTCTTTTTGGAGATGTTTCTTTTGGCTCTGATGCTTCCATATCCGGGCTGAGGCAGGTATAGAGGTCTTTGTAAGGACCGTAAAGATATCCCCAAACCATGCGGCCTGGAGAGAATAACCGAAAAATGATGATACGGTTCTTTTTTATTTTCCAGGAAAGATATTTTCCAAAAAGCCTTAAGTTGTTTTTTTGAGGTTCTGTGTTACCGTGATGTTTGAGTAATTGAAAGACTGCAAACGGTTTTAGAGACTGGCCCGGATCAAGGTCTGGAAATAATTGGTGGAATACTGTATATTCGGGAAGAGTTGGGGGTTGAATTGGTTGTTGGGAGTTGAATTGGTTTATGTGCGCCTTGCGAATATGCAATCTGGAAGATGAAATATAAGCAGTTTTCCCTCTTCTCCGTACTCTATCCGTATTATAAAGATTTGTTCGGGAGAGCCGTATCCTATATCGGTGGGGCTTTTTGAAAACTATTCTTGTTGAAAACCATTCCTGGGATGATCATTCTGGAGCTTATTTAATGATTTCAAGATGGTCGCCCGTTTGGAGTTATGATGGGTAACGGCTTTCCTTTTTTCGATATCATTTTCCTGGCTATGGTGGCGGGGTTTATCCTTTTGCGTCTCCGGGCTGTTCTTGGCCGCCGGACCGGTCATGAAAAAACCCATGATACCGAGCCTGTTCTTGATACAACGGATCAATCTTCCCAGGATGTTCAGGATGCTGTGGATCCGGTCGCAGACCAGGGGCCGAAATGGCAGAGCACAGTGGCGGGTGCCTCTGAAGTTTCTGAACAGGCTCAAAAAGGCCTGGAAACCATTGCTGCGCGTGATTCTTCATTTAAGACAGATACTTTTTTCTCAGGAGCTGCAGCAGCGTTTGAAACCATTGTCGTCGCTTTTGCTGGCGGAAACCGCGATATTTTGAAGCCTCTTCTGGAAAAATCGGTCTGGAAAAGTTTTGATACGGAGATTACCAGGAGAAAAAAAGCCGGAGAGAAAATGGAAACAACTCTCATTGGTATTGATAAGATTATCATTGAGTCCGCCAGCATTGATTCCCGGAACCATGCTGAAATTACTGTGAGATTCCAGAGCCAACAGGTCAATATTCTCAAAGATAAGGACGGGAAAGAGGTTGATGGTGATCGTGGCTATGTTGAGGATGTTACCGATATTTGGGTATTCAGACGTGACATATCATCTCCTGACCCCAACTGGGTTTTGGTTGCGACTCTCGACTCTGAATAGAGCTGCCGGAAAAAACCGGTTGAGATGGCTTCTTTCCGGGCTGATCGGGTATTTCCTGATTATCTTAGCGGCCTGTTCTTCTCCGAAAACAGAAACGGCTAGTGTAAAAACGGAAACGACCGGCAGCCTTCATCTTGAGGCTCTGGAAATCTCTGATCTTCCTGGCTGGATAAATGACGACATGACCGGAACGATGACGGCTTTTCGCCGTAGTTGTCCGGGCCTTATCAAAGCGGCTGAAACATTCCGGGGTTCTTTCGGGATCGGTTTACCGGATTCCTGGCGGCGGGTTTGTACAGCGGCGGGTCGTTTTAAGGGAAAAGATGCGGCAATCCGGCAATTCTTTGAGACTCATTTTGACGCCTACGCATTGCGTGAGGATGGGGAGGATACAGGTCTGCTGACCGGTTATTATGAACCGGAGCTGAGGGGATCACGACGGCCGACATCCCGTTATTCGACCCCTTTATACCGACGTCCGGATGATCTGGTGATGGTTAATCTGGGGAAATTCCGCTCTGATTTAGGGGGGCGCCGGATTGCCGGACGGCTCAGGAACGGGCGGTTGCTGCCGTATGCTTCGCGGGCTGAGATCAACCGGGGTGCTTTGAAAGGTCGTGGGTTAGAGTTGCTTTGGGTTGATAATCCTGTTGATGCGTTTTTCTTACAGGTCCAGGGTTCGGGACGGGTCCGGTTATCCGATGGTACAATTTCCCGCGTTTCTTATGCCGGGGATAATGGTCATTCTTATGTTTCTATTGGGCGCAGATTGGTACAGCGGGGTGTTATGACGGCCCCTGATGTTAATCTTGAATCGATCCGTCGCTGGATTGCGGCCCATCCTGCTCAGGCGAGAGAGTTGCTTGAGCAAAATCCATCTTATGTTTTTTTTGAAGAACGTCCTGCCCCCACTGGTGGTTGGTCTCAGGATAGCGGCCCTCCCGGAGCAGCGAATGTCCCGCTGACACCCGGGCGGAGCCTGGCGATTGATGATGCGATTTATCCTTATGGGTTGCCGATCTGGATTGATGGTATTGACCCGCTTAGTCCCGGTCAGCCTTTGCAGCGTTTAACCATGACTCAGGATACCGGGGGTGCCTTACGCGGTGCTTTACGCGGTGATTTATTCTGGGGTCATGGTCGTTTGGCTGAAAAACGAGCCGGCCATATGCGCGATCAGGCGTCTTATTATATTTTATTGCCAAAATCGATTCCGTTCACCCGGTCTGATCATCTCAGGGATCTTGCCCGAAAATAGGGTATTTCCGATGAATAATCGTTCTCAAAACGACACCGGATTAACCCATGTGACCTCAGAAGATGCTGATACGTGGGAGCGTTTCACACAGACAGTTAAGCCTCTCCGGCGTGCCCACCATCACAATCAGTCTCCTGTCGCACCATCCCCTGATCCTTGTGATACATATTCTTCAACCACAGTATCCCAGAACCCGGATCATCTGAGCGAATCTTTCTCAGCCACGCCGGGAGAAGATTCTCCCCGGGCAAAGATCCGGGCAAAGATACAGTCTCAGGATTTCAATAACCCGGGTCTTCCGCCTCTTGTTATGGGCGCAACCCCGGGCCTGGATCGTCGGGCGGCTGCCAGACTCCGGCGTGGCCAATGGCCGATTGAGGCTACTCTTGATCTGCATGGGTATCGACGTGACACTGCTCAGGAGGCTACAGAGGCGTTTATCAGTCAGTCAGCATCTCAGGGTCTGCGCTGTGTACAGGTGATAACCGGCAAAGGGGTTGCCGGGGATATCGAGACAGGCTGGCGCGGCCAGGGGGTATTAAGAGCGGGATTGGCCGATTGGCTCAACCGGCCCTCGGTGCGGCCGCTTATTCTCGCTTATAACCAGGCTCAGCCCCGCGATGGTGGCGGGGGTGCATTCTATATCTTACTACGTCGTCGCCGCTGAGGGGTGAATTCACCCATATCAATGCGGTATAGTTGATCAAAGGGGTAAAAAAGACTTTTTGGAATGTCCTTTTATCATCCGCTATAAGATAAAGCGGTTCAGATCGGCATTTCCGGCAAGATCCCCAACTGTTTTGCGTACCATTTCAGGAGTGACATGATAGCTTGATCCGGCTTTTTCGGGGGCGGCGAAGGAAATATCTTCGAGTAATTTTTCGATGACTGTGTGTAAGCGCCGGGCACCGATATTTTCAACTGATTCGTTGATTTCAGCAGCCAGACCGGCGATTTCCTCAATCGCTTTGGGGGTAAAAGTCAGGGTTACATCCTCGGTGGCTAACAGAGCCTGATATTGTTTAATCAAGCTATTTTCCGGCTCAGTGAGAATTTTGAGAAAGTCCTCGCGGTCAAGTGCCCCTAGTTCAACCCGGATCGGTAAACGACCCTGTAATTCCGGGAGTAAATCGGCTGGCTTGGCCAGATGAAACGCGCCTGAACCAATAAATAAGATAAAATCAGTGCGCACAGGACCATGTTTGGTTGCAACAGTGGTTCCTTCAATCAGGGGCAGTAAGTCCCGCTGTACGCCTTCGCGACTGACTTCCCCGCCGCGTTGGCCATCACGTGCGCAAATTTTGTCAATCTCATCAATGAAGACAATACCGTTTTGTTCAACAACCTCAACAGCTTCACGGACTGCCTGCTCATCATCAATCAGCCTCTCACTTTCCTGGGCAACCAGAACAGCATGGGATTCAGCAACGGTCATTTTTCGCTTACGGGTTTTTTCACCGAATGCTTTTCCGAAGATTTCATTGAGATTGAACATCCCCATCTGAGCACCAGGAATTCCCGGTATGTCAAAAGTGGGCAGAGTATTTCCCCCGCTCTCAACCACCTCAATTTCCACTTCTTTATCGGCGAGAGAACCCTCACGCAGCATTGTGCGGAATTTATCCCGTGTTGCTGCGCCGGTTTCAGCACCCACAAGGGCATCAAGAACCCGGTCTTCAGCGGCGCGCTCAGCCTGGGAGGAGACCTCTGCTTGCAGACGTTCCCGGGTCATATGGAGGGCAATCTCAACCAGATCACGAATAATCTGTTCAATATCACGCCCGACATAACCCACTTCGGTAAATTTGGTTGCCTCGATTTTGAGAAATGGTGCTGCAGCCAGCCGCGCCAGACGCCGGGCAATCTCGGTTTTACCGACTCCGGTGGGACCGATCATCAGGATGTTCTTGGGCAATACTTCATCACGCATGGTGTCATCGAGCCGTTGTCGTCTCCAGCGATTGCGTAAGGCGATCGCAACAGCCCGTTTGGCGTCGTTTTGACCAACAATATAGCGATCAAGCTCCGAAACGATTTCTCGTGGTGAAAAATCCGATGTATTCACAAAACCTCCAGCGTCAGATATTCATTGGTATAAACGCAAATTCCAGCAGCAATTTTCATGGCCCGACGGGCAATTTCCTCGGCATCAATCTGTTTTTGATCAATCAAAGCCCGGGCTGCTGACAGGGCAAAGGGACCACCCGAACCAATCCCAATCAGACCATCTTCGGGTTCCAAAACATCTCCCGATCCTGATAAGACCAGGGAGACTGAAGAATCAGCCACTGCCATCATTGCTTCTAAGCGGCGTAAATACCGGTCTGTACGCCAATCCTTGGTCAGTTCGACACAGGCACGTAACAGTTGTTTGGGGTGTTTTTCCAACTTCTCTTCCAGACGCTCAAACAGTGCAAAAGCATCAGCGGTTGCACCAGCAAAGCCAGCCAGAACAGAACCCTTAGCCAGCCGCCGGACTTTATTGGCATTGGATTTAAAAACCATTGAGCCAACCGATACTTGTCCATCCGCAGCAATGACTACCTTATTATTCTTGCGAATACAGATAACGGTGGTTCCGTGTAAAACCGGGTTATTGGTCATTAAATAGGGCCTGTTACTATAAAGTTTGTTTTCGGGAGTTCGGTGTGATCAATCCTGACGGTGCTACGGCCAAAATCCGGTTATACAGAACAACAATGCGCTAAACTGCCCGTTTGATGCTCAGTTGGTCAAGGCCATCTTTGCTGCCGGGCCAGAGCATAGGGGATCAATGAGGGTATCAATACTGTGAGCCATCACTTTTCTGGCCGGAACTCCCGCTCTTTCTTTTTGTTTCCGAAATAATATGCTCAATCAAGCCTGTACAACCGGCTTCTACAAGATCAAGAACAACATCAAAACCGGTTGATCCACCATAATAAGGGTCAGGAACATCGGTTTTTTGGTTTTTCGGCAGATTGTTTTCGGGGACATAATCCATCAATCTGACAATATGCGCAGATTGATCCTGAAGACGTGCCTGACAGGTTTTCAGATATCGCAGATGGGTGCTGTCCAGGGCGATGATATAATTGAAGCGGGCAAAATCATCAATGCGAATCTGGGATGCGCGTTGATTGCTCATGTCATAACCGCGTTTTTTGGCTGCTGCTACGGAGCGCTGATCTGCTGGTTCTCCCTGGTGGTAATCGGTGGTTCCGGCTGAAGCGGCACTGAGAACAGTGTCCAGCCCCCGGGCGGCTGCCTGGGCATTAAACACCGCTTCTGCGGTGGGTGACCGGCAGATATTCCCCGTACAGACGAACAGAACCCGTATCAATGCAGGGTCTCACATGTTTTGGGAATGATGGGCATCTGAGTGCTCTGGTATGTTTTCCGGCCTTAGAGTAAACTCTTTTGCACCGGATTTGATGATTTCAGTTTTGATGATTTCAGTGGAGGGTGATAAGGATTGATGATCAAAGGATGGTCAAAGACTGAGGCGGTACTTCTATCTGTATCCTTGATATATCTGTCTTCCTTCATATATCTATCTTTCTTCTATTTGTGTCCACGTTTTGTATCGGCGTATTATATCGGCGTCTCGTCTGCGCATCCATCTCATACAGTCGATACGTTCAAAACATCTTTAATAAAATATCTCCAGGTGAAAATTCTATAGGCTGAAAAGACCAGAAACCAAAGATCTGGTCTGGATTCCCATCCGATGGGTGATTATACAAAGGGTTTACCATCCGGGGTTATGTCGGGATCATTTTTGATCCTGTTGGCGTTGATACGATTGGAGTTGATATAATGCTACTCTCTCGTCCTTTCAGATATGATGAATATTTCCTGATTTGCCGGTCTGGCTGCTGTGGTTCCTTTGGGATTGTGGTTGCCCGGTTGGTGGCTGTGCTCACCTCGATAACCGCACTGAGTGTGGTGAGCCCGACCCCGTTGTTGGCTGCTTCTGATACCTTGATTGGGGAATTTGATCAGTGGTCGGCCCATCATTACCAGGAGTCGGGTAAAATGGTTTGTTATGCCGTCAGTGAACCGATTAAATCGGTCGGAAAATATAAAAAGCGTGGCAAGATTTATGCTTTTGTTACCCGTCGCTCAGGGGTTGAAAATCACGGGGAATTCAATATCACTACCGGCTACAGCTTCAAGGTGAAATCGACCCCGAAAGCACAAATAGGCGGCCAGCGTTTTAACCTCATCATCGCGAAAGACCGGGCCTGGGCCAGTGATTCGGTTGCGGATAAGAAGCTGATTTTGGCGATGAGGAGAGGTCTTAAAATGATTGTTAGGGGTGTTTCCAGCCGGGGTACCCGGACGACTGATACGTATTCTTTGGTGGGTTTCACTGCTGCTTACAAAGCGATGAGTAAGAAATGCGGTTTTGCAAAATAACCCTGTTGTATTGTGCTTTTTATGGCTGATTTTCTCTCATGATCCCTTTTTTTGTGGTTTCTTTTAATGTCTTCTCCGGTCTTATCCCGGCATGACATGATGCCATCTGGCCGGTGTGATCTGGCCGGGCTGTCGCGTCCGGCTCTGGCTGCTGCCCTTGCGGATCTTGGCGAGGCTGATTTTCGGGTACGTCAGCTTTGGCGCTGGATTTATCAGGCTGGCGTCACTGATTTTGATCAGATGTCTGATTTATCAAAAGATTTCCGGCGACGTCTTGCCGATGGTTTTGTGGTTGGTCGCCCGGAAGTCATCAGGCGTCAGGTTTCTGAGGACGGGACCCGTAAATGGTTACTCAAGCTGCCTGGTGGTGGTGAGGTAGAAACAGTTTATATCCCTGAAGAAGATCGCGGGGCTTTATGTGTTTCTTCTCAGATTGGCTGTACATTAACATGCCGGTTTTGCCGCACGGGTACCCAGGGTTGGGTACGTAACCTGAGCGCTGCTGAGATTGTGTTACAGCTTATGATGGCCCGTGATGATCTTCAGGAATGGCACACACCTGAGCAAGGACGCCGTTTGTCACATATTGTCTTAATGGGGATGGGTGAGCCGCTGTATAACTATGATGAAGTGGCCACAGCCCTGGGAATCATGATGGATTCGGCGGGTCTGGCGATTTCCAGACGCAAAATCACCCTTTCAACTGCCGGTGTGGTTCCGATGATGGAACGCTGTGGCCGTGAATTGGGGGTTAAATTAGCGGTATCTCTGCATGCGGTTGATGATGCTTTGCGTGATGTTCTGGTACCGCTGAACCGGAAATACCCGATTGCCCGGCTGCTTGAGGCGTGTCGGTCTTATTCCTCTGGGCGTCGTTGTGAGCGCATTACGTTTGAGTATGTGATGTTGAAGGGGGTGAATGATTCCCCGCAAGATGCGCGGACTTTGGCACGTATGCTCCGTGATATCCCGGCTAAAGTCAATCTGATACCCTTTAATCCCTGGCCTGGTGCTTCCTATGAAACGTCTTCTCCGGCTGCTATCGCGTCTTTTGCCGATATTTTGAATGCGGCCGGTCTGGCAGCACCCGTACGTGCCACCCGGGGGCGTGATATTCTGGCAGCCTGTGGTCAATTACGTTCCGGGAGCATACGTTTACGCAAAAGCCAGGCACGCACTCAGCAACCGGAGACGATCAGCCCGGATATGCTCGCTGCGACAGGTCCCGGATCTGCGATGGGTCCTGGTGCTGTTGTCGGGGAACCGACAGGGATCAATACAGTGATTCATCATGATGACAGATTATCTCAAGCCAAGGCGGAGACATGATATGACAGGTTCCAGGCGTCAGGTCAGGAAAGTTGTTCTCGCATATTCTGGTGGTCTTGATACATCGATTATTCTTCGGTGGTTGCAAGAGACATATGGATGCGAAGTGGTCACCTTCACCGCTGATCTGGGTCAGGGTGAGGAACTTGAATCAGCCCGTACCAAAGCTGAGCTCATGGGGGTTCAGGAGGTTTATGTTGAAGATTTGCGGGAAGAATTTGTACGCGATTACGTTTTCCCGATGTTCCGGGCCAATGCTGCCTATGAGGGGTGTTATCTTCTCGGGACTTCGATTGCCCGTCCATTGATTGCCAGGCGGCAGATTGAAATTGCTGCTGAGGTGGGTGCGGATGCGGTGGCGCATGGAGCAACCGGTAAAGGCAATGATCAGGTGCGGTTTGAATTGGGTTATTACGCCAATAACCCGGATATCACGGTCATTTCGCCGTGGCGTGAATGGGATCTGGCTTCCCGCGAGGATCTGATCAGCTATGCGGAGAAGCGGCAGATCCCGGTTCCCCGTGACAAACGCGGTGAGGCTCCCTACTCGACTGATGCCAATTTGCTCCATATTTCTTATGAGGGTAAAATTCTCGAAGATCCCTGGATAGAGCCGGATCCTGACATGTTTACCCGTTCGGTGGCGGCTGAACATGCGCCTGATCAGCCGACCTATCTGGAAATCAGCTTTGAATGTGGGGATCCGGTGGCTCTTGATGGCGAATCGCTTTCTCCTGCGGTTTTGTTATCTCGTCTCAATGACTTAGGCGGAGCCAACGGTATCGGGCGTTTGGACCTGGTTGAAAATCGTTTCGTTGGCATGAAATCGCGCGGTGTCTATGAAACCCCCGGCGGGACCCTTTTGGCCCTGGCTCATCGGGCGGTTGAAAGCCTGACCCTGGATCGTGATGCCTCACATCTTAAGGATGAATTGATGCCCCGTTATGCTGAGCTGGTCTATAATGGTTTTTGGTTTTCGCCCCAACGCGAGATGATCCAGGCCCTGGTTGATGAAAGCCAACGCCATGTTTCCGGGGTTGTCCGGCTCAGTCTTTTCAAGGGGACCGCACGGGTGGTGGGTCGTCAGTCGGCAGACAGTCTCTATGATCAATCCCTGGCCACGTTCGGGGATGGTGCGGCCTATGACCATAACGATGCCGAAGGGTTTATCCGCCTGAAGGCTCTGCCATTGCGTTCCCTGAGCCGCCGTCGCCTGCAAAAAAACAGACCCTAGACGATTTATTCACTGATCCCAAACAGATAGGGGATTGTGTTCGTTGAGCAGGGGTATGGTCCCTGGGCCGGACCATGCGCTGTTTCCGGGTATTTTTCGCTGAGGGTTTTTCGGTGATGCTGTCATAAAAACTTCATAAAAATTCCAAAAAAGTGGCTTTGAACTATGGTTTAGTCGGCTCGATTCCTAAAGATATGATCACATTTCTGATTCATATCTCTTAGTGATAGAGGGTGTGAAAGGGTGATTGATTACCGGTATTTTTCAGGAAATTTCGCTTTTGCTAAAACATAAATTTGGGCGACATAAGAAACGATTTTGGATCATCTGATTTGTTAAATAACAGCTGACACTCACGAAACCAGAAAAACCAACAGAAACTAAAAAAGAAACCAGGAAACTAAAAAAAAGGAGAAACGATATCATGTCGAAATTTTTAACCCAGCGGCTCCTGATCGCAAAACCATTAGCATCACGGCTGTTTAAGCGAACCGTTCCGGTTTTCGGCGGTATTGTCGCCGGGTTGGTTTTTGTCAATTTGGTTTTTGTCAATGCGGCGATGGCTCAGGATGTTTCGGCTCTGCAAGACGAGATCCTTGAACTGAAGGGCCGGGTAGCGAGCCTGGAAGACTCGTCATCGGATGGATGTTCCCTTGACCCTAAGAAATTTCTCAAGGTCAAATGCCCCAATTCCTCCCTGCAGCTGGGTGGTCGCATTATGTTGGATGCGGCCTGGTTCGACCATGAGGCGATTGGCGGTGATTCAGGCCACGAATTCCGGCGGGCACGGATTTTTGCCAAGGGTGATTTTGCTAAGACATGGGGGTGGAAAGCCCAGTTTGATTTTGCTGATAACGAAGTTGATACCAAGGATTTATATATCCAATACAGCGGTCTCAAAAAATCTTTCCATAATCTGGTTATCCGGTCTGGTCATTATAAGGTGCCGTTTTCCCTGCAAAACCTGACCAGTTCTAAATATATTCCGTTCATGGAGCGGAGTCAGACAAATGATCTGTTGAGTGCCTCAGGTGCCGATCGTAAGACTGGTCTGGGCTTCATGGCGGGGGGGAAGAATTATTCAGCCGCCGCCGGTATTTTCTATGGTTCTGTTGCAAAATCTGCATTCAGAAACGGTATGTCCCTGGCCGGTCGGCTCACCTATGCGCCGATAGCTGAAAAAGACCGGGTGATCCATCTTGGTGGCGGATTGGTGTATCGCGACAGTTTTGAAAACAACCGGGTCAGGTTGCGGGCACGGCCAGAGATTCATCTCGCTGATCGGGCGATCAATACCGGTCGCATTGCGGGTTCTGATAACTCTCTGTTATATAACGGCGAATTGGCTGGCGTTTATGGTCCATATGCGGTTCAGGGCGAATATATCCGGGTTTCTGTTGATCGCAAAGGGGCCTTAACCCGGCTTGATTTCGATGGTTTCTATGCCCAGGCGATTTGGTGGCTGACTGGTGAAGTTTCTAATTATTCAGCCTCAAAAGGCGCTTTTGGCCGGGTAAAACCGAAGCATAATCTCTCCGATGGCGGACCAGGAGCCTGGATGATCGGGTATCGGTTCAGCCGCACGGATCTCTCTGATAAAGATGTCCGGGGGGGGGCTCAGAATGCTCATACCCTGGGTCTCACCTGGAAGCCTAACCCGTATGTGGCTTTGAAACTCAACGGCAATCTTATTGATGGGAAACGGCATACCTCCGGTAATTCCTTCAATGACAGGGGTGTACAGGCCCGGATTCAGGTCGATTTTTAAGGCCGGTTTTTAAGTCTGCCGTATTCGACTGATGGATTGGGTTATGCTGATTTCCTGATTATACCCATTTTTGTTCTGAAAACATTCATTTTTACAGCCTCCAGGGGAGAGCACCTCCCTTGGGGGCTGTTTTTTGATTCTGTGGTGTATCCCTATCACCATTCATCTTCTTTTGGCCTAAAGGGCCCGGTCTGGCTCCTGGGTGACTGGTGGCCGGATGTATCGGTTAGGGTGCGTCCGGGGATTTTAATTTCCGGCTTGTATCAGCTGGTGACGGGCAAATGGAATCAGGCTAATACATGACCAGAAATGCCGGGTATATTCCTTTAATAGACTGAAATATAATAAGAAATACTACAATAAAACCGTCACAAAACAGTCTTATAATGGTCGGATTGAATTTATAATATAAGTATGCTGACCAATAAAATATTGGTTGGCGAAAGGAGAGCCTTTCAGATTCCAAAACCGATCATTCCGGAAACCGATGATGTGACAAAAAACAAGCGTTTGGTCATGACAGATAAGTTGATCATGCCAGATAAGCGTTTTGATCTTTTCATCATCACATAGTGATCACTGAAGTCCGGTTGTATGGGTGAGGAAATGGGTGAGGAATCTGTAGGCTTGGTTTTGATTGAACATCATACTGGAGTTTTGCCTGATGCGTATTTTTCTTTTGACTTCTGTTCTGGTGTCTTTTTGCCTTTCCGGGGCTGAGGCACGTGACCAGATCCGTATTGTTGGCTCGTCGACTGTTTTTCCTTTCGCGACTGCTGTGGCTGAGGAATTCGGGCAATCGACGTCTTTTAAGACGCCGGTGATTGAAAGCACCGGAACCGGCGGTGGTATGAAACTGTTTTGTGCTGGTTTGGGGGTTAAACACCCGGATTTTTCCAATGCTTCACGGCGGATTAAAAAATCTGAGGTTAAGAAATGCGCCGAAAACGGTGTGGGCAAAATCACCGAGGTCAAAATTGGTTATGATGGTATTGTTTTTGCCAATTCAGTGTCCGGACCTGAGGTTAATTTAACCGTGCGTCAGTTGTTTTTGGCTCTTGCGAAGGATGTGCCCTCTGATGCTGATGGCAACCCGGATAAGCTGGTTCCCAATCCGTATAAGAAATGGAGCGATATTGATCCCAGCCTGCCTGATTTTAAAATCGAAGTACTCGGACCACCCCCAACCTCCGGTACCCGTGATGCATTTAACGAGCTGGCGATTGAGGGTGGATGTAAAACATTCCCGGCTTTGAAGGCGTATAAGAAGAAAGATAAGAAAGCCTACAAAGCAATATGCCGTTCAGTCCGTGAGGATGGGGCCTATGTTGAGGCCGGGGAGAATGACAACCTGATTCTCAAGAAACTGGCTGGCAATCCGAAAGCATTTGGTGTGTTTGGATACAGCTTTCTTGGCCAGAATCTGGATAAGGTGAAAGGTGCTAAGATTGATATGATCGAACCGGATTTTGATGCTATTGCCAACGGAGACTATCCGGTTGCGCGTTCCCTCTTTTTCTACGTCAAGAATGATCATGTGGGGGTTATTCCGGGCATGTCGGAATATATTGCTGCTTTTACCGATGATGATGCATGGGGAGAGTATGGGTATCTGATCGAAAAAGGTCTGATTCCCTTGCCAGATGAGGAACGCGAACAGATCAGATCTGAGGCATCCTCTCTAACCCCGCTGACCATGTGAGCCTTGATCCTGGCTTTCTGAGCGATTTTTTCGGGTTTTAGGGAGATAAATATGGGGTCTGTCCTGCTTGCCCTGGTCATTTTGGTGGTGGCTGTTTTTGCCTATCGCTACGGTATCCACCGGGTCCGGCACTCTGCGGCAACCGGGCGGCCCCACTCCCTGTTTGCATATTATGGTTATTATGCGGCTTTGTGCTGTATTATTCCTGCTTTGGCGGTTTTTCTGGTCTGGGAATTTTTCGAGCCGATTCTCATTAAACAGTTGGTTTTGGCTGATCTGGATGCTGATCACACCGATGCGTATGCTGGTCTGCATTCTGTTTTGCTGGATCAGATACGCGACCTTGCTGAGGGTGTTGTGCCGGCGGCTTCTGCTGATCCGGCTTTGGTTGCAGCAGCAGAGCATTATGATTTTCTCAGGACCATCGGGTCGGCGGGTCTGATTGCGGCTGGTTCAGGAGCATCTGCCCTGGGTTTTGGCAAGGCAATGAAGGCGATGCGTCCGGATTTTCGCGCCCGCAACCGGGTCGAGGCTGTTGTGCGGGCTGGCCTGATTGTCAGTTCTTTAATGGCTATTTTAACAACTATAGGGATTGTTTTGTCCCTGGTTTTTGAATCGATCCGCTTTTTCAATTTGGTTCCTCCGGGTGATTTTTTATTGGGTCTGCATTGGAGTCCCCAAACCGCTTTGCGCGCTGATCAGGTTGCCAGTGACGGCAGTTTTGGGGCTATTCCCCTTTTTACCGGAACATTACTCATAACCGTGATTGCGATGCTGGTGGCGGCTCCTATTGCCCTGATGTCGGCGATTTATATGTCCCAGTATGCTTCGGCGCATGTGCGCTCAGTGGTTAAACCGGCATTGGAGATTTTGGCCGGTGTGCCGACAGTGGTTTATGGTTTCTTTGCGGCATTGACTGTCGCACCGTTACTGCGTGAAGCCGGGGTTTCCCTGGGTCTGGATGTTGCCTCAGAAAGTGCCCTGGCGGCTGGTCTGGTGATGGGAATCATGATTATTCCCTTCATTTCATCATTGTCGGATGATGTTATTACCTCGGTGCCACGGGCTTTACGTGATGGTTCTTATGCTCTGGGGGCAACACCATCGGAAACCATGCGTAAAGTCATTTTTCCCGCCGCATTGCCCGGGATTGTCGGGGCTTTTCTCCTGGCGGTTTCGCGGGCTATTGGCGAGACCATGATCGTGGTTATGGCGGCTGGTCTGGCAGCCAATCTGACCGCCAATCCTCTGGAGGCAGTCACCACAGTGACGGTGCAGATTGTAACATTGCTGGTTGGTGATCAGGAATTCGATAGTGCCAAGACGTTGTCTGCATTCGCTCTGGGCATGGTGTTATTCCTGGTGACATTATCTCTGAATGCCGCTGCCCTGAAAATTATTCAGCGTTATCGTGAAAAATATGACTGATACTGTTGCTCAATCTCCGGCTCTTTCGTCGGCAGAATCAAACCCTGCGACCGCTCGCAAACCCGCCCCCCCGGACAGGGCGAGGATGCGCCATATGCAATCGCGCCGCCGGTCTGAACGTTATTTTCGCTGGATGGGGATGATGGCGGTGAGCAGTGCGCTGGGTTTTTTACTGTTTTTGTTGTTTTCTATTTTTTCCAGTGGCTGGAGTGCTTTTTTAGCCACTGAAATTCGTCTTGATATTCATCTGGAAGCTCAGAAAGACGGCAATCCGGACTATCGGAAGGCTATTCGGGAAGCTCTGATTGCTCAATTCCCTGATATTCAATCCCGCCAGAATATCATGAGCGCCAATAAACTAATGAGCAAATCTGCTGCGCGCGAATTGTCGGCTCAGGTTGCTGATGATCCCGGTCTGATCGGAAAGACCGGGTCCTTTTGGCTTCTGGCATCCAGTAAGGTCGATATTTTCAACAAAAGCCGGTTTCGTGAAGGCAACACCAAAGTCAATCATCTGCTCAATGAGAATCAGCAAGCCTGGCTGGAGACGCTGGTTGCTAACGGTGATGTTCGCCTGGTTTTCAACACCCGTTTTCTCAGCAACGGTGATTCGCGGGAACCTGAAATCGCTGGTATCTGGGGGGCGATTGTCGGCTCATTTTTCACGATCATGGTCACTTTGCTGCTTTCCTTCCCGATTGGTGTCACTGCGGCGGTTTATCTTGAGGAACTGGCTCCCCGTAATCGTTTTACCGATTTAATTGAGATCAATATCAATAATCTGGCGGCTGTTCCTTCTATCGTATTTGGTCTTCTTGGTCTGGCTATTTTCCTGAATTTTATGGATTTACCGCGTTCGGCACCATTGGTTGGTGGTATGGTATTGGCTTTGATGACCTTACCGACCATCATCATTGCCACACGGGCTTCCTTGAAGGCGGTCCCGCCATCGATTCGTGAGGCTGCTTTGGGTATGGGGGCATCACCGCTTCAGGTTGTTGGCCACCATGTTGTGCCGCTGGCAATGCCGGGGATTCTGACCGGAACGATTGTCGGTCTTTCTCAGGCTTTGGGAGAAACGGCTCCTTTGCTGATGATTGGCATGGTCGCGTTTATTGTTGATATCCCGGCGACACCGGTGGATCCATCAACTGTTTTGCCGGTGCAGATTTTTCTTTGGGCTGATAGTCCTGAGCGTGGTTTCATCGAAAAGGTTGGCGGCGCGACCATCGTGTTGCTGATGTTTTTAGTCACTATGAATAGCTTAGCGATTTACTTGCGTAAGAAATTTGAGAAACGCTGGTAACCAACCCGCGTGGTCTTGTTTATGGAGAATATGGCCTGATGTATGGTTTAGATAATCAACAACCACCTGTTGAGGTTGCTTCGGTATCTGGTGACTCTGGCGACGGTTCCAAATTTCTGTGTTCAGGGGTTGATGTTCATTATCATGGCAAACAGGCTCTGTTTTCGGTGGATCTGGATATCCGGGCCCATGATGTGACGGCTTTGATTGGTCCGAGTGGATGTGGAAAATCCACGTTTCTGCGTTGTCTCAACCGTATGAATGATGTGATTGATGGATGCACGGTTGCTGGTCATATTCTGCTTGATGATGTGGATATCTATGGTCCGGAGATTGATGTCGTGCATCTGCGTCGTCAGGTGGGGATGGTTTTCCAGAAACCCAACCCGTTTCCTAAATCCATTTATGATAATGTTGCCTATGGCCCGCGGATTCACGGCCTGACATCCAGTAAGTCTGATCTTGATGATATTGTTGTCACCAGCCTGAAAAGAGCTGGCCTGTTTGGTGAGGTCAAAGACCGGTTAGACAGCCCGGGGACCAGTTTATCTGGTGGTCAGCAGCAACGTCTGTGTATTGCCCGGGCGATTGCGGTCAATCCGGAGGTGATTTTGATGGATGAGCCGTGTTCGGCCCTGGACCCCATTGCTACGGCTAAAGTTGAGGAACTCCTGGACGAATTGCGGCGTAATTACAGCATCGTCATTGTTACCCATTCAATGCAGCAAGCCGCCCGGGTATCCCAGCGCACGGCTTTTTTTCATCTTGGCCGACTCATAGAGGTTGGAGATACCGAAACCATCTTTACCAGCCCTGGGGATGAGCGCACCCAGGGCTATATCACCGGACGATTTGGTTAAACTGGGCAAAGGGAAAGATCATGGCAGTGCAAGATCATATTGTGAGTTCTTATGATCAGGAATTGACTCATCTGCAAAATATTATCAACCAGATGGGTGGATTGGCTGAAAGCCAGCTTGAGCAGGCGATTGAAGTGCTGGTTAAACGCGATAGTGAGAAAGCCGCTTTGGTGGTTGAATCTGACCAGAAAATCGATAATCTCGAACATGAAATTTCGATTTTATCGGTGCGGATGCTGGCTCTGCGTCAACCGATGGCTGATGACTTGCGTGCCATCGTTTCGGCGATCAAGGTGGCTTCGGATATTGAGCGGGTTGGCGATTATGCGACCAATATTGCTGAACGCTCTATTTCGCTCAGCCAATACCCGGCTGTTCAGGGCCTCTCAGGTGTTGCCCGTATGGGGAGGGCGACCCGATCGATGATCAAGGATGTTCTTGATTCTTACAGTGAGCGGGACCCTGATAAAGCACGGCGTATCTGGGAGTCCGATGCTGATATTGACCAAATGTATGCCAGTGTTTTTCGCGAATTTCTCACCTATATGATGGAAGATCCGCGCTGTATTTCTACCTGTACGCATATTTTATTTGTGGCTAAAAATTTGGAGCGTATTGGTGATCATGCGACCAATATTGCCGAATCTGTTTATTTTCTGGTCACCGGTGAACCGCTCACCGGCCAACGTCCCAAAGGTGACAAAGGTGACCATGAACCCTTACCCGATTTGGTTCATCCCTGAAGTCAGTATTTTTGAGTAAAACTACTGAAAGCAGATGAAGAGAGATGGTTTATGCAGGCCAAAATTTTTATCGCTGAAGATGATCCGGCTTTGCTGCCGATGGTTGTCTATAATCTTCAAAAAGAGGGATTTTTGGTACGTGAGGCGACAGATGGCGAAAAAGCACGTATCATGCTCAATGAAGAACGGCCTGATTTAGCCATTCTCGATTGGATGATGCCGCATCTTTCCGGTTTTCAGCTCTGCAAATATATTCGCCGTTCGCCGGAATTGCGGGATTTACCGGTGATCATGCTTTCGGCCCGTGGTGAGCAGGAAGATCGGATCCGGGGTCTGGATGCCGGGGCGGATGATTATGTCGGTAAACCATTCAGCCCGTGTGAATTGATTGCCCGTGTGCGGGCTTTGTTACGGCGCAGTAAACGGGCTTTGAATGATACGGTGTTGCGCTGTGGTGATGTGATGATAGATCTGGCCTGTTACCGGGTAAAACGTGGGAAACGCACCATTCATCTCGGCCCTACGGAGTTTCGGTTGCTCCGCCATTTTATGGAAAATCCGGGGCGGGTTTATTCTCGCGAACAGATTCTCAATACTGTCTGGGGCCAGGATATTTATGTGGAAGAGCGTACAGTAGACACCCATATCCGCCGCTTACGCCGTGCTCTTAATCCCGATGGGAAAAAATACCCGAATGTTATCCGTACTGTGCGGGCGGTTGGCTACGCTCTGGATGACGGTTTGGAGTGAGAACCAGTGCCTGATGCATCTGTCAGCCCGTCATCAGGCCGTGTTCAGAAAATAAATCAATCAGAGACGTTTCCGGCCTGGCACCATAATGGCTGACGATTTCGCCGGCAGCTAAGCTGCCCATGCGTCCGCATATGGCAAGAGGATGTCCGCCTGCCAGACCATGCAGGAAGCCGGCGGCGTACAGGTCACCGGCTCCGGTGGTGTCCAGCGGTGCAGCAAGACAGACAGGATCAATCTCAAAATCATCATGACGATTGAAAATGACTGAGCCTTTCTCGCTACGGGTCACGATGACGATATCGCATAGATGACGCACAAAACCATAAACATTATGCAGGGTATCATCGGCGGCCAGGGCCGCAGCTTCTTGCTGATTGGCAAACAGGATATCGACATAATCAGCAATCCCGTCTAGCAGAGATTGGCGATGACGGATCACCAGATTGGCATCCGAGAGGCTCAGAGCAACCCGTCGCCCGGCTGCTTTGGCGATTCGGGCGGCTTTTTCCAAAGCTGCTTTGGCTTTTTCAGGATCCCAGAGATAGCCTTCGAGATAAAGAATAGCAGCATCAGCAATCTGGGAATCGTCAATGTCAGCAGGGCTGAGATCAATGCTTGCCCCCAGAAAGGTTTGCATACTGCGCTCGGCATCCGGTGTTACAAAAACCAGGCAACGAGCGGTTGGTGGTCCTTTGGAGGCAGCCGGGGTAGCGAAATGTACCCCGGCTGATGTCATGCCGCGCCGGAACAACGTACCAAGGGCGTCGTCACGAATTTTACCAATAAAGCCAGCCCGGCCACCAAGTAAGGCAAAACCGGTCACTGTATTGGCGGCTGAGCCGCCGGATTGTTCGGCAACCGGCGTTATGGCGGCATGGGTTTTCTGGGCATTTTGTTGATCTGTCAATGTCATGCCGCCTTTGGCCAAACCATAGGTTGCCAGATCGGCATCATTGGCGTGGACAAGAACATCCAGCACGGCGTTGCCGATTCCCAGGAGATCGAGAGAGGGGTTTGTGGTCATGGAGTCACTCCTGGTTGGGGTGGTTCACGGAAACACCATTCTATGGTTGGTTAGCCGGGTCAGCAGAAAATCAACCGTCGAAGAACGAAAGAATGATCAATGATTATCCCGGATACGTCTTGCGAAGGGCCTTTGTTTCTTTTTATTTTTGATCTTTCCCCGGGATCTTGCTTTAGACGGAGTTTTGAGAGGAAAAAAATCTGATGATGTGGTTTATAAGCATTTTTTCTCTTTTGGGAATAGTATCATAAAGCAACCAAAAAGCGGTGTTTTAGCCTTCCTGCTCCTGAATATTAAGATAAGGCGTCTTTAAGACAGTTCTGGCCATTTTTAACTGGCCATTTTAAATCGACCAAGGCCAGTATTACAGCTATCACAGATACAATCCCGGATATCACCCATGTGGTGATTGTGATCGGCCACGATTTTCGCTGTGACCCCGACAATAGATCTCTTATGACAAATCGGGCACTGAAATGGTGTTCCTTTTTGGGGTCGTTTCTTTTCGAACTGTTTAGCCTGCCTGCTCTTGGGAGCTCTATAGAAACAATCCAGAGTTGTTTCAGATTGGGTTATGACAGTTGGCGACAACGTTGGGCCTTTGCACGCGTATTTTTTTGGAACTTTACGCATTGTTATCTTGATTGTTGGCCATAATGCCTCTTTTAACGTTTCCTCCCCTCTCTCTTTTCAAGGGAGGTATTTCCATATTGATGATACGGCTTGTTGTCTGGCTCTGTTTTCCGTACTGTTGACGATACTCAAAGAATAGATTGCATATAAAGAACAGATTTTACGTAAATTTTATACAGACTTTTACCATGCCTGCACGTTCTCCTGAACTTCACCTTGAGAATATCCATCTTCATGATGGTGATATCCCGGCTGATTTGATCTGGGGTGATGCGGTTGCTGTTGATACCGAAACGATGGGCCTGAATCCGGTTCGTGATCGTCTTTGCCTGGTCCAGCTATCGGCTGGTGACGGGGTTTGCCATCTGGTTCAGCTTGGCTCTGCCAAGCCGGAAGCACCCAATCTCAAACGGTTGCTATCTGATTGTTCGGTGGAAAAGCTGTTTCATTTTGCCCGCTTTGATCTGGTTGCTCTGGAGCGTACTTTAAAGATTTGCTGTCAGCCGGTTTACTGCACCAAAGTTGCTTCTAAACTGGCACGTACGTATACGGACCGGCATGGTTTAAGGGAGCTTTGCAGTGAATTGCTGGGGGTCGATCTGGCCAAGCAACAGCAATCTTCCGATTGGGGCCGTGAACAGTTGAGTGATGCTCAGATTCGTTATGCTGCCTGTGATGTCCTTTATCTTCATCAGCTACGTGAAAAACTGGATATCATGTTGAATCGTGAAGGACGGTATGGATTGGCTGAGGACTGTTTCCGTTTTTTACCAGTACGGGCCCGTTTGGACTTGGCTGGTTGGGAAGGGGATATATTCGCGCATTCATAATGTTGATATTTCTGGCCTGTTACTCCGGCTTTTCATGTGTTCTGGCATTGGGATGATGACGAAAAATCGGTTGTGTACAGGTGATGGATGCTCTGGATTGGTCGCGGCATAGTGAAGAATACAATTTTCAGATTATATTTGGATTATAAGTAGTTAAACGTTATTATTCAGCAGGTGATTTTATTTGATCTGGCTCTGCGTAGGGTCGACAGCACTGTCAGAGTAATCAGCTGAGAGATGCTTTATGGGTCATACGTGATTGATCATACGTGCGTGTGGTTTTTCGATTTTAGCCCGGTGATTGATATCATTGGATCAATCTTTGGTCGTGTCATGTGTCATTTTGTGGCTCTTTGTCATTTAAGATTTGTCATTTGAGAATTGTGAGCCAGGGATAGCGTATTGCGGTGAAACTGACTGCATCATTATCTGTTACGGATCAACCCGCTTCTGATGGATCGGTGTCTGGGGATTCCAGATCTCCGGCTCCCGGATATGGAGCAAAAAATTCTGTGATTGAGGAGGTTCCGGCTGGATCAGTTGAGGCTCACCGGGATATTGTGTCTGGCCGACGGGTGTTGCGTGCCGGAGCCGAAGCATTATCTGACCTTGCTGATAGCCTGGGGGAATCCTATCAACAGGCAGTTGATATCCTGGCGCATGTCAAAGGGCGGGTTGTTGTAACCGGCATTGGCAAGAGCGGCCATATCGGCCGCAAGATTGCCTCTACATTGGCCTCAACCGGGACTCCGGCCCAGTTCGTTCATGCGGGTGAGGCCAGTCACGGTGATTTGGGGATGATTGGCCGGGGTGATGCTATTCTTGCTTTGTCCAATTCCGGGGAAACCCGCGAACTGTCGGATATTATTCATTATGCGGCCCGCTATGCCATTCCTCTGATTGGTATGACGGCCAACCCGGCCAGCAGCCTGGCCTCTGCTGCTCAGGTCATGCTCTGTTTACCCCCTCATCAAGAGGCGTGCAGCCTTGGTTTAGCACCCACAACATCCACCACCATGATGCTCACTTTGGGAGATGCTCTCGCCATTACTTTGCTGGAGCGTAAGGGTTTTACATCCGAAGATTTTCGGCTTTTTCATCCGGGTGGTAAATTGGGGGCCGCTTTGATCAAGGTTGAGGCCGTGATGCATCGGGGTGCTGATATGCCTTTATCTGACGCTCAGCTGCCACTTTCTGAAGGATTGCTGATTATGACTGAAAAACGTTTCGGTTGTTTAGGAGTCCTTGAAGGGACAACGCTCATCGGGGTGATTACCGATGGGGACCTTCGTCGCCATATGGCTGAAGATTTGCTGGATAAGACGGCTGCTGAGATTATGACCTCTGATCCGGCTACGATTGCTCCCCAGACTTTGGTTGCTGAAGCTCTTGGCCTTATGAATACCCGGGGCATCACCAGCTTATTTGTGGTCACAGACCGTAAACCGGTGGGGATCATTCATATGCATGATTGTCTGCATGTCGGCGTTCAGTAATTCCCGGGCCGATGTTCCGCTTTTTCAGGCTGGCTCATCATCTGTGGCCCGGCTGGAAGACGGGTATTCCTTTTTTGTCGCTTTGATGAAAAGGGTATTGCCTGTGATTGCAATCACGATTGCTGTTACGGTGATTATATGGCCGTATGTGAATCCCCTTGAAGAAGGTTTTTCGGTTGGATACGTGACATTGTCACGTACTGAATCTCAGCAACCCGGAATGGTCAATGCCCGTCTGACCGGGATTGATACCCGCAGACGCCCGTATTCTGTGACTGCTCATAAAATTCTCCAGATTTCCGAAGATGGTGAAGTCATCACCTTACGGGCTCCGCAAGCTGATATCACAATGACAGATGGTTCCTGGGTGGCGATTTCCTCGGATATCGGTGTTTATCGGCGGTCAACCCATATCCTTGGTTTGCGGGATAATGTGAATTTGTATCATGATTCGGGGTTTGAATTCCAGACGACCAGCGCCCATATCGATGTGGAACAGGGTCGGGCAAGCGGCCAGGAGCCTGTTCTTGGGTACGGACCGACTGCAAAGATTAAAGCACAGGGCTTTTATCTTCCCGGCGATGGTCGCCGGGTTATTTTTACCGGTCAGTCACATTTGGTTATCGGTTCTCAGCGGGTTGATAAGGGATGAGTTTTCGTTCCTTTGTTGCTGCTTGTTGGGGTTCGGTTTTTTTTCTGGGACCTTTTCTTCATTCAGCTGAGGCTGCTTTTGATCCGGACGGCGATGAACCGATTGAAATTTTTGCTGATGACGGGATCGAATGGAATGAAGATGAAAAAGTCTATATTGCCCGTGGTGCGGCCCGGGCTATTCAGGGTGATCTGACGGTTCAGGCTGATATTCTGGTTGCTCATTACCGGATTGAGGAAAACGGGGAAAACAAGATTTGGCGCCTGAGTGCTGATGGCAATGTGCGTATCCAGGATGGTGATTCTATCGCCACTGCTCAGCGCGGTCTTTATGATCTTGGGCAAGAAATCCTTGTTCTTACGGGACGTAAGGTGACCTTTACCTCTGGACGTGATACAGTAACAGCCAAAGACAGTTTAGAATATTGGCGAAAAAAACAACTCGCGATTGCCCGGGGTGATGCGGTTGCCCGATGGGAGGGAAAAGTCATTTCATCGGATGTTTTGTCGGCTTACCTTGAGAGAAGTGAGGAAGAAAACCGTGATTTGGTGCGGCGCATTGAGGCTTTTGGATCCGTTGAGATTGTTACTGATTCGGAAACCATCCGGGGCAAGAAAGGAATTTATGATAGCCAGACCGAGATTATTTCGGTTATCGGAGCCGTCAAAATCATTAGAGACAAAACCAGTCTTATCGGCGATTATGGCGAGGTTAATCTTAAAACAGGAATTAGCCGTTTGCTGGCGGCTCTGCCTGGTGAAGATAAAAAGGGTGAAAATAAAAAAGGAAAAGTCAAAGCACGGATCAAGCTGGAGCAGTAAAAGAAAACATGGGCCCTGGGGCAGGCACAACGCTTGTGATGCTATCGGGCCTGGCTGAGGATACAATCAATGCCAACGGATTTGATAAGGGAACCCCACACAGTCACTCAAAACGAGATGGCTATATCTGAAAACAGGCAGTCAGTGCGGTTTCCCCATACCACACCGCATGTGGTGGCCGTTAATGAGGGTTTGGTTGCGGCAAATTTTGGTAAAACCATCAAAAAGCGGCCGATTCTGCGCGGAGTGAGCTTAGCCGTGCAACGGGGTGAGGCGGTGGGTTTGCTGGGTCCCAACGGGGCCGGAAAAACCACGACTTTTTACCTGATCACAGGTTTGGTGCGTGCTGATTACGGTTCAATTCATCTCGACGGGGTCGATTTAACTGATTTGCCAATGTATCGTCGGGCACGTCTTGGCATTGGCTACCTGCCTCAGGAAGCCTCAATTTTTCGCGGCATGTCGGTGGAAGACAATATCCGGTCGGTTTTGGAGATCGTCGAAAAAAGTATTGCCCTTCGTGAAGCGGCTCTTGACGCTCTTCTGGCTGAATTTTCTATCACCCATCTGCGACATGCCCCGGCCCTGGCATTGTCCGGGGGCGAGCGTCGGCGGGTTGAAATTGCCCGTTGTCTGGCTGCAAAACCGAAAATCATCTTACTTGATGAGCCTCTGGCTGGCATTGATCCCATCGCTGTTGATGAGATTCGCGAATTGGTGGCTCATCTTAAAGATCGTGGAATCGGTGTTTTAATCACGGACCATAATGTTCGGGAGACTTTGTCGATTATCGACCGTGCTTATATTCTTCATGACGGGATGATTCTCATGGAAGGACGTCCTGAGGATATTGTGTCCCATCAGGAAGTGCGCCGTGTTTACCTTGGCGATAGCTTTTCGCTTTAGATTGGTATCAACAACGCCTTCCTTACAAGCTATTTTACTGAGCATAATGCGGCATGCCTCCGGAACAAAAATTGGATCTTCGCCAGGGTCAATCCCTGGTCATGACGCCGCAATTACAGCAGGCAATTAAGCTGTTGCAGCTATCCAATATGGAACTTTCTGCTTATATCGAGCAGGAAATTGAACAAAACCCCATGCTTGAGCGTGATGAAGGCGGCAAACCAGAGCGTGGTGATACGGCTGAGCCTGCTGGTATATCCCGCAAGAATGAGGGGGCCTTTGGTGAGTCTGAGCCCTCTGATGAGGGAACCGATCGTTTTGACGAGCAACGTGAGCCAAATGCCGCCGATAGCCTTGATCCTGAATCTGATGCTTTTGCCAATCAGGCCGAAAACCCCCTTGACACCGATTATGACAATCACTGGTCGAGCAATTCTCTGCTTGATTCTCCGGTATTGGCTGAATCTCCGGGTTTCCGGAACGGGCGTCATGACTTTACAGATTCTCAACGCCCGTTTGACCAGACGCTCAGTCAGGAAAAAACCCTGAGGGAACATTTGATCGAACAACTAAACGTCGAAATTGAGGATGCGACTGAAAAAGCAATAGGACGTTATCTTATTGGTTTAATTGACGAAACCGGCTATTTCACGGCGGATATTGATGAGGTGGCGGCAAGTTTGGGGTGTCGGGTGTCTTCGATTGAGACTGTTCTTGAGACGATGCGTCAATTTGATCCGCCGGGTATTTTTGCCCGTGATCTGGCCGATTGTCTGGCTCTTCAACTGCGTGAGCGTAACCGTCTTGATCCGGCGATGACCTGTTTTCTGGGCCATCTTGATCTTCTGGCACAACGTGACTGGCCGGCTTTGCAGCGTTTATGCGGTGTGGACCAGGAAGATATTGATGCGATGGCGGCCGAAATTCGCGCCCTGGATCCTAAGCCGGCTTTGGCATTTGATCACCCGATGGTTCAATCTATTGTTCCGGATGTTTTTATGCGCCCTCATCCTGAGAGGGGGTGGATTATCGAACTCAATCAGGAGAGCTTACCGCGTCTTTTGGTGAACAACAGTTATCATCTTAAATTGAGCCGTGAGACCCATTCAAAACAGGATCGTGACTATATCTCTGAGCGTCTGACAACGGCCCATTGGCTGGTTAAGTCCTTGCGCCAGCGGGCTGAGACCATTCTCAAAGTTTCCACTGAGCTGGTTCGTCAGCAGGATGCTTTTTTTACGCATGGAGTTGAACATCTCAAGCCCCTTATTCTCCGTGATATTGCGGCGGCCATTGAGATGCATGAAAGCACGGTGAGCCGTGTCACTGCCAATAAATATATTGCAACCCCGCGCGGTGTTTTTGAGCTGAAATATTTTTTCACGGCGTCAATTCAAAATTCAGCCGGTGGAGCCGCTCATTCTGCTGAATCGGTTCGTTATAAGATTAAAAAATTGATTGATGAAGAAAACGCCAACGATATCTTATCGGATGATCGCCTGGTCGAGCTTCTGGGCAAAAGCGGCATTGACATTGCCCGGCGAACCATTGCCAAATACAGGGAGTCAATGCGCATTCCCTCCAGCATCCAGCGGCGCCGGGAAAAGAAGAATGATGGATAACAACCCGGTTAGCAGGGAGTATCCGCCATCTTCTGCGCATTGTGCGTCTGTATGCGCAGATGTCTGCATGCAAAAATGCTTGTATCAAAAATGCTTATAGGCAGTGATTGGGAATCTTTTGCGCAATTTTAAGATGGTTCAGAGATTCTTTGGGGTTTGTTCACTGGTTTTATGATTGGCTTTGAGTTTCATGGATGGACCATGTTTTGCGGTGAAACAAATCGCTCCGGCGGTATGAAAATGCTATTACGCTGAATATGCGCAAAGAATCCATACATATATGAGAGCGCAGAGAGGTTAGGGAGGGACCAACGATGCAGATATCAATTCAGGGGAAAGGTTTGGATATTGGTGATTCCTTGCGGGCCCGCGCTGAGCAGGGTTTAGAAGGAACAACCGGGAAATATTTTGGTGATGCTGTTGAAGGGAGTGCCCGTTTTTCCCGGCGAAAAAATGCGTTTCGTGCTGATCTGTCGGTTCATATCGGCCATGATATTCTGGTGCAAAGCCACGGAGAAGTTGATGACCCTTACGCTGCTTTTGAGGCTGCTTTGGAGCGTATGGATAAACGTTTGCGCCGTTATCACCGGCGATTGCATGATCATCGACGCCGGGCACCAGTCAAGAACGGCCTGGCAGCTCAGCAATATGTTCTGGAACCGTTACAGGACGATGCTGAGGGCCAGATCACGGATCATGATGACGTTGGAGCCAATGATCCCCCGGTCATTGTAGCTGAGATGTCTACTGAGGTTGCTGATTTGAGTGTGAGCGAGGCGGTTATGCGGATGGATCTTTCTGATCAACCGGCTCTCTTGTTTCGCAACAGTGGCAATGGCAGAATCAATATGGTTTATCAGAGATCGGATGGTCATGTCGGCTGGATTGATCCTGATCTTGCGCAATCCGGTTAAGCATGCAGCCTGGTTACCGATAACTCCGGACGGATCATTTTTATGAATATTGCCGATTTTCTGGCGCCTGAGGATGTGGCCATTGGCTTGCCGGCGCGAAGCAAGAAGCAATTCCTTGAAGACATTTCCGGACATGCTGCTCAAGCGGTGGGTCTTGATGCCGGGGATGTCTTTGACTTGCTGATTGAGCGTGAAAAGCTGGGCAGTACAGGTGTTGGCTCGGGCATTGCCATTCCCCACGGGAAGCATCCGAATATGCAGGTTTTGCGTGGCTTTTTTTCACGAGCGGCAACACCGATTGATTTTGAGGCGATTGATAATGAGCCGGTTGATCTGGTCTTTTTGTTACTGGCTCCGGAAACTGCCGGGGCGGATCATCTCAAAGCACTAGCTTGTGTTTCGCGGGCTTTGCGTTCGCCTGAGACCCGGTCTGCCCTTCGTGAGGCTGCAAATACCCAGAGAATCTACGCTATTTTGACTGGTCGGGTGACCGATTGATCTGAGATGCCCCGGATTTTGGGACTGGTTATCCCTGATTGGCGGCGGTTTCAGGGATGGTTGGGGTCTCAGCAGGAAAATGAAGGGGGTTGGCGGTCATTTCTGCCACTATGTGGCATAATTTGTGCGGATCAACCGGTTTGAGAAGGCAGGCTGTCATCCCGGCACCAAGATAACGACGTTGGTCAGCGGCAAGGCAATTTCCGGTGAGGGCAAGAATCGGCAGTTGGGATACCGGACCAGATAAGTGGCGGATGCGGCGCGTTGCTTCAACGCCATCCATTCCCGGCATTTGTACATCCATGATGATGAGATCAAACATTTCCTGGTTCAATGTGGCCAGGGCTTCCTCCCCATTTTCCACAGTCGTGACGTTATGGCCTGAATTTTCAAGTATTTTCTCTAACAAGAGGGCATTGGCTGCGTTATCTTCGGTCAATAAAATACGCCGTCCTGAACCATGATCGGTTCTGGGGGTCGATAGCGGGCCGGGTAGGGTTGAGTTGGTATATGCGCGTCCGGCGGGCAGCTGGATGGTGAGGGATGTTCCAATTCCCATTTCGCTTTTCAGATTGAGCACGCCGCCATGTAATTGGGTGAAATCTTTGACCAACGGCAGGCCAAGCCCGGTCCCGGAACGATCATCGCGGATGTGTCTGGCTCCCTGACCAAAGCGGGTAAGAGCACGATCAACCTCTTCACGAGTCATCCCCCGGCCATTATCAGTCACCCGCAATGCGTATCCCTTCCTGTTTTCAAACGTTGCTGCAATCTCAATACGGCCATTTGCCGGGGTAAATTTAGCGGCATTAGATAAGAGATTGAGAATCGATTGCTTAATAACCCGTTCATCTCCGTATAACGGCGGTAGATCGGGATCAATAGAAACGACAAATTCCAAAGATTTTGATTCGATTCGATGACGCATGATGTTGATGGCTGAATTCAGGGTATCACGGATATCAAAGACGCTTTCAACCAATTCAAACTGTCCTGCTTCGATTTTTGAAAGATCAAGAATATTGTTGGTAATTGATAATAAATCGGTCGCGCAATCATGAATCATGGCAGTATAAGATTGCATAACAGACACTTTTTCCTTGTCTGATTCATTGGTTGTACTGGTTGGAGAGCGTTCCTGAATCAGTTCCGAAAACCCCAGAATTGCGTTCAGAGGGGTTCGTAATTCATGGCTCACATTGGCCAGGAAGTCGCTTTTGGCCTGGTTGGCCTGCAGTGCTTTTTGATGATCACGGCTCAGCGATTCGATGATGTGACGATGTTTGCGCCCAATATGGGGCAGGAGTTTCCAAAATCCGCCAAAAATCAGTATGAACCCCAGGATAGAGCCACCAATATAGTCAATCAGGCTTAAAATTGTTATCAGGCTTCCGTCATCTTTGATCAGCAACCCGGCCTTGATGGTGCTGCCCAGGAGGGATGCGAACGAACCGATTGTCAGTGCGGCAAACCCGGCGATTAACAGCCGCCAGCTTGTGGCCTTTGAGATATCTTCTCGCTGCCCGATTTGGAGTCCATAAATCAGCAGATTGGCGCAAACCAGGAAAAGGATCGTTTCAAGTAATATTTCGGTCATCATCAATGATTAAAAAGCCGGATATCCACAGATATGCCGGCTAACCGATGGCAGGAAGTGAAAAACGCCGGAAATGTAGCGGGCAAAACGGCCTTGAGAAAAACCGCCTGAACACGGTTCGCCTATGATGACGAAAGGTCATTGACAAGGCGTTAAAGAAAATAAGGGCTGTTGACGGGTACATTCAGGCTCAAACGGCTGAACTATACATGAAGGGGGTTAAACGATATGGGGCGCGGCGGCAGAGGCCATGAACATCTGAGTATCCCGGATTGGTAAAATTGTCCCATGGGTGGATTCCGGGGTGGGACAGTTTTTAGCTAATCTGTTGATTGATAGGGTATTTTGGGGATGGTGGAGCCGAGGGGAATCGAACCCCTGACCTCTACAATGCCATTGTAGCGCTCTCCCAACTGAGCTACGGCCCCTTAACTGATTGGGATCCCCTTTTTCATAAAATCTGTTGAACAGATCTGAGGGCGGGTGAACTGTATGGCTGTCATAGGGTCGGGATCAAGGAAAATTATCCTGTGTTGGTCAGAATGACAGGGTCGTTGGTTAAAATGATTGGGGGTAGGATGCGGTCAGTCTGTATAGCATTCTCATAAAAAGGTGCTGCTTTTTGTTATTCATTCATCGGTTGTCTTTTTAGTGGGAATGGTATTGGTCATATTTGAAAGATCTGAATCCCCGGTTTCTTCGGGCAAGAGGTCATCATGATCATCCTCAGGGTCTGGTAATGTGATGCTTTCTGAATCTTGAGTTTCGCTGGCGTCTTCATCGGTGATTGCGGCGATTTCAGGTTCTATATCCATTTCGGTTGCTGGAATTTTTTCACTCACTGCCGCTTTTTGGCGGCGTGTTCCCAACTCCTTACGATACGTAGCCCCGCAATCTGGACATGTGACCGGTTGCCGGTTCATATCATAATATTTGACCCCACAGCCCGGAGCCGGACAAATACGTCGTTTTCCCCATTTTTTCTCAGACATCGTCGAAACCCTTTCTTCTATGAAGGCAGAATACAGAATCACGTGTGATGACAAATGATAATAAATGATGACAGAACTGCTCAGAAGAAACTACTGTGGCGTGACTTTTCAATTTTCGCAAGCATCGGTTGATCTTCTCATGATCCATGATGCGGAATTTCGGGTATTCCGGCATTCTGGTCTTTGGGAGACGAGGTCGGCCACAACAAGCAGCCGTAAGGGATATCAGTTACGCAGTGACGAAAGGCGCATTGATGTTCGGGTTCAAAGGGGTTTGATCTGTTCTGTGTTGGGTTCAGAGGGTGGCTGTTGCTCCCGAATGGGTTTGATCACCATACTCTTTCCGGTATGGCCATCTATCGTTGTCTGGTGGGATCATGATATGATAACAGGCTTGTTGGTTCCCTGTTTCCCTCATTTTCGATACGTTGACTGCACTCATGCTCCCTTTGGTTTCGCGCCGTGTTGCTGCTCTGAAAGGGACAGCATCTCTTCCCGGCGATAAATCGATTTCGCACCGTGCCCTTATTCTCGGTGCTTTATGCATCGGGGCGACCCGTTTGCGTGGGTTGTCAGCCGGTGCTGATGTCATGAATACATGTCGGGCTTTGGAACAGCTGGGGGTTGGCTGGACCAGAGATGGCTCCGATGACATGGTGCTGCATGGTGTGGGCACGGGCGGCCTTGCCGAACCTGATAATATTATTGATTTAGGCAATTCGGGAACCTCGGCGCGTTTGTTGGCCGGAGTCGTTGCCACCCATCCGATAACGGCTGTTTTTACCGGTGATCATTCTTTGCGGCGGCGGCCTATGGAAAGAGTCTTTACGCCTTTATCTCTCATGGGGGCGCGTTTTGACAGCCGTCCGGGTGATTTATTACCGGCGACGATACACGGCACTGAACAACCGATCCCGATTGAGTATATTCTGCCGGTTGCTTCGGCTCAGGTAAAATCGGCTGTTTTGCTGGCTGGCCTCAATACTCCCGGGCAAACCCGGGTGATTGAACAATGGCCGACTCGTGACCATACTGAGCGTTTATTGAACTATCTTGGTGCGACAATAGATTGCACTGAAAGTGAACAAGGCTTCGTCATTTCGGTGGCGGGTGAGGCGGATCTCCGGGCTGCTGATATTGCCATTCCCCGTGATCCGAGTGCTGCTGCCTTTATTGCTGCTGCTGCCTGTTTGGTCCCGGATTCTGAGGTTTTTTTGCCTGATATTGGAATCAATCCCTTACGTATGGGTTTCTTTGATATATTGCGGGAGATGGGAGCCTCCATTGAGATAGCCAACCAGCGGTTGGTTTGTGGTGAGCCCTGGGCTGATATGCGGGTACGTGGATCGTCTCTGACCGGGTGTCGGGTGACGGCTGACCGTGCAGCGACGATGATTGATGAATACCCGATTTTGGCTTGCGTTGCTGCATGTGCTCAGGGTGAAACCCGGTTTGAGGGGGTTGGGGAATTGCGCTACAAAGAAAGTGATCGTTTTTCCGGCCTCATTGAAGGATTGCGTGGGTGCGGCGTTGATGCTGAAGCTGAGGCGGATTCAATCCTTATTGAAGGATCTGGCGACCCGCCACCGGGCGGTGGTTTGGTTTCCAGCCGCCTGGATCACCGCATGGCGATGGCATTTCTGATTCTGGGTCTTGTTTCTCGTCAACCGATAACGATTGATGATTCCAGCCCGGTGGCGACCAGTTTTCCCGGCTTTGCAGCAACGATCAATCAGTTGGGTGGTGCCATTGCTGATGCCTGACCGGAAAGCGTGAAATAAGAATGGGTGACGTTGTCGGTGATGCCCCTTGCGTCATTGCGATTGATGGTCCTGCCGGATCCGGCAAAGGGACTTTGGCCCGGGCTCTGGCGGTGCATCTGGGTTATGCGTATCTCGATTCCGGCCTTTTGTATCGGGCGGTTGCTGATCAGATTCTTCAGTGTAACGGTGATCCTGACGACCTGGCTACCGCTGTTTCGGTTGCGGGTCGTCTTAAGAAAAATGATCTCGAAAGTCCCCGGCTGCGTGATGAAGATGTTGCCCGGGTGGCGTCACGGGTTGCGGCGATTGAGGAGGTTCGAACGGCCTTGCTTGACTATCAGCATGCCTTTGCTCGTTCCCCTTGTCTTGCCGATGGTCGTCCGGCCCCGGGTGTGGTGATTGATGGTCGTGATATCGGGAGTGTGGTTTTCCCGGATGCTGTTGCTAAATTTTATGTGACGGCTTCTCTCGAAGTGCGGGCCGAGCGGCGACTAAAAGAGTTGCGAAACCGGGGCAGTAAGAGTATACGTGCGCGCGTTTTGAGGCAGATGCGCGAACGTGACCATCGTGACCGTGACCGTGCTGTCTCCCCCTTGGTATGCGCTTCCGATGCCTTTGAGATTGAGACAACAGGTTTGACTCCTCAGGAGGTTTTGGGCACTGCCTTGCAACATTTGGCTGTTCTTGGGGTCATTCTGCGCTGAATCTTTGGCCGGCTTTCGGTTTGGCCAAAGATGATTTTTAGTGAAGAGTGATTGTGAGATTTGTGCCAGGATGTTGCTGATAATATTCCGCCGTGCTGCGCCGCATGGTGGCCGTTAAACCCTGACGAGTGGCGCCGTTGCAGAGCCAGATCCTAAGATTCGGTCTGGCAGAGGTCGGGTTGGTTTTCGGATATTTGTTTTCCCGCAAAACCGGCTGGCCGCAATTGATTGGAATATAATGACCCCTGAAACTTCTGTTGACAAAAATTCTGTTTCTGAAACCACAATCAACCAAACCGGCGAAAATTTCGCTGATCTCCTTGAAGAATCTTTTCCTGCGGAAAAAAAATTCGAGGACTCTGTCGTCAAAGGACGGGTGGTGATGATTGATGGTGGTTCGGTTGTGATTGATGTGGGCCTGAAATCGGAAGGCCGGGTTCCTTTGCGTGAATTCACCAGTTCGGGCCAGGAATGCGAACTTCAGCCAGGCGATGAGATTAAGGTTTTCGTCGAGCGTATGGAGAACAAAAGCGGTGAGGCGGTGTTGAGTCGGGAAAAAGCCCGCCGCGCTGAGGCCTGGACCGCAATCGAGCAGAAATTTCAGGCTGGAGAAAATGTCACCGGGGTCATTTTCGGCCGGGTCAAAGGTGGTTTTACGGTTGATCTTTCTGGTGCTCTGGCTTTTCTGCCCGGCAGCCAGGTTGATATCCGTCCGGTGCGTGATGTTGCCCCGCTTATGGGGGAACCGCAACCATTTCATATTCTCAAAATGGATCGGCGGCGCGGGAATATTGTTGTCTCACGCCGGGCCGTTTTGGAAGAATCCCGGGTGAGTGACCGTAACCAACTGATGTCCCGGCTGGAGGAAGGTCAAATCCTCGAAGGGATGGTCAAAAATATCACTGATTACGGAGCTTTTGTTGATCTTGGCGGGGCGGATGGTTTGCTGCATGTTACCGATATTGCATGGCAACGCATCAGCCATCCCAGTGAAGCACTGACGATTGGTGAAACGGTTAAGGTCCAGGTCACGCGGTTCAACCGCGAAACCCAACGAATCAGTCTGGGGATGAAGCAGCTTCTCCCTGATCCGTGGGAAGGGGTTGAGAGTACATATCCCAAAAAATCCAGGTTTAAGGGGCGGGTGACCAACCTCACCGATTATGGGGCTTTTGTGGAACTTGGTCCGGGAGTTGAGGGTTTGGTGCATGTTTCGGAGATGAGCTGGACCCAAAAAAATATTCATCCAAGTAAAATTGTATCGACAAGCCAGGAAATCGAGGTCGAGATTCTTGATGTCGATTCTGAAAAACGCCGCATCAGCCTTGGTCTTAAGCAATGTTTGCAAAACCCCTGGCTGATTTTTGCCGATTCCTATCCGCCAGGATCGGAATATGAAGGTGAAATTAAAAATATAACCGAATTTGGCCTTTTTGTCGGATTGCCCGGCGACATTGACGGTATGATCCATCATTCTGATCTGAGTTGGGAGCATTCCGGGGCAGACGCTATTAAGAATTACAACAAGGGAGACCGGATCAAGGTTAAAATTCTTACAGTTGATCCCGAAAAAGAGCGGGTCAGCCTGGGGGTCAAGCAATTATCCAGCGATCCGTTTGAGAGTTTTGTTGCCTCGGCCAAGGAGGGCGATGACGTGACATGCTCGGTGGTAACAGTGGAAAAAAATCTGTTGGAAGTTGCGCTTGTCGGCGACATTCGCGGCATCATCCGCAAAACCGAGTTATCCAAGGACCGGATCGAACAAAGGACAGATCGTTTTGCGGTCGGGGAACGTCTGGATGCCAAAATCCAGAAAATTAACCATCAGGAACGCAAGATCAACCTATCCATTAAAGCCCGCGAAAGTGAGGAAGAAAAAGACGCTATGGCCCGTTACGGTTCATCGGATTCAGGTGCGTTGCTTGGCGATATTCTGGGGGCAGCCCTTGATGAAGCAAAAGCAAAAAATGCTCAGGAATCCAAACCTAAAGAGTCTAAGGCCAAAGAGTCCAAAGCCAAAGAATCAAAACCCGAAAAAGCCAAAGCCAAAACACCAGCCAAAAGCACGTCTAAAACGTCGACCAAAACATCGACAGCAAAAGAGACCAAAAAGTCTCAAGGTTCTGAAACCGAGGATTCTCAGGCAACCGATTCTTCAGATTCTAAAAAATCTGAGACAGATGATTCGGCAAAAACCGCTCAGTCTTCTAAAACTTCTAAAACCGGTGCATCGGCCCGAACAAAAAAGACCACCAAAGCAGCGAAAGACAAAACCAGCGATAAAGATAAAACCAGTGATGACGTCGAAACCGTCGAAACGTCTTCGTGAACCAACAATTCTGACGGTTTTACAGCCAGAATTTTGAGAAATTCCTGCAATGGCTGAAACCCAATAATCAGGAATGGGTTGAATCAAAGGAGATTCATCATGGTTGATCCTCTTTCCCCTGAGCGCAGTTCTCAATGGGGTGATGTATGGTTTGATCGCCATCTTCTCAAGCGGCGCCTGGTGTTATGGCGTGTTGTTGCTTTGGTTGCTGCTTTCTTTCTTGTGGTCTCCTGGTTTTCCTGGGGCAAAAGCGGTGCTGTTGATGATCCTTTTATTGCCCGCATCAAGATTGATCAGGTCATTTTGAGTGATCAGGAGCAGATTGCTCTTTTAGATACGGTTATGGACCAGGATTCTGCTCAGGCTTTACTGGTTCATATCAATAGCCCCGGCGGGAGCATGGTGGGCAGTCAAGATATCTATAACAGCTTACGTCAGATTGCTGAGGTCAAGCCAGTTGTTGTTGTGATGGATGAGGTCGCGGCTTCGGGAGGGTATTTGGTTGCTTTGGCTGGTGATTGGATCATTGCCCATGAAGGGACAATCACCGGTTCGGTTGGGGTTATTTTCCAGAATATTGAGATTGGTGAATTACTCAGCAAAATTGGGGTTGAGGTCCAATCGATACGCAGCGGCACCCTGAAAGCCCGTCCTGATATTTTTGAAAAAATGGATGCTGCTTCCCGGCAAATTCTTCGTGGCATTGTTGATGAAAGTCAAAATTATTTTATCAATCTGGTGACTGAGCGCCGTGGTCTTGATACACCGGCCCGAATCAAGGTTGCCGATGGGCGTATTTTCAGTGGTCGCCAGGCTTTTGAACTCGGTCTGGTTGATGAAATCGGTGGTCAGGCCGAAGCGATTGCGAAATTTGAGGAGCGGGGTATCCCTGAAGGATTACCAATACGGGATGTAGAAAGCGAAGAAGAGCAAGAATTATGGGAGCGTTTTGTTGATCGTGTTCTCGATAGTCTGGTGGGAAAAACGATGATACAAGAGAGTGTTAAACTTGACGGGTTGATTTCCCTCTGGCAGGCTGGAAGTGGTTCGTGACCCTGATGCAGGGATTGGGAATGTAGCCAAATTCCCTGATTTGCAAGGGGAACGGGGTCAGTCCCCGCACTATTCCGGCTCAGGAAGGCTGTGTGGGAGAGACGTTTGGGAGAGGAGGATGTCAGGCGATGACAAAATCTGAGTTGGTGAATCATTTATCGGAGCTTAATCCCCATCTTTATCATCACCATGTCGAGGTGATCGTCGGCAAGATTTTTGATGAAATTGGTGATGCTTTGTCGCGTGGTGATCGTGTTGAGCTCCGTGGTTTTGGTTCTTTTTCGGTCAAGCGGCGTGAGTCGCGCCTGGGTCGCAACCCGCGTACCGGCGAGACTGTACGGGTTCAGGAAAAGCATATTCCTTATTTCAAGGCGGGTAAGGATCTGCGTGAGCGTCTCAACAGCTAGTCACCTCCCCGGCTGGTGGTGCCGCCATGTTGGATGATATCTGGGTGGCATCATGAGGGCGTATGATTGTGAGGTCGTGGCCTGTTTTTGGCTCCGGGAGGTGTGATGCTCCGGGATGTGGCGGCAGGTTCTTTTCCGGATTTTTATTCTGATCTTGTGTGTTGTCGCGATGATGTTCGCGGTTTCCAACCGGGGTCTTGTGGACGTTTCTTTTGGTCCTGTACCAATTATCCTTCAGCTCCCGCTCTATGTTGCTCTGTTGGTGTCTGTGATTATCGGGCTGGTCTGCGGATGGATTCTCTGTTGGTTTAATCAAAGCTCCTGGCGTCGCCAGGCCCGGCATTCCCGGCGTATGTTGAAAAAATTACGTCCGGTTCCTTCCTCTGTTTCCACCCTTGATCCGATTGATGAGCCTTCTGAGGCCGGGTCCGGCGGCAATCAGGCCAGATAAGAGACGCTCCGCGAAGGATCGCATTGTATGGGATGATTTTGGCGGCAGGATGACCCCGGTGATGGGGTGGCTCCGGGGTGATGGAGCGAGTCGCCGGGTCCGGCGGTAATCAGGCCAGATAAGAGACGCTCCGGGAAGGATCGCATTGTATGGGATGATTTTGGCGACAGGATGATCCCGGTGATGGGGTGGCTCCGGCGTGATGGAGCGGGTCGCCGGAAAGACGGTGATTAGGCCAGGATATCCAGATTACCGCTGCGCCGGGAGCGGGTCGCCGGAAAGACGGTGATCAGGCCAGATAAGAGACGCTCCGGGAAGGATCGCATTGTATGGGATGATTTTGGCGACAGGATGATCCCGGTGATGGGGTGGCTCCGGCGTGATGGAGCGGGTCGCCGGAAAGACGGTAATCAGGCCATGATATCCAGATTACCGCCGCGCCGTTTGCGTGTCGGCTGTTGGTTGGCCGTTTTTTTGGTTCGTTCGGGGGCCTGATCGGTCAGGGGGCGGGACGTTTTGCCTTCCTCTTTAAGGGCACGACGCATCGCCGCCATTCCTACCGGGGTTGCTGTTTGCTGAGCCTGACTTTGCTGATGGCTAACGATATCGACCATCTGATTTTCTCTCAATTTTTTAAGCGAGATGCTACCCACGACCAACGTAACCGCAACCAGTATAGCTGATTATCGTTTCTATGTCACATTTCAGGTTATGGTGACATTCTTCTTGTTGTTATTGTTCTTTTATTGTTATCTCAACGCTATTGGGTTGGGGGGTATTCCCCTGATTTGAAACCATTTTGGTAAATTTGGGGTTGATGAGATGGGTGGGGTTGAGAAATTTCTTCAAGGATTCCAGTCTTTTCGCCGGGATCAGTTTCCGGCTTGTCAGGCGGCGTATCGCCGTTTGTTTGAACAGGGTCAATCACCCCGGGCAATCGTTGTTTCTTGTGTTGATTCGCGGGTTGACCCGGTCACCCTCACTCAAGCGGATCCTGGTGATCTTTTTATTGTTCGCAATGTTGCCAATCTGGTTCCGGCTTTTGATCATGGTGGTGGTCTTAATGCTGTTGGAGCAGCCCTGGAATATGCTGTTAAGAGCTTAAAAATTCCGAATATTATCGTATTAGGCCATGCTCATTGTGGTGGTATTGGGCACGCGATGACCGGTATGCAGGGGGCTGATGATGATTTTATTACCTCTTGGATGCAGATTGCCCGCCCGGTTGTTGATGAGGCTTTGCAGTCTCAGTCCGGGAACAGTTCTGATGAGAGCCGCTTAGAATGTGAATTGGCCGGAATCAAGGGGTCGCTCTCCAACCTGATGACGTTTCCCTGGATTGCCCGGCCAGTGGAAGAGCAACGACTGTTTTTGCATGGCTGGCATATTGATATGGCGAAAGGTCAACTGCGGGTATGGGATTCTGATACCGGGCAGTTTTCTGGCGTGATTCCCGAAACATGCTGAGCCAATAAGGATCATTGGTGACGCATCATTGAGGGGAATCCAAACGAGGGTTCAGATACTCTGATCATTTTGTGTGTTGTTGAGACTCTTTCTTGTGACGCTCTTTCTTGAGAACGCGCCGGGAACTATGTGATATGTCACCTGGATTCTGGTATATTTTTTAGAATCCCTGAGATTTTCCTGATCCCTGAAATTCTCCCTGATCTCTGAAATTCTCAAGGTAAAATTGTGTGATGTCTCAGATTGCTTCTCCTTTGATTTGTGCCCTTGATCTCACCGATATTGACCATGCTGTGACATTGGCCAATCAGTTGGCCGGGTCTGTTGGGGCGGTTAAGCTGGGGCAGGAATTTTTCACCACCAACGGACCGGATGCTGTGCGCTCTGTTGCTGCTGATGTGCCGGTTTTTTTGGATTTGAAATTCCACGATATTCCCAACACCGTGGCTGCAGCAGTGCGGTCTGTTGTCCCGTTACGTCCGGTGATGTTGACAATCCATGCCTGTGGCGGAGCAGCAATGATGGAAGCGGCTTGTGTTGCAGCCAGTCAATCGGCGGCGATTTTGAATATTGAGCGGCCGCTTATTCTGGCAGTGACGGTTCTGACCAGTTTGTCTGCTCCTGATTTAGAGTCTCTCGGTGTGAAAGAAAACCCGGCTGACTGGGCGGTCCGTCTTGCTGATGCTGCCTGTAAAGCCGGATGTGATGGTGTTGTTTGCTCTCCCCATGAATTGGTACGGTTGCGCGATTGCTGTGGTGATGATTTCCTTCTGGTCACACCGGGTATACGTCCGGTTGGTGATGATCAGGATGATCAGAAGAGAACAGCAACCCCGGGCCAGGCGATTTCTGACGGGGCTGATTATATTGTTGTTGGTCGTCCGATTACCCGGTCTCCTGACCCTGTTGCCGCTGCTGTGGCGATTGCCGCAACCCTTTCCGGGAATCCGGGTACATGACTGTTTCGGTTAAGATTTGTGGTGTTACCACCCCGGAAGCAGCGGTTGCGGCATCGCGTGCCGCGATGATTGGATTTGTTTTTTACCCGCGTTCTCCCCGGTTTTTGCGGGGTCCGCAAGCAGGTGACCTGATCAGCCGCACACCGCCGGGTCCGCATCGGGTTGGTTTGTTTGTTGATTCGGATGATGCAATCATTGAGTCTATTCTGGAATATGCTGATCTTGACTTTTTACAGCTGCATGGTGAGGAGAGTCCCCAACGGGTTCAGGCGATTAAACAACGCTTTGCCAAACCGGTGATCAAAGCAATCACGTTGCGTGTTGTATCGGATCTTGATGCGGCAACAGGGTATTTTGATAGTGCTGACTGGCTGTTATTCGATGCGTCTCCACCAACCGGGGCATTGCGCCCCGGCGGCAATGCAACGGCTTTTGATTGGCGTATACTCGACAACCGCCATTGGCCTTTGCCGTGGTTATTGGCTGGTGGCCTTGACGCTGACAACCTGGCCAGGGCAGTGAATATGACCGGGGCCAGGGTAGTCGATGTGTCTTCGGGGGTTGAAGAGCGGCCAGGCTATAAAAGCCCGGAGAAAATAAAACAATTTCTTGATAAAGCCGCCGATTTATAACCAATGGATGATGCAGTTGTGGGGTTGGGCTTATGCGCAAGATGTTCAAAAAAATTTCCAAAGTTGCTCGTAATATTATCAGAGCCATAAAAAAGTATTTAGTTTTTAATAATAAAAATAATTATTTCACATTTAAATATATGAAAAACCTCTATCTTCTCAATAAAAATCATTATGTTGATAAGAAAATCTATTTGGCAAATTTTCATAAAGATACAATCAATATTTTGTTTGAACAGTCTCTGGATTTTAAGCCGGAAATATTCATTGATATAGGAGCCAATCTCGGTCTTTTTTCCATAGGATTCGCGCGTGAATTTGAGGATGTTGAGATTCACGCTCTGGAGCCGGATCCCAAGACACTTTCTCAATTTTACGCCAATCGATTTATCAATGGTTTTAATGATCGTATCACCATTCACCAAATCGCGGCCAGTGACCGGAATGGCCAGGTCCATCTGACCCAGGATTTCTCTAATCCGGGAAAGAACAGCCTTATTGAGAGTTCCGCATATGATGAAGATAGGGTGGTTCCTGTTTCTTGTTGTCGTCTGGATACTCTTTTCAATTTCAAGAATCGTCGGATTGCTGCTAAAATCGATGTTGAAGGTCATGAATTGGCAGTGATCGCCGGTATGCCCGATTTGCTCGCTGATAACGCCTGGTTGATATTGGTTGAATCTTTCCCCGATAAAAGAACCCGGATGCAAGAAACCCTGATCGGGAAAGGGTTCCGGTATATCACTCAATATGATGATGACCATCTGTTGATTAAACCGGAAGGCATTCATTGATGTTTTGGCATTCTGATCCCCGTCTTGACCCCTGGGGTGGGGCATGGTGGATTGCCTTTTTCGGGCCGTTTGGTCCTTTATGGATATGAAAACAATGTCCCCAATTCATGAAGTCAATACATACCGGTCTGGTCCCGATGAGGGGGGTCATTTTGGTTCTTACGGTGGGCGTTTTGTTGCTGAGACTCTCATGCCGTTGGTTTTAGCGGTTGAACAAGCCTATGAAGAAGCCCGGGTCGATGAAGCCTTTCAGTCTGAATTCAATCATTTGCTGAGAACCTATGTCGGACGCCCAAGCCCCTTAACCCTGGCGCATCGGTTAACGGAATATTTTGGTGGTGCTCAAATTTACTTCAAACGTGATGAGCTCAATCACACTGGTGCTCATAAGATCAATAATTGCCTCGGCCAGGTTTTATTGGCACGGCGTATGGGTAAAACCCGCATCATTGCCGAAACCGGGGCGGGCCAGCATGGGGTGGCCACAGCAACGGTCTGTGCGTTGTTTGATCTTCCTTGCGTGGTTTATATGGGTCGGGCTGATATTGAGCGTCAGGCTCCCAATGTTTTTCGGATGAAACTTTTGGGTGCCACGGTTGAGCCGGTTGATTCGGGGACTGCCACTCTTAAGGATGCGATGAATGATGCCTTGCGTGACTGGGTGGCCAATGTTGATGATACGTTTTACATCATCGGCACTGTTGCCGGTCCGCATCCCTATCCGTCTATGGTGCGCGACTTTCAATCGGTCATCGGGACCGAAACCCGACAGCAGATGATGGATGCCGAAGGCCGTCTTCCCGATACATTGGTGGCATCTGTTGGGGGGGGGTCCAATGCGATGGGCCTGTTCTACCCCTTTCTTGACGAGCCGGATATCCGGCTGATTGGGGTGGAAGCAGCCGGACGGGGCATTGAAAGCGGTGCACATGCGGCTTCTTTGACCGGTGGTCGCCCGGGTGTTCTGCATGGCAACCGGACCTATCTCCTGCAAACTGCTGATGGACAGATCAAAGATGCGCATTCGATTTCTGCCGGGCTTGATTATCCCGGTATTGGCCCTGAACATGCCTGGCTGCATGATCAGGGGCGTGTCGAATATGTTTCGGCTACGGATACCCAAGCTCTGGATGCTTTCCAGCTTTGCGCCCGTATGGAAGGGATTATTCCGGCTCTGGAACCCAGCCATGCGCTTGCTCATGTGGCTGAAATTGCTCCCGATCTTCCCCGTGATCATATTCTCTGTATGAATCTGTGTGGGCGCGGTGATAAGGATATTTTTACGGTGGCCCGGGCACTTGGCTTGGATATGGGGATTGAGTCGTAATGGCGGGTTATCGGGTCCATAGCCGTCGTTTGGCTGCTCGTTTTGCTGATTTGGCTCAACAAGGCCGGGCGGCAATGGTTCCTTTTGTGGTCGCTGGTGATCCGGATCCTGATGTATCACGGGCTATTTTGAAAGGATTGCCGGATGCCGGGGCTGATTTGATTGAGTTGGGGATTCCGTTTTCTGATCCGATGGCTGATGGGCCGGCCATTCAGGCATCCAGCTTGCGGGCTCTCAAAGCGGGGATCACTCTGGAAAAAACGCTGGCTATGGCTGCTGATTTTCGGCAGGCAGATGCAAAAACGCCACTCATTTTGATGGGGTATTACAACCCGATTCATGCCTATGGTCCGGAGCTTTTTACCAAAGCGGCTGCCCAGGCAGGGATTGATGCTGTGATTGTTGTTGATTTGCCGCCTGAGGAATCGGCTGTTCTTGATGATAATGCTCATAAGGCGGGTCTTGATGTGATCCGCCTGACGTCTCCTACTTCTGATGAGGGTCGCTTGCCGTCGATTATTTCCGGGGCCAGTGGTTTTATTTATCACATATCGGTGCGTGGTATTACCGGGACCAAAGTTGCTGCCCAGTCGGATATTGAAGCGGATATTGGCCGGTTGCGTCAGCATACTGATTTACCGCTTGCGGTTGGATTTGGCGTCAGGGAACCGCAGCATGCGTCTGCCCTTGCCCGGATTGCTGATGCGGTGGTTGTTGGGTCTGCCCTGGTTGAATGTATCGCGACCGCATCCCCGGGTCAGCAAGCAGACCGGGTTTTTTCCCTTGTCACTTCTTTATCCCAGGCGGTTCGCATGGCCCGCAGTGACACACAGGACGGGGCTGGAGCGTGAACTGGCTGGCCAATTTTGTCCGCCCTAAATTGCGGGCTATTGTTGGCAAGAAAGACGTGCCGGATGATTTTTGGCGGGCCTGTCCATCCTGTAACCAGATGATTTTTCACCGCGATTTAGATGCTAATTTATATGTTTGCGGTGGCTGTGGCCATCATTTGCGTATGCCTGCGCGTAATCGTTTGTCTTTGTTATTTGACCAGGGTCATTATGAAGAGATTGCGTGTCCTCAGACGACAGATGACCCTTTGAAATTCCGGGATATTAAGAAATATACCGAACGTTTGCGTGATGCCCGCGATAAAACAGAGTCCCAGGATGCGGTTTTTCTGGCTCAGGGTGATCTTGGCGGTGTTAAAGCGGTGGTTATGGTGATGAATTTTGCGTTCATGGGCGGCTCTATGGGGCAAGCGGTCGGGGAGGCATTTCTGGCTGCTGCACGGCGAGCGGTTGCTGAGCAAGCGGCTTTGGTTGCTGTATGTTCTTCAGGTGGTGCGCGTATGCAAGAAGGGATTTTATCCCTCATGCAGATGCCCCGGACGACTCTGGCTGTGGGGATGGTTAAGCGTGCGGGTCTGCCTTATATCACGGTTCTTGCTGACCCAACGACCGGCGGCGTTTCGGCTTCTTTCGCGATGCTGGGTGATGTGATCATTGCTGAACCGGGGGCAATCATTGGCTTTGCCGGTGCGCGGGTCATTCAGGAAACCATACGTGAAAAACTGCCCGAAGGATTCCAGAAAGCTGAATATCTGCTGAAACACGGTATGGTTGATATGGTGTGTCCGCGCACTGAATTGGCTGTTGTGCTGGGCCGTATTCTCTCTTTGCTTACCCAGGCCCGCTGTTTATCAAATGATGCGGAGTGTAGCGGCGACCTTTTCGATGAGACGGTGCAGACAACGACACCCCCCCTGCCATCACATTCTCAAAGGCCGCAATCCCCGGAAACCGGGCCATCATCGCGGTAGCATGACCAGCAACAAAGATTCCCAGGCTATTCTTGATCGCCTGACTGCTCTTCATCCCAGGCTCATTGATTTATCACTGGATCGTTTGCGAGTCTTGTTGGCAGCTCTTGGCCATCCTCAGCGACGTTTGCCGCCGGTTATTCATGTTGCCGGCACCAATGGCAAAGGATCAACCATTGCGTTTTTACGGGCTATTCTTGAAGTGGCTGGTTACCGGGTTCAGGCATATACATCGCCACATTTACGGGCTTTTAATGAACGTATTCGTTTGGTCGATGGCTTGGTGGATTCTCAGATTCTCAACCATGCTTTGGAAATCTGCGAGGAAGCCAATGCCAATGCCCCGATTACGTTTTTTGAGATCACGACAGCGGCGGCTTTTCTTTGCTTTTCTGAGGATGCTCAGGCAAAAGCCGATATTCTTTTGCTCGAAACCGGTCTTGGGGGTCGGCTGGATGCCACCAATGTTATTGATCAGCCGATTATGACTGCTATTACCCCCATTTCCATGGATCATATGCAATTTCTCGGTGATGATCTGGCATCAATCGCGGCTGAAAAAGCCGGTATCCTTAAGCCAGATGTCCCGGTGATTGTTGCTCCCCAGCCGGAGCAGGCTCTGGCGACCATCATGCAGCGGGCCGGGGCTGTTGGCGCACCGGCCTATCGCTGTCATCATGAGTGGTGTATCAATCCGGTTGAGGATCCGGCTCCGACCAGTGCTTTTGTCTATCGTGGTCGTTCATGGAGCCTTGATTTGCCCAGCCCGGCCCTGGTCGGTGCGCATCAACATGTTAATGCCGGTGTGGCGATTGCCTGTCTGGAGAATCTCCCTGGGTTTGAAATTTCTGCTCCTTCCATTGCACGTGGTTTGACCCGGGTTGAATGGCCGGGGCGATTACAAAGATTGACCCGTGGTATTTTAACCGAATTACTCCCCCGTGACTGGGAATTATGGGTTGATGGTGGTCATAATCCGGCGGCGGCTATCATTCTGGCCCAGGCGGTGAGCACATGGCGTGACCGGCCTCTTTACTTGGTTTATGGCATGCTTCGTTCAAAGGATATGAGCGGTTTTCTCTCGCCTTTGGCTCCCTTCATTGATCGCGGTAAAGCCATCTCGATTGCCGGAGAACCGTCATCCTTCACGGCCGAACAGGCCGCTATTGCCGGACGTACAGCCGGTATTGCTGTCGATGCGGCGGTTGATTTACAGACTGCTTTGAGCCAGCTAGCCCAGGAAAACCGGGATTCTGAACAATCTTCAGGGCCATGCCGGGTTTTGATCTGTGGATCTTTATATCTGGCTGGCTGGGCTCTTAAAATCAATGATTCTGAAGCTGTTTTGGAAGAGATATGTGCTGACGAGGTTGCGGAGGTCAACCGGCAATAACCGATTCGACCCAATCAAATAATTGACTTTTGGGCACGCTGCCAACTTTGGTAGCGGCAACCTGACCGTCTTTGAACACAATCAAGGTCGGGATTCCTCTTACTCCGTATTTGGTGGGTGTTTGGGGATTTCCGTCAATGTCGATCTTGGCAACGGTAATCTTGCCATCCAACTGGGCCGCCAATTCATCTAAAAACGGCGAAATTTGCTTGCATGGCGCACACCATTCGGCCCAAAAATCGACAAGCACAGGACCCTCAGCGTTCAGAACATCGGCTTCAAAGGAATCATCAGTGACATGCAGGGGTTGAGACATTGCTATTTTCTCCGGGAATACTTTTTTATTCTGAATACTGGCTGGTAAAGCCAGCGACGGGACGGCCACCCCTAAAAACGGGTTATATCAGTGGTGATCGCTGATCATGATTGACCCGTAAGGGGCATCAATGGCCCTTCGCGACACTTTTCTCATGTTTTTAGTGTTTTTTCAGACTTTTTTGGTGCTTTGTATCTTCTGGTGCTTTGCATTGGGGGTTTTGGGTGGAATTTTTCGGGTTTTTCCTTTTGGTTCGGCGACTGTTGTTTCACTCTTGCCCGGCCACGCTGTCAATATCAATTTTCCGGTGTTTTTACAAATGGCCGGTCTGGCCGGATGGCTCAGCAGAACGTGACCGAACCTGGCTCGTAATCCCGATACAATCAGAAAGTTATTGCTCAATGTCAAGATTGCGATGGGGGCTGTGTGGTTGGTTCAATCAGGCTGGCATTTTGATCCCCGCATTTTGAGATTCCTTATGAACATGTTCCCCTTTTTATGATCGGTTACGGGTCGTCATAACGTCTGCGGAAGGCTTTATCACAACTACACGGCTATGATTAAAGAGGTGCCGGGCTATGTGGTTGGTTCAATCAAGGTGGCATTTTGATCCCCGCATTTTGATATTCCTTATGAACATGTTTCCCTTTTTATGATCGGTTACGGGTCGTCATAACGTCTGCGGAAGGCTTTATCACAACTACACGGCTATGATTAAAGAGGTGCTGGGCTGTGTGGTATTGTCGGTAAAAAATCACATATATGGACTCATCGATGAAAGGGGTGCCGAGCGAGGCCGGGCTATGTGGCTCTGGTTTAGAATCCGGTCCCACAGGAGTCCGGTCCCACAGGAGTCCGGTCCCACAGGAGTCCGGTTCCACAGGAGTCCGGTTCCGCAGGAGTCATGAAGCACGCCAGAATAAATTCCCCCTGATTTCACGCTTGATCCTGGTGATTCCCTTGCGCCAACGCTGTGCTGATATCAATAAGTGCAGATACGAAATAATTTATTTTCACGGACAGCTGTGCTTGCCGGTAAGGGTGCCGGTTCATTTCTGATAACGAAATATGGGGGGTCACCGGACCAGAACAGCCGATGACATTCATCAGCAGGATATGTCATATGATCTATGACGATCTATAAAACAAATCTGTAAAACGGCATGCGAAACGATATATGAGGAAGCGGGGCCGGCTCTTTTTAATCACTCGTTACCAGAGCGTTTTACGACCAGAAATGCTCTGGTGATTTTGGCAGCCAATTTAATCGCAACCCGGAATGATTTGGGTCGGTTTCCCGGTCATCGCGTGGCAATTCCCCTCTTTATATAAGCAAAAATGAAAAAATCAGAGGCATCATCATGAGCGATGAAAGCGATTTTGTGTCCGATATGTGCTGACATGATCAATCATTGACCTTAAATAGATATTTTTAATAAATTACAATCGGTTAGATGATAAAGTTGAATAGAATTAAGACAATCAGCAGGCAATCGATTGCCTATATTTTTTTCAACCAATACCTATTTAACTCTATGGAAAATATGAAGAAAATTTATATGTGACCTTAAAACAACAGATCACGGTTGATATCTGGAAATGATGGTCCTCAATCGCGGTTTTTATCGCGTTTTTGTTGGTTGCCGGTTCTATGCGGTACCCATTACTGGAATCATGACGTAAGGGGCAGAGGGAAGGCCTGATCAAGAATCTCTTGCGCAACGACTATGTATTGCGGACCATCAGTCCATAACAAAATACAGTGAATCATCCGATCCGGATAAATATGTTGACACAGGCGATGATAGAGAGCCATTTGCGCTAAATCGGCTGGCGGGATGTCCCGGGGTATTTGTTTTGGAACCGTACCGGTTTTGTAATCAAGGATTGTAACAGTTGTTTCTGTTACTTTTAACCGGTCAATCCGCCCCCGGATCATGGTGCCGTCAATGACGCCGCTGACCGGGACTTCAGTCAGGCAGTCTGAGGTAAAAAGCGGCGCAATATCCGGGTCTTCAAGTAAGCTGAGAACAGTTTCCTGCACTTCCTGAGTCATGGCTGAGGGTAACAAAGAGGTAAAATTATCTGTTACCAGCTGTGCGCGTTGTGCACGTATGGGCACCGGTGTTCCGGGCAAAATTTCAAGCAAGCGATGGATCAGGAGTCCGCGCTGCCGGGACATGATTGCCGGATTGTTTTTTGATGATTCTGCTGTTTTGATACGGCTGATGGCCGGTTCGGGATCGCCGGACCCTGCAAAGGGGGTCACAGCAGAGGGGGTCACAGCTGCCGGTATTGGCGATTGACCGGGGGCTTTTCGATAAAGCCAATCAGGTAATTTCAGCTCTGGTTGCCGGGTTGGCGGCAAAGGTGGTGCTGTCACAGATGGTCCGGTTTCGTAACGATAGCCGGTCTTTCCATCACCCCGGTCAATAGAGATGCCCTTCTTTTTTAAGATCCGCTCAATCAGCATGTGCCAGCTTTCCTGAGTCTGATGGTTGGCGCGTTGATCTTTCCAACCGCAGACATAAAGCCGGTCCCGGGCCCGGGTCATGGCGACATAAAGCAGGCGATGATATTCATGCAGCGCAGCTTCCTGATGACTCATCGCGCATTGTGTCGAGACCCGGTCCTGGTCATTTTTGTTCCCCGGCCAGAGCAAAACCGGATGATGGCTCTGGGTATTGGTTGCCGCAGAGTCTGTCGGTGGCCAGTCCCAGAGAAAGTCATTACGTTGAGAAACTGTGCGGGCCGCATCTGCCAGAAAAACCACCGGTGCTTCTAAACCCTTGGCGCTATGCACGGTCATGATCCGTACTTCGTTGCGCGGCGAATCGGCGGCCCGGGAAATGGTTCCGGCGGTATGTTCAAACCAATGCAAATAGCTTTGCAAAGAGGGTGTGTAATTTGTTTCGTAAGCCAAACAAAGAGTCAGAAATTCATCTATGGGTTCTTCGGCTTCTTCTCCCTGTCGGGCCAACAGAGCACGACGCCCGTTTTCAGTTGCCAGACGGGCAGTGAAAAAATCATATGGTGCGGTCTGATCGGCTTCCTGCAACCAAACAGATAAGCGTTCGTAGCAGGTTTTCCAGATTGGTTTTTGCGCAGCATGTCTTTTTAAGGTTTCCCAAAGGGATTCATCATGATCCAGACGATCCAGGCATAGCTGCATCAGATCATCTTCTTCCAGAAGATGATCCGGATTGCATAAGGGTCCTTTGAGGACCACAGCCAGATTAAGGTCATCTTCCGGGTAAAGGGCAAACCGGGCGGCAGCACATAAATCCATAACCGCCAGATGTTCGGCCAGAACCAGCCGGTCATTTCCGGCCACCGGGATCCCGCGCCGCTTGAGAGCATGGGCCAGATTATCGGCAATGCCTCCAGATCGTTTCTGAATCAAAATGAGAATATCGCCGGCCTGGATTGGTTTTCCGGTTGTTGCCAGAGTCTCACCCTGATTGATCAGGGTTTGAATATGATCAGCAATATCCCCGACCAGGCATTTTGCTGGCGTGAGGGCGGGCTGGTCACTGGGTGGCACCCAGGGATTGGGTGGGGGTTCATTGATCGTATCGGCCAGATCCCACCATTCCACCAGACCGTTTGCGTTGGTGCGATGGGGGCGATGGGTCACCCATTGTTTTGTCACGCCGTAAGGTTTGGCTTTATCTGCAAAGACCCAATCGACCACGCTCAGCACTGCCGGGGCGGAGCGGAAATTGATGCCCAGCGGGATGTTCGACCATTGGTTGCCGCAGGCCTTTGACTTTTTTGCCAATTCATCGCGCATATTCAGGCTATATTCCGGGTCGGCACCCTGAAAGCCGAAAATCGATTGTTTTTCGTCACCGACCGTAAAAAGGCTCCGTTGATCAGGATTTCTCCCGGTTCCGGAGAAAAATTCTTCACTCAAAGAACGGATTACCGCCCATTGTGCCGGTGACGTGTCCTGAGACTCATCAACGAGAATATGGTCAATGCCGCCGTCAATTTTATACATAACCCAGGAAGCACCATGATTTTGACTGAGCAGGGCCTGAGTCCGGGTAATCAGATCATCAAAATCAACACTGGCCCGGCGATTTTTTTCGCTGATATAGTTTTCCAGAACCCGGGTAGCAAAAAGGGCTAAAGCAGCACTTGATTCGGCGACCCGGAGGGCCTTTAAATATTCATTGATAGCGAAGATGCGGCTTTGCTCAGTTTTGAGGATCGTGTCGATTGCAGAATGTTTTTCTTTGACCTCTTTGGTTGCCAGTTTTTTGTGTGCTGTTCCCTCCTGGGTAAGAAATGCGCTGAGATAGTTGTTCCATCCGGCCCCGGCTCTTTGGGGGATGGTCTGGCTGAGCCATTTCTCAATCAGGATGGCTCTTTTCTGGTCGGTTGTCTTTGTGCTGGTTTTCAGGGCAGCAACCGCCGATACCAGCCCCGGTTGATCAAAAGCGGTTTGATCGCAGGCTGCTCTGAGTATGGTGGTTTCATTGTCGTTTGGCTTGATGCCTAAGATGCGTCTTGTGGCATCATCGCGTTCTTTTGCCGGGAGAATGGTAAAATATCGGTGGGTACAGGCTTTCTCAACCATGTCTCCCAGCCGGTTTTCGCCAAGGCGGCGGGCCAGAATGTTACAGGCATGGGTTAAGTCCGGATCGGTCCCTTTTGCGGCTTTTTCAAGAATTTGAGCAATGGATTGACGATATATCGTTGCGGCGGCTCGCTCATCAAGAACGTCAAAATGCGGTGGCAACCCGGCTTCCAGAGGAAAATGTTTGAGGATGGATTCGCAGAAGGCATGAAAGGTCTGGATTTTCAAACGACCCGGTGTTTCTAAAGCGGTTGCGAATAATCGCCGTGCTCCGGCCAGAGCAACCGGCCCTGATTTTTGAATTCCAAGATCCGATAACACTATACTCAGGGCGTTATCATCGAGTAAGGACCATTCCCCCAGCCGGTCAAGCAATCGGTTGGCCATTTCAGCTGCTGCCGCCCGGGTAAAGGTGAGGCATACAATACGTTGGGGTGGGGTTCCGGCCAATAAAAGCCGGATCACACGATCAACCAGGATAAAGGTTTTTCCTGCCCCGGCATTGGCGGTTACCCAGGCTGATGCCGACGGGTCGGCGGCCCGGCGTTGAGCGTCAACCCGTTGGTTGGGTGTGGCTTGAGTAGCGGAGTTCCTCATGACCATTCTGTCCGGCGGATCAGGTGATCATAGGCTCTGTATGGGGTTGATCGGATCTCGCCCCATGATCTGGTTGCGGTTTCAAAGCGCTGAATGGCCGGATATCCCTGATCCGGGTTGGCATAATGCCGTAATAATGTATTCAGCCCATCCAGGGTTTTGGTTGCCAGAGAATTTTTGCCATCCATCTTCTGCGGTGATTCTTTTCCTGCCGCCGGTTTTCCGCCATTGAGACGCAGATAGGCCAGCGCGGCTACATGCGAATCAGGACCGATTCCCTGAAAACCGTTTTTAAGGGCAATCGCAGCTTCTAAAAGGAGCTGTGGTTCTTCTCCCTGCGTGACTTTTGGCCAGGAGGGTGTTCGCCCGGTTTTATAATCAATGATGGCCAGCCCTCCGTCAGGGAGGCGGTCAATGCGGTCGGCCTTGGCGGTGAGGATTTTTTTATTTTCCAGGGGAATTTCCCCTGAAATTTCCAATGCCAGAGGAGTTATTCCGGCATCGCGTCTTTGGCTTTCCCAATCGGTAAACCAGTCCGCAATGGCCTGGAAACGTGGCCACCATATGGCTTTCCAGCCCGGTAAGGCCAGAAGGGGGGCAAGAACCTCTTGCCCGATTGCGCATAATTTGGCGGTGGCGTCATCAGGCAGCGCATCACGATAGCGGTTCATGAAGATTTCAAGGGTTTTGTGAATGGCCTGACCGCGCGCCGCAGCATCCGGATCCGCGTCCAGAGAATCCAAAGCTTCCAGGCGTAAAATCCGTTGTGCATAAAAGAGATAGGGATTCTTAACCAGGGTTCTGACCTGGGTGGCTGAGATACGGTCTGGCCGTCGATTGAGAGGCGGTTTAGGGTTGGGCAACTGGCACGTAACCTCTTGTCCTGGCTGGTCAAGCTGGTGGCCCCAGCGGCGGTATGGGGGTGTGGAATTGCTCCGGGAATTGTCGGTTGATGGTTCGGGGGCAAACAGAGACAAACGTCGCCACCAGCGCGATGGTTCGCTGGGGGCTCCGCCTGCATGAGTCGAACGGGTGAGTATGACCTCTGGTGCGGCGGCTAATTGTGCAAAATCATGGGCAGCCAGACCGATACGTCGCTCCGGTGATGGCAAACCGATTTCCTGTCTCATATGCCGTCCCATCCAGGGATCGGCTGTGCTATGGCGTGGCCAGGACCCTTCATTGAGGCCACTGATAATCATACGATCACAGTACTGGAGCCGGGCTTCCAGAGGTCCCCAGATAAATAAGTGCGGATGGCTGCCATAGGCTGGGCGTACCGCGACCTCAGCCATCATATCGCCTAAGAGGGTGGCATAATGACTGAGGGTAAGATCAGGCATGTCATGCCCTTCAAAGGCTGCTTCCACCCGGTCCATAAGGGTGATGGCGGCCTGGCCATCGGCTCCTTTCCAAAGCCGTGTTTCCCCGGTTTGGGTATCCGAGGATGCTAACGCATAGGCAGCTGCTTTGTGGCGGGCAATCAGCTCGATGGCCGGTCCATCGGTTGGGGGTTGATTTTCAGACCAGGTCCCAAGGGGGGTCAAGGCACTGAGGATTGTTTCCAGCCACTCAGCCACCTGGGTGATATCACCGAGTTTTTTGGCGCATTTGGGATCATTACGGGCTTGTTCCAATGCCTGACGCAGGCCATCTGGACCGGGTTCCGGACGGGGACCACGCAGGGCGGTTCCGATAAAACGCCGGGCCAGAGCACGAAAAGCAACCATTTGCTGACCGCCTGCTGCCAGAGGATGTTGGCAGAGAGAGGCAAAGGGTATCGGAGCGAAATCGGTGGCAACGGTTTCGATGATCAACCGCCAAAAGGCTCCGGCTCTGGTTGAAGCCAGAGGCGAGCCTGCCGAATCATCAACCATGATATCCCATCGCCGCAATTCGGCTGCGACCCGGCGGGCCAGACCGCGATCAGAAGTCACAAGAGCCGCTTTTTTTCCCGGTGTCTCCAGAACTTCCCGTAAGGCCAGAGCAATCGTGATGGCCTCCTCGTGAGGTCCACGGCATGGGATCATTGTTAAATGATTCCAGGCATCATCCTCTGGCGGCGGCTCTGTTGTCCAGGCAGCGGTTGTTTCAACCGGTCGTAATGCCAGCCGCAACAGCGTTGTCCGGGCTGTGGCTGATTGTTCCTGAACCCGATAGTCTGCGGACCGGGAGCCGGTTGGCCAATCGGTAATCATATCCCGTGTCATGTCGAGTGCCTCAAGAAGTTGTTTGAGGCTATATTGCGGATGGGAGGGATCAAGGGCTTCCCAACTTTCCTGATCAAGGTCCCGGTCAAGGCCGGGAAGCACGACAATCCCGTTGGTCAGGCTGGCGATGCTGGCAATCAGATGGGTGGTAGCCGGCATGGTCCCGGTGGAACCGGCGATGATGACCGGATGGTTCGGGGGGGTGGTTGTCCAGGAATCGGCCAAGGCCCGGATGGTGCGGTCACGGCGATCCATCGGATCCATAGCCCGTTCTGTGGTTAATATCTGTGGCCAGCGTGTTTTTAATATATTCAGAAAATCGAGGATCAATCCCCAATGTTCGGTGTAATCGGCGGCTTCCAGGGTTTCCAATTTCTCCAGACCACAATTTTCAAGCTGCATTTCATCAAGAAAATCAGCCAGACCAGCAGCCAGCCGGAGAGCCAGACTAATTGCCGGCACCGGTTGACCTCGATTCTCATGCCAACGGCGGATCTCCCGGCAGAGCAAAACCCGGCGCCGGAGAGGGTCAATCGCCGGTAACAGGCCGTCAATCAGCCGGGGGTGGACCAACCCCGGATCCTCAGGGGTAAGAGAATCCAGCTCATCAGGGGCATCAGCAATCGCGATGATGCGTGGCAGGAAACAAGGCTGTTGATCTTTTCGCTGGATCAACGCTGTTTCAAGAGCTGAGGTGGCTCTGCGGTTGGGGAGTAAAACTGTCAGGCCAGCCAGGCTTTCGGGGGTGGGATTTTCTTCTTCGTTATGGATGTGTAATAAACCGGCGGCTATATCATCGATAAAAGGACGATGAGCCGGGATGGTAAAAACACGTCCGGTGGGCTTTTTCGGGGTTTTGTCGTTCGGTAAATCAGACATTATCCGGGGAATGGGGCATATTTTTCTTCTCTCAAAACCATCTCGGTTTCAGCAAGGCTCTGCGGTGTTCCGATATGGTACCATGCGCCTGAATGAGGAATCCCACGCAGCCGTCCTGATGCGATGGCACGGTCAAGAAGGAGATTAACCGAAAACGCATCAGAGGGTGAATCATGAAATAAACGGGGATGGAGAATCTGAATCCCGGCAAAGACGTATGCTGCGACCTCTCTTTCCTGACGTCTGCGTGGTATACCGTTTTGGTCCAGGAAGAAATCGCCCTGCCCATCATAGCCGATGGCCCGGGCGGCGGGTTGCAGCAGCATGATGGCATCCATCCGGCGTTCATCCCAATGCCCGGCCAGATGGGTGAAACAGGATTCGGGTCCTTCTTTCCACAGGATATCACCATTGATGACAAAGAAGGGATCATCCCCCAGATAGGGTAGTGCGTTTTTGACTCCGCCTCCGGTCTCCAGCAGGGTCTTTTCGCGCACAGTTTTCCAGACCGGGTGCGAACGACCGGTTAAGTGGTCAATAATCATATCACCACGATAATGTATATTGAGGACGACCTCTTCAATTCCATAGACGACCAGGTGATCAAGGATGCGGTCGAGTAAAGATCGACCATTCACCATCACCAATGGCTTGGGTCTTGTATCGGTCACCGGACGCAGCCTTGTTCCCAGTCCGGCGGCCAGAATCATGGCGCGTTTGATTTTGGTTGGTTTCATAAGGCTGGTATATGCCGCGATTCGACGGGCAGTGTTGACTCAAACCAGGCTCGTAAATCGGTCAGGACCGGGTGTTGCAGACACAATGCCAACAGGCACCATAAACGCGGGATATGGCGTAGATAATCGGTTTTCCCATCGCGTTTGGCCAGACGGGTGAAAATTCCCAGGACCTTGCAATGACGTTGAGCGGCAAGAATTGTCGTTGCCTGGGTAAACCCGGCGTGATCCAGATCCGGAAAGGCCGCACAGTAACGTTTGAACATGGCCCGGGCCAATGTCGTTTCAACATCGCGCCGGGCGTCTTGCAAAAGAGAAGCCAGATCATAGGGACGCGGACCCATACGGGCATCCTGAAAATCAAGTAAACCACATGCGCGTACATCTGGCCGCTTTTTGAGATGAATCAAATTATCAACATGGAAATCACGCAGGACCAATACCTCACCAAACAGACGGGTTTTGGGTAGAAGATCAGACCATAAGCCCAGATAGGCATCGCGTTCTGCCTCGGTCAATTCTATGCCAATCGCAGGCGCATACCAGTCGGCGAGCAACGCATGCTCTTGTGTGAATACATCATCGCTATAAGGGGGGATATCGGTCCGGGTTTGAGTCGGAGAGTGTCGATGAAGGTCAATCAGGCAATCAATCGCCAGAGCGTAGAGAGAGGTGGGATCATGACCTGCGGTCAGCAAGTTGGTGTAGGTATCATTGCCAAAATCCTCAATAATCGCCAGACCCTTTTCTTCATCAAGGGCCAGAATGGCCGGGGCACTGAGGTCAAGCGACCTGAGATGATGGGCAATCCGTATATAGGGACCGATATCCTCATATTCCGGCGGTGAATCCATCAATAGGGCGGTTTCAGCCCCATTGGAGAGGCGGGCATAACGTCGAAACGAAGCATCCCCAGGCAACCAGTCGGGTGGGTTGGTATCCCAGCCAGTGTCACGCAAAAATTTCTTAATAGCGTCTTGGCGGTTCATTGGTCTTTCATCATCAGGCAGGACATATCCCGGGAGCCATTGATCTCAATCTTTCCGGCCAGTTACCGCCGCCGATCAATCGATAAAATCGGCCATTATTTTCAGATACAGGAGGTGTAGAATTATCCCAATCCAATTTAATGATCAAATAATTAGAGGGCAAATGCTTATCTAAAATCTGAGGCCATTCGACCAGGAGGATGGCTTCGTTCAGAGCCTGTTCCCATCCCAATTCTTCAGTGTCCTCGATTCGATTGAGGCGGTAGAGATCCAGATGCCAAATCGGGCATGGTGGAGGATCATAAATCTGAACCAGATTGAACGTCGGGCTGGAAACGGTTTCCGGTGGCAGGGAGGCCTGGCGATAGCGCTGTTGGATGAGGGCCCGGGCCAGGGTGGTTTTACCGGCCCCAAGATCACCTTCAAGGCCGATGAAATCTCCGGGTTGCGCAAGACCAGCCAATCGGTTGCCGAGTTTCTCGGTATCAGCAATCCCGGGTAGTGGATAGCGGTCCGCAAAGACCTGAGTACAATCATTCATTCTGCAATCATTCGTTCTCAAGCCGTTGTACGCGCGGGATTGATGCTCTGCAAGCCGGATCATCAGGTCCGGTCAGCCGAAGGTTTGAACCGGTTATTGCGGTGGGTTATTGCAATGGAGAGGCTTCTGCCCGGGATGAAGGGGTGGTCGAATCGGTGGCTCCGGATTGGAGAGGGAGTGTCATGGTGATTTTTGTTCCCTGATCCAGCTTAGATTCCAAGGTTAAAAGCCCGCCATGCAGTTCGGCCAGGGCTTTGACCAACGGGAGGCCCAGACCAAAGCCGCTGGGATGGGGATCATTGCCGCCTCGTTCAAATTTTTCAAAAATGCGTTTTTGATCCTCCCGGGGAATTCCGATACCGTTATCTTCAACTGAAATATCCATACAGTTGTCGCGTCGTGCAGCCATTACAGTGATATGGCCATTGGGTGGGGTAAATTTGACCGCATTATTGAGCAGGTTGAATACGGCCTGACGCAGGCGACGTCGGTCAGCATGAATGCCCGGCAACCCATCGGCAATCTGGGTCGTGATTGTCAGACCGCTTTGGGCGGCGCGTTCTTTGAACAAAGACAAACAATCGGAAAACAGATCTGGTAATGTGATCAATTCGGGGTCCAAATGAATATATCCGGCCTCAATCTGAGTCATATCCAGGATATCATCAATGAGCAGCATCAATTCCTGTGAGGCATTGAAAATGCCTTGGTTATACTCCTGTTGGCGGGCATTGAGCTCTCCGAAATACTGTTTTTCCAGGATTTGCGAGAAACCGATGATGCTGTTGAGAGGTGTGCGTAATTCACAAGAGACGTTAGCAATAAATTCTGATTTCATCTGCGCCATTGTCTCCATGGCTTCAGCACGTTCCCGCAAGGCTTTCTCGACCCGCATCTGGTCTGTGACGTCTTTATAGGTGAAAAGGACACTGCCATCGGGCAATGGAACACTGCCGTAATCAATGGCCGAACCATCCGCACGATGAAAGCGTCCTTCCTGGCACGAAGGATTGGTTACGCTTTCGATCAACTGGGTCTGCATTGATTCATGATTATCTTGTGGGGAAAATTGCGCACAGAGTTGGCTTGCCAACTGCCTGATATGGGGGCGGGTTTTCAGCATAGGCAGTGATAAACCCCATATAGCGGCAAAAGCCGGGTTACTCAGCTTTAACTGTCCGTCATCGCCGAATACGGCTATTCCCTCATAGAGATTGTTGAGAGTTTCGCGCTGAGTGGCATTCAGAGTATGATAGGAGCGTTCCAAAGTCAGTCGGTCAGTGACATCCTCGTAGGTAAAGAGAATACCGCCGAAAGGATGCGGGACCATGACAGAGGAAATGGTTGTCCCGTCGGGGAGATGCAGCAAATCCTCACTGGATTCTACCAAAGACGTGAATAATTGGCGTTGTTGGTCCTTGAAGGCTTGAAAATCAATAATCTCCGGCAAGCGGCGTTTTTCGCGTAAGGTATCAAAAACATGACCGATTTCCGGCTCTTCTCTGAGCCAGGCTTCTTCCAGATGCCACAGCTTCGCATAGGAGCTGTTGAAGAATTTCAGTTTTTTATCCGGGCCGAATATCGCAATGGCAATGCGCAGATTCTCAAGCACTTTCCCATGGGCATCGGTATGACGCTCTAATTCATCACGGATTGATCCAATTTCGGTAAAATCCAGTGCCCAGCCAACAATCCGTTGTACAGATCGCGTTTTATCATTGGTATCCGGGGTATCCGGGCCTTCGTCAAAAAGAGGTGTTTCGGTAATTTCCATGAACCGACGCTGTTGGTTGATGATCACATGGCTGCTTTCCGATTGAGAAAGGCCGGTGATATGGGCGCGCCTGGCTAAAGAGCGGCCATCGGCAAGGATTTCAAGACCATTTTTCACCGCATCCCGGGATGAGGACGCTACTGCGGTTCCATAGATGCGGTTGCAGAAGCTCAGATTGAGCGAAGAATCTCTGATCCAGACTGGTATCGGAATATGATCAAGCAATTCACGCAGCTCATTGCGTGATTGATATAATTGCTCAATGCGTTGATTACGTTGCTCAATATCAGTGACATGCGTTGACAGATGTGACCGCAAGCCGGAGATCATTTTTTGCTGCTGATCCATTTTCTGATTGGCTGTGGTCAGATGGTTTTTGAGGCGGTATATCCAAAGCATCAGGCTCAAAAAGACCACAACAGCCAGCCCAAAAGTGACCAATAAGAGGGCTGTTTGCGAAGAGAGCATCTGAATAAAGGGTGAGCCTTCTTTGGAGGCTGCTGCGGTTTGTGCCGTCAGGCCAGTGACGAGAGCGACCATACAACCGATGGCCATCTTCCTGTATTGATGCCGCCTGTTGCGTATCCCCATTGGCTTTCCTCAATCCGGGGCCTGTTTGGGAATCGATTCCAGGCAAGCGCAGCCACAGCATGGCCAGGTCATCAGAAAGGTTTAGTCCGGTAAACAAATCAATCAATCTGTGCCGGGACGACACCGACTTCCGGGCCATCTGGATGATACCAAAACGGCAGCAACGCTGACACAATATGCCCATCACGATCACAACCAGGCCCCAACAACCCCGAGAATCAACAAAACCAGAACTCAATGAAACCAATATCAAATCATAATGACCAGACTATTAACTTCTGATTAAGAAATAGATTTATAACGAAACAACCAACTCAAACAAATATAACTCAGTACAACTATAAATAAATAACAGCTTTAAGTCCAGCAGGCGATTGTTTTAAGAAAAATACAACAAAAATAGGGTAAAGATCTTTTGAACTCTTTTCAGATCAGTTTTTAGATAAAATAAAAAACGTCTTATATAAAAGACATATTATATATAAAAATAAAGACGTTTCAAATCACATAAAAAGGAAATTACAGATTTAAATAAATATTTTGACTTTTTATTTGATTATATTACATCTTAATTACTGATTTATTATCATTAAAAAAACACACAGCCGCGCAATCGAGTCCTATCCCCGGCCAGATATTTACGTCACCTGTCACCATGTCAGCAGGAAGCATCTACACAGAGATCTGAATGAGGCAGCTTTCGATTGACGAGGGGAATATTAAAAATATGATACAGACAGGATCGCCGTTATCCGCATGGATGGTCATATTTTGTTTTACGATGTTTTGACAGAGAAGCAGCCTGATGCTTGATTTTGCCGGTATCGCAGACTCAGCTGTTACAACCACTACGGCGGTTCCTTTTAAGTCGGGATTGCGCCGGGGCGATGTGCTGGAGGTTTTGTCTCATCAACCTATAGAGCATCAATTTGATGTAATTATAGCAGATCCGCCATACAATATCGGTAAGAATTTTGGCAATAATTCTGACAAGATGCCGCTTGATGAGTATGTCCAGTGGACACATCGATGGCTGGCTCAGTGTTTCCGGCTGCTTGCCGATACCGGCGTTCTTTATGTTTATGGTTTTCCTGAAATACTTGCTCGTATTGCCGCCCATTATCCGATAGAAGAACAACGATGGCTGGTATGGCATTACACGAATAAAGCGGCGCCAAAATCAACATTCTGGCAGAGATCGCATGAAAGCATCTTGTGTTTATGGAAGCCTGGCTATCCCCGGCCTGTACTGGAAATTGATCAGATCAGAGAGCCTTACACGGATGGCTATAAGGGTGCTATAGGAAAGGTGAGAGCCGGCACCGACAGCCGCTTTGGTCGCGGGGTGGAAACAATCTATGAAGATCATGGAGGGGCATTGCCGCGGGATGTGATTAAGACGCCTGCCCTGGCAGGCGGTGCCGGAGCCTCGGAGCGTTGGTTTATGTGCCATGATTGCAACAACCAGGTTTTTCCCCCGTCTGAGTTAAAACAACACAGACAATGCAGGATTATGAAACACCCAACCCAAAAGCCGATGGGGTTGACACGGCGGCTCATACTGTCCCGCATGAACGGCAATCAAGGCAGGACGCTCGTGCCTTTTGCCGGATCAGGTTCGGAATGTGTTGTTGCCAGACAATTAGGTGTTGAATGGTTGGGGATAGAGATCAACCCTGTCTATGCCGATTTTGCAGAAAAATGGATGCGGCAATGTACCGATTAACACCACGAATGGAACAACATTTTCGCAAATCTTTAGCATGCTATCACGATATTTTTGATGGTGGACGCTGTAGCGGTTGGGAACTGGAAGAATTGATCGTTAAGGCTATCCGATCAGATAACAACGCAAATCATTTACCCAGATGGCGCGAGGGTGGCCATGACGATTATGCAGATATATTTGTCAGGGCCGATGACAAAGAATATGGTATTCAGATCAAATCAGGGCAGATCAAAGCGGACAAGGATGGAGTTTTTTTGATCCTGTCGGGACATAGGCTTGGCAGGTTTAAGGGCGACCTTGATCGAATAACAACCTATTTATAATGATCGCAAAGCCGATGTTATTTCTGTTCCGTACCGAAAACATGACAACGAATCTGGCCGCCAGCATATTTACCAGCTTTGCTCTATCCCTCTTCCCATGCTGAAGGGCATTGACGGGGATGCCTGGCAACAGCACGGAAAGCAATGGCGCAACGATAACGGTTATAACGTAGAGTTTAGTTTGCGGCCTTCGATGAGTTGGCAAATATGGTGGAAAATACCTCTTTCAATCCTTAATCCTGATAGAGAATTTACAAACGGCCAGTTTATTTAAGTATATTCCCATGAAATAAGTATATTCCCATAAAAAACGTCTCGCAGAGATACGCAGACCCCTGCGAGACATTGTATGCTTTCGTACCAGCTATGCTTTAATACCGGTACTTCTCACTTTTGAACGGTCCTTGATCGGCGACACCGATATATTTGGCTTGTTTGGCTGATAATGTAGTCAGTTGTGCTCCGGCTTTGGCCAGATGTAAGGCCGCGACCTTTTCATCCAGGGCTTTGGGCAGGACATACACTTTGTTGTCATATTGGTCAGCGTTATTCCATAATTCGATTTGCGCCAGGACCTGGTTGGTGAAAGATGCGCTCATGACAAAGCTGGGATGGCCGGTGGCACAGCCGAGATTGACCAGCCGTCCCTCGGCGAGCAGAATCAGTCTTTTGCCATTGGAAAATTCAATCTCATCGACTTGCGGCTTGATTGCATGCCAAACATGATTGCGCAAAGCCTCGACCTGAATTTCGTTATCGAAATGACCAATATTACAGACGATGGCCCGGTCCTTCATGGCTCGCATATGGTCAATGGTGATGACGTCAATATTCCCGGTTGCTGTGACAAAAAGGTCGGCTTTCGGGGCTGCATCCTCCATCGTTACGACTTCATACCCTTCCATGACTGCTTGCAGGGCACAGATAGGGTCAATCTCAGTCACCATCACCCGGCACCCGGCATTGCGTAATCCGGCTGCTGAACCTTTCCCGACATCCCCGAAGCCGCACACAACCGCTTGCTTTCCGGCCATCATGACATCGGTGGCTCTGCGGATTCCATCGACCAGGCTCTCGCGGCATCCGTAAATATTATCAAATTTTGATTTGGTGACGGAGTCATTGACATTGATGGCGGGCGTTCCCAGTGTTCCGGATTTTTCCATGTCATAAAGACGTTGGACTCCGGTGGTGGTTTCTTCTGAGAGACCACGTATATCGGCCAATAAATCAGCATATTTTTCATGAATGACCTGAGTGAGATCGCCGCCATCATCAAGGATCATATTGGGACGCCAGCCATTGGGGCCTTCGATACTACGTGTGATGCACCACCAGAATTCTTCTTCGCTTTCGCCTTTCCAGGCAAACACCGGAACACCGGCATCAGCCATTGCTGCGGCTGCATGATCCTGAGTTGAAAAAATATTACAGGAACTCCAACGCAACTGGGCTCCCAGAGTCAGCAGAGTCTCAATGAGGACTGCCGTTTGGATGGTCATATGGAGGCATCCGGCGATGCGGGCCCCGGAAAGAGGTTTTTTCTCTCCATATTCTTCACGCAAAGCCATCAAGCCCGGCATTTCTGTTTCGGCAATGGTGATTTCTTTGCGGCCCCACTGAGCGAGGGAAAGATCGGCAATTTTATAATCAGTACTGTCAGTCATTGAGTATCCTCATTTTTTATTTATTGTATGCGCGATAACTTCGGGCCGTATTGTGTGGCGCCGTCGTTTGCGTGCATGCGAAAGAAGGGAAGCCTGCCCTGATCAGGCAAAGCCATTTTCCCGCAGCTGATCGCTCCTGTAAACAGATCATCTGATAAATTGATGCGACCAACCCGGTTGAATGATTGATGATGAACCGGCACTTAAGGGTCCGGAGCTTTGATGCGGAGATGATCGACAACCCGTTTGACCCCGGCGATATCTTTGGCATGGGCAATCGTGCGGTCCCGTTCATCCTGGCTCCGGGCGATGCCAAATACATAGACGACTTGATGCACTGTCCCAATAGTATAATTAATTGCATGGATTTTTTTGTCGAAAGTCAGACGAGAACGCAGCTTGGTGGTAATCCAGGAATCGCGGATGAATGTGCCGAGATCATCAGGGCCGGAGACCTGAATTTCATCAATGACCTGGTTGACGCCTGCCACGCTCCAGGTCAGACGTACGATGTCAAGATGTTCCTGAGAAGACTGAACCGATCCGGTGAGCAGAACACGGCCTTCGGCAATTTCGATATCAATTTCGACCAGCCAGTCGGGATTATGGGCCAGCCAGGCGGCCAATAATTCGGCATGGATGGCCTTATCGGTGACCGCCTGGCCAAAGCCGCGTTCCTGGGATGTTGCGACCCCGGCCACTGCACCAACGCCAACCGCAGGCGCGCATCCCGAAGACATGGCCGTGATGATGATAAAGAGAAAACAAAAGACGGAATACAGCATAGCGGTCCGGTAATATGAAATTATAGAGAATATTTCTAATCTCTGTGCTCTTAGATTGGCGGCTGGCATGTCTGTCATTGGGTGCATCGGACTGTTGTTTTTTGGCATTTTTTTTCGGCAGTAATGATAGGGCGGATGGATATGAACCGATACTCTGAGCATTATGAATGGACTCGCCAGGCATCCGGGCAATGAGAAGGGAAACGACCAGGGGTTACCATCATAACATCAAAACGGGTATCCAGTGTTCTGAATCGCTGATGGGTGGTCAAAAAAATTGCCGCTGCATCAGTGATCCGTTTTTGGGTACGGGCCGTTACCGCGATGGCGGCAGTTTCTGTGTCTTGACGTGCTTTCACTTCGACAAAGACCAAAAGGCTGTTGCGCCGGGCGATAATATCAATCTCGCCATATGGGCACCGCCAATTTGTGGCGACAATTCTGTATCCTTTAAAGCGTAGCCACCAGCGACAAAGCCATTCGGCACGCCTTCCCCAATGCTGGGCTTGCCGGCGGCGTTTACGTATTGGGGTTGCGTGTCGGGATTGTTTCATAGAAATTTATGATCACTCCGGGAATTGATGGTGACGAATTGATGATGATCATGGGCTTTTTCGGCTCTGGTTTGTTGGCTGGTTTTTTATCCGGGCTTTGAGTTCAGTCGCCCGGGCATACACCATGCGTTTGGGGATGCCGGTTTTTGCGGCGACCAGGGCAGCGGCATCGCGTGGGCTGTGGTGTTGTAAGGCCTGGGTCAGAGCAGTGGTGAGAGAGTCCTCACCGCTCTTTGGGTCAGGTTTTCCGGGATGATGACTAAGGGTGTGATTTTCAACAACATGATGCGGGTTATTATCGTGATGATCCGGCGGGCCGACCAAAATGACAATTTCGCCACGCGGTGGCTCTTTGGCGTATCTGTCGGCCAGAGCCGACAAAGAATCCCGGCCCACATCTTCATGAAGTTTTGTCAGCTCCCTGGCGACAGCAGCCGGACGATCCCCAAGAAGGTCGGATAAATCAGCCAAAGTCGTGGCTACTCTGTTGGCACGTTCGTAGAAAATCAAGCTGGCAGGGATGGTGCTGAGCCTGGTAATATCGCGGCGTCGGGCAGCTGACCGGACCGGGAGAAAGCCAGCAAAGAAAAAACGGTTACATGGCAGGCCGGACACGACCAAAGCTGCTAAAGCGGCATTCGGGCCTGGTACAGTAAACAGGTCTATCCGGGCATCCTGACACGCCTGAACCAGTTTTAACCCCGGATCAGAAATCAGAGGGGTCCCGGCATCGCTGATCAAGGCAATGCTTGCACCGGAACTGAGCTTCTTTAAGATATTGGGTCGGATGCGCCGGGCATTATGATCATGGTAGGCGGTAAAGTGACCTTTCAGGCCGTGAGCTGTGAACAAACGCCGGGCGACCCGGGTATCTTCACAGATCACGTGATCGCAGGCATTGAGAATATGCCAGGCCCTTAAAGTGAGGTCCCCTAAATTACCGATCGGGGTGGCGACCAGATAAAGCCCGGGGGAAAGGGTGATGAATTCCCGGTTTTTTGGGTTTGGGGACTGCTGTTCACGATGCCAGAGGAATGTGAGACAGTTTGATGTTTTTTTTCCCACTTTTGTGTTGCTCTTGCCGCTGGAATTTTTTTCCATATTGATTGGATACTGTTTTTCGAAGATTGATTGAATGACGTTTTTTCAACAATGTTTTTATGGGTCCTGTTTTTATAGGGTGCTTCATGGATCATCAGTTTAAAACAATCCGTTGCCTGGGTCAGTCCCTGATTGCATTTTTTCCCCTCATCCTTGTGTTTCTGGGGGCAGGTCTTATGACGGCTTGCGGGGACCGTTTCCCGGTTCCCTGGGGTGACAGGGAGGCCGATGCGGTATCGGAGGCCTCTTTACCGCAAGAAACCGGGTCATCTCCGGTTCCCTCAAGGCCAGCTCCACCCCCTGATGGGCGGGCACAGCAAAGTATTGAAAATCCGGAAATTTCCAGGGATCCGCCGGCCAGGATTATTGTTTCTAAACCGCCAGAGCATTCCCGGCCACCTAAAAACCAGGTTGAGGTCCCCAGCCCTTCATCTGTTCCGCCATCTTCGTTTTCGACTGCGCGTTTATCTCAGCCCCCTCATCAGGCTCGTAAAAACCGGGTAGGTTTTCCTTCTTCGGGGAAAGAAATCCGGGTGGCCCTTTTATTGCCGATGAGCGGGTCCCATGCTGCTTTGGGGTTATCGATGCTGCGGGCGGCTCAAATGGCTGTATTTGATCTGGCTGATACCCGGCTGACACTCTTACTTTATGATACCGCCGGACAATCAGCCAAAGCCCGCCAGGCGGCTCAGGAGGCCTTAGCTGATGGTGTTCAGCTTATTCTGGGGCCGGTTTTTTCGGCTTCGGTCCGGGCGGTTGGTGAAGAAGTGGCCGGTTCTCAGGTCAATGTTCTGGCCTTCTCGACCGATCATGTGGTCGGTGGTGATGGAGTCTATCTGCTTGGTTTTGTCCCGCATAACGAGGTGAATCGGGTGGTCTCCTATGCGGTATCTCAGAACTATCAACGTATTGCTGCTTTGGTCCCGGATTCGCCCTATGGATTGCGGGTCGCCGGTGCGTTGCAGGTCCTTGTCCCGAAACTGGGTGGAACCGTGACCCGGATTATGCGCTATGATCCGGTCAGTGATGATTACGCCAGCCTGGTGCGGCGATTTGCTGATTATGACCGTCGGCGTGCCGCATTACAGGAGCATAAGGATGCGCTTCAGGCCCGGCTATCTGTTGAGGATGATGATGAAATTCGTACTGCTTTGCAGGATCTGGAAACGTTAGAAACCTTTGGCGAATTGCCGTTTGATGCGGTGTTGTTACCTGAAGGCGGCGTGCGTCTCAGGGAGTTGGCTCCGTTACTGGCTTTTTATGATGTTGATCCGAAAGTTGTTCGTTTTCTTGGGACAGCGCAATGGGATGATGCTTCTCTTGGCTCCGAACCGGCACTTGTCGGGGGGTGGTATGCTGCGGCCCCCATCGAAAAGCGGGCTGATTTTTCCAAAAGATTTGATGCTTTATTTGGTCAAATGCCTCCGCATTTGTCTAACATTGCGTATGATTCGGTTGCTCTGGCGGCTGTTCTGGCGCGCCGGAAAGGCGATTATTCCACTGACTCCCTGACTGCTCCCCGTGGTTTTGCCGGTGTGGATGGGATTTTTCGCCTCCGTGAGGATGGTTTGATCCAGCGGGGGTTGGCGGTATTGGAAGTCAGGCGTGAAAGACCCAAAGTTAAAAGTCCTGCCCCGCTCAGTTTTTCAGGTGCGCGATAACCGGATTCCAGACTCTCAGGCTGTTGAGTTCAACAGATGGGCCAGAACAGCATTAAGGCGCAGACGCCCTTGTCGGGTGGCGATAAGATGATCGGCTTTTAGGCAAAGATCACCACTTTCAATCAAGGGGTTCAGTGTCTGAGTGGTTTGATCATCGAACAGGTCACAGCCGGTCAGGGTTTTGTAGGTGCTCAGATTGACACCTTCACGCATACGCAGGCCCATCATCAGATATTCATCACGTATCATTTGGGGGTTAAGAGGGTTTCGATGTGCCAGGCCGTGGCCCCGCCTTTCCACCATGTCCAGCCAGCTCTGAGGTGAAGCAATGGTGGCTGTGGCGGTTCGGGGTTCCGAATCAATTTTGAGACGCCCATGAGCACCGGGGCCAATTCCGCCATATTCACCATAGCGCCAATAGGTCAGATTATGACGGCAGGCTGCACCGGGACGGGCATAATTGGAAATTTCATATTCCTGGTAATTGGCTGAGGCGAGTTTTTTCCGGGTTGCTCTGTAGAGAGTGGCGGCCCGCGAAGAATCGGGGAGCATGATATCTCCGGCCCGGTGACGGGCATAGAATGGCGTGCCCTTTTCAATGGTCAACTGATATAAGGAGATATGATCCCCAAGATGGGGAAGAATGGCATCGATTTCGTTTATCCAGGCGGTGAGAGTTTGGCCAGGGCGCGCATAGATCAGATCAACCGAGACCCGGGGAAAAATTGAACGTGCCGTGGCCAGTGCTGTGCATGCCTGAAGAGGGTCATGATCACGCCCTAAAAATTGCAGACCAACCGGATCAAGTGTTTGAATCCCTAAAGACAAGCGGTTGACGCCAGCTTCAGCATAGGCAGAAAACACAGCCGATTCCGATGAGGTTGGGTTGGCCTCCAGGGTAATTTCCAGATCATGGTCAGTCGGCCAGTGATGTTTGGCCCGGGCAATCAAAGCAGCCGGAATGGCCGGTGGCATCAGTGAGGGGGTGCCGCCACCAAAAAAAAGGCTGACCAAACGACGTTCAGGAACCAGGAAAGCGAGGTAATCCAACTCCCGGATCAGGGCCTGGCCCCAGCGTTGAGAATCAATGGTCGTGGCCACATGGCTATTGAAGTCGCAATAGGGGCATTTGGTCCGGCAAAACGGCCAATGGATATAGACGGCCAGCGGCGGTCTGTGATCGGGTGGGGATAGATGATCAGGGTGCGACAGAGGTCGGGAGACAGGCTTGGGCGAAGATGTCAAAGGCCCGGCGGCGATGGCTGAAGCGGTCTTTTTCATGGGGTGTCATTTCACCGAATGTGGTTTCTGCAGGATTGTCTTTGGGGACAAAAATAGGGTCATACCCGAATCCGTGTGTACCACGGGGTGGCCAAACCACATGACCTGTGGTCTGGCCAATGAAAACGGCGGTTGTATTCTCAGGGTCCGGCCAGGCAACGCATAATGCGCAGATAAAATGGGCTGTGGGATCAGCATGGGTGGGCAGGTGGTCAAAGACCCGCCGCATAGCCACCCCAAAATCTCGTTTGATGCCGCCCCAACGGGCCGAATAAATACCGGGTTGGCCACCAAGAGCATCGACCGCTAACCCGGAATCGTCAGCCAGGGCCGGGATGTGGGCAGCCCGGGCAGCTTCCCGGGCCTTGAGTTCCGCATTGGCGGCAAAGCTCTCTCCGGTTTCTTCGGGTTCATGCAGACCAAGATCGGTGCTGGATGTGATCTCAATGCCATAGGGTGTCAGGAGGCTTTTGATTTCGGTCACTTTGCCGCGATTATGGCTGGCTACCAGCAGGGTATCACCGGGCCGGAGACGCGGAACCGAACAATCTCCGGGATTGGGCGAAGAATCGGTTGAAGACACTTTCATTGATCAGGATTGAGGGCCATTTTTTGTGCCGCGATGAGCTGATCAATTCCTTTGCGGGCCAAAGTCAGCATGGCGGTAAACTGATCTTCCGGGAAGGGTTTATCTTCGGCTGTGGTCTGAATTTCGACAATGTTCCCTTTTTCGGTGAGGACAAAATTCGCATCAACAGCGGCGGTGCTGTCCTCTTCATAATTAAGGTCGAGCAAGGGCTGGCCGTGATGAATACCGCATGACACCGCGGCGACCAGACCGGTCAGAGCTGTTTGGGTGAGCGCACCGGTTTTCACAAGCACGGCACAGGCGCGATGAAGAGCCACATACGCTCCGGTAATGGCGGCGGTGCGGGTTCCTCCGTCAGCCTGAAGAACATCGCAATCAAGGATAATTTGTCGCTCCCCCAGACGATTGAGGTCGACAACTGAGCGCAAAGACCGACCAATGAGACGCTGAATTTCCTGGGTTCTTCCGCTCTGCTTTCCGGCAGCAGCCTCCCGCCGTATCCGGTCCCCGGCAGAGCGGGGAAGCATCCCGTATTCGGCAGTGACCCAGCCACGTCCACTGTTACGTAACCAGGGCGGGACTCGTTCTTCAATGCTGGCGGTACACAGAATATGGGTATCACCACATTGGATCAGGCAAGACCCCTCAGCATGTTTGCTGATATCCGTCTGGATCTGTATCGGCCGCATCTGACCAGCGGTTCGCCCATCGGTTCTCATGATGGCTCTTGTATCATCGTATTTTCTGTCCTGGGTTTTTATTGTACCCCGGAGGGTCTGCTATTGCGGAGGGTAGGCTGTTCTTCTATGGCGGATTTTTGTATATAGCGGATTTTTGTACATAGCCGATTTTGGTGCGCAATTTTTCAATCAAGGATGCAAGGTAGCCTACCCGATTGTCTGAGTCCAATAGTTGACATGCTGCCATGATGGGGCAACAGACTCCCAGCCTGGTTGACGTTGCCAGGCCGGGATATTAGATCATCAGAACAATAATAATCGCGACCATTGATACGCATCAAACAAAATGCCTGTACCCCGATTCAATGATTACAGCATTGGTATAATTTTTCCCCGGGAATGTATCTGATTTTTTTGACGTTCTGTTCTTTATTTTCTTTGTTGTGGTGATCTATGACCATGAATGGGTCGGTTAAAAATTCTGGAAAGTCGCTCATTCAGCAGCTTGACTCGCGTTCCCGGGATGTTTTTCAGGCTCTCATTGACTCCTATGTCAAGACCGGAGAACCGGTCGGGTCGCGATTTTTATCGCGCCAATTACAGGGTAATTTATCTCCGGCAACTGTACGCAACGTCATGGCGGACCTTCAGGATATGGGGTTGTTGTTTGCGCCGCATGTTTCGGCAGGCCGCCTTCCCACTGATTTGGGGCTGCGCTTATTTGTTGACGGGATGATGAAAATTGGCCAGCTGGTCGAATCGGAGCGGGAAGAAATTGAGACTCGCTGTACGGCTGTTGGGCGTGGCCTGGGGGAGGTGTTGGAAGATGTGACCGAAATGTTGTCGGGGTTGGCTTGTTGTGCCAGCCTGGTTCAGGCACCCAAAAGCGAAAACCGTTTCAAACATATCGAATTTATTGCTTTGGGGCCGACCCGGGCTTTGGTGGTGATGGTTGGCCAGAATGGCCTGATTGAAAACCGTTTGATTGAAACACCTCCGGGTCTTCCTCCTTCAGTTCTGGTTGAGGCAGGAAATTATCTCAATGCCCGGTTAGCCGGACGCTCTCTTGAAGAAGCACGTTCGGGTATTGTTGCAGACATGGATGCCAAACGCGCTGAACTGGATCAACTGACCCGCAAAGTCATCAAGGCCGGATTGCTGGCGCATGGGGGTTCGGATGCCAATTATTTTATTGTTAAGGGGCAATCAAAGCTGATTGAAGATGTGCATGCTGCCCAGGATCTTGAACATATTCACAGTTTATTAGTGGCTCTCGAAACCCGGGAACGTATTTCTGGTTTGCTGGAGCGGGTTGCCGATGCCGAAGGTGTACAGATTTTTATTGGTGCTGAAAATGATTTATTCGGAATCACCGGCTGCTCAGTGATTGTGTCTCCTTTTCATGGTAAGGAAAATCATTTAATCGGTGTTATCGGCGTTGTCGGGCCTTTACATATGAATTATGCGCGTTTGATTCCGATGGTTGATTATACGGCCCGGTTGGTTGGTCGGGCACTGGGTGCGCCTGATGATGGCTGACCATCGAAATGATATGATTGCCGGCTGATTGTTTTTTTTTAATCCGTTTGTTTTTTTAATCCGTGACTCGTTTTGTACCCTGTCACCATTTTTTCATGACCCATTTGGGATGACATATTTCAGGATGATATCGTGATGCATGATAAACCCGCCAACACCAAAGAATCGCAATCCATTTCTGGTGATTTTTCTCAGGACAAGGCCTTTGATCAGGAAACATCAGCCCCTGATTTAGAGTCACAACCGGCCGGAGATTCTTCGCAATCCCCGGATTCTTCTCCCGGCCCTCTTCCGGGAGAAACTCATCAGAAACAAAGCAATCAAACAGGAGAGACACAAGGGGTAAAAGAGCATCCGGAAGATCAGCCTGCTCAGATTGACAAAGCAGCTGAGGGTGATGTGCCGGATCATTCTGCTGAGATTGCCCGGCTGAAAGATCAGCTCTTACGGGCAATGGCGGAAATGGAAAATTTACGCCGCCGTTCAACCCGTGAACTGGAAGACCGGGTGAAATATGCTCCCGGGGAGTTGGCTCGTGACTTATTGCCGGTGGCTGATAATCTGGATCGTGCACTCTCCAGCCTTGATGCTGAGGCCAGGGCTGCTGACGAGAGGCTGGAGCAGTTTGCCGCCGGTATCGAAGCAATTTCCCGTGATTTTTTGGCTGCTTTTGAAAAAAACGGGATCCGCCGTCTTGACCCGATAAATCAGCCTTTCAACCCTTCTGAGCATGAGGCCATGCTCAAAATCCAGGATGACAGCCACCCTCCCGGCACTGTGGTGCAAGTCATGCAGGCTGGTTATATCTTACGTGATCGCTTGCTGCGTCCGGCGATGGTTGGTGTGGCTGAAGGGGGCGCACAACCAAAAAGAGTAGACGAAAAAGCCTAGTCAGTCTCTGATTATTTTGGGTGCGCAATAAATGATTGCCCTGGCACTGAACCCATGCGGATCGGGGGTGTCAAACCGCTCTATTCCGGTAAAATAGTATGCTTTGAGCCGTTACGACACCATCAAACAGCCATTATGATACGTGCCTGCCGGGTGGTTTCGGATGGTGATTGAGGAAAGCAGGCAGACCGGCGCCAGATTTCAGATGTTATGAGGGGGGAGCAAGGTGACGCGACAGCCATTATAATACGTGCCTGCCGGGTGATTTCGGATGGTGATTGAGGAAAGCAGGCAGACCGGCACCAGATTTCAGATGTTATGAGGGGGGAGCAAGGTGACGCGCTTGTTTTGAAAGCATTATGAACGCATCGCGCACCGCTTGATTGGTGAAGACCGGGGCCGCAAAATTGAGGCGTCCCAAACGACCCCCACAACGTAAATCGCATCCATCAGGGTCAACACCAGTCAGCCGCCAGGGCCGGTCAGGATGGGTTGCTGCCGGCTGGCCAAGCAGAGCGGTGGCATATAGGCTAACCGCATCGGCATGGTCGTTATTCATATGCTCCCGGATGCTTTCCTCACTGGAGGCCAGTTCCCCGGTATCCCCGGTCAGGAGCAATTCCCCGGCATCGATCCGGGCAGTCCGGGCAAAACCAGCGACCAGATGGGCCTGAATGACCGTGACCCGGTAAATCGAAAAATCCCCAAAGCCTGCATACAATATGCTGGCTGGATGACGGGCCAGAAACCGCTCACGATGCCGGGGATCATCGCTTGGTTTTGCGTTTCCTGTCACGGTCAGACGCGGGCGTGATAACGGGTCTTCGTAAGGATCTTGTTCGGGGTATTCTCCCGGATAATCAGGGAACGCATCGGCCCGTTGGCCGGTTTCCGTAAACAGGAGAGAGAGCCGTGGGTTTGCCAGAATGTTACGGGTATGATCAGAAAGAGTAGAAAGAAGCAGGAGTGGTGCACCATCATAATCATAGGCGGTGAGGGTAAAGCTCGCAAAAGGTGTCTGGCTGGTTGCATCAGCATTCTTGTCTTTTTCTGCATCCCCTAAAGTGGCAAGGGTTGTCTGGGGGGCTGCCCGCATCAGGCAACGGGCCGCCCGATTTTCCAACGCAGTCATGGACATGATTCCATCGGTTTTTCCTCAATCCTGATTGATGGGGTTTTTCAGGATCTGTATCAGAATATCTTTTGGAGAAACAGAACCCGGAATTGAGGATTTTTTAAGGCTTAAATGATGCCATCCTGGAGGAGGCTATCAATGTCCTTTTATCCAGTTCGGGCTGTACTATTATTGATAACGAATTTGGGATGGGCGTCTTTTATGAGGATTGGATCATGTATTTTGGCGTTATGCAAAAATCTTTATAATATTTAGATCAATGGTTACACAAATGAGTTGAAGCTCAGAAAATCACATTTTACGGTACAGTCGGAATGTCGGAAGCGAGCAGCATGAGTGTTGTCGATATTAACTCTTCAATTTCTCCAGTAAGAGAATGGATCAATTGCATCCACACTGGTGACACGAGGAGTCTGTTACGCTCTATGCCTGGTGGTCTGGTTGATTTGAGTTTTTGGTCGCCACCCTATTATGTGGGCAAGAAATATGAGGAACACCTTTCTTTTGAAGGTTGGAAAGAACTTATAAAAGAAGTCATATGTGAGCATGCGCGGGTTATGAGGTCGGGTGGGTTCATGGTGATTAACATGAGTGACATTCTGTGTTTTTCCGATCCTGATATGCCCAGATATATGGCGAATAATATTCGTAATAAAAAGGTTCCAATCACACGAAAAGATGTTTTGGAAGCAAAATTAGAAAATCCGAGCGCAAACAGATATGAACTGGCAAAAATTCTTGGATGTAGTGAACAAACAATTCAGAGGAGGTTGGAACATAACAATGTGAGAGGTGGTAAGCAGGTTCCGGCGACCAAGGTCCTGTTAACGTCCGGGATGCTTCAACAATGGAGCGAATCTGTCGGATTATATTTGTATGATCGCCGCATATGGCGCAAAGATCCGTGCTGGGCCAATAGTCGATGGCACAGTAACTCGTATAGAGCTGTGGATGAGTTTGAATATATTTTCATGTTTTGGAAACCCGGGATTATTGATATCGATCGATCACGTCTTACAAATGACGAATGGGCGAAATGGGGATCGCGCGGTATATGGGATATAAAGTCAATTCAGCGGAATGGGAGGCACGAATCTGAATTTCCGGAAATGCTTGCAGAAAGGGTTATCCGTCTTCTTTCTGATCCGGGAGATGTTGTGATTGACCCTTTTGTTGGGTCGGGCACAACCACTGCTGTGGCGCACCGTCTTGGCCGTCGTTATATCGGCATTGACAGGCTTTCTGAATATACGTCGCTCGCCACGGAACGGACAAATGAAGCATCAACATATTGAAGACGTTGAAAAATCCTGCATAAGGTTGGTTGCTCGCGCTATGCAGGATTATAAGGATAAGGCGATTGAAATCTTCAAAGAAGAAACCGACCTTCCTGGTGATATTGCGGAAGATGTAACACGGGAAGCGTTGGACGCGCTTGGCACATCCAGGGTTCCTATACGGCTTTATGGAAAAGTCGATTATAAGCGAGCCGCTATTATTTTTTTACCAGACAGGGAAATAGAAGTTGCCCTCATGGTAGATTCCAAAGCGGAAAAAGACGCGAACACAGCAACTATTCAAATGTCTCAAACTTCAATGGCAGTCATACAGAATAGACAAGGAGATACCGTTCATGTCGAAGGAAAACTTCCCCCTTTTATTGAGAGAGAAAATGTTCGGTTTCAAACGATCACAATTATTGTAAAATATATTTACACAGAAAAATCACTGCAAAAATTTAATCTTGAGAAAATTAAAATTGCTTGTATTCCAAATGGGTTGTTGCAAGATATTTATAATCCCAATGTAAGAGATTCAATTTGGAAAGCTGGACGCAACGCACCCTCGTTGGGAGAGGAGTTTCGAGTACGGCTATCATTTAAAGAATTACAAAAAAAAGCTACGTGGAGAATTGTTGAGGTTTGAAATTTAGGTGAAAATTTACAACCAAAAATAAAAATTTACAAAAGTACATTCTTGCAGTTATCAAGAGAAAAAAGGAAAGCCGTCTCGGGAAAAGATCAACCAGTCTCAAAAGGAAAGGGTCAGGAATCCCTCAATGAGGCCGTAGGTTTTACCGCCCCCATAAAATTCTTTCGCAGCCCGGCCAGGCCAGGTAAGCGCAATCAACTGTGTCAGGCTGATATGATCATTCAGTGAAAATTCTGCATAAAGATCAACTTCCTGGGCAAATCCTCTGGCGGTCACTCTGGTATTTTCAATTCTTTTTTGATTAAGGAGGTTATGGAAATAAATCATCCCCGTATTGATGGATTGGGTTGGCTGGGCAGTCAAATGGAGGCTATGGACAGTGAGGTTGCTGTTGGTGATCAGATATTGACCAATAATTTCACCCTGGAACCAGGTTCCAAAACCCGGGCCGGCAACGAATAACGGATCAAAAGCCTCATTGGTGGTGGTGCCGGGTTTATCGCCGGAAAAATAGCTATAGCGATAGGCCAGATGAGGTTGCCAGGGCAGGCTGTTGAATGCGTAACCCAGAGTGACATACCAGCCCAGAGCATCGGTCTTACGTTGAGACCGGTTATTTTGTTGCCAGGCGGTTTCAAATGCCAATGTTGCGTCCGGCCAGCCGATATCGGTGAGAGGGTGGAGGTTTCCACGCAGCGCAAGGGTCAGCAAACCATCACGGGGTGAGGTTCTGACTGCCTCATGAATTTTAAACCCATAGAAACCGAGTACACCATAACGATCATCATGCCACTCAAGGTTCAGACCATAGAGGTTCGGTTTTTGGTTATCGCTATCACTTTCCAGATAAAAGAGATCCGCCCGCAGCGGTTGAGTATTGATACGGATCAGGCCCGCGGCTTCAAAAGCAGTCCGTGGGCCGAGTAAAATCGCTGATTTTCCGTTTGTTTCATTATTTCCATCAGCGATCAGAAAACCGTCACCGATCTCGAAATTCTGGCGGCCCCAGGAAACATCCAGCCAATTTTCCGGACCACCGGGCACAGCATTTCCCGAACGCCAGCCAATGAAAAGACGTTCATTATCAATATGTTCCGGGTGACCAAAGCTGCTCCCCCCAGGGTCGCCATCCCCGCGGGTCATGGCCAGGACCCAGCCAACCCCTCCATACAGGGAGCCAGCCGCCGGCACAGCAACCTCGGCCATCACACGTGGCAACGCATACCCTTCCCAATAGCCAACATTTTTGATTTTACGCCCGCCCGGAGTTTCCAGACCGCCACCGAAATTGGTATTGGAGGTTTGATACCCGGCAATCGCCATATCAATGGCGGCTTCCAGGCTCAGGGTGTCATCGTGATACAGTTCAATCTCAGCACGGGCCGGAACCGGCGACAGAAAAACAGCAACTAAAACTGTATAAAAAACAGATGAATATTGTATCGAAACTCTTTTCATTTTTACCTTCTTATCGTTCTTTTTCTCTGTTGTTCTTTTTCTCTATATTGTTCTTTTTCTTTATCTTTCTTTTTTTTATCGTTCTTTTTCGACATTTTAATCGAATTGAAGCATAGCACTCTTTATGAATTTTATAACTTTGTAAGTCAAAATCATTATTAACTGATGCTTGGCAAATCCTCAATACGTTTAAGAAATAAACATGCAGGAAATAACGTAAGAAATATTCTTACTGATAAAAACTGATGGTGATCAAAAAATCTCCTGGTCGTAAAGTCGGGGCCAGACGGATTTTCAATATCTGGCTTAAAAATTTCGTTGCAAACCGATCACCAAAGCCCAGTCGGTTTCCATTTGTGGACCGTTGAGATTTTGATAGACCGGAAGAATGAATTCACTGGCCAGGCGGTTGCCCTTTAGAATTCCTTCTGGAAACGACAAATCCACACCAAAGCTGACATCAATATGATCTCCGCCCTGAAAACCGGGCACTGCGGTCTGGACCGGGGCACGGATTCTCCGATCCCTGCCCTGGATGCGGCCCTGGGTCCAGCCTTTGGTTCTAAAAGAAAGACCCAGCCAATCCTGGGCCTGGAACCTGCCCCAGGCGGCCAGATTATGACGGTTCCCCAGCCGGTAATCGCGTTTGTTATCATTCATCTGTATGGTGGCTGTGTATTGCGCTCCCCAACCGAAATGACCGCTGTTGCCGCTATAGGTCAGGCCGGGTAAGAAGCCAAAACTGCCCGAACCAATCTGCATCGGATAGGGCAAAGTCGCACGAACTCGGGTGTTCATGGGAGTCAGGACTGTTCCTTGCCGGTCAATCGACCCGACCGGTAAGCTGAGACCTATTTTCAAATTGAGATGATGGATCGAGTCTGTGTACAGACCGGCCAGGACCGAGAGATGAGGATCCCCCAGACCCTCAGATTGGGTTTTGAAGGTTCCGAGGCGGTTGGTGCCGCTTGCTCCCTGGAAGGTGATTAAATCCATTTCCTTGCGGATATAGGGAATCATAGCCATCATCGTAATGGTATCGGTGGGGGCGAACATGCCACCGATCATATGTTTTTCCATGGTCATTTTTTCAGGAACGACCCGGAGGGTCGCCGGCATGCCAAACGGATTGGCGACATTCGTAACGATATGTTCCGGTGATACTGATTTGGTTCCGGTCCGGTTGCCGGACATGGACATATGCATAAAACGATAAGACAGCATCCAGTGACCGGCTTTGTGGAGGTGACTGCCCATGACCCCGATGGGGGCACGGGAATGGGCATGGTCATGCCCCATAATGGCCATATGACCATCGGCGGCATGCGCCGGAGCGGCCGTAAAAAGAGAGCCAACCCCTGACAAAACAGGATACACAGATACTATAATCGCTAAAAAAAGAGAGCGATTACATGGCCGGAAGACCCAGCTGAAAAAAGGGTAAGATTTTTTGAAATCAATCATTGTGATGCTCTGAACGTGACGTATGGAATTCCTGGATTTATTTATTGGGCGTCTGGTATTTTGGGGAGGGAGAAAGTCCTTTGAAGAAAGTTTCTTTTAAGAACATCCAATAAGAAGATCTACTCCGAATCAACCGGCCGACAAAACTGCCGCCGGACGGTATCGGAGAGTACCCCAGGTTGGATGATATGGAAAATTACCCGACTGGTTTCATAATAATGAGAACCCCAGCCTGTCAACACAATCAGCAACAAGATACGATTTATGCTATAGGGGATGGGTGATGTATTGAGGGTTTGCGCTTCTTCATGTTTTTTTAAGTATGTTTTTTTTAAGTCTTTTTTTAAGTCCCTGTGGTCCTGATGGAGGTGAGCATGCCGGTTATTGCCCTTGTTGATGATGATAAAAATATCCTGACATCGGTTTCGATGGCTTTGGAGGGGGAAGGTTTTGAGGTGCGGGTGTATGCGCATGGTGCCGATGCTCTCAATGGTCTTGCTACCCGCCCTGCTGATTTGGTGATCCTTGATATCAAAATGCCCCGGATGGATGGGATGGAAATGTTGACTCAGCTACGCCGTCATTCCGATGTTCCGGTGATTTTGTTGACATCCAAGGATGAAGAAGAAGATGAGGTGCAAGGATTGCGGAGAGGGGCCGATGATTATATCAAAAAACCATTTTCCCAGAAATTACTGATCGAACGGATTCGGGTTTTATTGCGTCGCGAGCATCGTGATAAGGAGAATCAGGGGACTGCGGAAATCATCACCCGTGGCGAACTGGTTCTCGATTCGACCTGCCATATATGTTCCTGGCGTGGGGTTCCGGTTCCGCTGACGGTGACCGAATTTCTGGTTTTGAAATCTTTGGTTCAACGGCCAGGTCATGTCAAAAATCGTGACCAGCTGATGACGGCTGCTTATGGTGATCATATTTATGTTGATGACCGGACGATTGACAGCCATATCAAAAGATTGCGTAAAAAATTCCGTTCTGTTGACCCGGATTTTGAACAGGTAGAAACTCTTTACGGTATTGGGTACCGTTACAAACTCGAATCCTGACTGCCCCAACCGGGTTATATGGTTGTTTGTTTCCCCACGGTTTTCAAAGGCGTAATACCGGCGATTCAGGACGGGGCTGGTGGCGGTGTGGCCGATCAAACATGACAACAAAAATCACAAAAGAGGCGGTAAAAAACGCGATTCCACCGCCAGTTTTTTCTGACAGGCCGAGGCGGCGGCGTTTTATTTCCCTGCTGACTTTGCGCATCCTGACCATCAATATTCTCACTTTGCTGATTCCGGTTGGTGGTGTGCTTTACCTGGATGATTATCGTGAGGCTTTGATTGCGTCTGAAATGGCGGCTTTAGAAAATCAGGGTCTGGCTCTTGCTGCTGCTTTGGGGGCTGGTGCGGTGGTTGCCGGGCCGTTCGGGTTGCCGAATTTGAATTATTCGCTGGCCACTCAGGTGGTATGGCGGATTGGCGATGCGCTGGAGGGGCGGGCCCGTCTTTTCGATAATGAAGGCAATATGCTGGTTGATACCGCGTTTAAGCAGGATGGTGGCCTGGTCTTACGATCCACTTTACCGCCTCTTGATGATTCGTCAGGGTGGGGAAAATGGGCTGAGGAATTCTGGTCCCGGTTGGCTCTGCTGTCACAAGATTTCCTGACACCGTTTTATGATTTGCCGCCTTATCGGGAAAACCCGATTCAACGGGGTGAGGATTTTGATGAGGTGACGGCGGCTCTTTATGGTGAGCGGGCGGCAATATTACGATCCGGTGAAGATGGTGGTATGATTCTGAGTGTCGCAATTCCGGTACAGCGGTATAAAAAGGTGGTTGGCGCCTTGATGATATCGCGCTCTGGTCTGGCGATTACAGCGGCCCTGGGGAAGGTCCGGGGGAATATTCTGGCTATTTTTGCCGTGGCTTTGGTGGCGACAATTTTACTCTCATTTTATTTAGCCGGAACCATTGCCCGTCCTTTAAACCGGTTGGCTGCTGCTGCTGATCAACTGCGTAGTGACCATAATCGGCGGGCAGTTATTCCTGATTTTGGTCGTCGTGGTGATGAAATTGGTGAGTTATCACGCTCTTTCCGGGCCATGACGGCGGCCTTGTGGCAACGGATGGATGCGATTGAACATTTTGCTGCTGATGTTGCCCATGAAATCAAGAATCCTCTCACCTCTTTGCGCAGTGCAGTCGAGCTGGTCACAGATATAAAAGACGCCCGGAAACGCCGCCGATTGCTTGCTGTGATTGCGCAAGATGTTCAGCGAATCGACCGCTTGATCACTGATATTTCAGAAGCCTCACGGGTGGATGCTGAATTGTCGCGCTCAGCACGGCACCCGGTCGATCTTGGTGAGATGCTGACCACATTGGCTGATACAATGACGGATACAGTTCCGGATGCTGTCGCTGATGGACCGCCGATTTTGGTACAGCGGGGGCCAGGTGACCATACAGTAATGGGTCTGGAGGGTCGATTGGGCCAGGTCTGGGTGAATGTGATCACCAATGCACAATCTTTCAGCCCCCCTGGTGGTGAGATCATCATCACGATTGACCGGCAAAGGGTATCGGGACAAAACTGGGTCACGGTCATGGTCGATGATCAGGGGCCGGGAATCCCTGAGGATAGCTTTGATCGTATCTTTGAGCGTTTCTACCAGGAGCGTCCGCAAAGCGAAACATTCGGCAACAATTCTGGCCTGGGTCTCAGTATCGCCCGGCAAATTATCCAGGCACATGGCGGCACGATTGCAGCGGTCAACCGGGTTGATGATACCGGAACAATTCTCGGGGCTCGATTGACTGTTCGTTTGCCCCCTGCGGCCGGTTAAGGCAGCATCGGTCCATGTTTTGATCCCTGATATCCGGATGATTTTTTGATCAGCCATTATTTTCCCGGAGCATCAATCGCACCAATAATCATGAAAAAATCAACTCTTCTTATCCATGGAACAGCCGTGGCTTTTGATAGCGGGGCCGTGTTGCTGCGTGGGCCATCAGGGGTGGGAAAATCTGATTTAGCCTTACGTTTGATTGAAGCCGGGGGGTGTTTGGTGGCGGATGATCAGGTTATTGTCCGGAATATACCCGGAGGGGTGGAGGTTGCCCCCCCGCCTGTTTTGGCTGGTCGTATTGAAATACGTGGGATTGGGGTTCTCACCGTTACCTATCAAAAGACGGCTCGTTTACGCCTTATCATTGATCTGACGGCAGGGCCGGTTGAGCGTTTGCCGGAAATCACCCATGAAATTCTGGTTGATCATGCGGTCCCTCAATTCCGTCTCAAGCCGTTTGAGGCCTCCACTGCCGCGAAAATCCGCCATTGTTTATCTGCTTTGGAACGTGATGGGTGGCCTGTCGATGGCTCTGGTGGGATGATCAGGGGTCCTGAGGTGGAATCCTGAAAATATCCCGGACTGTGCAGGAGTGAACACAGCCGCAAGACAGCCGGAAAGGAAACAGAACCAAAGCTGTCATGACGCAGAGTATCCGATGTTACAGGATCAATCATTGATATTGCTATGGTATAACGGTGGCTATGGTATCATGATGGTTGTGGTATAATAACCAGGATGCCCTGATTTTCTGAAGGTTTCATTTTCTGAGGTTTCATTTTCTGAGGTTTCCGTTCTTGCCCATGAGTTTTTTTGCCGGTTCATTAAACATCTCTTTGTTATGATTGCTTTATCGGGTTTTTTTCTTCATCCGGTGTTCTGTCATCTGAGCCGATTCACCACCCAGAGGTCGACACAATGATTGGTATGGTTCTTGTCACGCATGGCCGGTTGGCTTCTGAATTTGTCGCTGCTCTTGAGCATGTGGTGGGGCCTCAGGCGGCCATCCGGGCGATCTGTATCGGTCCGGATGATGATATGGAAAAGCGCCGCCAGGATATCATTGATTGCACCAATCAGGTGGATGAAGGCGAAGGAGTGATTGTCCTGACCGATATGTTTGGCGGGACACCTTCTAACCTGGCTATTTCAATCATGGACCGGGCCGATGTTGAGGTTATCGCTGGTGTTAATTTACCGATGCTGATCAAGCTGGCCAGCATGCGTGGTGACTGTACATTGGCTGAGGCAGTCATGCGTGCTCAGGAAGCCGGGCGCAAATATATCAATGTGGCTTCCGGGTTGCTCAATGAGGATCACAAATGAACAGCGATTTGGGCCAGAAAGATTCAAGACAGGAAAATGCCAGTGATCTGATGGTGGTCCGTCACGCGGTTATCAGCAACCGGTTGGGGTTGCATGCCCGGGCTGCGGCTAAATTTGCTAAATTAGCGGCGGGTTTTGATGCACATATCCGGATTGCTAAAGAGGATACGCAGGTTTCTGCTTTATCAATTTTGGGATTGATGATGCTGGCAGCTTCCCGGGGCTGTGAGATTAAAATTAATGCGCACGGGCCTCAGGCTCAGGAAGCAGCTGAAGCACTGGCTGATCTGGTCAGGCGCAAATTTGATGAGACGTAATCCGATGGCTTCTCAACGGCGTAAAAAATCACCCTCCCGGGGTATTGCAGGGAGCCGCAGCACGGCGACACAATCAGCCCCGGGTACAGTGTTGCGTGCGCAATCGCCAGCAGCCGATTTTTCTCCGGATGATGAGGTGATTTATGAAGGCATTGGGGTTTCTCCGGGGATTGCCATTGGTCCGGCCCATCCGCGTGAAAGCGGTGCGGTTGATATTCCCGAATACAGCATTGCCGCCAATAAATTATCCTCAGAAGTTCTCCGGTTTCATCAGGCTGTTAAGCGGGCAACCGGTGAGTTGACGGCGATCAAGCGTAAGATCAAACGGTTTCCGGAAGCAGCTGCTGAGGAGATGGGATATCTGTTAGATGCGCGTTTGAATATGCTGAGCGGTTCCCGGCTGATTCGTGGTATCGAAGCCCGGATCACGCAAAAGGCGATGAATGCTGAGGCTGCTGTCCAGGCGCAAATTTCTGAAACCGCGCAAAGTTTTATGGAGATGAAAGACCCCTATCTTGCTGCCCGGATTGACGATGTCCGGGAGATTGGGGCGCGGTTGGTGCGCTGTTTAACCGATACCCCGCCGCCTGCTTTTGCCACTCTGCCTAAAGGAGCTTTGGTCATTGCTGACGAATTAACTCCGGCCGATACAGTGTTGCTTGATCCCAAAATGGTGGGGGGTTTTGCTGCTGTTTTTGGCGGGCCGGAAAGCCATACAGCGATTATGGCGCGTTCCTTGATGCTTCCGGCTGTTTTGGGCATCCCGGCTGAGGTGCTCAAGATCAAAAGCGGCACCCCGGTCATTTTGGATGGTGAAGCCGGACGGCTGATTTTGCGGCCCACGGCTGCAACGCTTCATCAATATCGCCAGAACCAGGCGACCCTGAGAAAAGCAGAGCGGGAGCTGAAACGTCTGCGCAAACTGGAACCCCGATCACGCGATGGTGTGCGTATCGGTCTTTACGCCAATATCGAATTGCCTCGTGAGGCTGAGAATATCGGAGTGGCCAGCGCGGATGGAATAGGGTTGGTACGGAGCGAATTTTTATTCATGAATCGCCAGGATTTACCCAGTGAAGACGAACAATACGAAGCCTTTAGCGGTATTGTTCAGGCTATGAATGGCCGGCCTGTCACCATCCGGACCATTGATGTGGGGGGCGAGAAGCTGGCGACACCGTTGCGGGGCCAGCTGGGTCAGTCTGTGAATCCGGCTCTGGGTTTACGGGCCATTCGGCTTAGCCTGAAATATCCCAGGCTTTTTGAGGCTCAGCTGGCGGCAATCATCCGGGCCGGAGAGCATGGGCCGGTGCGGATTCTGTTGCCGATGATCTCATCGGTATCTGAAATCAGGGAGTCCCGGCGAATTTATGACAAAGTATTGCGCCGCCTAAAGCGTGCCAGGGTCACGATCAAAACACCACCACCACTTGGGATCATGGTCGAAACCCCCGGTGCGGCTCTTTCTGCAGATTCGCTGGCTCCGTTTTGCGACTTTTTCGCCATCGGTACCAATGATCTGACCATGTATACTCTGGCGATTGATCGGGGTGAAGAACAGGTGGCTCATTTATATAACCCGCTGCATCCGGCGATTCTGCGTCTCATTCAATTTATTGGTCAGGCGGCTTGGCAATCCGGGATTCCGGTTTCTGTTTGTGGGGAAATTGCCGGAGATGCCCGTATGACCGCCCTGATGATTGGTTTGGGTATCCATGATCTTTCCATGTCATCGGGCAATCTGCTGAAGGTGAAGAAACGGGTTCGTGATACCAACACCCAGGATGCCAGACGTATGGCCCAGGAAATCGTGCGGGAAGTCGACCCGGCACGAATCAGCGACATTCTTGATACCTATAACGCTGGCCATCATTGATCAATTCAGGCTCCTTTTGTCGTGCAGGACACCGGGCATCTGCTTATGATCCACAGCATATGACGGTATATGATGTGCGCTATCCCCGTGAAGAATGGTCTGACGTCATCAGGCATGATATGACCTGGTATCCGGATTGCTGTTTTTCTATGATATTATACGATAGTGTCGTGTCTAAGCGGCCTGGCGGGCAAAGCGGTTTTTCGATTGTTCCATTGCTGTTACCAAAGCCGAGCGGATCTTTGGATCCAGAGCGGAATGACCGGCCTGGGGGACCAGAATATAATCGGCTTCCGGCCAGGCAGCCGCCAACATATCAGCGGCGCGTGGGGGGCAGACCATGTCATAGCGTCCCTGGATGATGATGCCTGGCAGATGACGGATGCGGTCAATCTTATTCAACAAGGCATTTTCGGGCAGAAAGATATCATTCAGAAAATAATGTGCTTCGATGCGGGCCAGGCCGAGGGCAACCCGGTCATCACTAAAGCTGCGTATGGTTTCGGGATTGGGGAGCAGGGTTGAGCAGCTTCCTTCATACAGACTCCATTTGCGTGCTGCTGGCATATGAATGTCCGGGTCCGGATCAATCAGGCGGCGATGATAGGCCCGCAACAAGTCATCTCGTTCATGGGGCGGGATATAGGTGGCAAAATCGTCCCAGAATTCGGGAAAAAAACGCCGTATCCCGTAGAGGAACCAGTCAATTTCCTGTTTTTGGCAGAGAAAAATACCCCGCAATACCAGCCCCAGGCAGGCATCGGGATCAGTCTCTGCATAAGCCAGGGCCAGGGTGCTTCCCCAGGAGCCACCAAAAACGACCCATTGCTCAATACCTAAATGACAGCGTAAGCGTTCAATATCAGCAAGGAGATGCTGGGTGGTATTGTTTTCCAGGCAGCCCGGCGGTTGTGAATTCCCGGAACCACGCTGGTCATACAGAATGATCCGGTAATCGTCCGGGTTAAAAAAACGCCGACAACCCGGGGAGGAGCCACCCCCTGGCCCGCCATGAAGAAACAGCACAGGGACTCCTTGAGGATTCCCTGATTGTTCATAATACATCACATGAGGCGGATCGAGGGGGAGATGACCGTTATCATAAGGCTCTAAGGCCGGGAAGAGAGGTTTTAAGCGGTCAGTCACAATCACATTCCATCATCATGATCCCGGTTCCTGTCCGGGTGAAGATATGATCATCACGGGCATCAATGGGGTTTTTCCCCCAAAAATTCGGTTATTCGGCGGCTTCCTTACAGATCCGATCTTAAAAAAAATACGGATCATTTGCATCTGTTTTCTCTATATCTCAGACTAAACCTTTTGTAATCAAGAGGTCGTCAGGGCCAATGGTTAAAGACAGGCTAAAAAGGGCTGGCCGGAAAGAACGGGCCAAAGAAAACAGGTCTGTAATATATCGGGTTTTTGGTCGGTGGGTCGGTCTCATGACAGCAGTGTTATTTTCTGCCTGGGCCGGAATGTCCCAGGCCACCGATGATTCTGACGCAGGTGATCTTTACGCAGATTCCCTCCATCTGTTGCCACAATCAGGCCAGGTAGCCGGGGTGATTGATGGCCGGACGGTTCGTCTGACCGATGGCCGGGAAATTCGTCTGATTGGGTTGGATGTGCCTCAGCCCCCGTTGGGGTCGATTCCACAGCAATCGGTTGCTATGGATGATGTGGGGGTTCGGCAAGATCCGCAACAAGCTGATGATAATTTTTTAGCGCATGCAGCGCGCTCAGCATTAGAAACAATGCTTTTGGGGAAGACTGTGACGTTGCGGTTTTCTCAGCAGCCAATGGATCGTTATGGGCGTTGGCTGGCGCATGTGATCCGGGATGATGGTTTGTGGATTCAAGGGGCTCTCTTGAGTGATGGATGGGGATGGGTCCATTCCTTTCGCGATAACCGTGCGCGAATCGGTGAAATGCTGGCACTTGAAGCGGTTGCCCGCCGCAATAAGAGCGGAATATGGGCAGATCCGGCTTATCGGGTATTGACGGCAACCACAGCCCGGGAGGCGATGGGACGTTTTGCTCTGATTGAGGGGCGGGTGCATCAGGTTGCGGTTGTCAGAGGCACGACATTCCTCAATTTTGGTCATAACTGGCGGGAAGATTTTACTATCCGTATTACCAACAGGGATCGCCGCCGTTTCGAGGCTGCCGGATACTCTATGAGTGATTATCAGGGGCGGCGGGTTCGGGTACGTGGGATGGTTGAATCCTGGAATGGTCCTATGATCAGGATTGATCATCCCGAACGTATCGAAATATTAGATGAGACCGGTTTTTCTGGGGGTCAAAGCGTGACGCCATGATCTCAGAGCCAGGGGCTGGTCTTTTTTGGGTTTCTTCTTTTTGAGTTTCTAAAGGTTTTGGTCTGAAAAATGACAGAGTAAGAATAACCGGGTTGTCGGAAAATGGGCGCATGTGTGTTTTTGCAGAAAACCCCGAGAAACTGGTCCATTCTTCGGGTCAGGAATGGGTTGACTGGCTTCTGAAGGTGGTGTGATCTTTGGGATCATATGGGTTATAAAGATGACCGGCTGACACGTAATCAGATCGCCAGATCGAATCGCCAGAAAACGGACATGTTTTACCGAAACAGATCATTTTTCAGATATCAGTCATCCGTCATTATTGCGGCGGGGTTGGGTCTTTGTTTTCTGGTGTTGGCGGGTTGCTCGGTCAATCCGGCAACCGGCCAGCAGGATTTTGCTCCCTTTATGAGTCCAGCCGAAGAATTACGGGTGGGGGCACAGGAGCATCCTAAAATTCTCAAGGAATTTGGTGGTGCCTATGATGATCCGGATCTGGCTGCTTATGTTGATTCGGTGGGCCAGTTCCTGACCTATACGGCAGAACTCCCCAATCTGCGTTTCACCTTTACCATATTGGATTCACCGGTGGTGAATGCGTTTGCTTTGCCGGGTGGTTATATCTATGTCACCCGTGGCTTGTTGGCTTTGGCGAATAATGAGGCTGAACTGGCGGCTGTTCTGGCCCATGAAATTGGCCATGTCACTGGTCGCCATTCGGCCCAGCGCTATAGCCAGGCTGTGAGTGCACAAATCGGTTTAACGGCTCTTGGGGCTTTTGGTCTTGGTTCCACAGTCGGTCAGTTTCTCTCGCACGGAACCGGTCTTTATCTACGCTCTTATTCCCGTGATCAGGAATACGAAGCCGATCAACTTGGGGTTCGGTACCTTAATCGGGCCGGTTTTTCGCCCTATGCGATGGCGTCTTTTCTGGATCATATGGGTGCGTATGATTCATTAGAAAGAAAATTATCCGGCAACAAAGCGGCGATCCCTAGTTTTCTATCAACCCATCCCCAGACAGCTGACCGGGTGCATGGGGCCATTGAGACCGCCCGGGGATCTCAGGTGGTTGATCCGATAACCGCCCAGGGGATTTATCTTGATAAAATTGATGGCCTGGTTTACGGCGATGCCCCTGATGAGGGGGTAATTGAGGGCCGCCGTTTTCTCAATCCGGTTCTGGGGTTTGGTTTAACCGTACCTCCGGGGTTTGAGCCAAAAAAAATCCCCAATGGGATGATTGCCGTTGGCCCTGATCAAGCTGAGATTTTTTTTGATACTCTGGAACATTCCTCACCGACACATGCGATAACGTATCTCAATCATGCTTTTGGATCAAAAGGGTTGCAGCGGGTTGAGGCCCTTTCTGTGAATGATTTTTCAGCAGCAACCGGGCAGGTGCAGGTTAAAGGTGACGGGTCTATCCGGACAATTCAGGTGGTTGCTCTTGAGGTTAATCCCTATCTCACGGCCCGTCTGGCTTTTTCAGCCCCGGCGGGTCAGTTCCCGAAATGGAGCAAAGATTTTCGTCGCACCACCTATCAGTTTCGCCGTCTGACCACTGCTGATGCCGATTCGATTAAGATACGCCGCATCGTGGTGGTGACGGTTCAGCCGGGTGAGGACGTCAATTCTCTGGCTCAACGGATGGTGGTTGAGAAAGTGCAAAAACCCCACAGCATGGCTGAGATACAAAAGGCTCGTTTTCTGGTGCTCAATGGTTTCCGGGAAGGACATATCCTACGTCCCGGAGACAGGGTCAAAGTGGTGCTGCGTGAGTCGGCCCTGTGACTGGTTTCTCCCGAAAACATTGAATAATTTTTGGTATGTTCGGCAAATCCTGGCTGCCAGAATATGATGCGGACTCTTTGATTGAGAGGCAGTCTTTATAAAAAACCGCATAAAAAACTGCATAAAATTTTTAAAAACTGAGGATTTTCAAAAATAAAAACCTGTCGCAAACAGGTCCAGTCAGGTTTTGAAGATTTTTTTCAGGCTCATCGGGTGTTTAGAGATGGCTCAGGACCCGTTGCTGAGCCACGGTAAAAGTCCGGCTTTATGGTGTTTTCCGGGTTTTTGAAACGGGTCACTCTTTTCTGCCGGTTGATGTTCCGTTGAGCCTTTTTCTGCTGATTATTGGGCTTATCTGGTTTTGGGATTTTATTTCCGGGAAAGGATATCCCCCCAATCGGGATGATTCGGGTGCTATAGGGTGTTTCCGGCAAGATGGAGTATACCCCGATCAAACATCACGCTACGCATCATCAATAAAATCGGAGGATCAGCAATCGCCGCCAATAGGTCATCAGGTGGTTCCGGTCCGGCCGCAGCGTCTCAATCTTCAACCAGATCATCATTGAAGACGCAAGCCAACAACAGAATATCGCAAGCCGCAGCATAGCGGCATAACTCATCACGCATGTTCCGGTTACAACAGGTTTCTGTATCACGGTACAAAATGCCCGCCACGCCGCCGCTTTTTTGCCAGGAAACAGACTGTCAATATCCTGAGCGGTCACGATGAGAAACCCTCACGGGTTTCATCTTCGCTGACATAAGAACCATCATACATACGTCTTCCCGATTATAGGGAGACGTATGTATTTTTCCTCTGTATGTATTCTTCCTCTTGCCGGTTTCTTGTCGGAGCTTTTTGGTTCGCCTCTTTTTTGGTTTCCTCTCCCCGGAGATACGGCCTTGTTTTTATGGTTTCTTTTGTGATTTTAAGATCTGGCGACTTTAGGCTGCTTTGAGCAAGGTCCCTTCGAGTCTTTCGGCGGCTTTTTCCTGATCAATCCGCTCAATGGCTGCAAATTCACGCGCTAACCGACCTAAGGCGGCCTGATAGATCTGGCGTTCAGAATAGGATTGCTCTTGCTGGTCAGATTTACGGAACAAGTCCCGTACCACTTCGGCAATAGACACCGGATCGCCGGAATTAATTTTTGCTTCATATTCCTGGGCCCGGCGGCTCCACATGGTGCGTTTTACTTTTGGTGTTCCTTTGAGAGTTGTAATGGCTGATTTCATGCGATCTTTTGAACTCAGTTTACGTAAGCCGGATTTTTGGGCTTTATCGAACGGAATCCGCAACGTCATACGGTCCTGCTCAAACTCAATGACAAATAAAGAGAGCGACTGTCCCGAAATTGATACATCCTCAATACCGGTTACCAAACCGACCCCATGGGTAGGGTAAACAACAAAATCTCCCGGAGAAAAGTCAGCGTCCTTTTTCACGGTGTCTTTACTACTGGTGTCTTTTTTACTCATTTGATGTTTTATCCTCCTGATGCTGAGTATTGTAACAAAGGTTTTTTGATTTTTTCCCGCAATCAGCGACAACAAGAACCGCCGGAACGAATCACGCGCTCCGTATACCGGTTCTTTCAAAGCAGCCAACAAAGTCAGGGATTGGGGGCGTTGGGTTTTTTTAATGCCGCTCTTTTTGCCTGTTTGTTTTTATCGTCTGTTTGTCTGTGTTTTTTATCTGTCTGTATCTCTTTATGTTCTTCATGTTCGTTCGGTGCTTTTAATATTTGTCACTTTTTTTGAATATTTTTGGCTTTCGAATATTTTTGACTTCTGGATATTTTTAATAATTTTTTAATCATCATATTTTTTAATCATCAATCACGTGGGTCCTTATATATTGGTATATGTGATTATTGGCATCTTCGATGCTCCTGGTTGTGATCACCGGATATTTTAATGATATTTTTATGATTTATTTATTATTTCTGACCCCTTTATTGCTTCTGGTGAAGTCTTTTTTGCCTCACATGATATCTGACGGGGCTTTTTTGCACCGCTCAATGTGCACCGTTTAACCGGAAGCCACTGACCGGAAGCCACTGACCGGAAGCCACTGACCGGAAGCCACTGACCGGAAGCCACTGACCGGAAGCCACTGACCGGAAGCCACTGACCGGAAGCCACTGACCGGAAGCCACTGACCGGAAGCCACTGACCGGAAGCCACTGACCGGAAGCCACTGACCGGAAGCCACTGACCGGAAGCCACTGACCGGAAGCCACTGACCGGAAGCCACTGACCGGAAGCCACTGACCGGAAGCCACTGACCGGAAGCCACTGACCGGAAGCCACTGACCGGAAGCCACTGACCGGAAGCCACAAAAACGCATCCGAACAAAGTTATATCATTTTTTAGCCGACCATGCAGCCTTAATTTGCGGTGTCGGGCTTTTGGGGGGCTCAGCCAGACTTTTATGAGGTTTTTGGGGGAGAAAAACCTCATAATACAGGGCCGTATTCTGGTGATCGGCCAGGATCAATGATCCGGATTTTCGCGCAATGCGCAACGGGCTGGCGACTGATGCGTTCTGCTTTGAGCCGGATGATCAGGGGTCAGCTTCCCTTCCCGGGCTTTTCACTGAAATGGTTCTTGAATTTGTCTTGAATGCCCAACCAGTCCTCACGGTCAGCCGGCGGTTCCCCGATACGGGTGATATTCGGCCATTTCTCGGCATAGTCGCGATTGATTTCCACCCAGCGGTCTGTATCGGTCTCGCTATCAGGTTTAATCGCTTCCGGGACGCATTCAGGTTCACAGACACCGCAATCAATGCACTCATCAGGATGGATGACCAGCATATTTTCGCCTTCGTAAAAGCAATCGACCGGACATACTTCGACACAATCCATGTATTTACATTTGATACAGGCTTCGGTCACAACATAGGTCATTTTAAATGATCTCCAACCCTTTACGGTTCAGTGGTTACGGTTTGGTTGTTCTGTTTACAGTTTGGTTATTCTGTTTACGTTTCGGTTATTCTGTTTACGTTTCGGTTATTCTGTTTACGTTTCAATTATTCGGGGTATTTTCTGATTATCCAGGTGATTATACAAGCATTCCTGCAAGAAAACCATGAAAACGGAATGATGCCTATCATAGCCTGCTGGTCCTCTCAAGCCTTATGCTGAGCGTGAAGGGTATTGCCTCTTTCCTGCCATTCCACATTCCAGCCTGTCATTCCGGAAAAGTCGGTTGCTGCTTTCCGGCTGGTCGTGATTGGCGTGTTTTAAGGCGTTTGGTTCTGTGGGAACTTTAGTAAAGGGTTCAAAATGCTGAAAGGAGAACAGAGGTCCGGTGGTTTGGCTGCTTTGTCTGATCTGTTGGCCGGGTGGTGTAGGCTATAGTACCGGATACCATTTTTCCTGCGGCTGCGTGTGCCAAGGCTGCGAAGAATAGAATGCACGACCTTTGGGTTGTTTCCGGTGAGTGCCGTCAAATGCGTCCCGATAGTGAACGGGCCGTGCTTCCCGCATTTCCAGACCTCGGCGGCGATATCTTCCATTCGGTCCATCCGGACCGCAACACCTGATGGTCGCCGATGGGGGGTGTGGGAGCGGCCCTTTTTTTTATCAGCTGTTTTCCTGATTCTATGGTTGATCGTCAACGGAATTAAATGATAGCCGATGGATTGCGCATATCCGGGCGGCCATGCGACCTGTGAGATGATATCGGTGGGAAGGGATAGGGTGGTGTCGGTGGCTTTGCACCACCGGGTTTTCCACAGCAGGCCGCGCAAGGCAATCACCGATGGTTCTAAGAGGTCAGAAAAGAAGATTCCCTGGCGTCCGATAACCAGACCGGCCTGACGCAGAGAGCGTCGGTCCGGGCGTTTTAAGGCAGAGAGACAATCGGCCGCCATAAAACGGGGAATCGATCCCAGCATTTCCCGAAGCTGGAATGCCAGCCCCCGGCCGACAGGGGATAAAGGGGCGGATTCAAGCTGCCAAAGCGGAGCGAGACGCTCCCGCAGATAGGTTGCCAGCCATTGCCCAAGATAGTGTTGAATGCGATCACGCTCTTTGGTGGCCAGCAACCGGTCCCCGGCCATCTCAATATCAGGAGTCGATAAAGAGCTTCCCGGTTTGAGCCGGGCAATCCTTGCGCCGCGCCACTCAATATGCCCGTTTAGAGTAAGGGTGAAAGCTGTATTGGATTCCCGGACCAGAGCGGCAGCCCGCCGCTGTGATTCCTGTTCCAGCAGTGGTCGCATGACTTTGAGGATTCTTTTTTCATCCTGACGGGAACGAGGATGTGATGAGCTGACAGGACGGATTGTAAAGCCCAGACCATCAAACCGGCCAATACACTCTTTTCCGGCCATCAGCCGACCATCGGGCGTGATCAATCCGGATAGATTTTCACTGCTGGCGAGGCGATGCACCAGAGTTGTCTGTCTGTCAACGAATCGTTGCACCAAAGCCTCATGCAAGGCTGCTGACAGGCGGTCTTCGATCTGGCGGGTATGGTTCCGCCAATAATCAGGTCGATCCAGCCAGTGCTCCTGGAAGGCGACATAATTCCAGATGCGAATATGGGCAATCCGGGTGGAGAGCATATCGATGCCGCCATCGATTCGATCCAGTCGGTTAATCTGTCGGTTGAGCCAGGAATCAGGGAGGACCCCGTCCCTGAGATAAATGAACATCCGGGCCAGCAGGCGATGATGCTCATCGCCCAGAGATTTTCGGTAGTCGGGAACCCGGCATAATTCCCATAACAAGCGGACATTTTCTGGTGTCTGGATGCGTTCGGTAATCTCCGGCCAGGTGGCCAGAACACCAAGAGCCAGACGATCTGCTGATTGCGGTGCCCGCCGTAGCAGGGTGTTTTGCTCATGAGCCGGAGGTTGATCAAGGCTGGCTATCAGAGCGCGTGGCGAAGAAAAATCGAGTTCTGCTGCCCGCCACCATAAAAATGTTACAGGATCAAAATGATGACTTTCGATATCTTCAACAACAGATGGACGCATAAAGCCTAAGCGGTTGGTGGTCCCAAAGGAGCCATCGCGGATATAACGTCCGGCCCGCCCGGCGATCTGGGCCAGTTCCGGGGTGGTCAGATGGCGCATCTTCTGACCATCAAATTTACGCAAAGCGCCAAAGGCCACATGGTCAATATCCATGTTCAGGCCCATGCCGATGGCATCGGTTGCCACCAGATAATCAACCTCTCCGGATTGAAACATGTCAGCCTGAGCATTACGGGCACTGGGTGAAAGGCCCCCCAAAACCACTGCGACGCCACCGCTGGTTGCCCGCAAATCTTCGGCCAGGGCATACACAGCATCCACGGAAAAGGCGACCACAGCACTACGTCGGGGCAAACGAGTGAGTTTATGTGGTCCAATATGGCTCAACCGTGAGAGACGGGGACGGTTGATGATTTCAATACCGGGGATCAGACATCGGATCGCGTATTCGATGGTTTGGGCACCGAGAAACAAGGTTTCCTTCTGTCCGCGCCAATGCAGAAGACGATCCGTGAAGACATGACCGCGCTCACGGTCCGCAGCCAGCTGAATCTCATCAACCGCCACAAAGTCGACCGGTAATGATGGCATCGCTTCGACAGTGCAGATATGGTAGTCTGGATTTTCGGGGATACGTTTTTCCTCACCGGTAATCAGTGAAACCGCCTCAGGGCCTTTGATGGCAACGATGCGGTCATAGTTTTCGCGCGCCAGGAGCCGTAAAGGAAAGCCAATCATGCCGTTGCGGTGGCTGAGCATCCGTTCAACCGCATAATGGGTTTTTCCGGTATTGGTCGGGCCGAGCATTGCAGCGATGCGTTGTTCCCGGCGCGGCGAGGAGGTGCTCATCTCTTTGATATCAACATGATAAACCCAATGACCGAACCTAATACGATGTTCCGGTCAATGACCAGAAACGACCATTATAATCAATGACCAATGATGATGAAGGGGAAAGCTCTTGGCCTGAAGGGGGCTTCCTGTTAGGTAAGGCTTACTTTCTATCGTCTGCAGAAACTCTCTATCGTTCACAGGAACAGGATCATGCGCCGGGGAAAAATAGTCCGTAAAACCAGTGAAACTGAAATCACTGCTGAGATCATTCTTGATGGTCAGGGGCAGGCTCAGATTGCCAGCGGTATTGGTTTTCTTGACCATATGCTTGAACAGCTGGCCCGGCACAGCCTGATGGATATTATCCTGAACGCTCAGGGTGATTTGCATGTCGATATGCATCACACCACCGAAGATTGCGGTCTGGCTCTGGGGTCGGCTCTGGCTGAGGCCTTAAATGACAAAGCTGGTATCCATCGCTATGGCCAGGCACTCTCGCCGATGGATGAAACATTGGCCCGGGTGGTTGTTGATTGTTCCGGGCGGCCCTTTCTGGTGTGGCAGGTTGATTTTCCGGCGGAAAAAATTGGTGATATGGATAGCGAATTATTTCGTGAGTGGTTTCATGCCTTTGCTCAGGCGGCTGGTTTAACTCTCCATGTCGAAACCCTTTACGGAGCCAATGGACATCATATGATTGAGGCTTGTTTTAAGGGGTTAGCACGTTCTTTGCGTCAGGCGGTTGCCCTTGATTCGAATCGGGCTGGTAGGATCCCTTCGACCAAAGGTGTTCTTGGTGGTTCTCTCTAGGCTGTGGGATGGTTTTTTTAAGGCAGTTCTCTTTTAGGCGATTTCAGGTGATATGCGTCTCTATACGATTTATGAGCGGGCTGGTTCGTCACCGGTTCTGATCCCCGAGGCTTTTTCCTGGCCTGCGGCGTTGTTTGCGCCGGTCTGGGCTTTGTGGCGGGGTGGCTGGTGGACGGCGGTGATTCTGTTGGCGGTTACGCTGGGTTTTGCTTTGGTCCGCTTTTCTGGCATGGGGCCAGAGGCTGGTATTGGATTGATAATTCTCCAGGTTGTGGCTGTGGGTTTATTGGGTCCGGATCTTCTGCGGTGGGATTTTTCCCGGCGCGGCTATCGGCTGGTTGCTGTGGTTGCGGCTGTTCATCGCGATGCAGCTCTCTTGCGTTATCTGGCGATGGATCGTTCCTCCCCGGTTTTAGACCATGATGAGTAACAGACAGCGGTTTGAGATGATTCTTCTCAACCGGGAGACCGATGACCACTGTTATCATTGATTACGGATCAGGCAATCTGCGTTCGGTATCCAAAGCATTCAAACGGGCGGCGATGGGATGCGGTGAGGACATCATCGTCAGCAATGATCCCCGGCAGGTTGCGGATGCAGATCGCATTGTTCTTCCCGGCGTTGGGGCTTTTGCTGATTGTCTGCATGGTCTCACCATGTCGCAGGGTTTATCGGAAGCATTGGATCAGGCGGTGCGTCATCGCTGTATCCCGTTTCTGGGTATTTGTGTGGGGATGCAGCTTCTCGCTGATTATGGATGCGAACATGGTCGTTTATCTGGTCTGGGATGGATTCCCGGCGTGGTCGAGGCTTTGACTCCGGATGATCCCCAGCTCAAAATTCCTCATATGGGTTGGAATAATCTGATTTTTGAGCGTTCCCATCCTCTTATGGAGGGTTTGGCTGAGGGATCACATGCGTATTTCGTTCATGGGTATCATTTTCGTTGTGCTGATGCTGATGACTGTCTGGCCCGGGTCGATTATGGTGGACCGGTAACAGCAATGATTGGCCGGGATAATATGGTGGGGGTCCAGTTTCACCCGGAAAAAAGCCAGAATTTCGGGCTGGGTTTGATTGCTAATTTCCTCAGCTGGCAGCCATAAAATGCGATCAGTTAATCTCTGAGACCCCTCTTTTTCTGCTCTCTGACCTATCTGTATTCAATGATTATCTTTCCGGCGATTGATCTTAAAGAGGGACATTGTGTCCGGTTGCTCCGGGGGGCAATGGAAAGTGCCACGGTGTATAACAGGGATCCGGCTGATCAGGCGCATCTGTTTGCTGATTCTGGTGCGGATCATCTTCATGTGGTTGATCTTGATGCTGCGGTGGCGGGCCGGGCCATGAACGGTCAGGCGGTGCGGGCCATCCGGGCGGCAACCGATGCGTTCTTACAGCTTGGTGGGGGGGTACGGACATTTGAGGATATCCAATATTGGCTTGAGGCTGGGGTCGATCGGGTGGTTCTGGGAACAGCGGCTCTGCGGGATCCGGACCTGGTCAATCAGGCAGTCCGGCAATTTCCCGGACAAGTTGCGGTGGGAATTGATGAACGCGATGGCCAGGTGGCGGTGGCCGGCTGGACCGAGACCAGCAATATGTCGGCGGCCACATTTGCTCTTGATATGGCGGCCCGGGGGGTAGCGGCGATTATTCACACCGATATCAACCGTGATGGGGCTCTGGCCGGGGTTAATCTGGAACGGACCAAAACATTGGCTTCTTCGGTCACCACGCCGGTTTTGGCCAGTGGTGGCGTTGCCGGGTTGGCTGACATTATCGCTGTGCGTGATGCCGGAACGATTGCCGGGGTGATTTGCGGGCGGGCTGTTTATGATGGTCGCCTTGACCTTTCAGAAGCCCTGGCAGCTGTACAGTCGTCATCTTGAGCTTTGTGATGATCATGCGGTTACGAATATGTTGAAAACCCGAATTATTCCGTGCCTTGATGTGGATGCTGGCCGGGTTGTCAAAGGTGTGAATTTCATCAATTTGCGTGATGCCGGTGATCCGGTTGAGCAAGCCCGCTTTTATGATCAAGAGGGGGCTGATGAATTGACTTTTCTCGATATTACGGCCAGCCACCAAAATCGCGGTGCTTTTCTGGATATCATTGCCCGCACCGCTGCCCAATGTTTTATGCCGGTAACGGTCGGTGGTGGTGTGCGTGATCTGGAGGGAATTCGGGCATTGTTATTGGCCGGGGCTGATAAGGTATCGATCAATACCGCAGCGGTTGATGATCCGGATTTTGTCCGGCATGCTGCTGAGAAATTTGGGACACAATGTATTGTTATTGCGGTTGATGCCCGCCGGGTTGCTCCGGGGCGGTGGCGGGTTTTCACCCATGGGGGACGTCGGGAAACCGGGCATGATGCGATTGAATGGGCGCAAAAAATGGCCGATTATGGGGCCGGGGAAATTCTTCTCACATCAATGGATCGTGACGGGACCCGTGATGGCTATGATCTTGATCTGACCCGCGCAATCAGTGATGCTGTACCGGTTCCTGTGGTGGCCAGCGGCGGTGTGGGTCGGCTTGATCATCTTTCGCAAGGTGTTCTGAAAGGCCGGGCCAGCGCTGTTTTGGCTGCTTCGATTTTCCATTTCGGTGATCACAGCATCGCTGAGGCGAAGGCTCATCTGGCGGCCTGTGGTGTCCCGGTTCGTCCGGTGGAAAAATCATTTGATACCGGTGATGGCGGCCAGAATATCAATCCAGGGTAACCCTCTGTATTGATTTTGATCAGCCCCATATTGGCCCGGAGACCAGAAGGAGAGAATGATGTCTAACCCTCTATCGGCCCATGATGGCCGGATCATCGATCAGTTATTTCAGGTGATCACGCAGCGCCGTCACACAGATCCCGACCAGTCTTATAGTGCGGCATTGCTGGCTGCCGGACCGGTCAAAATTGCCAATAAACTGGGCGAAGAAGCGGTGGAAACAGTGACGGCGGCCCTGGCGCAGCCTACAGATCGTCTGATTGCTGAAAGTGCTGACCTGCTGTATCATCTCAGTGTTTTATGGGCCGCAACCGGGGTTCAGCCATCCGATGTCTGGGCAGAATTGGCGGGCCGCCAGAGCAAATCCGGTATTGAAGAAAAGAAAAGCCGGGTCTCCGACCCGTCTCCGGAAGCTGGTTAAGACCCCGGTTATCATAAGAAATCTTCAAGGAATCTCCGTTACCATAAGGATATGCGCTATGGCTCAGTCGGTGCCCCCTGTTTATGATGACAACAATGTGTTTGCGCGGATTATGCGCGGTGAGTTGCCGTGCAAGAAAGTTTATGAAGACCCGGATGTCCTGGCTTTTGAGGATATCAATCCGCAAGCCAGGATTCATATCCTGATCATTCCTAAGCAAAACTATGTTTCCTGGGATGATTTCAGTCAGCAGGCGGATTCTTCTCAGATTGTTGCGCTTGTCAGGGCGGCTGGACTCATTGCCCGCCAATATGGTCTGGATCAATCCGGGTACCGTTTATTGACCAATATCGGCACCGATGGCGGTCAGGAGGTTCCCCATCTGCATCTGCATTTATTCGGCGGCGAAGCTCTGGGACCGATGGTGTCGCGACCCGCTCATTCTTCTGCACAAGACTGAGTGTCAAAGACTAAGTGCGAAAAACTGAGCGTTTTTGCCGGTTGGGCTGTTTGCGTGATCTGTATCATCCCGCCTGTTATTTCGGGAATGGTGCCGGGGGGCCTGTCTTTACAGGGCCGGTAATTGAAAGACCCGTTCAGGCCAGCACCAGGGGTACATCTACCGGGGGTATGTCTATCCCGGGCAGTGGCCTCCTGAGGTGGCGCATATTCTGCAGAAAAGATTTCAGACAGACGTGATTTTAAACAGACGTGATTTTGAGCAGAGGTGATTGCCGCCGACGTAGTCTCATACATCATCTCATGGTGATCCGGGAAAGAGCCGGGCGGCTGGATCATATCCGTCAGGAGTCATTGGGGTGATGGTGTCTCTTCCAGATTATATTTGTCCCCGGCCGGATTGGTCGGGAGGGCAAATAAAACCAGCAATGCAATGGAACCGGCCAGTGCGAGGATCAATAAGATCTCGCTTGTGGTTTCGGTTAACGCGATGGCATCAACGAAAGAAGCGGGCACATAAAAAGGTAAAGAGAGTAATTGCCACCAGCCGCTTTTGCCGATGTCATGGAGCCTTCTGGCCCCGACCGCCAAATAAGGCAAAAGAAACACCAGGAAGATTGCCGTAGAAACAGGGTCATAATAAGCGGATTCGGCATCAATGGATTCAGTGTCCAGAAATGAGGGATCTTGGAGTATCCCAAGGAAACCGAGCAAGGATAAAAACAGAAAAAACCACCAGAATTCGCTTCTGCTGGCCCGGCTTGTGAAGACGGCATAGTTGTTCATACAGGTTGTAATGGATTGCGTGAATGTCATGATGACCTCCTTATGATCCGGCCAATACCTACTCAATTTGAACGCCGAATTTTTAAATTACTGTTCCCGGATTGGTACGGATGGTTCATTCCCTGTCAAGAGCCATTAAGGGATGATGGGGTGTCTTCCCGGTCATGGGGTGTCTGTGTATTCCTGGTTGGCTGGTTTGCCTTCAACTTCCGGAGCCTTCTCTTGCCGACTTTCACCATGTGCTGGTTCTTGGTTCCTTTGCCTGCCGATATCAGGCTTTCAGCGACCAGTCTCATGCTGAGCTCGTTGCTTTTTAGCGGCTGCCTGTTCGTTTGCCTTTCGAGTCTCCGGCATCAAGGGGTTGTCATCCTCTGGCGGTTTGCCTGATCCTGTCTCTGCCTGTTCGTTTGCCTTTTGAGTTTCCGGAGCCAGAGAGTTGTCGGTTTCATTTTTTGTCGGTGCGGAAGGCAAAACGCATAAAATGAATCATGGGATCAGACCAGCAAAACAGATGAGCGTATTCCGTGATTCTATCCTGTTTCCCGCTAAAATAATACCAATCACAGGCATCCCATAAAGCAACAGACACCAGACATTTTTTTCACCGGTATCGCGAAGCCTTCTGGTCGTGACAGCCAAATAAGGCAGCCAAAACGCTGACCAGGCCATAAACAATAAGCCATAAACAATAAAAAGAGTGGGTCCCCAAACGATGAGGCATCCATGAATCACGCACCAAAGATGACCAGGGAAATAAACAGAAAAAACCACCAGAATTCGCTTCTGCTGGCCCGGCTTGTGAAGACGGCATAGTTGTTCATACAGGTTGTAATGGATTGTGCCAATGTCATGATGATTTCCTTATGATCCGGCCTTATGATCTGGCCGAATCATCAGGCGCATATCTGCCGAATTCAAACCCTCAATTCGAATATTGTTCCTGCCTGGTTAAAGATCGTTGATTTTCTCATCAAGGGTTATGGGCAGGTGATGATTCCTCTTCCGGGTCGTATTTGTTTTTTGCCGGGTTGGTCGGGAGGGCAAACACAACCAGCAATATGATGTGGCCAATATGTGCGATGATCACATCGATGAGACTCCAATCATCCGATTGCATGATACCGGAAAAAGGCATCACAGCATAAAGGGCATAAAGCAAGGGTGTGGTCATCAGTAACAGCCACCAGCCGCTTGCACCGATGTCATGGAGCCTTCTGGCCCCGACTGCCAGATAAGGCAAAAGAAGTGCCAGGGTCGCCAGGATTGAGATGGGTTCCAAACCCGACAACGGGGACCATATGACGCTATCAAAGAATAGCGCATTCAGGAGTATGAATTGTGTAAACAAAAAAAATCGCCAGAATTCACTTCTGCTGGCCCGGCCTGTGAAGACGGCATATTTGCTCATGCAGATTCTGACGGATCGGCCAAACGTCATGATCACCTTTTTATACGTTTTTATACATTGATCTTATACGTCGATGATTGCTGATCAAAAACCCGGATCATGTCTGAATGACCGGCAGATCAATCAGGACAGAATAATCAATGAGCCGGTTGTTTTCAAATAAGTGTCATTGTGTTGTATGAGGACGCATCATGATGTTGGGTTTTGCCGGAATGCTTCCGGTCTTCGGCAACCAGATGACAACCGAATTGTCGGGGTATGTGGTTTTTTTCCTCTCAATATCAGGAAACGTATGTGCCAGTCATCTGATGCTGTGATCCATTATTGCGGAGTATTATGGTAAAAGATGGATTGGGCATGATAGGGGCTTTGTTCTATTAAATAATTGATTATAAAAGAATATTTTGATATCTCTGAGGAATATCCGCACAACCAGCCAGGCATACTGACCGGTTAATCGCAGAAGAAGAGTGTTTTACTATCGGAAAAGAGCCTTGCCTTGTGAAAGGGCATAATCAAAAAACAGAGTTCATAAACAAGGTGTTAAATCAGAGAAAAGAAGTTTTTTCTCATTTTTTGACGGCAATACGACAATCCCATAACTACAATAGAAGTTAAGGTATCGACAAAAAAAGAGAGGACATTGATGATTTATTTTGATTGATAAACAACATTCTAACAGAAGTTCTTAACATAAAGAGCAAAAACGCTCACTCTACGCATTCAGGGGAGTGATTCACTGCCAGAGATAGGGAAAGAGATAGGGAAAGTAATGGCATTTTTGGGGATTATTGTCTCTGGTCAGAAGTGCTATGAAGGGGAATATTTTTATTACGGATCCGATATAATATAATAAAAGTCGTTTGTTATCAGTATATTATAACTATTTTCTAATTTAATAATTTAGAATAAGGCCGGGCCTTTTTTGATAACAGTGAATACAGCTGATTTTTCCTGTTTCCGGTTTTGACAGGTCATGGAGTTTTTATTGCGTTTGCGCGATAGCATGAAAAATCACTATAAACTGCCGATAGTCAATGGCGGAAAAGCGGTATTTGAGCCATCTTTTTAAGGGTTGGATGTGAAAATTGAGCAATGGCTCAATCTATATCCTGGTTTTTACACCCATGGTTTGATCTATATTTTGTTTCGTCATGGGGGTCTTATCGTTTGATCCTTCATTCAGAAAATGAACAATCAGGGTTGGCTGGGGTTGATCGGATGCTGCTGCCTGGCTTGATGCCTGATGGTTTGATCTTTTTTAATCCTATTTTACTGAATGTTTTTGTTTATTGAATGTTTTTGCCAGTTTTCGATTCTATATGATATCGAAGCAGGATATGGTATCGAGAATATGATATTTGAAGTCAGCAAACATGATTGATAGATCAGTGTCAGGAGGTGATATGATGCGTTTTTCAGCATTTGTTTTTTTGGTCTGTATGTCGGTTTTTGGCCTCAGCAGCCAACAGGCACAATCCGGTCCGTTGTCTCATGATGCGGCATTGAGTGGGTATGCGTTTCATCATGAAGGATTCGGACATGGGGGAGGATGTCGTGAAGATTCGCCGGAAGGCCAATGCTGCCATATGGACCGTGAAAAAGAGGAAGATCATTGCCATTGACCATTTTGGTCACGCATCATCGCGGATTTTTTGTCCTGGCCAGTATGGATCCGGGTCGATTCAGTCCCCTGTTATTGACGGATCTTACTGGTTTTCATACCGGGTAACAGGGTGCTGCCAACAGGGGTGGCAGTCTTTGCTGGGCGGTTTGGCACTGCTGGTTGTGGGGTCGGGCGGGCAGTCTTCTGGATCGATTTGTCTGTCGGCTCGTGGGGGGCTGAGTATACGTCCCTTTTTATCTTGTTCTCAGACGTTCAAATTTTACCGGCTCTGGTTGTTGGATCTGGTTGTGAGTTCGGGTATTGGGGCCGGGTATTGGATTTCAACGCCGGGTGAGCATACGCCGGGGTAAATCATGGGTCATGCGCCGGTAGGATAAGGCTTCTGCGATATGGTTGCGGCTGATCTTTTCGGCTCCGGATAAATCGGCGATGCTGCGGGCGACCCGGCGCACCCGGGCGTGGCCGCGTGCCGAAAGGCCAAAGGTTTCGACGGCTTGTGAGAGCAGGTTCCGGCTTTCCTGGTCCAATACTGTAACGTCATCCAGAAGGCGTCCCTCAATTTCGGCATTGATGCGTGCCGTGCTGCCGATTTTTTTGTAGCGTTCGAATTGTCTTTGCCGGGCTTGAGCGGCTCGTGCGGCAACGGTTGTACTATTCTCAGCCGGCGGAGGCAGATCAAGGTCACTGGCCCGTACGGCCGGCATCTCGACATAAAGATCAATTCGATCAAATAACGGACCCGAAACCCGGGATTGATAATCGGCGGCACAGCGCGGTGCCTGTGGGCAGACCCGGTCGGGATCATCAAGATGACCACAAAAACAGGGATTCATTGCTGCGATTAGCTGAAACCGGGCCGGATAGCGGATATGCGCATTGGCCCGGGCAATTAAGGTTTCACCGCTTTCTATTGGTTGGCGCAAGGCTTCAAGAGCGGTCCGGGGAAATTCCGCCAATTCATCTAAAAACAAAACACCCCGATGCGCTAACGTGATTTCACCAGGCGCGACTTTATGGCCGCCCCCGACCAAAGCAACCGGAGATGCTGAATGATGGGGATTACGGAACGGGGGTCGGCGTAACAGACCACCATGAAGCTGGCCAGCAATGGAATGGACCATGCTGGCTTCACGGGCTGCCTGAGCATCAAGGGGCGGCAACAAACCGGGTAAACGGGCCGCTAACATTGATTTTCCTGCCCCAGGTGGTCCGATCAGCAGCAGATTATGACCACCGGCTGCGGCAATTTCTAAGGCTCGTTTAGCGGTTTCCTGGCCTTTGATATCGGCAAGATCAGGGAGGATTTCATTGGTGGTTGAGTCTTCTTGTTGCCGTTGTGGCCGTGGCAGGGACTGTGTCCCGGTTAAATGGGCGATGAGTTCGGTTAAATGAGCCGCAGCAACAATATCAAGATCTTCTTCAGCCCAGGCTGCTTCGCCGCCATTATCCCGGGGGCAAATCAGGCCCAGACCCCGGTCATGAGCCGCAAGAGCCGCCACCAAAACTCCCGGAACCGGACGTAACCCGCCATCTAAAGCCAATTCACCCAGAGAACAATACCCAGCTGCGACATCAACCGGTATGACATTCATTGCGGCCAACAAACCCAGAGCAATCGGGAGGTCATAATGGCTCCCGCTTTTGGTTATATCGGCCGGGGCTAAATTGATCACAACCCGCTTGGTCGGTAAAGCCAGACCGCATGCACCAAGGGCGGCCCGGACCCGTTCACGCGATTCGGCAACCGCTTTATCGGGCAGGCCAACAACAATAAAAGCCGGAAGACCATTTGCCAGACGCACTTGCACGTCAATCGCTGTGGTCTCGACCCCGACAAAAGCCACTGTTTGTGAATACGCTGTCACGACAAATTCCCCAAACTGACCCTAAAACCAATACAACCAATAACCCAATAGCCTACTGATTACCCGGATCAATCGCCTGATCAATGATCAGCATGACAGGTGAATCAAGACCACTATTTTGACGGGCTGATGCTGAACATCAATCCTTATATCCTTTATTCTGGTCTTTGGCTGTGAATAGCACAATCGAAATTGGTTCATCGACAGGATGATGAGCGAAAGCCAGCTATCGGCTTTGTTGCCGGTTTCATGACATTTTTCCGCTCAGAAATATTGATTTTTCGACGTAAGGTTATTGTTGGATAATAGAAAGAGGGTGATTTTCTGTTCGGGAAAAGCGCTGCTCAGACAATGGCTCTATCAGCCGATCGTTTTCTTCATCTTCCCGGATCTGGTTGGCCCTGCGTTTTGAGGGATGCGATGAACATGATCAGGCGGTTTTACGCAGAACCAGAAAATAAACCGCCCGCCCTGCTGAACGGGCTTTGGCTTCATAGCGGGTGGGCGGCCAGTCATCAGGTTTGTGTCGCCAATCTTCCGGTCCGCAGGCCGTCCAGGAGATGCCATCTACCTTTGAGGCCTCAAACAACATCCATTCAGCATAGTCGGGATCATCGGTTGCCAGCCGTATGTCACGACCAGGTTTCAGAGCCCGGGCCAAATGCCCTAATAATATACGGTCAATGATGCGCCGTTTATGGTGGCGCCGTTTCGGCCACGGATCAGGAAATAAAATAAAAACACGATCCAGAATGCCTGGTGCCAAAGCGGTGACGATTCGCCGGGCATCGCCGTCATAAAGCCGTATGTTGCTCAATGCGTTTTCAGCGATCCGGACACAGCATTGGGCCAGTCCATTGATGAAGGGTTCGCAGCCAATAAGACCCATATTGGGGTTTGCTGATGCTTGCCACACCAGATGCTCGCCATTCCCAAAACCAATCTCCAGCCATAAGGCGTCAGGGATTGGTCTGAACAAAGCGGTTGGATTGAATACTCCGGCAGGCGGTTTGACTCCCCATTTTTCCATTTGAGAGCGCAGCAATGCTGCTTGTTGGGGCCGTAAGGGACGTCCTTTGCGGCGGCCATAAAATTGATCAGGGGGATCACCGGACATAATGGCCCGATTGTTCTTGTTGGTGAGAATGCCTGAGATGTCTCTTTTTTTTATCGGGATTACGCAAAGGCTGAGCGTAAATCAGTAACGAGATCAGTTTTTTCCCAGGAAAAGCCGCCATCCGGCTCAGGAGAACGCCCGAAATGACCATAAGCGGCCGTACGGGCATAAATGGGTCGGTTTAAACCAAGCCGCGAACGAATACCGCCCGGGCTGAGGTCAACCATGTCTTGCAGAGCCGCAGAAAGGCCGGTTTCATCAACATGTTGACTCCCATGCGTATTCACATACACCGCCACTGGCCGGGCGACCCCAATGGCGTAAGCGAGTTGAATTGTGCAGGAATCAGCCAATCCGGCCGCCACCACATTTTTAGCCAGATAACGGGCCGCATAGGCTCCTGAACGGTCAACTTTGGTCGGGTCTTTCCCCGAAAAGGCCCCACCCCCGTGGGGAGCTGCCCCGCCATAGGTATCAACAATGATTTTGCGTCCGGTCAGCCCGGCATCGCCATCAGGACCACCAATCACGAATCGTCCGGTCGGATTGACGAAAAACTGATCCTCCGGACACATCCAGCCTTCCGGCAGAGATTCTTCAACCAGGGGCCGTATCATTGCGGTGACCGCAGCCTGATCCAGATCCGGATCATGCTGTGTCGAGACAACCACTCCTGTGGCTTTGACCGGCTGGCCGTTTTGATAGAGCAGGCTTACCTGGCTTTTAGCATCTGGTCCCAACCCCTGAACACGCCCAGAGCGACGACACTCATCAATCAGGCGCAAAATACGGTGTGCGTAATAAATCGCGGCTGGCATGAGAGCATCGGTCTGGCGACATGCATAGCCGAACATGATTCCCTGGTCTCCGGCACCTTGTTCTTTATCTGCGCTTGAATCGACCCCCATCGCGATATCACCCGACTGGGCGTGCAGGAAATTATCAATCCGTAGTTTTTCCCAATGGAACCCGTCTTGCTGATACCCAAGAATGCGCACCGCCTCACGAACCGATTGTTCAATACGTTCCGGGGTGATGCTATCCGGGCCACGCACTTCGCCGGCCAAAACGACCTGGTTGGTGGTGCTCAGGGTTTCGCATGCCACCCGTGATTGCGGATCGGCAGAGAGATAGAGATCAAGAATAGTATCAGAAATCCAGTCACAGACTTTATCTGGATGCCCCGCAGAAACGGATTCACTGGTAAAAACGTAATCGGATTCCGGCACCATCATCTCCCCATGTAACCCCATATAACACGTGACTGGCCGGGTTCTTTCACCAAGACACCCGGCCCTTGATCGTTATTTCTTACACTTTGTTTTGTAATGGTCAAGGTCACATAGCCCCCGGAAGGCGCGATGATGGCTTTCTGGTTGTATGGCAAAAGCCGGTCCCGGTCTCCGGAAGATTCAGTTGGTGCGACGGGGATCGGAGAATGATGTATTCTCTGTGTCAGCGTGGCTGGTACTTTTGGCCATTGCTTTGACCAGTTCAAAAATCGCTTTGCGGGCTCTGGCATCTTTGATCCCGTAATATGAACGAACCAGTTCCAGGGTTTCCCGGCGCATCAGAGGATCTTTGACCGGCGAATCACTGGTTTCGCTAAAGCCGGTCAGCTGTGGATCACGTGACACCGTTTCCGGATAATCCTGGAAAAAATAATCCACCGAGACACCGAATATTTTGCTGAGTTGATACAGCCGACTGGCCCCAATTCGGTTTGCTCCCCGCTCATATTTCTGAATTTGCTGAAATGTCAGACCAAGGGCTTCACCGAGTTTTTCCTGGCTCATCCCTTGCAATGTTCGTTGAGCCCGTAATTTCTTACCGACATGGGCGTCAACCAAATCAGCGCGACGCTGGGGGCGCAGCTGTGTCCTGGGTGATAAATCAAAACGATCATTACTCTTATTCATAGACAAAACCTACTCGTTACTAAACAAAAACTAACCTAAATCATGTACGCAACAAAGATAATAAGGAACAAACCTTAAACCATGCACGCGAATCCCTATCGCATAGCCCATAAATGATAAAAATGCCAAGAAAAAACTATTCATCCCGACCATCGCGCCGGATTCCTGGCTGATTCCCTGGGGTAAAACGGGAAAAAATAAGGGCCACAATCAGGGCCAGTATCACCCAATCGCCTAATCGGGCATAGAGTGTTTCCGAAAGCGGGGGGGGCAGCTGTGCGTCTAAAATACCGCGTTGTCCCAACGGCAGTTGGGCGATGATTCGTCCATATGAATCAATCATCGCCGATATACCGGTATTGGCGGCCCGGGCAAGGGGAAGACCCTCTTCGACCGCTCTGAGCCGGGCACTGATAAGATGCTGATAAGGCCCTGATGACATTCCAAACCAGGCATCATTGGTTATATTCAGGAGCCATTGTGGTCGTTTCTCAGGATCAAGAACGGTCCGGGGAAAAATCACTTCGTAGCAAATTAAGGGGCTGAAAGCCGGTAGCCCGGGTAATGTCAGGGTTTTGAGGCCGGGGCCGGACGAAAATCCCCCGCCAGTGGTTAAGGTGCCAATTCCCAACCAGTCTTCTAAAGGCACATATTCTCCAAACGGGACCAGCCGGGTTTTATCATAGGTTGCGGCGATGTTTCCTTCCCTTCCGATGGCCAATACACTGTTCAAAATGCGCCGGTTACCCCTGGCACTGGTATCCGTGCGCACACCGCCGAAAATCAACCAATGAGCGGCAAATTCTGTATGATCAAACAAAGGAATCGCGGTTGTCATTGTGTCGATGAGATAGGGAAAAGCGGTTTCCGGCCAGATGACGGCATCAATCTGATTATTGGGTTGGTCGCTCCGCCGGACCGTCTGGCTGAGATCAAGGTGAAGAGCAATGTTGCGTTGCCGCCATTCTGGCTGCCATTTTTCGGCCTGGGGAATATTCGGCTGAACCAGGCGGATCTGGGCCGGTTTGGCCGGGTTATCGGGGGGGTGTGATCCGGGGTCTGCTTTCTGGTCAGCCCCCCCAAGACGTAGTCCCCCGCTGATTGCACTGATGGCCAGAGCCGCGTAAGCGACCATGAAGGGCCAGCGATATGTTCTTTTTCCCCCAGGACCGGTGATCAGAAGAGCAGGAGCGGTCGCACATGCCATGACCAGCAGAGAAATGCCCCATATCCCGGTTATTGCCGCCGATTGTATGAGGCTATCCGACCAGGCCAGGACATGACCAATCGGGTTCCAGGGAAACCCGGTCAGGGCATGGCCGCGTATCCATTCGGCGATGACCCAAAATCCAATCAAAGCAATCCACAGACGGCTGCGTGATTGTCTCTGGCTCCAGTAACGGGCTGCATAGCAGGCCAGGGCCGGATAGAGAGCCATCCCCATACAGAGTCCGCCGACAGCCAGAGGCATTAACCAGGCAAAACGTTCTGCTTCGACAAGAAAGGCATTGCCAATCCAATAAAAGCTACCAATGCAGTGACCAAATCCGAAAAACCAGCCAACCGCAAAGGCTCCCCGGGGTCGATGGCTGGATTCAATCAGCAGGAAAAGACCGCTCAATGCGATAATGAGTACCGGCAGAACATAAAGAGGCGGCAATGCGGTTGCTGAAGCCAGGCCAAGAATGGCGGCGATTCCCCAACGGGATTTCGGTTTGAGAGCACCCATCCAATCAGTGATTTTTACCCGGCCGGGACCAATCATCGATACTGATCCAGCCATCTGGTTATGGATTGGTGTTGGCAGGGCTGCCTGATGGAGGTGCTAACTGAATCCGCAAGCGGCGAATACGTCTTGGATCAGCCTCAATAATCTCGAACTCATGGCCGTGGGGATGGCGGATGACTTCGCCTCGTGCCGGTACCCGGCCGGCTAATGCGAAGACTAAACCGCCCAGGGTATCAATATGCTCCCGCTCTTCATCCGACACAAAGCGGCCGATTTCATTTTCAAAATCACCCAAAGAGACTCGCGCCCCGGCATCATAGCTGCCATCGCCCCGGCGACTGAAGCCCGGGCCTTCGTCCGTATCATGCTCATCTTTGATTTCACCGATAATTTCTTCGACCAGATCTTCAATCGTCACCAACCCATCAACCCCGCCATATTCATCGACCACCACTGCCATGTGAATATGAGTCATCCGCATCTCCAAAAGCAGATCAAGAACCCGCATTGAAGGAGCAGCAAATAAAATACGCCGGACAATATCGCCGGCAGCTTTTTTCCCGTTGGGTTCGATGACTCGCGGTAAGACGTCTTTAATATGGAGCATCCCGATAATATCGTCACGACCATTTCGATAAACCGGGGCACGGGAATGATTTCCGGAACTGATAATCCCGACAGCCTCAATCAAGGATGCCGTGGCATCGACCGCAACGATATCGGCTCTTGGGGCCATCACATCATGAATGGTTACGTCATGAACCTTAAGAACATTGGAAACGAGATGACGTGCTTCATCTTTTATCTCGACGATTCCGCCTTCCTGTCCGTCAATAATCTCCTCAATGACTTCACGCAGGCGTTCCTCGCCTTCGCTTCTTCCAAAAAGAAGGCGCAAACGGCGCCAAAAACCATTGCGTTTATTCCCCGTGTCGGCAGGGTTGGTGTTATGGGTGCTGTTGGTCCGGGATGGGAGCGATTCGCTCATGATCATTTTTCCGGTTATGCGGCTCCTGTTGTGGTGACCGGCTGGGGTTGTTGCCATCCGGTCCGGTAGGGGTCGTCGATTCCCAGGCTTTTGAGAATACGACATTCGGTATTCTCCATTCTTTCGGCCGCATCCTCTGTTTCATGATCCTGACCCAAAAGATGCAGAACCCCATGTACAATCAAATGACACATATGATCTTCGGGTTTTTTTCCCTGTTCTCTTGCTTCCCCAAAGACTGTTTCCCGGGCCAAAACCACATCCCCTAAGCATTGGTCAGGAGAGTGTATACAGAGATGTTTATCACGGGCCGGGAAAGAGAGCACATTGGTCGGTTTTTTCTGTCCACGATATTGTTGGTTCAGACCGGCTATGAACAGATCATCGGCAAGCAGCAAACTCACTGCGCACTCCATCGGGGATTGTTCAGATTGTAAGACCGCCTGAATAGTGTTCCGGCAGAGCGTCTCGATATCAGGGATACAGTGCCAGGCCGGACAGGATATCCTGATATCAATGACTGAAACGTCACCTTGATCACGCATCGGTTGCGTGTTGAGAGATTGGCGGGTCATTGGGTGTTGGCTCATGGCATTGCACCATGATGCGGGAGGATGTTTTGAGATGGATCCTTTTCAGACCGGTCATGACGAAGAATCTGATGACCGGAAAATGATTCTGACTGACCCGGACCGGTTTGGGAACGGGCATCATAATCATCGTAAGCCCCCACAATTCGTTGCACCAGAGAGTTTCGAACAACATCATTGCCATCAAAGATGATGGTCGAAACGCCATCAACATCACGGAGAATTTCAGCCGCTTCAGCCAGACCAGAACGTTCCCCGACCGGCAGATCAATCTGGCTCAGATCACCGGTGACGACCATGCGCGCATTGTCACCAAGACGGGTGAGAAACATCTTCATCTGCATCGGTGTGGCGTTCTGGGCTTCATCAAGAATAATGAACGCCCGGTTCAGGGTTCGTCCGCGCATAAAAGCCAATGGTGCAATTTCGATGTTCTGATCAGCAATATATTTCATCACCTGGCTACCCGGGAGCATATCATTCAGAGCATCATAAATTGGCCGCAGATAGGGATCGACTTTTTCTCTCATATCGCCGGGAAGAAAACCGAGTCGTTCTCCGGCCTCAACCGCTGGCCTTGACAGGATAAGCCGTTCCACCGCCCCGGCTAAAAGCAGTGAAAGACCCTGGGCCACCGCCAGATATGTCTTGCCGGTTCCCGCCGGACCAAGGGCAAAGGTGAGGCCGTGATTCTGCATGGACAGGAGAAAAGATTCCTGATGAAATGTTCGCGCAGAGATATGACGCTTTTGGGTCCGGATGACTACATCGCTGCTTTTGTTTCGTTCGGTCATACGTAAGCTGGCCAGCACATCACCGGTTTCGATTTCCAGACCATGAGTCAGGCGTTGATACAGAGATTCAAGGGCCTGCCGGGCCTTTTCGACTGCTTCCCGGGGTCCGGAAAGCGATATCAGATTGCCGCGCGGCGCGATGGTAATCCCCAGTTCCTGTTCGATCAAAATCAAATGACCATCATGTTCGCCACACAAAAGCTGTGTGAGGTCATTATCAGGAAACTCAATCCGGACCGGGCCGGAAGAGTGACGTTTCCGCCCAACCGGCCTGGCAGGAGAACCAGGAGCATATGCGGTTGATGTGTTTTTTGATGGACTCAAAATGATCCCTGTTGCTGTGTTGTTGTGGCGGGCTCTGTGACCAGAGTCGCTGCCAGACAATGGGCTCCGGCTGCCTCAATCCGCACCCGGCTGATGGTTCCTAAGATACTTTCGGGGGCCTGGACATGCACCGATTGCATATGCGGGGTTCGTCCGGCAATCTGACCGGTCTGACGACCATTATGGTCAAAAAGAACCATCATATCACGGCCAAGAAAACGGTGATTAAATGCTCTTTGTTGTTGATTGAGCAGGTCTTGTAAGCGTGCCAGTCTCTCATCGGCTATTGCTGCATCCACCGGGTGATCCATGGCTGCTCCGGGTGTTCCGGGCCGGGGGCTGTATTTGAAAGAGTACGCCTGGGCAAAGCCAATCTTCTCGACTAAAGAGAGCGTGTCAGCAAAATCCTGGTCGGTTTCTCCGGGGAAGGCAACGATAAAATCCGATGACAGAGCAAGATCATCACGTACGTGACGTAAACGATCAATGATTGCATAATAATCATCAACCCGGTAGCGGCGATTCATCGCATCAAGAATTTTATCTGATCCCGATTGTACCGGCAAATGCAAAAACGGCATCAGCTGAGGTATCTCTGCATGCGCGGTGATGAGATCATCATCCATATCACTGGGATGTGAGGTGGTATACCGGATTCGCTCCAGACCATCGATTTCCGCCAATGCCCGGATGAGTCTGCCCAGACCCCATTCCCCACCCTGAGGGCTGGCCCCGTGATAGGCATTGACGTTCTGGCCCAGTAAAATGATTTCCCGGCTTCCCTGGGTGATGAGAGTACGGGCTTCGGCAAGAATATCGGCAGCAGGACGGGAATATTCCGCCCCACGGGTGTAGGGAACAACACAAAAGCTGCAAAATTTATCACAGCCTTCCTGGACTGAGATGAAAGCACTCGCCCCGCGCTTACCCGGTGGCGGCAGATGATCGAATTTTGCTTCTTCGGGAAAATCAATATTGATGATTCTGTCGCGGTGGTTATTGGGGTTCCGTTCAGCCTGGGCGACCATTTCCGGCAACCGGTGGTAGCTTTGGGGGCCAAAGACGATATCCACATAGGGGGCACGGCGTATGATTTCTTCGCCCTCAGCCTGAGCGACACAGCCCGCCACCGCCAGAATTGGCCGCTTTGCGTTGTGTCGGGCATGCAGGCGTCCCAATTCGGAATAGACTTTTTCGGCTGCTTTTTCACGAATATGGCAGGTATTGAGAATGATCAAATCGGCATTCTCAGCTCTCTCGGCCATTTCATAGCCCAACGGTGCCAGGACATCAGCCATACGCGCCGAGTCGTAGACATTCATTTGGCAGCCATAGGTTTTGATAAAGAGTGTTTTTTTCAAAATTGCGGCTCTGTCAGGACCCCTCACAGATTCTATCCAGGGTTTTGCCATTCGGGGTTTTTGTTCAGGTCTTATGGTATCCGGATACAGGCTGTTTACGAGAATCAGCGGCTCCTCATTTCATAACAAAAAACCTTTAACAAAAGCAATCAACGTCATTTCTTCGGGTCAGGGAAGCGGTTTTTAAATCCTGTCGGTACAAATAGAGTTTTAAGAAAATGGTCATGTCTGTTCGGGAAGAGTCGAAAACCGGTTCCGGATATGATGCAGGCGACCATACAATGCACAGGCCATTCCGCCAGCGATGATGGTCTGGCATTGGGTGGCCATATCCTTGCGCGATGAGAAATGTGAGGCGGGTATCGCAGGGTGGAAAACAACATCGACACTGAGAATGCCGTGAAACAACATCCGTATGATATGCTGAATCAGGCTCATTGCTCCGTACCACGCAAAGGCCGGACGCATGGCCCGGCCCATCGGTATCCCGTCAAGACGGCTATAGGCCAGGGAAATCGGCTGAATCATGATGGTCTTTGATGCGGTGGCCTGAGTTGTGGTCACTGAAAGCAGGGAACTTTTGAACGGCAAGACCCGGTTGCCGTCGCCAGAGGTTCCCTCAGGAAATAAAATCAGGCTGTCTCCTGCTGCGACCCGTTTGGCAATGCGGTCCCGTTGCTCCATGACCTGGCGAATGGCCTGACGATTGACAAAAATCGTCCGTTGCATTGAAGAGAGCCAGCCCAGTATCGGCCAGCGGGAAACTTCTGCTTTGGCAATGAAAGAGGCTTCCAGCAAACTGCCAAGAATAGGAATATCAAGATAAGAGCAATGATTACTGAGGTATAAAACTCTTTTCCCGCGTGCCGGGGTCCCATGAATGGTCATTTGGATGCCCAGCAGGGTTAAGACCATCCGGTGAAACAATACCGGTATCCGTCCGGCCAAAGATCTGAGACCACAGGCCAGAGCCGCAAGCTGTACAGGGGCTAAGACCACAAAAACCGTTATAAGAATAGCCCCCCGGATCAGTAATGAACTGGCTTTGGTGATCATGGAGAGACCTGTAACGCTGTTGGGATGGAGGCTGCTGGCCGATTTTGCTCCAGCCCCATCAGGCGGTAGCGGGTCGCCAGCGCGGTTATCCGGCCAATCACCAACACATCTGTGGTTCCGAAATCATGGTCAATCACTGCGCCATCTCCCACTTTGCACCCGATGCGTAAATAGGCTTTTATCAGTGGTGGCAACCGGGAGAATGCTTGTTTTTTGTCAATTTTCCGGTAAGGAATGCGATCCATAGAAACATGCAAAGATGGCAGAGCACGCGCACGTAAGGGTGCTGATGCAGCGTGATAATAATGCAAATAAGACAAAGAATGATCCCCGGGATGTTGTTGGGTTCCCGGCAGACTGGCGCAGCCGAATATCAGATCGATGCCGAAACGGGCGATATAGCGTGACAACCCTTTCCACAGAAGCCTGGATACAGCCCCATCCCGGTAAGCCGGGTCAATACAGAAGCGGCCCAATTCAAGGAGAGTCCCGGGATAAGAGAGTAACGGGGTCAGGTCATATCTCCCGGCACTATAAAAATTTCCGGCCTGTTCGGCGGCTTGTTGTCGAATCAAACGGCACACACCGACCATCCGCCCATTGGCGTATTGATCCAGAACGATTAAATGATCGCAATGGCTATCCAGGATATCGCTGTCCCGGTGATCGTGTTTTGAGGATTGTGATACTTCCCCGAAAAAAATCCGGTGGCGTAGTTTCTGGGCCGCTGCAACTTCGCACTCTGAATGAGCCAGGCGGGATCTAAAACGCTCTTTCCCCAGAGGAGAGCCGAAAGTCATCGCTGGTACCGTCATAGCCGATATGGGGGATATCCTGTTGGTGCGATACACTGTCCGACTATGTAAACGCCGATTATTGAAACTATTTATATTTAAGGTCTTGCCTGGATGCGACCATGATGGTGGCCACCCTTCCCCTTTTTTGGCTGGTTTGACACTGTTTTTGCTGTAAAGACGCGGTTGCATCAGCTGTTTGATGATTGAGAAGCTGTTATCTGACCGGATTGATCCCACAAAACAGATATCGATAACGTTACCACAAATAGATTTTATTACCCAGAAATACGGTTTTTGTTCCCGGAAATATGCTTTCATTTCTGGTTAAAAACAATGACGGGCAGCAAGTATCCGGTTACAAGCGAAAAGTGCCGGATTTTGCGGATATTGATGAATGATTTCTGTTTGTTTTGAGCGTTGAATTGTATCTTGTTTTGATTCATATCATTTTGGCTCAGGGGTGGAGGTTTATGGTGGCCGGATGGTGGCGCTGATGAGTTTGGGTCATCCAGGCCACTCAGAGCAAAGAGCGATCATTTTTTAAGAGGAACAGCATACAGATCAAGGCGGTGATTGATCAGCTTATACCCCATTTGGGTGGCAATTTTATGTTGAATTTTTTCGATTTCCTCATTGGCGAATTCAAAAACCTTGCCGCTTTCCACGTCAATGAGATGGTCATGATGGCAGTCGGTTACCCGTTCATAACGGGATCGGCCATTGCCAAAATCGTGGCGGATTAAGATATGGGCTTCTTCAAATAGCCGGACTGTCCGGTAAACAGTGGCGACACTAATACGCGGATCAATCGCAGCGGCTCGCCGATGAAGCTGTTCTACATCCGGATGGTCATCCGATTCAGCAATGGCCCGGGCAATGACCCGCCGTTGTTCGGTCATTTTCAAGCCCCGTTTCCGACAGAGTTCTTCAACTTTTTCAAGTATCATAAAATCCCCTTTGCCGCTGATTATTCACAGCTGTTGTCTTCAACCGATAATGTCTTCAAGTGATAGTGTGTTTAACCGATAATGTCTCCAATCGAGGTTCAATCCAGGTCAGCATATTGCTGTGATTCTGTTCATAGCCCGAACTTCGTTATTATTTTTGGCTTCAAAACCAGGGAGCCAGATAAAATCACCTTATTGGACAAAATCACCTTATTGGACAAAGCATCAGATATGACTGACCGGAACTGAATATGCTCAAATTGTCTTTATAACATTCAGAATAATATTCAGAGATTCTCTTTATAAGATTCCCTTTGGACATGATATTTCCCTTTATGATATTTAGATTGAGTCCAGTATACTGCTTTTGCGAAACAGAATCAAAGTGGGAATTGATCATGTTCTGTTATTTCCGGCTATGAGGCCCGGGACTGAGGAAACCGGAATGGATGAGACCAGGGATACGCCGCCTGACAGGGATGTTTCTCCTGATAGGTGGCACAGGCTTGATATCACGGGCGATCTTTGTCCAATGACATTTGTTAAAACCAAGCTGGCTCTGGAAAAAGCAGCGTCCGGGGAAATTGTCGACATTCGTCTCAAAGCCGGTGAACCCCTTGAAAATGTACCACGTTCGGTAACTGAAGACGGTCACCATATCCTGTCTCTGGAAGCCGAAGAAACAGCCTCAGACATTTATCGTTTACGCATCCGGCGCCGGTAATGGTGCCGGTAATACTAACTTGATTGTATCAGGATGCCTCAATGAGAGTTGGCATCATCAGGCCTGAATGTCAGCCTGCTCCGGCCTGAGGCTGGCTGGTTGATTTTTCGGCATAATGGGGCCGGACATACATCAGGCCCGGCATGTCTTTTGGCAACCGCCGTCCGGCGTATGTGGCCTGGGCCAATCCGGCCAGATCCCGGGCGTGGATGTGTGGTTCTTTTGAGAATTCCCGGCCTTGACCAATCACTTCTGGAAACACCACATCTGTGCGTCCTTTCAGCCCGGCTTGCACGGCCTCAGCAGCGTGGCCGTAAGCCCATGCGCCTTCCGGTATCCAATCGGCTGATGTATCGGGCCGACATATCATAATGGTGCTCATGCTGCGTAATCCCGGTCGTTCATGGGTGGCTGTGAAAATTTGTCCATACAAATCACCGCGCCCGGCCCGAAGAAAACAAACCACCGGACCAGGTGGCTTTTCCTCCCGGCAGAACAGAGGCCAGGCCATTGTTGTCAGGCTGGGTATGCCGATGAGCGGTTTTCCGGCGGCCAGAGACAATGCTTTGGCAGTAGCCAGACCGACCCGCAAGCCGGTAAAACTGCCCGGACCAATGGTAACAGCATAGGCGTGCAGATCATGATGAGTCCAGCCACATGCGTTCATGGTTTCAATGATCATTGGTGTCAGACGTTGGGCCGGGCCCGGTCCGGCGATTTCAAAACGGGTCGCCCGCACGATTCCGTCTTCCATTGCGGCGGTCGAACAGGCTGTCGTTGAGCAGTCCAGAGCCAGAAGTTTCATAGCTTGTGCCATTTTTTCCTTAAAGAGAACTCACTGCAAGAGAACTCACCGCGGTTGGCCTGGATCACGGGGATGGACCCATGTTATGAATATTTCTGTTATGCATATATGTTCTGTGAAAAATATATGTTCTGTAAAAAAAGACTGTATCTATGAAAATCTGTGAAAATGAGTTTATGAAAACGAGAAAAAACTGTTTCATGAAAAATTGTACGAAAAAGAAAAATCGCACAAAAAAGGTCTCTTGATGTCGGTCCGGCTGGTTCCGATTACACCCGATGATCACGGTGTTGATATTGCCCTGGCTTACGCCACTGAAGATAATTTTACCGGTTCTCCGGTTTATGGGAGGGCTGCATGTTTTCTGCATCCGGAGGCTGCTGACTGTCTGGTCCGGGCGGCCCGGTTGGCCGATGCCATTGGCTATCGGTTGAGAATTCTGGATGCGTATCGCCCCAAAGAAGCACAATGGGTTTTGTGGAATCACACCCCGGACCCTGACTTTCTTGCTGACCCACGCACAGGATCGCCCCATTCGCGCGCGGTGGCGGTGGATCTCACTTTGATTGATCAAAACGCTGTGCCTCTTGATATGGGGACTGCCTTTGATGCGTTTACCCCGCGTTCTTATCATGGCGCATTGGATATTGACCCTGTTGCTCAGGTTAATCGCCATATTTTACTCGGTCTCATGTCAGCGGCCGGGTGGGATTTTTATTATCGGGAATGGTGGCACTACCAGCTCTTCGATTCCCGGCGTTTCCCTCTTATTGCTGATGGCCAGCAGGCCCCGCCGATGATGCCTGCCAATGAGGATAAGAGATTGAAAAATCGGTGAAACCGGGAAACCGTAAGACCGGCATAATAATCAAATGATTTCACAGGCCTGATCAAAATCAAGACGCCGGTTACGTGGCCTCAGGCTCTCCGGGTCGCCATGGCCGATATTGCAAACAAGGATGGAGCGATAACGACCATCGGGGAAAAATTCCTGATCAAGTTTGGCGGCATCAAATCCGGCCATAGGACCACAGGCAAAACCCAAAGCGCGGGCCGCGAGCATGAGATAAGCCGTTTGCAAAGTCGCGTTGAAATGTCCGGATGCGGCCGCCTTTTCCGGGTTCTTTGCATAGCCGGAATGCATATCTGTATGAGGGAACAAATCGGGCATGAATGTATAAAACTGGTTATCATAAGCACAAATCGCTGTGACGGGTGCTGAGGTCACCTTATCCTGGTTGCCCGGCGACATCACAGGCAAAAGGCGGGCTTTAGCCTGTTTTCCTTGTATGAACACGATCCGCAACGGACAACAATTTGCGCTGGTTGCGCCCCATTTTGCCAGATCATAAATGGCTTTCATTTCCTGGGTGCTGACCGGCTGATCACTGAATTTCGGATAGGTACGGGCGGTGCGGAAGATCAGGTCCAGACCCTCATTATCCAGTTGATGAATCATGATATTTTCCTTATTTATGGTTTGGGACTGCTTGCTGCTGAATTTGTATAGGGGCCGTGTTTTGAGAAAATTAAGGATGTGCTGGGTAGTATGCACCACGTAGGATGTGCCACATAAGTACAGGTATATGCCACATATATGATGGTATGGTTTTCCCCTTTTTTGCGTTTTTTCAAGCCTTTTTATCCTGTTTCCGGCGGATTGAGTCTTCCGTTCTTCAGTTCTCCGGTTTTTCCGGGCGGAGTGTTGACATGAAAACCAGTTTTACAACACGGCTTTTCTGGTTGAGAGCATGGATCATGGGGCTGTGCTGTAGAAACCGCACAATAAGGGCGCACGGTTGTCTGATCGCGCTTTGTGTTTTTTTATCTGGTTCTGTTCTGGTTGGTCCGGTGTCGGCCTGTGCTGCTGATTCGGCAGTGGTCTTGCTGTATCACCGCTTTGGGGAGGATTCATACCCTGATACCAATATCAGAATTGACCAGCTTGATGATCATATTGCTATCCTGAAACAAGGGAACTATGCGGTTTGGCCTTTGACTGATATTGTTGAAGCCCTTCAATCCGGGCAGCCTGTTCCTGAGCAGACCATCGCGATTACCATTGATGATGCGTTCCGGAGTGTCTATGACCATGCGTGGCCGCGTTTGCGTGACGCCGGGTTTCCTTTCACTGTTTTTGTTGCCACCGACCCGGTTGATGCGGCTGCGCCTGATTTTATGACCTGGGATCAGATTCGTACTCTCCATGATCATGGGGTCACGATTGCTTCCCACACCGCTTCTCATCTCCATATGGCTGATGCTTCGGTTGCTGAAAACCGGGCCGAAATCGAACGTAGTCAGGCGCGGTTGAGAGAAGAATTAGGAACAGCACCCGTGCTGTTTTCATTCCCCTATGGAGAATCGAATTCTGAGGCCATAGAAGTCGTACGTCAGGCAGGCTATCGCGCTGCTTTCGGGCAGCAATCAGGTGTTGTTTATCCGGGGGCAGATTTTTTCTTGTTGCCCCGGTTTGCCCTCAATGAACTGTATGGTCGCATTGACCGGTTTAAGATGATTATCAATACGTTACCTTTGCCGGTAACGGATTTCTTGCCGCGCTCTATGATGATTGGTGCGACCGCTCCGGTGGTTGGTTTTACAGTCGATCCTTCGGTTGGCCCTCTTGAGGGATTGGGCTGTTATTCCTGGGACGGAAGCACGGCCGCCATCGAAGCGATCAACCGGCGGGTTGAGGTTCGCCTGACCAATCCGATGCCTCCTGGACGTTCCCGCCTGAATTGCACTCTTCCGACACCCGAAGGGAATTGGCGTTGGCTGGGGGCGCTGTTTTATCGGCCTCAGTAAGCCAATAATGGCCGCCCCTTTGTGTCTGGAAGATCAATTTTCCCCGGACAACCGGCGCATATGAAGAATTGCGTTATCCTCAGAATAACGCAATTCTTCTTGCCATCATCCGGGTGTCGTTATTTGGCGCGCGCCAGACGCTCCGGGGCCAATTTTACAGAATCATAGGCGGTCAGATGATTGGCTTTGATGAGCCGTCTGACATCCTGGACATAGGATTGACCACGTTGTGAATAACGCCTGAGACCGTCAACCAGATCAAGACCACTGAAAGACCCTTTTTGCTGGCGGAGTCGTGCCCGCTGAGCACGCAACTCCCGGTAAGCAGCATGTGTATTGAGATTATGGGCATAAGACCGCACAGCCTCAATAAGGCGTGAAAAACGCCGTACGAAATGCGTCTTATCCGCAGCACGATCCAGAGGTTTAAGACCTCCTTTGGGATCGAAACTCCATTGACCGAAAGCGGCGTTGCCTTCCTGGGCAAAACGCGATGATCCCCAGGCACTTTCGATGGCTGACTGGGCCAAAGCCAGCGATGTCGGTATGGTATCGACACGCTTTAAGAGGGCCTGGATATCTAAATCTTCTCCGGGATTTTTGAATCCGTAGCGGGAGGCAAGGTCATAAACCCATTGCTGTTCACTTATTGCCGTATGATCACGCTGATATTTCCGGGATTGTGGGGTTCGTTTTGTCTGATCCCGGAACGCCAACAAACGATTGCGATCATCAATAATGGTCTCATTGACCCGCAAAATGAGAGGCAACATGATCTTGAAGAATTCATCTTTGCGGCGGCTGGCTGGTTCAATTTCAGTCAGGGCGGTTGGAAAATGCTCCAAAAACCGGCGTGGAACGTCAGTGTTTCTTTTACGCAAGGCATCCAGGCTATAGGTTTCACCAATCAAGGCGGCGGGTGTTGTGTGCCCGGCTGTTTCTCTCAGACTGGCACCGGATAAACCGGGATGAGGAATGAGGGAATCTTCAGTCGGGATGTGCCCGCTTTTCTCCCGGGCTATTGGGCGGATCCGGGAATGTGTCGTATCTGTTTCCAGGGAGTCTTGTAAGCGGTGCTGGTCATGCGGTTTTTCTGAATTGACTGCGAAATTGACCTCATCGGCAGGCGTATCAAGGCTGGTTTGATCAGGCAAAGGTACCGGTGTCCGGGAAGAATGATTGTGCCGGTAGCGGCTTTGATCATTCTGATGATGTTGGTACGCAGGGTGTTGGTCCCCAGCAGCAGCTGCTTCCGATAGCGGGCGTTCCGCCGGGCCGGGGTGGAAAGTCCCAACCGGTGAAAAATAAGCCAGGGCATAGGAAATGCTAATACAGACCAGTACACCACCAATCACCGTACTCTCGAACCGGGAAAAAGGTGGTGTTGGCACGGATGCCACCCCGATCTTGCGATCAGCCCTTTTGGCCGCCGAAGATTTGGATACCGAAGATTTTTTTCTTACCGGAGATCTTTTTTTGTATGTCAAATTTTTGCCCGTCATTTTGTACCAAATATTCAAAATGATCCCGAATACTCAACAATACCGCATTGTCTCATTCGTTTCAGACCGACAAAGGCTGGTGGTGATTCTTCTGTTATTGGTGGGTTTCATTCGGGTGAGAGCACTTTGTCAGCGAATTTCTTTATCAGTGAATCTTTTTGTCAGTGAATTTCTGCCGATGATTTTTTTAATCAGTCATTTTTTAACCAATGATCTCTTTACAGTGACACAGTTTTAACAGCGACTATCATTTAACAGTGACTATCAGTTTTTACAGCGACTATTATTTTAGACTATTATTTTAACAGCGACCAACAGTGACAAAGCCCATCAGGGGTGATTCGAACGGCCAGTAACCCTTTACATGACGGACGGCCAGATGAGCCTTTTATCAATGGCCGTTACCATAACGGTCATTGGCATCCGGGTCTATAAAAAAAGGAAAATTTTTTTGTTAATGCGTTGATTTAGCAAATAATATTTACTTAACAAGCCATTGAGACCCAGTCTTATTCCACCGCACGAACTTCGGTTACTTCGGGGATGTAATGTCTCAACATATTTTCGATTCCCATCTTTAATGTTGCTGTTGAGCTGGGGCATCCTGAGCAGGCTCCTTGCAGCTTGAGATAGACAATTCCATCGCTGTATGTACTAAAAACAATATCACCACCATCCATAGCGACTGCCGGACGAATGCGGGTATCAAGCAGTTCTTTAATCTGACTTTCTATGCTGTTATCGGCGTTATCTTGTGTCGTTTCTGAGGTGTTTTCGGTTTCCGGGCCGCTGGTATCAGCAAGCAGGACCGGATGGCCGGCGGTGAAATGTTCCATGATTGCACCGAGAATCGGCGGCTTGAGGATGATCCAGTCTTTCCCGGTTTCTTTGCTGACGCTGATGAAGTCTGCCCCCAAAAAAACCGCCGTCACGCCATCAATCCCGAAGAGGCGCTGAGCCAAAGGGGACCGGGTTGCCTCTTCGTCTTTGGTAAATGATGCGGTGGTGGCATCAAGCACCGGACAGCCAGGAATGAATTTTAATGTTTCGGGGTTAGGAGTCTGCTCGGTTTGAATAAACATGATAAAACATCTGTCGGGTCAGCGGTTAAAGAACATGTGTTTATGTGGTCTTTGTTCCCCGATTCGTCAAGATGGTGACCATAACCGGAGAAGCCTATTACAGCCACAATGATCCGCAAACAAAAAATCTTCCCGGAAAAGAAGACGTAATTTCACCGGAGAATATGATTTTCACGGGAGAATATGATAAATTTCATATCGGATGCCAATCATACTGGTACATCTTCCTGTCCCCTTCAATTCTTTTCTGTGTAAGATACATACTGGGTATAAGATAATCCGGTTTGACGAATCATCTTTGTTGTTTACGGGTCAATCCAATATGTATCAACAGGCTGACGCATCAACAGCCTGGTCAGATCCATGGTTGATTCTCAGTTAGGTTCGGATGCGGGTTTTTACATTTTTTCCGGATTTTTTTTAAGGGGTATCATGGTCGGGATTATCGTGGCCGGGGTTGCGGAATAATAGGGATAAAAAGAATGATAGAGGGGATAAAAAGAATGATGAGGATAAACAGCATATCATGACGTCATCATCTTTTTTGCGTCAACAGGCCCTGATCAACGGGGTGTGGTGTGATGCCGATGACGGGATGTGTCTGGAGGTTATCAATCCGGCAACCGGCCATGTTATCGGATCTGTTCCGGCGATGGGCGGTTCTGAGACCCGGGCGGCTATCACGGCGGCAGCAGCGGCCTGGCCGGCCTGGAAACAGCAAACAGCCCATGAGCGCGGACGATTTTTACGTCGCTGGTTTTCGAGAATCATCGATGAAAAAGAATCGCTGGCCCGGCTCATGACCGAAGAACAAGGCAAGCCATTGGCTGAATCGCGGGACGAAATTTCCTACGCAGCAAGCTTTGTTGAATGGTTTAGTGAAGAAGCCAGGCGCGCATATGGTGAGACAATCCCGGCTCCCTGGGGTGATAGCCGTCTTCTCACCATTAAACAGCCGGTTGGGGTTGCGGCTGTGATAACGCCGTGGAATTTTCCTGCGGCAATGGTGACCCGCAAGGTTGCTCCTGCTCTTGCTGCGGGGTGTCCGGTGGTTGTCAAACCATCGGAATTGACTCCTTTGACAGCTCTGGCTCTGGTCGCTCTGGCTGTTGAAGAAGGTCTTCCCGCCGGTGTTCTCAATGTTGTGACCGGTCCGCCGGAGGCAATCGGCCAGGCATTATGCGCCGACCCGTTGGTCCGTAAGCTGAGTTTCACCGGTTCAACCGGGGTCGGCAGACTGCTGATCAGGCAATCAGCCGATACCGTGAAGAGGCTTTCGCTTGAATTGGGGGGAAATGCGCCTTTCGTTGTTCTGGATGACGCGGATCCTGATGCGGCGGTTGCTGGTTTTGTGGCTTCTAAATTCCGCAATGCCGGTCAAACCTGTATTTGTGCTGACCGGCTCTATGTGCAGGCGGGTATTGCTGAGGATTTTACCCAACGCCTGGCCCAGGCTATGAAGACCCTTAAAGTCGGCAATGGGATGGAAGAAGGAGTATCGGTTGGTCCTTTGATCGAGGAAGCGGCGGTTGAACGCACCCAGATACGGATCCAGGATGCTCTTGATCGTGGTGCGCAGCTGATCATGGGCGGGAAGAGACTTTCGGGATGTTTTTTTGAGCCGACCCTTCTGACCGGTGTTGGGCCGGATATGGCTGTGATCTGTGAGGAAACATTTGCGCCGGTGGCGGCATTGTCTGTCTTTGAAACCGAAGCCGAAGTGATTGCTGAGATCAATCAGTCTTCTTATGGTCTGGCGGGCTATGTCTATGGACGGGATATGAGCCGCCTCTGGCCGGTTGCTGAAGCACTGGAATGCGGCATGGTTGCGGTCAACCGGGCCAGCTTGTCTTGTGATTCGGCCCCCTTTGGTGGGGTCAAGCAATCGGGTTTTGGCCGGGAAGGCGGACGTTGGGGCCTTGAGGAATTTCAGGAAATCAAATATCTCTGCCTTGGCGGAATACAGCCGCTTTAGAGTTCTTTGCCCCTCTTTTCATGGGGGTGGGTTTTGTGGTTTTTTGGTCGAATCATGCCGGAGTAAGAGATTGAATCATGTCACTCAATTTACGGGATACTGTCGTTGAGTTTTTACAGCAAAATCCAGAGCAGAAATTCACGACCCGGGAAATTGCCAACTGGATTTTTGAGACCTATCCGGATGAATGCCGTCGCAAGCAGGAACGCTCCACTGCTACTGTAATCCCGCTCGATAATGAGGCGGCTCTCATACAGCAAATCACACGTGAAATCGGAGCACTCCGCCCGGTTTTGCAGAAACACCATCGGGAGATTAAAATCACCGAAGGTCGTCCCCGAAAATATTATTTCACCCGGTCAACCGACCGTGATGCGATTGATCAGGCTGAAAGCAACCAGGGTTTCTCATCGGCAAAGGGACATGGCCCGGCCATCAAAGAGCATGACCTTTACCCGATGGTATCGACATTTCTGTGGTCGGAACTTTCACTCTACAGCAAGCGGATTGATGAAAAGCGTTCCGGCAATTCTCAGGGTTCTGGCGGCAATAAATGGCTCTATCCTGATCTTGTCGGGATGCAAGACCTGAGTGGTGACTGGAAACGGGAAATCAAAGATTGTGTCCGGCAATATGCCGACAAAAAAACAAAGCTCTGGTCTTTCGAGGTAAAAATTCTGATCAACCGCTCAAATCTGCGTGAGGCCTTTTTCCAGGCCGTGAGCAATTCATCCTGGGCCAATTTTGGCTATTTGGTGGCCATTGAGATTGAAGGGATGGGCACCCTGAAAGAGCTGCGCATGCTCGCCAGTTTGCATGGTATTGGTTTTATTCGTCTTGATGTTAAAGACCCTTCAGAAAGTGAAATAATGATTCCGGCCAAAGAGCGCAATGAAACCGACTGGGATACCGCCAACAGGCTCACGGAAGAAAACAAGGATTTTTCGGAATATATCAAACTCATTCGTCAGTTTTACCAGACCGGTGACATCCGCCGGTCCGATTGGGATATGGGGATTGATGAGGATGGGTATACCAGGGACCTCCAGTCACACAGATGAATGAAGGCAACCAGGAGAAATGATCAACGAAACGAAAAAGGAAACCTCAGGGGCATTCGATTACGATCTGTTTGTGATCGGGGCTGGTTCGGGGGGTGCACGGGCGGCCCGTATGGCTGCTCAGTCCGGCCTTAAGGTGGGGATTGCTGAGAATTCCTATCTTGGCGGTACCTGCGTTAATGTTGGCTGTGTTCCGAAAAAATTATTCGCTTACGCTGCCCATATTGGTGAGGATATGGCAGATGCGGCCGGATATGGTTGGCATGCTCAATCCCTGAATTTTGATTGGTCAACTCTCCTGACTGGCAAGAATGCGGCCATTACCCGGCTGAACCGGGCTCAGGAGAATGCGTTGATGAAGGCGGGTGTGACATTGCACTGGGCGCGCGCCCGGCTGACCGGACCCGGGCAGATTGATCTGGCCGGTGATACGATCACAGCTGAGACCATTCTGATTGCCACCGGGGGTCAGCCCTATGTGCCGGATATTCCCGGTCGTGAGCATATTATCACCTCGAATGAGGCCTTTTTTCTGGAAGCTTTACCCAGGAAAGCGGTCATTGTGGGCGGTGGTTATATTGCGGTTGAATTTGCCTCAATCCTCAACGGTCTGGGTGTTGATGTGACTCAGATCTATCGTGGGCCGCTTTTTTTGCGTGGTTTTGACGATGATGTACGGCACCATCTGGCACTGGAAATGCGGCGGCAAGGAATGGATCTGCGTTTTGATACTCAGGTGGCTGAAATTGAAAAAAGCGGCTCTGATCTGCGGGTCATTCCCGAAGATGGTGAGGCAATCGAAACCGGGTTGGTTTTGTACGCAACCGGCCGTAAGGCCAATACGTCCGGCCTTGGTCTGGATGCAGCCGGGGTTGACCTCAATCAGGATGGTTCGATCACAGTTGATTCTTATTTTCGCACCACTCAGCCGGGTATTTTTGCTTTGGGTGATGTTATTGGCGGGTTACAGCTGACGCCGGTTGCGATTGCTGAGGCGATGGCGTTTGTTCAGACTCTGACCGGCGGCGTGCCCCAGGCAATGGATTATGATGGTGTCCCCACGGCGGTTTTTTCCAATCCGAATATCGGGATGGTTGGTCTGAGCGAAGAACAGGCCCGCCGTGATTATGGTGATATTGATGTGTATCTTTCGCGCTTTCGCCCTTTGAAGACCCTGATCAGTGGTAATCAGGGTCAGGCTTTGGTCAAAGTGATCACCGATCCGGTCAGTGACCGGGTTTTGGGTTTGCATCTGGTCGGTCCTGAAGCCGGAGAAATTGTTCAGGGATTTGCCGTGGCTATGAAGGCCGGGGCGACCAAGGCTCAATTTGATGCAACCGTGGGCATTCACCCGACCCTGGCTGAGGAATATGTTACATTACGCCAAAAGCGTCCTTCTCCGGTGTTGGGGAATAACCAGGAGTAAGGGTTGGCCGGGAGCCGAAGATCATTCTTTATGAAATGCGTATGAGATGGGCGTTGTTTTATTCCGGGTGTCTTCTGGCTTGGAAAATCATCCGGAGCGGCGTATAGGGAAGGTCACAGGATGTGACAAGCAGGTAGAGTATGAATTGGAATCCTCAGACATGGCGTGAGAAAACCGCTCTGCATCAGCCATCTTACCCGGATGCGGATGCTCTGTATCGTTCCTGGAAAGAGCTTTCCGGGATGCCGCCATTGGTTTTTGCCGGTGAGTGTCGGCGTCTTGAAGACCAGATTGCTCAGGCGGTACGCGGGGAGGCTTTCCTGCTTCAGGGCGGTGATTGTGCCGAAAGTTTTGCTGAATTTCACGCCAATACCATTCGTGATACCTTCCGGGTTTTGTTGCAGATGGCGGTTGTGTTGACTTTTGGGGCCTCCCTTCCGGTGATCAAGATTGGCCGTCTGGCTGGTCAGTTTGCCAAGCCGCGCTCATCGCCCATGGAGCGGCAGGGGGATGTGGAATTACCCAGCTATCTTGGCGATATGATCAATGGCATCAATTTTGACCAGAAGTCGAGGATTCCAGATCCGGACCGCATGCTCAGGGCGTATCATCAGGCTGCAGCGACCCAAAATCTTCTGCGGGCATTTGCCAAAGGCGGCTATGCTGATTTGCGCAAGGTGCAGGATTGGAATCTCAGTTTTACGTCCCGGGCTGATCAGGGCGCGCGCTACCGTGAACTGGCTGATCGTATTGAGGAATGTCTGGGCTTCATGGCGGCTTGTGGAATTACATCGGCAACCACCCGCCGGATGCGGGAAACCGAATTTTATATCTCTCATGAGGCTCTCTTGCTGCCTTATGAAGAGGCTCTGACCCGGATTGATAGCACATCGGGGCATTGGTACGATGTTTCTGCCCATATGTTATGGATTGGTGAGCGTACCCGTCAGCCTGATGGGGCGCATGTTGAATTTTTGCGCGGGGTTAAAAATCCGGTCGGGGTGAAAATCGGTCCGACAGTTGATGGGGAAGATTTTCTCCGTCTTTGTGCGGCGTTGAATCCAGACAATATTGCCGGGCGTTTGACCCTGATCATTCGTATGGGGCATGACCGTGTCGGTGATACATTGCCACCTCTGATCGAAGTGGCTCAGCGTGAGGGGCTGGCTGTTTTATGGGTGTGTGATCCCATGCATGCCAATACGATTAAAAGCGAAAGTGGTTATAAAACCCGTCCTTTTGACTATATTCTCGGGGAAGTACGCAGTTTTCTGGATGTCTGCCGGGGGACCGGGGTTCATCCTGGCGGGTTGCATATTGAAATGACCGGTCAGGATGTCACCGAATGTTTGGGGGGAACCCAGGATATCGCCGATCAGGATCTGGCCGCCCGTTATCATACCCATTGCGATCCCCGCCTGAACGCCAGCCAGGCCCTTGAATTGGCTTTTCTGGTTGCTGAGGGTTTGAAGGGTGCGCGCCGGGCTGACCGACGGCAGCATATCGCTGGTGCGTCTTAGGGGCGCATGGTCGCCACCCGTTCTTTTTCGCTGGCTCAGCTTAATCCGACGGTCGGGGATATCAGGGGCAATGCAGACCTGATCCGCCAGGCCCGCTGTGATGCTCAGAGCAGTGATCTTCTGATATGCAGTGAACTGGTCCTTTGCGGATATCCCCCTGAAGACCTGGTTTTGCGGCCGGCCTTTCTGGATGCTGTGGAGGCGATGATTGGTGACTTAGCAGCCGAGACCGCTGAGGGTGGTCCGGCGGTGTTGTTGGGGGCACCATGGCGGCAGGATGGGCATCTCTATAATGCGGCTTTGTTATTGGATGGGGGGGAGATAACGGCCCGACGCTATAAATATGCTTTGCCCAATTACAGTGTATTTGATGAAAAACGCCTCTTTACTCCGGGGAATCTTTCTGGCCCGGTTAATTTTCGGGGGTTGCGTTTGGGTGTTATGCTCTGTGAAGATCTTTGGATTCCGGATGTGGCGGAATGTCTTTGTGAATCCGGGGCCGAAATTTTGGTTGTTTTGAATGCGTCTCCCTATGAATGCGGGAAGGGGGATCAACGACTCGCCCATGGTGTTGCGCGGGTTAAAGAGAATGGCTTGCCGCTGATTTATGTCAATCAGATCGGTGGTCAGGATGAATTGGTTTTTGATGGCGCCTCTTTTGTTCTTTCTGCAGATGCGACCATGCAGGTGGCTTTTCCGGCGTGGCGGGAAGCGGTTGTGGAGACCATGTGGCGGCGTGATCAGGATGGCTGGGCATGCGCATCCGGGATGATTGCGCCGGCAGCCGGAGAGCAGGCGGATATTTATGCTGCTTTGACTCTGGGTTTGCGGGATTATGTGGAAAAAAACCGGTTTCCTGATGTCCTCATCGGTCTTTCGGGAGGGATCGATTCAGCATTGGCCGCCGCATTGGCGGTTGATGCCTTGGGAGAGAAACGGGTTAAGGCGGTGATGATGCCTTCACCCTATACATCGCGCGCGAGTCGTGAGGATGCTCAGGAAGTTGCCAATCGTCTGGGCATTGATTTAGAGACTGTGGATATCGAACCAGCCATGGGTGTTTTTGCCGATATTTTGGCTCCTCTCATCGGTGAGGGTGATTCCGGCGTGACCAGGGAGAATATTCAATCCCGGATTCGCGGATTGATTTTGATGGCTTTGTCCAACCAGCGCGGTGGGATGGTTCTTTCCACTGGTAATAAATCTGAATTATCAGTGGGGTATACAACTTTATATGGTGATATGTGTGGTGGGTTTTCGGTCCTTAAGGATATTTATAAGACCACCGTTCTGGCTTTGGCAGCCTGGCGCAATGCCAGCAAACCGGCCGGGGGTTTGGGGCCGGAAGGTGCGGTTATCCCGCCCCGGGTGATCACCAAGCCCCCTTCGGCAGAACTCAAACCGGGGCAGAAAGATCAGGACAGCTTGCCCCCCTATGAAGAATTGGATGCTATTCTTGAGTCTCTTATTGAAGAGGACAAAGCATTGGCTGAGGTTACAGCAGTTGGCTATCCGGAGCACAGGGTTGGGGATATCTGGCGTTTGTTGCTTTTTTCAGAATACAAAAGACGCCAGGCACCCCCGGGCGTTAAGATCAGCCGCCGCGCCCATGGACGTGAACGGCGGTATCCGGTTGTGAACCGTTTTTTGGGAGAACAGAACTGATGTCGCGGGTACGTTTTGCCCCCAGCCCGACCGGCATGCTCCATGTTGGTAATGCCCGTGTGGCTTTGATGAACTGGCTGTATGCCCGCAAGCATGGGGTAGATTTTATTATACGTTTTGATGACACCGACCATCAGCGTTCCCGGCAAGAATATGTTGAGGGGATTATCCGTGATCTCTCCTGGCTGGGTTTGACATGGACCGGGACGGTTCGGCAATCTGAGCGTCTTGATCTGTATCGGTCCGCTTTTGATCGCCTGCGTGCATGTGATCGTATCTATCCTTGCTATGAGACTCCCGAAGAACTGGCCCTGATGCGTAAGCGTCTTTTGGCTCAGGGCAAACCGCCGGTTTATGATCGTTCGGGTTTGCATCTGACCGGGGATGAGCGGGCACGGCTGGAGGATGAGGGGCGGACTCCTCATTGGCGGTTTCGTCTTGATGATGGCCCGGTAGCCTGGGATGATATGGTGCATGGGACCATCCGTTTTGATCAGCTGAGTTTATCGGATCCGGTTTTGTATCGTTCTGATGGGCGGCCTTTATTCACGCTTTCCTCGGTGGTTGATGATATTGATCTTTCGATTTCTGTGATTGCCCGTGGTGATGATCATATTGCCAATACGGCGGTCCAGATTGGTTTGTTCAGAGCATTGGAGGCCGAGCCACCTCAGTTTGCCCATCTGCCCCTTTTGACCAATACCGATGGGGGGGATTTGTCTAAGCGGGATGGGGGGTCTTTATCCTTGCAGTCATTGGCAGAGCAGGGGTTTGAGCCGATGGCGGTCAATGCCCATGTGATCAGCTTGGGGTCAACATGCCCGGTTCAGCCTGATCTGGGTCTTGATGCTGTGGCGGATTTCTTTGATTTTTCTTCTTTTTCCAGGTCATCGGCCCGATTCAGCATGCAGGAGATTATGCGGTTTAACCGCCGCATGATTCAGGAGATGCCTTTTACGCAGGCCGGGCCACGTTTGGCGGCGATGGGCCTGAAGACGGCTGATGACGTTTTCGATGAAGCCTTTTGGTTGGCTGTGCGTCTTAATTTGGAGCGTTTTTGCGATGCTCAAACCTGGTGGCAGATCTGCCGGGGGACCATAGACCCGCAGTCGACTGATGATGCGTATCTTTCCCTGGCGTTGGATGTTTTGCCGCCTGAGCCATGGAATGACAAAACCTGGGGCCTTTGGACGTCACGATTGCAAGAGCAGACCGGACGCCGGGGCAAGGCATTGTTTCGTCCTTTGCGACTTGCGTTGACCGGTGTTGATCACGGACCCGGTCTGAATGTTTTGTTACCGCTCATCGGGCGCGACCAGGTGGCGGCCCGTTTGGGTGGTCAGGTAAGCTGAAGACTATTGTAATCAATGTACCCTGTAATCAACGTAACCTGTAATCAATGTAACCGATTGTACCCGACCACCGGCTGTTTCTGATTTTTATGATCCATTCTTCTGATTTTTATGATTCATTCTGTTGACGATCACAGACGACCATGACTGAGAGATCACGACAGCTCAGGCTGCATAACAGTTCTGGCCGGGTCCGTCAGGAATTCAAGCCGTTAGATCCCGGTCATGTGCGGATGTATGTATGTGGGCCGACAGTGTATGATCGGGCGCATATCGGCAATGCCCGTCCGGTGGTTGTCTTTGATGTGCTGTTCCGGTTGTTGCGCAGCCTGTATCCGAAGGTAACATATGTCCGCAATATCACCGATATTGATGATAAAATTATTGAGGCGTCAAAAAAGAATAATGAACCCATCCAGGCACGAACGACACGTATGACCGCACTATTTCATGATGATATGGCGGCTTTGGGGGCATTGCCGCCGAGCTTTGAACCCCGGGCGACCGATCATATTGAGGCCATGCTGGCCATGATTACGACCCTGATTGACAAGGGCCATGCTTATGTTGCTGATGGTCATGTTCTCTTTCATGTGCCTTCGAATCCTTATTATGGACAGCTTTCTGGTCAGGATCGTCATCAGATGATTGCCGGAGCCCGGATTGAGGTTGCCTCTTATAAGAAAGATCCGGCTGATTTTATCCTGTGGAAGCCGAGTAACGATGATCAACCCGGTTGGGACAGCCCCTGGGGGCTGGGTCGTCCGGGCTGGCATATTGAATGTTCGGCCATGAGCGCGACATATCTTGGGCCCTGTTTTGATATTCATGGCGGTGGTCTTGATTTGATCGTTCCCCATCATGAAAACGAGATTGCCCAGAGCTGTTGTGCCCACGACCGTTCTGATATGGCCCGGTTTTGGCTTCATAACGGTTATGTCGCGCTTGATGGTGAGAAAATGTCTAAATCTTTGGGGAATGTGGTCACAGTACGGGAGTTGCTGGATCAGGGTTGGCCGGGTGAGGTTATTCGTTTGACGTTATTATCGGCTCAGTATCGCCAGCCGCTTGATTTCACGATGACTCGTCTGGCGGAAAGCCGGGTTCAGCTTGACCGCCTCTATGGGGCGTTGCGCATTGTTGAGAGTGATGATGACACCGATGGTTCTTCATCACAGCCGGAAGGAGTCTGGGAAGCTCTTCTGGATGATCTCAATGTGCCGGCGGCTTTGGCGTCTCTGCATGACATGGCTCACCGGCTTAACAAGACCGGGGATCGCCAACTGGCGGCAGAACTCAGATCCGGGGGCAGGATGCTGGGTCTGCTCAATCAATCCGCTCAATCCTGGTTCAGGAAGCCCCCGGCCCGTTCCGCTCAGAGTCATGCTGTGGCTCAAACCACTGATACCGATTGGATTGAGCAACATATTGCCGAGCGTCTTGCGGCACGCCGCCGGGGTGATTATGACCATGCGGACCGTATCCGTGATTGTCTGGCGGAGCGTGGTGTGGTGCTTGAAGATACATCGCAGGGAACCAGCTGGAGATGGAAACAGTGACCACAAAAGCCAGCAATCCCGGTTCTGCGAAGCCACGTATTTACCTCTATGACAGTACGTTACGCGATGGTGCGCAATCGCGGGGGGTTGATTTCAGCATCACCGATAAACGGGCCATTGCCCAGGATCTTGACCGGTTGGGTATCGACTATATTGAGGGCGGCTGGCCGGGAGCCAACCCGACCGATGATGCTTTTTTTTCTGATCCTCCGTCCCTGTCCAGATCCAAAATCGTTGCCTTTGGCATGACCCGGCGTCCTGGTCGGTTGGTTGAGGAGGATGCTGGTCTGGGGGCGGTCCTGGCCAGTGGTGCGGCGGCAGCTTGCCTGGTTGGGAAGACCTGGGATTTTCAGGTTGAGGTGGCGCTGGGGACCAGCCTGGATGAAAATCTCACCATGATTGCAGAGAGTATTAAGGCTGCATCAGCTGTTTTTTCCGAAGTTTTGTTTGATGCTGAACATTTTTTTGATGGATATGCTGCCAATCCGGACTATGCGTTGCGTTGTCTGGAAACGGCTTATCGTTGCGGGGCCAGATGGATCGTTTTATGTGATACCAATGGGGGGCGGTTGCCCCATGATGTGGAAGAAGCGGCTGATCAGGCAGTTCAGGTTGTGCCGGGGGATCATCTTGGCATCCATACGCATAATGATACCGATAACGCGACCGCCAATTCCCTGGCTGCAGTGCGGGCCGGGGTGCGTCAGATCCAGGGGACATTCAATGGGTTAGGAGAACGATGCGGAAATGCCAATCTGGCCTCTATTATTCCGAGCTTGATTCTGAAGATGGGGTTTGAGACCGGGATTGATACAGAAAGCCTGGTCAATCTGACGGCCGTATCCCGCGGTCTGGATGAGCGACTCAACCGGGCACCGGATCACCGGGCACCCTATGTCGGCGAATCGGCGTTTTCCCATAAGGCTGGGCTGCATGTTTCGGCCATTGCCAAGGATCCGCGCAGTTATGAACATATTGCGCCGGATCTGGTCGGGAATACCCGCAGTGTCGTGGTTTCTAATCAGGCTGGCCGGGCCAATATTGTCTCGCGTCTGGCTGCATTGGGTCTGACCGGTGACGACCAGCAGATTGATCATTTGGTTGAAACGATTAAGTCTCTGGAATTTGAGGGCTACGTCTATGATGGGGCTGAAGCCAGCTTTGCGGTATTGGCCCGTCGTCATCTCGAAGGTCTGGAGCGTTTTTACCGGTTGATCAGTTTCCGTGTGACCGATGAGCGGCGCTGGAACGCCCGGGGCAATTTGGTGACGATTTCTGAGGCCACCATTAAAGTTGAGGTCGGGGATCAGTCTTTCATGCATGTTGCTGAGGGCAATGGTCCGGTGAATGCGCTGGATCGTGCCTTGCGCCAGGCATTAACACCAGCCTATCCGAGTTTGGCAACCATGGAGCTCACCGACTACAAGGTGCGTATTTTAACTCCCAATGACGGCACACGGGCGGTCACCCGGGTGATGATTGAAAGCTGTGATGCCGCAGATGCAGGGCAACACTGGACCACGGTCGGGGTCTCCCCCAATGTCATTGATGCATCCTATAGTGCTCTGGATGACAGCATTACCTATAAACTTCTCAAAGAATTGCCCGAAAAAGAAGCCTGATTGATCCTTTTGGCCCGGTCTGATTGACTCCGATTCGGTTTGATGATGCTGTTATCATCGCCTTAATTGCACTCCCAACCAGTATTACGTTTCAAAAAAAGCATCATCACAATGGCCGGAACCGATAAAAGTCGCCCCAATCTTGGTGATGGGAATTCTGCCCATGGGCCGGTTATTGTTTTGGTTGATCCCCAGTTACCGGAAAATATCGGCGCGGTTGCCCGGGCGATGCTGAATTGCGGCCTGGCCGGCTTGCGTCTGGTTCGGCCCCGTGATGGATGGCCACAGAAACAAGCCATTGCGGCTGCTTCTGGTGCTGATGGTGTTCTGGCTGCTGCCCGGGTTTTTTCAACGACCGCTGAGGCGATCAGTGATCTCCATTATGTTCAGGCTGCAACCAGCCGTGGGCGTGATATGAATAAACGGGTTCTTGGTCCGCGCCGGGCGGCGATGGTTTTGCATGAAGCCGCCGGACGTGGTGAGCGTTGCGGTATTCTGTTCGGGCCGGAACGCAGCGGCCTGGTCAATGATGATATTGCCCTGGCTGATGCGGTGATCACGGCTAAGCTTAATCCGGCCTATCGGTCTCTCAATTTAGCCCAGGCGGTTTTACTGGTCGCTTATGAGTGGTTTGCCTTCAGCAATGATGCAGCAATCGTTGAGGAAAATATTGTTCGTAACGGCGCGCATCCGGCGTCTAAGGCCGATGTCACGGGTTTTTTTGAGCATCTGGAAACCGCCTTGATTGACAGCGGTTTTCTCGGCTTGCCTGAAAAAAGACCGATCATGCAGCGCAATATCCGCAATATTTTCTTGCGGGCCGGGTTGCTTGATCATGAGGTCAGGACATTGCGCGGCATTGTCACCAGCCTTACCCATCGGCGCAATCAGGGTGATGGGTGAGGCTTGAAGTTTGACAAGATCTCTGCCATTCGTATACTGCGCCGCTTCGGGTGGTGGCGATGCCTTTTGCATTCCCCCCCTTTACTTTGACTATCACCAAAGCCACAGTTGAAATAACGGTTGAAATAAGAGCATTATGACCAAACGTGCCTCTGCGAAATATAAGATTGATCGTCGCCTGCGGGCCAATATCTGGGGTCGTCCCAAGAGCCCTTCCAATCGCCGTGATTATGGACCCGGTGAGCATGGACAAGGGCGACGGCGTAAATTATCTGATTTTGGCCTGCAACTCATGGCTAAGCAGAGGCTGAAGGGTTTTTACGGTAATATCACTGAAAAGCAGTTCCGCAACCTGTATCGTGAGGCGGTACGGCGTAAGGGTGATACAGGCGAGAATTTTATTGAATTGCTGGAGCGCCGTCTTGATGCTGTGGTGTATCGGATGAAATTTGTGCCGACTGTTTTTGCGGCCCGGCAATTCGTTAATCATGGCCATGTTCTGGTGAATGGGAAACGGGTCAATATTCCGTCCTATCGGGTCCGCGATGGTGACGAGATTGAGGTCCGCCCTCAATCGCGTGAATTTCCTCTGGTTCTGGATGCCATTGTCTCGACAGAGCGGGATGTGCCTGATTATCTGGCGGTTGATTTTGACAAGATGAAAGGGGCTTTTGTCCGGGGGGCACAGCTGGCTGATGTGCCTTATGCGGTGCAGATGGAACCCAATCTGGTGATTGAGTTTTATTCCCGTTAGGGTGGTGGCTGGCTTTTGTCACAGCTGACTGGGTCTGCGAATTACTTCGCCAGTTTTTGTTTCCTTTATTCTCAGGTCCGGTCATCCTGTTTATATGGCCACGTTCCCCTGTCTGTATTCTTCGAGCAAGTAACAGGTTTTTTCTGCCTGAAAAAAGTCATAAGCACGGGAACCTGCTTATAAAAGCTCAGGATATTATTTTACACGGTGGTTCCGGTCCGGTACAGGGCGGATTTCTCAGGGATTTGGGTCAACCACATTTTTTCCTAAGAGGGTCTAGCGGGAAACTGTTTTTAAGATGATGCTTGATGATCAATGCTTTTGGTCTTGAGTAGATCCTGTAATTCGCCTGATTCAAACATTTCACGCACGATATCGCATCCCCCCACGAATTCCCCTTTCACATAAAGCTGGGGGATTGTTGGCCAGTTAGAGAATGTCTTGATCTCCTGGCGCAGATCATCGCTATCCAGGACATTCACCCCTTTGAATTTGACCGAAAGTTGCGAGAGGATTCCAACCACGGCAGCCGAAAAGCCGCATTGGGGAAAAACCGGAGTCCCTTTCATAAACAAAACCACATCATGATCTGCAATGTCCTGCCTGATCTGATCAAGGGCTGAATCCTGGGAAACGGAATGTTCAGACATGGGGGGTCTCCTTAAAGTGAGCCGATTGCGTCTATACTGTGGTCGATACTTTCGGCCATATGGGGCGATTGATTCGGTTCAGGTGGCCTGATCGGGTGTCAGAGCGGTCAAAGCCAGGGCGTGCAATGCCCCACCGATCTCCATACTCTCACCCAGAGCCTCATAAATCAGTCTATGGCGTTGCACCCGGTTTAATCCAGCAAATTCTTCAGAAATGATGGTTGCGGCATAATGATCACCATCACCGGCTAAATCACGGATCTCAACTGTTGCATCCGGCAGCCGGTTTTGAATCAATTCTTTAAGAACCTCAGCTTCCATTGCCATGATCACGATCTCCGGTTTTTTTATTGTATCCGTTTGTTTTTTCTTTTTTTGTTTTTTCTTTTTATGAAAGATTTTCTTAACAAAAGGTTTTTTTACGAAGAATGTCCTGCCCCGGCTGGGTCTGCCATATAGCCGGGAAGCCATGATTCAAAAGCTGGACGCAACCTGGTAAGGGGTATGGAAAAAAAGGGTTCGATTGTCAATGCCTGGCCGCCGGTTGTGCCGATTTTCTGTGCCGGAATATCCGCAGACCGGGCGGACGCCAGGACGGCATCGGTATCCGTAGTGGTGAGAAGATAGCGTGCCTGGTCTTCCCCAAACAGCCAGGCATGGGGAGGAAGGGTGTTTTTTTCGTCTCGGTTGATCTGCGCGCCAAGATTACCGGCCAGGGCCATTTCAGCCAGGGCAACCGCCAGACCGCCATCGGAAAGATCATGGCAGGCGGTGACGCATCCCGATATGATCAGATCCCGGACGAATATGCCGTTACGCCGTTCGGCTTCCAGATCAACCGGTGGTGGCGGGCCTTCGCTACGTTTTTCTGTGGTCCAGAGATAAGCAGATGCCCCAAGATGCCCCTGGGTTGAACCAACCAGAATGATGGTTTGTCTGGCCCCGGCAAAGGCGACCCCGACGCATCGGGAAATATCCTCAATCAGACCAACCCCGCCAATCACCGGCGTGGGTGGAATAGCTTTTCCATCGGTCTCATTATAAAGGGAGACATTCCCGGAAACGACCGGAAAATCCAGAAAATGACAGGCTTTGGCAATTCCGCCTATGGCTCCGACCAGCTGCCCCATGATATCGGGTCTTTCCGGATTACCAAAATTGAGATTGTCGGTCACTGCAAGCGGACGGGAGCCTACAGCATTCAAATTGCGCCATGTTTCAGCCACGGCTTGCATGGCCCCGCTTTCCGGGTCGCCCTGGCAATAACGCGGCGTACAATCGCAGGTTATGGCCAGGCCGCGCCCACTGTTATGGAGCCGGACCACCGCCGCATCCCCCCCAGGGGGTTGAACAGTATCGGCCATGACCATGTAATCATATTGCTGCCAGATCCAGGATTTATCGCAGATATTGGGAGAACTGAGTAAATCCAGCAGAATGTCATCATATCGATCCGGTTTAGCAAGGGGACCAAGGTCCGGTGGTTTGGGGGTCTCAATCCAGGGACGATCATATTCAGGGGCAGCCTCAGCAAGCGGAGCAATCGGTAAATCGGCAACAATCGCTCCTTGATGATGCAAGACCATGCGCCCGCTATCGGTCAGGCGACCAATCACCGCAAAATCAAGTCCCCATTTTTCAAAAGCAGCCTGCGCTTCCTCTTCGCGCCCTGGCTCCAGGACCATCAACATTCTTTCCTGGCTTTCCGAGAGCATGATCTCATACGCGCTCATCCCTTCCTCGCGGGTTGGCACGGAATCAAGAATCATTTCAACCCCCAGCTTGCCTTTGGAGGCCATTTCAAAGGAGGAGGATGTCAGACCAGCAGCACCCATATCCTGAATGGCGATGATGATGTCGGTCTTCATCAATTCCAGACAGGCTTCCATCAGAATTTTGCCCGTGAAAGGATCTCCGACCTGGACTGTTGGGCGGGGTTTTTCGGAATCTTTTTCAAAGCTCGCCGATGCCATGGTTGCCCCATGAATGCCGTCTCGTCCGGTTTTTGACCCGACATATACCAGCGGTGCGTCGATCCCGCGTGCTTGGGATGTAAAGATGCGCTGACTATTGGCAACCCCAACCGTCATGGCATTGACCAGGATATTGCCATTATAGCCAGGATGAAACTCACATTCACCGCCCACAGTCGGGATTCCGATGGCGTTGCCGTATCCACCGATGCCGGCAACCACGCCGGCCAGCAAATGACGGGTTTTGGGATGGGAAGGATCCCCGAAGCGCAGAGCGTTCATATTGGCAACCGGGCGTGCCCCCATCGTGAAGATATCGCGTAAAATTCCCCCGACACCGGTTGCTGCTCCCTGATAGGGTTCGATGAAAGAGGGGTGATTATGGCTTTCCATTTTAAAAACAGCAGCCTGACCTTCTCCCAGATCAATCGCACCGGCATTTTCTCCAGGCCCGTAAATGACCCAGGGGGCTTTATTGGGCAGGGTTTTTAACCATTTCTTTGAGGATTTATAGGAGCAATGCTCACTCCACATGACCGAGAACACCCCCAGCTCAGTCATATTGGGTACGCGCCCCAGGATCGTGACGGCTTTTTGGTATTCTTCCCGGCTCAGGCCATGTTCGGCGATCACCGCCTCTGAAGGCGGGGCAGCATCCATGGCCGTGTTTTCTTTCATTATTCGCTTATGCGCCTGTGTTGCCATAGTTTCTGTCTTTATTATACGGGAGTTTATGATGAGAGTGCTGTGCCTGATTGCTCAATGATTGATTTCCGGGGTATTTGGATCTCTGATCATACAGAGGATATCGGGTTTTCTTCAGGCCAAGCAGGTTGCCAAATGGGCAAACAGGGTCTTTCCGTCAGTAGTGCCAAGGGCCGGATCAACCGCACGTTCGGGATGCGGCATCATGCCCAGAATGGTGCGTTTCTGGTTTAAAATACCGGCGATATTGCGCCGGGAGCCGTTCGGGTTGCTGTCGGTATTGATCGCCCCATCAGGGTCGCAATACCGCAGAGCAATCCGGCCCTCCCCTTCAAGATGATTCAGGGTTTCCTCAGAGGCGACATAAGACCCTTCCTGATGGGCAACCGGTAATGAAATCACACCCCCTAAGCGATAGCCGCCGGTGAACGGGTTCGCATCGGCGGTAATTTTTAAGAAGACATCAGAGCAGATAAAACGCAGCCTGTCATTGCGTATCAATGCACCAGGCAAAAGACCGCATTCTGTGAGAATTTGGAATCCGTTACACACCCCAAGAACCGGGGTTCCGGCCTGTGCCTGGGCGGCGACTTCCCGCATGACCGGGGATCGTGCTGCGATGGCTCCGGCTCTGAGATAATCGCCATGGGAAAAACCACCGGGTATGACAATCAGATCAAGTGACGGAATGTCGGTTTCCTGATGCCAGATCATGGCCGGGGGTTTACCGGTTGCCGCATGGAGGGCAACCGCACTATCCCGATCACAGTTAGAGCCGGGAAAAATAATAACCCCTGCTTTCATCAGGACGTTCCCGTCAACACGGTTTTTTCCGTCAACACGGTTTTTTCCGTCAACACGGCCTTTTCATCAACACAGCCTCCTATCAACACAAATTTTTCATCAACGCAAGCGATGGGTTTCCAGGCTATTTTCTGATATATTTTTCTCATACATGGATGAAACCGGTTCTGCGTCATCTGTCCCCCTTTTCCCTTCCGGGATATTTTTGGTCCCTGTTTTTATATGCCCAAGGGAGACCAGAGATATCAGGGGTCAATCTCAATCTGGTAATCCTCCATGACCGGGTTTGCGAGAAGTTTTTCACACATATCCTCAATCGACTGACGGGCGGCGACCGGATCAGATTGGCGTATATGCAATTCGATGATTTTGCCTTGCCGGGCTTGTTCAACCCCGGTAAAGCCCAGATTGGTGAGGTTGTTGGCAATCGCTTTGCCTTGCGGATCCAGGATACCGGGTTTGGGGAGAATGCGAATACGGGCAATCATGAGATGGATGGTGGTGATTCTATCGGATTGAAGGAAGCTCTGGATGCGATCCGGGAAACCGGTCACGTGATTTTCAGGAGGGCAATGATTAAATTCAGGAGGGCAATGATCAAAACATGTCAGGATGTGGTTTGGGTGTTTTTGATGTCAGGAGTTTTGGCATCGGCCGGTGTGCCTTCGGGCAGGACACCCAGACGGCGGGCGATTTCCTGATAGGCTTCTTCGACATTGCCAAGATCACGGCGGAAGCGGTCCTTATCAAGTTTTTCATTGGTTTTTGCATCCCACAGGCGGCAGGAATCCGGGCTAATCTCATCGGCCAGGACAATGCGTACGTCATCGCCCTCCCATAATCGTCCAAATTCCATTTTGAAGTCGACCAGCTTCACGTTAATCCCCAGAAACAGGCCGCTTAAAAAATCATTGATTCGCAGTGCCAGGGAAAAAATCTCATCAAGTTCCCGGGGATTAGACCAGCCAAAAGCGGTGACATGCTCTTCGGAGACCAGGGGATCCCCAAGGCCATCATTTTTGTAATAATATTCGATCACCGAGCGTGGCAAAGGGTCCCCTTCCTGGAGGCCGAAACGTTGCGCAATCGAGCCGGCAGCAATATTACGAGCCACCACTTCTATGGGAATAATCTCGACCGCCCGCACCAGCTGTTCACGCATATTGAGGCGGCGGATAAAATGCGTCGGGATACCGATCTGAGACAACTGACTCATGATATGCTCAGATATCCGGTTGTTAATCACACCCTTTCCGGTGATGATCCCGCGTTTTTTATTATTAAAAGCGGTTGCATCGTCTTTGAAATGCTGGACCAGGGTACCGGGTTCAGGCCCTTCAAAGAGCGATTTAGCCTTGCCATCATAGAGTTGTCTTCGCCGGGGCATGAATGAATGTCCTTATTCTAATGACCACGCCTCTCTTACAAACGCAGTAAGGAATTGATATAACAAGCCGCCAGAGCAGAAACAACGGCGATGAATGACCAGGCTGCTTTCTTTGCAGGGTTCTTTCGGGAATCTTCAAGGTTTTGTCCGGGGGATTGTGATGATCGGGCGAATTTGAAGAATTGTGCGGCTCATACATCAAAAATGCACTCTGTGTTGGTCAATAATCTTTTTATTGGTAAACAATTTTTTTGTTAAAACATACCGCATAATCGGGCAAGGAGCTTACAATGACGACATTTGACGACCGCAAAAAAGGTCAGGAAGCCAAATACTCAAAAGATCAGGAAACGATATTCCGGGTGACTGCCCGCCGAAATAAATTACTTGGTCTGTGGGCTGCTGAACATCTGGGTATACATGGTGAGGCTGCGGATGCCTATGCGCGCCAGGTGATTGAGGCTGACTTTGAAAAACCCGGCGACGATGATGTGGTGGAAAAAATCATGGGCGATTTTTCTGCTCAATCGGTTGATATTGAAGAAAATGAACTTCGGCAAAAAATGGATGATTTTTTGGGACAAGCCCGGGAACAAATTGAGGCCGGAACCTGAAGGTTGCCGGCAGTTTGGTGATGCGATTTTTGGTAATGCGATTTTCTCAACTATGCGAACGTATTTCTATATGATTTTTTCTATATGATTTTCTATGTGATCTGTTGGTCCTGAGCCGGTCCGCGATACATGCAGCCGCCGGCATTGGCCCGGCGAATGATGATTTTGCTGAGGTTGGGCATCAGCGGCTGTAATTGATTCCAGAACCAGCGGGCGATATTTTCGCAGGTCGGTTTCTCCAGACCGGTTACGTCATTGAGATAGACATGATCCAGCGTATCAACCAATGGCTGGACCGTAGTGGTTAATGCTCCGATATCCATCACCCATCCGGAATCATCTTCTACTGGTCCGTGGATATGGACTTCGACCTCATAGGAATGGCCATGCAGCTGCCCGTATTTGTGATCTTCGGGAAAGCCGGGCATGCGATGGGCTGAATCGAAAGAGAAACTCTTGAATATTTCCATCATATGAATATTTCTGTCATATTATGTCTGTATTGGATGCTTTTGATGAGAAATGATGTCGAATCTGATTTTTCCCGAATCTGACTTTCCCCCACAACCGTTTGTATTTCCCGGCTTGGTCAGAAATGGGGGATATTTTTTGATCTGTTTTAACGTGGGGACTAAAAAATTTGGGGACTAAAAATTTGGGGCCAAAAATTTAACGTGGGGCTAAAAAATTCCCAATGAGTTTTATTGCTGTTTCATCATTCCAATCGAAAGGTCCCTCCAGGCGGGCGGCTTCTTCGCCTGCCGGATTGATGATCAGGGTTGTCGGCATATGGTTGATCCCCAATGCATGAGAGACCGAAAGATTGGGATCGTAATAAACCGGTAAATCGGTCAGTCCATGTCGTTTAAGAAATTCCGGTACCCGTTCAAAGGGAGTTCGATCGACGGACAGAGCAACAAAGGCCAGAGACTGGGTGTCAAAGCGATTGGCCAGCTGGAGCATGCTTGGCAATTCTTCGATGCATGGTGGACACCAGGTTGCCCAGATGTTTAAAAGCAATAATTTTCCACGAAATGCTTCAAGGCTGGTTTTCTGCCCCCCGGCATCCATGAAGGAAATATCAGGCAGAGGCCTGGGTTCGCCATGAATATCAAAAATCCAGACCGGTTGATCTGTAACCCGCTCAGAAAATAGGTTATATGGTCTTTGAGCGGGTGACTGAAAGGTTACCCAGATCGATACTGCGGCCAAAGTGACACATGTCGCACCGGCCAGCACCAGGATTGTGAGTTTTGCTTTTATATTCATCAGTCCAGGCTCCACCATCATGTTCTCTGCGTATATGTTTCAGACATTGTATATGTTCTAAATATTAACGTCCTTGTTAAAGCAACATGCTTATTGAAGCGATTATTCACCCAGTTGTCTAAAGATATTGTGTCTAAAGATATTGCCCGTAAAGATATTGTCCATGTCGGAAGGTAAAACAAGAGTCAATCAGCCCGGATCACCATCAACTGCCTCGCCGAGCCCGATATGGGGCGGGCGGTTCACCTCTGGTCCTGATGATTTGATGCAGGAAATCAATGCTTCGGTTGATTTTGATCAGGCGTTGGCCTCCCAGGATATCATGGCTTCCGGGAGTCATGCCCGGATGTTGGCTGCCTGTGGCATCATCAGCCATGAAGAAAGCCAGGATATCCAGGCAGGTCTTGAGGCGATTGCTCAACAGATTGCTCAGGGCGCATTCACCTATCGGCGTGATCTGGAAGATATCCATATGAATATCGAAGCCGCCCTTGCTGAGCGTATTGGTGAAACCGCAGGCAAGCTGCACACGGCGCGCTCCCGCAATGATCAGGTGGCGACGGATCTCCGTCTCTGGGTTCGGTCTGCTCTTGATGATATGGATTCTGCTTTATCCGGATTGCAAGCTGCTTTAATCAGCCGGGCTGAGGAACATACCGATACGATTATGCCGGGTTTTACCCATTTGCAAACCGCCCAGCCAATCACTTTGGGGCATCATTTGCTGGCCTATGTGGAGATGTTTGGCCGGGATCGTTCCCGGGTATCTGATGCGCGGCGGCGTCTGAATGAATGTCCCTTAGGGGCTGCGGCGTTGGCCGGGACGGCTTTTCCTGTTGATCGCGCTTTGACAGCCCGGGATCTTGGCTTTGACCGACCGATGGCCAATTCTGTTGATGCGGTCTCTGACCGGGATTTTGCTCTTGATTTTCTGGCTGCTGCTGCTGTTTCGTCTATGCATATTTCCCGTCTGGCTGAGGAAATTGTTATTTGGAGCAGTGATGCGTTCGGTTTTGTGACATTATCGGATTCTTTTTCGACCGGGAGTTCGATCATGCCCCAGAAACGTAACCCTGATGCGGCTGAGTTGGCGCGGGCAAAAACCGGCCGTATCTTTGGTGGGTTGATGTCTTTGCTGGTGGCACTCAAGGGGCTTCCGCTGGCTTATTCCAAAGACATGCAGGAAGACAAAGAGCCTGTTTTCGATGCGGCACGTAGCTGGTCGCTCTGTCTGGCTGCTATGACCGCGATGATTGGTGATGCGGTTTTTAACCGGGATTCAATGGCAAAAGCGGCTGAGGATGGCTATTCAACCGCAACCGATATGGCCGATTGGTTGGTGCGGGTGCTTGGTCTGCCGTTTCGCCGGGCTCACGGGGTGGCTGGAAAAATTGTTGCTCTGGCGGCACGCAGGAACAGTCGCCTTGCTGACTTAGCTTTGTCGGATTTACAAAGCATTGAACCTGGTATTGACCAACGTATTTATGATGTTCTGACGGTTGAAAAATCGGTAGCCAGCCGCCAAAGTTTTGGCGGGACGGCTCCTGACCGGGTACGCGAAGCGATTATCGAGGCGCGACGTCGCTTTTTGGCGGATAAATCTTAGGCGTTATGGATAAACCCTGTATGTTTGGCTGGATGTCGTTGATTGGTGGAATTCTGAGATGTTTCTGACGTTTTTAAGGAGTCGTCTGGCGGTGATGCTGCTGCTGCTTGGGGTGGCCGGGGTTGCTGCTTGTGGCAAAAAAGCACCGCTTGATCCGGTGCCGGGGGGGACGTATCCGCGTTCCTATCCGGATTCATCGTCATCGTCATAGAGCCTCTTCTGACGTGTGACGGTCTCTCGTGAGTGCATTTCATCACCGTGATGGTCGGCTTTATTGCGAAGATGTGGCTCTTGAAGATCTTGCCAGGGCTGTTGGTACACCGGTTTATTGTTACAGCAGTGCTCAGATTTCTGGTAATTATACGGCTTTTTCACAGGCCTTGGCGGGATTATCGGCAACCATCTGTTTTGCGGTTAAAGCCAACCCTAATTTAGCAGTGATCCGGTGTCTTGCCCGGCTGGGTGCCGGGGCTGATGTTGTCAGCGGTGGTGAAATGAGCCGGGTTCTTGCCGCAGGTATTCCGGCAGACAAGATTGTCTTTTCCGGGGTTGGAAAAACAGAAGAAGAAATGCGGGCCGGGTTGAGAGCCGGAATTGGTCAATTCAATATCGAATCGGAAGATGAACTGGAAACCCTTGCTGATTTAGCAAAGCAGGAGGGTTGCCGTGCGCCGGTTGCTGTGCGGCTGAATCCGGATATTGATGCCGGAACCCATGACAAAATATCGACCGGGCGGGCCGAAGATAAATTCGGTATTTCCGGGGCGATGGTCGAATATCTTTATAAGCGTATCACGGCCCTTGAAAGTCTTGAGGCCCGTGGTTTAGCGATTCATATTGGTTCTCAGATTCTTGATCTGGATCATTTTTCCCTTGCTTTTCAGCGTATGCGTTTGGTGTGTCAATCTTTGCGTGATCAGGGATTGACGGTGGAGACTCTTGATCTTGGTGGCGGGCTTGGGGTTGCTTATGCCAATCAGGGCGGAGCAGATTTAAGCGGCTATGCCGCTATTGTGCGCCGCGAAATTGGTGATCTGGGGTCCCGGTTGATCTTTGAGCCGGGCCGGGCATTGCTTGCCAATGCCGGGATTTTGATTTCCCGGGTGATCAGGCTGAAAAAAGGTCAAAACCGGGATTTTCTGATCCTTGACGCCGGGATGAATGATTTTATGCGTCCGGCTCTTTATGATGCGTATCATGATATTATGCTGATGCGTGATGATCTTCCCGACCAGGGCAATCACCGGGTTGATGTGGTTGGCCCGGTCTGTGAGAGTGCCGATACCTTTGCCAGACAGGATGTCTTACCCCCCTTGGCGGCGGGTGATTTCGTTGCCATATCTCATGCAGGGGCATATGGAGCGGCGATGGCCTCTACATATAATCTTCGCCCCAGAGTTGCCGAAGTTTTGGTGCACAAAGATGGTTATGACGTTGTCAGACAACGTGACAGCGTCGAAGACATGCTGGCAAAGGAAACCATTCCCTCATGGCTCAATGGTCGCGACTGAAACACTTTATGTCCCTGAAACACCGCGGGATCATGTCTTCTGACCGGGTTTTGAAACTCCGGTTATTCCAGTCCTTCGCGGTGCTTTGGATTGAGTTTTTATGGTCTTGTGCCTGGTTGCTGTTTTTGGTTCCGGCGGTTTTTTTCTGTCTGGCTGCTGTCGGATTGACCCCGGGGCATCCCTGGATTCATCTTTTTTGGCTGGCTGGATTTTTTCTTGCTCTGATTGGTGCGGTATTTCATTTGGTGGTTTCTGTACGGGGCCGGGGGGTTCCGACTTCGCAGCAGGCCTGGAGGCGGCTCGATGATGAAAGCGGTCTGGCGCATGATCCACTGAGTTCGCTGGCTGACCGACCGGTTGCTCCGGCAGGTCAGGTGGCTGTAACAACCGCATTATGGCGGTACCATCTGGATCGCCTGGTGGCAGGGTTGGGTCGGATTCCGGTCCCCTGTCCTCACCCACCGCATCATCGCGGTGCCCGCATCGGTGGTCGTGTTTTGGTTGTTGTTTTGGCGGTTCTTGCAATCGCAGCCTGGCATGCGCCTCAAGATACATTGCGTGCGCGTCTGGTTGGGGCAATGGTTCCGGATTTTTCGATTTTTCCGGATTCTCCCCGGCCAGTTCTGGATGTCTGGATTGATCCGCCATCTTATATGAATCGCTCACCATTGGTTCTGGCTTCGGCTGATGGGGCGGTTCACCGGGCGGGGTCTCACATCATCGAGGTTCCGGTTGGTGGTCAGGCCTGGATCCGGGCTTTTGGAGTTGTGCCGCAATCGGGTGGACTCCGGGATGATGCCGATGGACTCTTAACGGCCCGTCTGGGTGATCAAGAACAGATTCTGAATAGATCCGGAGACCTGTATGCAACCTCTTTTCCGTATCGCGGGGAAACGGTTCTGGAGATTCAATATGATGGGGAAATTTTGGATTCCTGGGGTTTGGCGCCGATCCCTGATACCCCCCCGGACGTGACGATGCCCCACCCTCCCCGGCCAGGCAGACGTTTGGCCTTGCGGTTTGATTATGAGGCACGTGATGATTACAGGGTCGAAAAAGTCTGGGCTGAGATTCGTCCTGCTCAGCCTCCTGTTCACTCTCAGGATACAGAGACGTTGTTATTGATCCGGTTGTCACAGGGCGGCAAGCCGGATGTTTCCGGGCTGGTCCACCGGGATCTGACCCCTCATCCCTGGGCCGGGGAGGAGGTGGAGATACGTCTAAAGGCTCAGGATTCTCTTGATCAGACTGCCGCAACACCGCCGGTGCGTTTGATATTGCCTGAACGTGTTTTTACCCATCCGTTGGCTCAGAACATTATTGCTGAGCGTAAGCGGTTGATCCGGGACCCTGCCACAGCGGTGTCTGTTGCCCGGAATTTGGAGGGCATTGCCAATCAATTACAGCAATCACCGGGAAACCAGGCCATTTTTCTCGGTCTTCAGCACGGGCGTAATCAGCTTCTCAAGCCGGATAAGATTGATGCGGTGATTGGCTTTCTGTGGGATTTGGCATTGCGGTTGGAGGATGGATCACTGGGTGCGGCCGAACGCGAATTACGTGCTGCTCAGGAAGCTCTGGAGGAAGCATTGGCTGGTCAGGCATCTCTTGATGAGATTGACCGCCTGACCCAACGGCTACGTGAGGCTCTGAATGAATTCTTGCGTCAATTATCCAATTCTCAAACCGCCGCACTTCCTGATGATTCAGCATCGACCAAGGATATGGTGACCGAAAAGAGTCTGGAAGAGTTGATCAATCAATCTCAGGATCTGGCCCATCTGGGCGAACGTTCAGCAGCTCAGCAGCTTTTGTCCCAACTCCGCGAGATGTTGGAAAATCTCCGGAGTGACGGCCAGAACGGCAACCCGGAAGCCAGCACCGGGATGATGGAAGCATTACAACGCCTGGGTGATACGGCCCGGATTCAGAAGGAATTGCTTAATCGCAGTATTGAACGCCAGCGCAAAAAAAATGATACAGAAGAAAACGGCAAACAGACCCGGCAACAAGAACCAGGGAGCCAATCCGGGCCCTTTTCACAACGTATCCCGGATCAATCCTCAACCGGGAGGAAAGATCAGGAGGACTTTCGTGATGATGCCAGGCGTCAGGAAAGTCTGCGTCGCCAACTGGGTGATTTGATGCTTGATTTTGATGATCGTCTGGGGGATATCCCGCCTGATCTTGGGAAGGCTGAACGGGCGATGCGGGATGCGGTCAAAGCGTTGCAAGAGCAATCCTCAAGCGGGAATCCTGATAATGCTTTGCAACCGCAAAGCCGGGCCTTAGAGGCGTTGCAAAATGCCGGGCAGTCGATGGCCAATCGTATGACTCAAAATTCCGGCATGTCTCAGGGCGGGCAACAGTCACGCAATGATCAGATGGATCCTTTTGGCCGCCGCCGGGCTGATCAGGAACAGCTGTCACCTGGCGATGAAACAATCCCCGACAAAGCAGCAACCAGCAAAGCCTATGAGGTTTTACGTGAGTTACGACGACGGGCCGCTGACCCCCGGCGTCCAGATGCTGACCGGGCCTATATCAACCGGCTCATCCCGAAATTCTGATCTCACTATCATGAGCTGTTAAGGCCCTGTGCTGTTGTGGATTACAGAATATCCACAATCTCGCTAATCGCATTTTTGTATCGATCCAGAGGGTCTTTGTTCACCTGGGTCTGGATTCCATGAACTTTATATGGTCCGGCTTTTATGCCCCGCAAGGGCATGCCGTGATGGGATGCAACGATGGATACAGAATGTGTATCAGGGACATTAAAAAACCGTTCGCTTTGTTCCCCGACCAAATGTTCAACCGGTATTTTTGATATCCTGTGACGGATTTCACTATACATGGCACCAAATGCTTTGGCGGCCCCTTTATTATACTGTGTTGACCGGTTGAGCGGTACGATATGAATTTTTGGCAGAGGCATGGAAAAATCCTGTGCTTTTTGAGATATGGAGGATGTAAGATATTGGGAGGGCATTTCTTCCCCATAGATCAGCTTGGCCAGATTATCGATTGCCCTTGCCGATGATCCGTCCGCTGTACATGGCACAATCAGGCGGTCAGCGGCCAGAATGGCTTGTTCGGTGTAAATGGCAAAACTAGGGTTACAATCAATGAAAACTGTAATCTTCCGGCCTTGATTCTGTGTTTCAAAAGCCTCCAGAAGGTCCCCAACCCAGCTATGAACATTGCGCCAGGACTCTTTGGGAAGATCCTGTGAGGCAATTTGATTCATGGTCGGGGTCTGAAGTTCAAGGGAGGGGTCTCCGACAACAAGATACAGATTGTTCGGTAGGCACTCATTGCATTCCCGGATTTTTGTAAAATATGCGACTTCGATACCGATTTTGCTGTGTGGCGATTGTATTCTTTTGTCAAAGTAACCGCCTATCGTGTTTCTGCTGTTGCCTTGATTTAATATATCCTCCAGTTTGTTGAATCCTTTGCTGTTTCCGCCCAGCAGTATTTCGCTGATATTGGCCTGTGGGCACATATCGACAACGGCAACCAATCTGTCCTCATGCTTGAGGGCATATTCGGTTGCGATCGTGAAGGTGAGAAACGTTTTCCCCACGCCGCCTTTGTTGTTCCATACGGAGTATCTTTTCATGGTTGTACTCTTGGATTCTAATCTGAAATTATGATTCACCTTCCGGGATAGGGGCAATTATGGGTAGTGGCAACGTATGCAGTCAATCCTGCCGGTGCTGATTGGGTGACCAGTTTGATAGCCAGGGCCAGATGGATCGATTGTCTCAGTATATAATTCCTTTGTAATACTTAAGAGTGAAGATTCTCAGAGTACTACAGGTAGGCGGATATAAGGTTGACCGGAACCGGATTCCGGGGTGCTTTAAGGTTTTTTTGTCTCTTTCGTTTTATCTGTTTTGGGTTTTTCTGTATCTTTGGATTTTCCTTTTTTGGCTTTTGGCTGTTTGGCTTCCCCGGATTGTTGTTGGTCTGGTTCTTGATCATCATCCGGATCGTCTGAGGGCGATTTTTTTGCAAATGTGATCGATAAGCTGACAATGCCTTGTGGTGGATTATTGGTCATGGTTTTGAAAGGAACGATTTCTCCGGGCAGCAAATTCTTTTTCTTCAGATTGAAGATCCAATGCTGCAATTCATTGCCATCCTTGCCTTCCAGGGCAGCGCGTAAAGATGGTATGACACGTTCCTCGTTTGAAATATTGACGAGATCAGCATGAATAGACAGGAGTTTCTGGCCATTTTCAAAGCTGTTTTTGATCTGGATATTTTCAACCGCCAGGCCACTTCCTGGTGGTGGCTCTGCGAGGCCAACCATTCGGTAAAATGACGATGATTTCGGGTAAAATTCCATGACTTCCTGGCGATAAATAACCCCGGAAATCGCCCCACCAGCCAGGCTTCCAATGATCAGGAACCACAACAGGAAATGCCAGACTTTACGTTCCTTTTTCGGAATCATGAGTGATTTTGCATAATCCTGCGACGTCAGATTCGATGCTAAGGATGAGATATCGGCCAATTCGTTTTCAAGCTGGTCGTTGCCGATATCATCATCTTCGTCATCTCCATCAAGACGGGCGCGTTGTTTGCGCAAGGCTTCCAGTTCATCGCTATCATCGGTCTCCGGATCTTCATCAAGCTCGGATCTCTGCTTTCTGAGAGCTTCCAGTTCATCGCTATCATCGGTCTCCGGATCCTCATCAAGCTGCTCTCTGCGTTTTCTCAGAGCAGCCAACTCTGCGTCATCGTCGGATTGTGAGTCTTCATCACCGGCTGACGTCTGATCATTTGGTGGGGAATCTGTATCTGAATTTTCTTCTGATTCTATGGCATCATTGATGGCCTCAGCGATCTCTCCGGTTTCCCGGGGAGGATTTGTCTGAGCGCCTGGGGGTTGGGATGGGGCAGCAAGGGCCGGGGCTTCGACTGCCTGAGGGGGCGGGGCCTGAGTGAATGCCTGGGGGGCTGCGATGGCTTGCTGCGGTGGGGGGGCTGAGAGTGGCGGTGGCGCGGCGGCTAATGAGGGGAAATGATGCCAGATATTCCCACATCGCCCGCATTGCATCTGTCGCCCAGACACTAAAGAGGGATCGGCATCCAATTCGAACCGAGCCTGACATATGGGGCAGGCAATAATCATTCAAAAATATTCCTGATTACCAATTGAGTGAAGAATCGTTTCCCGCCAAAATGATGGTTATAGGTTCTTGACCTGGACTGCGCAAGAATAGACCATCTCGACCATGATACGATTCTGTTTTCATACACTCAACAATTCTCCTGACATGGATGGGTCGGGGAATTGTTTCGATGGATAATGATGGTGGCACGATCGGGGTGATTATCATGATTCGTTTTGAAAATGTTGGTTTAAGATACGGCGTTGGTCCGGAAGTTTTGAGCGATATCACGTTTTCTCTTGAGCCGGGGTCGTTTTATTTTCTGACCGGTCAGTCAGGGGCGGGGAAATCGTCTCTCTTGCGTTTAATGTATTTGGCTCTGAAGCCGTCCCGGGGTTTGGTGACGTTGTTTGGACGCGATGTTGCGACTTTGAGCCGGTCTGATTTGCCTGATTTGCGGCGGCGTATTGGGGTTGTCTTTCAGGAATTCCGGTTGATTGACCATCTTACAGCCCTTGAAAATGTTGCGTTGCCTTTACGGATTGCTGACCTGTCCCGCCGCCGTGTTGATCAGCAGGTGGGGGAACTGCTTGACTGGGTGGGGTTACAGGGATTCCATAAGGCTTTGCCGGCGACTCTTTCTGGTGGCCAGCAACAACGAATTGCCATTGCCCGGGCTGTGATTGCCCGTCCGCGTTTGCTGTTGGCTGATGAGCCGACGGGTAACGTTGATGATCGTATTGCCACCCGGCTGATGTATTTATTTGAAGAGCTCAACCGGATGGGGGCGACTGTTGTGATTGCAACGCATAGCCAGCAACTCATTACCCGTTTCCCTCATCCTGTCATTCGGTTAGAGGATGGTGGGGCGGAAATTATTCCTCCGGCTTCTGATACCCGGAGTGATTCCCGGAACCAGAAGCCCCCTGATTGATGATGGCCAGACGTTTTGAATTGCCTCTTGAGGATGACGCATCAAGCCGGTTTTTGCCCTGGATTGTGTCTTTGATGACCTATCTTGCCAGTTTATGTCTGGCTATTTTTCTCTTTATATCAGGGGCGATGGAACGCTGGAGAGATGATTTATCCGGGCAGTTGATTGTCCAGATTCTTCCCAGCGGCCTGGTGTTGCAAGATCAGGAACGGGCTGAACAAGCGGTGGATTTGTTGCGCCGGACTCATGGTGTGGCTTCTGTTCGCCTCTTGTCCCCTGAGGAGATGAATGATCTGTTGGCTCCCTGGCTGGGGAATGATATTTTGACCGAAGATTTTCCGGCTCCGCGCATGATTAAGGTCGCGGTCAACCGTGGTCTCCTTGATATTGACAGCCTTCGCCATCGGTTGAATGGGTTGGGGGAAGGGGTGATTCTTGATGATCATCAAAACTGGTTGGCTGATATTGTCCGCTTATCGGATTCGCTCAAAGGATTGGCCTTGTTTATTACTGCATGCGTTGGGGTGGCGGCGTGGGCAACCGTTGTTTTTGTAACCCGGAGTGGTCTGGCTGTTCACGCATCAGTGATTGAAGTCTTACATCTTGTTGGGGCGCGGGATTCCTATATCGCCAACCAGTTTCAAAGACATGCTTTCCGGATGGGTGCACGGGGGGCTTTGGTTGGGTTTTTTCTTGCGCTTGCGACCATGATTGGTCTGGCTGTTTTAGCCGGTGGTCTTCGTTTGCCGTTGGCTCCGGCTTTGGATATGAATGTCTGGCAGTGGTTGGTTTTGGCCGGTGTGCCGGTCATATCCATCTTCATCACCGCCCTGACGGCCCGTTTAACAGTGATGTTGGTTTTGGCGCGCATGTTTTAGCCATCGGGGGGCATATTGATACGTTTTCTCGTTTTTGGCCTCTGTGCTGTTGGTATTGCTTTTGGTCTGTGGTTTTACGGCTTTATCCGTTTTGTCGAGATCATTCCCCGTCATACCCAGGAGGGGGAGACGAATCCCCAGGCCATTGTCATTTTAACCGGCGGCAATGGCCGGCTACAGGCCGGGTTTGATCTCCTGGCCCGAAAGGGGGCCGACGGGTTACTGATTTCCGGTGTTGATCCTGGTGTTGATCCGGAATCTCTTTTATCGGTATCGGGAATTGATGCCCGGCTTTGGAGGGATCAGATATCGGTGGGGTATCAGGCCCGGGATACCATCGGCAATGCTGAGGAAACGGCAGCCTGGATTAAGGGGCGGGGTTTACGGAGTGTCCATTTGGTTACCGAAAATTATCATCTGCCACGTAGTTTGCGTATTTTTCGCCGGGTTATGCCGGATCTTGAGATTATTCCCTATGCGGTTGTTTCGGATAATATTCATCTTGATTCCTGGTGGCAGTGGCCGGGGACTACCCAGTTGCTGATTGGTGAATATAACAAATATTTGATTGTCTGTTTGTCGGAGATGTGGGGAATACGATGATTATCGTACGTTCTTTGGCTTTTCATCTGGGCTTTTATGTCTGGACGGTCCTTATTTGCAGCATTCTTGCTCCGACATTACCGTTATCGCGCCGTTATGCCCTTTTTGTGGCCGAATGCTGGTCAGCCGGGACCTTATTGTTGTTGCACCGGGTGGCGGGGTGTTGTTACCAGATCAGGGGGCTTGAGAACCTTCCCGAAGAACCGGTCATTATCGCATGCAAGCATCAGTCGGCCTGGGAGACAACGGCTTTTCACACACTTCTCAAGAATCCGGTTTTCGTGCTTAAGAAGGCTCTGGTCGATATCCCGCTTTATGGTTGGTATATCCGTAAACTGGGGATGATTGCCGTTGACCGGACCGCCGGTTTATCGGCGATGCGTGATCTCATTCTTCAGGGTGTGCGGGCTTTGAGGGAAGAGCAGCGTCATGTGATTATTTTTCCCGAAGGGACACGGTTACCCCCTGGCCAGACTGGGGATTATCATCCTGGGGTTGCGGCCCTGTATGCCAGGGCGAACGCGCCTGTTGTTCCGGTGGCATTGAATTCCGGGCTGTTCTGGCCCCGGCGTGGCTTTTTGATTCAGCCCGGTTCGATCACGGTGGAATTTTTGCCCCCCATTGCTCCGGGTCTCGAACGCTCAGCCTTTATGCCGTTGCTGGTTCAGCGGATTGAACAGGCCAGTCAAAAATTGCTGGGTGAGACCGGGCATGCCGTTGTCCCGTCTTGTGGATAAGAACCGGCTCATTGATCCACAGCCTTGGGATAACCAAGCTCTTCTCTGTCTGTAAAAGGGAATTGAGACGGGGGTATTTGAGGGGATAAAATCTTCAGACAGGGTAAAACATAAAAAGAACAAATTCTTGGTTTTGGCTCTGCCCTTTGCTATTCTCGCCCGTGATCCTGGTGTGACATATTGCCAGATAGATAGTGGTTATCTGGTGGCGCATTGAGGATCACAGGAAACGTAAATCAGGGGTCTGTGATGGCGGATCAATGCGACAAAACCGCACTCTCAACTGAGATCTGGGATATGAAATACCGTCTGAAGGATCCCTCAGGCAATGTGATTGATCGCACAGTTGAGGATACCTGGCACCGGGTGGCTGATGCCTTAGCCAGTGCCGAAAAACAGCCAGAACAATGGCAGAGTCCTTTTTATGAGGCTCTTTCTGATTATCGGTTTTTACCTGGCGGGCGCATTTTGGCCGGGGCCGGGACACAGCGCCGGGTGACGTTATTCAACTGTTTTGTAATGGGGCGGATTCCAGATTCGCTTTCGGGTATTTTCTCCCATCTGCGTGAGGCAGCTCTGACCATGCAGCAAGGCGGGGGGATTGGGTATGATTTTTCAACATTAAGACCCAGAGGCGCTTTGGTTAAGAGCCTGGGAGCGGAGGCTTCCGGGCCGCTTTCCTATATGGATGTCTGGGATTCGATGTGCCGGACCATCATGAGTGCCGGGCATCGGCGTGGTGCGATGATGGCGGTGATGGATTGTGCGCATCCGGATATTGAGGCGTTCATTCAGGCCAAGCAGGAGCCAGGTCGCCTGAGGATGTTCAATCTCTCGGTTTTGGTGCGTGATGCCTTTATGGAGGCGGTGGAAAAAGATCAGCCCTGGGATCTGGTTTTCGGTAATACGATTTATAAGACCGTTGCCGCCCGGGATTTGTGGGACCGGATCATGCAAGCCACCTATGACTACGCTGAGCCGGGGGTGATTTTCATTGATCGGGTGAATGCCCGTAATAATCTCAGCTATTGCGAGACCATCCGGGCTACCAATCCGTGTGGGGAGCAACCCTTGCCGCCTTACGGGGCCTGTTTACTGGGGTCGATCAATCTGGCCCGTTTGGTGCGCGATCCGTTTACTGACCGGGCTGGTATTGACACCGGGGAGCTGGATCGTCTGACCCGGGTTGCGGTGCGGATGCTGGATAATGTGATTGATATCTCCGGCTTTCCATTGACCGCCCAGAAGCGTGAAGCGGTGGCCAAGCGGCGGATCGGTCTGGGGGTGACTGGTCTGGCTGATGCTTTGATTCTCTGCGGGGTCCGCTATGGCAGTGGGAAGGCGGTTGAGCGGGCTGGCCAATGGCTGGCGGCGGTACAGCGGGCGGCGTATCTGGCGTCTTGTGATCTGGCGGCGGAAAAAGGGGCATTCCCGCTCTATGATCGGGATCGTTATCTTGCCGGTGAGACGGTGGCTGGTCTGGATGCTGATATCCGGGAAGCGATTGCCCAAAACGGTATCCGCAATGCTTTGGTGACCTCGATTGCGCCCACCGGCACGATTTCGCTGTTTGCTGATAATGTGTCTTCGGGGATTGAGCCGGTGTTTGCTTTTACGGCCCGGCGCAAAGTTCTGCAACCCGATGGGGAAATAAGCGAGTCTGTGGTTACTGATTATGCGTATCGGCTGTATAAACAGATTTATGGGGATGATGCGCCGTTGCGCGATGTCTTTGTCAGTGCCCAGAATCTGGCCCCGGCGGATCATCTGGCGATGCAGGCGGTGGCTCAGCGTTATATTGACAGTGCGATTTCCAAGACCATCAATCTGCCGGCTTCGATTGATTTTGATGCCTTTAAGGATGTCTATACCCAGGCCTATCAGTCCGGGTGCAAGGGTTGTACTACCTATCGGCCCAATGAGATTACCGGATCAGTCCTGGAAGCCGAAGATACGGCCCGGGAATCCATCGCCGGGGCTGAACCGACAGATACAGCCACAGAGATACCCAAAGATACGCCGGCAGATACCCCCACAGCGACACCGGAAACCCCAATCATGCAATCGGCGGGTCAAGCCTCAGAAACGGTCAGCCAGTCGCATAGCCAGTCTCTCAGCCAGTCTTTGGGGCCGGTTGATGTGGATACTGGTGGTACGATTGCCCGGTTTCGTACATTGCCTCAGCGTCCTGACCAGCTTCCCGGTGCGACTTACAAACTCAAATGGCCGGATTCACAAGATGCCATCTATGTCACCCTGACCGATATCCGGGATGATACTGGTCGCACCCGGCCTTTTGAGATTTTTTTCAACACCAAAAATCCTCAGCATTTTCCCTGGATGACCGCTTTGGCACGGATGATTTCGGCGGTGTTCCGGCGGGGCGGGGATGTTTCTTTTGTGGTCGAAGAATTGAAGCAGGTCTTTGATCCGCGTGGTGGCCAATGGATGGACCAGCATTATGTGCCTTCTTTGCTGGCGGCGATTGGCGGGATTATTGAACGCCATATGATCCGCACCGGATTTCTGAGCGACCCGGAAGAAAATGATCAAAAAAAGGTTTTCCGGGCGGTTGCCGGGGGGGATGAACCCAGGCCGTCATCCGGGATGACGGCCCTGGTACCTGAAGCATCCGGCCCGGTATTGGGCATTGGCCCGGCTTGTCCTCAATGTCATCGCCCTGGCCTGATGCGGGTGGAAGGCTGTGATCAATGCCCGGCATGTGGTTATTCCAAATGTGACTGAAAAAAAGTGACGGAAAGATAAAGTGATGGAAAAAACAGACGGGAAAACAAATATGACAGAAGAAAAATATGGCTGAAAAAAAAGTGACGGAAAGACACATATGACTTGAGAACGAACATGACTGAAATAAACGTGACTGAAACAAACGTCTTTCTGGTCAAAAATCACCGCCTTTGTCAGGAGAGAGAATAATGGCTGCTTCTGAACCATTGGTCCGGTTTGTGCGTGATGCCCTGACTGCCGGACGTTCGAGGGCTGATATCCGGACTGCTCTTAAAACCGCCGGTTGGTCGGATAAACATATTGAAACGGCTTTGGGTGCGTTTTCTCAGGCTGAATTCACGCCTCCGGTTCCACAGCCACCGTCTCAGTTGTCTCAACTGGCGACCCGGAACACTTTTATCTGTGTGCTTCTGTTTACGGCGATGGTCTTTAGCGCGATTTATGTGACTGTTCTGGGTCATGCGCTTGTGGATCTGTGGTTTTTGGACCCCGGTGATCAACTGGATCGGGTGATGAAGAAACTGAACTGGGCGATTGCTGTATTGGTTGTTGTGGTCCCTCTGTTTATCTGGCTGACCTGGTATGACAATCGCCAGGCTGTGGTTGATGCCAGCTACAGGCGGTCGCTGATCCGCAAGCGGCTGACCTATCTGACGTTGTTTATATCGGCTCTCGTCTTTGCTTCTGACGCAGTCCTGGTGATTTACGCATTCCTGGATGATCAAATCACGATGCGGTTTCTTCTTGATATTGGTGTGGTTTCGGCTGTGTCGGCAGGCGTCTTTATTTTTTACTTAAGGGATGCTGAAGACATGAAAACAAAGCCCGACAGCAAAAAGCCGGAAATAGGCTGAAGAATCCTCAGTCATGACCTGTGATGAGTCATTGTCCTGGCCGGGATGGAAGACGGTGATGGGTTGCGGGGGGTATAAAACGGAGGGTTGCCGGGAGATCATGCGTGTTTTCAAACGCGTGATCTGTGGTTCTGGTTGTCATGGATATTCTGGGGAGATTGCGAGATGAATTTTGGGGATTGGTGGACTATACTGAAAGATATTTATTACCTATTGAAATCTTTACCGGGCCGGGGTGGTCCGGATGATATCCGTTTGGCCCCTCAGCAATTAGCCGCATTGATCGGTGCTATACAGGGGGGTGGCAAGACACTGTCTGGTGGTGATTCATCACATTCTGGTTCTTTGGCTGGTCAGGTGGCGGAATTGAGCCATCAATTCGGTATTCATCAACAATTACTGCAAAAAACCCTCACTATTTTGGGGGGGGAACCAGAACAGAACATATTTCAGCCTGAACAGACTGAGGCAAGGCTCAAAACGATTTTGAAAGATGTTAAGGCGTTACAAGATAGCCTTAAAACAGGGGAAGCCGGTCAGAAGGAGGCCGGCACACTCAGTGATCTCAAACGCAAGGCTGCCCGGGCCCTGGAAACAGGGGCATTTGAGCAGGCTGAGCAGTATTTGCGTAAAGCCGAAGAATACGAGCAACACCAGCATCAACAGGCGGCTCAGGCGGTGGCTGCCGTCCGGGCTGAGCGGGCGTGGCTCAAAAATATTCAGCTTGATTATTCCGGGGCAGCAGATTTATGGGTTTCGGCTGCCGATCTTCGGGGTGCTGAAGACCCAATCACCGCCGGGTACTGCAATCAGGCCGGGCTGGTGGACGCAAACTATATGCAAGCTGAACCACTCTTTGAGCGGGCCTTGGCGATCTCTAAGCAATATCTTGGCCCGGATCACCCTGATACAGCGGCTGGGATCAATAACCTGGCGACTCTATACCAGCAGACGAGTCGTTTTGGAGAGGCTGAATCCCTTTATGAGCGGGCCTTAAGGATCCGTGAGGAGCGTCTCGGCCCGGATCATCCCCATACGGCGACAACGCTCAATAATCTGGCGGGATTATATCAGAAGACGGGTCGTTTGGAGAAGGCTGAATCCCTTTATGAGCGAGCCTTAAATATCCGTGAGGAGCGTCTCGGCCCGGATCATCCCGATACGGCGACTTCCCTGAATAATCTGGCGAGATTATACCAGGAAACCGAACGTTTTACGGATGCTGAATCCCTTTATGATCGAGCCTTAAAGATCCGTGAGGAGCGTCTCGGCCCGGAGCATCCTGATACGGCGACTTCCCTGAATAATCTGGGACTTCTATACAAACAGACAGGCCGTTTGAAGGATGCCGAATCCCTTTATGATCGAGCCTTAAGGATCCGTAAGAAACATCTTGGCCCGGATCATCCCCATACGGCGACTTCCCTGAATAATCTGGCGTTATTATACCAGGAAACCAACCGCTTGGATGATGCCGAATCCTTTTACAGGCAAGCCTTAGAGATTCGTGAACAAACTCCTGGCCCGGAGCATCCCCATACGGCGGCAACGCTCAATAATCTGGGATTCCTATACAAAGAGACGGGCCGTTTCGGAGAGGCCGAACGGCTTTATGAGCGGGCCTTAAGGATCCGTGAGGAGCGTCTCGGCCCGGATCATCTCGATACGGCGACCACGCTCAGTAATCTGGCGGGTTTATATCGGGAGACAGGTCGTCTGGATGAGGCTGAACGGCTTTATAAGCGGGCCTTGAAGATTCGTGAGGAGCGTCTTGGCCCGGAGCATCCCAATACCCAATTGGTTCGCGGTAATCTGGAGAGTCTCAAAAGTCATTGATACGGCATGATTGCACCTGAATCTTTTCCTTAAAAAAAAACGCTCATTCAAAAAAACCCCATAAAAAACAAACCGGCGTAAAAAGGGGCCGTAAAAGAGGCCGCAAAATCAACAAAAAAGCCCATAAAAACAGCGAAAATTGGGTTTAAGAGGCCGTTTTCCCAAAAAATGGCAAAAATTTGGTTAATTTGGGGATTTTCTCTTCCTTCATGGGTTGATTTTTGGCTTGAGACCGGTATTTAACCGGTTTTATCGTTGATAATTGCCGGGATAAACCTGGTATTCACGCTGATAGCCCGATATTTTCCTGAGTATTCAATCCTCAGCTAGGGTCTGGGCTGCCACTCTTCTGCGCATATTCTGTTCCGTTACTCTGTGCTGTTACTCTGTGCTGTTACTCTATGTGGTTACTCTTACGTGGCTACTCTATAGGGTCACTCTATACCGTTACCGTATGCGCCGTTGCTTTGTGCGGTTACTCTATATCGTTACTCTATGCGCCGTCACTTTCCGCCATTCCGCCATGATCACCATCATCACCTTGTTCAGACAGGGTTTTGAGACGATAGAGCCAATCAAGGGCCTGGCGGGGATTAAGCGAATCCGGATCTAACTTTGCCAACGCATTCAGCACGTTTTGGCTTGCCTGTTCCTGTGCGGTTTCTTGTTGGCTGTTTTCTGTCCGGGATTCCTGATCGGGCCGGGGGATCGGGGCTGGCTGTTCTTGTCGGTGAGTATCTTGTTGTTCGGTCAGGTGTTCCGGGGCCAGACCTTCTCGTCGGGTCGGGTGTTCCTGTGTGGTTTCTTGTTGGCTGTTTTCTGTCCGGGATTCCTGATTGGGCCGGGGGACCGGGGCTGGCTGTTCTTGTCGGTGAGTGTCTTGTTGTTCGGTCAGGTGTTCCGGGGCCAGACCTTCTCGTCGGGTCGGGTGTTCCTGTGTGGTTTCTTGTTGGCTGTTTTCTGTCCGGGATTTCTGATTGGGCCGGGGGATCGGGGCTGGCTGTTCTTGTCGGTGAGTGTCTTGTTGTTCGGTCAGGTGTTCCGGGGCCAGACCTTCTTGTCGGGTCGGGCCGGAGTTGGTCGGGTCAGCCCGGGAAAATAACGGCAGATCCCCGGCCAGCTGAGCCAGACTCCCGCCACGCTCCCCGGCTTCCAGAGTAGCCAGAACATCCTGAGCCCGGCGCAAGGTGGTGGCCGGAAGCCCGGCCAGCCGTGCCACATGCACACCATAAGAGCCTGTGGCTGCCCCTGCTTCGACTGCATATAAAAAGCGGATTTCATCTTTCCATTCCTTCACCGCCATCCGATGAAGGCTGAGGCGGGGAAGCTGAGCGGCCAAATTCGCCAATTCACGATAATGAGTGGCAAATAAAGCCCGGCAGCCATTGACCTCATGGATATGTTCAGCCACTGCCCAGGCAATCGAAAGGCCATCAAATGTCGCGGTTCCCCGGCCAATCTCATCCAAAATCACCAAAGAACGCTCAGTCGCCCGATGGAGGATGGTCGCCGTTTCAACCATCTCCACCATAAAAGTTGAACGTCCCCGGGCCAGATCATCGGCCGCCCCGACCCGGCTGAACAGCCGGTCAACGATCCCAATACATGCCTGGGTTGCCGGAACATACAGCCCGGCCTGAGCCAGAACCGCAATCAAGGCATTTTGCCTGAGAAACGTGCTTTTTCCGGCCATATTGGGACCAGTTACCAACCAGAGACAATCATCGGCATCCAGCCGACACTCATTGGCCCGGAATGTATCCCCGTCTTGTTGTCTGAGGGCTGTTTCAACCATCGGGTGGCGTCCATCCCGGACCATAAAAACCGCATCCTGGCTGATCTCAGGGCGGCAGAAATCCCGTTCAGCAGCCAATTCAGCCGTAGCAGCGGCCACATCCAGACGGGCCACGGCAGCGGCCAGACGTCTTAAGGCTCTGGCCCGGGCAAGAATATCATTGGTTAAAGACTCAAAGAACGCCGCTTCCAAAGCCAGTGCTTTATCGGCGGCCTGACGGATGGCTACATCCAGGGCCAGCAATTCATGGCTGGAAAACCGGACTTTTCCGGCCATTGTCTGGCGGTGCCGGAACCCCATGCTCCCATCGAGCTTATCAATATGGCCAGCCCCGATCTCAATAAAATATCCCAGAATATTGTTATATTTAATCCGCAAAGACGCAATATCAGTCTGTTCAACATATCGGGCCTGTAATTCGGCAATCAGGCGGCGGCTTTCATCCCGAAGGCGGCGTTGTTCATCCAGGTTTTCGCAGTAGCCCGGCGCGATCAATTCTCCCTGGCTGGTTTTTAACGGAAGCTCCGCCGCAAGGGCTTGTTTCAGCCGATCATGTAAGGAGGTAAATCCGCTCAGGGCTTTGGTCCAGCCAGCCAGCGATTCCAGGGGAGCACCATCGGAACCAATACAGGCGACCCGCAGAGTTTCTGCTGCTCCCAATCCGTCACGAATGGCTCCTAAATCCCGGGGTCCCCCGCGCCTCAGGGAGAGCCGTGACAACGCCCGTTCCAGATCCGGCATATCCCGCAAGGCCGCACGGATGCCAGACCGGGCTGAGGGATTATCAAGACAGCTCCGGGCAGCATTCAGCCGCTTTTTGATATGCTCAGGATTCGTGCTGGGTGCCGCAATCCGGTCCCGGAGCAGCCGTGACCCGGAGCCGGTCAATGTCCGGTCAATATCAGCCACCAGACCGCCACGCTGCGTGTCATCAGGCCGCGAGAGAAGCTCAAGATTACGGGCGGTTGCCGGATCAATCTCCATCCTTGATCCCTGTTTTTCGGATCGCAATGGTTGCAGATTGGCGACTGCCTGACATTGGGTGAGTTCGACATAATCCAGAACCACCCCGGCTGCGGCGATTTCCGCATGGTCAAAATCACCAAAAGCCGTCAATTCAGAAACACCATAAGCCTGACACAGACGTTTTTCACCGTTCCGGCTGTCACAACGGCCCGCCGATAAAGGGGAGATGACCTTGCTCCATTCCTTAAGCACGCCTGCCAGAGGGCTTTTTTCAATGTCTGTTGCTTCGGACTCTTGCTCCAGCAACGATTCTGTCACCAACAATTCCGAAGGATCAATCCGGTTGAGAAGAGTAGCAAGATCCGCCATCGCAGTATCAGCAAATCCCTGAACCTGGAATAAACCAGTTGATAGATCCAGCCAGGCAATTCCCAGACGTCCATTGACCCGGACCAGGGCAGCAAGAAAATTATGAAGCCGGGCCTCAAGCAATGTCTCTTCAGTCAGTGTCCCGGCGGTGACCACCCGGGTGACATGCCGGTGAACCAGGGTTTTTGCCTTGCGTTGTTCTTCTGTTGATGAGTCTTCGGCCTGTTCGGCCACCGCCACCTTGAATCCTTTGCGGATCAGGCGGGCAAGATAGGATTGGGCGGTATGAATCGGCACCCCGCACATGGGAATGTCCCGGCCCTCATGTTTGCCGCGTTTGGTTAAGGTGATATCCAGTGCTTTGGCGGCTGTTTCAGCGTCCTCAAAAAATAATTCGTAAAAATCACCCATGCGGAAAAATAATAAGCAATCTGTATGATCCGCTTTGATCGCAAGATATTGGGCCATGACCGGGGTTACCCCGCCATTTTTGGCTTTGGCGGTCCGGGTTGGCTGATTTGGTGATGATGCTGTGGGGCCGAGAGTGGTCGACATTGAACACATAACCGAAAGATAAAGACGGCTTAGGGTAATGGGTGGTTATGATGGGGGCAACCGGCTCTGAAACGTTCTTCTCAAACATTCTTCTTAATCGCCGGTTGAATGCTGCATATGACCCATGACATTTGACCCATGACATTTGACCCATGACATTTGACCTGTGACGTCTTTGATGAATGATCCATCAGGCTGGTTTCAGCATCCCGGATCTCAATCCTTGAGGATCGTTCTGCCTTGGGTTGAATATCCTGAAACGGCAATGGTCAAGATCATGAGCACAGCTTAGAATATGCTGATTTTTAGCTTTATGGCCACTTTCTCATGACCGGTAACCAGATATCAGAAAATGATCAAAGACCCCAGGTCGCTTTCCCGACCGGTGAATGGTTGTTGGTGACCATCATCATCTCCGGGCCGATGGTGTTGATGATATGGGGCTTATATTTTTTGGATGCTCTTGCGGTTATTCCTGCCTGGATAGCCAGCCTGATTATCATCATGATTTGTGGTGGTTTCTGCCGGCCTTTGATCCATGATCTGGCACAGCTGCGTCACTATGCCAGCTTAGCCACCCATCTGGTCAGGCCACCTGCTGTGCCGCATATTATCACGGGTGGTCTGATGGGGGATTTAAGGGCTGCTCTGTCCCGCCTTATTGCTGCATGGCATCGCGATACGCATGCACTCACCGCTGATATTGAGGCATTGCAGATTGCTCTGGACCGCTTGCCGGATCCGGTTTTCATGTTATCGGCAGATCTCTCTATTCTTCAGACCAATCAGGCAGCAGCGGCTCTGTTCCCTGAGGCATCTTACCGGACCAATTTAAGCGATGTTTTCCGCAACCCGGATCTTTTAGACCCGGTCTTTCTGGCCCTGAATGATCAAAGACCCCGGGAAAGTGAGATCACATTGGCTGGCCCGCCGCTGCGGATTTACCGGGTTTGGGTCGCCCGCTTTCCCAAAACCCTGAACAATGGTGGATGTGCTCTTTTGCGCATGTCTGACCAGACTGAGATGAAGCGAATCAAGCAACTCCATGCTGATTTTATTGCCAATGCCAGCCATGAACTGAAAACGCCCCTTGCAACACTCATCGGCTATATTGAAACATTGCGCGGCCCGCCCCGCCAGGATTCCGAAGCTGCGGATCGTTTTTTGACCATTATGGATAACGAAGCCCAGCGTATGGGACGGTTGATCCGTGATTTGCTCTCTTTGTCACGTATTGAGGGCAGGGAACATGATCGTCCCAAAGATACCATCGATGTGACCGAAGTTATCACCAGCGTGGCGAAGCTGGTGCATCCGATGCTTGAAAGCAATCAGCAGAATTTAGAGGTCGAACTGCCCCCGGATTTATGGGTCACCGGAGATAGCGACCAGTTGATTCAGGTTTTTCTGAATCTATTGGATAACGCCATTAAATACAGTGGTTCTGGTCAATCCATCCGGATTCTGGGCCGTTTTGTCCGCGAAAACAAGCGTTCCTTTTTAGCCGTATCGGTGATTGATCACGGTGAGGGGATTGATGCTGAACATCTTCCGCGATTGAGTGAGCGATTCTATCGTGCCGATACGACACGCTCACGTTCTTTGGGCGGGACTGGTTTGGGATTGGCGATTGTCAAACATATCCTCAGCCGCCATGCCGGACGTCTGGAAATCTCCTCTGATCCGGGTGTGGGGTCAACATTTACAGTCTTTATCCCGGCTATTGAGGACAAGAAGGACGAGAAGGACAAGACAGATAAAACAGAGACGCAAACAGACTGATCAATCAATCCGGTCGATCAATCAGAAAGCCCCGGAATATGGTATCCGGGATATTTCAAGCCCTGCTTAACCCGGATACTCTGTGCTCAAGACAGATTGTGCTGAAAAGACGGTGTTTACTCTACCCCCCGTTTCAATCGGAAGAATGCGTTTTTTCTTTTTCTTCTTCCATTAAGATTGCTTTTAACCCGGCCCGATACGTGCCATAGGTTGGTGAAAATCCCAATTCATTACGCATCCGGAGATTGCGTACCCGCTTATTATCCCGATAAAAGCTGGCGGCCATTGTGCTGAGCCGGGCCTGGTCAATGGTAACTTCAGGCGGCGGCGGCATACCAAGAAGGCGGCTGGCCCATGCAATAACATTCTGAGGTGGTGCCGGCTCATTGTCACAGAGATTATAGACTGCCCCAGGATGAGGATTATGCATCGAAGCCCGCAAGCCCTCAGCAATATCCGCAACATGAATACGTGAGAATACATGCCCGGGTTTGATAACCCGTTGCGCCCGGCCATTGCGCAGACTCTCAAACGCATTGCGTCCGGGACCATAAATTCCGGGAAGACGAAAAATATGAACCGGGACAGCGTGATGATGCGCTAAACCCAGCCAGCAATTCTCAGCTGCATACCGTTTTGCTCCCCGTTGGCTGGTTGGTAAACATGGTGAGGCTTCATCGACCCAGGATCCCTCCCGGTTCCCATACACTCCGGTGGTTGAGAGATACCCAAGCCAACGCAGTTTCTGTGCATTGATCAGATGATCTTTGTGCTCATCAAAAACCGGGTCGCCATTGTCATCAGGCGGGACCGAGACCACAATATGGGTGACTCCCTCTAAATCCTGAAGACTGAGAGGGTTCCCTCGTGAAAAAATGCGCAGAGAAACACCATCATCAGCAATTTTTCCACTCAGATCACGGTGTGTGCCAATGATCTCCGGCTGTTGTTCGTCTTTATGATTCTCTTTATGGCTCTTTGTCTGATCCGCTGTCTTATGATCCATCCTGTCCCGAAGAGGGGATGCTTGTAAGGTCGCCGCAAGCCGGCGGGCACTATAGCCGTATCCAAAGAAAATCAGCTTCATCCTGTCTTACTGCCTATTCTCAATCGCCGGGATAACACCAGCTCGTTGCTGACCAACAGGAAGCCCACAGACCGTTTATCCCGGAACCAGGAGACTTCACGCTGTGTTTTACACAGATATGGTATACACTCATATGGTATACACTCAGCCATCTTATGTTCTCATAATAGCCCATATCATCATTGTATTGGGTTATTATAGTGGGTTGCTTTGTTTAAAGGGGGATGCTGTGCTCTGGCTTCATTACAGGCTATATATTCAACAATCCGGGTATTCAACAATCCGGCAGTGCCACAGGCTCCCGTCAGTCATATCGCCCGTGGTCTTAAGCCGACAAGGGTAGATCCGGATCATGGCTGTAATCAAGAGATGGTACCGTGGCGCTTGATCATTTAATCGTTTTAGCCATCGTCCAGGGGATTTCCGAATTCCTCCCGGTGAGTTCCTCTGCGCATCTCATTTTGATCCCTTCTCTGACCGATTGGCCAGATCAGGGCCGGCGCATTGATGTTGCAACCCATATCGGTTCATTGCTGGCTGTATTGATCTATTATCGCCATGATGTCGCGGCCCTCCTGCGTGGTGGTCTGGATTGTGTGGTTGGCCGTGCGGGTCCGGATCGGCGTTTACTCTTCAATGTCATTATTGCCAGCCTGCCATTGGTTGTTGCTGGTTTTTGCCTCTATCTCTATTTTCCTGATGACTTTTTCCGTGATTACCGGCTGATTGCCTGGGCAAGCATCATTTTTGGCATTCTTCTCTATATTGCTGATCGCGGTTTTTTGGTGGTTAAACGGGTTGAGCATATGAACACGGGAGACGCATTGATGATCGGTCTGGTGCAGATTTTTGCGTTTATTCCCGGCAGTAGCCGGGCTGGGTTGACCATGACGGCTGCCCGGGCTTTGGGGTATGAGCGCCACGAAGCCGCGCGGTTTTCTATGCTGTTATCAATCCCGGCTATTCTGGGGGCCGGGGGAGTGATTGCCTATGAACTGTATCAATTATCCGATTGGGCGGTGACAGATGATGTTATTTTTGTTGCTGCCTTGAGTTTTTTTTCTGCTTTTCTGGCAATTACAGTATTGCTTGCCTGGTTACGCCGGGCCGGATTTACCCCTTTTGTTATTTATCGGATCGGGCTTGGGGTGGCTATTTTATGGTTCTTCGGTGATTACAGTGTCTGACCAGAAAGCTCAGATCATCCGTGTTCATGATGCCGGGGTTTATAACGGCTGAGATAGCTGGGCAGGATTGCTTCAGCGGCCATTGGTGTGATCCCAAGATCGCTGAATGTCAAAACATCTTCAGATACAACCGTATCATTTTCCAAAAGACGCACCTGATCCCTGGTCAGGAGAGGCCTGGGAAATTGCTCAAGAACCAGTGCCATCATTTTCGCAATCGGTAAAGGGACCGGTGCCAGGAATCGGCGGCGGTTGATGTGTTTCAAAAGCAACCGCATCAGATCATAGAAATGATAAATCACTGGCCCGCCCAATTCGTAAATAGACCCGGCTGTTTTCGGATTCTCCGAAACCCGTTGGCAGGCATCAGCAACATCACCGACAAATACGGGCTGAAATCGAGGTCCTCCTGGTCCGTATATATCGATGATCGGCAGTTTGCGAGGGTCTCCTTTTTCAGGAAAAGTAAGGCACGGAAACGGACAGCCTAAAACCGGCAAAACCGGCGAGAACCAGGCAAGGCTGGCAAAGCGGTTAAAGAAATCATCTTCGGCACCAAAGACAACGCTGGGGCGGAGAATAGTCGCTTTGGGAAAGGCCCGGCATAAGGCCATTTCACCTTTCCCTTTGCTGTGGGCGTAAGCAGCTTCAGCCTGTGGATCGGCACCAATGGCCGAAACATGGACCAGGTGCTTGATCTTCGTACGGTTGGCGGCTTTGGCAATGGCTTCAGGGATATCAACATGAATTTTGTCAAAAGTTTGCCGTCTGGAACCAAAGCCGGATTCATAGAGAATACCAACTAAATTGATCGCCACATCAGCCCCCTGGAGAGCGGCAGTCACCGATTGAGGATTGGTGTAATTGACCGGCCATGGGACAATTTGGCCAACAGATCCTGAAGGTTGCAAAAAATGAGCACGCTCAGGATACCGTCCAGCTACCCGGATGATATCTCCTGCTGCGGCCAGACGTTTGATCACATGGCGACCAATGAAGCCGGTTCCACCGAAAACTGTAATCACCTGTACATGACGATGCCCGGATGCAATATTTTGGGTCATTTTTTTAGCCTGTCTGATTTTAGCGTTTCTGATCAGGGGTCTTTGACCATTTTACACCAACCCAATACCATATTTTATCCCATCTCTATTTTATTCCATCTCTTCAATGCACGCCAGGCATGGATCGCCCGCATGATTGTTTGTCCCAACCCGGTTTATCAAAGATCTCTGTGTGGCCTTTGGAATCATTGACTTTTGTGTCTGCCGGAGATACCGACACAACACTCCCAATAAGAACTGAAAGGGGATAAATGATGATTGACTGCGAGAAGAAAGATGCATATGGGCACGGCCGTTTATGAAGAAATTTATGACAGATTGTTATGACCAGGACTGTTCCAGGCGGGCTTGGTGATACAATGATCAATATGGCTTTGTTCGTTGATGTCATGTACTGTTTGCCGGAGAATTTTCCGGGAAAACAGAAATCCAAACCAAAAAAACAGAAATTCAAACCAACCGTCTATGCCAATTTCTAACTATGCCAATTTCTAAAAAATTATTTTTCCATCGCTTGAAAAGAAAAAACAGATCAAATAAGTCGATATGGTGCGTACTCATTTTTATTGATATGAGTTACTGATCCCAACTCTCAACCCCCTATGCCCAGGTGGCGGAATTGGTAGACGCGCTGGCTTCAGGTGCCAGTGGCCGCAAGGCCGTGGAAGTTCGAGTCTTCTCCTGGGCACCACTGTCGTTATGATGTTTTTTGCTATATTATAATTTTAACCATAAAATCAACACGATAGCGCCCTAATGCCGGGGTGTGGCTTTGACATATTTTGTTGATTTATCCCTCATTTTGTGAACCAACAACGAATCCGTTCGTTATTGGGTGGCCTTGGCCACTTGGTTTGGGAAGATAAAGGGGCGGGAATATAGCGTCCGTCTATAATATCGCCGGGGTAATTTTGCGGTCGGTAAAGCAGCACAATAGGCCCTTTTTGGTTTATGATTCTATAAACCAAACCGGCGTTTTTCAAACGGATGCGGTGTTTTTATTTCGAAAAATTTGTTCTTAATTTCATAAAATCTGGCCCAAAACACCTCAACAAACCAAGAATAAGGTCCGGCTGTTGGCACCCCAACGGATGTTTGGGGGCGGGAGGTCAATACCTGTCTGTCAAGCCGGGCATGTTAATTTTTTGATATCTTGCGGTATCAATTTATTTTTGGTCTCATTGCCGGGTAGCAGGATGCACACCCCCCGAAAGAGCGGCGTTTTACGGTATCAATTTATTTTCGGTTTCATTGCCGGGTGGCAGGATGCGCCCTCCCCCCGAAAATAGCGGTGTTTTGCGGTATCAATTTATTTTTGGTCTCATTGCCGGGTAGCAGGATGCACACCCCCCGAAAGAGCGGCGTTTTACGGTATCAATTTATTTTCGGTTTCATTGCCGGGTGGCAGGATGCGCCCTCCCCCCGAAAATAGCGGTGTTTTGCGGTATCAATTTATTTTTGGTCTCATTGCCGGGTAGCAGGATATACGCCCCCCGAAAATAGCGGCGTTTTACGGTATCAATTTATTTTTGGTCTCATTGCCGGGTAGCAGGATATACACCCCCCGAAAGAGCGGCGTTTGTGGTGTTAATTTATTTTCGGTCTCATTGCCGGGTGGCAGGATGCGCCCCCCCGAAAGAGCGGTGTTTTGCGGTATCAATTTATTTTCGGTTTTATCCTCAGGTGGCAGGATGCGCACCCCCCGAAAGAGCGGCGTTTGTGGTGTTAATTTATTTTCGGTTTTATCCCCTGGCGGCAGGAGGTGGCATACCCCAAAATAACTGAAGACCACCGGACCACCCCCCACCATAAGGATGTTCAAAATTTTTTCACCAAATTAGTTTTTTCACCAAACTAAGATCAATTCACAATATTTTTGTAGTGACTCTCTCAACTGACGGAACGATTATTGCCATAAAGACGAAAATTGACTTGCTTTGCTTTTATCCGGAGTCACCTCTTTTTTCAGGACCACCTCTTTTTTCAGGACCACCTCTTTTTTCAGGACCACCTCTTTTTTCAGGACCACCTCTTTTTTCAGGACCACCTCTTTTTTCAGGACCACCTCTTTTTTCAGGACCACCTCTTTTGGGAAAGAGGCCACCCTGCCGACAACAAAGAGAATTTTATAGAAAGAATTTTTCCTTATAAATTGGTTTTGATAAATGGGTTTTGAATAAAATAACTAGGTTTTGAATAAAAAGATTTTAAAAGGATTTCGAAAACTTCTTTTGGCAACCAGATGCTTTCTCAATAAAGAATACAGATACTCATTTCCATACATTGGTATTCTCTGGTGATAAATCAATACGTCCGGGAAAAATAAATGCGGGAAAAATAAATGTTTTTTTTACAACAGTCGTTTTAGGAAAATTTCCAGGATGGCATCAAAAACGACGGTATCAAAAACAGTGTGGAAGGTCCCCATGACTTTCTAAGGATATCCATGATTTTCTATGACAGAGTTATAACCATGACAGAGCCAAACAACGGCGGTATCTCTTGTATTCCATCTGTCGTCTCCCCTCGATACTGATACCTGCTGATACCCAACGAACCAGTATTCTTAAGTATTTGCGTATCGGTATTTGTGTTGATATTTCTGTCGGTATGTGTGTTCATATTTGTTCTCAGACCTCGGTACTCAGTTTTTTTCAAACTCAATTTTTTCAGACTCAATTTTTTCAGGCTCAGCTTTTCTTAAACTCAGTTTTTTCCAGACTTCATCACAGAATGCCTCATCTATTAAACATGAACTCAGTCAATCAGACATGCATTCAGTCACAGATCAATCTGTTAAATATGTTTCAATCTGTATCGCAAACGCGAAAATTCAGACTTAATTTTGATATCGCCATTTTGAATTTTTTACTCAAACTCCCTTTTTGCTTAAAATCCTTGTAGAACATGAAATCTTTATAGAACATAATCAGGAATATTCTTCATCATATGATCTTTATCATCATACGGGTATCATCATATGCGGGTATCATCATACGGTCCTTTATCATTCGTTCCGGGGTGTTTTCCCCGGGGGAATTTTACGCCAGGATCTTGCGCAGAACGAGGTTGTTTAAATTTACATTGTTTAAAATGACTGTTTTAAAATTATTACGTATTAAAATTACTGTGTTTAAAATCACTGTTTAAAATTACCACTTAAAATGGTTGCTGCATAAAATGTTTACCCTGTAATAAAATTTTTACCACGTAAAATGTTTGTCGCGTAAAATTTTTGTCACTTTTACCACCTTAGTGATTACTTTTTGCCGTTTTTGTTGCCTTCTGTCGCTTTATCTTATCGCTTTTTTCACTTCCGTTATCATTTTATGTTCTTTTTGTCGCTTTGATTGTTACTTTTTGCCACCTTAATGATCATTAAATGATTATTTTTGCCGTTTTGGTTGCTGCTTTTTGTCATTTTTTTGTCGTTTTTTGTCACTTCTGACATCTTAGCTGTCTTTTTTGTAAATTTTTTATCACGCAAAATCATCACCTTATCGAATAAAAGCATTATTGACGACCCAATTTATCACATGCTCATCGTCTTTATCACACACTTACCGCCAATTTACCACGAAGAATCATGATCAAACCCAAATATCCCCTAGGTTGCATAAATTACACAATCATGTCAACAAATTTTCAACATTGATGACCATAAAAATGACATTATGCGTTGATTCTGTTTTAAGTCGGTTAAAAAAGCTGGTCGGTGTGTATTCAGATGCTGAATTAGCCCGGTCACTCGGCCTGACGGCGTCTAATGTTTCATCCTGGAGACGCAGGAACGCACTGCCTTATAAAAAATGTGTTCAAATTGCCGCCGAACAGAACATCTCTCTGGATTGGTTGTTGTTCGGCAAGGAAGAATTTTCCTCCGATGAAGCTGATGTCGCAACAGCACAACCTACAAGCGATCAGGTCCTGGTCAGGAACCAATCCTCTGGTTTTTCCGACCTTCCAAAAGAGGGTAGGCGCCGGTCTGCCGACCAGAAAACAGTGCATCCGGATCAAAGGGGTCCTGATCATGTATCAATGCTGCAAGACTCCGAAAAGTCGGCGTCCGCTCAAACCTATGTACCGATTTTGGTGGATGGTTCTCGTAGAGCCCAGGCCGACCTTTTGAGGAATTCTTTGCGTGAATTGTTGCTCATGCTCCATGATGCCGGAACCATTGATTTACGCGGTGCTGATGCAGAGGCGATTACGGATGCTTTCATGGGAGCGGTGCATCGGAGCATGAAAGAAGCCGCAAACCCTGGACCCATCATATCTGAATCTGATACAGCACCTTAAAAACCCCCAGACCGAACATTTCTGTCTCAGGGGAAGCATGACTGACTTATTGGGTCTGGATATCAATAAAATAGCGACATAAGAGCGCATTTTTCAATAAATCCGGGAATGATTTTTCATTTCACTTTGATTCAGTGTGAAAGGACAGTCAGGCTGCGCCACCCTGTTTTCCTGTTGGGGATTTTCTTAAAGATTGATCGGGCCGCTCAGTCAGTTTCCGCCCCGGCTCTGCTATTTCTGCCTGTTTGACGAATCACGGTCCCCGGGCCAGAATTGTCTGGTCTGGAAATTATCTGCTCTTGAAGCGTTGATGACCAGGGGCGTTGGTGGCCCAATAGTCGATGGCCCAATAGGAGGCTTTGCCGTATCATCGCTCTTACTAATGTTTTGGTTCATTTTATGTTTTGATCAATTTTGAAAACACCGTTAGAAATATGACATGCCAGATTCTCGTTTATCTCATCCTGATTCCGGATCTCCCTCAATTCATGCTTTGACCATGATGTTGGCTGATGCTGCCGGGAGGCTTTTAACTCCGGATAAGGAGCGCATGTATCAACCCGATGTTCAGCATCTATCTCAGGAATTACGCCAATCGTTATGTCAAAGATTGGATGATATTCGCTCAGGTGCTGAGACGGATCCGTTCAGCAACTCCATCAGTATGCTGGCTCTGGATATTTCACGTTTTCTCCATAAGGGAAAAATATCCATGTCGGATCTGGAGTCACTGATTCAACGTTTAACCCTGAGTGGCTTTTCGTTAAGGGCTGATCATATTGCTGATTATTTATCACCGGTTGATCCTGAAGAAAATGATCGGGCGGTGGAGCGTATGGTTCGTATTTTAGCCGGTCTTCCGGCTCATAAAGACGGTGATCAGAAAGATCATCACTGTAAGCCAGTGCCGTTTGACATGTTCCGGGAAAGAGTTGAAACGGAACTGTTTGGAATTGTCTTTACGGCCCATCCCACCTTTGGTTTATCCAGAGAATTATCGCAGATTTTGTGCCAGGTCGCCACAGGCCATGATCATGAAGGCCGGAGACTTTCCGATCAGGGTCTGAAAGAAAAATTAAATGATGCTCTGTCTCGTGAGCACCGCCCTGAGAAAGAACTCACTCTTGATGTGGAACATGCGTTATCTCTTGAGGCCATTGGCAATGTTCAGGCTGCTTTACGCCGGGTTTATAATATCCTGTTTTCAGTCGCTGACTCCCTTTATGGTGACCGGTCCAAAGAACTGGTTCCATGCCTGATATCAGTAGCCAGCTGGGTCGGGTATGACATTGATGGCCGTTCTGATATCACCTGGGCTGATACATTACATAAGCGGTTACAAGTTCAGCGCTATCAGCTGGAATATTACCGGGATGCTCTGAGTGCCATCAGGAGTCATAATAAAAAACCCGGCCACAATGGAGCATTGCAGGAATCTCTGGAAATTCTGGAATCATTGTTTTCGGTTGCGTTGAAAGAGACCGAAGAGGAAATCGACATCTTTAGCGGATATGAAAGTGAGGAAGATTCGAGCATTGAGCGCATTCGTTCTCTGGCCAAAAAAATGCACGAAGGCTTGCATCTCAGGTTGACCGAGACGCATTCTTTAATCAAGATTATTGATCAGGCCATTGGTCAATGTGGTACAGATGCCACCGGTGCACAGCAAGCGCGGGCGTTGAATATCCTGCGGGCTGAAATTTCTCATTATGGTCTGGGGATGGCCCATACCCATGTGCGGATTAACGCCTCTCAGCTTCATAATGCTATCCGTAAGACCATCGGCATGACATCGCCCCCGGATGATCCTAAAAATCGCCGGACCTATCTTAAGGCATTGGAAAAATTGCTGGAGACTGTCAAACCAGCGACAATCAATTTCGGTTCAATCATGGCTGAGCGTATGTCTGGAAAACGCTTATTCATGAGTGTTGCCCAGATGTTGAAATATATTGATTCGGCAACCCCGGTCCGGTTCCTCATTGCTGAATGTGAGACCCCTTTGACCCTGCTTACGGCTTTATATCTGGCCAAACAGTTTGGTGTTGAGGATAAGGTTGATATTTCCCCACTCTTTGAAACCGGAAAAGCAATGGCCCAGGGCCACCGGATTATTGATGAATGTCTGAAAAATCCCCAATATCGTTCGTATGTTCGCCAACGGGGTCAGCTTTGTGTACAGACCGGATTTTCCGATGCGGGTCGTTATCTTGGTCAGACGGCGGCTTCCCTCTCAATCGAAAATTTACAGCGTAATATTGCCCGCATAATGGACCGGCATGATCTTAAGGATGTGCGGTTGGTTATCTTTGATACCCATGGCGAGTCGATTGGCCGGGGAGGGCACCCGGTCAGCTTGCGTGACCGGCTGGAATACGTTTCTTGTCCCTATAGCCGCCGGTTATTTGCTCAAAACGGGTTGTCACATAAAGAAGAAATTACATTTCAGGGGGGTGACGGGTATCGGTATTTCATGAATCCCACCGGTGCGTATGCCGTTGTTACCCGCATTCTGGAACATTGCATTGAAACCGGGACCGAGGCCGAGGGGGACCCCTTTTACGAAGAAGCATTCCGTGCTGCTGAAATGGTTAACACAATCAAGCAATTTAATGCTGAGGTGATGGATAACCCTGATTATGCGGTCCTTCTTGGGGCATTCGGGATCAATATGCTTCATACCACTGGCTCGCGCCCGGTGGTGCGTCAGCATGAGGGCGGGAGCACGATGCGGTCGATGCATCCCAGCCAGACACGGGCTATTCCGCAAAATGCAATCCTGCAACAGCTGGGTATGCTGGCCAATACTTTGGGGGGGATTGGCCAGATATGGGTCCGGGATTCTGAATTACTGAAACGCTTTTTTGAGGATTCGCCGCGCTTTCACCGGGTGATGCGGATGGTCGAATATGCTTTTGCTTTTAGCGAGATTGAGGTTTTCAAAGCCTATATCGATTGTTTTGATCCTGGCTTGTGGCTTGCGCGGGCAGCGCGCAGTTCTGACGAAGCACGTTGTGAAGAGATGAAACAATTATCAGTCTGGCTGGAAAAAAATGGTCCTCATGAATGCTTGCTGAGAATATACCGGCTCTTTCAGCGGGAATATGTTGAAATCCATGACTGGTTGCTTGGGCGCGAGGAATCAGGTCGCCTGGCGGTAGGCCGGGGTCGGGTCATGGTCAAGGATCAGCGCGATGATTTGTTGCTTCTCCACGGAATCCGGGTTGCTCTTATCCAGGAATTATTCCTTTATGCGATGCGGATTCCTGAGTTCAATTTTCCGGTTGGCTATAACCGGGATCAACTGGTTGCCAAGATTGTGGGGTTAGAGGTTGGGCCTGCTCTGGATATTTTGGCGCAAATTTTTCCCGTTTCACCGGGTGCTCCGCTATCGGATGACTTCGGGGAAAAGGCAACATACAGAAACGATGATGCCCTGGATTATCGGGCAGAACATCGTGAGGTCTTTGAACCGATTGCTAAACTCCATAACTGTATCCGCCGTATCAGCACCGGGATCAGCCATTTCGTCGGTGCAACCGGCTAAACAACCGCTTACTTGGTCGTCATTTCCCGATCCGTTGCAGTTATCTGAAAAAAAGTGCAACATTGAAACAAGAGAGAATACGAGGAAAGGAAACTCAATAAAATACACGACCAGCCGGGACGTTATCGATCCGGGTGGGGACTCCATCATCATTGAAATATCATGGTTGAAAAAGGGCGATTAGCTCAGCGGGAGAGCACTTCGTTGACATCGAAGGGGTCGCTGGTTCAATCCCAGCATCGCCCACCACCCATCAATTTTATTGATCAAAAATAATAGATTGAACGAAAAGTATCCCATGCCAAAAACCCGTTGTGGGACATTTTTAGTTGTGGGACATTTTTACCAGTCCATTGTTTTCAAAACGTCCTAAGGCATCGCTGTTTATTGGCGGGTGGCGTTTTGGGGTTGTGTTCTTATTTTGAAGATATCGGGTGAGTGTTGGATCACTCTTACACACTAAAGATGATAAAATTTTAAGAACCACTGAGCAGTTGTTCACTGACGTTGATTATTGGTTGCGAATATTTCTCGTAGAGGCCAAATCAAAAAACCGGGAAGGGTCAAAACCCTCATCCCATTTTTCGACATTGTATCCGATATTTTCTTTTTTGACGATTGAGAGATGTTGGGGGATGTTCATCTGGAAATATTTCTCCTAAAGCTTCTACCTGGCTTGGTTCTATGGGGAATGCACCGGATATGAGGGTTCATTTTTCCTCGTCCGGGAAGTCTGGGATTATGTGTGAAAGTCACGCCCGCACTATCACTGGTTGACCGAATTCGCGATAGATCCGAAAAACCGACAGGATCTTAATACCGTGCTATGCGATAAAGTCCGTCGGCATTCCGGGAAAATTTATTGCGCGGCAAATTGTCCGGGCATCTGGAGACCCCGAACAAAACGCCTTAAAATCAAAGAGTTTTCCCGGCTGTGTTTCCTTTGAGATCATGTTTCCTCTGAGATCAAAGGAGACAAAACCCAGTATGTACTCTTTAAAAACGACCAGAATCAAAAAGCACCGGTAATCTCCAAACTTTTTTGCAGACAGACCAGGGTGAATCCCCATCATTGGGTATGGGTATCTCCAAAACAGCCCGGAGCCGGGCTGTTTCATTCTGTTCATTATCCATATTATCTACAGTATCCATCTGAGTGATGGGGCTTCTCAAGATCTGTTGCGCTCAATACGCAAGTCCCCATCAACCTCAATCACCCGTCCGGTTACGACGTCATTTTCCAGAATAAAACGGGCGGTATGGGCGATTTCATCGGGTTTGCCCAAATGTTTCAAAGTTGTGCTCAATACGCAGGCCCCCATCAACCTCAATCACCCGTCCGGTTACGACGTCATTTTCCAGAATAAACCGGGCGGTATGGGCGATTTCATCGGGTTTGACCAAATGTTTCAAAGTTGCGCTCAATACGGCAAGTCCCCATCAACCTCAATCACCCGTCCGGTTACGACGTCATTTTCCAGAATAAACCGGGCGGTATGGGCGATTTCATCGGGTTTGCCCACATGTTTCAAAGTTGCACTAAATACGCAGGCCCCCATCAACCTCAATCACCCGTCCGGTTACGAAGTCATTTTCCAGGATAAACCGGGCGGTATGGGCGATTTCATCGGGTTCTCCCAAACGTTTCAAAGGGGTGGGGTTGGTCATGCGTTCAAGGGCCTCTGGCGGCATCCCGGAGACCATTTCGGTTGCGATATAGCCTGGGGCAATCGCAGCGACCCGGATTTTATGACGGGCTAATTCCTTGGCCCATGTCACACTCAGAGCCACGACCCCGGCTTTGGTGGCGGCATAATTGGTTTGCCCAAAATTACCGGCCCGGGAAATGCTGGAGATATTGATGATGACTCCCCCTTTCCCGGTTTCTGCCATGCGGGCGGCTGCTTCACGGCCACAGAGAAAGACCCCGGTGAGGTTGACATCAATCACTTGTTGCCATTGCTCAAGAGCCATTTTTCCGGCCAATGCTCCTTCTTTGACCCGGACCAACAGGCCATCACGAATGATACCGGCATTATTGAGCAGACCATCAAGACCTCCAAAATCATTCGTAACGCTATCAAACAAGGTGGTGACAGATTCCTCATCGGCAACATTACAATGATACGCCCGGGCGTCACTCCCGGCATCCTTACACAAGCCCACTGTTTGAGATAATTTTTCATCATTCATGTCGGCAGCGGCGATTTTTACCCCCTGCGAAGCCAGATGCACCGCCATGGAGCGTCCCAGCCCCTGGCCGGCCCCGGTAACGACAACGACTTTATCCCGAAGTTCCATTCTCAATCCTCCTTCATGTATGTGTTTTGTGGTTTTTCGATATCTGTGGTTTTTTGATTCTTTTTTGATTCTGTGGTTTTTCGACTCTATAGTATTTTCAGTACGGTCTTGCCTTCAGGCACAACCATGTTTGGAAAATGGGTTGTTGTTTCTGGCTGTGATCCCAATACGATTTCTGAGCATTCGCAGAAGCTATGGAGAGCCATGACCTGGTTCTTATTTTTGGCTTTTATTTTTGACTTAAAAATCCTTGTTCTTGCTTAAAAAAATTGATCCTCTTTAAAAATCTACAGGTCCTCGGGTCCTGGTCACATAATCAATCCTGGTCATACAATCAATCAGCCTTGACATATATGGCTGGCTTGTACAGTTGATATATGCTTAACGTAATAAGCGATCAGACCAATAACAGACTACACAAAACAGACGTCAATCAACAGATAATAAACAAAAACAATAAATCGCATGTGAAGGAATGGAGTGATGAAGGTCGTCAATTCACTGAAATCGGCTAAAAAGCGTCATAAAATGTGTCGGGTGGTGCGCCGCAAAGGCCGCTTATATGTCATCAATAAGGATAACCCGCGCTTTAAGGCCCGCCAGGGATGATCCCTCAGGGGTCAATCTACATGTTCGGTTTCTCACCGGTGAGGTGAGGTGCTGTGCGGATTTTGCATGCTCTCCGGTTTGGAGAAAAAAGAGGCTTGCGGCAGGTACTGATATCAATGATGCCCCCTGCCAGAGGGTAGAAAATCCGTTTGTATACTGGCTTTTTTTTGAGTGTGCAAAGCTGACCATATGGCTGTTTGCGGATGCGAATGCCCCTGCCCAATAAAGCCATTCTCAAACGGCGGGATACAATCCTTGCCGGTTTGCGGGAATTGGTTCCTGAAGAAAGCCTTCTGACCGAAGAAGAGTCATTGCGTGTTTATGAATGTGATGGCCTGACAGCATATCGTCAACTGCCTTTGGCGGTTATTTTACCAAAAACGGTCTGCCAGGTTTCTCTGATTTTGCGTTATTGCCGATCCTTAGGCGTGAAGGTGGTTCCGCGCGGGGCCGGGACATCGCTTTCGGGAGGTGCCCTACCGGTTGCCGACGGGGTGGTTTTGGCAATGACCAAATTCAACCGCATTCTCGATATTGATTATGCCAATCGTTGTATCACTGCCCAGCCCGGCGTTGCTAATCTGGTTTTATCGCAAGCGGTAGCAGATCAGGGATTTTACTATGCCCCCGATCCTTCCAGCCAGGTTGTTTGTAGCATTGGTGGAAATGTGGCCGAAAATTCCGGCGGTGTCCATTGCCTGAAATATGGGCTGACGACCAATAATCTTCTGGGTTTAGAAGCGGTTTTGATGGATGGTGAAATTCTGCGCTTTGGCGGCAAGACCTTTGATTCACCTGGTTATGATATTCCTGGTCTCCTGACGGGGTCGGAAGGGTTGCTGGCTGTGGTTTCCGAAGTCACCGTACGTATCCTCCCCCGTCCGGCGGTTGCCCGGGCTTTACTCATTGGGTTTTCCTCGGTCCGCGCGGCTGGACTTTGTGTTGGCTCGATCATTGCGGCCGGTATTATTCCCGCCGGTATGGAGATGATGGATCAGGCTGTGGCCAATGCAGCCGAAGATTTTTGTTCCTGTGGGTATCCGCGTACTGCCGAAGCTCTTTTGATTGTTGAGCTGGATGGGGTATCGGCTGAGATTGATTGTCTGATCAGTGATGTTAAGGCGATTGCTGAGGCTCGTGGTGCGACATCCGTTCAGGTGAGCAAAGATGAAGAAGAACGCATGCGTTTTTGGGCCGGACGCAAGGCGGCTTTTCCGGCAGTTGGCCGTATGACGCCGGATTATTATTGCATGGATGGGACCATTCCCCGGGCCGCCTTGCCGGAAATACTCGAACATATGCAAGACTTATCGCGACAGTATGGTCTGCGGGTTGTGAATGTCTTTCATGCCGGGGATGGTAATTTGCATCCTTTGATTTGCTATGATGCCAACCAGCCAGGAGAGTTGGAGCGTGCTGAGGCATTTGGTTCCGATATTCTCAGGGCATGTGTTGATGCTGGTGGTGTCTTAACCGGCGAGCATGGGGTTGGGGTGGAAAAACGCGACTTGATGGAGACCATGTTCAGCCAGACTGATTTGCGCCAGCAAGCACATATTAAATGTGCTTTTGACAGCGATCAGCTGCTCAATCCGGGGAAAATGTTTCCACAGCTGCGCCGCTGTGCGGAGTTGGGGCGTGAACATGTCCATTCGGGTCAGGTTCGTTTTCCCGATATTCCCCGCTTTTGATTCGGTTTTTTTCCGGGGGATCCTTTTTATTGTGTCTGGCCCCGGTCTTACCGATACCGCTTCTGTTACGCTTGGCCCCGCCGGTGATTGAGACTGTTCGTCCGCAAACAGAACAGCAGCTGGTGGATTTTCTCCTCTGGGCGTATCATGAAGGCTGTAAAACTGAGGTCATTGGGGGGGGGTCAAAACGAAATCTGGGGCATCCGATGGCGGTTGATAAGCGGCTGGATTTGTCTGGCTTGACCGGGATCCGGCTCTATCAACCCGAAGAATTGGTGATGACGGCAGCCGCAGGAACCCGGTTGAGCACGATTGCCTCAGCATTGGCGGAGCATCGGCAATATCTGGCTTTTGAGCCTCCCGACTGGGGACCTTTACTGTCTGCCCCACCACAATCAGGCAGCATTGCCGGGGCTTTTGCGTCTAACCTCTCCGGGCCTGGCCGTTTCCAGGCAGGAGCAGCCCGGGATCATTTACTGGGCTTTCGGGCCGTCAATGGGCGTGGGGAGCTGTTTCGTTCCGGCGGCAGAGTGATCAAGAATGTCAGTGGCTATGATTTGTCAAAGCTGATTTGTGGTTCTTTCGGAACCCTGGCTGTTTTGTCCCAAACAACCTTCAAGGTTATGCCGCAGCCGCGTGGGGAATGCAGCCTCCTGGTGCCGGATCTGCTCCCTTCGGCAGCTTCGCATGCCATGATCACTCTTTTGCAGACGTCTTTGCCTGTTACCGGATTATCCTATCTGCCGGTTCTTTCCTCTCGCGTGAAGAAGGGTTCTTATTGGTTGGATTCATCGAAGATTTTGGATCAGGGACATTCCTGGCTGATGGTGCGGTTACACGCCTCTGCGCCGGTTCTTGGAGACCATTGCCGGGAGATCCGCAGGATTTTGGGATGTGATACTGACAAAAAGAAGGAGTCGATCCTGGTTGAAGCAACCGATTCGGTGGCTCTGTGGCGATGGGTCGGCAATGCGACTCTGTTTGATCCCTGTCAATCCGGGGCCTTATCGGATTCATCTTTTTCTCAAACCGGCTCTGAAGAATTGCCGGCTGAGGATATTTTGTGGCGGCTGCATGTGCCCCCGGCGCATTGGTCTGCTGTGGTGGATTGTCTGGCGGCTGAACAGCCGATACGCTATTTATGCGATTGGGGGGGTGGATTGTTATGGGTTGCCCCGGAGGATGCGACCATCTCAGACATCGCTGTTGATGGCGGGGCGGGTTGGATCCGGAAAGCCGTGATTGACGGAGATCCTTCTCAATCCGGGTATGCTCTGCTGTTTCGGGGACCCCAAGCATTGCGTGCACATGTGGCGGTTTTTCATCCACCTGGTCAGCCGCTGGCTGACCTCAGTCGCCGGATCCGGAAAGCCTTTGACCCGGCTGGTATTCTCAATCCGGGTCGGATCTGTCAGGATCTTTGATACGGCAACAGGATCGGAAAACAGAACCGGAAAACCGGATCGGGAAAAAGAATGCAGACGAGATTGAGTCCCACCCAGCTGGCTGATCCGGATATTGCTGAGGCGGATGCTGTTTTGCGGCGATGTGTCCATTGTGGTTTTTGTCTTCCTGCCTGTCCGACATATAGTCTTCTGAACGATGAGCGGGACAGCCCGCGTGGTCGAATCTATCTGATTAAGGAGATGCTGGAAACAGCAACCCCACCCAGCCCGACGACAGTCCGTCATCTTGACCGTTGTTTATCCTGCCTGTCCTGCCGGACTGCCTGCCCGTCCGGGGTTGATTATATGCGGCTGATTGATCTGGCCCGTATTCAGATCAAAAAATCTGTTCGCCGTCCGGTGCGTGATCAGGTGATGCGCTGGTTGGCGGCGCATCTTTTCTCCAGATCCCGGTGGTTTGCGGCTGCTCTTATGATCGGGCGGGCGGTTCGGTTGTCAAAAATTCCTCTGCCGCCGGCTTTGCGTGTGTTACTGGATCGCATTCCGGTGCGCCGCCCGGTTGTTCGACCGGTTGCACCGGGCTGTTATCCTGCATCCGGAGAGTCGCTCGCCCGGGTTATCCTGGCCCAAAGCTGCGTACAGCCGGTCTTAAGACCCGAAATCGACCGGGCTGCTCTTGAGATTCTAAACCGGGCAGGGATCACAGTTGTGGTTCCCTCAGGTGGTGGATGTTGTGGAGCCATTCCCCATCATCTGGGACGGCGTCAACAGGCCCGGATGTTGGCTGCTGCCAATATTGAGGCATGGCAGAACAGCCAGGCCGATGGACCGATTGATGCGGTGATCAGTACTGCTGGTGGCTGTGGTGTTGTGATGGCAGATTATGGCCATCTGTTGGCCCGTCACCGGAACTGTTCCCCGCATGCTGCACAATGGGCTGGCAAGGTCATGGATATCAGCAGTTTTCTGGCTGGTCGAGGCTGGCCGGGTTTGGTGTTTGATCGGGTCAGTCAACCGGCTGATGGTGGTGATGAGGCCGGTTTGTCCCGGCTGCCGGTTGTGGCTTATCATGCTGCCTGTGCGCTTCAGCATGGGCAAAGGGTTACCGATCAACCGATTGAGATGCTGAAAAAAGCCGGTTTTACGGTTCGTCTGCCTGAAGATGCTCATTTATGTTGTGGATCAGCCGGCACATACAGCCTTTTTCAGCCCAAAATTGCTGACACTCTGGGGCAGAAAAAGGCCGCGGCTCTGGCGGCGTGCCGGGCTGATATTGTGGTGAGTGGGAATATCGGTTGCCTGGATCATCTGGCTGGACAGTTAGATATTCCGGTTCTGCATACCGTTGAATTATTGAACTGGGCCAGTGGGGGAACCCCGCCGGTTGTCCTGGGTGATCACGCAGATTGTTACCGCCACAATTCTGATCTTCTCTCCCGGACTTCTTGAAAAAAATGATAAAAAATTATGAAGCAATACTTTGAAAAAACCATCTCTCATACACTCTGCCTGATCCGGATACCGGTGTTATCAGGACACCGGTTAAGCGGTATTGAGCGGGTTTGATCATGCCCTGGGCGGTTATTTTAGCCAGTGGAGCGATTTTGGTGGTTGTCTTTGGGATTCGTCATTCTTTTGGCTTGTTCCTTGATCCTGTTGATGCGGATCTGGCGGTTGGCCGGAAAGAGCTGGCATGGGGCATTGCCCTCCAAAATCTGATCTGGGGATTATCGCAACCCTTTGCCGGCCGGCTGGCGGACCGCTATGGCTCAGCCCCGGTCCTTATGGGTGGGATTATGCTCTATGGCGGTGGTCTGGTGTGGTTGGGGCATGCTCAGACGATTGCTGATATTCAGGCCGGTGTCATTCTGTTTTGTGGTTTGGGATTGGCCGGGGCTTCTTTCCCGATTGCCCTGGCTGCTGTCGGGAAACATGTGGCGGCGGATCGACGCTCGTCGGCCCTTGGTCTGGCCAGCACCGGCGGTTCGATGGGCCAGTTTATGATGGCTCCGGTTTGTTTCTGGCTGTTGACATCTCTGGGCTGGCGGGAGGCTTTCTGGGTTCTGGCTGTTGGTGTGATCATGATTGGCCTGGTTGCTTTGGTGATCATGAAATGCCAGCCGGTCATTGTCGAAAAGACGGCATTGCCTGATGATGAACCCCGACCCTCTGAAAAAAGCCGAAGGGTGATCCGGCGCGGTATGATTTTGCTCTGTATGGGTTTTTTTGTTTGTGGCTTCCAGGTTGTTTTTATCATGACTCATCTGCCGTCTTTCCTGGCGGACCGTGCATTGGCTCCTCAGGTTGCTGCGGTTGCTTTATCCCTGGTTGGTTTCTTCAATATCATCGGGACATTGGGGGCTGGCTGGCTGGGGGGACGGTACCGGAAATCAATGCTGCTGTGTGGGGTGTATGGAATCCGTGCTTTAGCCATCAGCGGTTTTGTATTCATCACGCCTTTGGATGATGTGGCGGTTTATGGACTCTGTATCATCATTGGCCTGACATGGCTGGCAACCATTCCCTTAACCAGCGGTCTGACGGCTGATTTTTGTCGCCGGAAATATCTGGCAACCGCTTTTGGGGTTGTTTTTCTCTCCCATCAGACCGGGGCTTTTTTGGGGGCCTGGGTCGGGGGATGGTGGCGTGAACGCGCTGAGGGATATGAGTTGATCTGGCTGGTCGCAGCAGGGCTGGGAATTATGGCGGCACTTCTCCATGCAGCCATTCCCCGTGCCCCGACTCCTGTACATTCAGCCAACCCGGCTTAAGGGTTCAGGGGCACTCAATCGGTGTCCTCTTCAATGGTGGCAATGCGGAGGATATTGGTGCTCCCGCTTTGGCCGAAAGGAACCCCGGCGGTGACAATCACCGAATCACCGATTTTTGCCATTTCTTCCTTGAGTGCGATCTGGCATGCGCGCGCTGTCATATCAGCAAAGCCGCGCGGTTCGGTAGCCTGGCAACAATGCACACCCCAGACCAGGGAAAGCTGGCGGGCGGTTTGACGTTCGACCGTGATGCCGAGAATAGGTGCCCCGGGACGCTCACGGGCAACCCGGCGGGCCGTTGCACCAGAACGCGAATATGTAATGATACAGTTGACACACAGGGTTTCGGCGACTTGACGGGCTGCGGCACTGATGGCATCTGACTTGGTTTCCTGTGGTACGGCATATTCGCTCTGCATGACCCGGTGATAGATATGGTCGTTTTCCACCCGGCGAACGATCCGGTCCATCATCCGGACCGATTCCAGAGGATATTGACCAGCAGCTGATTCCGCAGACAGCATGACCGCATCCACGCCATCATAAACTGCCGTGGCGACATCAGAGGCTTCAGCACGGGTCGGGGCAGGTGCATCAATCATCGATTCCAGCATCTGGGTGGCTACAATGACCGGTTTTCCCTGGCGGCGACAGGCTTCAACGATTCGTTTTTGCAAAACCGGGACATCTTCCACGGCTGCTTCAACCCCTAAATCACCACGGGCAACCATCAAAACATCGGAGAGTTCAATCAATTCATCCAAACGTTCAATCGCCAATGGTTTTTCAATTTTGGTCAAAATGGCCGCATGTCCGTCAACCAGTCGCCGGGCCTCGAGGATATCTTCGGGTCGCTGGACAAAAGAAAGGGCAATCCAGTCAATCCCCATATCCACCCCAAACAGGAGATCTTTTTTATCCTTATCGGTGAGTGCTGAGAGATTGACCAGAGCATTGGGCAGATTAACCCCTTTATGGTCGGATAAGGGGCCGCCGGTGACAATTTCGGTCTCGGCATATTTTTTCCCGCATCGCCGCACCCGCAACCGGATTTTGCCATCATCCAGCAGCAACTCGGAACCCACAGAAAGCGAGGAGAAAATCTCTGGATGCGGTAACGGAGCACGTCGTTGATCCCCCGGGGTTGGATCAAGATCCAAACGAAAATCATCGCCTGTTTTGATGAGTGTGCGATGACCGGCGAATTCTCCCAGACGTAATTTAGGCCCCTGTAAATCCATCAGAACCCCAATCGGCCGGTCGGTGACTCGTTCGATCTGGCGAATATGATAGAGCCGTCGCCGGTGTTCGTTATGAATTCCGTGGCTGAAATTCAGGCGAAAAACATCTGCCCCGGCCTCAAACAGGGCTTCAATCTGATGAGGTTCGGAACTGGCAGGTCCGAGAGTGGCAACAATTTTGGTATGGCGTCCACGTGGCATCGGCGCAGAGTACCCATCTCATGGGGGTGGCGACCAGAGAAATTTTATCATATTTATAATAAAAAATTTCTACCTGTCATAAAATTCCTCCCGCATTTTGTGTATTCCCTGTGAAGAGCCTCTCTTTATCGGTTTTGCCATTGCCGCCATATGGTTATAATCCCCCCCGTAAAACCAATAAAACGGGTTATCCAAGGGGGCTTTGCGGGGATGCAACGGAACCCAACCAATCGAGATGCTCGCTGAATATCAAACAACGTCAATGATTTAATATCAATGAGTTCATATCAATGAGTTCATGTGGAGGATGAATATGAATCACAACAAGAGCACTGCCGGAATGACAACGCAATCGCAACAACAGTCTGAAACCGAATTAGAGGCGGCTGCTTTTCGTCGTTTGGTGGGTCATTTGCGGACCCGGCATGATGTCCAGAATATTGATTTAATGAATTTGGCCGGTTTTTGCCGCAACTGCCTGTCAAAATGGTACCGGGAGGCGGCGGCCGAACGTGACATGGAGATGAGTGACGAAACCGCCCGCCAGATCATTTACGGTATGCCCTATGGGGAGTGGAAACAGACCTATCAGAGCCAGGCAACCGCCGAACAAAAAGCCGCATATGCCAAAACCCGGGAAGCCAGCCATTCCTGAACCACTCTCAGATGGCGGAATCCACTCATAAGCCGGATCAATTTATGAACGGTGTAATTTATGAACGATAAGGCTTCGGGTTTTTGTCGATAACGTTCGGCGATTTTGTGCGGGCGAATTTTCATGACTGGCATCATCGATGAAACGGCGGATCTGACCAATGATGGTTGCGTATTGAGACGTCAAGACCGATGGTCAGGCGCAACATTAAAGTAACTCAGAGACAATCAATTATTGGTTTCTTTGGGCTTTCTTAACATCGACAGATGTTGCTGCAAGGCACTGGCCGTCACTGTCAAGGGCAAATCCGTATACTTTCCCTGGTCCGACAACCCGGCGCGAAGAGGCGTTCCGCAATTCGTGCCGCCCATATTTATTGTTTCCGAGGGCTGGAATAGGCCAGAAATAGAATGTGTGGTTATAAGCATTGGGAGCAAGGTCGTTATCGTTCAATTCTCTCTCTTCTTTTGATTCCCAGACGAGATTGTCGAAAGCTTGGTTCGAAACCAATGCCTTCCAAAAATTATTTATATCGGTTTGATCTTCATCCGAAAGTTTCTGATCCATATGCAATAAAATCTGGTATTCGAGATTGTCATCTCTAATACGCGATATTTTCCAATGATCACTGATTGTGATAAGAGTTCCAGTACCTTCGTCGGAAGATTCTTTTATCCTCCCTTTTGCTTTTGCTTTTTCCGCGTCTTTTTCACGTACCATCGCATTCATCGGCTGTTTTGAATCAAGGATTGGTGGAGCGGATATCACAATCCAGATATATTTATGCCATTTCCCTTCTCCAGAGGGAATATTTTTAGGTTTTTTGGCTACCTCTTTTTTAAGCTCAATCTCCTGGGCCAGCCAGACTTTATCTTCGGAGTTTTCCATCAGTTCATATATATCATTGTCATAAGATGTTTTCCCGTTTTTGAATTGATAGCCTATTCCTCCCCCCTGCCACCATGACTGTTCCCGCTCATTTTCCGGCAATTCTTCACGATCAATCAATGGCGCAAAGAATATTTTGATCTTATAATATTGAGAATTATATTTAGAATTTTTTTGGCGGCAGTTTCCGGAAAATTCTTCAAGCCACGGAACCGCAGTCGCGGTTGTTGGTGAAAATAAAAAAACGGCACAACAAACAACAATCAGATTCAATCGCAGGTACTGTTTCATCTGTCATTCTCCGGTGAGGTGTATTTTCTGCAGTAGGAAGAGACTGCTAACTCGTTGCCATAAACGCCTTTCAAGAGGTTGCACCAAGGTTCATTTATTGATTGTTTCTTAAACTGATGTGTCCATGCGGTGTCTATTCCCCGCAAAAGACTTTTCCAGTGATCTTGCTGTTTTGTATCATTTAATAAACCAAGATCAGAGAGTGCTGCCGCCGTAATTGACTGATAAGTAAGAACCCTTTCAAACGCCTCTATACATTTCGTCTTGGCGGGGGTCTTATCACTTTCTTGTGCTAAGTTTAGCAAATCTCCCCATTTCTTTGAGCAATGTAAATTCATTGCGGCGATGTGACCGGCTAGCTGCTCAATGACCTCATTCTTACGTTCCCGATAATCTTTGTCATACTCAAAGATCGTCCAGAACCCAGCACACCCCGCCAAAACGATGCCAACAAAAATCTTTGCGGTTTCTGTGTTAAAGCCATGTTTGGTCATTGTTTCCCCCTTATTTCTGGTGATTCATTGATCCGTATTGTTCTCTGTGCTCAGGCATCAAAAACACCCTAAAATAGATATTCAATTTAGTTTCTCTCTTATTTATATAGAAATTGGATACGTAAAATCACCCCCATATTATCAATATTGACTCATATCCATGGTTCAGGACCAAAGACCACATGAATAAGCCCGTGCAAATCAGTGGCTAGCGGTTTAAGAAAGAACCAGTTTAAGAAAGAACCAGTTTAAGAAAAACGCTATCAGAGGTTTTTGTTGTTTCTGGTTTTTCTAAAACCTCTGTTTCTGATTGATGAAACAATCATTTCTTTTGACGAGGATGGCTCAATGATGACTGTTGCTGCGGGGGGGCGTATCCCCTCAGAAACCCTGTTTTGCTTAAAAAAAGAAGGACCGGCTGCTGTATCCAGTCAGGATCTTTTTGCCGGAAAAAAAAGTATTCTGATTGCTGTTCCTGGTCCTTTCACACCAACATGCCATGAGCAGCATCTGCCAGGCTATATCGAAAAAGCCAGCGATTTTTTGGCCAAAGGCATTGATATCATCGCTTGTCTGGCGGTCAATGATGCGTTCGTCATGGCGGCCTGGGGAAAAGCATTAGGGGCCGGAGACCACATCACCATGCTCTCTGACGGATCGGGTGCTTTCACCCGGGCGATGGGAGCCACTCTTGATTTATCGGTGATTGGTCTGGGCGTTCGTTCCAACCGCTATGCCCTGTATGCCGAGGACATGGTGATTAAGGTTCTGCATGATGAAGGCAATCACGAACTGAAAGTCAGTTCGGCTGAAAATCTTCTGGCGTCTCTTCCTTCCTAAGAAGGCCGGGTATCTCCGGCAGCCTCAGACGCCCCGCGCCGGGCCAGGCTGTCGGCCTGTTCGTTATCCGGGTGACCGGCATGACCTTTCACCCAGAACCATTGAATCTGATGCCTGGTGATTGCTGTATCAAGACGCACCCACAGATCTTTATTCTTGACCGGTTTTTTAGACGCTGTTTTCCAGCCCCGGGCTTTCCAGCCCGCCAGCCATTTGGTAATTCCGTCACGCAGATAGAGGCTGTCGGTATAGAGCCGGACCGAGCTGGGGCGTTTAAGGACGCAGAGTCCTTCAATTGCGGCGGTTAATTCCATACGGTTATTGGTGGTTTCCAAAGCCCCGCCAAAGATTTCTTTCCGATGTGTCCCGGAGCGCAAAACAACTCCCCAACCGCCCGGGCCGGGATTGCCGGAGCATGCTCCATCAGTGAAAATATCGACAACCGCCATGGCTGTTACCTCGAAAGACCGTAGGCAGCTGCATTCTCAGCTGTCCGGTGAAACAACAGACGCGGAATATATTGGCGGGGATTTTTGGGCCTGACCAGGGCACCGGCTGGTTGCTGAAACCAATCATGGAGCCGGGTTAGCAAAAAACGTAACGCTCCCCCACGGGCGAGAATGGGCAAGGCTGCAATCTCTGCCGCCTCAAGGGGGCGCAACGCCGCATAAGAGCGCAAAAGAGCCGCCGATTTTTCCCCATCAAAAACAGTGCCATCAGGATTGAAACACCACGCATTCAGACCAATGGCAAGGTCGTAAGCCAAAAAATCATAACAGGCAAAATAATAATCAATGATCCCGGAAAAATCATCATCAATGAAAAAAACATTATCGGGAAAAAGATCAGCATGGATAATCCCGCGCGGTAAATCATGTGGCCACCGGGTTTCAAGAACAGCCAATTCGTCACGAATTAAATCGCTCAGACCCTTTTCTATCTGATCAGCCCGGCTTAGGTTTTTATCAGCCAGGTCGCGCCAGCGGGCAATCGAATAGTCATTATCCCGCTGTAGGGGAAAATCAGCCGCCGCCAGATGCAGGTGAGCCATCGCCTGACCCAGAGCAGTGCAATGAAACGTTTTAATCTGGTGCGGTCCGGTTCCGTTCAAAAAACTGACCAGGGCAGCAGGACGTCCGCATAGTTGGCGCAAAGCCTGACCATCACGCCCATGTACCGGGGCTGGAGAAGGAAATCCCCCCACAGCCAGATGCTCCATCAGCTTGAGAAAAAAAGGCAGATCAGATGGCTGGACCCGCTGTTCATACAAAGTGAGAATGAATTGATCTTCAGTGGTCTTAAGCAGATAATTCGAGTTCTCGACACCCTCAGCGATGCCTTCGCAGGAAACCAGCGCACCAATATCATATTGAGCGATGAAAGAACGCAGCTGGGTATCTGATACATCAGTGTAAACGGCCATGCCTACAGGATACTCATCAATGGGATACCGGTGAAAAACAAACGCCGTACCAAAGCCTGGTTCATGTGAGACTCTCAGTCCAGTCACAGATATTTCAGAGCATCCCGGGTAAGCAAGATTCTTTATCAGATTTCCAACATTGTATCGGACCATTTAATCGGTTGTAACGGTTTTTGTACAACGTGTTTGCAGCAGCAATTACCAGCCGCATATATACCGGGGCATGGATGTCTCTCTGGTATCAATGGCCCTGGCACGGCGATGAAACCAGCTTGCCGAAAATACGATACCGAAACCAGCTTGCCGGGTGTTTTCTGGTCACTCAGTGAAGATGGCCGGGAATTTCTTTGACTGCTGCTTTGATCAGACGGCTTTTATCCTTATCGCTCAGCTCTGCTCTCAGGAATTTTTCAGCCGCCGCTATTGTCACTTCAGCCGCATGGTCACGGATTTCCCGGATGGCCTCGGCTTCAGCCTGAAGAATACGGGCACTCGCCTGGCGTTGGCGGGCCTCGAGTGATTGATGTAAAGTTTCCTTGGCCTGACTGCTGAGGCCGGCGGCTTTCTCGTGTGCGTGATCAATAATATTATCGCATTCATGTGCTGATTCACGGTACTTTTTTTGGTATCCCGCAAAGATGCTCTGGGCCTCTTCAACCAGGCGGGAGGCTTCATCAATTTCCCGGCGAATCGATTCTGAACGGCTGTCAAGCGCATCCAGAACCTTGCTGCGAACCGGTTTAAACAGGAGGAGGACGAAGACAAAAAACGATACCGCAACCCAGAATTCCGGTGAGGCTAAAACATTCTCCAGCATCAAAGGCATTACGCTGTCTCCCGGATTGCTTCCTCGACTGCCTTTTTAAGACTCGCATCTGCTGGTTCAACATCGGCGATTTTCTTCAGAGCTTCCCTGGTCAGCGGGGCAGAAAAATTCCCAATATCAGCAAGTGCTGTCTGTCTGGCCTCAGCGATCCGGGCCTCTGCCTGGGCAAGCTGGGTTCTGATGCGTTCATCCAGGGCCGCCATTTGTTCGGCGGCTGCTTTGGCATCGGCTTCCTGAGTTTCACGCACAATATCTGCCGCACGCTGATGGGCATCTGCCAAAGCCGCCTCATGGTTGCTGAGGACTTTTTCAGCGTCTTGGCGCAAACGTTCGGCCCGTTCAAGATCTTGTTCAATTTTATCGCGCCGTTCTTCAAGGACACCCCCAATACGCGGCAGAATCCAGCGATTCATGATCACGTAAAGGGCTGAAAAACAAATGATCAGCCAAAAAAATTGCGAAGCAAAAGATGCGGGATCAAGCTGCGGCATGGCTGGATGGTCCTGTGAAAAAACGAATCACGCAAAGCCCTAAAACACGAATAATTCGAGTAAAGCAATGATCAACGCGAACAACGCCAGGGCTTCAACCAAAGCAAAGCCCAGCATCGTCATTGTAAAAACATGTTTCTGAGCAGCCGGGTTGCGACCCACAGCGGTGATGAAGGCGGCAAAAATATTACCGATACCAATACCCGAACCGATCACGCCGATCACAGCAAGACCCGCACCGATCAGTTTTGCAGCTTCAATATCCATGAGAATATCCTTTCTTTAGAGGGTTACTTTCTTTAGAGGGTTAACAGACGCAAAAATGATGTCGTTTAAGAAAACAAAACCAAAAAATTGTCTGGCGACAGTGATGAATACATGTATCAGGATACGTTGATTGACATGCTCATTTTAATGGAGATGCAAAGCATCATTGATATAGAGGCATGTCAATATGGCAAAGACATATGCCTGAAGAAAAGCAATAATCATCTCAAGACCCGTCAGGGCGATCAACAAAGCCAACGGCAACAGGCCCCCGATCCCCCATGTGATTGCCCCCAGTCCAAAAACAAATCCGGCAATGACTTTCAATAAGGTATGTCCGGCCATCATATTGGCAAAAAGGCGCACCGATAAGCTGATTGGTCGTGAAAGATAAGAGATGATTTCAACCGGGACCAACAGAAACAACATCGGCCAGGGAACCCCCTTAGGGGCGAAAAATGTTAAAAAATGCAGCCCATGTTTATAGATTCCCAGCAACGTAACCCCGATAAACACAAAAATTGCCAGCGTAAACGTCGCAATGACATGGCTGGTCCAGGTAAAGCTGTAGGGGATCATCCCCAACATGTTCCCGAACAAAATAAAGAGAAATAGCGTGATAACAAAAGGAAAGAAACGCCGTCCTTCATCCCCTATATTGTCACGGACCATGTTGCCAATGAATTCGTAAGTGATTTCGGATAAAGATTGCCAACGACCCGGAACCAGGGCCAGCCGGATACTGCCGGCGGCCATCAATACAACCACCCCGGCCAATGAGATAAACATCGCCAGGGACGAATTGGTCAATGATACATCAACGCCGCCGATATCAATCGGCACGATGGGATGAACCTCAAATTGCTGGAGCGGACTGGCCAAGAGATTATCTTCCTAATTGTTGAAATGCTTCCACAAGATGGTGCCGGAACTCCGGGTAAACCGACAGGATCCAGCTCTTCCCCGCGGAGCGTGGCTAAAATTTTCATCAAATCAAATTTCGTCGAACCGGCAGTACAGGTCATTTACACAGCCGTTTACAACAAGATTGTCGTGAATGAAGCTGAGAGCTTCAACATCTGACGATATTTTTTTGATCTTACTTTTCTTGTATTCATATACAAAAGGAAACAGGCTTCTAATATTTGATAACATTTCTCTAGGATTAATGTTTCTGAAAGCGATCATGCAGAACGAATTAAATTCAACAAAAACAGAAGGTTTAAATTTTTTTAATGTTTCGGCTGCGCCCTTTAAAACGTCAATCTCAAAACCTTCTACGTCTATTTTGACCAAATCTATTCTACTAAAATCATGCGTGCTGACAAAGTCATCCAACTTAATCATCTTAACGAGTGTATTTGGATCGTTTCCTAAAGTATGGTCATTTGATAGGTGGCTAACGGCAGCAGAGGGAGGGTGATCGAAAAAGCCAATTTCATTGTTTTCAGCACCTAAAGCGATATTTTGAGGGAAAATGCGAAGTCCTTCATTGTGTTCTGCATTTTTCTTCAAGTAAAGAAAAGCCCTTGGGCCAGGCTCGAATGAATAAACAGAACAGCCATGCGTTGCGGCAACTAGGCTCGTTATGCCTATATTCCCTCCCACATCTAATACGACCGATTTTTCGTCCAGAAAATCCAGTACATCTGAGAAAAATGGATCCACTTCAACATCATGAAAGTAGTCATCCTGTTCGTCACCAAACATTTTAATGGTGTTACCTTTGTATTTAATTTTTCTCATATCCAATTCCTAGTGATGTATAAGCCTCAAATTCCCAGCAAACTATACATGATTCGAAGCCATCAACTATCAATATCCTACAGCAAAGCATAGATTTTTATACATAAAAAGAAGTGGTGGGGTCGATTAAATGCGTTCAACAAATGTTAATTTAAATGAAAAGCAGAAGCAATTCGTCCGCGAATATCTGATTGATCTGAATGCGACACAAGCTGCAATCCGTGCAGGACATAGCGAAAAGACAGCCAGATTGCAAGGGCAACGCCTGTTGACGAATGTTGACATTGCAAAGGCAATTGATGCGGCGAAAAACGAACGGGCTGAACGAACAGAAATTACAGCCGACTATGTGCTTTAGCAATCGGTGAAGCTGCATGAACGGTGTATGCAAGAAATCGAGCCGTTCACGGATCGCAAGGGCAATCACATCAAGGACGAAAACGGAAATCCGCTTTATGTCTTCAATGCTGCTGGTGCAGCAAAAGCACTTGAACTGGTTGGCAAGCATGTCAATGTCAACGCATTCCGTGAACAGGTTGGTTTGTCCAATCCAAAGAACGGCCCGATTGAAATTGCCGAAACACCTGCATTGGAACAGTTCAAAGCGTTCATGAACAAGATCGCGCCTGCTGCTGCCGATTGACGATGAAAAGTCCGGCTGAAGAATTGGCCGCGTTGCCGGAAGCGCAACGCAATGAATTTATGGCAACGCTGTCAGAAGCCCAATTTGACGAATTACTTTGCGATTGGCGGGGCTTCCTTGCCCGGCCTAACCAGATAGCTCCTGACGGAGATTGGGATATCTGGATGATCCTTGCTGGTCGTGGGTTCGGTAAAACCCGATCCGGTGCTGAATGGGTGCGTGAACAGGTCAAAGCTGTTGCGAAGCGGATCGCGCTTGTTATATCTTTATATCACTGTCTGTTTATATCACCGTTTATATCACCATCTGCTTATATCACCGTCTGTGCTCATATGAGTTTGCTGAAGAATCGGGTTACTGGCCATCAATCCGGTTTTTGGCCATCAATCCGGTTTTTGATCAGCGTGGTTTGATTTTTTTCGGTGTTTTCAGGATTTTCTGGTTCCCCGCCCCCTTGCATCTGCTGGCGATATCCAACCGCCATATCATGCCCATGGGCAATCCGGTAGACATTCATCATACCGGCGGCTGCACCTAAAACAAAAAAAACAATCAACCCCCAGGGTTTAGAATCCAACCAATAATCAATCATCAGGCCCAGAGCCACACCAACCGCCAAAGCCGCCACAAAATCAACCGCCACCCGGGCGCCAGGACCCCAAACCGGGGCTTGTGACCGTCTGTGATCCCGGGGATTTTGCCGGGACCGGGCAGAACGTAGCCGACTCTCAAGCGCATCAAGCCGGTGGTCATGGTGATGGTTGGTGGTCATAGGTATGATCTTTCCTAAAAAAACCAACCGCCCAAAAGCAGCCGAACCATATGGGGCATCCTATACCCTGTCAAGTAGACCGGACTGGTTTAACAGACGGAGCATTATCCACCGGCTGTTGCACCATCATTGACCCGGTATCCGCATGCTGCATATCGACCGAAACAATGCGCGAGACTCCTTGTTCGCTCATTGTCACACCATAGAGACGATGAACCCGCGCCATTGTCAAACGGTGATGAGTAACCAGGAGAAAACGAGTCCGGGTTTTTGCCGCAATATCCTCAATGAGGTCGCAAAAGCGGTCCACATTGGCGTCATCCAGCGGTGCATCCACTTCATCCAAAACACAAACCGGAGCCGGATTGGTCAGAAAAACAGCAAATAATAAAGCAACAGCGGTCAATGCTTGCTCCCCCCCCGACAGCAAGGTCAGGGTTTGCAATTTTTTACCCGGCGGGCTGGCATAAATTTCCAGCCCCGCTTCCAGAGGGTCTTCGGCATCAACCAATGCAATATAGGCCTTGCCACCACCGAAAAGACGGGTAAACAAGTCCCTGAAATGATTGTTGACGTCTCCAAATGCACTGAGAAACCGTTGTCGTCCCTCCCGGTTCAGGTTGGTGATACCGCTGCGGAGGCGGGCGATGGCTGAGAGTAGATCATCCCGCTCTTTACTCATGGTATCCCATTGCTGAGTAATCTCTGCTGCTTCTTGCTCAGCGCGTAAATTGACCGCCCCCAGAGCATCGCGCTCACGTAAGAGACGTTCGAGACGAGCCTCAGTTTTTTCCGGTGGTTCCTGGTTGGCCGGTGATTCTGCTATATTTCTGAGCAGCTCAGCAGGACTCCATCCCAGCTTCTCATCGATTCGGGTTGCCAGATGATCAAGCTGGTCGGCAACATGTTGTATTTCAACCTCACAGCGAATACGGCTCTCGCGGGCCTGATGGAGCGCGTCTTGCTGATCCTTCAGGAGTTTTTCAACCGCGACCCGGTCATCTTCAGCCTCAGCAAGGGCACAATCAGCCCTGCGGCGTTCTGCTTCGCTTTCTAAGAGGGCTGCATCAATATTTTGCTTTTTTGACTCTCGTTGATCCGGCTGAGAGGTGGCTGCCTCCAGTTTTTGGCGGATGTCGGTTTCCCGTTCTTTTAAACGCTGTCTGTGAGACTGACTTTCCTCGAGACGCTGTTGCCAACGATCTTTCTCATCGCTGAGTGTTGCCAGCCGGGCATCACGGGACTGATTTTTATGCAACAAATCATCAAGGATACGCTGGATACGCATGACCTGATGACGTTGTGTTTCGGTTTGAGAGCGTTTTTCAGAAAGCTGTTTTTGATCCTGTTCAATGCCATCGAGTTCCCGGAGCTGCTGTTGCAGCCGGGCGTTTTCGGCTTCCAGCTTTTCTGCTTCCCGGCGCATGGCATCATATTTGGCCAGCTGAGAAACCCGGGCGGCTTCCCGGACCATTGCGGCGGTCTGGTCGGTGCGCGCCTTTTCCAGAATTGCAAGGGTCTGGCGTTGATTGTCACGGGCTTTTTCCTGGATCTGTTGTTCTTGATCGACGGCTTTCCGGGCTTCCTGAAACGCCGTTTCAGCGGCATGGTGGCGGCGACGTTCAGCATCTAAATGATTCCGCAATTCTGTAAGCCGGTGGCGTTGGCGTAAGCGACGAGCCGCGCTGGTTTCCGAAGCAGTCTGAATGCTATACCCATCCCAACGCCATAAGCATCCCTCAGAACTCACCAGGCATTGGCCGGGGGCAAGCTGTTTCTGGAGCCGGCGGGCCTGTTGATGATCATTGACCAGCCCGATCAGAGCCAACCGGCGCTGTAAAACTGCGGGAACCTCAACCAGTTCACTCAGGGGGCGCACAGCGTCCGGCCAGGATGGCGGATCCTCAAGGGGCGGCACATGACGCCATCCTGCCGGCCCATCATCACAAATTGGGGCCGTAAGACCCTCCCCAAAAGCTGTGGCAATGGCGGCTTCATAACCCGGAGAAACCGTGATCGATTCGCTGGCTGGGTTGTCTTGTCCCTGAATGCCGCTTTCCAGAAGGGATGCTAAGGCATTTTCTTCGGCTTCCATCGCGCTCAGGGATGCGGTTAATGCGGTGATCGTGCTGCGTTTTTTTTCCAGATCTTCCTGAGCGGCGGCTGTTTTGGATGACTGGCGGTCAACTTCCTGATTGCAGTGTTCTGACTTCATCCGGGCATCATCGACCTTCCGGGCCAGAATGCTGAGATCGGTCTCCTCTTTTTGCGGATCAGAATCTTCGCTGTCTTGGTTTTCAGCACAGATCTGGTCAATTTCCTTAAGGCGGATCTGGTTGGCATCCCGTATTTCACAAAGGCTGGTCTGGCGGGCCTGGTTATCGGCGACTTTCCTGGCCCAGGTATCGGTCTCCTTTTCATATGTATCCAGGCGTTTTTTGGCTTGCTCCAGATCTGCCTGCAGTTCAGCCTCATTTGAATCCGGGCCAGAATGACGTAGCTGTTCTTCTTCCTGTGCGCATTTTTTGAGCGCATCTGTGGCCTCATCCCGGAAGCTGGTTTCCCGGTCGATATCTGCTCTGATATCTTCCAGCTGAGTGATTCGTTCCTGACTTTCTTTGCTCAGGCGGTCTTCCTCAGCCGCAATTTGATCCCGTTCGACCCTCAAACGTTGCCAGTGCCCATCGGCAGTCGCTTTTACCTCACGCAGCCGGGGAAGATCAGCGGTGATATCAAGCTGTCTGGTGGTGGCAGCAGCAACATCAGCACTATATTCGGTTACCTTCTGGCTCCATTCTTTCAGACGATTTTGCCCTTCATGATGCCTGTTTTGGGCATCCTGCCATTGCTGTGCCAACATCAGGGACCGGGTTTTGCGGATATGGTCACCAATCGTCCGGTAACGGATTGCTTGTCGGGCCTGACGCTCCAGATTTTGTCGCTGGGCAGACAATCCGGCCAGCACATCATCCAGACGTTCAAGATTGGTTTCAGCCCCGCGTAGGCGTAATTCGGCTTCATGGCGGCGGGAATACAAGCCGGTGATTCCGGCGGCCTCTTCGATGATTGTTCGCCGGACTCCCGGCTTTGCAGCAATGATTTCCCCAACCCGTCCCTGGCTGACAATAGCAGTCGAGCGGGAACCGGTTGTAGCATCAGCAAATAACAGCTGAACATCACGGGCCCGAACCTCTGCGCCATTGACACGGTATGTCGAACCAACGCCCCGCTCAATCCGGCGGCGGACTTCAATATCATCACTCTGGTTGAACATCGCCGGAGCATCACGGGCTGTGTTCTCAAGGCTGACACAAACCTCGGCCAGGCTGCGCGGTGGACGTCGGGCACTGCCGCTAAAAATAACGTCCTCCATTTCGCTGCCCCGCATATTCCTGGCTGAGGTTTCCCCCATGACCCATCGCAGTGCTTCAATCAAATTGGATTTCCCGCAACCATTGGGACCAACGATGCCGGTCAGGCCGGTTTCGATTGATATCTCCGTCGGCTCAACGAAAGATTTAAACCCGACCAGGCGAAGTTTGACGAACTGCACGAGAATAAAAAATATAAACGATGGGATTTAAGAATCCGGCAGGCGTTTTTTTATGGCCCGCTCAATCGCCTCAAAGTTTTTTTTGCCTTCGTATTTTTCACCATTGATGATCAGTGTCGGGGTTGCCTGAATCTTGTATTGACGCTCAGCCTCCAGGCGATTTTCAAGAATGCCGTCTTCAATCGCTTTATTGCCGAGGCAGACCTTAAAGTCCTCACTGGTCATGCCGCTTTGCCGGGCAATCTGCCCCAATGACTTCAGCGGATCGGTTGCCCGGATCCATTTGGCTTGTTGCGCATATAAGACATCAATAAATGGGAAAAATCCCTTTTCACCCGAACAACGCGCCAGCATGGATCCATAAAGCGCATAGCGATCAAGAGGAAAATCGCGATACACAAACCGCAGCTTACCGGAATCGATATAATCACGCTTCAAAAGCGGCAAAATCTCCTGATGAAAATGCGCACAATGCGAGCAGGTGAGGGATGCAAATTCGATGATTTCAACCGGGGCTTCCGGATCACCAAGGCTTTTTTCCGCCAGGGCTTCGAGGGTATCAGCCACCGCAGCACGGGCCGGGTGGTCAAAGACCGCGAAAGACACCACCCAACAGGATGCGTATAGAAAGAATATGATCGCAATAAAGCGTGGCATTGTCTGGTATCCTCTGTTTGGTATCTTCCACTATCCGAAAGTATACGCTGGCTGGCTGACATTGGGCAAGATGCCGGTTTCCTGACCCTCAGAGAGCCAGGCCCCGGCAAGACACACACAGCATCAGCAACGATATAAATAATGCGATTGATCCATGATGGTTTTCGCAGACGTTTTTATAAAATATGAATCTATAAAATATGAAGCCTGTTTGTAAAATGCCACATTTGGTCTGTGATCATTTCTGTAATCATTTCTGTGATCATTGTTGATGATGATTATTGATGATTTATGATCGCCGATGAAAGGTCACTTTTTCAACCGCCCGCCAGCCGAGATATGTGTTGACCCGTTCAATAATATGCGGTGTGCGATGCTGGAGCAGGATTCCATACATGCCATCAACGGCAATATGGAGAGTCCCGCCCTGAGCACCCTTTGAGCGTGTCAAACGCACAGGCGCAGATATCTGAGCCAGATCACTCCCGATAATATGTTGCCATTGTACCAGCAGAGTGCTGCGGGAAAAGCCGCGCCGGGTCGCTGCCGATTGCGCAACCGGGGCAGCAAAAGACCCCAGAGACCGCCAACCACGACCCCGGGAAGACAATGAATGAGAGGATGATGATCTGGTTCCCATAAAATGGCATACCCATATTAAAACCGATACCAACAGAGATCGGTAAAACCGGTTATCTGATCCCTGTCAGGATAATCGACAATCCCCATCAGGACAAACCCTCTCCTCTTTACATAACGGACGGAATTCAAACAACGGAGCGAATATCTGTGGGAAGACCATTGAAACAATCAGGCATTACCATGAATGCTCAGATCGCCGTGCGCATGCTTCTGGATTGGTATGACCGCCAGGGCCGTGATTTGCCGTGGCGACACAGCCAGGACCCCTATCGGATCTGGTTGAGCGAGATCATGTTACAGCAAACCACGGTGGCGGTGGTGATTCCCTATTATCAGGCATTTCTTAAACGCTGGCCAAAAATTGGCGATTTGGCAGCCGCTGACCTTGATGATGTTCTGGCTCTGTGGCAGGGGCTGGGCTACTACGCCCGGGCCCGCAATCTCCATGATTGCGCCCGCATTATTCAGGAACAGTATGCCGGTATTTTCCCTGCTGACGAAAAAGCATTACGGGCTTTACCGGGGATCGGGGAATATACCGCCGCTGCTCTTGCCGCAATTGCCTTCAATCAACCGGCAACCGTGATTGATGGGAATATCATCAGGGTTCTGGCGCGCTGGTGGGGCATTTCGGAGCCTCTGCCCGACCTGAAAAAATGTCTCAAACCATTGGCCCGCACATGCACACCCGCCCAACGCCCCGGTGATTATGCACAAGCTCTGATGGATTTGGGGGCCATGCTGTGTAAACCCCACAACCCCGACTGCCCGCAATGCCCCATTCAATCCTTTTGCGTGGGCTATGAAAACGGTCAGGCCGATTCTTTACCCATCCGGGCACCGCGTCGGCAAAAGCCACGGCGTTTTGGCACCGTATTCTGGATCACTGATCCAGAGGGGCGGGTTTATTTACGCCGCCGCCCGACCAGGGGGTTGCTCGGCGGGATGATGGAATTTCCCGGCAGTATCTGGGGCGCAACCCCTTTGTCGTCCCGCCAGGCCCTTTCTCAGGCTCTTCTTCCTCTCGACTGGTGTTTAGTGAAAGGACATGTCCGCCATAGTTTCACCCATTTTCATCTTGAGTTATCGGTTTTTCGTGGATCCTGTCCGGCTCCTCAGGTGCGCTCTCTTGATGCCGGAAGATGGGTTCATCCGCGTAATTTCGACCGCCAACCCCTCCCAACCCTGATGCGTAAGGTTGCCCGGCTGGTTTTGGATCCGTAAATATCGGCGCGAAAAGAGGCAATGCAACTCCCCTCATCCTTGCAATCTTTGGCCCATCTTCGCGCAATCTTCCCTGTCCGCTTAACAACCCTGGTCCCCAACCAACCCCATGGCAGGCATATTATTCAATTCAGATTGCTCATTCTATTCTGAGGGGAACAGCAATTCATGGACCATACATAAAATCCACAGAATTATGAGCACGAAAACAATGCTGAACAGATAAAACACAAATGAGCACCACCCCTCCTTCCCATGTGAGCGGAAGGGGGGATGCGAACCATACCAATGCGGCGGCAGGAAAAATCGCTAAGAAAAAAACTATACGTCTCATGGTGGCAAATGCTAGCATCAATCTGACAATTAAGGTACTTGATCAATTCACCGAATCTGCCAGAAAAATTGCGGCTTTTTCAGATAAAATCACAGAGAAGCTGACCAGGATGATGCGCGTGGCTTTTTTACCCCATGTCCATTAAACCCCGCTCATCGGATGCTGTCACATCTTCTGTTATTTCCCCTGTTGAGGTCCCTCCGGGGAATCTGGAAGCGGTATTTGATCAAGCCTCAGCAGCCCGCCATTTAGCAACCCTGTCTCAGCCCGGTTCGGCGGGTGATGACCGGTCTGATTTGTTGGCTGCTGCGAAAAATCTTTATCATAACGGGCGGGCGGAAATTGCCCGGTGCTTTGATGAGGGGGCTGACGGACCGGCCGATGCTGTGGCCCAGACCTTTCTCATGGACGGCCTGATCAGGGTTTTGTTCGATCATCTGACCAGCCAGGGGAACCCTGATCTCAGGACCGGTTTGGCCGTGGTTGCGGTTGGTGGCTATGGACGGGGTGAACTGGCACCATTTTCGGATATTGATCTGCTCTTTGCCCGTGCGGATTCATCCCCCGGTTCCAAAGCACCCCGCACCGACCACAGCAATCGCCCCAAAAACGCCCTGCCTGATTCTTCTCATGAAACAGTGATTGAGAACATGCTCTATTTGCTCTGGGATCTGGGTCTGAAGCTGGGTCATGCAACCCGGTCGCTGAGTGACAATATACGGGCAGCCCGGGAAGATATGACCATACGTACCAGTCTTCTTGAGGCCCGTTTTATCGCTGGTGATGAGGCTGTTTACCGCAATCTCACCAAACAGTTTCAAGAACAGATTATTGACGGATCCCATGGGGCATTTATCCAAGCCAAATTGGCTGAGCGTCAGCAACGTCATGAGGCTGCCGGCAACTCACGTTATTTGCTTGAGCCCAATATTAAGGAAGGCAAAGGCGGATTGCGGGATCTCCATACCCTGTTTTGGATTGCCCGATATATGTATGGAGTCGGTGATATTGATACCTTAGCCAGGCGGCGGATCCTGACCATCGGAGAAGCCCGGCGCTTTGCCAAAGCGCGCAATTTTCTCATGACGTTGCGGTGTCATCTTCATTATGCCGGTAACCGTCCCGAAGAACGTCTGACATTTGACCGGCAAACCGATATCGGTCATCGGATGGGGTACCGTGACCGTTCAGGAGCCCGCAGTGTTGAGCGTTTTATGAAGCATTATTTTGTGGTTGCCAAAGAAGTCGGAGATTTTTCGCGGATTTTTCTGGCAACATTGCGGCCCGAAAAACGCAGCGGGCCGCTGACCGGTTGGCGACAACTGATGCTGGGACGCCGGACACCGCCGGGATTCAATATCACAGGGGGGTGGCTGAAAACAAAAACCGGGGCCATTTTTCGCGATGATCCGGTTAATTTGCTGCGTGTTTTTTCCTGTGCCCATCAATTAAAGATTGATTTGCATCCCTCTTCCCTGCGTCAGGTAACCCGCCATCTCAATCTGATCAATCAGGAATTGCGCGACAACCCGGAAGCCAACCGCCTGTTTCTTGATATGCTGACCGATGATCAGCATCCCGAAAAGCTGTTATCGAGAATGAGTGAAGCCGGTGTTTTAGGGCGGTTTGTCCCCGATTTTGGACGGGTGATCGGGCTGATGCAGCATGATATGTATCATGTCTATACCGTCGATGAGCATACCATCCGTGCAATCGGTTTGTTGAACGGAATCGAAACGGGACGTTTCAGGGAAGACCATCCACTTGCCAGCAAAGAAATTTCAGCCGTGCGGATGCGCCGGGCTTTATACAGTGCTCTTTTTATGCATGATCTGGGCAAAGGGCGCGGTGGTGACCATTCACAGATCGGGGCGACCATTGTCGAAAACATTGGACCCCGGCTGGGTCTCAACGGGGCCGAAACCGAGACAGCTTCGTGGCTGGTGCGACACCATCTGTTGATGAGCCATACCGCCTTTCGCCGCGATATCAATGACCCTCAAACCATCGGGGATTTTGCCAGAACAGTTGAATCGATGGAGCGGCTGCGCCTGCTTTTGATTTTAACAGTCGCCGATATTCGCGCCGTTGGACCCGGGGTATGGAATGCCTGGAAGGCAACCTTATTGCGGCAACTTTATCAGGCCGTTGCTGACCATTTATCAATCGGGAGCGAGGCCGGGACAAAAACACAAGTCACACAAGCCCGGATCCGGTTACGCGAATCCTTGCCGGACTGGGATGAAAAACGCTGGACCCGTTTTGAGTCTCTGGGGCCTCCTCATTACTGGCAATCACAAAATAATGCGGCCCATCTTCGCCAGGCACAGAGTGTCGATGCCGCACTGGATGCAGCCGGAAACCAGGATACACTACCGGATACGTGGTTTTATTTTGACGACCATATCGATCCGCAACGCGATGTGACAGAGATTACGTTTTGTGCCAAAGACCGGGCTGGTTTATTTGCCCGCATCGCCGGAGCATTAGCAGCATCAGGTGGTGATATCGTTGATGCGCGGCTGTATACGCTGGCCAATGGCTGGGCTTTGAATATTCTTTCAGTACAAGATGCAACCGGCTGGAATGCTGGTCAGGGACGCCAGGCCCTGAGTGATCATCGAAAAATGACGGCTCTGCGGGATAATCTGACCAAAGCAATGACCGGGGATATTGACTGGGCCAAAGAATTGCAGGAACGCACAACTGCTTTACCGGCGCGCAGCCATATATTCACTGTGCCGCCGCATGTGCATATTGATAATGCGGTCAGCCATACCGCCACCGTGGTTGAGGTGGTGGGGCGGGACCATCCTGGTTTATTATTTAACCTGGCCCATACCCTCGGCCAAACCGGGCTACGGATCGCCAATGCCAAAATTTCAACCTATGGAGAACGGGCGGTGGATGTGTTTTATGTCAAAGATGCTTTCGGATTTAAAATCAGCGCACAATCACGGATCGACACTCTACAGCAGCAGTTGCTGACTGTTTTGGGGGATGGCAGCCAGACCGATGCAGATCATGCCAAAAATACCGATGATACCACAAACGCCGTTTTGCATCGCCGCCGTCTGGTGACCAATATCAGGCGTCGCTCATTGGCCCGGGCACGCAGGAAACTTGGATCATCGGCCTGACCGGCCGGTGAGATCCCGGATGATGGTATTTTTGCGCGGGGTTTTTACGGTCGGGGGGCTGACCTTATGCAGCCGAATTCTCGGCTTTTTGCGTGATATTTTAATGGCTGCCGGGTTGGGGGCTGGCCTGGTGGCGGATGCTTTTTTTGTTGCTTTCAAACTCCCTAACTTGTTTCGGCGTCTGTTTGCCGAGGGGGCATTCAGTGCTGCATTCGTGCCCATTTTTTCCAGAGAACTCGAACAGCATGGTCGTCCGGCTGCTGCTGTTTTTGCTTCCCAGGCCATGACGGCCCTTTTTTGGGTATCGCTGATTTTCCTGCTGATTATGGAGGCAGCGATGCCCTGGGTCTTACGTTTTCTGGCTCCGGGCTTTATTGATGATCCGGTCAAATTTGCCCTGACTCTCGAAACGGCCCGTGTGACGTTTCCGTATTTGGCTTTTATTGCTTTGGTCGCTTTACTGGGCGGGGTTCTCAACAGCGTCAATCGTTTTGCGGCCATGGCCGCCGCCCCTATTTTGCTCAATCTCTGCATGATTGCTGCTTTATTGCCTTTATTTTCCGGGTCTTATAACAGCGCAGAAAATGGTGACATCTGGGGCTGGGCCAGTACTCAGACACCGGGAGACCCGGCCGTTGCCCATCGTCTGGCTCAGGCGGTTTTTATCGCCGGTGCCCTTCAGCTCATCTGGATGTTGAGTGCCGCCAGACGGGCCGGTATCCAGCCGAATATATGGTCCTGGTCTTGGTCACCGCGCTTGCGTGAAATGCTCAGGCGGCTGTTACCAGTCACCCTGGGGGCCGGGGTTTATCAAGTCAATCTGGTTGTTGATATCATTCTTGCCTCCCTGTTAGCACAAGGGTCGGTTTCTTTTCTCTATTATGCGGACCGGGTCAATCAGCTGCCTTTGGGGGTGATTGGTGTTGCGGTGGGAACAATCGTACTTCCGTTATTATCGCGGCATATTGCCAGCGGGCAGAAGGATCAGGCTGCCGCCATTCAGGATCAGGCGATCATTTTTGCTTTGTTATTCGCAGTCCCTGCCGCTGTTGGGCTGCTCATTCTGGCTGATCCAATCACTGTGATTTTGTTTGAACGTGGTGCTTTTAGTGCTGTTGAATCGAGAAACACAGCATCTGCTCTGGCTGCTTTTACCCTTGGGTTACCGGCATATGTATTGGTTAAGGTTTTATCTCCGGCCTTTTTCGCGCGCGGGGATACCGCAACCCCGGTTCGGGCCGCGATAGCCGCTTTGGTGGTGAATGTGGTTTTTAACCTGGTTTTAATGGGACCTTTGGCCCATGTTGGTCTGGCTCTGGCCAGTTCAATCGCTGCCTGGTTCAATACCGGTTATCTTGCCTGGAATTTGCGAAAACAAGGATACTTGACTTTTCACCGCCAGTTACGTCATCAAACCGGTCTCATTGCTGTGGCGGCAGGCGCGATGGCTGGAGCCTTGCTTTTGGGGCTGACATGGGCGGGGCCTTTCATTGCCAGAAGCGGGTATGTGTCTTTTCTGGCCGTGATTGCCCTGGTCGGTGGCGGTGGGTTATTTTACGTTGCCTTAGCCTGCTGGTTCGGTTTGGCCGATGGATGGCGGCAGGTCCGCAGGAGCAATCCTCCCCCTTGATCAACCAATGAAAGCATCTTTGTGATGAAACGTATTTTTTCAGGTGTTCAGCCGACCGGTAATCTGCATTTAGGAAATTACCTGGGTGCTCTTCGTAATTGGGTCGATCTGCAGAAACACTGTGACTGTATGTTTTGCATTGTTGATCTGCATGCTGTGACGGTTCCTCAGGATCCCGAAGACTTAAGAACCCATACCCGTGAGACTGCTGCTGCTTATATTGCTGCCGGGATTGATCCGGATCGCTGTGCGATTTTTCCCCAAAGTGCGGTTTCAGGTCATGCTGAACTGGCCTGGATTTTGGCGTGTCACACCCCGCTGGGGTGGCTGAACAGGATGACTCAATTCAAAGAAAAAGCCGGAAAGCATCGTGAGAATGCTGTTTTGGGTCTGTATGCGTATCCGGTTTTGATGGCGGCTGATATCCTGTTGTATAAGGCAACCCATGTACCGGTGGGCGAAGATCAAAAACAACATCTTGAATTAGCCCGGGATATCGCCGGCAGTTTCAACCGCCAGTACAGCCAGGATTTTTTCCCGTTGCCAGAGCCGCAAATTCTTGGGGCCGCAACCCGCGTGATGAGTTTGCGTGATGGATCACGCAAGATGAGTAAATCTGATCCTTCTGATTATGCCCGGATCAATTTAACCGATAATGCGGATATGATTGCCCGCAAAATCCGCAAAGCACGCACCGATTCCCAACCGATTCCTGATACACCGGCCGAACTGACCTCCCGCCCGGAGGCCCGCAATCTGGTCGGTCTGTTCGCAGCATTGTCTCGTCAGACCCCTGAGGAGGTTTGTTCTCAATTCGCTGGTTCTTTATTTTCCGGATTTAAGGAAAAACTCACCGAAATTGCGGTGACATCTCTCGCCCCGATTGCCGGGGAGATCCAGCGATTAAGCGATGATGTGGCTCAGCTTGATGCTATTCTTAAACAGGGGGCAACCCGGGCACAAGATATCGCGGCGGCTCATTTGGATGACATGCGCTCTGTTATCGGATTTTTGCCGGTCTGAATGGATCCGTAACCATCGCCTGAGCCGTGTTTGCAAGAGCCTGTCTTTTTAATGAATTGCGCGTGTTTCTCTTGACACATAAAATGAGATCATCATTTTCAGACTTTGTTGATCTGCGGAGTGATATCCTGGCCGGAGTGGACAAAAAACGTTGTTGATTAAAAAACGTTGTTGATTGAAGACAATCTGTTGGTTGAAAACAATACTGTCAATAAAAACAACGCAACCATGACAATGCGTTGAGGACGTTAGGTCGCTGTTTTGATGCAGATCTACCTGCCGGTTGCCGAGATATCGGTCAATATGATGCTTCTCCTGTCCTTGAGCGGAGGGGTCGGTTTTTTATCGGGTCTGTTCGGGGTAGGTGGCGGCTTTTTGATGACCCCATTATTGATTTTTATCGGCGTTCCGCCCCCGGTTGCGGTTGCAACCGAAGCCAACCAGGTCGCCGGGTCAGCATTTTCGGCTTCTCTGGTTCATGCCCGGCGTTCCCATATCGATTACAAGATGGGGGGCTTGCTGCTGATTGGCGGCATGATTGGTTCGGGTTTTGGGGTCTGGTTTTACGGGGTTTTGCGTGCCTTTGGTCATCTGGATCTGTTTATTTTCTTATCTTATGTTTTCATGCTGGGGATCATTGGTGGCCTCATGCTGACTGAAAGTCTGTTGGCTTTGTTCCGCCGCCGTCGTTCAGGGACAACCAGTGACCATGTCCGTATGCCAAAGATGTTGCGTGGATTGCCGTTTAAAACCCGTTTTCGCACGTCGCGCCTGTATATCAGTGCGTTGTTGCCGATTGGGTTGGGCGCAATCGTCGGTGTTCTGGCTGCTTTGATGGGGGTTGGGGGTGGATTCATCATGGTTCCGGCGATGATTTATCTGCTTGGGATGCCGGCAGCAGTGGTTGTCGGAACCTCTTTGTTTCATATTATTTTTGTGACGGCCAATGTCACTTTTTTGCAGGCGGCCAGCCATCAGACGGTGGATATTCTGCTGGCGGCGATTTTGTTGGCAGGGGGTGTTATTGGTGCCCAGATCGGGAGCCGGATGGTGGGTCGGTTGCGTGCTGACCAGATGCGCTTAATGCTGGCTTTCCTGGTTTTGACGGTGGCCGCTGGTCTGATCTGGACATTGACAACCCCTCCGGAGCAGCCCTTTGACGTTATTCTCTATGCAGCAGGAGACCCTTGATGAGGCCGCTTAGAAATCCATATGCCTGCCCCATTGCCGCCTTGTGGGTGATCCTCACCGCAGCAGGCATTTTCCTGCCATTTGACGTAGCTGGTGCTCCTGAAGATTTTTCAACCCCCCCTCAAAGAGAAACAACAGCCCAAAAATTGTTCTCATCCCCAACCGGGAAGGCCGGATTAGAGACCGCTTTATCGATTGATTTGGTGAATATTGATACGGGTTTTTCCGGGGCTGATCTTCTTTTGTTTGGTTCGGTCAGGGCCGGGACGGATATCGTGATCGTGGTCCGGGGACCCTCAGCAGATGCGACGATACAGCATAAACAACGCCGGGCTGGTATCTGGATTCATACTCAGGAGCAGGAATATAAAGGCATTCCTACCTATTATCATCTGGCGGCCAACCGGCCTGTAACCGCCTTTGTCCCGCCACAAGATCAGCAGCGTTTTGATCTTGGTTTGGCGATACGCAAAGCCCTGCCAGACAATAGATCCGGTTTTGGAGAACCAGGTCCGGGAGAATTCGATCCCGGAAAATCTGCGGATACTGCAACTGATGCTGCAACTGATCCTGCAACCGATTTTGGACAGGGCTTGATTGAAAACATGAGAAAACGGGGTTTTTATAGTCAATCAGAGCATGGGGTGACATTTATCGGCTCCCGCTTGTTTCGCACGGATGTACGTTTGCCGCCGGATGTTCCGGTGGGGTTGTTCACGGTGGATGTGTATGCGTTTCGTGATGGTCTGTTACAGGATATGCGCTCATCTGATTTTTGGGTTGGTAAAATCGGTATCGGGGCGGCTCTTTACAGTTTTGCTCATGCGTATCCTTTTCTTTATGGTATTGTTGCGGTTGTTATGGCGATTGGTCTGGGTGCCTTGAGTGCAGCCATTTTCCGAACCTTGTGAAGGGGGTTGGTATGACAGAAATGCCACAATCCCAGGGAAGAAGAGTTTTTCTTGTGGTTGCTGATGACAGCGAAGAAATGCAGGCTGCTTTGGAATATGCCTGTATCCGGGCACTCAATACCGGGGGGCAGGTGGCTCTCCTGCATGTGTTGGAAAAGCCAGCCTATATGCATTGGATGACTGTTGAAAATATCCGTATGGAAGAGGCCCGGGCTGCTGCTGAGGATTTGTTGCTGAGGCTTTCAGAACAGGTCAATCAGCTGACCGGTGGTGTCCCGGTCTTATTCCTGCGGGAGGGAGATTGCCGGGAATGCTTACTGGAATTGATTGAAAATGATCCGAGCATCTCAATCCTGGTTCTTGGGGCTGCGACCGATGGCAAAGGGCCGGGGCCTTTGGTATCATCCCTGACCAGTAAACTGGTCGGAAAACTGAGAATCCCGATTACGGTGGTTCCGGGTAATCTCACCCATGCCCAGTTAAAAGAGATTTGTTGATGTAAAACCGGGTGGTGGCTCCTGCCCTCAGATCAGGATGATTGACCAATGCCACGGGGCGGAACCCTTTCTCCGACAAGTCTTTATTTGTTTTTCTTAAGTCTGAAGATTCTTTCAAGTCTTAAGAACTGTCAGACCAGTGGCATTTGGGGTATCGTGAACACCCAGGAAAAAAGATACCGTTTGACCGGTTTTGGTAGAAGACAACAGGAATGCTTTTGCCGGTTTCCTTAAGGCAGGATGGGCAGCTTCTGCTATCAGCTGGAATTTCGGGAAGCTGAGGACTTTCCGGGCGGGCCTTGCTGTCGTTCTGGCAGGGGACACAATATACAGCCTGGGGGCTGGCTTCTCAGCGCGGATAGGGAATTGCAGCACCACAACCGGGAAACTGGCACAAAAACAGTTGATCAGTATCGAACAAAAGTTGGTTTTTCATGGATACTGTAGTTTTTGCGTTTACATTGACGACATATAAATCTGTTGGCCAGAAGACCGACAGTGGCCAAAGTGAGTTTATCCAGTCAGTAGTCTTCCAAAATCTCTGCCTCAATTTTTGACCTGTCGTCACAGCCCTTTGAGGTGCATTTTACCTGGAGTGTGCCTATAGGCCGCATCGTCAATCTCCTTTGGAAAATATTCTCCTCTTTGAGGGAAATGGCGCGCCCGACAGGATTCGAACCTGTGACCTCTGCCTTCGGAGGGCAGCACTCTATCCAGCTGAGCTACGGGCGCTACATTCCCGGCTGACCGCTTTGATCATGATCCCGTTTATGAGAGATAAAAGCGGCCTTGCGGAAACCAGATACTGAAATAAGGAGACCATTATATAGCCCGTTCTGGCTTCTTCTGCCAAGCATCATATCGATAGAGGTGAAAATCCGCCCCGGCAATGTGTTGTTTCTGGTGGTGCTGGTTTTCCCCTCTGGATTAGGGGGCAACGGGGTCTGCCAGCAACCGATGGCGCGATGCGTGATCGGCTCCCGAAGGCAGCAGGCGGTCGTGGTCGTAAATCCAGGAGACGATATCTTCCTGATAGCGACGTCCGGCCTGATCACGCAGCAGCATATGATACCCATCTTCATAGAGTGCCAGACGAAGCCAACTCTCCGGAGGAACTGTCCGGATAAATTGGCGCATCGAATCCGGGCGGATGATTTCATCCCTCAGGCCATAAAGCAGCAAGACCGGACGATCCAGCGCATCCCCGCTGGCAAGGGCATGATCCATTAAATCAGTCAGGCCCGAAAGGGTATCAACACGGCTGCGGCGGATTAAAAGCGGGTCCCTGGACAATTCCCTCAGCATGTCAAAATTATCCGAAGGCGTGATATTCAGCCCACTGTTTCCCAGGCGCAACCAGGGAGTGATATGGCTGAATACCGAAAGGGCGGCAACCTGAAATGGATTCATCAAATCCCGTCCCCATACTGCCGGGGCAACCAGAATAAGCCCGTCAGCGGTCAGGGAGCCGGGAGCTGTCAAAGCCGCCAGAGCCACCGCCCCACCCATACTTTCACCGAGTATATAAAGGGGCTTGCCCGGCCAAAGAGCAGACAGGGCAGCGGCGGCTTGCCGGGCATCCTCAACCATATGCGGGACTCCTGCCCAAAGCCCGCGATGAGGGGACTCGCCAAATCCCCGTTGATCTATCGCATAAACAGCCAGACCCCGGCGGGCAAAATATGCCCCGGAATCTTTGAACGCCATGCGGTAATCATTAAAGCCATGCAAAGCCAGAATAACCGCTTGTGGCTCTGTTTCCGGAAGCCAGACCGCCACCGGTAACGCCACCCCATCGGAAGCGATGAAATGCCTGGTCTCAAAATGTGGGGAGGTGTCCACCAACGGACCTCGCGGCTGGAGTTGGGGGGTACAGGCAGCCCCAACCCCCATGATCAGGATGAATTGACATAATAAAAGAAACGGTTTGATACGCATTGATGCAATAAAATCCCCGAAACGGGTGATTTTGATATTTTTTTTCAGAGCGTTCCGAAGCTGGTTTTTAATCTCATATACCTGATGATTTTCCGGTTTTTCAGGAGAGATTCTCTCCCATGATTTTGGTCATAACATGGCCGGACATTGATCAATCAGCACAACCGGAATAAACAAAACCAACCAGATCACTTTATCGGCTGATCCACCCGGCATATCACCTCGCTGAACATGGTGCCTTACTCAACTGGTCACGGTGTCTTTGTGGCTGGTGAGTTCTAAGAAAATATCTTCAAGATCTGCTTCATCGGTATGCACATCCAGAATCCCGTACCCTTCTTTCTGCACAGCATCCATGATGGTCTTAAAATCGGTTTTTTGTGGATTATAACGAATGGATAAAGAATGTTCTCCGGCCACTTGAGCAACCAGAGAACCAAAATGAACCGGGCCGCTGACAGGACGGTCAACCGACAAGGTGAGTTCCTTTTGACTGATTCGTTGCAAAAGGAGGTTTTTTTCCTCACACGCCACCAGACGCCCCTGGTCAATGATGGCGATATGATCACAGAGTTCCTGAGCTTCTTCTAAATAATGGGTCGTGAGGAGAATGGTAATTCCCCGGTCATTCAAAGCCCGTACATTGGTCCAGAGCTGGCGCCGCAGATCAACATCGACTCCGGCGGTGGGCTCATCAAGGACCAAAATCGGCGGATCATGAATCATCGCCTTGGCCACCATCAGCCGCCGCCGCATTCCCCCGGATAAATGACGCGCATAGGCCGTTGCCTTATCCCCCAGACCAACCAGATCAAGAATGCGCAAAGAACGTTCCTGATCACGGGCCAAACCATACAGCCCAGCCTGCATATCCAGCAATTCCAACGGCGTAAAATAGGGGTCAATATTCAATTCCTGAGGAACCACGCCAATCACCGCCCGGGCATTGCGGGAATCGCGGTCGATATCAATCCCCCAGACCTCGACAGTCCCGGAAGTCTTGAAAACCAACCCGGCCAGAATGTTAATCAGAGTGGACTTTCCGGCCCCGTTTGGACCCAACAACCCGAAAATCGACCCGCACGGAATTCCAAGGTCAATATGATCCAATGCCAATGACTGATTGTTCCTGGTCTGGTATATTTTGGTCAGCTGCCGGGCGGAAACCGCCCATTGAGGTGTTTGAACAGCAAAAGCGTGCGGTTTGGTCATGGGGTCTGATTTTGTCACGGATGGGGATAAAAATCGATGAGTATAAAAGCAGAAAAAGAACAAGATAACGCATTAAGAAGATAACGCATTAAGTAAGGTAATGTATTAAGACGCATCAAGATGATACATAGAAATGATATATAGAATTGAGTAGCCGGATACAGTCACTCAATCTCAGTCATGAACTTAACCTCAGTCATGAACTCAATAGATTTCACTTTCACCGGTTTACCGGCTTATAAAATCCATGCCGGATATTTTACCATATGCCAACCTGATCGCGAAGGAGCATGGCCGACAGTCGCCATGAAAACCCATGACCAATACCGATACCGTCATCGTTGAGGAACCCCGTATTTATTGCGAAGGAGGCCCCAGCCCGTCTTTAGGTCATCCGCGTATTTATCTGAATATAGGCACCGATAGTGAGAAAAATACCAAGGCTGTTTGCCCTTATTGTGGCCGTGTTTTCCGCTTGTCTAAAACGGCTCAACCGTCTTAATGAGTCGGGATATAATAAAAAACATCATCCGGGAAAGAAACCCCGCCAGGGTCAGATTGAACCCATTAAGACAATCACGGCCACAAAAATACGTTCATCTGTTAAAAAAACATCTGTTAAAAAACACCTCCGTCAAAGAAGAATCATCAAAGAACTTCTACCACAGTTCCGGCGTATCACGGGAAAAATCCCATATGAAAAATATGGCAAACGCCGCGAAACAAAAGTGTCCTGAAATAAAAACATCATGAAACATCTCGTTCTGATTGACGGATCGGGCTATATTTTCCGGGCTTTTTATGCCTTGCCGCCGATGACCCGGGCCGATGGGACCCCGGTTAATGCTGTTTATGGCTTTACGAATATGCTGCTCAAACAGTCTGAGACCATACGTCCCGATGGGGATCATGGTCTGGCAGTGGTTTTTGATGCAGCACGGCGGACATTCCGCAATGACATATATCCTGATTATAAAGCCAACCGGTCTGAACCGCCCGAAGATCTGATCCCCCAATTTTCTCTGATCAAAGACGTACCTGCGGCTTTTAATCTTCCCAGCCTGGAAAAGGAGGGGTTTGAGGCCGATGATTTAATCGCAACCTATACCCGCCTGGCCCGGGCAGATGGTATCAGCGTGACTGTGATCTCTTCGGATAAAGACCTGATGCAGCTGGTCGGGGAAGGTGTGAAAATGTACGACCCGGTCAAGAACCGGGTCATTGGCCGAGAAGATGTCAGGGACAAATTTGGTGTGGATCCGGAACAGGTGGTTGATGTTCAGGCCCTGGCTGGTGATGCCAGCGATAATGTCCCTGGGGTGCCGGGAATCGGTCCAAAGACGGCTGCTCAACTCATCAATCAGTTCGGGACGTTAGACGCCTTGCTGGAACGGGCCAGCGAAATCAAACAACCCAGGCGGCGGCAACATTTAATTGAGTATGCCGACCAGGCCCGCTTATCGCGGGAATTGGTCCGCCTGCGTACCGATGCCCCGACACCGGTGCTGCTGGAAACACTGACCATGCGTTCTCCTGATCCTTCTCAGCTGCTGGCTTTTCTTGATGCCCAGGGATTTAAAACCATCGCAAGCCGTGTACGTGGTTTTTACGGGGATCGATTGTGTGGAGATCATGCGTCCTCTTCCCCGTTATCACCCAATCAGCCCCAGACAGAAAAATCCGGTCATCAGGAATCCAATGACCAAAAATCCGGTGATCAAAAATCTGACAACCAGGAGCCTTCATTTCTGTTTCCAGACAGCGATCCGGCAACCGATCATCGCCCGGTCAAGGCTGGTGACGTCACCGCCAGCCCGCCTAAAGCAGCCTTTATAACCAGACCACAAGAGACCCGATACAGCCTGGTTACCAATACAGCAGATTTAGAAGCCTGGATCAGAGAAATACAATCAGCCGGTCAGGTGGCGATTGATACTGAAACCACCGGGCTGGATGCCATGCAAGCCGATTTGGTGGGAATCTCCCTAAGCATCAGGGCCGGGACAGCCTGCTACATTCCGTTGGCTCATCACGCCATGAGCAACCAAAAATCTTTGGTATTGGATGATCAAAAGCAAGGCAATAAGGAACCGGCAGCCATTGAGAATACCCCTCAGATTGCGCTGGCCGATGCGCTTGCTCTGCTCAAACCGTTATTGAGTGATCCGACAATTCTGAAAATCGGTCATAATCTGAAATATGACATGCTGATATTGGCCCGTTACGGCATCAATATGGTGTCGGTCAGCGACAGTATGGTGTTGTCTTATGTTCTGGATGCCGGACAACACGGGCATGGCCTTGATGAACTGGCGCAAATCTGGCTCGACTACCGGACAATCAAATACAGTGATGTTGTGGGAGTTGGAAAATCAAAGCTGAGATTCGACCAGGTCCCGGCAACAGCAGCCTGTGATTATGCAGCCGAAGATGCTGATATCAGTCTGCGATTGCATGCCGCCTTGAAGCCACGTTTGGTGATTGAAGGGGTCAACCGGGTCTATGAAACTTTAGAGCGTCCGCTCATTCCGGTATTGGTTGCGATGGAACGGGTTGGTGTGAAGGTCGATTCGTCGGCTTTGGCCGCTTTATCTGAAGATTTTTCCCGCCGGCTCAAAGGGTTGTCCGCAGAAATTTATCAATTAGCAGGGCGGGAATTCACCATTGCCTCCCCCAAGCAGCTGGGGGATCTTTTGTTCGGGGATATGGGTCTGCCCGGTGGCAAAAAGGGGAAGAGCGGTGCCTATGCGACCGGTGCCCGTATATTGGAAAATCTGGCCGCTGAGGGCCATGAATTACCGGCTAAGGTTCTGAACTGGCGACAATTAGCAAAACTCAAAAGCACCTATGCGGATGCTTTGGTTCAGGCTATTCACCCGCAAACCAGGCGCGTACATACCTCTTTTGGTATGGCGAGTGCCGCGACCGGCCGTTTGTCTTCTAACGCGCCCAATCTCCAGAATATTCCGGCGCGTGATCCCGAAGGGCTGAGAATTCGCCGTGCTTTTGTTGCCGAATCAGGACATGTTTTGCTTTCGGTGGATTATTCGCAAATCGAATTGCGCCTTTTAGCCCATGTGGCTGATATCCCCACTCTCAAACAGGCTTTTCACGATGGCCAGGATATCCATGCCATGACCGCATCACGTATTTTTGATGTGCCGGTTAGCGATATGTCTCCATTGCTCCGCAGACGGGCCAAAGCAATCAATTTCGGAATCATTTATGGAATTTCGGCTTTTGGTCTCGCCCGCCAGCTCACTATTCCCCGTGATGAAGCCAGCCAGGTGATTGAGGCCTATTTTAACCAATTCCCCGGTATCCGCACCTATATGGAGGCGATGAAACAGTTTTGTCGCCGGCATGGCTATGTCCGGACTCTCTTCGGGCGTAAAATATCGGTACCGGAAATCAATGATAAGAATCCGGCCCGGCGGGGGTTTGCCGAACGAGCCGCCATCAATGCGCCCCTGCAAGGGGCCGCAGCAGATATCATCAAGCGAGCCATGATTCGTCTTCATCGCCACCTGCCGTACCATTTTCCCCAAACCCGGATGCTGTTGCAAGTGCATGACGAGCTGGTTTTTGAAGTCCCGCAGACCGAAGTTGAGGAAACATCTGCTTTTATCAGAAAAGTGATGGAGGATGCCGCCCAGCCAGTGGTTAATTTATCTGTGCCTTTGATTGCTGAGGCCGGATGGGCCGAAAACTGGGCTGCGGCCCATTAACATTCCGGCTGAAAAAAAATCCCGGCCGAAATGTATCTTTATCCGTTACCCTTTATTGGGGGTGCTCTTTCATGTTGGGGAATCTCTAAGGGGACATATCACCGATAGATGATGCCGCCAGAGCCTGAGGCGTTTGTGAACCCGCACTGCGGATCAATTCGGCCAGGACGAGATAAATACGCGACAAGCTGGCCAGATCAGATAAACGATGGTCCCCATGTTTGATCAGGGTCAATGTGACATCCTGGCTGTTTAATTGACGTGCCAGATCTAAAGAAAGCTGGGCCGGAACATCGGTATCTTTAAGCCCATGCACCAACCGCACCGGACAATCGAGAGGAATATCCCCCTCCATGATCAAATTCTCCCGTCCGTCTTCAATCAAATCCCGGGTGATGACATAAGGGGAATCACCATAATCACTGGGAAGTTCAACAGAGCCAACAGTCTGTAATCTGGATCGTTGATCTTCATCCAGATAAGGCAGAATCAAGGTCTGGGTAAAGTCAGGTGCCGATGCCAGGCCCAGCAAGCCCGCACAGATATCTGGTCTTTGTAATGCAGCCAAAATCATGATCCATGCCCCCATGCTGGAGCCAACAAAAATCTGTGGACCCTGGCTGCAGGCGTCAATCACCGCTAAGCTATCCTCAGTCCAGGAGCTGATTGTGCCATCGCTAAAATTTCCCTGGCTCAGACCATGGCCAGAATAGTCAAAGCGCAAAAAAGCATGACCATTTTTGCGGCAAAAAGTTTCCAGGCTGGTGGCTTTGGTGCCACTCATATCCGACATAAAGCCGCCCATAAATATAACCCCCGGAGATGTCCCCGGGGTGGCTTCATAGGCCAGCAATCGCCCGTCCCGTGAAGAAAAGAAATTCGGTTTTGCTTCAGTTTCTTGCATATTCAGAACCGTTTTTGGTCAGGGTTTAATATTTTCAGTCACATTTTTGATTATGCCGTGACCAGATTATGGTGCAATAATCAGTTTTGGTTTTTATGATTCTGATTATTTTCAGGTTATTTTCAGGTTGTTTTCAGTCATATGAGGTCGTTGAAACAGGCATGCTCTTAAAAAAAGCATGCTTTCCGGGAAACAGTTGAGAACAACCGATAACAGGCAGTAAGCTGAGTAGCACGCTCGTCAAACAGCGTAGAAGAGAGTCTTCCCCTTGTGTTTTTCTTAAAAAGCCCCTTAATTTTGGGGTTGTTTATCTGAGAAAACCGGGTATTTCAAACACCGGGTCGATTCCCCGGGTTCAGGTGATGAGAGCCACCAATCCACCCTTTATGCCGATCATGCACTTTAGTATCTTTTTTGTTTAGCTGAGCCACTATCATGACAGCACGATCACATCGACGAAAACGCAAAAAGCTCCCCGCTGTTTTGCAGGTTCTTCCGGCCCTGGAAACCGATGGTGGCGGTGTCGAGCGTGGGACAGTTGATGTTGCTTTGGCTTTGCAAAAAGCCGGGTATTCCTCAATGGTGGCTTCGGCAGGTGGAGGGATGACTCATGAATTGACCCGGGCCGGAATTGAGCATTTCACAATGCCCCTCGACAGTAAGAATCCCTTGGTTATGATCCGTAATATTGGTCGTCTGGGAGAACTTGTTCAGACACATGATATTGATATCATCCATGCCCGGAGCCGGGCCCCGGCATGGAGTGCCTATCGGGCCGCTGCAGCCAATGACGTTGGGTTTGTCACCACTGTTCACGCAGCATATTCCGGGGCAGCCAATTTTTTGAAAAATCGTTATAACCGGGTCATGACCCGTGGGGACCGGGTCATCGCTGTATCCCGTTTTATCGCCGAACATACTTCCCGGTATTACAAGCTGTCGCCTGATCGCATTTCAGTCATTCACCGGGGTGTTGATACGGATATTTTTGATCCTGCTAAAGTAAGCCATCGCCGGACAATCCAGTTAGCTGAAAAATGGCGACTGACTGAACGCGGTCCGATCATCATGTTGCCGGGTCGCCTCACCCGTTCGAAAGGCCAGGAGCTGATGATTAAGGCATTGGCTCATCTGGGCCGTAAGGATATTGCCTGTATCTTGGTGGGATCAGACCAGGGTCGTACGCGTTACCGGAACCGTCTGGAAAATATGGTCAACCATATGGGGTTATCGTCAATCGTCCATTTTGCTGGTCATTGTGCTGATATGCCGGCTGCTTATATGTTGGCTGATGTTGTGGTCTGTGCCTCGATGCGTCCGGAAGGTTTCGGCCGCGTGGTGGCAGAAGCTCAGGCTCTTGGCAAGCCGGTTTTGGTGAGTGATCATGGGGGTGCCCGTGAGGCAATCCGGCGTTCCCGCACCGGTTGGCTCTTCCCGCCGGGAGACTGGAAAGCCCTGGCGGAGATGTTGGAAAAAGCCCTGTCTTTGACCACCCAGCAGCGTCTGTCTCTCTCAGAACTGGCTGTGGGCTATATACAGAGAAATTTTACCAATAAAAAAATGTGTTCCCAAACCCTTGCCTTGTATAAAGAACTGTATGAAAACCGCTCTTCTGGCTGAATGGTACTCTTAAAATACAGAAGATATAAAATACAAAGCACTTAAAATACAGAGGATATAAAATATAGAGGATATCAAATACAGAGGGTATAAAATACAAAGAGCGTAAAATAAAAGCACGTAAAATACAAAGCACATGAAATATAAAGGGTATGGAGAGCGTTGTATTCATGAGTGTCTTTATCTTAATATCCTCAGCCCTTATGTAAGCAGCTGTTCTCAGATCTTTGGGTTTCCCCATGCCGGATCAAAAGCGCATATTGGTTATTAAACATGGGGCGCTGGGTGACATTATCAAAGCAACCGGTCTGTTTTTTGCCATTCGTTGCCACCATCCTGATGCCCATCATATTCTGCTGACGACACCGCCCTTTGTTGAGCTTGCCCGGCAATCGGCATATTTTGATGATATCTGGATTGACCATCGTTCTTCTTTGTGGCGTCCGGATCGTTGGGTCCGGTTACGCCACCGCCTGATCAAAGCCGCATTTCATCGGGTGTATGATTTACAAGGTTCACAGCGCACCGGGCTTTACTTCCGTATGATCCCGGCGTCTGTGCGGCCCGAATGGATGCATGCAACCGCAATTCCGACCTTGTTTGAACCCACTGCTCATGCCTCTGTTTTCAAGGCTATCCGACCCCAGCTGTTCCGGTTACCAGCGTCTTCGGGTATCGGCGGTTCTGCACTGCCTGATCTTGGTTGGCTGGATGCCCAGACCGATGATTTTACACTGCATTTGCCGGACCGGTTATCTCAGACAGCAAAACAGGGCCAAAGCCCCCTGAAATCTGATCAGGGATATGTCTTGCTGATGGCGGGTTGTTCCCGTCATCGTTCAGTCAAACGCTGGCCGGCAGAATCTTATGGCAGATTGGCCAATGCTCTGGTTTCTCAAGGGGTGTTGCCGGTTCTCATTGGCACATACGCAGACCAATCAGCCATTGAGCATATTTGTGATCTGTGCCCGCAAGCCCGTAATCTTTGTGGTTTAACCACAATCGCGCAATTAGCGGCATTGGCACGTGGTGCGCGCTATGCTGTGGCCAATGACACCGGCCCGGCCCATCTTGCCGCCGTGGTTGGGTGTCCGATTCTGGTGATTTTTTCTGATCAATCTGACCCGGTTTTTTCTGCCCCCTGTGGGCCATGCGTCTATGTTATCAAAGACAGGGATCTGGCTGAACTTTCTGCTGAGGAGGTCATGGCTGCTGTGCAATTCCTGGAACCGGGATCCTGAAACGGAGAAAATGCTCCGGGTATCATGAGAGAACTCTTACTAATTGAAAAAACTATAATGCGGGCAAAAGCCCCTGATGATCATGGCCGGAGTTGATACTGGCGCATTGGATTCAATTCATGGTACCCAACCGGTGGATGGTCGGGTTCAACAGCTTGCCCGGATATTATGATGGTATTATTTTACAGTATGTTACAAGAATCTCATGGTTGATATTACGCTTCCCGATGGGGCTTGTCGTTCTTATGATGGCCCGGTAACTGCTGAGCAGATTGCTGGCGATATTGGTCCGGGTCTGGCCAAAGCTGCCTTAGCGGCCCGTCTGGATGGTCGGGCGATTGATCTGAGCCTGTCGATTGAGGCCGATGCCCGTTTGGAATTGATCACCGCTCAGGATAGCGAGGCTCTCGAAATTTTGCGCCATGATGCCGCCCATACCCTGGCTGAGGCGGTTAAAGAATTGTATCCTGATGCCAGGCTGGCCATCGGGCCGCCGATTCAAGATGGGTTTTATTATGATTTTGCCTGCCCGCACCCTTTCACCCCTGATGATCTGGTCAGGATTGAGCAACGTATGCACCAGATCGTTGAACGCGATGAGGTGATTGACCGGGAAATCTGGAGCCGGACACAAGCAGAGGGCTTTTTCAAAAAACACGGCGAGACGTATAAATCGGAATTATTGGCAGACATTCCCGCCGATGAAACCATCACAGTCTACAAACAGGGTGATTTTATTGATTTATGCCGTGGTCCCCATTTTACCTCGACAGGTCGGCTCGGACCTCATTTCAAATTGATGAAAGTCGCCGGGGCATATTGGCGCGGGGATCACCGCAATCCAATGCTGCAACGTATTTACGGGACCGCCTGGTTTAGTGCCAAAGATCTCAAAGCCTATCTGCACCGTATTGAGGAAGCCGAAAAACGTGACCATCGCCGGCTAGGCCGGGAAATGGATTTGTTTCATTTTCAGGAAGAAGCACCCGGTGGAGTCTTTTGGCATGATAAAGGATGGACCTTGTACCGGGAGGTCGAGAACTATATACGCCGGCGACTGCGCCAGGAGGGATATAGCGAAGTCCATACGCCACAGTTGGTTGACCGGGTCTTATGGGAAAAATCCGGCCATTGGGATAAATTTCGCGACCATATGTTCACCGCTCAGTCTGAGGAGCGTATTCTGGCTCTCAAGCCGATGAATTGCCCCGGTCATGTGCAAATTTTCAAACAAGGGGTCAAAAGTTACCGTGATTTACCTTTACGGATGGCGGAGTTTGGCTGTTGTCATCGCAATGAGCCTTCCGGGGCTCTTCATGGTCTGATGCGGGCCCGGGCTTTTACCCAGGATGATGCCCATATTTTTTGCTCTGAGGATCAAATTGCCGGGGAAACCCGGTTATTTTGCGATTTATTGAAATCGGTTTATGCTGATTTTGGCTTTACTGATATTGCGGTTAAATTCTCTGATCGTCCCTCTTTGCGGGTCGGGGCTGATTCGGTCTGGGACCGTGCTGAGGAAGCTTTGCAGGAAGCCGCTGGTCAGGCTGGATTGACAACAGATATGAATCCCGGCGAAGGCGCATTTTATGGGCCAAAACTGGAATTTGTTTTGCGTGATGCCATTGGCCGGGAATGGCAATGCGGAACCCTTCAGGTGGATTTTGTTTTGCCTGAGCGTTTGGGGGCAACCTTCGTTGGTGAAGATGGGGAAAAACACCATCCGGTGATGCTGCATCGGGCTGTTTTGGGTTCGCTGGAACGCTTCACCGGTATTTTGGTTGAGCATTATGCCGGCCGGTTTCCGTTATGGCTGGCTCCTCTCCAGGTGATGGTTGCCACCATTACCGATGAAACCCGTTCTTATGCTGAGCATGTGGCGGCATTGCTTGATGCTGGTGGGTTGCGCTGTGCTGCTGATCTGCGTAATGAGAAAATCACCTATAAAATTCGTGAGCACAGCCAGAAAAAAATACCGCTTATTCTGGTGGTTGGCCAACGGGAAGCAGAAAGTAAAACTGTGGCCCTGCGGCGTCTGGGAGGAAAAGATCAGGAAATTCTCGCCCTTGATACGGTCATAGATACATTAAAAGCCGAAGCCTTAGCCCCCGATAGAGTCATTGGATCCCCAACAGATGAAGCGGATGGACCAGATGGGGCAGGGGAGAAAATGTCGTGAGATTACTCTCAGGCCAATCATGGTTGAAAAGAACTCTTTGCTGACGTTATTGACCATGTAAATTTACGATATAATTATTTTATAGCGTCATGATATTGAGAGGATGAGTCAAAGGAGGTGCTCTGGTATGATCGGGACGTCAGTCATGATGACCAATCTGGAGAAACGCTGGTTGTTGTGATACCGCCGGGATATGGTGATGGCTCTTTCCCCGGATGCCGGTGATTGAGAGCCCGCTTCCCCTGCCTGGCCTTGCCGGGACAGAGCGCACAGATCAAGCGCATCTTAAGTCAGCCTGAACGGGTTGATGCCAAATGCGTTTACAAACTAGCCTAAAATGGACTACAGAGTGAACAGAACCAACAGAAGCAACAACAGACAAAAAGAAATAAAAAGAGTCAAAAGATCAAAAGAGACAAAAACTGAAATATCAAAAATGCGGTATGATTTTTCCTCTATGCGATTTGAGGATGCCTGCATTTTTCGCTATCGATAGGGTTGTTTCATGATCACAGGTACTTTACGTAAGAATATGTCTGAACAGAAAAAGGAGATCACGTTATAAGACCACTGGTACCCAGGCCCTCATCATCAAAAGGGCATCGTGTCAATGACGGCATCGAAGCATCAACAGTGCGCCTGATTGATGCGGAAGGTAAGATGATTGGCGTTGTTTCTGCTAATCAGGCACTGAGTGCGGCTCAGGATGCCGGTCTGGACCTTGTGGAGGTTTCTCCCAATGCCGACCCGCCGGTTTGTAAAATCCTTGATTACGGGAAATACAAATATGAAGAGCAAAAAAAGCTCAATCTGGCGCGCAAAAAACAAAAAACGATTGATGTCAAAGAGATCAAATTGCGGCCCAGCATTGATCGCCATGATTATGATGTCAAAATGCGCTCGGCTGAGAAATTTCTCAAAGACGGCGACAAAGTCAAGCTAACCATGCGCTTTCGGGGGCGTGAAATGGCTCATCAGGAATTGGGGGTTAACCTCCTGAAAAAAGTCCAGGATGATCTGGAGGCTCTGGGCCGGGTTGAGCAATTCCCCCAGCTTGAGGGGCGCCAGATGGTTATGGTTATGGCTCCGCGATAACCCCGCCGTTCCCGGGTCTTGCTGAGATTGACCGATTACAGAGACTGACCTCTTGTTAAAGAGCATCATCTTAAAGAGGATCACCAATCCGGAGTGATGGACTGGTTGGGGAGGGGCCTGTCCTGATTTTTGGCTTTTCGGGATAGTTTAGCTGATTTTTTTCTGAAAAGTAATAGCTGTTTGATGCTGAGGTGGGCGGTTTTTCTCAAAGACATGTGCTGTGCCTGGCAGGTAAAACTGCGTATCTGTCGACGCCTTTAGCATCATATCCAGGTTCATTTTCCTCTCTGTTTTAGCTTTGATCGGCTTGTGGAGATGATTTGACCACTTTTCTTTTAATGTTCCTTTGGCTTGTCATTAAACATCGTCTCATTCTTCCTCTTTGACATATTTAATGAGTTTCTCGTTCAGTTGATCCAGACCGAACCAGTTAGGGTCGTTTAACATGAAAACCTTGGGTGTTTTTGGAATAACGCCATTCTCATCGGCAATCGTTGCAGGCAAGCAAATACGCCAGTCATCATATGTGCACCGACGCAATGCGGCATCATTGTTAACGCCGTCATGTTCCTTTAGCCATTCAACCGCTTCTGTATCGGATATCAGAGGCACCCTACGAATATCGATCTTTCCTTGAAAGATAGCGTTAGAAATGTTGCACAGCAGCACATCACAATCACCCGGAAGGTATCGGTCATTGGTCTTTTAGCCGGGCAGTGCATTGAACCGAAAAGTGCTGGAAAGCTGTATTTTTTGTTCCCAGACTAAAGCTACCACGCACGGCGTTCTTGGTTTTGGCCTTAAGCCATTCCCATGTCGTGAAAGGGTATACTGATTATACTGACGTCTTCTTATACTGACGTCTTCGTCTGTCGCCCCTGGCTGAGGGTTTAGTTTTTCGACAGATCAATCCCTGGAATCAATCCCTGGAATCAAGTATTGTGCGAAGAACAGCCGCGCCTATGTATTCTGTTGCCTTTCCCCGGATCATCGGTAGCACCTGATGATTTTCCGGCATGTCCGGGATTTTCTGTGGGGATTGTGGGGATCCGTGTCGTTATCACCATTGATTGGCGGTCTTTTGGGGCGAATCAGGCGGCTTCACTGGTTGTTTTGGCACTGGCGAGTATGGTGCCGCTATCGGTTGCGGCGGTCGTAATCGAATCACCGAATTCACTCAGAAAAACCGATCCTTTGACTGTACGCTGGACAATGATACTCCGGCGATCAGCATCATCAGATTTACGGCGTAAGAGTTCGAGCATACTGAGACGATCCAGGGCCCGGGTGATGGCCGGTTTGGAGATATTGAGTGTTTTGGCCAGGTCACGGACTGTATGGGGGCCGGCATCAAGGTAAACCGTCAGCAAAACGGCCATTTGCCGGGATGTCAGGTCCGGGGCCTCATCGCGTACAGAAGTGACAAGAGCCCGTCTCCAGATATCCAGGGCTCTACGGCTGCTCATCTTGGCTATCCATCATATGAATGATCTGTTTTCCTCAGGGTTTTGCCGCAACCCAATTCCTCTTCTTTTGATACAAGGCTCCTGACTGCACAGGATGTCCCGGATGTGATCCGGATCTTCTTTTGATACAAGGCTCCCGCCTGTATAGAGTGATCCGGGTGTGATCAGGAAGATTTCTATGCGTTGAGGCAGCACCTGGACATTTTTCTCAATGATTCATTCTATACCGGAATCCATTCTGTACCGGAATCCATTCTATACCGGGACAAGATCCAGACGCATATTATGATCAATCTTTTTTTCCACGCAAACCCAAATTTTTGAATTCGGGAGAGGGTCCCCGGAAAAGACCGGATGTGACCAAAGCCCCTTAAAACCGGTTCTTTTTGTATCACATTTGGCTGACAGGGCAAAGTTGATTAGCCTGTTGCCGGGTCTGTTTGCCTGAGCAAAGGACAGGAAACCAGCATTCAGGAATACGTGGCCATTTTCTTCAGGCGGTTTTTTTGCTAGATTTCTTCGGTTGAGATGCGAAAGAAAGCACAATCATCGGCAGGGTGGTCTGACCACACAGCAATCATGACCTGAAACAACCTGTTTGTAAGAGCATAAGAGACAATAAGCGGTACAGAGGATACCAAACAGCGCAGAGGATACCAAAACGTGCCTGAACACGCTCTTTACATTGGCAATCGTAATTACTCGTCATGGTCTTTGCGGGCATGGATGGCCTGTAAGCAGGCTGGAATAGCCTTTAAAGAGACTGTGATTCCCCTGAGACGTCCCGAAACCCGTGAAATGATCGCGCGCTATGCCCCTTCAGGCCGGGTGCCGGTTCTGATGGTTGATGATCGGGTGGTTTGGGATTCTCTGGGGATTTGTGAGTATCTCAATGAAACATATCCCCGGGTTAAGCTGTGGCCAAAAGATAAATCAGCCCGGGTGATGGCCCGATGTGTGGTTGCAGAGATGCATGCCGATTTTAACGCATTACGGCGCAGCATGCCGATGAATGTGCGTGGCCATTCGCCGGGCCAGGGAATGAATCCTGATGTTCAGACCGATATCAATCGCATTACCGCGATTTGGCGCGATTGTCTTAACCGTTTCGGTGATGGTGATAACGGATTTCTTTTCGGCAGTTCTTTGAGCATCCCGGATATTTTTTTCGCCCCGGTGGTCACACGTTTTTATACATATGGCGTTGATCTGGAGCCGGTGGTTAAAGCCTATGCTGACCGTTTGTGGGAGCATCCCTATATGCGCGAATGGCGTGATGCTGCGGCCAAAGAACCCTGGTATATTCCTGAATTTGAGATTTAGCCGGAGTCCGGCAATCGGTCCTATAATCCGGGGTTTCTCTCTTTGAGAGGATCATTCATACCGATTGGTTTCAGGGGCACTTATTTTCCCTTTATTTGATTGAGGATAGGTGATTTTTGATCCGGTTCCGGACATCTGCAGGACTGACTCCAGAACCCCTGAGAAAGCGCAGGCTGATTGCCTGATCACGTTTGGTCAGGCGGTGGCCGTGATCATCGGTCATCAGGCGATGGTGGCGGTAAGATGGTGGATGAAACCCAAGCAATGCCTGCAACAAGCGATGAAGATGGGTGGCTGATTTAAGGTCATTTCCACGGGTCACAAGACTGATTTTCTGGAGATGATCATCAACAACACAGCACAGATGATAGCTGGCCGGAATGTCTTTGCGGGCCAGCACAACATCACCATAAAGTTCAGGTCTGGCCTGATGACGGGTTTCACCATATTCATGCCAGAAAAGACGTCCCGTCCGGGTGATTGCCCTGGCGTTATCCAACCGCAGGGCATGCGGCTCACCAGCTGCGATCCGGGCCAGGCTTTCTTTGGGGGTCAATTTCTTGCATATCCCCGGATACAGTGGCCCGTCCGGACCGTGGGGGGCAGCCACAGCAGCCCTGATTTCTTCCTGAATATGTTTACGGGTACAAAAACAAGGATAGAGCACCCCCATCCTGCTGAGTTGATCAAGAGCCTGCTGATAGTCAGCCATATGATGTGACTGATAACGGATGGGCGTTGGCCAGTGCCATTGCTCCAGTCCCTGGCCAAGCCAGGCCATATCTTTTGGTATCGCGGCTGTAAATTCAGGCCGACAGCGATCCGGGTCGATATCCTCAATGCGTAAAATAAACTGCCCTTGTGCCGCTTGTGCTTCTTCCCAGGCCCGCAGAGCAGCATAGGCATGACCAAGATGGAGATAACCGGTGGGGCTGGGTGCAAAACGGGTGATGGTCGGTTGATTGCTCACAGGGACAGACATCAACAAATCCCCGCCAGCCAAACAGCATGGTCAGGATGCGGTGACCAATATTTTTTGTATTTTCTGCAGAGCCTCAAATCACGTTGCCTGATCTGCTTTATGACTGTGCAAAACATTGACACGCTGAGCATCCGCGCTGGCTGGATAGGGTGAGAGTGACACGTTACTCAGGAGAAAGACCCCTCGCTGCCAGTCACAGAGCCAGACAAAGCAACCGCCATCAAAGCCTCTCTATGGGTTTAGCCGCCATGGATTCCCGCTGTTTTCGGGGGATGGTGCCGCCGCTGAGGATTGAACTCAGGACCTCACCCTTACCAAGGGTGCGCTCTACCACTGAGCTACGGCGGCATCAGGATCGGGAAAACCGATCACCCAATCAACGAACAGGGTGGACGGCGGACCATGCCACAGGCCATAAAGGGACTCAAGTCACGCCCTGGTTATGATATCCATAAAAGTGATTGGGGAGTTATGTCATTGGGCAATGATGTCGTTAGAAAATCATACGGTAGAAAATCATACGTTAGAAAATCATACGGTCTGATTTTTATCTGTTTTACTTTTTATCCATTTTACTTTTTACCTGTTTTACTTTTTGTCTGTTTTAAATCTTGTCCATCTTACGTCTTGTCCATCTTACATCTGAATTTTATGTTGAATTTCATAGATTCTATATCGGATTTGATCACTATCATCAATAAAGACCACATAAAACATGACATCACGTTCACAATATCCCGGATCTTCCGGTTCACTCCCTTCATCCGGTTCATCAGGCCATCAGAGCAAAAGAGCCGAACGTTGGGAACGTCAGGCGGCTGCTTTGCGGGCCAATCTTCGCCGCCGTAAAGGAATCCGACCTGCTACAGTCGATCAAAACTCTCCGGCTGGCGGGAATGATGGTCAGGATAAGACCCAACCCCCACCGGATGATGGGAGCCTTTGATGATGGAACAAAATCCCGGGGCGTTGACGTATCCCGGGACCCTTGCTTAATGAGAACCAGGGGGCTGGAATCCGGAGCAAGGGCAGAACCAATTCCGGATCCTGGTGATTTCCGGCTGTCAGGCCATGCGGCCTTTTTTGGAGTTTGAGAATGGATCGTATGCGTATACGTGGTGGTCATCCTCTGGGAGGAGTGATTGCTATCAGCGGGGCCAAAAATGCGGCTTTGCCTCTTATGGCGGCCACTTTACTCACTGATCAGACGGTGACTTTGCATGGTGTTCCTCATCTCGCCGATACTGCCACAATGGGTAATTTACTGGGCGATTTAGGGGTTGAGCAAGAATTGAACGGCCAGGCTGAGGGTGGCGAAACCGGTCGGGTGATGGCTTTTTCTGCGCGCACACTTTCCGGGGTTATTGCACCCTATGATCTGGTGCGGCGGATGCGGGCCTCTATCCTTGTTTTGGGGCCATTACTGGCCCGGTGCGGGGAAGCCCGGGTCTCCTTGCCTGGCGGCTGTGCCATTGGTGGACGGTCGGTTAATTTCCACCTGGATGTCCTGAGAGTTTTGGGCGCGACAATAGAATTGGATGATGGTTTCATTGTCGCAACCGCCCCAAAAGGGTTGACGGGGGGGCGTTTTACGTTTCCTCAAATTTCAGTTGGGGCGAGCGAAAATGCTCTCATGGCGGCGGTTCTGGCCAAAGGGGAAACCGTTTTGAACAATGTGGCACGGGAACCGGAAGTCACTGATCTGGCCCATTGCCTGATTGCGATGGGAGCACGTATTGAGGGTGTCGGGAGCGATTGTCTGACCATTCAGGGTGTGTCTTCTTTAGGCGGCTGTGATCATCGGGTTATTCCGGACCGGATTGAGGCAGGCACATATATGATGGCGGTTGCTGCTGCCGGCGGCACCCTGGAACTGACCGATATTCAATGTGAGCATCTTGAAACGCCAATAGAAATTCTCAGCCGGGTTGGTCTGGTGATTGAGAGCACCGGGAACGGGATCAAAGTCTCCCGGCTACCTGGTAAAATGAAGAATTCAGATGTAATCACCGCTCCTTATCCCGGCTTTCCAACCGATCTGCAAGCTCAGATCATGGCAATTATGGCCCTGGCCGATGGCGATACGACCATTACCGAATCAATTTTTGAAAATCGCTTTATGCATGTTCCTGAACTCCGCCGTATGGGAGCCGATATCACCTTAAAAGGGTCTGTTGCGGTTCTGCGCGGGGTGACGCATCTTAAGGGGGCCGAAGTCATGGCCACGGATTTGCGCGCCTCGGTCAGCCTGGTTTTGGCTGCTCTGGCTGCTGAAGGCCAGACCATCGTCAACCGGGTCTACCATCTTGATCGTGGCTATGAACGTCTGGAAGAAAAGCTGGCTGCTTGCGGAGCCGATATTCTCCGCCTGCAAGACAAAGAACTCAAAAATGGTCATGATGGGATATCGGCTTCATGATTCTTTGGCAATCGTCTTTTGAACGCTGTTTTCTAAAAGCTATCGGTTCACAGGCTGGTTGCATAACGTGTTGCATAACGTAAAGCCGGGTTAGAGAATCAAAAAGCACTCAATCAGGGAAAGACCATGACTGCTGGCAAAAAGAGCATTGTTTTTGCGCTACCAAAGGGGCGGATTTTACGTGAGGTGATGCCTCTGATACGTCGGGTCGGAATCGAACCCGAAGCCGCCTTTGATGACCCCGAAGCACGGCAGCTACGTTTTGCAACCAACCATCCGGGGGTTGAAATTATCCGGGTACGGGCCTTTGATGTTGCGACTTTTTTGGCTTTTGGGGCCGCTCAGATCGGGGTTGCCGGCAATGATGTCCTGATGGAATTCGATTACCCGGAACTGTATACACCGCTTGATCTGGAGATTGGTCGTTGTCGGTTGGTGGTTGCTGAACCTGGTGAATTATCGGCAACCGATGACCCGGCTCGCTGGAGCCATGTGCGGGTGGCAACAAAATATCCTTCCCTGACCAAACGGCATTTTGCGGCCCGGGGGGTACAGGCCGAATGTATCAAGCTCAACGGTGCTATGGAGCTGGCTCCCGACCTTGGCTTGTGTCGGCGTATCGTTGATTTGGCCTCAACCGGAAATACCTTAAAAGCAAATGGATTGGTTGAAGTCGAACATATCGCTGATGTGACCTCACGTCTTATTGTTAATCGGGTGGCGATGAAAACCCGTTCGCGGGATGTTGGATACTGGGTTGAACGCTTTAAGGAGGTGGTTCATGCCACTTAAATTATGCCGGCGGGATGCTGATTTTCAGTCTCGTTTTGCCGCTTTTTTAGAGCACCGGCGCTCAAAAGAAAAAGATGTTGATCAGGTAGTCAGCGATATTGTCGCCACGGTACGGCGGGATGGTGATCGCGCTTTATGCGCCTATAGCCAGAAATTCGATGGGTTTTCTCCTGAACCGGCTGATTTGGTGGTAACGTCTGCCGATATTGCGGCAGCCCGTGCGGCATGCGACCCGGAAGATTTACGGGCTTTGGATGTAGCTGCTGAAAGAATAGAGGCGTATCACCGCCGTCAGCTGCCCGGTGATGATCAGTATCAGGATCCCATTGGGGTTCAGATGGGGTGCTTCTGGAAAGCCATTGAATCGGCGGGCCTCTATGTTCCCGGCGGGACAGCGGCTTATCCCAGCTCGGTCCTGATGAATGCTATCCCGGCTAAAGTCGCCGGCGTTACCCGCATGATCATGGTGGTTCCGGCACCAGAGGGTGTGCTCAATAATCAGGTTTTAGCAGCGGCTGATCTTGCCGGAATTCATGAAATCTATCGGGTTGGTGGCGCACAAGCGGTTGCTGCAATGGCTTTCGGGACCCAAAGCATCATGCCTGTTGATAAGATTGTTGGTCCCGGTAATGCCTATGTTACCGCAGCCAAGAGACAGCTGTTCGGATATGTGGGAATTGATATGATTGCCGGTCCTTCGGAAATTTTAGTGGTTGCCGATGCCGATAATGATCCGGACTGGATCGCGATTGATTTATTGTCACAAGCTGAGCATGACCCAAAGGCTCAGGCTGTGTTGATCAGTGATGATGCGTCTTTCATTGAAGCGGTGATTGCGGCAGTCGAACAACATCTCCAGACATTGCCCCGGGCTGAAATCGCTGCGGCCAGTTGGCAAAATCATGGCGCAACAATCCTGATTGAGGATTTAGACCAGGCGGTTGATCTGGTTGATTCGATTGCTCCGGAGCATCTTGAACTGGCGATTGAACAGCCAGAGGATTTTGCCAGACGGGTGCGGAATGCCGGAGCCATGTTTCTGGGACGTTATACCCCTGAAGCCATCGGGGATTACATTGCCGGGCCCAATCATGTCCTCCCAACCTCAGGAAGTGCCCGATTTTCTTCTGGTTTGGGTGTTCATGATTTTCTAAAACGCATGTCTTTTGTCCGCTGTGACAGTGATAATTTACAGATCATCGGTCCGACAGCGGCCCATTTAGCAGCATGCGAAGGATTGGATGCACATGCACGCTCACTGAGCATTCGGTTGCATGGCTCAGCCGGTGGCAATCGCCGGTAACGATGAAACAAGGCTATGCGGGCTGTGATAGATTTGGGAATGACTATCAGACAACGCTCCGCCAGATCATGCTTCTCGTGTCAATCATGCGTTGCTTTAAACGGGTTGCCCGGTTATCCCCCTTGATCATCATGGATGAATCGCTTATCCCAACATGATTGTGGTCTTTATTCAAAAGGAAAGCATGTGGCAAAAGAAGAATTGATCGAATTTTCGGGCACAGTGACTGAATTGCTCCCGAATGCGATGTTTCGGGTCAAACTTGATAATGATCATGAGATTTTGGCGCATACGGCTGGTAAAATGCGTAAAAACAGGATTCGTGTTCTCAATGGTGATCGGGTAACGGTTGAGATGACGCCGTATGATTTGACCAAGGGACGAATCACCTTCCGGCATAAATAACGTTGTTACCGGTGTCTGCTTCCTCCAGACCCGTTTCCAGGAGAGGTTCAGGAGCCAACTTTTCTCCGCTGGTTCTGGCTTCAGCCTCCCCCCGGCGTCTGATGCTTTTAGAACAGATTGGCTTTTCGCCTGATGTGGTTGACCCTCCTGATATTGATGAAACCGCTCTTGGCCGTGAACCTCCACGGCTTTTAGCCCTTCGTCTGGCTGAGTCAAAGGTCAGAACGGTTGCTTGCTCTCACAGCAATGCCGTTATTTTGGGGGCTGATACAGTCGTATATTGCGGGCAACGGCTTCTCCCCAAAGCGACCCGGGCTGAGGATGTGCGTTACTGTCTCAATCTGTTATCCGGACGGCGCCACCGGGTCTCAACGGGTCTGTGTGTGATGGCTCCAGGCGAAAAAATCCATCGCCGTCTTGTCACGACGATTCTACGTTTTAAGCGGCTCAGTGATGATGATATCGAAGCCTATGTGACTTGTGGGGAAGGGCTTGGTAAAGCAGGTGGATACGCTATCCAGGGATGTGCTGAAACCTTCATTCCCTGGATCAGAGGTTCCTATTCCAATGTCATGGGTTTGCCGCTTCATGAAACCGCCTGCTTATTGCAAGCGATGTTTTCTTTCCGGCCCCACACTCCGTCAAGACAGAGCACTCCATAGGAAATGCCTGAGAAGACTTCCTCTCCTTTCCCGTCCTCTTCTGAGCGCAAAAAAGCCGCTCTATGTCCTTTATGCGGCCAGGACCGGGTTGAAAAATGGCGGCCTTTTTGTTCTCCGAAGTGCCGGGATCTTGATCTGTTTCGATGGTTGAACGGCAGATACGTCATCTCAAGTCACCTGGAATCATCATCATCGGAGCATCAGGAGAATGATCAACCCTCTGAGGAGCTGAGGCAAGATCAGATGGCCCATCTGACAACTCATGAAACCAATGAATGATATGATGTATCATCCGATCTGAGAGTGCTATCCCGGGAACCGGTGTATCTCAGTAGACATGAGAAAGTTTTTTGCCTATAAGCGGCGGCGGCTTTGATGCTTCAGGGCCAGTTTTGCCCAGGTAGCTCAGTTGGTAGAGCGAGGGACTGAAAATCCCTGCGTCGGTGGTTCAATTCCGCCCCTGGGCACCACCAGCCCCAGCAGATACGTTATGGAGAAAAAGAACCTTCTCCGGATTTGTAAGATTATTCCAGTTGCACTGGTTTTGTAGAAATTAAGTACGCTGCATAAGGGGCAAGGGCTTTTGGATGGGTCTCGGGTGCTTTGCTATCACACGTCAACCCTGAAGTACTATTCAATTCATGCCGGGCTTTTATACATTAAGCGATTGGCTGTGATCGGTCCACAATTTCGATATAGTCCGATCTTTTCAAGCTGCCGCTTTGCTAAGGCCAATGTTGCGGTCGGTCCACAATTTCTATATAGTCCGATCCGATACGATTGATTACGCCTCAAAGTCTCGGTTGCGGTCGGTCCACAATTTCGATATAGTCCGATCTTTTTTAAGGCCGTGAGAATATATTATCTTGTTGCGGTCGGTCCACAATTTCGATATAGTCCGATCTTTAATGGAACGCTCTCTATTACGTTTTTCGTTGCGGTCGGTCCACAATTTCGATATAGTCCGATCTCAATCTCATTTATCATCAACTCAATTCTCGTTGCGGTCGGTCCACAATTTCGATATAGTCCGATCGCTTTGAGTTGATTGTTGATTGGAAAATTCGTTGCGGTCGGTCCACAATTTCGATATAGTCCGATCGGTGAGCGGGTCAGGCCGATTGATCCTCAAGTTGCGGTCGGTCCACAATTTCGATATAGTCCGATCGTCTGCACTCGCCGAATGCTCCCGGATTGAGTTGCGGTCGGTCCACAATTTCGATATAGTCCGATCTATGCGATTGGTTTTTCGTGGCGCGATATCGTTGCGGTCGGTCCACAATTTCGATATAGTCCGATCATTGGCGTGAGATTCATGACATGAGCGTTGGTTGCGGTCGGTCCACAATTTCGATATAGTCCGATCCAGAACTGAATGACAAATTGGCGGTTTTGGTTGCGGTCGGTCCACAATTTCGATATAGTCCGATCGAACTGTTTGATTTGGCGGTGATCGAAATGGTTGCGGTCGGTCCACAATTTCGATATAGTCCGATCGACACTGCAACGCGTTGAATGTGCAGGCTGGTTGCGGTCGGTCCACAATTTCGATATAGTCCGATCCTTGCGTCTTTTAAATAGATATATACTACCGGTTGCGGTCGGTCCACAATTTCGATATAGTCCGATCTGCCAAAGGCGGACACCCGCCCCCGTCAGAGTTGCGGTCGGTCCACAATTTCGATATAGTCCGATCATTTTTCTGCCCAATACGGCGTTGTAATGTGTTGCGGTCGGTCCACAATTTCGATATAGTCCGATCCCTTCTTCCCAACAACCCGCCATTCTGACCGTTGCGGTCGGTCCACAATTTCGATATAGTCCGATCAACAGCCGATGATTGAAATGACCCGTGATGTTGCGGTCGGTCCACAATTTCGATATAGTCCGATCTGATCGGCGTAAGTGTTCACTCGATAAATTGTTGCGGTCGGTCCACAATTTCGATATAGTCCGACCGACCTTGAACTGTTTGATCTTGCGATTATGTTGCGGTCGGTCCACAATTTCGATATAGTCCGATCCGCACGGTGGCCGATTGGCTGGCTGCATGGGTTGCGGTCGGTCCACAATTTCGATATAGTCCGATCAAACACAAGGCAATCACCGCATAAATAAGAGTTGCGGTCGGTCCACAATTTCGATATAGTCCGATCAAGCGGGGCGGGCTGGAGACGGTCACTTTGGTTGCGGTCGGTCCACAATTTCGATATAGTCCGATCCCTATCGGGCGGTATTGGCGCGGGAGACCGTTGCGGTCGGTCCACAATTTCGATATAGTCCGATCGGATTTACCGGCCATAATGTGGCCGAACGGGTTGCGGTCGGTCCACAATTTCGATATAGTCCGATCTACATCGCTGTTTTTGAAAGCATTTTACCTGTTGCGGTCGGTCCACAATTTCGATATAGTCCGATCGCGACGGCCTGCTCTTCATCACTCAAAGCGTTGCGGTCGGTCCACAATTTCGATATAGTCCGATCTTGCTGGGGTTTTGGGCATTTTGACCAGTAGTTGCGGTCGGTCCACAATTTCGATATAGTCCGATCATAACGCTCGGCAATGACCGTGTGATGTGGTTGCGGTCGGTCCACAATTTCGATATAGTCCGATCTCAAAGCGCGGGATGCCGCCGCCTTAACCAGTTGCGGTCGGTCCACAATTTCGATATAGTCCGATCCAAAATCTTATAACCCCCTGGAAACAGGGGGTTTTTTCTTGGTTTGATGAGTCATCAACCGGGGCATTTTGATCAAAAAAGTGAAAATTGGTCAGGGTTGGTGCGTGATTTTTGGCGCTTGGTTCCACGAAAACTGACGATTGCTTCGTATTGTTTATCGGTTAAATACAGAATATCGACTTTTCCTCTCTCCGGGGTTGCACCGGCAATCCTTCGGGTCAGGGTCTCGGTGTGTTGTTTACCGGAACAACAGCGCATATAAACAGAGAGTTGAGCCCTTTCAAACCCCTGATCAAGCAAAAAATTACGGAACTGAGTGGCGGCATAGCGTTCCGCCTTGGTTGCGACCGGCAGATCAAACATGACGGTCATCCACATCAGGCGGTACCCACTGAGAATGACTTGATGCTGGCGTGCGGCCATCAGACGGTTAGCTGACCGCTGACCGCTTTTCCCAGAGCCAAAGGCAGAGGACGGGGAAGATCAAGATCGCGCCGCTCACTGAGGAAAACTTGCGCCAAAGAAGTTGCCAGGCGGTGCATACAGAGATGGGCAGGTGAAACTCCGTCCTGGCTTTCCATATCCAGATAGGCGACCCGGGCCAGGAGCGGTTTGGTCTGGGTATTGACCTCCGGCGTTTTGGTTTTAATCAGGCCCAGAATGACGGCATCGGCCAGGGGACGAAATGGTTCAACCAGATCATCCACCAGCCTCATCGGATTACTGCCGCTACGGTGATGGAGGCCACGGCTGGGATGTAACCCTGCGGCAACGACTGCCCGGGCAGTGGCTGCCCGCAACACGGTGTAGCTGTAATTCAGCATGGCGTTTACTCCATCGGCGGAGCGATCACGCCGAAAATCAGAGCCAAAAGCCAAAGGCCAGTAGCGGCGGGCAGCCTGAGCCTCAATGTTACGGGGATCACCGGCCCGCACCTGGGCAACCAAAGCCGCAACCGGGTTGGATTTGCGGCCAAGCGCAGTCAACACAGCAGCTTGATTGGCGATTTTGGCCCGGACTATCCCTCGCCACAAACGCTGACAGAGCAATTTACGGGCGGATAGCTGGGCCTCCATACGGGCGGCCTGGACATGATGCCCATCAAGCCCTAGCAGATAGGCTGCCGGGCGGTGATTGGAGCCACACAGGACAAAGGCAATCCCGCGTTCAGCCAGGGCGGTCAGTAGATTGGCACTGGTGGTGAGTCCGTGACCATTGACAATGACAGCCGTGATATCGTCAAGAGGGACCCGGCCCACCAAATCATCGCCAGAGCGTATTTCCAGAAAACCCCGCTTCAGTGCCAGATGGCGATTATCGGTGGCAATTTCAACAATACGGCCCAACATGGCATCCCCCCTTTGAGAATTTTTCCGTTCTTGGAATAATCAATCAGATCATCATAAGGGTGACCAATCATCATTGACTAAATTTAACGCGATGACCCGTGACCGGAAAGCCTCTGTTGTGGTTGGGCTGTTATTTGAGCACTCCAAAGGCGGGAAAAAACTAATGGGTTTGGAAAACTCAGGTGGAAATATAAAGCCTTAACTATATTTTAATTTTTCGATTTTATCCTCTCTACATTTTTATCCTCTCTACATATAGCCTTCTTCACCTCGAATTTTCTTAATACGTTCGAAAGGTTGAAAGTGTCTTCAGACTCACTATATGCAGGTAACATACAATTGCAATTCTTTACTAAATAAAGGATATAACAATGAATTCACTATTAATGCTTGCTGTCGACCCAACGGTATTCATACTCATTTTGATTTTATCCAAATTTTTACGGGAATTTTGTGTTAGTAATAATATCGGTAATAACGTTGAATACAGAGCTTTCTTCGAGATGAAGTGGGCTAATGTAATTGCGGTCGGTCCACATTCCGATTTTTCTGATCGCTCCCCCCGGATCAATCATCCGGGGGGATTTTTTTGCTGTATTTTACTGTATTTTTTCCGTCTCACTCATCGCGGTTCGGCAGGCATTCATGGACACCCCCCAACAGATCAACCGTCACCTTGCGGGCCCGACGTTTTTTGAGTTTGGACATGGCAGGATTATTCCAACTGAAACTGTCCTGCGGATCCGCATTGCGTTTTTGCAAGGAGCCGCCTTCATAATGGGGAGCTAAAAACAGGTTATTCTTTGAAACACCCAGCTTAACAACCCGGTAAATCTGACGCTGGCCATCGGTATCATCCAGTTCAATCAGATCCTCTTTATGGACCCGCATGATCAGGCGGTTTTGGGGGTCAGCCTGCCAGGATGCGGGTGGGGGTGGTTGCTGGTTGGCATCAAAGATACTCATAGCCTCGCAATGCCATTTCCCGGCTGCATCGGTATAGATATCCATATGGTGATATTTGCCGGTTAAAACAGCCTTGCTGTGGGGACTACCATGTCGAATTTTGTTATTTTGAATTGTACCATGCCGGATTTCTAAGTAGCTTTTGTCGACCTTTAACACCCGTACCCGCCGGATGCCGGTTGTTTTTGAAAAATCCGCCAGGGCTTGTTGACGCTCTTTACCGCTTAGGCCAAAAACGGCCTCTTTCAGATTGGCCCGTATGCGATCATCCCGGACCAAATCAATCTCGTCACCATCCTTCTTATTAAGTTTTAATTCTCTGACAAATTTACGTCGCACCAACGGTGCATCCGGGCGGTGTTCGTTTTCCGGGTGGCGGATTAACCCGTAAGCGGTTTCCTCATGCAGGCGGCCCTGCCTGGCATGTTCCGGCTTATGGGAGACAACAATCTGGCGCACTGCCTGGATGATATCCTGGCGAAAGCCTTCCCAGGGTCGGGGAAAATTGCGCAACAGACGCTCGGGATCTTCAACTGCCTGTTGCCCGGCCTTCTCCGAAACGCTGTTGAGGAAGCCACGTTCGGTAATGCCGATAACTGCCGCATCAATGGCGTGATGGCGGTGGTCATCCCGATTTTTGAATTCTCCCCGTGAGAGAATGTCATTGAGGCCGAGTTTACCGCGCAACAAGCCGGTCAGGCGGCCCGGGGTGACCCAGATCCGATTCGGGGAGCAAATGGCGGTGAGATATGTACGGGCGAGACGGGACGCATATTTGGTATCGGTGAGTTGCCGGGCAATGAAATCATTTTCTTTATCGAATCTCTCCATTGCATCGGGAGAAAAACGCCAACGTTTGTTGCCTGGCAGGCAGGCTGCCCGCTCCTCAATCCCCGGCCAGTCGTATTTATGCCTATTGGTATGAGGGCTGTTTCCAAAAGCCTCATAAGGGGTTTTATTGGTCTTGTCCCGGTTGGCAGAACTCAGGCAGACAATGCGGTTGGCCTCCGAATCATCCAGGGTACGTTGAAACGGCAGGATATGATCCACATCAATTTTAGAACTGGGGGAAAAGAGCATCTCAAAAGAGATTTGTTCACCGGTATAGGGGCAGCGGCGATCCTTGCAATCATCAGGGTTCAGCTGTTCCCATAGCCGGAGGCGCATCAGATTACCGGGGGTGGCCTCAAGGTTCTTTTCAGCCAGCTTTTCCCGGCGGCGTTCATTGGCCTCCCGGTTCTTTGTTTGCTGAATGTCCAGGTCACGTTTTTGCTGAGCGTTGAGTTTAAGTTCCCGGGCCAGTTCCAGGATAATTTGATCCGGGGGGCCATAGACATGAATCTGGCTGTTGACCAGTTTACGTAGCTGATTGAGAATCACATGAACCGACGGATTAGCAATCCGGCCATGAAATTTTTCTTCGCCGCCGTATTTTTCCTTGAGGTCTTCCGGGTCTCCACTGCCAAAGGCAACATGACGCTCAAGGATTTTGCCATAATACGGCAGCTGGGGGAGGTTCCCGGCCTGGTCAAAATCGGAATGGGACCGGTCCAATGCCTGTTCAACTGCCTGGTTATAGGTGAGCGGGCAGGTATGACCATTCTTATCCCTGGCTGACCCGGTCTCCAGAGCCTCCAAAAGCGGCATGATCGCTTTTTCAGACAAGTTACCGGTCCCGCCTGGTAGATCGAGGGCGGCAATCGCCCGGGCTTGCTCAGGGGAGCGGCCCTGTTCGGTCACCAGCCATTCGATGACTGCATCATCGTCTTCTGCATCAAGGAGTTGTTTGACAATGGCATTTTGACGCTCAGCAGGCAGGCGGTCCCAGTCCTTGTCAAAGCAGTTTTTATGACGCAAGACTTTGGCGGTTTCATCCCCCTTGAGATTATCGCCGCGTTGGGGAACATTAAGATTGATATGGGTTCCGGCGGGTAAAGAGAGAGCCTTGCGTAAGGCCGACCAGGTGAGAGTCCCCTGGGTTAGTAACTTAGCCGCCAGGATATCGCGCTCCTCCAGGCTGATTGGGCGCCATTGGATCCCGCCATCAGAGAATTGGAGATGATTGACTTCCTGATAAATCCGTGCACGCTGAACGCAGGGCAACGCCCGGTAGGCCCGCTTTTCATCGGGGAAAAAGCTGCATCGCCCGACCTCAACTGGCTTGAGGGGTCGTTGATGCAGGATGGTTTCGCGGATAAAATCCCGGGCCTGGTCATGGAAAAGGCCGGGATTGTATTGGGCCTGGGCTTGCCAGATGGCATCGAATTCATGTTCAATCATCCAACGCAAAGGGTAAAAATCATAGGATGAATCCTTGCCCTGGCCGTGCAGGCGGGCGCGGACCCCGCCAATCAGCTGGCCACGTTCTGTATCACGGCGACGCGTACCGTCTTCATCATAGAGCTGGCTGTACAGAAAGGCCCCTAAGGTTTTGAAGCCCTTCTCTTCCATTTTTTCTGTTAATTTTTTGCCTGCCTCCTTGATTTTTCCGGCTTCTTTATCGCCGTCTTTAGTGCCTTTATCGGTTTTACGGTTGGATTTGAATCCACGCCGTTGATTGAGGTGAAAAATCGCCCGCCCGATATGATGGGGCGGGAGTTCTGTTTCCAGAGCCTGAGCCCGGATGCAATAAGGATCCAGGGACTCAAGGGCTTTGCGTTCCTGTTCATCTTTGGGCATCAAGCCATAATGGATCAGCGCATTCATCAGCTTGCGGCGTCTTCTGAGATAGCGGTCACGCCGGCGTCTCTGGCCTCGGGGTTCACGGCGTTTGGTGGCCAGGGATTGTTTATCTTTGGGATCACGGCTGTCGGAAAAAACGATCACCCCCATCCCCAGGACTTTCGGTTTTTTATTTTTGGCATTGGCCCCGGAGGGGAATTCATACACCACCCAACCGATGGAGCTGGATCCGATATCGTAAGCAAAACGTAGCATTCTTGCCCCTTTCCCAAAAAATTCTTAACAATCTATCCGGTTTTAACTCAATGTTCCTTAAAATTGAAATTGAGAAATATACTACCACCAATGATGGTAACAATCACGGGCGGAAAAATACTGTCCTTGACGTTCTCTAAAAGATATGGTTATGTCAAATCCGATTTATCGGAATTGTGGACTATCCGTTAACAAGGCTCTTAAGAGCCAAAAAATGAATCCTTAAAAGGCGATGCTCCGGCATCGCCTTTTTTGCTTTTTTTTACAGGTTGCTTTTTTACAGTATATTATTTGCGTGTCTTGACAAAAAACGTGAGATTGGGGAATCACGGTATCACAATCCGGTCCATTTTAATTCGGCCCATTTTAATTCGGCCCATTTTAATCCGGTCTCTCTCAGGGTCCCCATCCATCGCCCGCTATAGCCATATCCCCAACCGGATGGGGAGTGAAAAGCAGCACCGGTGTCTGGGGGAGGTGTCTGGGGTTTATTCCCCGGCCGTGGTTTCTAATTCGTCAATAAAACCCTCAATCATTGCCAGACCGCGCTTCCAGAAAGCCGGATCAGAGGCATCAAGACCAAAGGGAGCCAGCAACTCACGATGCCGCTTCACGCCGCCGGCCCGCAACATATCAAGATATCTTTCGGCAAACCCCTCCTGCCCTTCCTGATAGACCATATAGAGGGAATTCACCAGGCAATCGCCAAAAGCATAGGCGTAGACATAAAATGGTGAATGGATAAAATGGGGGACATAAGACCAGAAATGGCGGTAATTCCCCTCCAGCTTAAGGGCTGGCCCCAGGCTCTCAGCCTGGGTTTCCAGCCATAGTGAACCCAGTTCTTCAACCGAAAGCTCTCCTTGACGGCGACAGGTATGCAGCCGGCGTTCAAACAGATACATCGCGATCTGCCGCACCACTGTATTCAGCATATCCTCGACCTTATTGGCCAGCATAACCCGACGGGAAGACGCATCCGGTGCATCAGCCAACAACCGGCGAAACGTCAGCATTTCACCGAAAACACTGGCTGTTTCAGCTAAAGTAAGCGGTGTATCAGCCATCAGATAGCCTTGCCGTGCGGCCAGATATTGATGACATCCATGCCCCAGTTCATGAGCCAGCGTCATGACATCACGCACCCGGCCCTGATAATTCAGTAATAAATACGGATGGCAGGAGGGCACAGTCGGATGGGCAAATGCCCCTGATGCTTTGCCGGGGCGGGGCGGGGCGTCAATCCAGGCTGAATCAAAAAAGTGTTGACCAATGGTTGCCAATTCCGGGGAAAAATCAGCATACGCATCCAAAACACAGCTCCGGGCTTCATCCCAGGGAATGATCCGGTTATCTTCTTCCTGCAAAGGAGCATTACGATCCCAGTAATCCAGGGCTTTAACCCCGAACCAGCGCGCCTTTAGAGCATAATAGCGATGGGATAAGCGGGGAAATGATTCCTGCACCGCTGCAACCAGGGCCTCAACCACCGTATCCTCAACCTGGTTCATTTTGTTTTTGGCCGACCAGGGATGGGGATAAGACCGCCATTGATCTTCGATTTCTTTGTCTTTGGCCAGAGTATTGGTGATATGGGAGAGCAGGCGGATATTGGATGCCAGAACCTGGCCCACGGATTGCGCGGCCTGGCGGCGAATCTCAGGATTGCGGTCGGTCATCCGGTGGAGAATCTCAGCCTCAGTCAGCAGATCATCATCGAAAGGAAAACGCAAAGCGGCCATGGTCTCATCAAACAAACGTATCCAGGCTGCCCGACCAGAAACCTGTTTTTCGTGTAGCAGCCGTTCTATGTCATCACTGAGTTCATGGGGTTTGAAGACCCTGAGATCACGTAGCCAGGGTTGGTAACGCAAAGCCGATGGATCTGTGAGTTTAGCAGCCAGCGTCTCATCATCCAGGCGGTTAATCTCCAGACAGAAAAACAGAATATCAGTGGCAATCGCATTCACTTTTTCCTGCATATCCTGAAAGAATTTGCCTTTTTCGGGATCATTTTGATCCCCGGCATAGAGCAGATGGGCAAAACTCATCAGCCGCCCGAATATTTCCTGAATATGCTCATAGCGCTCAATGGCTGTACCGAAAGCCGCACTGTCAAGGGTGGCAATTTTTCCCCGATAATCCGCCGCAAAAGATTGGCTCAAATCCTGTATTTCCGACAATGTCTCTTTCAGCTTTGGCGAATCCTGGCCGGGGAATAAATCGGTTAAATCCCATTCCGGTAACCTGCCAACCGTATCTTTAGCACTGGCGGAGGATGTCTCAGTTCCGGGCATTCGGGCAGGGACAGGCAGGGAACACGGCGTCATGATGGATCCTTTCATAAGGGTTCTTTTTTTGAAATAGATGGTTTTTCAGATAGATGGTTTTAAGCTGAGCCTTACCGGGAGCGGGCACAGAAGGGGGTTTTAAGGAATATCCGGTCCTGAGCAAGCATTTTTGATCGTTTTCCTGGATATGATCACCCACTCTCGACAGATCAACCCGCCTGATGATTGATGATGATCTTTCATTATGATGGTATCTTTTATGAGTGTATCTTTACTGTTTCTTTGACGATGATCCTGACCCGTATAGTGTCATATCCTATGATGTACTATCACGTAACGATGCGATATCACGATGATGCGATATGATACGATAGTTCAATATCGCGTCTCATTGGGGCATGCTGGCTATGACAGATTCTGAATCTTTGCCGATACCATTTGCTGATACCCCCAGCCTGCCTGCATTATTTTTTGCGCAGGCGGCCCGCTATTCTGACCGGGCATTTTTGTGGAAAAAGCAGCGCGGGGCTTATTTCTCCATGAATTGGCAGACGGTTGCCGATGAAACGGCCCGGCTGGCCCTTGGCCTCCGGGATCTGGGCATTGAGGCCGGGGACCGGGTGATGCTGGTTGCTGAAAATAGTCCGCACTGGTTGATGGCAGATCTTGCCATTATGACCATCGGGGCCATCAGTGTCCCGGCCTATACCACCAATACGGCGGCTGATCACCGCTATATCCTCAATGATAGTGGGGCGAAGGCGGCCATTGTTTCAGGGGAAACCTTGTCTGCCTGTCTGATGGAAGCAGCCGTTGATGCCCCGGATCTGGAAACCGTGATTGGCACCCAATACCGCCCGGTTGTTCAGCAGGCAAGCCGGATCACCGCTTTGCGTTGGCCGGCTGTACTTTCTGAGGCCGATGATCCTCTGGCTGCTGTCAATGACATCATGCAGCCACTTCATCCTGCCAATTCTGCCTGTATTATTTATACATCCGGAACCGGCGGGACACCCAAAGGGGTGGTTTTATCCCATCGGGCGATTTTGCATAATTGCGCCGGAGCATATACTCTCCTTACTCAGATTGGTCTGGAAAATCAGGTTTTTCTTTCTTTTTTGCCTTTATCGCATGCTTATGAACATGTGGCGGGGCAATTTTTCCCTATCGCTATTGGTGCTCAGATTTATTACGCCGAAGGCATTGATAAGCTGGCTACCAATATGGTTGAGGCGCGCCCGACCATCATGACGGCGGTCCCGCGGCTCTATGAAACCTTGCATGCCCGTATTTCCCGGGGTGTCAGACGCCAGGGAGGGATCAAAGCCGCTTTGTTTGACCAGGCGGTTATGCTTGGACGCAAGCGGCTGATCGGGGCAGAGCCTCTGAGTATCACCGAAAAGCTGTTCGATCGCCTGCTGGACCGGCTGGTGCGCTCTGCGGTTGCGGCCCGTTTTGGGGGACGCCTCAAAGCATTGGTTTCGGGTGGTGCGCCGCTGAATGCCGATATTGGTTATTTTTTTCAGGCTCTGGGTCTGCGGATTCTGCAAGGCTATGGCCAGACTGAAGCCGGACCTGTGATCAGCTGCAACCCGCCTGACCGGGTGCGGATTGAAACGGTCGGGGTGCCGTTGCGTGGAGTCACCCTACGTATCGCTGAAGATGGCGAAATTCTGGTGCGTGGGGACAACCTCATGCAGGGGTATTGGAATAATCCGGATGCCAGCGCGGCTGCTTTGCAAGATGGTTGGCTGCATACCGGTGATATCGGAACCATTGATGGGGATGGCTATATCCGCATTACTGACCGCAAAAAAGATATCATCGTGAATGCTGGTGGCGACAATATTGCTCCGCAAAAAATTGAAGGATTGCTGGCCTTACAGCCTGAAATCGGCCAGGCAATGGTTTACGGGGATCGTAAGCCTTACCTCACCGCGGTTCTGGTCCCTGACCCCTCCTTTTTAGAGGAATCAGACCCCATAAAATCCGGGGAACAGACAACCGATTCGGTTGATGCTCTGAATAAGAATCTTACCAAAACGCTGGCTCAAGTCGTTGAATCGGTGAATGCGGATTTATCGACACCTGAGCGAATCCGCCGTTTCATTGTCGCTGATGAACCATTTAGCATCGAAAATGGTTTGATGACGCCGACACTGAAAATTCGCCGTCATAAAATTATCGAACGCTATCGCCGCAATCTGGAAGCCTTATACCGGTCATAAACTGATATGATTGATAAATGGCTGATGGTGATGATTGAACCCGGGCTGTGATTCCCCGGTATGATTGATTTTCACCCTATCTTTATGGATCGGTTGGCAGGCCGGTTGGGGACCCCGGAGCAGCCGGGATGCTTGCCTGATCAAGAGCGGTATTCAGAGCATGAAGAGTCAAGACCTCAGGTAATGTGATTCCAGATAATGCGCCAGGTCCATAAACACGATTAAACGGAATCCCGTAACGGCCATATGTGGCCAGATAATCACTGATGACCGGATCAGGCCGGGTCCAGTCGGCGCGCATGGGGAAGATATCTCCCTGCTCAATGAGGGCTTCGATTGCCGGATCCTCTAAGACCAAATGCTTGTTCACCTGGCAGGTCAGACACCAATCTGCGGTAACATCGACCAGGACAGTACGTCCGGCATCCACCTGCTCATCAAGCCAGACCGGATCAAATGAATGCCATTGGCGGGCTTGTCCCTCATCAATGGCATTGGTGGCTCTGTTTTGATGTTCTTGCAGGCTGGCTGTGGTGATGATTGCGGCTATACCGCACAGGGTTGCCAGCCAATATCCGGACCGCCGCATGAGATTTGGCTGTTTCTTTTTCACAACCACTGTGTCAGCAGCCAGAGCCAGCCCCATAATCAGCCCAATCAGAAAGATACCGGTAGAAACCGCAGCAAGAATACCGCTTTGTGCGGAAATGACAGTAACCAACCAGAGGGCTGTTGCTGCTAATAAAAAGCCGAGAATTGCTTTTAATCGATTCATCCAGGCTCCCGGTTTTGGTAACCACCGGGCGATTGCAGGGAAAAAAGCCAGCAAAAGATAGGGGGTCGAAAAGCCAACCCCAAGGGTGATAAAAACCGCCAGAATATCACCAGCATGCCCCGCCAATGCGAAACCAACCGCCGTACCGAGAAAAGGGGCCGAGCACGGGGTTGCCAGAAGAGTGGCAAAAGCACCGGTTGCAAAATGTCCCGGCCAGCCTTGTTCTTGTTTTCCTGCCGGCAGACGGTTAAGGATATAATGCGGTGCGGAGATCGTCAGCCATCCCCATAAATTGCAGGCAAACACTGTGATAATCACCGCCATGACTGCCAGAAAAACCGGTTGTTGAAACTGGATTCCCCAGCCAATACGCTGACCACCAGCCTGAAGAAGAATCAACGCCAGGGCCAAAACCAGAAAAGACGTGATAATCCCGGATGCTGTTGCCAAAAACCGTATCCGGGGCGGCACCCCATCGGTATGATCAATGACGCTGAGGATTTTTAAGGATAAAACCGGTAAAACGCATGGCATCAGGTTGAGAATCAAGCCGCCCAGAAAGGCCAGAACCAGTATTGCTGCTAAACCGGTTTGGGTGTCCATAGGGGCACGGGTCGCAGAGGCATTGACTATAATATCGCGTTCCCAGGCTTGTTTCCCATCAACCAGGGTTGCTGTTACATTGGCATCAATAAAAGAGGCCACACCGCCAGCGGTAAAAGTAAACTGAACCTGGTGACTGCTTTGCGATACCGTAGTCTTTGGTTGGGAAAACCAAGTCCCCTCAGCTCCTTCAAGAAAGAGATCTGGTTGATGGAACCGGTTGGGACTCCGGGCTATGGCTCGCAATCTCACCGAATCGGTTGTCTGGTCCCGGGTGAGTTCCTGAATCGTAATGCTGGGGATTTTGGGGTTATCGGGGTTACCCACAACCGGTACAGCAGCCCGGTAGCGGTCAATCAACCGGGCTTCCGGGGTGGGTTCTGAGGGTCCTGGCGGCACAATCAGGGAAATATTCTGTTGTAAAGGAATGCAAATTTCCTCACAGACCAGATAATCAACCATTGCCTGGACGGATAGCGGGATAGCGGGATTTTTCACCTCTATGCTAAGCGGCAGAATCACCTCATTCTCATAGCCAATGGTCTGGAGGCCATGATCAAAATAGCGTTTGGGGGACGGCCACCAGAGGGTGGTTTTGGCCAGGTTGTCTGATTGGGACCAATCCACCATCGGCGGGTATCCGGCATCTCCCGGGGAGCGCCAATAGGTTTTCCAGCCCGGGGCCAGACGAAACCGCAGACCCGCCATGACCATTGCCGGGTTATCGTGAGAATGGGATTTACCGATGGCTGTCTGGGCGGTGATGAGATCAACCCGGGCGATATCTTCATCTGCAAAGAGTTCCCCAAAGCCCGGTTGCTCCTTATTCCCGGCCTCATTCACCCCGCCATCGCCCCCAACCGCATTGCCAATGGCCAGACAGAAAGCCAGCAGCATCGCAAAACCGGGCAAAGCGGATTGGCGGGAACCCATACGGTTTTTTATAGAATTCACGTTTTTCGCCTGTGTTTTTGAAAATATCTTTACCAGCACCATTATTTCAGACATTCTTCAAGAATGTGGTCAAAAATAGATAAAATAATATCCTTATCCGGATAATATCTTTATCCAAATAAAATCCTTATTTACATAATGTGGTTATTCAAAGAGCATCTTTATCCGGGACGTTTTGAAGATTGAGTGTAATCATGGAACAGGATGCAGAATCGGAAACAGAAACCGGTTTAACAGGACAGGTTTTGGTGGCGATGCCACAAATGGAAGACGAGCGTTTCGCCAGATCTGTCATTTATATTGTTGCCCATTCGCATAATGGTGCAATGGGTTTGGTTCTCAACCGGCTGGTTGAGGCGGTATCTTTTCCTTCCTTGCTTGAGCAGCTTGGTGTTGAATGCACGGCTCCGGATGCGGCCCCTAATATTCATTTTGGTGGTCCGGTAGAAACCCAGCGTGGCTTTGTTTTGCATTCAGCTGATTATCATCAGGAATCAACGGTCAATATCCGGTCCTCGATCTGTATTACCGCCACCGTTGAAATTTTACGTGATATTGCTGATGGATGTGGTCCGGAAAGCAGCATTTTGGCTCTTGGTTATGCCGGATGGGCACCCGGACAGCTGGAGGCAGAAATTCAGCGTAATGGCTGGCTCCATGTTCCTGGGGATACGGATTTGGTTTTTCATACTCAGATCCCAAAAATGTGGCAGACAGCGATTGCGAAGATGGGGTTCGATCCTGCGATGCTTTCCTCTCAGTTTGGTCACGCATAACCGGCATGATGAACCGGATTTGTGGGGTTATCGTTGTTTGATCTGAGCCTGTTGCAAACGCTGCGCAACATCTGAAAGCAAGACCGCAAAGGTCAGATGATCTTGCCACTGGTCGTTGATCTTAAGATACGAACGTGCCAGTCCTTCCGGTTGGAAGCCGGCGGCCAGCAGGGCCTTTCGGCTGGCCTGATTGTTCAGGAGGCAGGCCGCCTCAACCCGGTGTAAATCCAGATAATCAAAGCAGAATTTGAGACCAGCGATCAGAGCCTCACGCATATAGCCACGACCACTATGCGGTTGGCCGAGCCAATAGCCGAAATTAGCCGATTGTACAATCCCACGACGAACATTATTGATATTCAGCCCTCCCAACAGGCACCCATCGGTCTGTTGAAAAATAAAGAAACTATAGGATCGTCCTTGTTGCCAATCCTGTCGGTAGGCCGATAACCTCTGCCGGTATGCCCCTTCGGTGAGGTCATTTTTTCCCCAGCGTGGTTCCCAGGGTGTCAAAAAATCCCGCGATAATTCACGCAGTTCAGACCAGGATTGCCAGTCGGTAACAGAGGGCGGGCGCAGAAAAATCCGCCGATAGCTGATCCTGAGGTCCGGTAATCCATTGTTACGCGGCTGTAGAAGCCGGGCCAGGGAAAATGGTCCGGCAGATACCGCATCACCCTGCACCATAATGGCCTCCTTATCCTGTTGAATCGTTTCGTATTGATTGTGATGGGATTCTGCTTACCTGGCAAGGGCACCGATAATCGTTTCTGCCTTGGCCAGATCACTGGCCGGTCCCATAGAGACCAGGGTCGGTGGCGTCGACAGGACCCGTTCTAAGGCTGTGCATACCGCTTTTTTTTCAACCGCTTCGACTCGCTTTGTGAGTTCCTCAACGCTCAGCGGTCGCCCGTGAATAAGAATATGTTGACAATTTTGTTCACAACGCTGATGCGTGCTCTCCCGCGCCATCAACAAGCCGGCTTTGATCTGGGCTTTGGCCCGCTCAAGGGCCGGGGTTTCAATATCCTCACAAGCCCGTTTGAGTTCATCACAGGTTACAGTCAAAACATCCTGAGCACTGTTTTCTCCGGTCCCCGCATAGACACCAAAAATACCGGTATCAGAATAGGATGCCGAGAATGCGTAAATGCTGTAGACCAGGCCGCGTTTTTCGCGAATTTCCTGAAATAAATTTGATGACATGCCACCACCCAGAATCGTTGCACCTAAGTTGAGGGCATAATAGTCCGGGTCGGTATGGGATACTGCCTGGAAGCCCAGAACCAGATGCAGCTGCTCAAGTTCTGGTCGGTTGCGTATATCAACACCCCCGCTATACCGGGCTGACTCCCGGGGAGACGCCGGATGAGCCGGCATATCACCAAATGCCTCCCCGGCAAGAGAGAGAAATTCTTCATGATCAATCCGGCCACAGGCTGCAACGATCATTCGTGAGGGGGCATAGGTCTTATCCATGAAGCCCCGCAAGGATTGCCGGGGTAAGCCACCAATAATCTCTGCTCGTCCCAAAATCGGACGCCCCATTGCCTGATCCGGGAAGGCTGTTTCCTGAAAATAATCGAACACAATATCATCAGGTGTATCAGCGCATAGTCCGATTTCCTGAAGAATAACGTGACGTTCACGTTCTAAATCAGTCTCATTAAATACAGAATTGCGGAGGATATCGGCCAGAATATCAATTCCCAGCCCGACATCTTCCCTCAGCATTTTGGTGTAATAGACCGTGCTTTCCCGTGAGGTATAGGCATTGACATGGCCACCGACATTTTCCACCGCTTTGGCGATATCCAGGGCGGTACGCTTTTTGGTTCCTTTGAAAGCCATATGTTCGAGAAAATGAGCCACCCCATTATTATCTGCCCATTCGTCGCGGGCTCCGGCTCCGACCCATACGCCGGTGGTGACCGATTCAACCGAATCCACCCGGTCCGTGACAATCCGCACGCCGTTATCTAATTGTGTAACCTTGACCATGATCCGGCTTCCTTTTTCATCATATAGTGGCAAAGACTGCCCGTTTACCCGACACTGTCACGTATATACACTGTTACGTATATAATTTTTGACTGTGGCAGCATCATTGGGGAGATGCACATAATGCTCTTCTCCCTCGATTGCTTTTTTCAAAGTTTCCGGCGGATTGGGATTTTGTCCCAGGGCCTGAAAGATGGCTTGAGAAAATTTAGCCGGATGCGCTGTTGCCAGCCCGACCACTGGTGCATCACACCGACGTGTTTGCGCTGCTGCCACGCCAATGGCTGTATGTGGGTCCAGGATTGATCCGGTCCTGGCATATATTTCGGCAATCACTGCCAGAGTCCGGTGGTCATCAGCCCGGAAACCCTGAAAAATCTCTAACGAACGCTCCCATAATGCGGGATCGAAACACATAAATCCATCGCGGCGAAAGTCACTCATGAGCCTGGCGACTTCTGCCCCATTTCGATCAACAAGATCATAAATCAACCGCTCGAAATTGCTCGAAATCTGGATATCCATACTGGGGGAAAGGGTATGGATGACGTCTGTTATACGCAATTCACCGCTTTCAAAATAGCGGGCCAGAATATCATTCCTGTTGCTGCCGGCAATCAGTTCAGCAACCGGGAACCCCATCTTGCGGGCACAATAGCCAGCATAAATATTCCCAAAATTACCGGTTGGGACCGCAAAACCAACCGGGCGATCCGGGCCGCCTAAATAAGATACTGCCCGGGCATAATAAACAATCTGGACCATAATACGGGCCCAGTTAATCGAATTGACCGCCGCCAGAGCCATTTGATTGCGAAAATCACTATCGGCAAACAATATTTTAACAATGTCCTGGCAGTCATCAAAACTCCCGTCAATGGCGATATTATGAACATTATCAGCCTGTATTGTGGTCATTTGACGACGCTGAATCTCACTGCATCGTCCCTTTGGATGCAAGATGACGATATCCAGGGCCGCCCGGTTGACGCAGGCGGCAATGGCTGCAGAACCAGTATCTCCGGATGTTGCCCCCAAAATGGTTGCCCGGGTACCACGGCGGGTCAGGACATGGTCAAACAAGCGTCCGACCACTTGCAAAGCATAATCCTTAAAAGCCAATGTCGGGCCATGAAATAATTCCATCAACCAGACATCATCAGCCATTTGCCAGATTGGCGCGACCGCCGGGTGATTAAAATCACGATACGCATCGGTCAGAATGGCCGCATATTCATCTTCATGGATGGCTCCGGCGACGTAGGGCCAGGTTACACGAAACGCAACATCGGGATATGTAAAGCCCCGCAAGGCGGCAATCTCATCCTGGTTTACTATGGGCCATTCTTGCGGCACATAGAGGCCCCCATCTTCGGCCAGACCGGTGAGGAGAACATCGGTAAAGTCAAGCTCCGGGGCTGTCCCCCGGCTGCTGGCATAGGTCATTGCCCGGACCATTGCAGATTACCCCGCTTCTCCGTCATTGAGATAACGATGGGTCAGATGCTGCTGATACGCCTGAGCATCAAGAGGACGACCAGTCGAGCGTACCAGCAAATCAGCACTTGAATAACGTGATCCCCAGACATGGATATGGGTGCGCATCCAGCTGGTTAAATCGGTAAAATCACCATGGCTGAGCTTGGTCATCAAATCAGGCTGATCATGGCACGCAGCCTGGAAAAGCTGTGCGGCCGTCATCGCCCCCAACGCATAGGTCGGGAAGTATCCCCATAATCCTTCATACCAATGGATATCCTGAAGACAGCCTTCCCGGTCATTGATTGGTACATAGCCGACCAAATGTTGCATCCCTTCCTGCCATGCAGTGTGTAAATCAGCCGGGAGAAGATCACCAGAAAGAATCGCCTTTTCCAGTTGGTAGCGCAAAATAATATGAGCCGGATATGTCACTTCATCAGCATCAACCCGGATTGCTGAAGGCGCGACATATGTTGCCAGACGATACAGATTGGTTGCTGACCATGCCGCACCTTCCTGAGCAAAAATGTCCCGGACCAAAGGAGCCAGAAAATCCATAAACTGGCGGGAGCGACATGCCTGCATCTCCACCGACAAGGACTGACTTTCATGCAGACTCATCCCCCGGGCTGACCCCACTGGCTGGCGCCGCCATTGGTCGGGGAGTCCCAATTCGTAAAGAGCATGCCCGGTCTCATGAAGGACAGCCATGATTCCCTGAGTAAAGTCATCTTCATCATAACGCACGGTAATCCGGATATCATCGCTGCTGCCGCTACAAAATGGGTGAAGGCTGTCATCAAGGCTGCCACGATTAAAATCAAAGCCGGCTGCTTTCATTAAGCGAATCGCCAGACGGCGCTGATCCTCAACCGCGAAGGGTCCCGGTGGCATCTGTGCCGGCTCGCGGGACCCCTGAGCCTCAATCACCTGGGGAATGAATCCGGCCAGAAATGTTTCAAGATCCGCGAAAAGGGCATCAATATCTGCTACCCGCATTCCGGGTTCCCAGCGGTCAATCAAGGCATCATAGGGAGAATGACCCAAAGCATCTGCCTTCGCCTGAGCGGCCTGGCGTGTGAGGTTAATCAGATCAGAAAAAGACGGTAAGACAGCCTTAAAATTATCTTCTGACCGTGCTGAGCGCCAAACCGCTTCACAGGCTGAGGATGCTTTGGAAAGAGCAGCAACCAAATCGCCCGGAACAGCTGTGGCATGAGCGATCAGGCGTTGCATCTCGCGCAAATTGGCTCGTTGCCAGCCTTCAAGGTCATTCTTATTCCCGGCTTCTTCTAAGCAGGCACTCAGAGCCGGACGGGTGAGAATTTCATGCGCCAGCATCTTAACTGTGGCCAGCTGTTCTCCCCGTATTTTAGCAGCCGCAAGCGGCATATGGGTTGCCGCATCCCAATGTAAAATGGATTCAATTTCACTAAAGACGCCTACCTGATCAAATGCGGCTTCTAATGCAGCATAGCCCTCCAAATGTGGCATCAATCAGTGATCCGTCCGGACTCTTTGCGGGTAGAGTAAACGACAAAAACGCCGATGAGACCCAAAGCCAGAGCAAACCAGGTCAGGGCATACTGGAAATGGTCATTGGGCAAATATATTTTTGTTTGTCCACCGATAGGAAACCCACCCGGATTGGCCTGGGGACCCGCATCAAGGTAAAAATTTCCTAAATCATCCGTCCCGGCATAGCGGGACATGGCCGCAAGATCAATATAGAACCAGAATTTTTCCTCCGGCCGATTATCCGGGACCAAAGGACCCGGCCGGCCATCCCGGCGAATCACAGCCTCAATATCGACCACGCCTTCAATCTGCCCATCCAGACGGCTTGCCGGGTCTTTGAGCTCTAAGGGTATCCAACCGCGATTGATCAATAAGACCGCACCATCCTCAGTCTCCAGGGGGGTTAAAACATGATAACCGGGGTTTCCCCGGGGGCTCAGCGCACCTCTGTACATTTCCCGGTCATGGCGAAATGTTCCGTTCAATCTTACCCGACGATACGGCTCAGAGGATGGATTTTCCACCATCATCAGAGGAACAGCACTATGCTCAAAAGCCACCTGTCGTTCAGCGATCAACTGCTCTTTCCAGGAGAGCCGCTCTAACTGCCATATACCCAGACCGATGGTGACCACCAAACCAACCACAACCGCCAGGGTAAATCCCAACGGTGGTTGAAAAACATAGCCTTTGAAACGCACGTTTCTAATTACCTTTCATGACCACCTTTTTCCGATGGATACCGGTAGCGTGAAATGACCAAAAATGCCTTAAAAAAGCGGATACTCAGCAGAGAAGAAAAGATGACCACCGGCACCAAAACCACCCCATAGACCCAAAGCGGTGGCATAAAGCGAATTTCCATCCAGGCCACCATAATCAACGCTAAACTGCCAGCGACAAATATAGAAAAAGCCGCCGGCCCGTCACCGCTATCATGCTTTGATAAATCAGAGCCACAGGCCGCACAATGATCGGCAACCTTGAGCATACCATCATATAAAGGACCCTTCCGGCACCGGGGGCAGCGCGCTTTCAACGCCAGAAGAAGTGAGGATGCCATGATAATATGACACAGTATGATGATACAGTATGGTGATACAATATGATGTCAGGCCGCCGTCCACCAATAGATGAAGGTGAATAAAAAGAGCCAGACAACATCAACGAAATGCCAGTACCAGGCCGCAGCTTCAAAACCGATATGGTGATCCGGTTTGAAGTGACCTGCCAGGCCCCGGAAAAAACAGACCAGTAAAAACAGTGTCCCAATCAGCACATGAGCACCATGGAAACCGGTAGCCATAAAGAAGGTTGATGAATAAATCCCCTCATCGAAACTGAATTCAGCAATGCCGTATTCAAAAGCCTGTAAGGCTGTAAATGCGGCTCCCAACACAATGGTCAGCCCCAGCCCGATCAGGAAATTTTTGCGATCATCCTGCCGCAACGCATGATGAGCCCAGGTTACAGTTACTCCTGAAGAAAGCAGAATAAGCGTATTGAGAAGCGGAATCCCGAAAGGATCAAACAGTCTTCCTTCAAGATCAGCCGGTGGCCAGACACCGCCGGTCACTTCCTGGCGTGTCACCAATTCCGGGCTATTGGCTCCGGGGAAGAACGCTACGTCAAAAAAGGCCCAGAACCAAGCCACAAAAAACATCACTTCTGAGGCAATAAACAAAACCATACCGTAACGCAGGCCAATTTGAACAATCGCATTATGGTGTCCTTCATGCTCGCCTTCGCGCACCACATCGCGCCACCACATGAAAGCCGTAAACAGCAGCCCCGCCCCCCCAATCACAAACCAGGTGGAACCAATCTCGTGCATATATTCGACAACCCCCCAAAACATGACCAAAGCCGAGAGTGACGCCAAAAGCGGCCACGGGCTCGGATCAACGAGGTGATAGGGGTGTTTTTGAACATGGTCATTCATGGTTCTTGTTCTCCTCTTGCCCAGATACGCATTGATCAAAGGTTTCAATGTAAAGTCAATATAAAGACGGTGGTTTCAATACAAAAAGCGGTTTTAATATAAAAAATGCCAAACCCGGATATTCCGGTTTCAATGATTCTATGGTTTGAACACCGACTTCAGCCCGATCCTTAAAAGAGTCATCTGTGAATACTAAAAGACCTGTCTGGGTCCCAACTGATTAACCATTATGGTAGAATTTGAGAGCCTGGACAAGCCGTTGTTGATGGCAGCTGGTTTTTTATTGTCGTTGTTAACCGCATCCTGGGTATCCTCGTCTATGACCGGAAAAAACGTATAAGACAAGGTTATCGTTGAAATATCTTTCATATTCGGGTCGTCATCAATCGCCGGGTCAATGTAAAATGCCACCGGCATATCAACACTTTGGCCGGGAGCCAAAGATTGCTCTTCAAAACAAAAACAATCAATTTTATTGAAATAGGATCCCACCTTGAGCGGGGTGACATTATAAATCGCCGTTCCGGAAGTCGTGGTTGTGGCCTGGTTGGTGGCCTGGTAAAAAGCCAGCCCTTGCTCACCAATGCGCAGCGCAATTTCTTTCTGGGCCGGACGAAACCGCCAGGGTAAAGAACGACTGATATCAGCATTAAAACGGATTGTTACCTGCCGGTCTAATGTCTGAGCCGGGACATGATCAGCACTGCGCGGTGTCCCGCCATAGCCGGTTACCTGGCAAAACAACTGATAAAGGGGGACCGAAGCATATGCCAGTCCACCCATGGCCACCACAATGCCCGCCAAAATCATTGCAGAACGGCGATTGCGGGTGGATGTGCATGGTTTTTCCGGCTTATTCATCCCGATTCCCCCATGCGCAAGACGGTGATAATGTAAAATAAAACAGCCAGACCCAGCAGCGAAACTCCCAGGACAATATTGCGAAAACGCCGGCGTTGTGCGGCGTCATCTTGTTTTTGCTTGTGTTGAGATGTCATGAGATGAAAACCAACCAATAGCCGTGATTAGAAACTGACGATACCGGCCTGGTTGCCGATGAATACATGGTCAGCTAGCATGGCTGAGAACAAAAGAAAGAGATAAAAAATTGAATACATAAATAAGGTCCGGGATGCGGCATGACCATCTCGTTCACCGATGTCCCAGACTGCCAGGGCATGAGACAAAAACACCCAGGACAAAAGGGTTGCAGAAACCCCGTAAACAACCCCGGCCAACCCCAAAACCCATGGGAGTATGGCACTGATCGTCAATAACAGACTGTAAACGACAATCTGTCGGCAGGTTGCTCCTGACCCTGCTGTGACCGGCATCATCGGAACGCCGGCTTTTGCATAATCACCGTTGCGGTATAAAGCCAGGGCCCAGAAATGTGGTGGAGTCCAAAGAAAAATAATCAGCGTCATCAAAAGCGGGTAGAGGCTGATTTCCCCGCTTGCGGCTGCCCAGCCGACCAGAGGAGGAAATGCTCCCGACAAGCCACCAATGACAATATTTTGCGGAGTTCGCCGCTTCAGCCACATGGTGTAGATAAAGACATAAAACGCAATTGTCAGTGCCAATAAGGCTGCGGCCAGATAATTGAGGGCCAGGCCAATGATCATCACCGAAAATACCGCAAGAATGACCCCAAATATCAGAGCATTGGCCGCATTCAAACGACCATTGGGAATTGGCCGTCTCCGGGTGCGGGTCATGATGGCGTCGATATCCCGGTCAAACCACATATTGATGGCTCCGGCTGCACCGGCACCGGCGGCGATACAGAAAACCGCAATCATGCTGAGAATCGGATGAGGTTGGCCGGGAGCTATCAAAAGACCAACTGTTGCTGTGAAAACAGCCAGCGACATGACTCCCGGTTTGAGGAGAGCGAAAAAGTCAGCGACCGCGCTCTCCTCAATCTCAGAAGCGGTTACCCCGGACTCAGGAATACCCGATGACGCAGAAAGAGGAACCGGATGTGACATGGCACCGAAAGGCAGAAGCCTCACCTGGTTCTTATTTTACCCGGGGCAATTCATTAAAGGTATGGAACGGTGGCGGTGAGGACACTGTCCATTCAAGAGTTGTTGCCCCGGCACCCCACGGATTGGCCGCCGCTTTACGCTTGCGATAAAAGGCTTCCAAAACCACATAAACAAAGAAGAACGCTGCGGCCACCGAAATATACGCCCCAATACTTGAGATATAATTCCAGCCGGCAAAAGCATCCGGATAATCCGGGATACGTCTCGGCATACCGGCAAGGCCGGAGAAATGCATCGGGAAAAAGGTCAGATTGACACCGATAAATGTCAGCCAAAAATGAATTTGACCCAGGAACTCACTATATTCACAGCCGGACATTTTTGAAAACCAATAATAGAAACCGGCAAAGATGGAAAAGAGGGCTCCCATCGACATCACATAATGAAAATGTGCCACCACATAATACGTGTCATGTAAAGACACATCGACCCCGGCATTGGCCAGGACAACCCCGGTGACCCCCCCCAGGGTAAACAGGAAGATCATGGCAAGGGCAAACAACATGGGCACTTTGAACTCAAGGGACCCTCCCCACATGGTGGCGATCCAGCTGAATATCTTAATTCCGGTCGGGACTGCAATGACCATTGTCGCGGCGACAAAATAAGCCCGCGTGTCAACATCAAGCCCCACCGTATACATATGATGTGCCCAGACAACGAAACCAACAAAACCAATCGCCACCATAGCATAAGCCATCCCAAGATAGCCAAAAATCGGCTTACGGGAGAATGTGGAAATGACGTGGCTGATAATCCCAAAACCGGGAATGATCAGGATATAAACTTCCGGATGCCCAAAAAACCAGAAGAGATGTTGGTACAATACCGGATCTCCACCCAATTCAGGGGTGAAAAAGCCGGTCCCAAAATTGCGGTCAGTCAGCATCATGGTGATGGCACCAGCCAGAACCGGCAACGACAACAACAACAAGAAGGCAGTGACCAGAACCGACCAGGCAAATAAAGGCATTTTGTGGAGAGTCATGCCCGGTGCCCGCATATTAAAGATGGTGGTGATAAAGTTAATCGCCCCCAAAATAGAAGACGCCCCGGCCAGATGGAGGCTGAAAATCGCCATATCCATCGCCATACCGGGCTGTCCGGTTGTTGATAAGGGCGCATAGAGAGTCCATCCGGCCCCAACACCCCCATCAACGAAAGTCGAGGCGACCAAAAGGATCAAAGCGGCTGCCAGCAGCCAAAAACTGACATTATTCATACGCGGGAAAGCCATATCCGGCGCCCCGATCATAATCGGCAAAAACCAATTACCAAACCCCCCCATCATCGCCGGCATGATCATAAAGAACACCATCAAAAGGCCGTGGGCAGTGATCCAGACATTATAACGTTGGTAATCCCCATCGAGAATTTGTATTCCCGGCTCAGCCAGCTCCATACGCATATAGAGCGAGAAAATCCCGCCGACCAGACCGGAAATAATCGCCAGGATCAGATAAAGGGTTCCGATATCTTTGTGGTTGGTGGAATAAAGATAACGTTTCCAGAAAGGAGGGACATCATGTTCGGCGTGAGTGGTACTCATGGTTGTATGCTCTTTCTTTGTTATGTGCTCTTTCGTTTTCAAAGGACGTCTTAAAAATCCGGTTAAAAGCCCGAATGGCTCAAAAGCTAAGGTGTATTGGGTTGCATGACTCCGGCGGTATCCCAGCGACTTTCTGCCCGGGCAAATTCCTCCTGAGCTTCAATCACCCAGGCATCGAATTCCTGCTGGCTGACTGCTTTAATGGCGATGGGCATAAAGCCATGATTGACCCCGCATAGTTCGGAACATTGCCCGTAATACATGCCTTCTTTATCAATACGCAGCCAGGTTTCATTGAGACGCCCGGGAACTGAATCCGTCTTAACCCCCAGGGATGGAACGGCCCAGGAATGGATAACACCGGCCGGATCAGCGGCCACCAAAACCTTAATGGTTTTGCCTACTGGTAAGACGACATTATAATCAGTGGCAAGCAGACGCGGCTGACCTTCTTCTAAGTCTTCGTCCAGAATCATTGTGGCGTCATAGGTAAAACCGCCATGATCAGGATACTCATATGACCAATACCACTGATATCCGGTGGTTTTGATGGTCATATCCGCCTGTGGGATGGTGTTTTCGTAATAGAGCAGACGCAAAGAAGGAATAGCAATAAAAACCAGAATAAGAACCGGGACAACGGTCCAGGTTACTTCCAGAAAGCTGTTATGAACTGTTTTGGTGGGGGTTGGGTTGGCTGATGCCCGAAACCGCACCATCACATAAATCATCAGCGCAAGAACAAATATGGTGATCAGGGTAATGATCACCAGCACGATATCATGGAAGTTAATAATCCGTTCCATCACCGGCGATGCGGCGGCCTGGAATCCGGTCTGCCACGGATACGGCTGGCCAAGGACTTCCGCATGTGCCCAGGATGCTGGCAAAAAGACACCCAATGCCGCCAGGGCAAAGCTCAAAAACCGATCTTTCATTGTCACTCAGTCCTCCCCCATTGCTCTTAGACGTAATCTAACGTTATCTAACCTTCTTAACGTTATCTGACCTTATCTAACCTTCTTAACGTAATTTCATCAAGGTCTTTCATCAAGGTCTTTCATGAATCCCGTGCCTGGCCAATTTTTTGACACAAGCCGGTATACAATCAATCAATATCGTAATCAATATTTCACGTGGGTTGGTGTTTTTTGGTGTTTTAGGCGAATTTTTTGGTGTTCTTACGTCAATTTGGTATTTCACCTGAGTTGGGTATTTCTGAGTTGGGTATTTCTACGTATTTGAATTGGACAATATGAAGGGATCATTACTGAAAGGGTGACATAAAATCAAGATATCGTTAACCATTGATCACAAAATTGATTATAAAGCTGATGATAACCATGTCTGAGACAAACCATGTCTGATACGAACCATGTCTGATCCAAAGAGTTCTCCTGTCGGGGCTTGTGATGCCGGGGCTTTGCTTTTCCGGCAAAGTGATCTTGATCAAGCCCAGACTGCTGCTTTGATTCAGGATATCCTGGTTGGTTGTGACGATGGTGAGTTGTTTCTTGAGCATTACCAGACCGAATCTCTGGTCCTGGATCGTGGTCACCTCAAATCGGCTGGATTTAATATCCGTCGGGGTTTTGGATTGCGGGCGGTGCATGGTGAGGCGACTGGCTATGCTCATGCCACCGGGATGAGTAAAGCCGCCATATGTCGGGCCGGTGAGACCATTCGGGCGGTGCGTGGCAATTATTCCGGTGTATTGGCGGGGCCACCTCCGGCGGTTCAGCAGCGTTTATACACTGATATTGATCCATCGACTGAGGCATCTTTCTCTGCCAAGGCAGCCCTTCTCTCGGATATTGATTCATATGCCCGTTCTTGTGATCCGCGTGTAAAGCAAGTCACGCATCTCTGTCTTGTTCCTGGCAGGTGGTTCTGATTATGCGTCCCGATGGCCGGGTGGCGACCGATATACGTCCTTTGACCCGTCTGGATGTCTCCATCACGGTCATGGGTCGAAACGGTGTTATGGAAACCGGTTCTTATGGTGGTGGTGGGCGTTCTCAATTCAGCCCGATGTTGGATCCCAACACCTGGAAGCACAGCGTCGATGAAGCGTTACGCCAGGCATTGGTTAAGGTGGGGGCGGTTGCTGCTCCGGCTGGCGAGATGACGGTTGTCCTGGGGCCGGGATGGCCGGGGATTTTGCTCCATGAAGCGGTTGGCCACGGGCTTGAAGGTGACTTTAACCGCAAAAAAACCTCAGTTTTTGCTGGCTTAATGGGGCAACGTGTCGCTGCTAAAGCCGTGACGGTGATTGATAACGGCAGCTTGCCTGACCGGCGGGGTTCCCTGGCGATTGATGACGAAGGCACGCCGGGTGGTCAGACTGTTCTGATTGAGGATGGGATACTGGTTGGCTATATGCAAGACCGTCTGAATGCGCGTTTGTCCGGGGTTGCACCAACCGGCAATGGTCGGCGTCAGAGTTATGCCCATTGCCCGATGCCACGTATGACCAATACCTATATGCTGGCCGGAGACAGAGAGCCTTCCGATATTATTGCCGCAACCCCGAAAGGGATTTATGCCACCAGCTTCGGTGGTGGGTCGGTGGATATTACCTCAGGAAAATTCGTCTTTTCGGCTTCGGAAGCGTATTTAATTGAGAATGGCACCATCGGTCAGCCAGTCAAGGGAGCGACATTGATCGGTAATGGTGCGGATGCTTTGACAAAAATCAAAGCGGTTGGCAATGATCTGGCGTTTGACAGAGGGATCGGGACCTGTGGCAAGGAAGGCCAGTATGTACCGGTGGGGGTCGGGCTGCCGACTGTGCGTATTGACGGTCTCACCGTCGGGGGAACCAATAGCTAAACCGGCATGATGACGTGATGCGGCAACTCTATAGCCCATCATATGCGGTTTTTTGATCAGGCAGGGCGAATGATACGCACCGCATCACTGTCGGGAGGCAGTTCCCACAATTCCACATCAGGGGGAATCAGGTAAAAGTATTTATCAAGAAAATATTCAAGCAGGCTTTTGTTATCCTTTTTTCTTAAGCTCTGTTCGCAGACAAAAATTTTGCGGTATTTTGATGGTGCCATATGGAAATGGAACATTGCTACGGCAAAGGCGTGTATTTTGGCACTGGGCATATTATCGCCAGATGTCCATTTATGGGTTTTACATGTAACAATTACAGGGGGATTGTCCGAGCCGAGGGCAAATCTGTGTGTCTTTTCCTGATTATTTCTTAAACTGCACAGAACAGAGTGTCTCTCATGGAGCACTATTCTGTGCCTGGCCAGGATCATGTCTCGAACACGTTTCCGAAATGCCTGACCGACATCGGTATTGCTTTTTGATCCTTTGCGCTGAAAATTATTCATTTTTGTTATCCTACCGGGTGTTTCACGGTGTTTGGGTGACTCTGTTTTCCGCTTTGCCGAGAGTTGTATTGAGGATGCTTGCCTGATCCCTGTAATTGTCGGCAATTTGACCGGCTGCGGCGATGCTCACCAGGACAATCGCAGCCAAAAGCACAACATATTCGATGGCTGTTGCACCGCTCTGGTCAGAAAGCAGAGCCTGTTTCCCTCTCAAATTTCGGGATTTTTGGCGAAAAATCCTCAATTTCTGGCAGCAAGGCATGATCATATCCCTGTCATAACGGGGCTTTCAACAATGTATGATCTGATGACATAGACGTCATTTTTGCATATTGACCACAACAATCCAAAAGCCGCGATGCCCAAAATAACCGGGAATTGGTAAGAATTTCCTTAATCATGCTCATTGATTGGCAAGATAAAGAATCGGAGCATGACAGTATTTTAATAACAAATCTGATCGGCATGATACGGACTAAAATACCCGCCGATACTGTATCAGGCCCTGGTTAAAAAAAGGGCCGCACCAGAGTGCGGCCCTATCCTTTTCATATGATGCACTATCTGCATCCTGAATGATTGCGCTTAGCGGCGGCTCCCGAACAGCTGGAGCAACAGAATGAACATATTGACGAAATCGAGATAAATCCGCAACGCGCCATGAATGGCTTTTTTCCCCGCAGTTTCGCTATCATCCCCTTCATGATAGCTGTTCTTGATCATCTGGGTATCATAAGCAGTCAGGCCGATAAAGACCAGGACACCAATCACCGATATTGCAAATTGCAACACGCTGCTTCCTAAAAACAGATTGACCAGGCTGGCGATGATCACACCGATCAAACCCATGAACAGAAAAGATCCAAAACGGGAAAGATCGGTCTTCGTGGTGTATCCGTAGAGACTCATTGCCCCGAATGTCCCGGCGGTAATGAAGAAGACCCGGGCGATCGAAGCACCGGTATAAACGATAAACAGCGACGCCATTGATGCCCCCATCACAGCGGCAAACAACCAGAACACTGTCTGGGCTGTACTGGCGCGCATACGTTCGATGCCAAAACTCAAGACCAGAATGAAGGCAAAGGGGGCAAGAATAACCAGCCAGCGTAAAGGCGAGTTAAATAATGCTTCTCCGAGCCCGGTCAAAGAGAGAATAGCTCCTTCAGGGCCGAATGTTACCGACATCTGAGCCAATGCGTAAGCAACGATGCCGGTGAGTGCCAGGGCAGAAGCCATATAATTATAGACCCGCAACATGAATGCGCGCAGGCCTTCGTCAATCGCTGCATTCCGCGACATGGATTGGCCGCGAGCCGACCAGCGTGTTTGATTACCCAGAGCCATAAGATCGTTTCTCCGTACCAGTTTTCAAATGAATGTTATGATCATAACATCTGTGGACCATAACACCGTTTTGTTGTGTCTGTTTCGTATGTTTATAGGGTTTCGTAATCTGTTTTTATAGTCTGTATTTTCGTAGTCCGTATTTCTTTCGTAGTCCGTACAGTGTCGTATGTCTGTGTCATGTTCGATATCTATGTCATGTTTGATGTCTATGTAACAGCTTTCGTTGGAACATCAAGCCTCTAAACAAACCAGAATATCAGGCTAACCCGAAGTTCAAGAGACGTCAAAGCCCGGCACATATAAAACTGAAACACAAATCTAAAGCTGAAACCAACGCAAACGCCAGATCAGGGTATAACTGAACCTACTCTCTCTTAAATATACCAACCTTCCTGAACGCTCCCTTAACAAACAGTCCTTCAACCCCCACCTTCTGGGATTGAGACACGATAAGATACATTATATGATTGTATGATATATGATCGTATGATCCGGTTTTTCATCCCTTCATTTTTTCATATTCAGGATCGGTTCTCCGGCGATACATGTGGTTTCGTTTGCGGGCTTCGGGTATTTCTGCCTTTAAGCCGGAGTGGTCGTTACGTCCTGTCGAAATGGCTTTTTCCAATACTGCCGGAGGCAATGATTGAGAACAGGCTGCTGCAACTGGATATGGGGTTTGTGCTATCCGGCCAGGCTTCGATCCCCAATGATTGCCTGGGTTTGATCTATACCACAAATCCTTGTTGCCGATAATATGGCGGTTATTTTGGACTATTTTTATGATGTTTCCCTGGGTATTTCCCGGTTCAGTACCGTTGGATCCGGGGGCTGTGCCATCCGGGATGCGCCCTCAACGGCCTGGTTTGATGAACCGGCACTGGCGGTTATGCTTAAGTCCCTTTCCGGCCAATCAGCCGCATTGCTTTGGACAGAGCCATTGAGCAGGGATGACGTCAATACAATGTTTTTTGGCCGCAGATCATCCGCATGCAGATACAGGCCGCTCCCCAAAAGATATGCGTCCGGTGTAGTGCATACGGTCTGGACTTGTGCATGCGGCGTCGGGTCATGGTGATGATGCTTGATGGGTTCGTCAGCTCTCACAGCAGAGCGGTGCTTTTCTGGCCGGTGGTTTGTATCGTTCTTTGGGGGGACGGGTGCCGATTGTTCAGACTGGTGCTCCGGCCAGAATATGGGTTGAAAATGGTTTATCCGGGGGGGCTGTTTTTGCCCGATTTTGAGGGGGCAACCGGTCTGAGGCAAAGCAGTGTCCCCATCGGTCCGGCCCGTATTGTGACCGAATGAATGTATTGAGGGCCATATTCTTGCTCAACGCTTCGCTGGTTTTTGAGGATAGACCGGGGATTTTCGAAACAATCTGCATAATGATTCCCCGGCCCACCGATGATCGCAAAATGGTCTGGCGGTTTCTGTTGCGGCCGCTTTACCGGTTCCTGGTTCCGATACCGGTGATGATCTGGCCTGCACTATCTCCGGCATTGATCAGAAAAAAGCCGGGTGGCCATATCCGAAGCGGTTTCCAATGGTGATCAGGTGATGTTTTGTTGCCGCATCGCCGAATATGCAGCATCAGGATATGAAACATATGGTGAAGAATCTGCATCAATGATGCTTCAGACCACCGCGTGGCAGCATTGATATCCCATATATTGATATCTCATATACAGTCCAGGGCGTTGTTTGAGCAGACGACCACTGAACCTCAGATCATGACCGGGAAATTCGGGGTTTTCCCCTTGATTGGTTTTTCCGTTCATGGCGAAATTTCTCATGACCGTCTGTTCTCATGAACGTCTGTATAGCCATGCTGATATGGCTGATTTTTTCTTTAGGGGTTGATTTTTGATCTGGTTGTGCTCTCATCCTGCCAATATCCGGGGTTTTGGGTTTTTCTCTTTTTTACGAATCTTTTGCTGCCAATCTTTCCCCTTCGCGTTGATGTCTCTGTTTATTGGTTTTTTTCTGTGATTTTTGCGCTCATATAAAATAATAATCTCATACATAATAAAATAAATCATACATAATAAAGAGGATTTGCCTGTGAAATACCGCCCTCTTGGTCGTAGCGGCCTCGATGTCAGTCTGATTGGCCTTGGGACAATGACCTGGGGTGAGCAAAACACTCAGGCTGAGGCGTATGCCCAGCTTGATTATGCTCTGGAACGCGGCGTCAATCTGATTGATGTTGCGGAACTGTACCCGGTTCCCCCCCGGGCTGAAACCGCGACCCGTACTGAAACAATCATCGGTAACTGGCTGATTGAGCGGAAAAATCGTGATGACGTTATTTTGGCGACCAAAGTAACTGGTCGCTCTGGTGGTCTTGCCTGGTTGCGTGATGGTGCAGCCCCGCGGGTGTCCCGTGACCATATTCGCATGGCGGTTGAGGGGAGTCTGAAACGGTTACAGACTGACTATATTGATCTGTATCAAATCCACTGGCCCGACCGGGGTACCAATTTTTTCGGACAATTAGGCTTTACCCCACCAGATCCTTCGATTGACCAAGAGAGCATCCCGATTGAGGAGCAGTTGCAAACCCTGGACGATCTGGTCCGGGCCGGCAAAATTCGCTTCATAGGTCTTTCCAATGAAACCCCCTGGGGGGTTATGCGGTTTTTGGAATTGGCTGAGAAAAATCACTGGCCACGGGTGGTCTCGGTTCAAAATCCCTATTCTTTGCTCAACCGCAGCTTTGAAGTTGGCCTGGCTGAGGTGGCATTTCGCGAATCCTGTGGTCTGCTTGCCTATTCACCCCTTGCTTTCGGCATGCTTACCGGTAAATACGATGGTGGCAAACAGCCTGAAAAGGCCCGGTTGACCCTGTTTGGAGACATATTTGACCGGTACACCAAACCGCGGGGTCGCCAGGCCGCAGAAATCTATAACACCATTGCGGTTGATCATGGTCTTATGCCGGCTCAAATGGCGTTGGCTTATGTGAACAGCCGCTCTTTTACGACCAGTAATTTAATCGGCGCGACCACAATGGAACAGCTAAAGATCAATATCGATAGTGTTGATCTGACCCTGCCTCAGTCGGCAATCCGGGCCATTGAATCAGCCCATGGCGAGGATACCTATCCCTGTCCTTAGGCTTTCCTTCGTTTTTCAGCCAGACCATTCAGGCTCCTGCTTTGCACAGTTTTGAGCAAAAAACCGCCTGAAGCATTTTTCAGGCGACTTTGGTATTGGTAGGTTCGGTGATTTTCACGTGAGCGGTTTATACGTGAGCAATATTTATACGTGAGCGATATTTACAAGCCGCCTCCCAGCCCCTTGAAACTATCGGTGATTTTTAATATCGCCGGCCCGCCGAGAACCACAAAAAGAGGTGGAAAAATAAACAGCATGAGAGGAATAGCCATCAAAGCCGGCAGTCGGGATGCTTTTTCTTCGGCCTTCAGCATGCGTTCGTTACGAAATTCTGCCGCCAGGACCCGCAAGGACTGAGCAATCGGCGTGCCGTATTTTTCCGACTGACGCAGACTATTGACCACAGCCTGAATCATCGCCAGATCTGTGCGATCACTGAGGTTTTCCAGGGCTTTTTGCCGGTTTGGTAAAAAACTCAGCTCAACGGCGGTCAACTCCATTTCAGCCGCCATTTCAGAACAGGTTTCCCGGGTTTCCCGGGCAATCCGCTTAAAGGATGCATCAAGACTTAAGCCCGCATCGGCGCAGATCACCAGCAGATCAAGGGAATCGGGCAACGCCTTTGTGAGCAATGCTTTACGTTTTTCGGTCTGATTGCGCACGATAATATCGGGTAAATAATACCCCAGGCTGACTGCGATCAGCAGAGCCATAAAAGATTGAAACAAGCTGATGCTGCCAATCTGAAGAACAAACAATAAAAAGAAAGTCCCAAACCCTAAAATGACCGCACAAAGAATGCGCAGATAGAAAAAATACAACACCGCATCAAGCCCGCGATAGCCTGCCCTGGCCAGTTTATTAACGATTTCCTTATGTTGTTCACTGTTATCCAGCCGCATCTTGTTGACGATGCGTCCGATTGATTTCATTCCGACAAAATTGCTCCGGCGTTTGGGATCTTTAATCTCCATAACTTTACTGACCAGCTTGTCCCGTTGCTCTTCAAGGGCGCGCAAATTTTTGGCTGTTTTATCGCGCTCAACCAGCGCAAACCAAAACACAACCGTTGCCAGAGCAGCGGCCATAGCAGCACCGAAAATCGTGATATCCTCAATGTTTAAAGAGAAAAAATTCTCAATGATATCAATCAGTTCAGACATATGATCGCTCCGGTCTCAAATCTCAAACCGAGCCATATTGAACATCACAAAAGCACCAATCGCCAGCCAGATCCCGGCAAAAATCAGCATCGTATGACCCCGTGGATCTGTAAACAAAACCGACGCATAGTCCGGATTGAGCGAGTTAATGACCGCAAACAGGATAAAAGGCAGAGCCCCGATAATATAGGCACTCACCTTTGCTTCGCTGGATAACGCCTTAATTTTCAGTTTTAATTGTTTACGGCGGCGCAAAATTTCCGAGAGATTTTCAAGAGTTTCAGAGAGATTCCCGCCGGTTTCTCTCTGGATTGATAAGGTGATGGCAAAAAATTTGAAATCGGGTAAGTCCAGACGCCGCGCGGTTTCTGCTATGGCTTCATCCAGGTTGACCCCGATCTTGATCTGATCAACAATCCAGCCAAATTCTTCGGATACCGGTCCTTTCATTTCATTGGCAATGGCGGCAAAACCATCAGTGGTCGGCATCCCGCTTTTCAGACCGCGCACAATCAGATCGAGGGCTCCGGGGAACTGTTCCATGAAGACCGCCAGCCGGCTGCTGATCATGATACCGGTGATTAGCCAGGGCAAAGCAAGAGCCAGAACAAAGCCCAGCAACACAGAGGTCGGATGGGGTAGCTGGATACTCCATGATGCGACAATAAAACCACCAAGGCCGGATGCTATGCACCATAAGGCATAATCGCCCAGGCCAATTTCACGGCCAGTCCGGGCCAGACGATCACGTAACCGGTCCGGGTTGGGGAGCCAGGCCTGAACCAGACGATCAAGGATTGGTAGTTTGCTGGCTGTTTCCTGCCGCCGCAAATTGGCCGCTAAACCAGCTGCGCTGATGGCGCCGCCTTTGTTGCCGATGTCTCCCAGGCGTCGATCAAGGTGACGTCGGGTATTGCCGGATTGCAGCCCGATTGCCAGGGCTGCAACCATAAGAATGGCACTGACGACCGCACCGAAGATGATCACAAAACTCATGAGTTTGTCCGTCTGTTTTCTAAACTTTGATCCGACGAAGCAATCGCCCGCATCAAATCATCTTCCAGACTGAAATAAGATGCTTTGGTTGCAAAATGTGGCCGCAACCCGGAACAGACATAATCTCCGTGAAGGTTGCCGTCTTTATCTTCTCCCTTGAATTTGAATGTGAACAATTCCTGGGTGGTGATGACTTCGCCTTCCATGCCGACAATTTCCATGATGCTGGTGATTCGCCGTTTACCATCACGCATACGGCTGACCTGAACAATCATATCCAGGGCTGAAGCAATCTGAGTACGTACAGCCCGGGCAGGCAAGCTGACATTGGAAAGACCGATCATATTTTCAAGACGCGACAGAGCTTCGCGGGGCCGGTTGGCATGGATGGTCCCCAGGGAGCCATCATGGCCGGTATTCATTGCCTGGAGCATATCGACAGCTTCTTCACCGCGCACCTCACCGAGAATGATGCGATCCGGACGCATCCGCAGGGAATTTTTAAGAAGGTCCCGCATGGTGATCTCATTTTCACCTTCAAGATTGGGGGGACGGGTTTCCAGCCGCACCACATGGGGTTGTTGCAGCTGTAGCTCTGCTGCATCTTCGATTGAAACGATGCGTTCCCCCTCATCAATCATCTGAGAAATGGCGTTGAGCAAGGTGGTCTTGCCTGAGCCGGTTCCACCGGAAATCAGGATATTCAGACGCGAGCGCCCGGCAATACGCAAAACAGTTTTCATGGCCGATGAAATATTGCCTTGCTCAGCCATCATCTCCAGGGTGATTTTCTTGGCTGAGAATTTACGAATTGAAATACTGGGACCATCAATCGCCAGCGGAGGAATGATGATATTGACCCGGCTTCCATCCATCAGCCGGGCGTCAGCCAACGGCATCGTTTCGTCAACCCGGCGACCCACTGCGGTGACAATACGTGA